>CAZKDY010000016.1:84504-152151 GCA_964551615.1 uncultured Polyangiaceae bacterium
CCGCTGCACCACCTGAGCCCGCTGCACCACCTGAGCCCGCTGCACCACCTGAGCCCGCTGCACCACCTGAGCCTGCTGCGCCTGCTGCGCCACCTGAGCCTGCTGAGCCGCCTGAGCCCGCTGCGCCGCCGGCGCTGCCCCCGCCGGCGCCCGCGCCTCCGATGGCTGTGCCGCCGCTACCACCGCCTCCAGCATTCCCTGCGGAACTATCGGCGCCGCCCGCGTCGAAGCCAGCATCTACGTCACCAGAGAACTCCTCGCCCGAGCAGCCACTGATCAGCAGAGCGACAAAACTCGCTCCCAACACACAACCGCGAGCGAGTGAAAAAGGCATAGCTCCGAGATTATGACAGATCCCGCCCCCCGTGCAGCTCCAATGCGGCCAGCTGGTGCTCGCGATCCCGCGCTCGCTACCTGTTGGCCGCGCGTTCGCCACCTTTTGGCGGCACTTTGAGCCGCTGCCTTACGGCACGCACCCGGGCGCACTCGCACCAGAATGAAACAATCCGGGCAAAAGCCGCGCGGAATACGTCGCATACGTCCTCGCACATGCAGTCATGCCGTGTGCTCGCGGCTTGCGTGCTACGACCCCGCATGGCGTCGCGCAGCGTGTACCAAGGTGACGGGCTGGCTTGGCTGCGCGAGCGCAGGCTGGCGCCCGATCAGGCGCTGATCACCTCACTGCCGGATGTCTCAGAGCTGCCAGCTCTAGGCTTCGACGGCTGGCGTGACTGGTTCATCGAGGCAGCGGCGACGGCCTGCGCGGCGACTGACGAGTCCGCCGTCAGCCTGTTTTTCCAGACTGATATCAAGCGCGAGGGCACCTGGGTCGACAAGGCCTACCTGGTGCAGCGCGGCGCCGAGGCGGCCGGCGCCGCGCTGCTGTGGCACAAAATCGTGTGCCGCGCGCCAGCAGGCACGACCTGCTTCGGGCGCCCCGGCTACGCGCACCTGCTCTGCTTCAGCAAGGCGTTGCGCATCCCGCCGGGCCGCTCCGTCCCTGATTTGCTCCCGCACCTCGGAGAGATGAGCTGGTCGCGCGCCATGGGCGCCGCGGTGTGCGACTTCAGCTGTCGTTTCCTGCTCAGCCACACGGCGTGCACGACAGTGGTTGATCCGTTCTGCGGCATGGGCTCGGTGCTGGCGGTGGCCAACGGGCTCGGCCTTGACGCGATCGGCGTGGAGCTCTCGCGGAAGCGCGCGCGGCGCGCCCGCGCGCTGACGTTGTCGGGCAGCGCTGCCACCGCCCACCCCAGCACCGCGCCGACGGACACGCCTCGCGGGCCCTAAGTCAGCTGACCGAGATCGCGCGCCGCGAGGTACAGCCGCAGGTCAAGCTCTAGCTGGTGATAGCTTGGTTCCATATGGCAACATAGCTGGTAGAACGCCTTGTTGTGCTCACGTTCTCGCAGGTGAGCCAGCTCGTGCACCACCACCATGCGCAAAAACTCCGGCGGGGTCTGCTTGAACAGGCTCGACACGCGCAGCTCATGCTTCGATTTCAGGCGGCTGCCCTGGACCCGCGAGACGAAGCTGTGGAGGCCGAGGGCGCGGTGGAGCGTCGTCGCTTTGTCGTCGAAGCAAACCTTGGCGAGGGGCGCAGAGCGCTTGAGGAAGCGCTGCTTGAGATCCATCACGTAGGCGTGGAGCGCCGGATCCGTCGTCACCTCAGCCGGCGCTGGGTAGCGCTTCTGCACGGCAGCGCCGAGCTCACCTGCCTCAGCCAGCGCGCGCACCGCGTCGACGATCGACGGCGCGTAGTGCCCAAGGTAGGCGGTCAGCGGGTCGGTCATCCAGCCTCGATGGCATCTAGGCGCATGATCAGGGCGTTCGCCTCGCGGCAGGCCTGCAGATCCACCTCGAAGCGCAGGCGCCACTCCAGGTGCTCATCCGGGTCGACCAAGCTCTGCGCGACGCGCCACACGTCAGCCTCGTACTCGAAGCGCAGGTGCGCCGGGCTGCGAGCCTTGGGGTCCGTGCGGAGCTCAGAATACTCCGCGAAATACTCAGCCATCCGCTGCTCTAGGCGCTCAGGCGTCCAGCGCTCACCCGCTTGGTCGAGCGCGGTCGGCAGCGTGAGCGCCTGGGCCGCCAGGGCGGGCGCACCAGACAGCTCGGCGAGCTGAGTGAGCACTCGCTCATAGCGCCGCTGAGCTAGGCCCTGGACCACCCGCCAAGCGGCGTTACGCACTAGCACTGTAAACGCCTTGCGATCTCGGGTGATGTCTGGCTCTGGCTCCGGTTCGGCGGCGCCGCGCAGCAAGCGGCTCGGATCCTGCAGCTGCTCCCACTCATCCAACAGGCTCGCGTCTACGCTGCGGATCTCCCCGCCCAGCCACTGACCGAGATCAGCCAGCTCTTCCGTGCGGCACTGCTCTGGGACGTTCTGCTCAAGCGCGCGGTACACGTCAGTCAGGTAGCGTAAGAGCACGCCCTCGGCGCGTTGCAAGCCATAGGTGCGCACGTAGCCGTGAAACGTCTCGCCCTGCTCGTACATGTCGCGCGCGATGCTCTTGGGCGACACGCGGTAGCCCGCGACCCACGGGTGCTGCTCCGCGAAGGCCTCATAGGTACCGTAGATAAAATCTTGATCGGGCTTTGGGTAGTCGACCTTCTCGAGCGCCGCGATGCGCTCTTCGTACTCCACGCCTTCGGCTTTGAGCTGGTTCATCAGCCGCGTCTTCAGCACGTCGACCTGGCGCTTTAAGATCTGCTGCGGCTGCTCCAAAATCGCTTCGATCACCGTGAGCACGATCAGGCTGTACTCTGGGTCCGTCGGCTGCAAAGACTCGATCGCCTGCACCGCGTACAGCCCGAGCGCGCGGTTGAGCGAGAAGTCCTCTTGGAGGTCACCGTTGATGCGCACCCCGTGTGGGGTCAGCTCGACGATCTTGGCCTCCACCAGCGAGCGCAGCAAGACGATAGCCTTCTTGCCCAGCGCGCGCTTCCGCACGGGAGTCTCGTGGGAGCTGCGAATGAGCTGCTTCATCGCCGCGCAACCGCTCTCATGCTCACGAGAGAGCACGTTGAGCAGCATGCTGTGGGTGACGTCAAAGCGCGAGGTCAGCGCCTCAGGTGCAGACTCACGCAGCCGCGTGAGCGTCGTCGCCTCCCAAGGCGCGTAGCCGCGGTCTGGCGGCTTCTTGAGGTGGAGCTTCTTGTTCTTCTTGGCGCCAGCCGCGGCCTTGGCCTTGATGCGCAGGTTCTCCACCACGTGCTCGGGCGCCTGCACCACCACGCTGCCTTGGGTGTCAAAGCCGCGCCGCCCGGCTCGACCTGCGATCTGCTGAAAATCGCGCACGGTGAGCACGCTGGTGCTGTGACCGTCGTACTTGCACAGCTGGGTGAACAGCACCGTGCGCAGCGGGATATTGATGCCCACCCCCAGCGTGTCGGTGCCACAGATCAGCTTGAGGTAGCCGCGCTGGGCCAGGCGCTCCACCAGGCGCCGGTACTTGGGCAACATGCCCGCGTGGTGCACCCCGATGCCGTGGGGAATGTACCGCGAGAGCTCCTTGCCGAACGGGCTGTCAAAGCGAAAGCCCTTGAGCTCCTCGCGCAGCTCTTGCTTCTGCTCCTTGGACAAAAAATCCAGGCTCATCAGCGACTGCGCGGCCTCGCTGGCGGCGCGCTGGGAGAAGTGCACGATGTAGACCGGCACCTTGCCCTCAGTCAGCAGATCGGAGATGGTCTCGCTGAGGGGCTTCTCTCGATAATCCCAGTCAAGGGGCACGGGGCGCTCGGTCGTACGTACCAGCGCAGCCTCGATACCTGTTAAATCCTCAAGGATTTTGGTAAAGCGCTCTGGCTCCGACAACGTCGCGCTCATCAGCAGAAAGCGCGCCTTGGGCAGCGTCAGCAGCGGCACCTGCCAGGCGACCCCGCGATCACGATCGCCATAGTAGTGAAACTCGTCCATCACCACGCGCTGCACGTCGGCCTCGGCCCCCTGTCGCAGCGCGATATTGGACAGAATTTCAGCGGTGCAACAGATCACCGGCGCGTCGCGGTTGATGCTCGCGTCGCCGGTCATCATGCCCACGTTGTCCGGGCCCAATACCCGGCACAGATCGAAGAACTTCTCGCTCACCAGCGCCTTGATCGGTGCCGTGAAGAAAGCCCGCTCATCGCGGCTCAAGGCATCGAAGCACGCGGCCAGGGCGACCAGCGACTTACCCGAGCCGGTCGGCGTGTTCAGCACCACGTGCTTGCCCGCGAAGATCTCGAGGATAGCCTCCTCTTGGGCGGGGTAGAGCGTCAGCTCGATGTCTTCGACGTAGGCTAGGAACGCCTCGAGCAGCAGGTCACCATTGACGGCGTCATCGGGACCGGGGAGGCGCTTTTCAAGGGCGCCGAGCGCGCGGGTGGGCTCGACCTCTGCCATGGCTAGCTCCGTGTCACCAAAGTCAGCGGGCCACAAGCTCTCCGCGAGGATCTCTGCCGCGGCAGCAGCGGCCGGGCGGCGCGAAGCCGATCAGCTACCTCAAGCGCTCCGCTCGCAGCGCGCGGGGCGAGGGCGGCGCGGGTCGTGACGGCCAGCGCGGGCTGGCTGGGGGGTGGAGGGCGAGTCTTGGGCAACGCACTCAGCCTGGTGAGCATGACTTTGCTCGGCACTTCCGTGCGGGTCGCGACTCGCACCATCTAGGTCCGAACCGACACCACCAGGCTGAGGCGTGCACTCAGGTCACGTCGCCTCAAACTACTCCTTTGCGCAGTCGCGCACTGAATTGAGTGAGATCGCTAGACGTCTTGGTCGTCTTCTTCGATCGGTTGGGGTCCGGGCACGATGTGCGCGATGTCGAGGTCGACGCCGGGCGGCACCTCGGGTTGATCCGTAGCGCTGACACGTCGCTCTTCGCGCTTGGCCGCCTTCTCTTTCTTTCGCTCGGCCTTGTCACGCTCACGCTGTCGTTTGGTAAATGTGATATTTCCTCTCAAAATACCTCCTAGGTTAGCCAGGCTGACGCGAGCGTCAGCGCCTGGCGGTTGGGTCATTGGGGGGTGGGGAGCCGAACCAGACTCGCGCTGAACCCTGCTTGGGTAGCGTAAAGAGCCAGCTCAGCACCGCTTGCCTGCGCGGCAATACGCCGACGCGCATGCCTGAACAAGCGGTAGGTGGTTGCCATACCACACTCAGCATCGACGGGCCGGAGAAAAGGCGGAATCAGGCCTCCAAGTGAGGCAAAACCGCGAGTGACTCGCGCAAAACGGGGCATTTGTGCGCGCAGCGCCCGGCTTGAATAGCCATCTGGTCGCCGAGTGGCGCGCGGGCGCCTCGCCCCCCACCCCCGAACCTTGGGCCGGGCTATGCTGGCTTGATGACTCACCCAAGCCGGATACGTGCGTGGTTTGGCTTGGGTCTAGCCGGGGCGTGCCTGAGTTGCGGCGCGGAGGATACGACCCAACGCGGCGGCCGAGACGCAGGGAGCGGCGGCGCAGCCGGGGGCGGCACGTCTAGCGGCGCGGCGGCAGGGACCAGCGCGGGCGGAGCGGCCACCGGCGGAGCGGCCGCCGGCGGGCGGAGCGGGGGTGGAACGGGCGGAGCCGCGACAGGTGGCAGCGGCGCGGCGCCGGGCGCGGGGTTTGCGCGCTACGACCCAACAGCCGTCAGCTCCCCGATCACCCCTAGCGTGCTCGCGGAGGCGGCTGACATTGCCGCACGGAACGGCGCCGCGCAAGACTCGGTGTTCATGAAGGTCGGGGCATCGGGCACCGTCAGCAAGAGCTTCATGTACTGCTTCGCCGGCAGCAGCCAGCCAAGCTACGAGCTTGAGCTAAATGGGCGAGATCTACTGCCCAGCATCAACTATTTCCGCGCAGGTAACGCCGCTGGCACCACGCCATTTGACCGCGCGACCCTCGCGGCGGTGGTCGGGCGGAGCGCGGGCTGGGTCATCGCCGGCGAGCCCTCGCCGCTCACCCAAGAGCTCGACCTGCTGAACCCGCGCTTCGCGTTTGTAAACTACGGCACCAACGACATGGGCCTCGGCGCGACCTACCTGAGCGCGTTGTTCCCCTTCTACGCGAACATGAGCGCGCTGCTTGACCAGCTAGAGGCCCGCGGCGTGGTCAGCGTGATCAGCGGTCTAAATCCTCGCGGAGACTCAGCCAGCGCGGCGCGCTGGGTGCCGACCTACGACGCGGTGACGCGCGGCCTGGCCGAGCGCCGGCAGCTGGCCTACTTGAGCCTGTACCTGGCCAGCAAAGATCTCCCTCAGCAGGGCTTGCTGAGCGACGGCATCCACGGAAACAGCTACATCTCCGGCGGCGCTCAGCCTTGCGTGTTCAGCCCGCGAGGGCTGGAGTTCAACTACAACGTGCGCAATTTGCTGAGCATGCAGCTGCTAGATCAGCTGAAGCGCGGGCTAGTCGACGGCCAAGCGGCGGCGGACCCCACGCCCAAAGGCTACTCGGGGACCGGCTCGGTCGCGGCGCCCATCGAGATCGACCGGCTGCCCTTCACCCACAGCGGCGACACCACCCAGGGCGCCTCGCTCATCCACAGCTACCCAGGCTGCGGCGCGAGCCAAGATGAGTCTGGTCCAGAGATCTACTATCGCTTGCAGCTCGAGCGCGACACCGCCCTGCGCGTGCTCTTGCTGAGCGACCCTGGCGTTGACGCGGATCTGCACCTGCTCACGCTTCCCCACGGCGACGCCTGTTTACAGCGCAACGACCGCGCCCTACAAACCCAGCTCGCAGCGGGCAGCTACTACCTAAGCGTCGACAGTTTTGCGGGTGGAGGGGCGGCACCCAGCGGCCGCTACCTGCTGGTAGTCTTGGAGTGCGAGCCCGGCGATCCAGAATGCTAGCCACGGCCCGAGCGCGGCGGCTCGAGGCTTGGGTCGCTCATGGTTCCCCCAGCAGCGTGAGCAGCTGCGCCTCATCCAAGATGCTCAGGCCGAGCTTGGTGGCCTTCTCAAGCTTGCTGCCCGCGTCGCTGCCGACGACCACGAAATCGGTCTTCTTTGACACCGAGCCCGACACCTTGCCCCCCGCGCGCTTGATCTTCTCAGCGGCGTCGCCGCGGCTGAGGTTTGGGAGCGTGCCGGTCAACACAAACGTCTTGTTAGCCACGCCTTCGACCGCCTGGTGTTGCCCTTGGGGCTGCACCATCAGCACGCCCGCCGCCGCGAGCCCAGCTAGCACGCGCCGCACGCCAGCGGAGTTCAGCTCATGGAAGATCACGTCAGCGCTCTTGCGCGCCAGGCCCTCGATGGCGCCGCTGCCCTTGTCCGGCGCGAGCAGCTGGATCGCCTCTGGGTCCTCGGCGCAGTACCTCGCGGCAAAGGCCAGCAGCGCGTCCACGCTGCCGAAATAGTTCGCTAGATCTTCAGCGGTGGTGGTGCCCACGTGGCGGATGGCCAGCGCCGTCAGCACCCGCGACAGGCCGCGCTGCTTCGCGCGCTCAAGCCCTGCTAGCAGATTTTCAGCGCTCTTTTTGCCCATGCGTTCCAGGGAGCCGAGCTTGTCTTGGGTGAGCTCGAACAACTCCTCGGGCGAGCTGATCCCCAGGCGCTCCACCAACTGGACCACCAGCGCGGCCCCCAGGCCGTCGATGTCCATGGCCTGGCGGCTGGCGAAGAAGCGCAGCCGCTCGGTGATCTGCGCGGGGCAACTGGGGTTGGCGCAGTATAAAAAGATCTCTTCGGCGATGATCTCGGCGGCGCAGGCCGGGCACGCGGTGGGGCGCGCGAAGCGCTCAGTGTGTCTTGGGCGCTGGGTGAGATCCACCGCCACCACCTGCGGGATGATCTCGCCGGCCTTCTCGACCAGCACCAGATCGCCCACGCGCACGTCCTTGCGCTCTAGCTCCACGAAGTTGTGCAGCGAAGCACGAGAGACGGTGGTGCCTGCGACCAGCACCGGCTCGAGCTCAGCCACCGGCGTCAGCTTGCCAGATTTGCCGACCTGCACGGTGATGCCCAGCAGCCGCGTCGCCTTTCTTTCCGGAGGGAATTTATAAGCGACCCCCCAGTGGGGGTGGTGGCCGGTGCCGGTCAAGCGATCGTGGAGGCGCAGCTCATCGATCTTGATCACCATGCCGTCGATCTCGTACTCAAGCTCCGCGCGCCCCGCGCCGAACTCGCGACAGAAGGCCAGCACCTGCTCAGGGTCGTCCGTGACGCGGATCGCGTCGAGGTACACGTGCGCGCCCAGGCCATCCAGCCACTTCAGCACGCCCTGCTGCGTGCTCGGGCTGACGCCGCTACCGCCCGGCACTAGCTGGTATAGAAACGCGCGGATCCCCACCCCCTCCAGACCCGCTGGATCCTTACGCTTCATCAGCCCAGCGCAGCCGTTGCGCGGGTTCATAATCGTCGGCTGGCCCTCCGCGCTCAACTTCGCGTTGTAGGCGTTGAACGCGGCGCGGGGCCAATAAATTTCCCCACGGATTTCAATGCTGCCCTTTACGCCAGGCAGCAGCTTGGGTGCCGCCCCGGCCTGCACCACTTGCCTGGTGATGTCGTCGCCCTTGCGGCCGTCCCCACGCGTCACCGCGCGCTTGAGCTTGCCCCCGGCGTAGTGGAGCGACACCGAGATGCCATCGATCTTCGGCTCAACGATCAAGCGCAGCGGCGCCTCGTCCGGCAGCTCCAAGTCTTGGCGCCGGCGCTGGACCCAGCTCCTCAGCTGCTCGTCGACGGAGATGGCGTCACCTTTGCTGTCGCGGCGCGCTGACGAGAGCTTCTCTAAAGAGAGCATCGGCACCTTGTGCACGACCTCTTCGAAGCCGTCAGCGTGATCGCTGCCCGGCTTGGCGTCCAAGCGCTGTTCGCCGCTCAGCCCAAGCTCATCCGCGAGGATCTGATACTGCTCGAACAGCTCGTCGAACGCCGCGTCGGTGATCTCAGGCTCGCCGGCTCGATACTGAGCCTCGTGGTACTTGATCTCAGCTGCCAGCGCTGCGAGCTCTGCGGCGCTGCTGTCAGCGGCGCTGCCGTCAGAGGTGTCAGCGGCGCTGCCGTCAGCGGCGCTGCTGTCAGAGGTGCCGCCGTCAGCGGGCTGCCCATGATGCCGTACGGTCTTGCCTTGCGCTCCCAACTTGGTCACCTTGCTCGCCCGCTGCGCCGACGGCTTGGCGGCGGCTTTCTGCTTCGACATGGGGCGGATCCTACCCGGCTTTCAGGCGCGCGCAGCTGTTTCGAGGGGACGCGCCTGAGACCCTAGAAAACAAGGGCATTCAAAGCTCCGACGAGCTAGCGGCGCTGACGCCGACGCCGCCCGACCAGCAGCGCGCCCAGCGCGAACAACAGCCCGGCGCTCGTATTATTTCCGCCGGGAGATGGAGTGCGGCAGCCACAGGCGCCGTCGTCGCCCACGTCTTCCTCGCCCCCGCCGCCAGCGCTCCCCGCCGCGCCCGCGCTGCCCGCGCTGCCGCCGCTGCCAGCGACCCCAGAGCCAGTGCCTGCGCCGCCGCCCACGCCCGAGCCGTCGCCGCCCACGCCGCCGGCCGCTCCGCTGCTCGCGCCGCCGCTGCTCGTACCGCCGCTACCGCCGCTGCTCGCTCCAGCGCCGCCACCGCTCCCCGCGCCGCCCGCGCCACCTGCGCCACCCGCACCGCAGCCGGGCTCGCACTCGGACAGCACGTCGTTCTCACAGGTCTGGGTGCCAGTGCCGCACTCGGTGGTGCAGGCGACAGTGGCGGGCGCGTCACACGCGGTCCAGCCTGTAGCGGTGCACTTGTGCTCGCCTTCAATTCCGCACGGACCTGTGCAGGTCTCGGTCACCAAGCTGGCGACGATGCTGTCCAGCGCCATGGTCAGATCGCTCGGGCTGGTCGCCTGGAAATAACAGCTGGGGCTCGTGCTCTTGGGATCGCACCCGGTCGGCGCCATGCCGCTGGCGTAGCCCGCCTCGTTCAGGGTCACGATGTCCGTCGAGGAGCCGAAGCCCACCACGAACGGCGTGACGCCTGCGTTGACCAGCGCCTCGACGCCACGCACCGGCCATTTGCGCACGCAGTAGCAGCCGTCCGCGTTTTGGCCGCTGCACGCCGGATCGCTGCCAGAGCCAGTACACGAGTTGCAGCTGGGGCAAGTAGACACGCCCATCAGCGTGCAGTCGCTCTGGGTAGCGCACACCGGCGCGCCGCTGGTGTCGATGTCGCAGAACTGCCAGCCGTCGGTCATGAAGATCACGTAGTCCGGCAGCTCGGCTAGCTGAGACGCCTTGACCAGCGTCTGGCCGGCTGGGGTCGCGTTATCCGCGGGGATCACGAAGGAGTTTAGGCTGCTCTCGATGCTGGGCCCAGTGCCCGCGCCCATGGGCACGGTGACGTCCCCCACCGCGCAGCCTCCGGCCGCTCCCGGGAAGGTCATCAAGCCATATTGGGCCGCTCCGCCGTGAGCCGCGAACACCGCCTGGGCCGCGCTCTGCACGGCCTGCCACTTGGTGCCGCCCCCGGTGGTGGCCTGATTCATCGACGACGAGGCGTCCATGACGAACAGGATCTTCGGCGGATCACAGGTCTGGGCCTGGGCGGAGGCCACCACGCTGCTGAGACCAAGACCAACGACCGCAGAAAGAAAGCTCAATTCAAGACGCATGCCGGCAATTTACCAAAGCCTGTCGGCCACGTCTCGCGAGTTGAGCCAAGAGCGCAGATTGTGACCGCGAGGCGTACGGCGCCGAAGCCTCGGCGACCATGGAGCGCTGGCTCTTCGCGCTCATACGGCACCGCCCAGGCTCTGGCAGCCTGGAAGGCGCGCAGCAAAGCGGTGGGCAGCGCCGGCCAGAGCGTGCTAGTTTTGCCGCCGGATGCACGCCGCGACGCACCTCCAGAGCCTCTACGGCATGCTCGCGCGTTGCATGGTGCTCGCGTTGTGCCTGGTCTTCGGGCTGGGACATGCGCTCAGCGCTCCGCTGCAAGCCGGGAGCTGCGCCGCCACGTGCCCTTGTGACGCAGGCGTTGGCGAGGGCGCCGATGGGCCGTGCGCTGGCGAAACCGCTGACGCTCCGTGCGAGCACGAGCCTGAGGCCGCTGCGGACTCAGCCTGGAGCTCCACCGGCGCCCCGTTAGGGGATTGCCCAGCTGACTGCCCAAACTGCGACTGCTCCGCGAGCCTGTTCGCGCTGGCCAGCGCGGGGCAGCCTCCGCCCCTCGTCCTAAGTTACCGTGAGGTAATAAACAGGCAAGGCTTCGAGCGCTCGGTCATCGGGGTCCGCGGCGACGTGTTCCGCCCGCCGCGCCGCGCCGCCTAGGCCCTGCTCAGCTTGGGCTGCGGCAGCGCCGCGCACCAGATCGCGACACACCAACACCGCGTCTCGCTCGGGGTCCGCCTCCAGCGGACGCGTCGATGGGTTGTCTCCGCGCACTCGCTGCGCCGATCACACCCCGAGGCTCGCGCCGTGGCTCACGCCCAGCGCTCCAAGTTCCGTTTGTCAGTTCACACCTGCACGGTGTGACTTGCCCGCCAGCGCGCGGGGAGGTGCCCCAATGAAATTTCTTAACCGTAACGCCGCGTTCCTGATCTCAGCTTGCCTGTTGTGCTCCGCTTGCAAAGGCAAACAGTCCACCCCGACCGCTGAAGGGCAGCCCGCCACCCACGCCCCCGAGTCGGCAAAGCCCGGCAGCCACGAAGACTGGTGCGGCGAGCACCAAGTCCCGGAGTCGATGTGCACGCGCTGCAACCCGGCGCTGGTGCCAGCGTTCAAAGCCACCGGGGACTGGTGCGCACAGCACGCCCTGCCCGAGTCCCAGTGCCTGGCTTGCAACCCCAAGCTCAAGATCGAGCGGCCGGCGAAATCCGAGGCAGCGCCCCGATGAGCAGCAAGTCGACCCTGCCCGCGCTGCTGCTGCTGGGCCTGTTGCTCGCGCTGCTCACGGGTTGCGAGGCGAAGCCTGCGACCGACGCACCCCTGGGCGGCGCGGCGCTGGCCAGCGCGCCGCAGAGTGCGGGGAGCATCGCATCACCTCAGGGAAACGCGCTGTGCGAACACGGCGTGGCCGCCGCCGTGTGCCCCAAGTGCAACCCGGCGCTCGCGGCGGTGTTCAAGGCCAAGGGCGACTGGTGCGACAGCCACGGCTTCCCCGAGTCGTTTTGTCCGATCTGTCATCCGGGCTCCAAGGCGCCCGAGGTCGCCGCAGCTACAGACGCCCCCGCGGCCGACTGGTGCGTCGAGCACGCGCTGCCCGAGTCGAAGTGTACGGCGTGCAACCCGAGCCTGGTCGCGCGATACAAGGCCGCCGGGGACTGGTGCCCAGAGCACGGGTTCCCGGAGTCGGTGTGCCCTGAGTGCAACCCTCAAAAGCCGCCTCCAGGGGCCGAGGTGAACGCCATCGAAGCTCGCGTGGTCCGTCTGCGCGACCCCGGCCACGAGGCGGCCGCTGGGATCCGTACGGTAAGCGCTCGAAGCATCGAGGCCGCCCAGCACATCGACTGCAACGCGCAGCTGGCCTACAACCAGGACAAGCTCGCTGACATCCGCGCGGTGGTGCCAGGGGTCGTGCGCCGGGTTCGGGTCAAGCTGGGGCAGCAGGTCAAGCCCGGCCAGGCGCTGTTCGACGTGCAGAGCACTGAAGTGGGGCAGGCTCAAGGCCAGCTGCAGCGCGCGCGTGGCCGCGTGAAGACCGCCAAGGCCAACTTGAAGCGGCAGCTGGAGCTGCAGCGTCAGGGCCTGGTCGCTGAGCGCGACGTCGAGTTGGCCGAGCAAGAGGTCAGCGGCGCCCAAGGCGACCTCCGGGCGACCGAGGTGACCGTAAACATGACCGGGGCCTCGCGCTCAGGCGCCTCGGGCCACTTCACCCTCACCTCGCCCATCAGCGGCACCGTGGTCAGCCGCGCGGGGGTCGTTGGCCTGCTGGCGACGGACGAGACGTCCCTGGCCAGCGTGGCGGACATCAGCAGCATGTGGCTGCTGTGCGCGGTGCCCGAGGCCGACGCGAGCAGGCTGGCCCTAGGCCAGCGCGTGACGCTGAGCAGCGGGGCGGGCGGCGGACAGCCAGGCGGCGAACAGGCGGCTGGTGATCTCACCTGGATTTCGCCTGAGGTCGACCCGCGCACGCGCACGGTGACCGCTCGCGCCGAGCTCCCCAACCCAACCGGCGCCCTACGCGCCAACTTGTTCGTCACCGCGCGGATCAACGTCACGCGACCTCAGCCCATGCTGGCCGTGCCGCGGGCGGCCGTGCAACGGGTCGGCGATCGAGAGGTGGTCTTCGTGCGCATCGCCCCCGCCACCTTCGCGCCGCGTGTGGTGGTGCGGCGGGGCGGCGCGGGCCAGCACGCGGCGGGCGGCTCCGTGCAGGTCGAGGGTCGGCTCACCGCGGGTGATCTGGTGGTGACCGACGGCGCCGTGTTGCTCCGCACCGAGGTCATGCCAGGCAGCCTTGGAGCCGGGTGCTGCGAGGTCTCACCCACAGGCGGCGGCTGATGCTCAATCGCGTCGTTGAGCTCTCCCTACGGCATCGCCCGATCGTGTTGCTGGTGGCGGCGCTGTGGCTGGTGGCTGGCGTCGCCAGCTTCAGCCGCATGACCTTTGATGCCTTCCCGGACACCACCCCGGTGCAGGTGCAGATCAACACCACCGCGCCGGCGCTGTCGCCCCTCGAGGTCGAGCGGCAAATCACGTTCAGCGTCGAGCAAGCGGTGGCGGGGGTGCCCGGCCTGGAGAACGTCCGCTCGATCTCAAAATTTGGGTTCTCGCAGGTAACCGCTACGTTCAACGACGGAGCCGAGATCTATCGCGCGCGCCAGGTGGTGAGCGAGCGCCTACTCAGCGTCGATCTGCCTAGCGGCGTGGAGCGCCCGACCCTCGGCCCTGTCTCCACCGGGCTAGGCGAGGTGTTCCAGTACATCATCGAGAGCGACACGCTCTCCCCCGAAGAGCTGAGGACGCTGCACCACTGGGTGATCCGCCCGCAGCTGTTGCAAGTGCCTGGGGTGGCTGAGATCAACACCTGGGGCGGCTTCGAAAAGCAGTACCACGTGGTCGTTGATCCCGCCGCGCTGGTCAAGCACAGCCTGACCCTGGACGACGTCGCGCGGGTGCTGCGGGAGGGCAACCGCAACGTCGGCGGCGGCAGCTTCGACAGCGCTGGCGAAGCTTACTTGGTGCAAGGCCAAGGCCTAGTCAGCGGGCTCGAGGACATCGCGCAGATGGTGGTGGCCAACGTGGGCGGCGTGCCCATCCACGTCAGCGACGTGGCAGACGTGCGCCTCGGCCACGAGATCCGGCGCGGCGCGGCCACCGCCAACGGCGAAGGCGAGGTCGTGCTGGGGCTCGGCTTCATGCTGATGGGTGAGAACAGCCGAGAGCTGACGCAGCGCCTAGAGGCCCGGGTTGAGCACGCCGCTCGTTCTCTTCCGCAAGGCACCACCATCAAGCCAGTGTACAGCCGAACCGATCTGATCGACCACGTCCTCGACACCGTGCGCAACAACCTCTTGGAGGGTGCGCTGCTGGTGATCGCGGTGCTGCTGGTGTTCTTGGGCAACGTGCGCGCCGGGCTGATCGTCGCCCTGGCCATCCCGATGTCCATGCTGTTCGCGTTCAACGCCATGCTGCGCTTCGGCATCGTGGGCAGCCTGATGAGCCTGGGCGCCATCGACTTCGGCTTGGTGGTGGACAGCTCCGTGATCGTAGTCGAGAACGCTTCACGGCGCCTCGCGGAAGCGCCTGAGGGCAGCGACGTCCGTGACACGATCCGCGACGCTACGCTGGAGGTGCGGCGCCCGACGCTGTTCGGTGAGCTGATCATCGCCATGGTGTACGTCCCAGTGCTCTTGCTCGAGGGGGTGGAGGGCAAGCTCTTTCGTCCCATGGCGCTCACCGTGATCTTTGCGCTGCTCGGCTCCGCCATCCTGTCCATGACGCTGACGCCGGTGCTGGCGAGCTACGCCCTCAGCAGCGGCCGGCGCGTGCAAGAGAACCGGCTGGTGCTGTGGCTGAAGCGTCGCTATCGGAGCCTGCTCGACCGGGCCCTGGCCAGGCCCACGTTGGTGCTCAGCGTCGCAGCGCTCGCGGTCGGGTTGGCGTCTTACCCGGCGACCCACCTCGGCTCTGAGTTCGTTCCGCGCCTACAAGAGCAGAGCGTCGTGATCAACACCGTCAGGATCGCCGGGGTCTCCCTGGACGAGTCGGTGCGCTACGGGACCCGCATCGAACAGCTGCTCAAGGCGCAATTCCCTGAAGAAATTGACAACATCTGGACACGCACCGGCACGGCGGAGGTCGCCACCGATCCCATGGGCCTCGAGCTGTCAGACGTCTTCATCACGCTGACCCCGCGTAAACAATGGCGGCGCGCCAGCACCCAAGCCGCCCTGGTGGCTGAGTTCGCCAAGGCCCTCGAGGGCCTGCCCGGGATGAAGAGCGTGTTCACCCAGCCCATCGAGATGCGGGTCAACGAGATGACCGCCGGGATCCGCTCAGACGTGGGCATCAAGCTGTACGGCGACGACTTTGAGCAGCTGCAGAGCAGCGCCGAGGTCATCCGGCGCGCGGTGGCTGAGATCCCAGACGCCGCTGACGTCAGCGTGGAGCAGCTCACCGGGCAGGCCATGCTGCTGGTCGAGGTAGATCGCGAGGCAGCCGGGCGCTACGGCGTCCCCGTCTCAGCGGTCCTAGGCCTGGTCGAGTCCCTAGGCCGGCGCAAGGTGGGTGAGGTCTCGGAAGGGCAGCGGCGCTTTGATCTGGTGCTCCGGGTGGAGGACCCCAGCTCGGCCGCCCTTGAGGGGATCCGTAACCTGCTGATCCGGACGGATACGGGCGCGCAAGTGCGCCTGGGCACGCTGGCTAAGATCAGCGTCGCCGAGGGGCCATCGACGATCCAGCGCGAGTGGAGCAAGCGGCGCGTGGTGATCCTGGCCAACGTGCGCGGGCGCGACCTCGGGAGCTTCGTCGCCGACGTCAGCCAGGCCATGGACAAGATCACGCTCCCGGAAGGCTACTCGTACGACCTCGGCGGACAGTTCGAGCACCTGCAGCGCGCCGAGCGCCGGTTGTTGATCATCGTGCCCCTCACCCTGCTGGTGGTGTTCGGGCTGCTCTACTTCACCTACGGCCGCGCCCTGGACGCCGCGCGGGTGTTCCTAGGCGTGCCGTTTGGAGTGGTCGGCGGCGTGCTGGCGCTGTGGCTACGTGGCTTGCCGTTCTCGATCTCGGCCTGGGTGGGCTTCATCGCGTTGTCTGGCATCGCGGTGCTAGGCGACATGGTGCTGGTCTCGCGCATCCGGCAGCTCCTCGACCGAGGCGTGGGCCTGCGCGAGGCCATCGTCCGGGGCGCGGAGACGCGGCTGCGACCAGTGCTGATGACCGGCGCCGTGGCGGCCATTGGGTTCTTACCCATGGCGCTCAGCACCGGCGTGGGCGCAGAGGTGCAGCGGCCCCTGGCCACGGTGGTGATCGGCGGCATGATCACCTCCACCTTGGCCACGCTGATCGTCTTGCCGGTGCTGTTTGGGGCGATGCGACGCGAAACGGAACTCTAGCCATGCGTCGATACCAGCCACAAAGGGCCTGGCAAGCGGCCGTTGAGCGCTACAAAACCTAAAACCGATTGCCAGTCGGCTTTTAGTCAGTATGCTGCGCGCCGTGTCTGAGGAACGCGTTGCGCAGCCGCTTGGCGAACTTGAGTTGGCGGTCATGGAGCGCATCTGGAGCGACGGCCCGGATGACGCCAAAGCGGTGCACCGAGCCATCGGAAAACCTCGCGGAATCACCCTAAGCACGATCCAGTCGACGCTCAAGCGGCTGTATGAGAAGGGCTTGCTGCGCCGCGACAAGGTCAGCCACGCTCACATCTACCACGCCCGCCTGGGGCGCCAAGAGTTCCACCGCAACCTACTGGACGCCCTAGTCGGCGATCTGATGACCCGTGAGGGCGCGATGATCGCCGCCGCGTTCATCGACCTAACCGAGCGCGCGGGTCCGGCGCACCTGGAGCAGCTTGAAGCACTCGTAGCTGCCAGGCGGAAGCGCGACGGGACCTCCGAATGACGGCTTGGCACGAACTGGCGCTCTGGGGCGCTGCCGCCTGGTTAGCGGCGCTCGTGGCTGCCCTGGTGGCCGCGGCGCTCGCGGTGATGGGGCGGCGCTGGCTCGAGTCATGGCCGGCGGTCCCACGCTATCGGGCGTTGTTCGCGCTGTCGGCTGCGCCGGCTGCATTGGGCGTCGCGCTCTTGCTGGCGGTGATGCTTCCGTCCCTGGTCTCGCTGTTCACGGGGGTCGACCACTGCGGAGTGCATGACGACGGGCACATCCACCTCTGCTTCCTGCATCAGCCTCACGCGGAACTCGAGGCCTGGGTAGTAGTCGCGCTGACTGTTTCCGCGTTGATACTGCTCGGACGCATGGGCTACGCGCTGCAGCGCCTGCAGCGTGGACGACGTCTGGCCCTGGCGCTCACGTTGACCAGCCAGCCACAAGCCGCTGACTCTCGGGTTAGCCTTGTGGAGTCGTCACTTCCGCTGTGCCTCACCGTGGGCCTGTGGAAGCCGACGGTCCTGTTCTCACGAGCGCTGTGGAACGGTCTCACCTCGGCTGAGCGAGCGGTACTTCTCGCTCACGAGGTCGAGCACATCAGGCGACGAGATGCCCTGTTTCAGCTCATCGCGAGGTCATTCGGCGTGCTGCACTTACCCAGCATTCGTTGCTGGCTGCGCCAAGAGCTTGAGCTGGCTGCTGAGCAGGCCTGCGACGAAGCCGCGGGGGAACGCGTTGGTGATCGAGTGTTGGTCGCCGAGGTGTTGCTTAAGCTGGCGCGCCTGCGCGAGTCGACCGCAACCCACAAGCTCGGCGGGCTCGCGGTCAGCTTCAACGGCAGTGCCCTCGAACGACGGGTTCGGAACCTGCTGGCGGAAGCCGGCTGCCCGCGCTTGCCACGTGGACTCGCCCTCGGGACGGCCGCGGCGCTGTTGGCGCCACTGCTGGCGTCCCACCAGGTGCACCACGCAGCCGAATCCTTGATCTCTCTTCTAACGGGATGAGCGCATGACGTCTTTGGTTAGTCGCTTTGTCAGGATCAAAAAACCGATTGCCGGTCTGCTTTTTGCGGTGTGCACCTGCCTCACAGGCGCAGCTGTCCGTGCGGAATCAGCTCCAGCTCTGAGTGAGGCGGACGCCATCCGCCTAGCGCTGCAACGCAAAGCACTGGCGCAGGTCCTCAAAGGAGCGGAGGAAATCGAGCGCGGCCGAGCCGAAACCGAAGGCGCTTGGCCCAACCCGGAGCTCTCTTTCACACGCGAGCAGACCTTCGGACCCCGAGGGACCCGCGACGACTACGTGGTGCTGAGCCAGCAGCTGGATATCGCCGGTCGGCGGTCTCTACGAGCCCAAGCAGCGGAGGCGCGCGCCAAAGCCGTGCAAGGCAAGGGTCGAGCGCTCCATGTGACCATCGCGGCAGAAGTCAGAGAAAAATTCTTCGTCGCGGTGCACAGCCGTGATCAGGTCGGCGCGCTGCGAGATTGGAAGCAGCGGATTGGCGCCGCGCTGGAGGTGGTCGCGCGGCGCGAGCGACGCGGAGAGGCAGCGCAGTACGATCGCACACGGCTCGGCCGCGAAGACACCTTGGCTGACGCCAAACTGCAGGCCGCTGTAGCGGCGGACGCGCGCAAGCGGGCTGAGCTTCGGACGGTGCTGGGCGTTCCGTTGCCTCAAAGCCTGGTGGGGCTGCTGCTACCGCCCAAGCCACAGCCATCAGCGAGGCTGCAAGCCGGACTCGCAAATCGCCAGGACCTGCAGGCTCTGCGACTCCAACTCCACGCGGCAACCCTAGAGCAGAAGGCCGCGTCGCGCTGGTGGGTGCCCGATCTGAGGCTGGACCTCGGCTGGAAAGGCACTGACTTGGGCGAGGCCGGGAGGACGGACGGTTTCGTTCTTGGCGCTGCCCTCACCCTACCGCTCTGGAACCAGTCCGCTGGCTACGCGCGCAGCGCGCGGGGCGAAGCCGCCGTCACACAGGGTACGCGCGAGCTAAAGCAGAGCGCCGCGCGCCACGATCTCGAAGCAGCGCGCGCGGAAGCGCTCAAGCTAAGAAGCGTGGCGGTCACTTTCCGCACGAAATCAACGAAGCAAAATCGCGACCTGCTGCGCATGGCCGAGCGCGGCTACGAGGCGGGTGAACTCGGGCTGCTCGAGCTGCTCGATGCCTACCGCGGGGCCGCTGAAGATCAAATGACCGCCCTTGACATGGATCTCGCGGCGCGCCGCGCCCACGTACGCCTGCTGCGTCTGGCTGGAGTGATTGAACAATGAAACGCCTCCTACTGCTGCTCGCTGCGCTGGCATCCGCCTGCCACGATCATCCCCACACCGAGCACGCCGCTGAGGAAGCGCAGCGCCCCGCTCTGGCGTTCACTCACTGGACCGCGGAGAGTGAGCTGTTCGTGGAGCTCCCGACTTTGGTGGTGGGTGAGGAGTCGCCCTGCGCAGCCCACGTGACGCGGCTCAGCGGGTTTCAGCCGCTAGAGGCGGGCAGCGTCACGGTCGTGCTGGTTGGTACGAGCGGCGAAGAGCGCTTTGAGAGCAAGGCACCTAGCGTGCCCGGAATTTTCCGTCCGGTAGCGCTTCCGCGCAAGGCGGGGAAGGTCAAGTTGCGTTTCGAGGTGCGTGGGGACGGCTTCAGCGCCGATCACGATCTCGGCGAGGTGACGGTGTTCGAGAATGATTCACTGGCAAAAAAGGGCACACCGGAGGAGGCCGAGGCGCCAGGCAAGATCGTGTTCCTGAAGGAGCAGCAATGGCCGATTCCGTTTGGTACCGCAGAGGCCGCCGTCAGGCCGCTCCGCAGATCCATCTCCGCCATGGCCACTCTCGGTCCCCGATCCGACGGCGAAGTTGTCGTGACTGCGCCAGTGGCAGGCAGATTGACCCTAAACGACCTGACCCCTCCAAGGCCCGGCCAGCAAGTGGCCGTCAACGACAAGCTCGCCTACATGGCGCCCCGGCTGGACGCCGCGGATACCGCTTCGCTCCAGCTAGCAGTCACCAGCGCCCGCTTGCAGCGCGACCTCGCA
Organism: uncultured Polyangiaceae bacterium; assembly: GCA_964551615.1. Taxonomy (GTDB): domain Bacteria; phylum Myxococcota_A; class Polyangia; order Polyangiales; family Polyangiaceae; genus JAHBVY01. The sequence goes on from CAZKDY010000016.1 coordinate 104,466, forward strand.
GACAGAGAGCGTAAGCGAATGGAAGCCCTGAAGCGCGACGGGGTCGTGTCCGAGCGGCGCCTGGAGGAAGCTGCGCACAACGCGAAATCTGCGAAGGCCGCGTTTTATGCCGCGCAGAAACGCTTCGGACAGTTTCGGCGCATTCAGCGGGCAGGCGGTCGGGGTGAAGGCACCATCCAGCTCCCCTCCCCCATCGCCGGAACGATCACCGAAGTGCTCGTCGCGCCCGGCGCGTTCGTGGAAGCTGGAGCCGCGCTGTTTCGAGTCACCGACGTGACCCAGCTTTGGCTTGACGTGCGGGTGCCCGAGATCGACGCGGGCCAGCTGACCACCCCCGCAGGCGCGACCTTCTGGACCTCAACGGAGCACAAGCCCTTGGAGCTGAGCGAAGAGGCCTTTGTGAACCGCGGCCAACGTATTGACCCGGTCAGCCGAACCCTGTCGGTGCTGTTTGCCGTCGACAACGCCGATGCCCGCTACGCGGTGGGCACTTCGGGGCACGCGAACCTGAGTCTAGGCGAGCCGCGGAGCGTGGTGACGGTGCCTGCGTCGGCGATCGTCGACGACAGCGGCACGCCGGTGGCCTTCGTTCAGCGTGAGGGCGAGGCGTTCGAGCGGCGCGTGCTGCGCCTCGGGGTCAGCGAGCGAGGCTTTCACGAAGTGCTCTCTGGCGTATCCGCAGGGGAGCATATCGTCACCGTTGGCGCCTGGTCCGTCAAACTTGCTGCGTCCAGCGGTGCCGTGCCAGCCCACGGACACGCGCACTGAGCGTAATATGATCGACTCCATCCTTCGCTGGTCGCTCCGCCACCGCGGCCTGGTCCTGATAGCCGCGCTGGTGATGCTTGTCTGGGGCGCGCTGACCAGCGCCAAGATGCCCGTCGACGTCTTCCCCGATCTTACGGCGCCGACCGTCACGGTCCTCACCGAGGCCCACGGCATGGCTCCAGAAGAGCTTGAAACGCGGGTGACCTTCCCCATCGAAACATCGCTGAATGGCGCCCCGGGGATTCGAAGGGTGCGCTCAACCACAGGCGTCGGGATCTCCGTAGTCTACGCCGAGTTCGAGTGGGGAGCCGACGCGTTCCGTGCGCGCCAGATCGTCGCCGAGAAGCTGCAGCTAGTGCGCGACAGCCTGCCGTCTGACGTCGAAACGCCCGTCCTGGCCCCGATCTCCTCAGTGATGGGCGAGGTGTTATTCCTCGCGGTAACGTCTGATGGCGCGAGCTCAATGGACGCTCGGACCTTCGCAGATTTCACCCTGCGCAGGCGACTGCTAGCGGTACCTGGGGTGTCTCAGGTCATCGTCACCGGCGGTGAGCGGCGCCAGTTCGAGGTGGCGTTGCAACCAGAGCGTCTCGTCTCCCACGGCATCACGACAGGGCAAGTGATCCGAGCGCTGGAGGACACCAACACCAGCGTCTCCGCCGGGTTTATTAACGAAGGCGGCCAAGAGTACCTGGTACACGGCGTCGGCCGCGTGCGCACCCTCGAAGACATCGGCGAGACGCTGGTCGCCATGCGCGGTGATGTCCCCATTTTGTTGAGACAGCTGGGCGAGGTGCGAGTGGGGGCGGCTCCCCGCCGTGGCGAGGGCTCGTACGGCGGCAAATCCGCGGTGATCGTCGGCATCCAGAAGCAGCCTGACACCAATACCCTGGAGCTGACCGAACGCATCAACCGCGAGCTGGCGGAGCTGGAAGCCTCGACTCCTCCCGGAATCAAGGTCGAGACCAACGTCTTCCGACAGGCTGACTTCATCGAGGCGGCGATCCACAACGTCGTGGCAGCCCTGCGCGATGGGGTGCTGCTAGTGCTCCTAGTCGTCATGCTGTTCTTAGCCAGCGGACGCGCGAGCGTCATCACCATCATCGCCATCCCGCTCTCCCTGGTGGCAGCGGTCATGGTGCTCTCACTCTTCGGCGCGACCCTGAACACCATGACCCTGGGCGGCATGGCCATCGCCGTCGGCGAGCTGGTCGACGACGCGGTGATCGACGTCGAGAACGTCATCCGGCGGCTGCGCCAGAACGCGCTGCTGCCCGTGGAAGAGCGCCTGGCAACCCTACCCATCGTGCTGGCAGCGAGCCGTGAGATCCGCAGCAGCATCGTGTTCGCGACCCTAGTGGTCGCGCTGGTGTTCCTTCCATTGTTCTTCTTGTCGGGGGTGGAGGGCCGGCTGCTCCAGCCCTTAGGCATCGCGTACGTGGTGTCGCTCACCGCTTCCCTTTTGGTAGCGGTGACGCTCACGCCAGTGCTGTGTTCGTTCCTGTTACCGGGCTCGAAGGCGGTGATGAAGGCCCACGAGCCGCGGCTGGTCGTCTGGCTAAAGCGCCGCTACCGCCCACTGCTGAGCACCGCGCTCCACCACTGGCGTAGCGTAGCGACGTGCTCATTCGTCCTGCTAGGCATCGCCGTCACCGCCCTCTCCCTGGCGGGGCGCTCGTTCTTGCCCGAGTTCCGAGAGGGAGCGCTCACCATCGCAGCAGTGACCATGCCTGGGACATCGCTGGAAGAGTCCGACGCCATGGGCGCCCGCGTCGAAGCGATCCTATTGCGCCATCCCGAGGTGATCTCCGTCGCTCGCCGCACCGGACGCGCGGAGATGGACGAACATGCCCAGGGCACCCACGCCGCAGAGCTCGACGTCGCCCTTCGCCTGTCCGACCGCACCCGCGACGAGTTCCTGGACGCCCTGCGCAAGGACTTCGGCATGCTGGCCGGCATGAACATCACCATCGGCCAGCCCATCTCTCACCGCATCGATCACATGCTGTCAGGGACGCGGGCGAGCGTAGCGGTCAAGGTCCTAGGTGACGACCTCACGGAACTTCGCCGCATCGGAGCCGAGGTCGAAGCCGTTGTCCGAACGGTCCCCGGAGCGGTGGACGTGACCCGCGAACAGCAGTCGGACATCCCGTTTATCCGTGTACGCTTCGACCGCAAGGCGATCGCCCGATATGGACTTCGAATTCGCGACGTCGCTGAGGCGCTAGAAGTTGGTAGCGGACTCCACGAAGTGTCCCAAGTCCTCGACGGCCACGCGGTGGTCGATCTTGTGTTGCGCACCCAGCCCGATCGCGTGCAATCTCTCGACGACTTGCGCGAGTTACGCCTGACGTCACCAACCGGCGCTGAGGTGCCACTACGCGCGCTCGCGGACGTCTATCGTGACCGGGGCCCAAGTGAGATCGGGCGCGAGAACGTGCAGCGCAAGCTGGTGGTCAGCTGCAATACAGCCGGCCGCGATGTGGTGAGCGTGGTCAACGATATCCGCGCGAAAGTGACTGAGTCGGTTCGCCTGCCCCAAGGCTATCAGGTGGACTATGGCGGTCAGTTCGAGAGCGCGGCGGAGGCGACGCGCCTGCTCGCGTTGCTTAGCTTTCTGAGTTTGGTTGGCATGTTCATGCTGCTGTACACAGCGTTTGACTCAAGTCGAGACGCCTTGCTGGTGATGGCGAACCTACCTCTGGCCTTGATCGGCGGCGCCGCCGGCGTGTACTTGGAGGGTGGCGTGCTTTCGGTCGCGTCGCTCGTGGGCTTTATCACGCTCTTCGGCATTGCCACGCGGAATGGCATCATGCTGGTCTCACATATCCGCCACCTAGTGCAGCACGAGGGTGTGGCAGACGTGGCGCTTGCGGTGCGGCGCGGCGCAGAGGAGCGCTTGGTCCCGATCCTGATGACCGCCCTCGCCGCGGGGCTCGGCCTGGTGCCGTTGGCTTTGTCCGGCGGCGAGCCTGGCAGCGAGATCCAGGCCCCGATGGCCGTGGTGATCCTGTGCGGGCTGTTCACATCCACCGCCCTGAACATGTTCGTGGTCCCGGCGCTGTATGCGCGCTTTGGGGCCCTGGCGGTCAATCCACCGCGGCCGGCGGAGACCTCCGTCGGCGCGTCAATCTAGGCGCCACAGCGCGCTCAATTTGCAGCCGCGCTCAGCTACAGCCGCTCTATCTCACAGCCGCGCGGCGCGCGCGCAGCTCACTCAGCGCCACCGACGCCGCCCGCCCCAGCAGCCAGGGCTGCCTGGCCAGGCGCGCTATTTTCTTCACGGAAAGTATACCGGTCGCAGCGGGCAGCTCTTGGCGCAGCCCGCTGAGCACGCTGTTGGCGTCTAGCAAGCCAGAGCCGAGCAAGCGCCGCAGCTCCTGGTCGCTCAACGTCTGGCTGAAGCGGCGAAACCAGTCGTACACGCGGAACGTGGCGCCGAACTGCGCGTGCCAAGCCGCAGAGTAGCGCTGCAAATCGCCTGCGGCGATGGCCTCAGCCAGCAGCTTAGAAGACTCAAGCTGGACGCCGATCCCCGAGCCGTGGGCCGCGAACACCTGGCTGACTGAGTCGCCGATGCCAGCGACGTTGCCGTGAACTAACGCCTTAGCTGGCGCGCGCAGCGGGATGGCGCGGGCGGCGCCGAACAGCTTGTCGCCGATCCAGCTGTGCTCCGCCACGAAGCTGTCCAGGAGTTGCTTTCCCGAAGGAAACCCGAGTGACGGCAGCGTCCCCGTCAGGATGCCCACCTCCGGCGCGGCGCCGCCCTGACAGTGCAGCCGCACGTTCAGGATCGAGTAGCCGCCGGCGAGCCCGGTGAAGCACAGCGCGTCCTCGGGCGCTGCGTGGTGCGATCTAAAGAAGCGCTGCGCCGCGTCCAAATCGACGACGGCGTGCACCTGTTGAGCAGCCGCGCACAGATCACCGGCGGGCAGCGCAGTGCCTGGCAAGAGCCCGGCGCCGCTGAGCCCTGAGGCGTCTACATAATAGCGAGCGGCGAGCGGGCCGGCGCTGGTCTCGAGCGCGGCAGCTTGGCCGCCTACGGCGCGCTCGAGGCCAGTCACCTGCACGTCAGCGCGCAGCTGAGCGCCATGCTGCCGCGCGGTATCTTGCAGGCGCGCGACCAGGTGGCGCATGTCCACCTCCAGGACTTCGTCATCGTACAGGCTCAGGCGCTCAGGGCCCCAGCCCGCCACCAGGTGAAAGACACCGGCCTCACCTCGCAGCTCGGGCGCCACTGGCCTGGGGATCCCTGAGCGATCAAAGGCTGAGCGCGGAACGCCGTTGACCCAGCGCGCGCCAGCCTGCTCTAGGGAGCGACGCTCCAGCCCGATCACCTTCAATCCGCGCTTGGCGCACTGCGCAGCTGCCGCTGCGCCCGCTGTACCCAGGCCGACGATGCACACGTCTGCTTCCACGGCTGGCCACATAGCACGCTCAGCTTCAGTGGTCTGCGCGCCGCGCCTCAACGGTTTGTTTGGTGTACGCTACGCCGATGGCGGCGACCCCCATGACTGAAGGCGAGCTGAGCACCGCGCTCAAAGACTTGGGCAGCTGGGAGCGGCGCGCGGACCGCATCTGCAAGCAGTTCAAGTTCAAAGACTTCGTCGCGGCCTTTGGCTGGATGACTCAAGTCGCGCTGATCGCGGAGCGCATGAACCACCACCCAGAGTGGCAGAACGTCTACAACCGCGTCAGCGTCGAGCTGACCAGCCACGACGCCGGCGGCATCACCCAGCGCGACATCCAGCTCGCCAAGGCCATGGATCAGCTGGCCAACTGACGGCGCGAAGAGCCGCGTGATGTACCTGTGGCTGGCGCTGCCGCTGGGCGTGTCCATCGCCATCAGCCTGCTCACTCAAATGGAGAGCAAGCGACGCGAGCGCGAGCCGCTGCCCGCAGGGCTCGGTGAGTGGCGCCCCGCGCCGTCGCTCGGCGAAGGCTGGGAAGAGCGCGAGCTAGTGCTGAGCGCCGGGCTGCTGGGCGACAAGCTCGTCCACCAGACCCGGCGCAAGCTCCCGGGCGGCGTCGTCGAAGTGGGCCCCGAGCGCACCCTGCGCCGCGTGTAGCAAACCCACCCCCCAAAACAAGATCCGCGCGGAGTACTCCTCGGGCGGCGCTGCTTCGAGGTCAGCGCGGCGTCTTGGGTGGCCCCTCCCGGACTCGAACCGGGACGCCCGTGAAGGCAAGGGATTTTAAATCCCCGGCGTCTGCCATTCCGCCAAGGGGCCTGGTGTTTCAGCGGCCAAGATGCGGTCCAACTTGGTCTTTTGAGGCTGCGGAGTTTCGTCTACATCATCAGCTTGTGCAAGCTCGAGGATCGCTTCCCCGAGCAGGTGGTACCAGCCAAGGTCCAGATCCGCGGCGCTGCCCGCTTGGCGACCGTACCTGGCCACCATGGCGCTGTACGTCCAGCCCGGTGCGGCCGCGCACCCCATCCTCTGTTCTACCGTCTGCGAGCGCCAGAGTGTCGAGGCCGGCTCGCAGACCGTGAGCACGAAGCCTTGAGCGATGGGGCCCGTCGTCGTGCGATTGGTGGCGGGGGACACCCGCGCGGCGAAGTGCTGAGCGAAGCTGCTCAGCTTGGTGCTCTTCACCCGCGGGTCGGCCGTGCTCGTCAGTGAACGCGACATCGATCGGCACGCGCGCAGCTTCAATGCCGGCAGCTGTGAGGCAGCGGCCTCCGCCCGCCGCAGGCGTGAGACCATGCCGTCGATCGCACCTCACGCCGACACGGCGGGATCATTCGGCCGCGGTAGCTGCAGAACGCGAAGCACACTTGCTCTAGGTCCCAGGTCGAGCCAGCCTTGCGCCGCTCACTCTTCAGAATGGCGATCAGTCCCTCGCGCAAATCTTCACGGAAATTCACCTAAGCTCCTCAATACTGAGCGAAGCACTGCGGACACTGCTGGCGCGTGTCCTTGATGAGCAGTCCAATCCAGCAGAAGATGCAGGTGAAGATCAGCAGCAGCACGAACACCACCCAGCCGCCCGTCGAAACCTTCGAGGTGTATCGAGGCTGACCCATGTACCCGCACATGTTGCAGCGCCACACCCCGATGGGGTGGTGATGCTGCGGCATGGGATACTGTGGCGGCGACTGATAGGGGTTCTGATTCACAACAGCCCTCCAAGGGTCGCAGTGTTCCTCGCGGACGTCGATAGAAAAAGATCCTGGTACTCAGCCCCAGCGATGCCGCGCTCTGCGCGGTTGGGGAAGTCGGCCCCGGCGGCGTGACGTGCCCAGGCTCTCCGCATCTTGCTTGGTTCGGCAGCGCGAAGCTGGGCACGAGCTTAGGTGACACGTGTCCCTGCAGCACTTGGGCGCGCCGCCGCGGTCCTCGGGGCGCTGGGCGGCGCTCCGGCCCTGGGCCGCTGCTGATTCACCGTGGGGGCGGCAGAGGAGCCCGCTCGGAAGCGAGCTATCTCGCCAGCGTCGCGGTCGATTCAAAGCCGCTCGGAAACGCAACCGAGGCGTGAATTGCGCCTCAAAGTACCAGGGTGGCCAAATCCGCCACCCTGCGGCGAGATGGACACTTGAATGGTTTTGTCTCGCGAGGTATCACCGCTCAGTGCGTTAGCCGCACGAGCAGACTGGCAGTGGTAATCCACTCGCGGGGCGCAGGCTGTCAGCCAGGCAATTTTTGCCGTTCGGAATCAGCGAACGGCTCGAGCCTTGAGGAGCGACGAGGGATGAGAAGCACCATTTTCGGCAGGTCCGGAGCCAGCAGGCTGCGCGGCTGGTTCAAGTCTGTGCTCGTGTTGGCGGTGATGCTGGTCGGCTTCGCCTACTCAGCCCCGGCCGCCGCCAGCCACTTTCGCTACGGGACCATCAGCTGGAAGGTGCCCGACGTCGTCAACGCGCCCCTCACCGTAGAGTTTACGGTGACCACGGCGTGGCGCTCCACCCTACCAGACGGAACCTTCCTTCAGTTCGGTGATGGCGCAAACAACGGCACCGTGCTCGGCACCCAAATTGGCACCGGAACCGACGCAGGAGGAAACTCCTATGTCGTCCTCCGCTATGTGGCCACGCACACCTACGCGGCAGCGGGGACGTATACTGCGTTCTTCACGAGCTGCTGCCGGGTCGGTGGTCTGCAAAATGGCGCCAACGCTGCTTTCCGCGTGGAGACCGAGGTCTCCCTCGGTGGTGGCAACACCGGGGGTCCGGTGACGTCGTCTCCAGCCATCGTCCAGATGCAAGTCGGCAACACGCGCACCTACACCTTCCCGTTCTTCGACCCCGACGGCGACGCGGTGACCTGCCGCTTGGCGACGGACGCCGAGGTCGGCTTCACGAACTCCGTGCCCAGCGTCCCGCTGGGTGGCGCACGACCGACCGTCTCGACGGTCGCCGGCGGCTGCCAGCTCACTTGGGACGTAACCAACGCGGTCGTGGGTCAACAGTACGTCGTCCACATCGTGGGTGAGTCCAGCCATGCCGGCGCGACCAGCAGTAGTCAGCTGGATTTGATCGTGGAAATGGTGCTCCCGCCGCCTCCAGTCTGCGCGGGCACTGGCATCTACACGGCCAACGTGGGGGTCCCCTTCAGCCAAGCTGTCACGGGCAGCGGCAGCACTGCCCTAGCGCTCAGCCTAGTCGGCTTGCCCCCAGGCGCGACGACCACTCCTGCTGCGCCGGCCACCCAGGCGTCTCCCTTCGCGGTCACGGTGAACTACACCGCGGCGCCTGCCGACGCGGGCAAGACCTTCATCACTCAGGTCAACTTCACTGACTCCGTCAACTCGACGGGTACCTGCTTCCTGACCATCGTCATCCCCGAGTGCGCGAACTTCGGCGCAGCTTGTTCGGTCGGCGTCGGCGAGTGTGCCGCTTCAGGCACCAACGTGTGCGCGGGCCCGAACGTCACCGTCTGTTCCGCGACCGCAGGGACTCCAACCACTGAGATCTGCGACGGGCTCGACAACGACTGCGACGGCTCCGCTGACCAGACCTTCACCACCCTCGGAGACGCCTGCAGCAACGGCGTCGGCGAGTGCAACGCGCCCGGCGTGGTCGCCTGCGACGGCCTCGACGCAGTGTGCGACGCGGTGCCCAACGCGCCGTCGGCTGAGCTCTGCGACGGCCTGGACAACGACTGTGACGGCTCTAGCGACGAGGACTTCAACACGGGCAGCGCCTGCAGCGTGGGCGTCGGCGCGTGCTCCGCAACAGGCGTGTTCATTTGCCAGGCGAACGCCGAGGTGTGCGACGCCACCCCCGGCACCCCCAGCGCAGAGCTCTGCGACGGCATCGACAACGACTGCGACGGCTCCAGCGACGAGGACTTCCCGACCCTGGGCGACGCTTGCACCAGCGGCCTCGGGGTCTGCGAGGCCGCGGGCAGCACGGTCTGCAGCGCAGACAACCTGACCACGACCTGCGGCGCGACCCCTGGGACGCCTGGCGTTGAAGTTTGCGGAAACAGCCTCGACGAGGACTGCGACGGCGCCCTCGACACCGGCTGCGCCGACACCGATGGCGACGGCATCATCGACGTCATCGAAGACCGAATCGGCACCGACCCAACCGACGCCGACAGCGACGACGACGGGATCGAGGACGGGGACGAGCCCGATTTTGATCAGGACACCGACGGCGACGGCCTGATCAACGCCCTCGACCCAGACAGCGACAACGACGGGTTGTTCGACGGCACCGAGGTCGGCAACGACTGCAGCCTGCCGGACACCGACCTCAGCGCGATGCGCTGCATCCCAGACGGCGACAGTGGAGCGACTGTAACCGATCCGCTGAACGCGGACACCGACGCCGGTGGCGTGAACGACGGCGCGGAGGACACCAACCTGAACGGCGTGCTGGACGCCGGAGAGCTCAACCCGATCGCGGGTGAGGGCGCGGACGACTCCTTGACGCCACCCATCGACTCGGACAACGACGGCCTGCCGGACGCCCTCGAGGTCACCCTGCACTCGGATCCGAACGACGCCGACACCGACGACGACGGCGTCCTGGACGGTGACGAGGCCAACCCATCAGATGACACCGATGGCGACGGCCTGATCAACATCTTGGACGCAGACAGCGACAACGACGGCCTGTTCGACGGCACCGAGATCGGCAACGACTGCAGCCACCCCGACACCGACGCCGCAGCTGGCGCTTGCCGCGCGGATGCAGACAACAGCACCACATCGTACTCGCTGGTCAAGGACTCAGACGGCGGCTCGGTCAGTGACGGCGACGAGGACCCCAACCTCAACGGCGCGGTGGATAGCGGCGAAACCAACCCCATGGTCGGCAACGGCGGGGATGACGTAACGCCAACCGACACCGACGGCGACGGCCTGAGCGACGCGCTGGAGCTAACCCTCGGGACCGATCCCAACGACGCAGACACCGACGACGACGGGCTGCTCGACGGCCAAGAGCCGAACCCCGCCCAGGACTCGGACGGCGACGGCCTGAGCAACCCCCTAGACCCGGACAGCGACAACGACGGCCTGCTCGACGGCACCGAAGCCGCAAAGGACTGCAGCGACCCCGATACGGACGCGGCGTCCGTACCCTGCGTAGCGGACGCGGATCCGGCCACCAAGACCAGCGCGCTCAACCCCGACACCGACTTCGGCGGCGCCACCGACGGCTCCGAAGACGCGAACTTGAACGGGGCCGTCGACACCGGTGAACAGGACCCGACCGCTGGTAACGGCGGCGACGACGCCAGCGTCATCGATACCGACGCAGACGGGCTCAGCGACGCCCTCGAAATCAGCCTAGGCTCCGACCCCACCGACGCCGACACCGACGACGATGGCGTCCCGGACGGCAGAGAGCCAAACCCGAGCGTAGACAGCGATCGTGATGGGTTGCTCAACGTGCTCGACGTGGACAGCGACGACGACGCGCTTCCAGATGGTCTGGAAATGGGCTTCATATGCGACGACGCGGATACGGACACATCACGGAACCACTGCATCGCTGACTCGGATTCAGGTGCAACCAAGACCTCACCCCTCGACGCGGATACGGACGACGGCGGGGCGAGCGATGGTTCGGAGGACGCAAACCGCAACGGCGTCGTCGACGGCAGCGAGACGGACCCAACCGGCGGCAATGGCGGCGACGATTCGGGCGTCGTCGACACAGACAACGACGGCTTAGGCGACGAGCTCGAGACGACGCTTGGGTCGAACCCGAACGACGCTGACAGCGACGACGACGGCCTGTTGGATGGCGACGAACCCAACCCCGGCGACGATCACGACGGCGACGGCAGCTTCAACATCCTGGATATCGACTCGGACGGCGACGGGCTGCGTGACGGAACCGAGGCAGGCAACGCATGCGATGATCCGGCGACGGACAACTCGGGTGACACCTGCACAGCCGACGCCGATGCCGGCGCCACCCGGACCGGGATCCTGACGGCTGACACCGACAAGGGCGGCGTCGCCGACGGCATCGAGGACACCAACCAGAACGGTCAGGTGGACGCCGGTGAACGAGATCCGCTGGACGGGAGCGACGACGGCTGCGTGGACGACAGCGAGTGCGGCGACGCCACTAGCGGCAGGGTCTGCGGCGACGCCGGGGTGTGCATCGACGGCTGCCGCGGCTCCGGAGGCAACGGGTGCCCCGAGGGAGAGCTGTGCACCTCGACTGACCAAACCATTGGCCAGTGCGACGACGGCACGGGTGGAAGCGCTGGCACCGGCGGAACCGCTGGCACCGGCGGAGCGGCGGGCACCGCTGGGAGCGCTGGCACAGGCGGAGGCGCTGGCACCGGCGGAGTCGGCGGAGCCTCAGGCGCCGCGGGCGCCAGCCCAGACGACGGGTACTCCCTGGAGGGTGGCGGCTGCAATTGCCGGACGGCGCCTGGCCAAAGCCGCGATGAGCTCCCTCCCCTGCTGGTCGGTCTCGGCTTGCTGGCGGCGGCTGCGGGCCGTCGCCGACGGCGCTAGGCTGAGGCTGGCTAGCTGTGTTGGCGGGTCGCTGTTCATGGCAGCGGCCCGCTCGCATTTTGTGCTGCCAGGACATTCATTTCCGCACGGCTCATGCTGAACACCGCCGCCCATCTTGACGCATCGAGCCCGCTCCACTACCCGGTCAAGCGCGATGCGCACCGGTCTTCTTCGTCTCACTCCACTGCTGCTCGGCGCGGCGCTCGCCTCGTCGACCACCGCGTGTGGGTTGCTGGGCCCGACGGATCCCGTCTCTGCCCAGCCCCCCGAATACGTCCCAGCTGCAGGCCAGACCAAGTGCAAGGTAAAAGCCAGCCAGCTGCGGCCGCTGATCGTTGAGTGGTCAGCGGCGGATCGTGCTGCGTTGGAGGTGCTCGCCCAGCGCGGCACCGTGGTGGTCAAGTACTCGGGCTGCGAGATGGAAATCCTCCCACGCTGCCACGCCCCCGGCGCGTACGGCTACGCCCCCACGACGCGCAAGACCGAGCGGGTCGTGATCCAAGACGAGGACGAACTCTACGCCAACTTGCCCGTCGGCGCCGCCAAGCTGGAGGGCAAGCTCCAGCGCGCTGGTCAGCTCAACGTCGCGATGAACGTGGTCGGCCAATACGACAGTGATCAGCCATTCATCGCGACCTCCGCCCTCGAGGGCGACTGCGCCAAGGCGACCCACGTGGTGACCGGGCTCACCGTCGGGGCGTTCGAGTTCAGCGCGGGCGCGGCCAGCTCCGCCGGAGCCGAGGTGTCGGCGCTCGGCGCAGGTGCTGGCGGGCTCGCGTCCCGCAGCCGTGAGACCCTCAGCACCGACGGCGACGTCGCGGCGTGCGCCAGTTCCACGCGGCAAGACCTTGAGCCCCCAGCGAACTGCGGCGCGCTGCTGCGCATCGCCATGGCTGAGCTCTCGGAGCCAAGCCCAGCGGCCACTCCGGGCGCGCTGGCATGTCCGCCCGGCACACAGCCAGCCGGCGACCAGTGCGTCGCGGTCAAGGCTAGCGGCACCCAGGCCACCCAGCCGACCCGCATGCTGGTGCGCGTGAGCTGCGGCCTGATGACGATGGCGGAGCCGCTCGGCTTACAGGACGGCCTCAAGGTCTGGGTCGATGGCGAGCTGATCCCCGCCGCCGAGGAGGTGCGGGTGTTCAACCCCCTCGCGCCAGGCGCCCCTGGGATCTTGCAGTTCGTCGCCTACGACACCACCCCGGGAGAGCATCAGGTGCGCATGGAGGCCGACGGCTGCAGCGCAGCCGAGCACCGCGTGCAGCTGAAGCCAGGTATTCCAAAGGACGTCCAGGGTAGGCTACGCCCAAACTATTGGTACAACCGCGCGCCCGCCGCCTCCGCGGGGATCGGCATCGCCGCGAACTACCACGTGTACCAGTTCGCGGATTTTAAGCTAGAGGACGACGACTACGACGAGGTCTTGGTGTATCCAGACAGCATGCGCGGGTTTGGGGTGGAGATCCCTATCGCGCTGGTCAACTATTGGGTGTCGTTCGGCTTCAGCTGGACCAGCGGCGATCTGCCGATCGAAGCGCCAGCCTGCTCATACTCCTCCACCGATTGCTTACCGGGCGGAACCAAGGTCGAAGGTTCGGTGAGCGGCTACCACGTCCCCATACGCTTCGGCGGACGGCTGCCCTTCGTGTACGGAGCAGCCCTGCTCGGCTCTGGCTTCGAGTTCAATATTCTCCATGTCGATACCGCCGAGGCGGAGCCGAACTTCGGCACCGCGCCGACAGGGCTGGGCCTCCACCTGCCGATCTGGGCCGGGCTAGAGCTACGGCCAACTTGCAGCGTCGCCCTCTCTGTGCGTGGGTCCCACGGCTTTGGCTTCGGCGGAGAGGTCGGCTCCTACAACGAGGCCAACGTCTCGTTGGCGTTCTTCTCGGCTGCTGGCTGCAGCGACGCAGACTTCGGCTTTCAGTGACGGTCGGCGCCAGGCCCCCCACCCCCGAGATCCGGCATCTTCACCGTCAGGACGCCTGCCGATCCCGAAGCCGGCGCTGTGGAGGCGCACGGCGTGAAAGCACGCGCTGGGAGTTAGCCCTGCTCGGGATCGATGAGCGACGTCTCAGCGACGGCGCTCTCGAGCACCCGCCCAGCGATGGTCAGGTACAGCTGACCTGAGGAGCGCACCAATTCAAGCTGGGTGTTGCGCTCGATCAGCGGCTCTAGCTCCGTGAGGAAAGCGGGGTCAAGCGTCCAGACCGCGATGGCTTCAACGCGGTGGATGGCCCGCGACGCGGCCTCGCGCCTGAGCAGCGGCAGCGCGACGTGGCTGTAGAGCGCGACCCGCGGCGTGGCCTTTGAAGCCTTGTGCAGGCGCTCTGCGGAGGGTGAGCCCACGTCGATCCAGGCCTGGCGCGCCCCCGTCATATCCCATACGGATATAGGCGGCTCGTCGGAGCTAGAGAGCCCGCCCTTGGCGAACTCGATGCCCTGCTCGTAGCTCAAGCAATAGGCGAGCAAGCGGCTGAGCAAGTAGCGCATGCTCTCTGACGGGTGCCGAGCCAGACGCAGCTCCAGCTCTTCGTACACACCGCGGTCCACGTCGGACAGGCTGACTTGGACGCGATGGATGGTTGCCGGTAACGCCACCCGGGCAGTCTACAGGCCAGCGGCGCGATGCCAACACGCCCGCGGACTTGATGGCGCCCTCCGTTACAGCCTAACCTATTGTTATCCCTGATGAATGCAGAACCGGCCTGGCCCGGTGAGCGGGCCCACTCTGATTGAATTTGAAATTCATCTTCAGCCAGAGGATGCTTTGTCACGGCTCAGCTGAGCCCCTTCACGTGGAACCTGCGCTAGCATCTCCGCGGATTAACCGCTGGCGCCCCCCCTCACTCCGCCCGAACGCTATGACCCTCGACACTGCCCAAATCGGCGAACGCCTGCGCATCCAAGACGTGGCCGGCGAGCGCGCCTTCCGCCGCCGGTTACTTGAGCTTGGCCTAGTGCCCGGCACCCCAGTCGAGGTAAAGCGCGTCGCGCCCATGGGAGATCCGTTCGAGATTTTGGTGCGCGGCTGTAGCCTGTCAATTCGCCGTGCGGAAGCGAGGTCAGTCTCAGTTGTGCGTGAGTCAGAGCTGCAGCGCCAAGCTAGCCCGAGCGCTCCCGCGACCCTCGGGCTGGCGCTTGAGCAAGGAAGCGCCGCTTGACCTCCCAGGCGGTCGAGTCTCAACCGAGACCCGACCAGCACGCGCGAGTCGCCGGGCAGAGGGAGCCGCTGGTCATCCTGATCGGCAACCCCAACGTCGGCAAGACCAGCCTGTTCAACGGGCTGAGCGGACAGCGCGCGCGGGTCGGTAACTACCCAGGCGTGACCATCGAACGCCGGGAGACCCGGCTAAAGCTAAGGGAAGGCTCCGCCACGTTGGTCGACGTGCCTGGCACTTACTCGCTCAGCGCGCGCTCGAGCGAAGAGCAGATCGCGCTGTCCAGTGTGCTAGGCGTCGCGGGAGATCCCGCCCCCGACCTGGTCGTCGTGGTCGTCGACGCCGGGCAGTTGACGCGCAACCTGTACCTGGTGCTGCAGCTGATCGAGCTCAGGCTGCCCATGCTGGTCGCGGTCAACATGCTGGATGAGGTGGAAGATAAAATCCCCCTGGATAAGCTGAGCGAGGAGCTTGGCCTGGTCTGCGTAGGCACCAACGCCCGCAAGGGTGAGGGCACAAAGCAGCTGAAAGAGGCCATCGAGAGCGCGCTGACGGCCCCAGTCCTCCCGCGCCGAGCCACCCCAGCGTATGGCGCCGAGCTGCTGGATCTCGCGGTGCAGCTGGGTGCAGAGCTGCCACAAACCTGGCTCAAATGGCAGGTGCCTGTGGCGGCGGTGGATCAAGACGCGCGACGCGCGGCGCTTGGCATGTGGGCGCTCACCAGCATCGAAGCCGATGACGAGCTCGAAGGCGTCCCACAGGCGCTGCGCGCGCGCTGCCTCGAGCTGACCGCGCAGCACCCAGAGCTTGATATTGACTTGGAGATCGCACAGGCTCGCTACACTTACCTCGATAGCATTGCCGAGCGGATCAGCGGCGAGCGTGATCGCCACACACCCAAGCGCAAGCTCTCGGAGCGTATCGACCGCGTCTTGCTGCACCCGGTCTTCGGCTTCGTCGCGTTCATCAGCGTCATGCTGCTGGTCTTCCAGAGCCTGTTCGCCTGGGCAGATCCGGCCATCGGCGCAATCGAGTCGCTGATCGGGTGGCTACAGCAGTTGGTGACCAGCAGCTTCGCCGACTCGGTGCTGCGCGATCTGGTGACCCAGGGCGTGATCGGCGGCGTTGGCAACGTGATCGTGTTTCTGCCGCAAATTCTGCTGCTTTTCTTGTTCATCGGCTTGCTCGAAGACACCGGCTACATGGCGCGCGTCGCCTACCTGATGGACCGCATCATGAAGAGCCTAGGCCTGCACGGCCGCGCCTTCGTCCCCATGCTGAGCGGCTTCGCCTGCGCGGTGCCGGCGATCATGGCGACCCGCACCATGGAGCGACAAAAGGACCGCTTGCTCACCATGCTGGTGATCCCGCTGATGACCTGCTCCGCGCGGCTCCCGGTGTACACGCTGATCATCGGCGCGCTGTTTCCGCCGAGCCGCGTCTTTGGCTTCCTACCCGTGCAGGGCCTGTTGATGGTCTTCATGTACGTGTTCGCGATGAGCATGACCCTCGGCGCCGCGGCGGTGCTGGGCAGGACGACGGTGAAGGTGCGCCGCATCCCGCTGATCTTGGAGCTCCCTCCTTATCGCTTCCCTAACCTGCGCAGCATCGCGCGCTCGATGCTGGAGCGCTCCATGGCGTTCCTCAAGGAAGCGGGGACGGTGATCCTGGTCTGCACCATCGCGCTCTGGGCGCTGCTTTACTTCCCACGCGCGGGTGACGCACCTCCCAACGTCGACGCCGCCACTCACCAAGCCCAGGCCCTTGAGCGCAGCTACGGCGGCCGGGTGGGCAAGGCCATTGAGCCTGCCATCGAGCCCCTCGGCTTTGACTGGAAGATCGGCGTAGGTCTGATCGGCTCCTTCGCCGCGCGGGAGGTGTTCGTCTCGACCATGGCGCTGGTCTACGGCGTGGGCGAGACGGATGACGAGGCGCTGCCACTCCGCGAAAAAATCCGCACAGAAACTAAACAGGGCAAGCCCGCCTACACCCCGCTGGTTGGGATGTCCCTGCTGGTGTTCTTTGCCCTGGCTTGCCAGTGCATGAGCACCCTGGCCGTGGTCCGCCGCGAGACCAACACCTGGCGCTGGCCAGTGTTCATGTTCGGCTACATGACGGTCCTAGCGTACGTGTGCAGCCTGCTGGTGTACCAAGCTGGGCGCCTGCTGGGATTTGGCTGACAGCGCCCCGCGATTGCCGAGAACCGCAGAGGAAAGTAGGGTTGCCGCGATGTCCGACAGCGCGCCTCCCCTCAGCCCTGCTAGTGCCCCGGACGCCGGCGACCCGGACCCGGGCCCTCCCACCTTGAGCGCCCGCCTGCAAGGCCGGCGGATCACCCTCGGCGTCACCGGCAGCATCGCGGCCTACAAGGCCGTGCTCTTGGCGCGCTTGCTGGTCAAGGACGGGGTCGATGTCCAGGTCGTGATGACCCGCTCGTCCAAGCAGTTCGTCGGCCCGGCGACCTTCGCCGGGATCACGGGCAACGCGGTGCTGGACGATATGTTCGATCCCACCCTGGGCGGCGAGCTCCACGTCGAGCTAGCAGCGGACAGCGATTTGCTGGTGGTAATGCCCACCACGGCAGATGCCCTAGCGCGCTTCGCTCAAGGGCGCGCCGATGACCTGCTCAGCGCGACGCTGTTGTGCGCCGAGTGCCCGACGCTGCTGGTGCCTGCCATGCACCCTAGCATGTGGGCGCACCCGGCGACCAAGCGCAACGTGCGCACGCTGGAGGGCGACCTGCGCGCGCGCTTCGTCGGACCAGAGCGCGGTGAGGTTGCCTCGGGGGAACACGGCACGGGCCGTATGGCAGAGCCTGAGTCGGTCCACGCCGCGATCTTGGCGGAGCTGTCGCGCGACGCCCTAGAGGGCAAGCAAATCGTGATCAGCGCTGGACCCAGCGTAGAAGACGTCGACCCGGTGCGCTTCATCAGCAACCGCTCCACAGGGAAAATGGGCTTTGCGCTGGCCGAGCGCGCGGCGCAGCGCGGCGCTCAAGTGACGCTGGTCAGCGGCCCGGTAGCGCTCGAGACCCCCCACGGCGTGCGCCGGGTAGACGTGCGCAGCGCCGCTGAAATGCGCGACGCAATCTGGCAGGCCCTCGGCGCCGATCTCAGCCACGCCGACGCCTTGGTGATGTGTGCCGCCGTCGGTGACTATCGCCCTACGGAAACATCTGTGAGCAAGCTCAAGCGCGGCGCCGGCGGGTTGAAGCTTGAGCTCACGCAAAACCCAGACATCATCGCGGAGATCGGCGCGGCTCGGACGGGCAAGCGCCCGGTGCTGGTAGCCTTCGCGGTCGAGACCGCCAGCGCCGAGCAGATGCTAGCGCTGGCCCGCGCCAAGCTGAACAAAAAGCGCGTTGACCTAGTCGTGGCCAACCACGCCCAAGACAGCTTCGGCAAGTCGGACAACATCGCCTGCCTGGTCGGCGCGACGGACGCCCAGCCCTTACCCCAGCTCCCCAAGCTCGAGCTCGCCGATCGCATCTTAGACTGGCTGCTCGCCCGGCTGCTGAGCACCGACGCCAGCCGGGCAGACTAGCCAGCGCGCCAAACGCGGCGCTGGCAGGCCCGAGCGCAGCGCCGGGCACCCAGCACCCCCTCTCAAACCCAGCGCCCCTCGTCACCTCATGCCTTTACTCATCGTCGTCGTTCTGGTCGTTGGCGCCAGCCATTTTTATTTCCTCCAGGAACAGTTCGCCGGGAGCTGGACCATGTACGCGGGGCTGGGCCTGCCCTACCTGGTGTTCTCACTGATCGCGGCGCGTGACATGTGGGAACAAGGCGTGCTCGCTGAGCGCCTGGCCCCGCGCTGGGGTGACGTCGGCCTGGGCGGCTTGATGGGGCTGCTGTTGGTCGGCGCAGGTTGGGCAGTGCGCGAGGGCGTATTGCCCGCCCAGGCCATCGAGCGGGTGTGGGTGATGCGCATCATGACCCAGGTCGGCGACGCAAAGGTGATCCAGAGCAGCATCGCCTTCACCCTGGCGGTCCTGGTGATCGCGATGTTGGAGGAGCTGACCTGGCGCGGCCTGGTGATGACCCAACTTGAGCGCCTCCTCGGCGTGCGCCGCGCCTGGCTGGCCACGGCGCTGCTCTACACCGCCGCCATCCTGCCCGCGATGTGGCCGACCCGGGTTGAGCCGCTCGGCCTCAACCCGTTTCTCCCCGCGGCAGCGCTGGGCTGCGGCCTGGTTTGGAGCTTCGCCGCTGCGCGCCTAGGCCGACTAGCCCCCGTGCTGATCAGCCACGCGGTGTTCACCTATTTTTCGGGGGTGGTGTTCCGCCTGCCCGGCACCTGATGCCGCAGCGCGGGGTGGCCCGCGCCGCGCTGTGACAGGCGGCTTCGCTAGTCGTCGCCGGCGATCCGTGCCATTTCCGCATCAGAAATGTCAAAGTCTGCGTACACGTTCTGAACGTCATCGTGATCGTCGAGCGCCTCGAACAGGTTCAGGCACACCTCAGCGTCGCGGCCTTCGACGGGCTTTTTGTTCTTGGCCAGGTAGACCAACGACGACTCACGCACCTCCACCTTGGCGGCCTCAAGCGCCGAGGTGACGGTGTCTAGATCGACGATCGGCGTGTAGATCACCCAGACGTCGCCCTCGTCGCGGTAGTCTTCAGCCCCGGCCTCAACGGCGAGCTCCATCAGCTGCTCCTCGCTCAGCTTTGCCTTATCGAGGACGATGCTGCCCAGGTGGTCGAAGGCCCAGCCCGCGGTGCCGCTCTGACCCATCTGACCGTTGTGACGCTCGAACAGCTTGCGCAGCTCCGGTGCCGTGCGGTTTCGGTTATCAGTCGCGCCCTCGACCATGAACAGCGTGCCGCCAGGGCCCGTGCCCTCGTAGACCAGCTCCTCGTACACCGCGCCCTCTACCTCGCCGGTGCCGCGGTTGATGGCGCGCTGAATGCCGTCCGCTGGGACACCCTGCGACTTTGCCGTGAGGATAGCCTTGCGCAGGCGCGGGTTGGCGGCCTCGTCACCGCCCCCTATGCGGGCGGCGATGGCGACCTCACGGTTCAATTTGGTAAACAGCTTGCCGCGAGCTGCGTCCTTCGCGCCCTTCTTGCGCTTAATCGTGGCCCATTTGGAGTGGCCGCTCATGAGTCGAACCTTTGGTTTGGGTGGGTTTCAGCGGACGCCGAGTTCGACGTGAGCCGTACCGCGCGGCCCGAGCAGAGAGCCCGAGCGGCGGGTCCGCACCATATCCCAACGCGGCGCCGCGACGCACCCCGCTTCAGCACACAGCGGCTGCCCAGGGGGGTTGAGCGTCGGCGCGCGCGCAGCCACGTCGACGCGCTGCGGACCAGGGTCGACGGGTCGAGGACCCGTGGGTCGGCCTGCTCGGCTGGCGACCGCACCCAGAGAACATCGTGCGAAGGGGGGGACTTGAACCCCCACGAGATTTACCCCACTAGCACCTCAAGCTAGCGCGTCTGCCAATTCCGCCACCTTCGCGGGTGCCGTTGAGCAACCTGGGCTGCTCTTGGGAGGCCGGAAGTTAGGCGGAGAAAAAACTTTGTCAAGCGAAGTTGGAGCCAAGGCGGAATCGCTGGGCTCCAACGCCGCCGCGCGGCCTAATCGCCAACGCTTTGGGAGGCACCGCCAGCCTCACCAGCGAAGCGCTCCGCAGCAGGCTGCCCAGCACGCGCGGCGACTACTCGTTAGCGGTCAGCGCGTCGAGCACCTCGTGCACCTCGAAGGGCTTGCGGACCCAGGTCAGCGCTACCTCCGCGTTGAGCCCGGGCACCGCGAACGCCGTCCCTGTGATCATGACCAGCGGCAGCTGAGGCCGGTCTGCCTTGATGCGTTGAACCCAGCCCGCTGGATCCGCCCCGATGGGAGACAGATCAACCAGCGCCGCGTCATAGCGTTGAAGCGCGACCACGTGCTCGAGCTCGGCCGCCGAGTGTGCCGCCACGACGCGCGCGCCTCGGCTCTCCAGAGCGATCTCCAATAGCGAGACGATGGCCGGATCATCTTCCACCACTAGGATGCTACGCCCAGCCAGCGAGGCTGAGGGGATGCTGCGCTGTCGGGTCGCGGAGCGCACCTCACCCCCAGGCCAGCGCAGCTCGAACCTCGCGCCACACGGGCTCGCGCCCAAGGCGAGCACGCCGCCGTGATGACGGGCCATTTGAGCTGAGTGCGCGAGGCCCACGCCTGCGCCACCGCTGCGCGTCGACCCCTGACCATCGAAGATGGTCGCACGCCTTTCCTCAGGGATGCCGGACCCATGGTCGCTGACGACGAACAGCACCTCCTGCCCGTCTCCGAACACCTCAACGCTCACCAGGCCACCCTCCGGCGAGAACGCGATGGCGTTCAACAGCAGGTTGGTGAGGATCTGCTGCACGGCGACCGGGCTGCACACCGCGCAGTTGTCGACGCGGTTGTCTGCGATCTGAACCGCAACCCCAACCTTGGCCGCCTCGAGCGCCACGCCCAGCGTCGCGTCACGCACCACGCTGTGGGCCTCACGATTAATCTCATACCGTGCGGAAACCGGAGGATCCGCGCCTATAGCTCGTCGGGCGACGGCGTGACCGATACCAGCGTGCGTGCGTGCGATCGCCACCGCGTCACGCGCCGGTCCATCGGGCAGCTGCGCCTCGGCGGCCTCCAGCCACCCAACGACCACAGTCATCGCGTTCGAGACGTCGTGCAGGGCGCCGCACAACTCGCGTTCAGCAGGCGACACCTCGTGATCTAGAAGACGAGGGCCTGCCTCACAGTCGCGTGACGGGGATTTCACATGGGTACACTATTACAGTCGTGCGCCACCAACCAGGAAAGGCACACCACTAACGCGCTGAAATCCTTAATTGTTCCGAGCACCCGTGACTCGGCGTGCGCTGCACGAGCCAGCCAGCTCAAACCAGGATCGCCGCCAAGTATGGGCAGTTGCACGCGTTTCAGGCGCAGTTTGGCTCACTAACGCGCTGCGCCGCTGCACTTTGCTGCAAGCGCTGTGGCTCGCCCCTGCGGTTACTCTGACGGCAGCGCCAACAAGAACAACCCATCATCGTCGGTGTAGGCTTCACCCACGGCGACGACGCTCTGCGCCTTTTCACGACTAGCCACGTAGCCACTCGACCCAAGGTAGGCGTAAGCGCGGACCGCGGCGCCTGCGACCGCGACGTCGTTCAAGCGAACCCGGCCGCTTTGCAACACCGGTGCCTTGATCTCGAGCGAGCCGAGCCCGCCGGACTGCAGCGGCACGACCACGTTGGTCCGCACCAGCCAGGGCAAATTCGAGCCAGCCGGGGGCCGCACGGAGATGTTGTAGGTCCCAGGATCTGCATCCAGGCGGAAAGTCCCGGCTTGTGAGGTCACGCCAGACGTCGCGCGGGGGACGAACGGTGTCTCGCCCAGCGCCGCATGAAACGCGTCAAACTCGCCAGGGCGGGGCGAGGCAACTGCCTGCACTGTGGCTCCTGCGACCGCTGGAGCGCCCGGCTGGTCAAACAACACCGTACCCGCGATAGCGCTCCGCGCTTCAAGCAAGATGGTGGCGCCGCCCTGCCCCTTGGCGGTCACCGCGACCTCAACTTCACGGCTGCCGAGGCCGCTGTCTTCGGCTGGGGTCACCTGGACCCGATAGGTACCGAGCGGAATCGATTCAATCGCGAACGCCCCCGAATCGTCGGCGCTGGTCGACACGCTAAACGACCCGAGCACCCCGTCCGCCAAGCCGTCGAGCTTGATAGAGGTGAAGGTCAGCGTCGCCGCCTGCTGCGTGCGGTCCGGGCCGTCGACGAAGCCGATGTAGCTCCCCATCTCAAAGCTCACTTGGCTCAGATCCATCCCGAGCTCACCGGGCGCGAACACCTCAAGGCCCTCACGCTTCCAGATCAGCGTCGGCGCGACCACGCCGACAGGCGGCCGGAGCTGAATCAGCTCTTGCCCTGCCACCGGCTCGCCCGCCACCTCATTGAACGGCAGCTCCAGCGCGTAACTGCCTTCGGTCAGCATCACTGAGTCAAGTGTCCGCTCAGGTGACAGCATGCGTCCAGAGCGCGAGTCGAGCACGGCGACGCGCCAGCCACCCAGGTCATGCGCTTGCGCGATGAAGCTGAGCGCCAGGGTCGAAGGCTCTCCGAGCTCTAGGGGCAGCTGAAACACACCTGCCCCAACATCAACCTGCCGGTACAATCGCGGCACCACGTCGCAGCCGCTTGGCGCGGGCGAGCTGGGCGCCTGGACGTACACCTCGTATGTTCCCGCGGGGATACTCGCAGAGAGCCGGCCGCCAGAGGTCACCGCCGAGTACTCGTCAGGTGACAACCCGAGCACGCGCTCGACCGGGGTAAAGGTCACGTGCACGTCGCAGTTCACGGCGGCGCCTTGGCGGGTGACGGTGCCCCCGACGATCGAGGGCGCCACGAGACCGACCTCAAACTGCTGTCCACCGTCACGCAGCCCGGAGAGCGGCACCAAGAAGCGCAGCCCGCCGATGCCCAGCGTGGTGCTGGCTGGCGTGATCGCGAGCAGCACGGTGTCGATCTCTCCCTGAGCCTGACGGCAGACGTTCGCCTGACAACTTGAGCCAGCCGAGCAGTCCGCTTGCACCTCACACGAGTTCTTGCTGGGCGCGTGATCTGCCGACTCGAGCGTGTCGACGCTGCATCCATACCCCGCGAACGCGCACAGCAGCGAGCCGACGGCCAGCCGGGTGAAGCGTCGCGCGCGGCGAAGGCCCGCATGCTGCCGCACGGAACTTATCTTAGCGACGCGGCTCATAGCTCGGTTCATAGCTCGCCACCGCAGCTATCAACCGAGGTGTCGCCGGGGGTCGAGTTGGCGTCGCTGACGTTCGCCCACCAGGTCACGAACGCCACGTCGTCGTTGGTGCGCGGCAACCCGAGCACGTCTAGGTTGCTTGAGTGGGTGAGCAGCATGGTGTAGCTGTTGCAACCCAGATCTGTCTGCCCGAACGTGTAGGGCGTCGACGCCTGGGTCGCCTCACCTTCGTCGGGGTACAGGTTCGAACTCGGCTCGTACTCTTTGCCGTTCAGGCGCGTGGGCAGCGCGCCGTCCACGCGGAAATTCCGTATGAGGATCGCCCCCATGGTCTCGCCGGCGTCTTCGGAGCGATAGATGACCTTAAACTCTACGCTCTCGTTCACCTTCGCCCGAATGATCCGGGTCAGCGGCGGATCGGCGCTGGTCGTGAGCAGCACCGGGGGCGTCTGGCGCCTTGACTGATATTCAGCCGGATCACCCAGTAGACAGCCGGCTTGGGATGTAAGCATCGCCATCCCCACTAGCCACAGTCGTGCCAACCTGAACCCACCCCCTGCCCAGCCCTGAACTCCGACGATTCCGCCGGATTTTGGGGTGGAGGGCCTCGCGCAGCGGTGGCTTTGGCGATTGCTTTGCGCCCCGGATGGACCGCGACTTGCAAAACGCGACAGCAATGTCGCGGCCGCTAGCTCACGCGCGGCGTGGGGGATCGGTGGCTGAAGTCGCTCAGAGCGCATCGGTGCCTAAAATGTAGACCAACTAGGGCGCTTGCGCGACGTCGCCGGCGTGCGCCAGCGGGCATCGGCGTACTCAGGGCTGGTCGCCAGCAAGATCAGATCACTCACCGCTGGGCTCGCCGCGCACAGCGCCGCCAGGCCCCCTGGAGCGTCCAAGCCGCGCGTCGCGATCCCCTCTTCGGCGCAAGTCTCTCGGACAGAGACCCGCAAGTCTCCAGAAACATACAGCCCAGCGCGACGGATCGCCAAGCGCGCGCGCTCGATCGCTAGGTCATAGTCAAGCGCGTCGGGCTGCTCGCACAGCTCACGTAGGCGCCGCTGCGCGCGCGGCGAAATGCTCTCCCACAGCACCTCGGCCAGCGTCGCGGCCGCCGCGTAGCGGGCCCCGCTGGTGCGCGGTGGACCGAAGGCTAGGCCGAGCCCCTTGATCACCGCGCGCGCCTGCGACTCGGTGGAACCGAATAGTAGGACATACTGCGGGAGCGTCGCGCCGAGCATTGAACCCAAGTGAAAGGCAAGCTCGGGGGAGACTTGGCTGACGTCACCGGACAAGATGATCGCAGGCGGCTCGACGAGCGCCACGCTGAGCGTCACGCTGCCTGAGCTGCGGCGCTGAAACATCGGTGTCCGCGTGGAACCCAGGAGTCGAGCCGCGGACGAGTAGACCCGCGCGAGGGGGGTCGCGCCGTGGAGCGGCACGCGCTCCACCCCGGTCACGCCGTAGCTACCGGGATCCCGACGGAAAGCATGCTGGGCGCCCTCCCACACCAGCGCTAACGCCTCAGCGGTAGGCCCAGTGCCCTCACCAAACAACATCCGGTGTACGCGCTCTGGCTGCTCGAGCTGAGCGTCCAGCTCAGGCGGGCCGACGCTATCACCACCGGCGAACGCGCTGAGCACGTGCTCGACGGCGCGCGCATAGCAGAAGTCCTTGTCCGCCAGCGCCGCCTCAAATAGGCGCTCCAGCGTCCAGCGGTCACCGGGGACCAGGGTGCTCACGCGCCGCGCGACCACCACTAGGTCCCGGGCTCGCTCCGCACGGTTCTGCAGCTGCCGGATCATTTCGCGCCCTGCCTCTACCGAGCCACCAGACAGAGCGCCTAACAGCTGCGCTTCAGACTCGCTGTGGGGAGTAAACGCGCGCGCCGAGCGCCGCCACTCTTGGCTGAGCGGCAGCGCGTCACCGTCCATCGCCGCGCGCAGCAGGGGGCCAGAAGGCGGGGCGCTGTCGCTCGCCCTGGCGGACTGGGCGGTGTCGTTACCCAGCGGCGCCGGCGCCGCGCGCTCCGCGGCCTCGACCCGCGGGTCAGCTGGGGAGACAGCAGCCTGTTCGCTGCGAATACTGGGCGGCGCATTTGACGGGCGCCGTGGCGGCCGCTCGGAGCGACCCGCCGGCACGGAGGCTGGCGGCGCGATCGCGGGCCGCTCAGAGCCAGGCGGCGCCTCGGCGACCTGTGCCGTCACCGGGCCCGTCGTCTCCACACGGGCACTTTGCGGGCCCGGCTCCTCGCGGGGCAGCGGGGCCACAGAACGCCGATCTGGCGTGCTGGAAGCCTGCTCAGGTGCAGCGTGTGCGCCGCGGTCCGACGTCACCTCGAGCTCTGGTTCTGCGTTCTCCGTCTCAGCGCGGCGCAGCTCTAGCTGACGCAGCAGCGCCGAACCACGGCTCTCCGGTTGCACGGCTGCCAGCTCTAAAAAGCGCGCCGCCTGCTCTAGGTCGCGGGCGTCCACCGCCGCCTCGGCGGCCGCCAGCGCGACGCTGCCGAGCTTGCGCAAGCCCCGCAGGTTGCCGCTGAGCGCCGCGTCGAAGAACACCAGGGAGCGCTGCTTGTCGCCCCGCCGCACCAGGCGCTCGGCGAGCCCAAGCCCGATCAGGGGCCGAGCGCCTATTTCCGCGTGGGTGCGCTGAAGCTCACGCATGGCGCCCTCGGGATCTGGCAGGACTTCAAGCGCCTCGGCCAGTAAGAAGGCGCGCAGCTCAGTCTGCTCGACGCTCAACGGCTCCCGGATCCCTGCTAGATCGCGCAGCGTGATGCGCGCGTCTTCAACGCTGCCCGGCCCCCGAGCGCGGAACTCAAGGTAGCGAGCGAACAGCTGTGGTGCCGCCGACTCAGCGTCGATGCGCGCGGCCCGCTGCGCGCGAGCCAACGCCAGCTTGATGTCGTTTCCGCGCTCCGTCGCTTGGGCCGACTCGACCAGCAGGGCCGCGCGCTCAGCGGGCGCGGCCATCGAGCTGAGCGCGAGCTCTTCCAGAGCTTCTGCCAGCCCGAGCGGGCTGTCGCTGCGTCGCTCCACCTCGACCCGCAAGCGCCGCATATCCTCCGATTGCGCCCAAGCCTCCATGCCGTCCAGCACGCGCCGCGCGCTGTCGAGGTCACCCGCTGCGACATAGGCGCGACACGCTGCCTTGCCCATCACCACGGCTTGGGCCCGATCACCGGCCAGCGCGGTGGCGCGCATCCAAAGTGGTGCCGCACGGAGCTGATCTCCGAGCTGCTCATGCACTCGCGCCAAAGAGCAGATGACGTCGAGGTCCTCGCCGTCGCGGCCGAGCATCAGCTCGAGCTCTGCGCGAGCGTCGTCCGGTCGCCCTAGGTGCTCATCCAACACCCGCACACGTTCAAGGCGCAAAGCCCGCGCTCCGCTGCTCGAGCTCTTGGAGGCCCGCCGCGAGATCAGCTGAGCCACGCTGTCCCAGTCAGCCTCGGCTTCGGCGAAGCGCTGCTGAGCGCTGAGCGCTTCGAGGTCATCTACCTCGATCTCGAGCACGCTGTTCCACACGCCGCGCGCGCCGTGTAGGTCGCCCTGCGCCTCAAGCAGCCGCGCCAAACCACGCAGCGCAGAAGCTCGGACGCCGGCGTCACGGTCTTGCTCACCCAGCTGGCGCAGCGCTGCGATCTGTCGCGGCACATCGCCCGCCTGCTGCGCGATCTCCAGCAAGTCTTCAACGATAGCCAGCTCAGCTGGCAGCGCGACCGCGAGCTCCGAGAGCAAGCCCAGCGCGCCATCCGTATCCCCACGGGTCGCCTTCAAGGCAGCGAGATCACGCGTCAGCCGCACGCGCTCGGCGCTGGTGATCTGGGGCCGCTCGAGCAGCTCAGCGAGCAGGCTGGCCAGCGCTGGGCTCCTGCCGAGCGCCGAATAAACCTCACGCAGCGCTTGCAGCACGCTCAACCCGAGCTCCCCGGACACCCCGCCCACTGCGCGCGCCTGCTCCAGCGTATCGCAGGCTTCTGCCGTAGCGCCCTCAGCCCGCTGACCGGCCGCGACCTGGAGCAACCGCACCACGCGCTCTTCCGGCGAGCGCGCGTCGAGCAGGCGCCGCTCGAGTTCCTTGCGGTCCGTGCCAGGCAAATCGGCGATGGCTCGCTCCGCGCGCCGCATTAGGTCGAGCCGATCGGGCTCGGCCAGCGCGCCCTCCACGAGCAGCCGCGCGGCGCGCGCGGCCTCCCCAAGCTGAGCGGCCAGGGCTGACGTGAACGCGAGCAGCGCGCCTCCAGCGGCCTCACTCGCCAAGCTGCGTTCAACCGCCCCGAACCACAGCCCACACTGCGCGGCGCCGCTCGCCAGCAGCTCGACGTGGCTGAGCATGCGCTCGTACTCCGGCGCTCGCGGATCGAGCTGAAGCGCCTTGCTGAGCGCGGTCCACCCGAGCTCAACCGCGGCCAGTCCCGTCAGCGCCGCCTCCCCTGCGTGGATCGCGAGCCGCGCGCCGCCGTCCCCTTCAAGCTTGTCAAACAACCCGGTCAGCGCGCGCTGGAGGCGTAGCTCGAGCACGTCTTGCTCTTGCGGGGCCAACGCCCGCAGCTCCCGCAGCGTCTCCCCTAGGCTGTTGACCGTCTCTACCTCGGGGCGGACGGCCAAGGCGCGGAGCAGCACCTCTAAGCGCTGGCGCTGGCCCGCTTCTCCGCTGCCCGATATCAGGGCCGCGCGCTCGAGCCACTGGGTCTTCTCGTGCTCGTTGCTGGTACCAGCGGCGACCCGTTCAAGGGCCGCGAGGGCGCTGTGCGGATCTCCCGCGCGCTGCGCGAGGCGCACCATGTGGACGAACGTGACCCCCTGCGCCGGGACCGCCTCAAACGCACGAACCGCGTGCCCTAGGCCCCGGGACAGCTCCCCGCGACGCTCCATTTGTCGTGCCGCACGGTAATGCACAGCGCGCTCACCGTAGCGACCAAGAGCCGCGTCCGCGACTTGAGTGTAGGCTCGCCCCAGCGCGTCGATATCCGCAGCCGCTGTTCCAGCGGCGCGCTCGACGATGGTCAGCACCTCGCTCCGACTCGGCTCTAGCTCAAGGCTCGCCAGCGCGAGCTCTAGCGCCTGCTCGGCATCACCCGCCGTCAGCGCGACGCTGGCCGCGACGCTCAGCGCGCGCGCGCGCTGGCTGCCTTCAGTTCGCTTCTCAGCGAACAAGCGCACGCGCTCAACGCAGGTCTGCTGGCCTGCGAAGCTGAGCACGTCGCTCGCGAAGGTCGCGATGCCGCGCTCCGGATCCAGCAGCGCCGCACGTTCCCACGCGGCAATGGCCGATTCGTGATCAGCGGCCAAATCCCACAGCGCCGCGCCCAGCTCGCGCCACGCGCGCGCCGCGCGGACCGTGTCAGCGCCGCTCTGGGCGCTCAGGCACTCGGCCCGCACCTCCAGCAGCGCGACCTCACCGTCTGATCCGCGCGGCGGCAGCGCCGCGTCGACCAAGTCTAGCACCGTGCCCGGATCAGCCCCCTCGTGCACCGCGCGCAGCAAGCAGCGCGCCGCCCCGTCAGCGTCGCCTGCCTGCTTGCGGCGCTCAGCCACTTCAAGCAGCAAATTTGGCCGGTCGACCCCTGGCGCGCCAGAGGCCAACTGCCGCTCCCGCACGGCAATGCCAAGGCCACGCTCGCCCAACCGGTCCGCGACGCTGAGGATCGCGACTCGCAAGTCCTCACAGCGCGGCCCGAACAAGTCGAGCGACCGCCGCGCGATGGCGCCAGCGCGCGCAGGCTCTAGTTCGCTCAAGCGCAGCAACGCGCGAGACAGCGGCTCGGTTAGCGAGCCCGCGGGTTGAGCTTGAGACAGCAACCAGCCCAGCGCGTCCGCCAAGCGGTCGGGTTCGTCGGTGCGCGTCACCCGTGCTAGCAGCACCTGCGCGGCCTCGGGGTCGCCCGGCCTGAGCGCCAGCCAGCGCTGCGTCCACGCCAGCGAAGCGGGCAGTTCTCCTGCCCGCTCGAGCATGTCCGCGAGCGCGCGACACCAGCGCGCGCGTGGTACGACCACGCCGACTGCCTGCTCGATGGCGGGCGCGGCCTCGGCGTCGTCTCGCTCCAGGGCACGATCGGCTAGCGTCGCGGCCGCGCGGGCGCTGCCGGGCTCCAAGTCCTTGGCCGCCTGGGCGGCGTCCCATGCCGCCTGGGAGTTGCCAGCGAAGCCCCAAGCGTCCGCCGCGGCGCACAGGATCACCGTACGGTACGCTCTGGGGAGCGGCTGGGCGATGCGCTCAAGGGCACGCGCGCGCACGCTCTGCGCGCCGACGCGGCCTGCGAGCAAGAGCGCCATGCACCAGGCCGCGCGGTAGCCGCCGCCTGATTCAAGCAGCGGCTCCAAGACGTGGAGCGCGTGAACTTCGTCAGCTCGGGCGCGCGCCAGGCCGGAGAGCCTGAGGCGCGCGCGCTCTGACTCCGCCCTAGACGCGCTGGAGAGCTGCGCCTCGAGCAGCGCCGTCAGTTGTTCAAGCCGCCCTTCGCGCTCCAGCAGGCGCTCGAGCTGCGCGCGCCAAGAGCGCTCTTCTGGCTCGAGGCTGCACAGCTCGCTCAGCAGCTCGATGGATCGATCCGCTGCTTCAGGATGAAAACGAATGATCGCGGCGAGGCGCCGCAAGGCGGACGCGCGCGCGCCGGGACCGGTGACCCCGGCGGCCTCTAGGTTCAGCTCTGCGCTGTCGATGGCTTCGCGCTGCAGGCGCGCCCGAGGGCGCAGCTGCTCGCGCTTGGTGTCGAGCTCCGGATCGGGCGCCAGCGCGCTCAGGCGCTCTAGGGCCCACGCGGCCAGCGTCGGATCGCTGAGCCGCTGCTCGGCCATCACCATCAGCTCCCGCAGGCAGCTCTCGACGCCATCCGGCGCTTGCCATGCGCCAGCCCGGGGCGCGGCCCCTAGGTCAGCCGCGTCTGGAGGGCGGCTCTCGGACGCCTTCGCGATGCGCACTAGCGCCTCGACCAGCGGTGCTTGATCCCGTGTGGAAGCGGCATGGCTGCGCAGGGCGGCCTTTGCGTCCTCGCTGGTCGGATCCGCGACGAGGGCGACGATCCAGCTCTCCACGGCGCGATCTGGGGAGTTGAGCGGCCCTGACTGCAGGCGCCCCAGCGCCAGCGCCAACCGCGCGCGGGTTAGACCTTGATGCCGCTCCAGCACCAACTGGAGCCGCGCGGCAAGTAGCTCGTGCAGCTCGGCGCGCACCAGCACGTCGTCAAACCCACGGAGCGCGACGTCGGGGTGTTCGATCGCGCGCAGCGCGGCCTCCGCGTCCATCTCCGAATCGAGCGCGGCGTCAAGACCCGCGCTGAGCGCGCGGGGCAGATCATCAGCGTCGAGGGCGTCGCGCAGACGCCGTAAGTGGGTCGACTCTGCGCGCGGCCCGCGCGCCGTGGCGTGCTCACGCATCACCTCATCCGCCGCACCCCCACGCCCACGCGCGCTCAGCGCCTGCGCCAACAACTCCGCCGCGATGGCCGACGTGGCGTCGAGTTCGAACGCGCGCAGCAGATCTTCAAAAGCCGCTGCGCGCTCGCCTCGCGCGTCGCGCCGCCGCGCACCTTCAACGTAGGCGTCGGCGGCCCGCGCTGGCGGTAGCGCCGTCGGGGCCCAGCCTCCGATCGCTCCCAACAGCTCAAGGATCAGCGGGTCGCTCGGCGCTTGTTGCCCAGCCTCACGCAACAGGTCGACCGCGCTCTCCGGGGCACCAGCCCGCGCCTGGAGCACCGCGATCCGCGTCAGCACCAGCGCGGCTTGCGCCGGGCTACGATCTAGGACGGCTGGCCGCAGGGTCGCCGCCGCGAGCGCCGGTTCACCCAGACCAGCGAACCAGCCGCTTAGTTCCTCACGGAGTTGAGGATCTTCACCCAGCACCAAGGCTCTACGCGCCAGCCGCGTGGCGCTGTCCAGCTCACTGCCGCGAGCGGCCAGCTGGCGCGCGAGCTGGGCGCTCAGCGAGCGCTCAAGCTCGAGCTCTGAGCTGCCGCGCGCGTGCTCGAGACGTCCGCGGAGCCACGCCTGCTCGGCGCGGGCACCGCTGCGCCGAGGCAGAGCGGCCTGCTGGGTCTGCGCGATCCATTCACCGACCAGCGAGCCCGCGCTCTTCGGCGAGATCGAACGTGGCGCCCCGGGCGGCAGAGTCTGTCGATCGATCTCGGTAGCCTCTGGCTCGCTGCTAGCTGTCGCCGGCTCGATTGCTGCGCTCGGATCCGTGCTGGGTGGGGTCTCGGACATTTCGCCTGTTGGTTCAGCAGCTGGCCATGCTCGGCCCTCGCGTCGGGGAGTTTGGTGGGAGTCACCGCCTCTGAGCCACCCACAGCGTACACTGGGTGCGTACATTTGATCTGGAGTTCACTGCGTTTCACGCTCAATTCTTGGGCCGATGCCAGGCGGCCCCGGCGCCCGTCGACGGCAGAATCGGGCTAGAACCTAGGGCCCGAGACGACCGATCACCCGGCCGGTTGCAACGTCCCGCGGCGCTTGTGAACGCTTTGCCCCGATTCAGCTGCTCTCCGGGCTTGTCCGACGTGCGCTGACCGGACTAGCCTATCGGCACGCGGCAGTGTCCGCGCGGAGGCTTCATGCGATCAATCGGCAGTCAATCACTCGCTCCCCGCCTGCTGGCGGCGGTGCTCGCGGGAACGCTCGCGAGCACATCCTTCATCCCGTTGGTTAGCGCTCAGGGCGCTCCAGCCGCCAAGGCGGCCAAACCAACCCCGCCCAGCGCCAAGACTAAAAAAGAGGCCCGCGCCGCGTACGGAGCCGGTGAAAAGGCGTTCGATGCGGGCGACTTCACGGCGGCCGAGGAGCACTTTAGGAAGGCCCTCGAGCTGATCCCCACCCCCCACGCTCGCTACTGGGTCGCTAAGAGCATCGATAAGCAGGGCAAGGTCAGCGACGCCATCAGCGCCTACAGCGCATTCCTCGCGGAGCCAGACCACGAGCGCGCTGGCGAAGAAAAGAACCAAGACGCGAGCGCGCGCCTGGACGCGCTCAAGCAGACCCCGGGCGAGTTTCGCGTGGTGTCGGTCCCGGCGGGGGCAGCGGTCAGCGTGGACGGTCAGGCCCAAATGGGTGAGACCCCCATGGATCTCAAGCTCGCCCCAGGGAAGCACAAGATCGAGGTCACCGCGAGCGGGTTCGAGCCCAAGACGATCGAGGTCGACATCGCCCCCGCTGGCAAGAGCGAAGAGAGCGTAGAGCTGACCGAGGCTGCTCCAGCCGCGCCGGTGGTGACGCCAGCTCCAGCGCCGGCGCCAGTCGAGCAGGTTGAGCAGCCCAAGGCGGAGCCCGCGAGCAAGCTGCCTGCGTACATCACCCTGGGCATCGCAGGCGCTGGCGCCATCGTCGGCACCATCTTCGGCATCAAGGCCCTCGGCGCGAAGAGCGACTACGACGACAGCCCGACCAACGACGCCGCCGACGACGTCGAGCGCAACGCGCTGATCGCCGACATGGCCTTCGGCGTCGCGATCACGCTGGGTGTCACGGGGATCGTGTTGCTCACCTCGGGCAGCGATGATCCGGTGGCCGACGCCAAGCGCCTAGAGAAGAAGCGTTGGGCAAACCTCCGCGTCTCACCGTACGTCTCGCCCAAGGGCGGCGGCGCGGCGGCGATGTTCAGCTTCTAGCGCTTCCGTGCTGATCTAAACAGCGCTGAGGCTGCTCCGCGCGGCACGCGGTCGCCGCTGGTCGCAGCTCACGACCCCCGTCGCAAGCGGGGGTCGCCGTGTTTTGTGCCGCGTCTCGTGGCTGTAGAGCTCACCGCGACACAGCCAGCCCAGCAGGCTTTTTTGGGGGTGACAGGCTGGCTAGCGCGCGGCGCTACCACGGCGCGACGCTTAAAGCCGTGCGGCGATGGCGTCCACGACCTGCCCGAAGTCTGCCGGCAACATCAGCGGCGGGTTCGCGCTGCTCGCCTGCACGCCGGGCACGCTGCCCTCGTGATAGGCGACCTTGAACTCGGTGAACTTGAGGCCGTTGGCCGTTGAGACGCACACCACGCGATCGCTCGCCTTGATCTCGCCGCGAGCGACCAGCTTCTCCAGCACCGCCAGCCCGACCGCGGTGTGCGGACAAGTGTACATCCCCGTGCGGTCGGCGCGCGCTGCCGCGTCGCACAATTCGTGCTCGCTGGCTTGTTCGACGACGCCGTTCATCGCCTCCAGCGCGCGGAAGGCGCGCGGCGCGCTGACCGGGTTGCCGATCTGGATCGCGCTGGCCAGGGTCTGCTTGGCGGTGATCGGCGCCACCTCGCGCTTGCCAGCGCTCCACGCCCGGTACAGCGGGTTGGCGTTCTCTGCCTGGGCCACCGCGAGCCGCGGATAGCTGTCGATCAAGCCTAAGTCGCGCAGCATCTTGAAGCCCGAGTAGAGCGCGTAGGCGTTCCCCAGGTTTCCGCTCGGCAGCACAACCCAGTCAGGCACCTGCCAGTCGCACTGCTGCACGATCTCCATGGCGACCGTCTTTTGCCCCTCGATCCGCAGCGGGTTCATCGAGTTAGCGAGGTAGACGATGCCCTCTTCTGCCAGCCGCGTCACGATCTCCATGCAGCCGTCGAAATCGGTGTCCAGGCCGAGCACCAGGGCGCCGTGAGCCAGCGGCTGCACCAGCTGCGCCGTGCTGATTTTTCCCCGCGGCAGCAAAACTACTACAGGCAGCCCAGCGGCGGCGCCGTAGGCCGCGAGCGCGGCACTGGTGTCGCCAGTTGACGCGCAGGCGATGGCCTTGACGTTCAAGCCCTCAGCGATGGCCTTGCGCACCACGCTGACCAGCACCGTCATGCCCAAGTCCTTGAACGAGCCGCTGTGGCTGTTGCCGCACAGCTTGACCCAGGTCTCGGGCACGCCCAAGCGCTTACCATAACGCTCAGCCCAAAATAGGTTGGTGCCGCCCTCGTACATGGAGACGATGGAGTCGTCGGGCATGTTGGGCATCACCCACTCGCGCTTGCCCCACACCCCCGACCCGTACGGCCACTGCGTGACGCGGTAGCGCTCGTCGAACAGGCGACTCCATGCGGCAGCGCTGCGATCTCGAAGCGCGTCCATGTCGTGGGCCACCTCGAGCAGGCCACCGCACTTGGGGCAGCGGTACATGGGTAGGGTGACGGGCCAGGAGCCGTCACATCCGGAGAAGCACTGAAACTGACAAGAGTAAGCCACGGTGGCGCACTATATCGCCACGGCTCTCCGCGTCGACCGAGATCCGGCGCGCGGCGCGCTTCAACCAGGCACGAGTCGCGGGGACTCGTGCGCCAGCACCACCCGCCAACCACTGGCTTGCGTCAGCTGCGCCACGAACTGCCGCGCGTCAAACGCGTCGCTGAAGAACAAATCGAGGGACGCGGCGCCATGCTCAGGCCAGGTGTGGAGCACCAAGGTCAGCTGCGCTGAAGAGCCGAACAGGCTCAGCCCGTGGGGGAACCAGCGATGCCGAAACAGCTGCAGCGGCGCCGGCAACCAGCGGGCGAGCAACGCCTCCACCCCCCCCGGCTCGAGGCTAGCTCGCTCAGCCTGGATGCTCAGCGCCCACCGCGCTCGCGCCGGCGAGTCACCGCGCCGCGAGTCACTGGGTAGCTGGCCTGGCTGCGGCTCACTCACCCGCGATGCGCTCCAGACTGGGGGTCAGGCTGTGTGCGCCGCGCTCGAACAAGCCCGCGCTGTGGCTCGTAAACTTGTAACTGCGGAGTAACAAGTCGAGGGCGCGCTGCGCGTCGAACGCCACGCACGAAAACAGATCAGCGTGCAGCACGCCCAGCGCCGGGCGGGCGTGCAAGCTGAAGTGGCTCTCGGCCAAGAGCACGAGGCCCACCAGCAGCGGCTCGCCCGCGTCGTGCTCGTGGATCTGAGGCTCGGCGACCCGCGTCAAGCCCAACTGGTCGGGCAACGCGCACAGCATGCCGAGCAGCGCTCCACGGCACGCAAGCTGCGCTCGATCGCAGCCGTGGGCGTCCAGGATCCAGTGCCAGCCAAGTCTCATGGGTGGGTTGTTCTGCCGTTTCGGGGGCGCAAAGACAATTTGCGCAGGCGCCGTGGGTCGCTCACCCACCCCCTGCTCGGGCTCTGGTCCTAGCACAGCGGAGCGCCTCAAGCGCAACAACAACCCACAGCGAGCGCGGCCTGGCGACGCCCTAACGCGGCGGCAGCCGGCCAACTGGGTCGTCTGCGAGGTTGCGGATGAAGCCCGTGCACTGCGCCATGGCTTCGGGGATGTTGTAGATCACGAAGTGGCCGTCGCCGCCGGTTGGCACCCACTGCACCAGGCCCCCTGTGGCCGCGCCGGACGCGAGGTTACCCGCCACGCCAGCCGCAGGCACGCTGAACGGCGTGAGCTCCGGTGACCATGCCAGCTCAACTGGAGCGTAGACTACGGGCTCGACGGGCGCGAGCCCCAGCGCTATGGCTTGCACTTCAATTCCGTGCGGAGGCGCATATGAGTCACCGCTGCCATCGGCGGTCACGCCCTCGGTCATCAGCACGCTCTTGGGCGTGAAGCCGGGCAGCGGTGAGCTAGCGATCAGCGGCACGTAGTGGATCGGATCCGTAGGGTCGACGATGGTCTGCGCCATCGATATCTCTGGATGTAGCTCGTTCAACTCAGCCTGCTCGCTCGGCGAAAGCGCCAGGAACACGTTGCGCACCAAGGCGGCGACGTCGACGGGCTCGGTCTTCTCTAAGAGGGT
Organism: uncultured Polyangiaceae bacterium; assembly: GCA_964551615.1. Taxonomy (GTDB): domain Bacteria; phylum Myxococcota_A; class Polyangia; order Polyangiales; family Polyangiaceae; genus JAHBVY01. The sequence continues at coordinate 140,711 of CAZKDY010000016.1, forward strand.
GATCGAGATCAGGCTGGCGGACCCGCTGAGCACGCCGCCGCGCGCCTGGTTGTCTACCGCGAGGAACATCGGCCCGTTCAGCCCGCCTTGGCTGTGACCAAAAAACGTCATCCGCGAGGCATCGAATTTGATCGCGGACCCGGTGCGCGAGACGCTCGCCGGCACCTCGACTTGGGTCTCACTGAACAGCCGCGCCTGCTGCACCACGTCGATGGCTGACTGCGGCCCGTTGGCCCGCGCCGCCACTGGGTTCGAGACGTTAAAGAACAACACCTCGGGGTTGCCCTTGTCCGCGCCGGGGCGGGTGCCGTGGAAGATTTGATCGATGCCCATGGTCGCGACGCAGCGCTCTGCGAGCCTTGGTCCCTCATGGCCAGAGCGCACGAAGCTGCGATAGTTACCGCCGGTGCCGTGGGCGTAGAGCGTGATGGGGTAGCCCGCGGCGGGCATCGGGCAGGCCGTAGCGTCGGGCACGGTCAGGGCAAAACGCAACGAAAACTCGCGCTGCAGCTCAGGTTCTCCGCTTGAGTCGAACGCGAGCTCGCCACCGTCACCGAAGGCCGCGAAGGGTATTTTTCCGCGTTGAAAATCAGGAGACGGGCCGTAGCTGCCTTCGTAGACGTCCGCGCCGCCCACCGGGTCCTTGGCTGCCCAATCGCTGGCCGTGGGCGCGGGGTACTCCTGCACCACCCAGTCGCGCAGCTTTTGGGTCTCAGCCGTCGGATCGCTGGTGGTGAACACCGCGAGCTGGACCAGCGCTGCTCGCTGGATCCCCGCGGCTTCGATCTCCTCGAGCGCCGGCGCGAGCATGGCCTGATGATCGGCCAGCGCGCCGGGGGTGGTGATGGGCGTCGTTGAGAGCAGCTGTTCTAGCTCCGGCGCAGGGCCTACGCCTCCGCCATTTTCCGCGCGCAAATCATTGGTGACCACCAGGGCGTAGCGGGTGGCCAGGCGCAGCGGGTGGCCGAAGGCTGGCATGAACGCCAAGGTGAACTCCGGCCAGTAGACGCCGGCTTCCTTCTGCCAGTGCAAGCTGACGGGGCGACGCTGACCGTGCTCCGGCGAGCTCGGGTCGATGTCGATCAGCTGCACGCTGCTGCTGGCCTGCTTCGCGGCCGACGGATCGCTGGGCAGCGAGGCCGGGTCGATGGCGGCGGTGAAGCGCGCGTAACCGGCGGCCACTGGGCTGAAGCCATGGATCACGCCCTGCATGGACTGGATGTAGTCGCGGAGCAGCGGCACGAAGCGGGGGTTCGGGTAGCCGGTCAGGTGGATGGTGCCGCCCGGGTCCAGACGGAAGTCGCTAGGCCACGGGTGGTCGAAGAACGTCTCGGCGGACAGGGAGTCCAGGGCGTCGGGAACGTGGTAGACGGACTGCACGGCTGTCGCGCCAGCCACGCCACCTGAGCCCCCAGCGCCCGCAGCGCCGCCGCTGGCGCTACCTCCCACGCCGCCTGATCCAATGTCGTACGCATCGGAACCGTTGTCCCCACAGCCGGTCGCCCAAGCCAGGCTGGCTGCCGCGCAAAGTAGAGGGAGAGCCGCCCCGCATAGTCGCCTCTTGGCCCGAGGCGCACCCAACCTAAAAACCATGACCACAAGGTTACCTGATCCGTGAGCTGGGTGTTGAAGCTGGAAGCTGGCAGCGGCGATCCCACACGAAACGTCGCGGGATTGCCCCTAGCGCTGCGCCTCGCGCTGGACGCTCAGGGGGCTGGCGCCAGCGCCATCGTGCAAGGCAAAGGCCTAGACTTGGGGGACGCCTTGAACGATCCGCGGCTCTCGCTGCCCGTGCTTGAGGCGGCGGCTGAAGCAGAGGCTGCGGCTGGCGCAGAGGCTGAGCGCGCGGGCCGACATCCGTCCGCCGCGACGCCTGCTCCGGCAGCGGTGACCCTTTACGCCAGCAGCGTGGTGCACCGCGGGCTGCTGAAGGCCATCGTCGAAGCCGGCGCGCACCTGCCAGGGATCGATCTGCGGACCCAGAGCTTTCCGCACCCGGTGCCGTGGGGTTTTGAGCCGTTTGAGGTGACGGACAAGCCGTCTCGCGTCAGGGCAGAGCGCGCGCTGTTCCGTGCCTTGCGCAAGCCTCAAGACGGCTGGACCTCACGCTACCTAAACCGCTACATCTCCTTGGCCATCAGCCGCTGGCTGGTCAAGACGCCGCTGTCACCAAATCAAGTCTCCGTGGGGATCTTGGCGCTGGGCATCGCTGGCGGGCTGATCGCGACCCGCGGCGACTACTGGAGCCTGGTGCTTGGAGCGTTCTTGTTTCAGTCTCAGAGCGTGCTCGACGGCTGCGACGGCGAGATGAGCCGCATCACCTACCGCGGCTCACTGCTCGGTGAGTGGCTGGACACTGTCGGCGACGACCTCACCAACTACGGCTTCTTTGCCGGCTCTGCGTGGGGTCTATATTCGTACACGGAAAACATAATCTACTTGGTCGCGGGGCTAGTCACGGTGTGCTGCGGGCTCTTGGCCAGCGGCCTCGAGTATCGCTACCTGTACCGGATTGGCTCTGGCGACTTGCTCAAGTACCCCCTCAGCCAGAGCACCTCCAGCAACAGCGGCGTGATGGGCCTGATCGGCCCGCTGTTCAAGCGTGACACGTTCGTGTTCCTTACGCTGATCGCCGCGCTGCTCGGCCAAGTTGGACCGATGCTGATCGCCTTCGCGCTGGCCGCGGTGGGCATCGTGATCGGTGTAATTTCGACCGAGCTACGCTTGATGCGGGAGGCCAAATCCGGAGTTAAGCGCTAGTGATTCCGCACGGTGTATATAGCAGGCTGAGCCGCTCAGCGTGTTGCCTAGTCGCGGCTTGCGCGCTGCTCTGGGCCGCCGCAGCTCGAGCGGCAGGTCCACTCGGCACCGACGGTGGTGACATCCGCACCAGCGACTATTCGGTAGATTTATACCAGGGCCCAGTCACCTCAAGCTCCCGGGTGATCGGCTTAGGTGGCGCGTACGTCGGCATCGCCGAGGGCGTAGAGGGGCTTGGTCAGAACCCCGCGGCAGCGGCGGTCCGCACCCCCTGGTCCGTCGACAGCTTCGACTACGATCTCTCGCTGGGCCTCACCTTCCCTAGCTCGCTGCGCGGAACCGACTTCTACAACACCGGTCACGGCACCACCGACGTCGACGCCGGGAAAGACGGCTTCGTGTTCTTTACCCCCGCCGTCGTGTTTCAGGACGGGGGGTGGGGGTATGGCGTCAGCGTGGCCCTTCAGAGCTTCAAGCTCAGCGGCGACCGGACAGCGGGCTCCGAGAGCGATCTGTCGGCGCAGTTCGCCGAGATCACGTTGGTCACCGCCTATGGCTTTGATCACCACCAGTTCTCACTCGGCGTCGGCCTGCGATCGACTGGTCTGACCGTCGCCCGGGAGCTTGGCTCTGGCGCCACCGAAGACCTGTTCAAGACCGTTGGGCTCGCGCCGATCGCCGGGGTGCTCTGGCGCCCCAACGGGGAGCGCTTTCGCCTGGGCGCTGCCTTCAAGTTCGCGCTGGAGACCACGGTCGACGCGGGGTCCAAGGTCACCGAGAACTCCGACGGAGATCTGGTTCTAGGACCGGGTGGAACAGATCCAAGCTCAATTTGGCTGCCGCGCAACCTGCGCCAGCCCTGGGAGGCGAGCCTAGGCCTAGCCATGCAGCTGGGGCCGCGACCGCTGAACCCTGCCTGGACCGACCCTGACGCTGAGCTCGCCGAGCTCGAGCGCTACCTGGCCTGGCGCGAGCGCGAGCGCCAACGCCGCCTCCGCACGGAATATAGCAAAGCGACCCCGGCACAGCGCGACGCGCGCGCCGCCGACGCCGCCTTGGCCAGCACCCAAGACAGCCTGGAGCTGCGTCGGCGACAGCGCGCGCTGAGGGAGCTGCTGAAGCAGCGAGCGCGACAGCTCGCCCGCTCCTACGTGCTGATCTCCACCGAGCTGCAAGTGGTCGGCAGCTCTGAGGGCTCGGTAGGGATTGAGTCGTTCATCGAGCGGCGAGTGGCCCGCGCCGGCGAGTCAGTCACCCTGAGCCCACGAGTCGGCGTGGAGGGCGAGCTGGTGCCCCGCTGGCTCAAGCTCAGGGTCGGCAGCTATGGCGAGCCGTCGCGCTTCAAGGCCGGCAGTCCGCGCCTGCACGGCACCCTGGGCTTCGACTTGAAGCTCTTTGCGTGGAGCGTGTTCGGACTGTTTGACGAAGGCACCCAGTGGCGCGTGGGCGGCGCGCTGGACGCCGCGCGCCACTACTTCGGCTGGAGCGCGAGCCTCGGCGTGTGGCACTAGCCGCTGAATCCGCTTGACTCGCCAGAACAGAATGAATATTCATTCCTTCTCATGACACAGCTGGACCCCAGCCGGATTGCGCGGAAAAAGGCGGAGAAGCACACGCGCTTGCTCGAAGCCGCGCTCGCGCTGTTCGCGGAGCGGGGATTTCACGGCACCGCGGTGCCCCTGGTGGCAGAGCGCGCTGGCGTCAGCGCGGGCAGCGTGTACCGGTTCTTTGAGAGCAAAGAAGCCCTGGTGAACGAGGTGTTCAGGGACGCGAAGACGCGCCTCGGAGCGGCGCTGGAGGACATCCAGCTCGACGCAGATCCCAGGCGTAGCTTTGACGATCTGTGGGGGCGGCTCGTGCGCTTCGCGCGGGAGGAACCCACCGCGTTCCGCTTCTTGGAGCTACAGGACCACGCGCCTTATCTGGACGCGGAGAGCAAAGCGCTGGAGATGCAGGTGCTGGCGCCCATCGCGGCGGCGTGCAGCGAGCTGCAGCGCCGCGGCACCTTCCGGTCAGACGTGCCGTTGGACGTGGTGCTGGCGTGCATTTGGGGCGCGTTCGTTGGCCTGTTCAAAGCGGAGCTCCACGGCTACCTGAGCCTGGACGCAGCGCGGATCGCGCAAGCGCGGGACGCATGTTTCAACGCCTTCGCGGCACGTTAAGGAGGGATCATCAACATGGAAACATTAGAGCAATCGACGCGCACCAAGCAGACTGGTGCGCCGCACACGGCACACAACCTAGACTCGCTCGGGCTCCTCAGCACGACACAACTCGAGCCAATCTACCGCGCTGGCACGGCGCCTGCGGACTTCCACGAGCTAGACGGACATCCCCGCGGCCGCATGCTGGCGGTGCGCAAGATCGAAGCGACTCGCCTGGGACGCTCCCTGCGTCGCCTCGCCGCTGGGCGTTTTTTTCCCTGGGGAGGCAAGAGCTTCAGCGCCAGCTCAAACCACACCGGCGCGGGGATCAACCGCGTGCACCTCGCTGGGCGCCACCAACTGTTCCCCTTCCACACCCGGCGCGGGCCGTCCCGCATCGACGGCGAGCCAGCGCTGATCTTGGACTACGACCTGACCGACAACCCCAGCCTAATCCGCAAGATCCACGACGAGATCCGCGAGGTGTCCCCGGGCGTCTTCCTTGGACCCGCGATGTGGAGAGCCGAGGCCGGAGCGGTGTTGGTGCTGTGGTTCGCGCTGGATACGCATGAGCAAGCGGTCGCCATTGGCACGGATTGACCCAAACCAGATCGTCCTCGCGGGGGCAGCGGGCGAGATGGGCAGCGCGCTCGCTCGCGCGCTTTGCGAGCGCCATCCGCGCGCTAACGCGACCCTGGTCGATCGACGACCAGCACGGACTCCGTCGCGCGGCCAGCGAGGTGGGACTGCGCGCGAGGGTGTGCCGTTGGGATCGCAACCAGCCCGCCGGGCTCGAGGTCGCGCTGCGGCGCACGCAAGGTAGCCACGGAGCAGTGTTGGCCTCGTCACCTACAACCGTGATATAGAAAACCGTAGCAGCGGTCTCAGTCAATACCGTGTGGATCTAGCATAGCCAGCAAATCATCCCGAAAGGCGTCGTCGAGACTAGCGCAGGCGGAGGAGCCTTTTCTCTGCCAAAATTGGGCCGAGGCGCTCGACGCGTTGCCCAAGCGGCGGAGTTGAGCGCGACAACATGCCTCGAACGGCTAGGGTGTCGCCGGCTTCGGCGGCGACTTGACGAGCACGGCGCTGGCTCTATGATGCCGCGCTGTTCGGCTAGATGCTTGACACCGACGCTACAACTGGATTTTGCACCTCCATCGGCGCTATCGGCTCCGCCGTGGCGTAACAGCCGGCTGCCACCAACTGTCTCGTCAGTAAGTCGACTGGAGATCACACATGCTAAGCGATCCGTTCGGAATCACATCAACCCTGAAACTAGAATCAGGCTCCGTTAAGTACGCGAGCCTCGCGAAGCTCGCTGACAGGACGGGCGCGGACGTCGCTCGACTGCCGCATACGATCAAGATTCTGTTAGAGAACATCGCGCGGAGAGCTGGGAGCCGGGACGTTTCAGAGGCCGACGTCGAAGCGCTCGCGAGTTGGCCGCACAGCGAGCACGCATCGCTTGCGTTTATGCCGGCGCGAGTTCTGATGCAGGATTTCACCGGCGTTCCGGCGGTGGTTGACCTCGCGGCAATGAGGAGCGCGCTGGCCCGCTCCGGGGGTGACCCGAAGCAGGTCAACCCGTTCGTTCCCGTCGATCTGGTCATCGACCACTCGGTTCAGGTTGATCGTTTCGGCAGCGCTGATGCCTACGCCGCGAACCTGGAATGGGAGTACCGACGCAACCGTGAACGCTACGCGTTGCTGAACTGGGCGCAGCAGGCGTTCAACGAGTTCCGAGTGGTACCTCCGGGGATGGGGATCTGTCACCAGGTTAACCTGGAGCACCTCGGGCGAGTAGTGAAGGAGCGCGATGGGTGGGCGTTCCCCGACACGTTGGTCGGCACCGACTCGCACACGCCGATGATCAATGGTCTTGGTGTCCTGGGGTGGGGTGTCGGCGGGATAGAAGCTGAAGCAGCGATGCTCGGCCAGCCCATGTTCCTCCCGAAACCGATCGTGGTCGGTGTCAGGACCAGCGGGACCCTGCCTCCAGGGACGACGGCTACGGACCTGGTCCTGACGCTCGCGCAAATGCTCCGCGCACATGGTGTCGTCGGCAAGTTCGTAGAGTTTTTCGGCTCCGGGCTGAGCAACTTGAGCATCGCCGACCGTGCGACGCTATCCAACATGTCGCCCGAGTTTGGTGCCACGTCAACTCTGTTCCCTGTGGATGCAAACACCTTGAAGTACTTGCAGCTCACCGGGCGCGGCGGCAGCGTCGGGTTGGTAGAAAGCTACACCAAGGCGCAGGGGCTGTTCCGAACGGCCAGCGATCCCGAGCCGCGGTTTGACGAGACCCTCGACTTGGATCTGAGTCAGGTCGAGCCCAGCGTGGCGGGGCCCAAGCGACCGCAAGATCGAGTCGCGCTGTCCGGTGTCAGGGAGTCCTTCAAGTCCGGCGCGGCGGCGGAGGTAAATGCCAAGGATATCGCACGACTCGTGGCTGAGAGCTGCGCCGCGAGCGGTGATTTTCTAAAGGCCACGCCAGAGCCGTTGAAGGAGCCGAGCGCCGCCGAACGCGTCACCCACGGTTCGGTCGTGATCGCCGCGATCACCAGCTGCACCAATACATCCAACCCGTCGGTCATGATCGCCGCCGGCCTCATCGCGAAAAAGGCGGTGGAGGCTGGCTTGCGGTGCCGTCCTTGGGTGAAGACCTCCCTGGCCCCGGGCTCGCGCGTCGTGACCCAGTACCTGGAGAAGGCCGGGCTCACTCCCTATCTCGATCAGCTGGGCTTCAACCTCGTGGGCTATGGCTGCACGACCTGCATCGGCAACTCGGGTCCCTTACCCGAGGAGATCGCCGAGGTGGTCGATCAAAAAAACCTGTCGGTCGTAGCGGTCCTGTCAGGGAACCGAAATTACGAAGGTCGTATCCATGCTCAGGTGAAGGCGAGCTACCTCGCCTCACCGCCGCTGTGTGTTGCCTACGCCCTAGTTGGCACTGTGTTGTGTGATCTGAGCGTCGACCCGCTGGGCACGGACACCAACGGCCAACCCGTGTACCTCAAGGATATCTGGCCGACGGCCGAGGAGATCGAAGCACTCGTGGCCTCATCCGTGAAAGCGGAGCAATTCGATCTTGAGTACGGACGGATCTTCGACGGCGATGACAAGTGGAAAGACATGCCGGCGCCGAAGGGTACCCTCTTCGATTGGGTCGATGACTCGACCTACGTCCGCGAGCCGCCTTTTTTCATCGATTTCGCGGATGTCCCCGCGAAGCCAGCGAATATCGAGGGCGCGCGCGCCCTCGCGCTACTCGGCGATTCGGTGACGACCGATCACATCTCACCAGCTGGCGCGATAGCGGCCAACTCAAGCGCCGGAGAGTACCTCCTCGCGCATGGGGTACCCGTGGCGGAGTTCAACAGCTTTGGTTCCCGCCGCGGCAACCACGAAGTCATGATGCGCGGCACCTTCGGCAATATTCGACTACGTAACCTCATGGTCCCGGACAGCGTGGGCCCCTGGACCCTGCACATACCGAGCGGCGAGAAGATGAGTATCTACGACGCAGCAATGCGTTACATAGATGAACACACGTCATTGGTCGTCATCGCAGGGCGTGAGTACGGAGCGGGCAGTTCACGCGATTGGGCGGCTAAGGGCGCTGCTCTACTCGGTATCAAGGCGATTATCGCCGAGAGCTACGAGCGTATTCACCGCAGCAACCTCGTGTGCATGGGCGTATTGCCGCTGCAATTCAAAGCCGGGGAATCGGCCAAGACACTGGGCCTGACCGGCGTCGAGACGTTCACCATCACAGGGCTCAGCGCGGGCATTGAACCACGCCAGAACGCGACAGTTGCAGTGACCCGCGCGGACGGATCGCAGATAACGTTCGATGTAATCGTCAGGATAGATGCACCAGCAGAGGTCGAGTACTTCCGCCATGGCGGGATATTGCAGATGGTCCAGCGGCAATTGCTCGCGGGCTAGTCCGCTGGCGGAGCATTGAACATCGCCAGAACTTTTGGGCTTACCCGGCCGTCGAGCCCGGCCGCTGGCGAGGCTTGGTCGAGAGCCGGCCTCGGGGTTTCGGCTTCCCTGCTCAGCTGTTTGTGTCAGGCTTCGGCACCCGGGGCAGTCCCGATGGAGGTACGACGATGAATTTGTTAGCCCAAGACTATCGGGCGCTGCTTGAGGGCAACCACGAACCGCCGTGCCTCTCGCTGTATCAACCGACCCACAGACACCACCCGGAGAACGCGCAAGATGCCATCCGTTTCCGTAACCTGCTGAAGGAGATGGCGGCGTCGCTACAGCAGAAATACCCAAAGCGTGAGATTCAGGCGCTGCTGCAGCCATTCGAGGAGCTCGCCGCAGACGCGGCCTTCTGGAATTGCACCACCGATGGGCTCGCGGTGCTGGGTGCGCCAGGGTTGTTTCGTGTTTACCGGTTGCCGCGGCCGGTCGCCGAGCTGGTGGTCGTCGCTGACAGCTTTCACACCAAGCCGCTCGTGCGCGTCACCCAATCCGCCGATCGCTACCAGGTGCTTGGGCTCAGCCGGCACGGCTTCAAAATGTTTGACGGCAACCGTGATGGCCTGAACGAGGTTGCGCCGAGGGAGGGGGTGTCACAGACGATCTCCGAAAAGTTGGGCAAAGAGGTGGTAGGTCTCGAGCGCGAGCGCACCAATCGGGCATACGGCCCTGCTGGGCGTGGGTTCGCGGCGCAACATGGGACCGATGTCAGGCAGGACGCCGATGACCGCGACACGACGAATTTTTTCCGTGCGGTCGCTCAGACAGTATTCGAACGCTATTCGCGCCCCTCAGGGCTGCCGTTGATCCTGGCAGCGCTCCCCGAGCACCATCATTTGTTCCGCAGCGTCAGCGACAACCGGTTCTTGATCGATGGAGCCATCGACGTCCACCCGGACGATTTATCCCTCGATGCGCTGCGCGAGCGCAGCTGGCAACTCATGCTGCCCTACTATCTGGATCGGCTCGCGGGCTTCGTGGACGCGTTCGGTACCGCGAGCGCGAACGGCAACGGCACGGACAACCTCGCGGACATCGCGGAAGCCGCCATCGCCGGACGCGTCGCGACGTTGCTGATCGAGGCTGACCGTTTAGTCCCCGGGCGTCTCGATGCCGAGACCGGCAAAATCACTACCGCTGACCTGAGTCGGCCGGACGTCGACGATGTCCTCGACGACCTGGGCGAGCGGGTGCTCAAGGCTGGTGGAGATATCGTGATCGTGCCGGCCGAGCGCATGCCGACCACGACCGGCGCCGCCGCGATTTATCGGTTTTGAACCTGCGGGCAGTAGGCCACGCCAACTTGCGGCGGTCGCGGTGACCAGCGCGCTGGATCGATACCGAGGCTGATGAGCGAACCAAGTAACCGTAGGGAATTGGACACTGGCGGCGACGAGCCGCTGCCAGTGTGCCGCGACCTCCCTGAGTCTGCGTGCCAGGCGCAACCACGCAACTACGCACTGCACGTCGTCTCGTTGAGCCTGACGAGGCTCGGCGAGGGCCTCGCCGAGACCAAGCTCGTACTCGCCTGGCTGCTCGACGCGATCGGCGGCCCAACCTGGGCGCTTGGTCTGCTCGTACCCATCCGGGAGTCGCTGGCGATGCTGCCGCAACTGCTGATTTCAGCGCGCATTCGACAGCTCGGTGTTCGAAAGCCTGTCTATGTCGTGGGCTGCATCGTGCAGGGCTTAGCGATCGTCGGTTTCGGCCTGATGGGATTGACGCTCCGCGGAGTCAGCGCCGGGGTGGCCGCGATCGCGCTCATCACGGCGTTCGCGCTGGGCCGCAGCCTGTGCTCGATCAGCCATAAGGATGTGCTGGCCAAGACCGTAGACATTGGCCGCCGTGGGTCGGTCAGCGGCATCGCGGGCAGCATCGCCGCGGCGACCACGCTGCTGCTCGCAGCAGGCTATGCGTCCGGCTGGATCCCGCTCAGCGTGTCGGTCGTCGCCGGCGCGGTGATGCTGGGCGGCGCGGCCTGGTTTGTTGCCGCGCTGGTCTTCAGTTCGATTCATGAGTTCCCCGGGGCAACCGAAGGCGGCGTCCAGGGGCTCAGCGCCGTGGTTGCGCAGTTCGACCTGCTGCGCAGCGACGCACAACTGCGCTGGCTTATCGCGACGCGCACCTTGCTGCTGTCAACAGCGCTCGCGCCGCCGTTCTACATTGCGCTCAGCGGCGACTACGTCACCAGTGGCCTCGGTACGCTGGGCCTCTTCATGATGGCGTCTGCGACGGCGAGTCTCGTCAGCTCCTATGTCTGGGGGCGCCTGGCGGATCGCTCAAGTCGCCGTGTGCTGATGTACGCGGCCGCGTTGGCAACCCTGACCAACGTCGCTGCCGCCGTGATGGCGCTGGCGATGCCAGAACAACTGGCGTTCGCTCCAGTGCTCCCAGCGCTGCTGTTCGTGCTCACCGTCGCGCATCAGGGGGTTCGCCTAGGACGTTCGGTCCACGTCATCGACATGGCGGACCTCAACAATCGCGCTAGGGTGTGGCTCTTTTCCGACGAGCATATTTCCGTGCGATATCGATCACTTGACT
>CAZKDY010000017.1:0-6352 GCA_964551615.1 uncultured Polyangiaceae bacterium
CCGTGCGGTTACAGCTGTGCGATCAAACTACCGTCAGATCGAGATCCACACCCTGTGTCCATAGCTCCACGGACAACGCTGGGCCTAGGGAGCTGACCGCTAGCTAGAGCTAGGACATGTGCCCCGCGTTGGTGCGCGCCGCCATCGTGTTGCGGTCGTAGTAGTGGTAGGTGCGCCGCTCGAATCGCCGAGTTTGTGCGGCCTCCCACAGCTTCATTTCTTCTGGGGTGTACGCTGGATCGATCTTGGGGGTGATGTTGTCGCGCACCACCATCACGTTGCAGGGCGCTTGGCGCACGATCGATTCAGCGACTGAGCCGAACAGCGCGCGGCGCAGCCCGCGACGCCCGTGGCTGGCGACGCAGATGGTGTCCGCGCCGACCTCGATGGCGATGCGTCGGATCTCTGCGGCTGGGCTCCCAATCACCAAATGGACGATCACCGGACAGGGTAATTCGCCAGCGTTCTGCCCCGCGTGGGCGCGCAGCCAACCATCTACCCAGCGCTGGGTGAACCGCTCAGCGTCGCTCCGCGGGACCAGCCTTCCGTTGACCTCGTCGGCGCCTGGCAGCTCAGCGGGGACGTCGAGCGCCACACCACCCTCACGCTCGACGGCTGCGTGCACCACATGGATCGCCTCGGTCGGGCGCTCACCAGCCAGATCTAGAGCGCCGATCAGCGCGGTGCTGCCGACCACAGAGAAATCAACCCCCACCACCAATACTTGGGACGACTCAGACATAACGTGTTTCCTTTCCACCCGGATCCACCGGTGAAGCGCTAGCGCGCGCGAGCACAAACCCACGCCGCGGTCGGTCTTTCTGACCGCCCGAGTGTAGTTCAACACCTGGCTAGCACAAAATCTGCCCGCCGCCGTGCTCAGTCGCGTTACTCAAGGGAGTCGCCACCGACGGCCTGATCGCTGCCTCGCTCCACAAATTCGACGTCAAAGCCGCCGAATATGCGGGCGCCGGCCTCGCGGAGCGCCGCCTCAGCCTGTTGCTGACCGTACAGCGTCTTGGGTAGCTTGAGCTTGAGGCAGCGCACACCGTCCACCTCCCGCGCGTCCACGAACGAACAGCGCTCAAGTTCGGAGGCCATACGGGCGTCATCTTGTTGAACTCGGATGTCATCCAAGATGGCCATCCAGTCGCGGATATCTGGGCTCGAAGGCGCGTGTTGCATGCCCTAGGCGCTGCAGTGAGCGTGCCGGATTCAGCTCAACACGTTTCCGCGGAGTTAGCCGCTGGGTCGCTCACGAAACGCGCGACACGGCGCCCCACGTGTGGCGCAATGCTACGTCACCTCTCGCGCGCCATCGAGCCGACCATCAATGCCTCGGTCCCCACCACGTCCACAGCTTGATCAGGCGACACATGCGGCTAAAGCTGCGTGATTGTCCCTCAATCAGGCCCTGGCACTTGCCGCGCGGCATCAATGCGCGCTAGCCAACCCGCGCAGTCCGCCAGGCGCAGCACCACGCTCAAGCAGCCGAGCACTGGACTCAGCCGAAGGTCGCAGCGCGACCCCGAACCACAAGGTACCAACACGTGGCGCGCCCCTGCCGGCACGGTCCGTAGCGGCGCCCGCTGAAGATCCAGGGCTCGGGGGTGGGGGGAGCTACTGGGCGGTCAAACCGCGAGGCGACGATCCGTCAGCGACAAGCGACCCGTAGTCAGCCGCGCCGGACCGCTAGCGAGCGTGGCCCGTCACCTCTCGGCTGAGCCGCAGCTCAGCCCGAGCTGAAGCCAGCCACCTCTCACCGAGCGGCGTCCTCAAGGGCGTGGTCTCCAGCCCGTGGGTCGCCACGGGGCTGCGCTGAGCGGCTGAGGGTGCTAGCAAAACCCCGAATGCGCAGCCAGAAGCGCTACTTTTTCGGGGGTTGGTCGAGGCGCGACGCAGCGGCGCCATGAGCGCTTGACTGACCGCGATCTCCACGTATGCTCCCGCGCCCTTGCCACCTTAGCTCAGTTGGTAGAGCAACGGTTTCGTAAACCGTAGGTCTCCAGTTCAAGTCTGGAAGGTGGCTCTATGTCGGTGCGAAGCACCTCCCAGCGTGTCTCCAGACTTGGACCTTACTTGAGGCTCCGGGCGCGCGCTGCGTGAACACCGCACACACCGGTTTACCTTGCGGTAACGGTTTCAAAGTCGACGGCCTCTGCGTGCGCTGAGAAGCTATCCCACGCCAAGCGACGGTGCAGACTTGTAGGTGCTACCAGTTAAACGCCGAGCACCTCTGATGACAGCGGGTGAAAGCCACCTGGTCCGAAGACTCGACGACGCACTTGGACATGCAGCCGTAGAACGCCGGCTTCTCCTTGCGCGCGTTCTCCTGGACCTTCAGACACTCCGAGTGGACCACGTCCGCGCCAAACTTCGGCAGGCCGCGACAGTAGTGGGTCGGCTCAATGCCTGTGGGCTCGCTGCAACCGCCCAGGGCGACGCTCGCGACGATCAAGCTCACGCCCAGGGCCGCGAGGCCGGCGCGCATGGAATCGGTCCAAAAGCTCATAGTCAATAACCCCCCACTTCACACGAACCACGGCCTTGGTGTGACGCTGCCCCTGATGACGCTGCCCCTGATGACGCTGCCCCTGATGACTCTAGCCCCAGCCGAACCAAAGGCTCGGTAAGCAATGGTATCACGCCCAAGCCGCGGACGAAGTGACTTCGGTGCTACGGCGTGCTGGATTCTGAGAGTATCCCGGGTCCTCGGGGCGCGAGCACGAGCTGCGCCGGGCTTCGTCGCCGCCCCGCTGTGCGGGCTCGCCGCTCGGCCGCGCGGAAAATCAACTCGCTCGCCAAACCGTGGGACAACCGGGTCTTCCCAGCAAAATCCGGCGAAAAACCATGCTATCCTTCGCGCCGGCTCCTCCCGTCAGGCGGTCTTCAACCGGCGGCGGAAGGCGGCGGACGAGTTGTGAAGCGCACGTCGCATGCCCTGTGGAATTGGTTGAACCAACCGTTCCCCTCAGGATCGTCGCGCTTGCTGCCGCTCGCGGGCGTGCTGGCCGGCGCAGGCTGGAACGGCCTGTACGAAGCATGGCTCGTTGAGCTGAGCTCTCGCGCTGGTTGATACGGCCACGGCTCAAATCAGGCTGCTCGCGAGACCGTAGGGCAACCGCTCACCGCGGAGTACAAGCTCCCGTCGACGACCGCCCGACAGCTCACGGCTGCCCAGCCTGAGCCCAGCGCTCGCGGATCACCGCTGATCGCCCCCCAACAGGAGCGCCTGGTCCGAGGCAAATCTGCAGCCGGCGCCCAGTGCTGGCTCAACTGGGTCGTGCGCCAGGACTGGCGCAAGTCGCCTGGGTCACTGGCGTCCGCGCGGGCCTACGCCTCGCCACAGCGTGGCACCGCGGCGAACGTGTGTGGCGCCTCGGCGCGCCGCCCTCCACCCCCGAGCTATGAGCATGCTCAAGCGACCGCTTGATGGGCCAGAGCAGGCTGAGCGACAGCGCCTGCTGGCACCTGCGTCGGCGCCTGCGACCGCGCAGCTGCCTTTGAGTCGCGTGTTTGTTTTCGTGCGGATACAGAAGTTGTAGCCAACTCCTGTTGGAGCGCCTGCGCGCAGTACGGCTGGCGCGGTGAGTCAGGCACCACCCGGTGAGCTCCAAGCACACACCACAGCCTGACTCAGCGCCCGGGGCTACGCCAAGGCCTGGCAAGGGGCCCAGCCGCACAAGGCGCTCGACCTGCCTTCAGTCGCGCCGCGGCTGGCTCAGCCAGCGCACGCAACCTAGAGCGGGTTGGCTTGCGCCACCTGACAGTGTCCAGCGCAGGGGGCTTGATCGGCGCGCCAAGCCCTTGAAAATTTGCTAAGGCTCAAGCCCTAGCGCTGCGCGAGCTCTCGAGCCGCGCCAGGCATTCAACCACGCCCACTTGCGGCGCGCGCAGCTCACCTGGAGACTCAAAAACTTGGCACACAGCGTCGCAGGCTTTCGGTTCGCGGGCATTGAAGCAGGAATCAAGAAGCGGGGTGGCCTCGATCTGGGCTTGATCGCGTGTGACAGCGACGCCACTTGCGCCGCGCTGTTTACCCAGAACTTGGTACGTGCCGCGCCGGTCACGCTGGCGTACGAGCGCGCGCGAGCTGGCAGCGCCCGCGCCGTCTTGGTCAACAGCGGAAACGCCAACGCCTGCACCGGCCAGCCAGGCATGCAGGCCGCGATCGACTCAACCGCCGCGCTGGCCGCGGCCCTGAGCGTCGCAGAAGAGCGAGTGCTGCCGTGTTCAACTGGGGTGATCGGGCAGCTCTTGCCCAGCGACAAAATCGCGGCGCACGCAGGCGCCTTAGTCGCCGCGCTGAGCGAAGACGCGGCGGCCTTCGCGGCCTCGATCCTCACCACCGATCGCTTCGCTAAGGTTGTTCAGTGCCCCGTGGAAGCGCCGTCGGGCACGGCTACGCTGCTCGGCATCGCCAAAGGTGCGGGGATGATCCACCCGGACCTAGACACCGGCCTGCCCCAAGCCACCATGCTCGCCTTCCTGGTCACCGACGCCAAGATCAGCGCGGCCGATCTGCGAGCCGCCTTGCTCGACGCGGGCCAGGCCACCTTCAACGCCTGCAGCGTCGACGGCGACACCAGCACCAACGACAGCGTGATCGCCCTGGCTTCGGGCAAAGGCGCGGCCGTGAGCCGGGCGGCCATGAACCAGGCCCTGCACCAGGTGTGCGCTGAGCTCGCGCGCTTGATGGTGCGCGACGGCGAAGGCGCCGAGCACGCCGTGGCCATCACCGTCACCGGCTTGCATTCCCATGCGGATGCGCGCCAAATCGCGGAGGTGGTCGCGGGCTCGCTGTTGGTCAAGACAGCCCTGACCGGCAAAGACCCCAACTGGGGCCGGCTGCTAGCCGCGGCCGGCCGCGCGGGGGTGCGCTTCGACCCGAGTCAAGCGCAAATCCACGTGGGCGACGTGTTGATCTGCGACCGCGGCATGGGCCTAGGCAGCCACGCGGAAGCGCAGGCCGGGGCCATCATGCGCACCGACAGCTACGGCATCACGCTGACCCTGGGCGACGGCGCCCACGCCTTCACCTACACCACCAGCGACTTGGGGCACGGCTACGTCGACGTCAACGCCGGCTACCGCAGTTAGAGCCACCATGCTTGGCCCGCAGCCAGCTCGACCCCGACAGCGCCCGGCTGCGCCGCGGGCGGCTCCAGCCTCACAGCGAGATCTACCGCGCACGTCAGCACCGTTTCCGCACGGTCCTTCACAGCACGACCTGCGACGCCTAAGAGCGCTTCGCCAGCTCGGGGTGGGGGTGGGCGCGGCCGCGCTGCTGGCGCACAGCGTCTTCAGCCTGGGCGCCCTGTTCCTCGGCGCCTGCGCGGCGCAAGACAAAGGCACCATCGGCGCGGTGCTGGCCAAGTCCGACGCAGGCCGCGTGTTCCTGCGCGAGGTGCCGCCCGACTTGGCAGCCGGCAAAGCGGGCCTCCAGGTGGGCGATGAGGTGCTGCTGATCGATGGCATCGACGTGCGCCAGCTCGATCCCAAGGCCATCCACCGGCTGCTGAGCGGCGACGTACAGCAGCCGATCGATCTGACCTTGGTGCGCGACGATCAGGTGATCCGCGTCACCCTGCGGCGCACCCAGTCGCGGCGTTATCGCACGGATCCAGCGGCCAGCCCAGACACGCCATGACGGCGCGGCCTGAACACCGCTGGCTGAACGCCGCGCGCTAGGCCACGCCGTCGGCTGCCGGGCTAGCCGATGACCGCGTTCAGCGCCATCGGCAGGGACGCGTCCCCGACGATCCGCATCTTTCCGCTCATGGCGAGCTGGATCGGGAGCTGCTTGCCGGTCTGGAGTTGGATGAAATCGCTCATCTGGCACTCAAGCTTGCACTCGGGGCTGTCGACGTTCGCCGCCTGGTTACCAGGCGTGATCACCAGCTTGCGGACCGAGTCTCCATCCGTGACCACGAAGGCCACGCTGCCCTTGACTTTGAGCACCTCGGCGATCCGAGCCTGGTCCACGGTGAGCGCCTTGAGCGCCATCACCTGCGCCTCAGGGGCCAAATTGCCGCTCTGGGCCCGGGCACCTTCGACCATGACGTCGATGAAGTCCTTCGCTGGGATGGTCACTTGCAAGATGGTGTCGTCCGCTGCCCCCTCGCTGACCTCGAGCTTGCCGTCGTTGAGTCGAATCGTCCACTCGTCCCCTTCGTGGATGCGGAAGAGCATTGAGCCAGCGGAGGACTTACCGCTGAAGGTGTCGCGAAACTCCGTGAATTTCGCGGGCAGGTACTGCATAAAGAACTCTTTGGGGCTTTCCGGGACTTCAGTCATCGTATGTCTCCTTGCGGTCGAGAGCGCGACACGCGTGGCGCGCGGTTTGGGTAAA
>CAZKDY010000017.1:6452-37465 GCA_964551615.1 uncultured Polyangiaceae bacterium
ACGTCGTGGGGTAAAACGTCGTGGGGTAAAACGTCGTGGGGTAAAACGTCGTGGGGTAAAACGTCGTGGGTAGATTCTAATTTGGTCCGCTGAGGGTGATCGGGCGGCGCGTCAGCCCGTGGCCACCTGCTGCTGGTCGTAGGGAGGCTTGCCCAGGGGCCACTCGGTGTTGATCTGCGCCCCGTACACATCGACCAGGATCTTCACGGCGTCGGCGTTCTGCATCAAGAAGCGCATATCCCCTCGGATACGAATGCTGCCGCGGAGCCCGGCCGTGATCGGATCCTGAGCGCCCGCGGCGATCAGCTCCCACAGGCTCGCGGGGGCCGTGAAGCGGAAGTCGAGCTGCTTGCCATCGTGCCTCTGCTCGAGCCGAGTGAACTCGGCGACCCGACCTTGGTCGAGGATGATTAGGAAGTACAGCTCGCTGCCGGCCGGCACGTACGGTGAGCTCTGGTCGCCGTTCACCTCGAGGGTCATGGCCAGCCGACGCTGGGGGGCCTTGGCGACAAACTCCTCAGAACCATTGATCAGGTTCTTCATGTCGTCGTACCAGCCCTCGGAATAGATCACTGACATGTCGTCTACCTCCAGAACGTAAGCCGCCGCACAATACCCGCGAAGGCGCCCAGCAAGCAGCACTCAGATCAATCATCGGCGGCGAGAGCACCCGCGCTGCCCGCGGGCTCTGGGCGCCTCAGCCGCAGCGACGGCGCGACCGGCCAATCCTGACGACATCCTGTCCCCGTCGGTTGCCTCCCAGCAAAAATCCCGCTCCAACCTGCTCAGGCTGGCACGCGACGGGGTGCGGCGAGATGATTTGAGTCAAGTCGACGACGCGGCGCGGGTGGGCCGGCGCTTCAGCGCGTAGGATAGCGCCTCAGCGAGATTTCCCGCCGGTGGCCGCTGGAAGCAGCAACCATGCTACCAAACACAAACCGACGAGCCAGCAGCAGCAAGCGCGTGGATCTGGCTCGGTAAGGAGCGCGGGTGGCAGCACCCAGTGTTTACTCGATGTCACTTGGCTCAGCCGACCTCTACGATCTGTTCTTAGCGCTCGCGCCAGCCCGCTTGGAGGCCGCCCGGCGCGCCTTGGCCGCGGAGTCGACTGAGCGCGAGTCGAGCCTGCACGCTGCGTTGATCCCCTTCGCCGTGGACGCCGCGCTGCTCGGGGTGGACGGGCTGCGCGAGCTGGCCTTGGCCACCGCGCTGGCAGGCCAAGACGCACCGGAGAGCGACTTGGAGCGCGCCATCGAGTGCCTCGAGCAGGCAGCGGAGGCGCTGGGCCACGGCGATGAGAGCGGCGCCCGGGTCAACGAGTCGGAGCTCAAGCAGCGCGCCAAGAGCCTGCGCGCGCACCTGCCGAGCGCTGACGATGAGCCCGCGCAGCAGGCGGAGGCGGTCGCCGACAACGGCGATGAAGAGGTGTGGAACCCCACCCTCGACGCCGACATGGTCGGCGCCTTCTTGGATGAGTGCGCTGAGCGCTTGGAGGGGCTGTCGGAGCGCCTGCTTGAGTTAGAATCGCGCGGAAACGACAAAGAGCTGATCAGCGAGATCTTTCGCGACTTGCACACCTTGAAGGGCTCGAGCGCGTTCGCGGGCCTGAAGAAGATGAACCGCGTGACGCACCTGGCCGAAGACTTGATCGGTGAGCTGCGCGACGGCAAGCGCCAGATCACCCGCGGCTTGATCGACGTGCTGTTAGAGACGCTGGACGTGCTGCGGGTGATCGTCGATCGCGCCAGAGCCCGCGCGCCGATCAACGTCGAGGTGGGCACGCTGCTCGAGCGCCTGAAAGATCCCGAGCGCGTTCCCTTCGCGGCGCCTAAGACCGCGCAGTCTAGTACCGAGGCCGCCACGCCGGCCGCGAGCAGCCTAAAGCGCAGCGCGCCGCAAGCGCAAGCCACCTTGCGCATCGACTTCGAGAAGGTCGACCGCCTGCTCAACTTGGTGGGTGAGGTGGTGCTGGCGCGCGGCAGCCTGACCGCCGCCGCAGAGTCCCAAGGCACGCTGGTGCGTGAGCTGGGGCAGCTGCGCCACAAGCTCACCCGGGCAAAGGTCCTCACGGAATCAGCTGAGAGCCGCGCGGCGTCGAAGACCGACGTCGCCGATGAGCTCCAGCGCACCGAGCGCGTGCTGCGCGAGACCCAGGGCGATCTGGACTCCAGCCTAGGCGCCCTGGGGCTCGCGGTCAGCCAGCTGCGAGACGACGTGATGAAGCTGCGCATGGTGCCCATCTCACGCCTGTTCTCAAAGTACCAGCGCACCGTGCGCGAGCTGTCTCACAAGCTCGGCAAAGAGGTCGAGGTGACGCTCAAAGGCGCCGAGACCGAGCTCGACAAGGTGCTGGTCGAGCGCTTAGAAGATCCGCTCCTCCACCTGGTGCGCAACGCCGTAGATCATGGGGTGGAGGGGCCTGACGAGCGCGTAAGCGCAGGCAAGCCTCGCGCGGGGCGTCTAACCCTCGGGGCGACCCAGCGCGGGGGTCAGATATTGGTCACCATCGCAGACGACGGCCACGGCATGGATCCGGCAAAACTACGGCAAAAAGCCGTCGAAAAGGGCGTCTTGTCCGCGGCCGAAGCCAGCGAGCTGAGCGAGGCTGAGAGCTTTCAGCTGATTTTCCGTGCGGGTTTTTCGACCGCCGCGCAGCTCAGCGACGTCTCGGGCCGCGGCGTGGGCATGGACGTAGTGCGCGACGCCATCTCCAAGCTCAAGGGGAGCATCCACCTCGAGTCCGAGGCGGGCCGAGGCACGACCCTTGAGCTGCGCCTGCCGCTGACCCTGGCCATCACGCAAATCCTCACGGCAAGAGTCGGGGGAGAACTGGTGGCCATCCCCCTCGAAGCGGTGTCCAGCGCCCAGACGATCTTCGGCTCGGAGCTTGAATCCGTGGGCAGCGGGACATGCTTGCGCATCGCAGACCAGCTGATCCCCGTGGTGGATCTGGCCCGGGTGCTCGGCCTCGGCGCCAGCGCATCCGCCGGGCACGCCTCGCTGGGCGACGGCGCAGAGCACAGCGTGGTGATCATCGAACTAGGCACTGAGCGCTTTGGGCTGCTGGTGCAGCAGGTGCTGGGGCGCCACGAGGTCGTGATCAAGAGCCTCGGCCCGCTGCTCGCTGGCACCGCGTGCGCGGCCGGCGCGACGCTGGTCGGCGATCGCATCTTATTGGTCGTCGACTTGGCTGAGGTAGCCAGCCGATCACGCGACAGCGGGCACACGCTGGGCAGCGTAGGCGCCTTGCCCCCCACCCCCGCCGAGCCACCTCGAGAACGCGCGGTCCTTACCCGCGTGCTGGTGGCCGAAGACAGCGCCACCATCCGCGAGGCGATCCGGCGCGAGCTGATCGCCGCCGGCTTCGAGGTCGTGGTGGCGGCAGACGGCGCCGAAGCGCTTGAAATCGCCAAACGCGAACGCTTCGACGCGGTGTCGACCGACGTGATGATGCCCGGCCTGGACGGCTACGAGCTCACGCGCTGCCTGCGCGCGGATCCGCGCTACGCGTCAGTGCCCATCGTGATGGTGACCAGCAAGGACGCACGTCTGGATACGCTGCGCGGCTTCGACGCAGGGGCCAGCGCCTACATCACCAAACCGGCCGACGCAGCAGAGCTGGTGCGCACGCTGGACAGCCTGTTGGGCGCGCGGGGAGAGTAGCGCCAGCCGAGGAAAATCAGGCCGCCGGGGACGCAGGACTTGCATGCACGGCGGGCCCGGTTCACAAGCAGGCGGCTCGCTGCTAGGGTCCCGCCCAATTCCGCAGTGACAGACACCTGAGCCGGGTCAGATGCTGACTCTTTTGAGCAAGCGTAGTTCACGCCTGCTCACTCGCAGCGCGAGGAGCGCGCAGCCCGGCTCGCAGATTGAGGAACCATATGTCCAGCTACCTGTTTACCTCTGAGTCCGTTTCCGAAGGTCATCCCGATAAAATTTGTGACGCCATCAGCGACGCCGTGCTCGACGAGGCGTTGCGTCAAGATCCGAACAGCCGCGTGGCTTGTGAGACCTTCATCAAGACCGGGTTCGTGGTGATCGGTGGCGAGATCACCACGGAAGCGTTCATCGATTTCGCGACCGTCGCGCGCAAGACCATCCGCGACATCGGCTACAGCTCAAGCGCCATGGGCTTCGACTGGGAGACCTGCGGCGTGCTGGTGGCCATTGAGCCTCAGTCCCCGGACATCTCCCAAGGTGTCACCGAAGGCCAAGGCATGTTCGCCGAGCAAGGCGCGGGCGACCAGGGCCTGATGTTCGGCTTTGCGTGTGACGAGACCCCCGAGCTGATGCCAGCTCCGATCATGTACGCACACGCCCTGACGCGTCGCCTCGCGGATGTACGCAAGAGCAACAAGGTCGACTTCCTGCGCCCGGACAGCAAGAGCCAAGTCACCGTCGAGTACGTGGACGGCAAGGCCAAGCGCATCGACACCGTCGTGGTGTCGACCCAGCACTCTGAAGAGGTCCACTACGACACGCTGCGCGAAGCGGTGATGGACTTGGTGGTCAAGAAGGCGCTGCCCAAGAGCATGCTCGACAACCAAACTCGCTATTTCATCAACCCCACGGGGCGCTTCGTGATTGGTGGCCCGTGTGGCGACGCGGGCCTCACCGGGCGCAAGATCATCGTAGACACCTACGGCGGCGCTGGGCGCCACGGCGGCGGCGCGTTCAGCGGCAAAGACCCGTCGAAGGTGGATCGCTCTGCCTGCTACTACGCGCGCTACGTCGCCAAGAACATCGTAGCCGCCGGCCTGGCGACCCGCGCCGAGGTGCAGGTCGCTTACGCCATCGGCGTGGCTCAGCCGGTCAGCATCCGTGTAGACACGTTCGGCACGGGTCGCATCCCCGAGGAGACGATTGAGGCCTACATCCGCGACAACTTCGACATGACGCCGCGCGCGATCATCCAACAGCTCGACCTGCTCAAGCCGATCTACTCGGCCACCGCGGCCTACGGCCACTTTGGCCGCAAGGAGTTCAGCTGGGAGAAGACGAACCGGGCCAAGGAGCTACGCCAGCTGCTCAAGTCCACGGCAGCGGCCAAGGCCGCTCCCGCGCAGCCGGCCAAGGCCGCTGCTGTAAAAGCAGCCAAGGCTGCCGCTAAGCCCGCTAAGCCGACCAAGGCAAGCCAAGCCGCCAAGCCGTCGGCTAAAGCGAACGGCGCCGCAAAGACCGGCAAGTCGGCAGCTAAGGCAGCTAAGACAGCTAAGGCAGGCAAGAAGTCGGCGCCGAAGAAGCCTGCACGTAAGGGCGCGCGTGCCTGATGCGTCCATGCGGAAGCGTCGTTGGTGGCTGCAGGTAGGCGCGTAGCGTCCACCCGACACCTCGCTCCAGCGGCGCGAGCAGGCCCACGCGGACGTCGCGTGGGCCTGCTGCTTTCGAACGCTCGCGCGCGACGCAGAACTGATCGCGAACAGGCGCGGACTCGCCCGCAAACGCGGCATACGGCTCGGGCGCGTGGGCTCGGGCCGTGATCGCCTCGCCAGCTGCGTTGAAAAGTTCTCGCTGACGCGCAGGCGAGCGTGCTTTCCCGGCACGCACCTCGACTACGCAGCCAAATCAGGCTCCACTCTGTGTTCGTGCTGCGCCCGCAGCTGAGCCAGCCCCGTGTAGCGTGGCCACTGGCGCGCGCGACCCACCTTGTCCGAGCTCGAGCTACTCATGCGAACCCACTCCAATCTTGCTGGTTTGATGCTGCCCCTAGTTGTCCTGCTGGCGATCGGCTGCTCTGACGCTGCTGGCGGCGCGACGCTTGGTGGCGGAGCCAAGAGTGGCAGCGGGGGCTCCGGCACCGGCAACACCGGCGGTACCCTGGGGATTGGGGCGGAGACCGGCGGCGGCAGCGGGGGAGGGGGAGGAGTAATCCAAGGCGAGCCGCCGTGCTCTCAATCCAACCCCGACCTCGACGCTGACGGAGACGGCTTCACCCCCAGCCAAGGCGACTGCAACGACTGCACGGACCAGATGAACCCGGGCGCCTACGATTTCCCTGGCAACAACGTGGACGACGACTGCGACGGGAGCAAAGACAACGAGCCACTCGGCTGCGACTCAGGTGGCCTGAGCATCTCATCCGAGTACCCCGGGCACGCCCTGACCGCGGTCGACTTGTGCCGCGCTCAAACCGGCGCCAGCTGGGGCGTGCTCGGTGTGGACTACCTGAAAGCTGATGGCCAGCCGGGGATGAACCGACTGAGCCATGGCATCTTGGACAAGTTCGGAACGCTTTCCCCACGGAATGGCGCCAGCATGCTGGCGCTGTCCACTGGCACCGCACGAGATCGCGATCAACCCGGGTTCAAGAACCCACTAGCGCAAGAGCTATTCAACGTCTTGGACATGGGGACGAGCTCCCCCAGCCCCCCCGGCTTCCCGGTCGCAGCACCGGCGTGTCCGAACCAGGTCGCGTCAGACCCAGTAGCAAACGATCCCGCTGCGTTGCGCCTGCGCATCAAGGTGCCAACCAACGCCAACGCCATCCGCTTCGATTTCATCTTCTACACCTACGAATTCCCGAACTACATCTGCTCGGACTACAACGACTTCTTCGTCGCCCTGCTCGATCCACCGCCTGAGGGCACGATCTCGGGCAACGTGAGCTTCGACAACCAGGGCAACCCCGTCTCCGTGAACAACGGTTATCTGGAGGTGTGTCGGGCTCAGAACGCCGGCGGCAAGGACTTCGACTGCCCCCAGGGCACGGCGCTGCTGCAAGGCACAGGCTACGAGCCAGGCGCGTCGACCGGGTGGCTACAAACCATCGCGCCGGTCACCCCAGGCTCGGAGATCACGCTGATGTTCGCGATTTGGGACGCTGGCGATCACGCGCTGAACTCGACCGCCATCATCGATAATATCTCGTTCGACGTCACCGACTCCTCCGTGCCGGTGACCCAGCCGCCACCCAAGTGAGCTAGCTTGCGCGACCCGCGCGTGAAGCGCTACGCCGGGGCATGAACGACATCATCGCGAGCCTAACAACTAAAGCCGTCGATTGGTCTGTGCGCATCATAGGAGTGCTGATCGCGCTGATCGTCGCCTTGATGATCGCGCGCTGGCTGCAGCGAGCGACTGAGCGCTTGATGGAACGCAGGCGGGTCGATCCCATGTTGCGCGGCTTCGCGGGGACGCTGGTGCGCTACACGGTGCTGATCACCGTGGTGGTGGGCTGCCTGGGCGTGTTTGGTATCGAGACCACTAGCATCGCAGCGGTGCTTGGTTCCGCAGGGTTAGCTCTCGGGCTCGCGTTTCAGGGCACGCTCAGCAACTTCGCGGCCGGGGTCATGCTGCTGGTCTTTCGGCCATTCAAGGTAGACGACGTCATCAGCGTCGCCGGGGTCACGGGCAAGGTCGGGAAGATCGAGCTGTTTACTTGCGACTTGCTGACCGGCGACAACCGCAAGCTGATCATCCCCAACAAGAGCGTGTTCGGCAACACCATCGAGAACCTCACGGCGCTGGACACGCGGCGCGTAGACATCTCGGTCGGCGTCGACTACGGCGCGGACATCGACATCACCAGGAGCGCGCTTGAAGCTGCGGCCGGCGAGGTTGAGCTCGTGCTGAGCGAGCCAAAACCGATGGCCGTCCTCAGCGGCCTGGGCGCGTCCAGCGTCGACTGGGAAGTGCGGGTCTGGTGCAGCACGCCAGACTACTGGACGGTGCGCCAGCAGCTGATCCGCAAGGCAAAGCAAGCTCTAGACGCTAAGCAGCTGGGGATCCCCTTCCCCCAAATGGACGTGCACCTGGACAGGGAAACCGTGGCGGCGCTGTCAGGTCGTGGAGGGCCAAAGACCGCACCCCCAAAACCCCCGCTGGCGCCTTGATCGCGGGCTAGGGAGAAAGAAAATGCCCTTCTTACAGCGGTGAATTGGGCTTGAAACATTCGCGAAACACACGCCCGAGTACTCCCTCAGCTACAGCGCGCTCCCCTGAGCGAGCTGCTAGAGCGATTGGAAGCTAGCGCTGCTGGCCGCACGGAGCTCGACTCGGGCACAAGCCTTCGATTCGAGCGCACGCGCTCCGCCAGCCGAGCCAAGGCAGCCACGCCAAGTCACCCCACCAGGGGCGGCTCGGCGCGGCGCTGGCCAGGAGACTCAGATGAAAAAGGTGGAAGCGATCATCAAGCCGTTCAAGCTGGACGAAGTGAAGGACGCGCTCAGCGAAGTCGGGATCCAGGGCATGACCGTCACTGAGGTCAAGGGCTTCGGGCGCACAGGCGGTAAGAAAGAAGTGTATCGCGGGTCGGCGTATGTCGTGGACTTCGTGCCCAAGGTCAAGGTGGAGATCGTGGTGCCCGACGCGCTCATGCACCAGGTGATCGACGCCATCGAGAAGTCCGCGAAGACTGGCCGCATCGGCGACGGCAAGATCTTCGTGAGCCCCGTCGACGAGGCGGTCCGCATCCGCACAGGCGAGCGCGGCGACGAGGCCATCTAACGACCCAGTCCGCGCAGCGCGCTGATGTTGTTGCCGCACGGTGTGCTAGTAGCGCACGCTCTCGGCAGCTCAAGCAGCCCCGCGCCGACTACAGCCACACCAACCCATAGACATCTTGGTCAGCGCAAGCGCGCGACCTCCTGGATGGGGTGGGCGCCAGTTGCGCGCCACTAACCACACCCCGCATTGAGCACAGGTCAAGGAGCAGACAGCAATGACACCTACACAAGCGATCGAGTTTGGCAAGAAGAACGGCGCCGTCATGGTCGACCTCAAGTTCATCGATCTACTCGGCAAGTGGCACCACACCAGCATCCCCATGCACCAATTGAAGGAGTCGGTCTTTGAGGACGGCGCGGGGTTCGACGGCTCGTCGATCCGCGGCTTTCAGCCCATCAACCAGAGCGACATGCTGTTGCTCCCAGACCCCACCACCGCGGTGATGGATCCGTTCACGAAGCACCCCACGCTCTCGTTGATTTGCGACATCCAAGACACCCTGACTCGCCAGAGCTACAGCCGTGACCCGCGCTACATCGCCAAGAAGGCCGTGGCCTTCCTCAAGTCCACCGGCATCGCCGACACGGCGTACTTCGGCCCCGAAGCCGAGTTCTTCATCTTCGACGATGTCCGCTACAGCACAGCGCCAAACCACAGCTTTTACAAGGTCGACAGCGTCGAAGGCGCCTGGAACACCGGCCGCGACGAAGGCCCTAACCTCGGGTACAAGACGGGCTACAAGGCCGGCTACTTCCCGGTGTCTCCCAATGACACCATGATGGATCTCCGTACGGAAATTTGCCTGATCATGGAGGCCGTCGGCATCGAGGTCGAGGTCAGCCACCACGAGGTCGCCACCGCCGGCCAGGGCGAGATCGACATGCGCTTTGACGACCTGCTCAAGACAGCGGACAACCTGATGTGGTTCAAGCACATCGTCAAAAACTGCGCCTACCGCGCGGGCAAGAGCGCGACCTTCATGCCCAAGCCAATCACTGGCGACAACGGCAACGGCATGCACATCCACCAGAGCCTGTGGACCGGCGGCAAGCCGCTGTTCGCTGGCGACGAGTACGCGGGCCTCAGCGAGCTGGCGCTGTACTACGTGGGCGGCATCCTCAAGCACTCGCGCGCGTTAGCCGGGCTGTCTAACGCCACTACCAACAGCTACAAGCGCTTGGTGCCTGGCTTCGAGGCTCCCGTGAACCTAGCTTACTCAAGCCGGAACCGCTCGGCAGCGGTTCGTATCTCAACCTACTCGACCTCGCCCAAGGCCCGTCGCATCGAGGTCCGCTACCCCGATCCCACCGCCAACCCGTACCTCACCTTCGCGGCCATGCTGATGGCAGGCCTCGACGGCATCAAGAACAAGATCCACCCCGGCGAGCCCCTCGACAAGGACCTGTACTCGCTGAGCCCCGAGGAACTAAAAGACGTGCCCAGCATGCCCTTCAGCCTGGAGGCTGCCCTCGACGCGCTGGAAGCGGACCATGAGTTCTTGCTGCAAGGCGACGTGTTCACCAAGGACGTGATCCAAATGTGGCTCGACTACAAGCGCGAGCACGAGCTGGACGTGCTGCGCAAGTCGGTCCACCCCATGGAGTACAACCTGTACTACGACGTTTAGTCGCGACCTCGCCGAGCGCGCCGCTCAAAGCGGACCCGCCGCCTACTCCCCTGCCCGCCCCAGCAACGGCGAGTAGGGGGGTGGAGGGAGAGTCCCGTCGATGAACGTGCCTCGCGGCTCATCGCCGAAGCACACGCCGAGGTCACGCCCGGTGCGCAGGATATCGCTGTCCAACGGAACCGTGCGGATTTTACCCGACACCTCGCTGAGCGGCGTCAGCTCGATCTGCGCTCCGCGGACGCTGGCCATACCCTCGGTAGCTCCTTCCGCCAGGAACTGAGTCGCGGCGGCGCCGAGTCGCAAGCTCAGCAGGCGATCTTGGGGCACCGGGCTGCCACCACGCTGGAGATGACCCAGCACGAGGCTCCGGGTCTCCTTGCCGGTGCCGGCGGTGATTTCAGCGGCCACCCGCTCAGCGATGCCGCCCAGGACCGCGTGCTCCATGAACTCCGACTTGCCAGACTTGAACTGCATTTCGCCACCTCGTGGACGAGCCCCCTCTGCCGCCACGACGATGGCGAAGTGCCGCCCGCGGGCGTCCCTGCGCCGGATCTTTTCGCACACGCGGTCGATGTCGAACTCAATCTCCGGGATCAGGATCACGTCGGCGCTGCCAGCTAGCCCTGCGTGCAGCGCGATCCACCCGGCGTAGCGACCCATCAACTCGACCACCATCACGCGCTCGTGCGCCTGGGCGGTTGAGTGGAGCTTGTCGAGCGCGTCGGTCGCGGTCGCCACCGCGGTCTGGAATCCGAAGGTCACGTCAGTACCGGCTAGGTCGTTGTCGATGGTCTTAGGGACCCCAATGACTCGCGGTAAACCTAGCTCAAGCAGCTTGTTGGCGAGCTTCAGCGAACCGTCCCCTCCGATGGCGATCAGCGCGTCGAAGCCGAGCTGGTTGAAGCGCTCTACGAGGCGCTTTGACATGTCCATCGGGACCCGTTTCCCTGCGACATCGACGGGGTAGTTGAATGGGTCTCCGCGATTGGTGCTGCCCAAGATCGTCCCGCCAAGGTGGGTGATCCCACGCACCGCCTTGCGATCGAGCAAGACCAGCCCCTCAGGGTCCTCCTCGATCAGGCCGCGGTAGCCGTGGCGGATCCCCCAGACTTCCCAGCCTCTCCAGAGCGCGCTAATCACCACCGCACGAATCACGGCGTTGAGCCCGGGGGCATCACCACCACCTGTATTCACAGCGATCTTTCTGATCATCCGCACATGGTAGCGGAAGCGAGGGCCCCGTGACGCGGCCGGCGTGGCTCATGGGCAGGATCGCGCGCGCGCAGCCTGACGCCGGCCGCTGCGCGCGAACTCCTCCGCCCGGGAGCTGGTGACGGGGTGAGCAGCACGCTGCCGGTGCTCCGCGGCGAGCCGCGACACACCGGCCAAGGCTACGCCTGGGGGAACCTGCCCGGAGTGGATGCGATCAAGGTAGGACGGAAAATAGGGCTGAACCTAGATCCAACCGAGACGGCAACGGCCTGCGTCGACCCGCTGTCACGCGTCGACCACGTATCCGCTGCGCAGCGCCTCCAGCCACACCAACCGGTGCCAGCGTAGCCTCTGGCCCACGCGAGCGCTGGAACACGGCGGAACTTGGCCGCGAACGTGAGATTTGCTGCACAACGCCTTAGAGCAGGAGCATTTGGGTGTTGTACTGGCATACTCTCGCCGCCTAACCGGAGACCACAACGCCTTCCCCAACCCGCTTACCTACGGACTTCCAGCGCCTGCTGGTTCGCGACTAAGCTGTCGCCCCACCACCTGCTCGCTGCTAAGCCGTTGGAATCTTTGGCCACGCCATCCACGGTGTGAGGTCAAGGTCGTCAAGTCGGTACCTGTGCCGGCTCTGCGCGCATGAAAAGCTGCTTTCTGGAATGCCGCCCCCCAACACGTCCAAGGTCCCGCCCGGAACCCTTCTGGAGGGCAAATATCGGATCACGAAGGAGATCGGGCGCGGCGGTATGGCCGCTGTGTACGAGGCCGAGCACATCGAGATCGGCAAGCGCGTAGCCGTCAAGATCCTGGCGGCTGAGTTGGTCTCGTCGCGGGTGGTGCTCGGCCGCTTCTTGCGGGAAGCGCGGGCCACAGCTGCGATCCGCAGCCCCTATATCTGCGACGTCTACGACTCCGGAGAGTGGGGCGATCGCCCGTTCCTGGTGATGGAGCTGCTGGAAGGCGAGAGCCTGTATGAGCTGCTGTCGCGAGAGCGGCGACTGTCGCTCGAACACACGCTACGCATCGCGAGCCAAACCGCCAAAGGCCTCATCAAGGCACACGGTGCCGGCGTCGTGCACCGCGATCTAAAACCAGAAAACATCTTCATGGCTCGCACCGAGGAGGGCGACACCGTCGCCAAGATCCTCGACTTTGGGCTCGCTAAGTTCTACGAGCCGGCCAACGAGGGGGGCGCGGCGACCCGACTCACCCGCGAGGGTGCGCTGTTCGGGACGCCCGCGTACATGGCCCCAGAACAGGCCAAGGGACAAGGCGAGGTGGATCACCGCTGCGACCTGTGGGCCCTGGGCTGTATCGTCTACGAGTGCCTCAGCGGAAAGACCGTGTGGAACTCCGACCAAGGCGTCGCCATGATCCTGGCGCAGATCGCCGGCGCGCCGATCCCCCGCCCCTCCAGAGAGAGACCCGATCTTCCGCTTGGTTTTGACGATTGGTTTCTAAAGGCGCTAGACCGCGACGCTGATCGACGCTTTCAGACCGCAAAGGAGTTCGCGGACTCCCTCGAACAAGCCCTAAAGCCCGTGCCGGGCGCGCTCAAGCGAGCCTCGCTGCACAGCGAAGAAGAGGGCCAGCAAATCGACGCGTTGGTCGAGCCGGGGACACCCGGCTCTTGGAACGGAATCGCTTCCCAACGGCAACCGACCGCCGCAGATCACGCCGCTGACGGTCCCAGCAGCTCAGGCGCTGGCCTGCCGCCGCCCAGCGCAGGCCCCGCAGACGAAGCCGCGCCCGAGTCGGTGAGGCAGCAGGGGTCGGGCCTAGGCAAGGCCTTGGCCGTCCTGCTCTTCGTGGGGTCTATCGCCCTCGGCGGCTACGTGTTCTGGCTGTACGTCGTACATCCCCCCGAACCAACCAAGGCGGCGCCACAGGTCACGACGTCGTCAAGTGTGGCGAGCGCGGCTCCTGTGATCCCCACGGCAACTGAACCGCTCGAAACGGCGCCCTACGCGCTGCAGATCGCTGCCGCGCAGAAACTACTCGCAGCGGACAAGCACCCAGAGGCGCTGGCGATGTTTCGTGAAGCGTTCAACGCCGGCGGCACCCGAGTCGCCCGCGGCATCCTCAACCAGGCCGGAACAGCGCTGCGCCCAGACAAGGGCAAGTGCCGCCTGACGGGTCTGAGTCGCCCACGACCTTTTGACAACACTTCGAAACCCTCACGGACGACCGCCATCATCTCAGACGCTGGTCCGCTGTTTGTCTGGGTAGACAACCACGAGGATTCGCGCAAGCGCCAGGCATACGGGGTGCTCCTGGACTCCGCGCTGCGTCGTATCAGCCCCGCGCGCGGGTTGACGCCCGAAGCCGAGAGCGCACATCACCCCCAGCTAATTTCTGCAGGGAATCGTTTAGCGCTGCTCTATTGGGACGGACGGGGCACCGCACCCGGCGTGTACGTGCGGCTGGTTGAGCGCGACGGTCGCATCGCAGGTCCAGCGCGACGGCTGTCCACGCGCAGCCGTAACGACTACTCGCCTGCCCTCGCGCAGGCCGACGACGGGACGTTCTGGGCGGTTTGGCAAGAGAACGAAAAGGGTGACTTGTTCACCAGGCACCTCGACGCAGAGCTAAAACCGTTAGCAGACGCGGTACGACTCACGGCGTTTGGGGGTGCGGACACCGTGGAGGCCAGGCGTCCTTCCATCGACATCGCCCACGAACGCTTGAACATAGCGTTTGAGCTCGGCAAGGGACAAACCAGCCTGATCATGGTGCTCACGGTCTCCCTGGACGATCCGGAGCTGAGCAAGGGGCTCGGCGAAGAGGCCGCTCGCGGCGACGCGGGCAGCGCTGACCGACACGTGGGAGCACTGCACCGGGCGAGCGCCGATGAGGGTCGGCACGCGCAGCCGCGCATCGCGTGCACGGAAGCGGGATGTTACGTCGTCTGGGACGATGAGCGGGCCGGCGCGCTTGCGGCTTTCTACGACAAGGGCTCGACCGAACCGATTTGGCGCAGGGAAATCGCGAGCGTAGGCAACCGACCTTCGGCCGCTAGCAACGGCAAGCAGGCGGCTGTCGCGTGGTTCGAGGTCAAGAACAAGCGCGTGATGTTCGCCCGCATCGGACGCGACGGCATCGAAGAGCCCAGCATCATCGGCAGGATGAGCGCGTTTCAGCCCTACCCTGACATCGTCGCCACTCCGCGCGGAGATTGGTTCGTGTCGTGGCGCGACTTCGAGGCTGGCAGACTAGAAGGCTACCTAGCGCGCGTGGCGTGTGAAGGATCCGAGAAGTGAGCGCTCATATGCTCACCATCCCCGCGCGCTCCACGCTGCGTACCGCCCCCGTCGAAGGCACCCGCGTCGTGCTGGTGCCCATCGAGCCAGCGGACGGCCCCGAGCTTTGGAGCGCGGTCGATGGCTCCCGCTGGCACCTCGAACGCTGGCTACCGTGGGTCCCCTACAACAACTCTGCGGACGCATCACAGCGCTACGCTGAGGCGTGCGCTCAAGACTGGGACGCCGGACGAGCGGTGCGTCTAGCCGTGCGGAATAAGGCAGATCGCGAGCTGCTGGGGGTGGTGGGGCTTGATTCAGTGGTGCACCTGCACCGCTCGTGCGAGCTGGGGTACTGGCTCAAGCGCGAGGCCTGCGGCAAAGGGCTGATGACAGAAGCGGCTGGCACATGCCTCAGATTCGCGTTCGACACGCTGCACGCGCACCGCGTGCGCTGCGCCGCAGCCACAGAAAACTACGCGAGCCTGCGCGTGATCATGCGGCTCGGGCTAACCTTCGAGGGCATCGCGCGGCAGGCTGAGTATGTCAGCTCTCGCTGGGTCGATCACGCGGTGTTCTCGCAGCTCTCGAGCGATCGGCTCCCCAAAGCGACATAGCGCGTGACCCAGCCCGCCTGGGGTGATCGCGGCTGTGTGACGAGGTACCATGTCATCGCCAGAGCCTTTACGCCCGCCCGCCTGTCAAGCCCGGCCGCTGGCGAGGCTTGGTCGAGAACCGGAGCGGAACATACTCCAGTACTTGAGCGCCGATTGCCCAGACCAAACGCAGCCAGCGGCCGGGATCGGCAGGCGTCGTGACGGTTAAGATTCCGGGGATGGGTACCATGTCCCAAGA
Organism: uncultured Polyangiaceae bacterium; assembly: GCA_964551615.1. Classification (GTDB taxonomy): domain Bacteria; phylum Myxococcota_A; class Polyangia; order Polyangiales; family Polyangiaceae; genus JAHBVY01. The sequence goes on from CAZKDY010000017.1 coordinate 21,837, forward strand.
CACAGCTCGCCGCTTGTTCCCACGCTGGCTCGTGGCGCTCGCCGTGGTCGCAGGCGTCCTGTGGCTCTTTTCATTGCTGCGGTCGGTCCTGACGCCGGTGTTCTTCGCCGCGCTGATCGCCTACATGTTGGACCCCCTAGTGGACCGACTGGAGGCGAGAAAAATCCCTCGCACCCTGGCCATCGTGATCCTGCTCACGCTGCTGCTCCTGGGGTTCGCGCTGCTGAGCTTGCTGATCGTCCCGGGGGTCATACGCGAGGTTGGTTCGTTCGCCCGAGATCTCCCGGACCAGCTGAGCGCTTTGGCAGCCCGCGTGGAACCCTGGTTGCGAGCCCAAGGCATCGAGCCGCCGCATTCACTCAAGGAGGCCTTGCAGCAGTCGGGCGTTGACGCGAAGGAACTTACAGGCAAAGCCGTGGCGCCGGCGAGCCACGTGTTAGCCTACGTCTTGGGCGGCACGGCCAGCATCATGGGCGCCCTGGGCAACCTGGTGATCGTGCCAGTGTTTGCGTTCTACCTGTTGTACGACTGGGATCGAATGCTCGCGGCGATCCGAGATTTGGTTCCGTGGAGAATGCGCCCGCACGTGGTGGACATCGCGGGTGAGGTAGATGACATCCTCGGCCAGTTCGTCCGCGGGCAGGTGCTCGTGATGGGTCTCCTCGCGGTCTTATACGCGGTCGCGTACTCGCTGATCGGCGTGCGGCTGGCGGTCCCGATCGGCATCGTGGCGGGGCTGCTAGCCTTCATCCCCTACGTTGGCGGCGCGGTCGCGCTGGGCCTCGCGCTGTTGATGTCTGCGCTGACTGGAGCCGGGTGGGGTCAAGTCGGGTTGGTGGTGGGCGCGTACGCCGTGATTCAAGTGCTCGAAGGGTTCGTCATTACGCCTCGCATCATGGAGGACAAGCTGGGCCTCGGCGCTGTCTGGGTGCTGCTTGCGCTGATGGTGTTTGGCGAATTGTTCGGCTTCATGGGCGTGCTGTTGGCGGTCCCGGCTGCCGCGGTGCTCAAGGTGTTCGCGCTGCGGGCGGTGGCCCACTACCGCAAGAGCACCCTATTTTTAGACGGCGGACCGGACGAAGGGCGGCGGAGCTCCATCATGTTCGGTATCCTCCAGGAAACAGGGATGAGCGACAACCCAGAGACCGTAGCCAGCAAGCGGGCGGCTGGGCGCGGCGAGCGCCAGAGCGACGAGCCTGCGCCAGAGAGCACTCCAGATCCGAACCGCAGCGATGGCTAGGCCGCTAGCCCCACGACCAGTATGACCGAGCCAGCCGACACCCAGAGCCAAGGTGGCGCTGCTGGCGCGCCGAGTGAGCGGCTGAGCACGCCGGCCGCGTCGCCTGGGTTTGAAGCGCTCCCACCACCCGCGACTCGACCCGCACGCCTCACGGTGCGCTGCTCGCGCATGCCGTTTCTGCCGCTCGTGCCAGCGCTGGTGCTGGTGCTCAGCGCTATCGTCGCGGTGACGATCGTGCTGGTCGGCGTGAGCGAGCTCAAGCGACACAGCGACGCCGCAGCGAGCCTGCGGGCGAACGTACTGAGCCAGACCATCGCCGCTCGGTTGCGCGCGACTGCGCAAGAAGATCGGCTGCACGTCGTCGAGCGAGCCGCCAGCCGTTCTGGGGCGGAGCTGCTGCTGGTCTCTCAGGACGGCAGCGTGATGGTCGACGGCGCGATCATTCCACCTAGCCGCGCGGAAATTTTTAAGCTGTTGGTGGCCGGCACGGGCGAGACCCACACGCAGCTCGGCCGGGTGCGGTTCGCGGCGACGCCGCTCGGTCCGCCGCTTGGGCACCTGACGTTGCTGACCTTCGTGCGCGCGCCAGAGACCCCCTTCGCGACCGGTTCTCTGATCAGCTCTGTGGCGTTCCTAACGGCTCTGCTGGGAGGCATCGCGATGGTCGTAGGCTATTCGCTAGCCCGCGATGTCTTCCAAGACGTCAGGTTCGCTGGAGCGCGCGTCGCGGAGATGGCCAGCCACGGCGCGGAGCCCGGCGGGCGACTCATCCCCGTGCGCAGCGTCGATCAAGTTGGCCTACTCACCTCAGCCTTCAACGTGCTGGTGGAGCGCTTCGCCGCGGCCGAGCACGCGTATCGTCAAGATCTCACCACGGCACAGGCCCATGACCGTGATCGAAGCGCATTCCTTGCGGCACTAAGCCACGAGCTGAGGACACCGCTCAACGCGATCCTAGGCTTCGCCGACGTGCTCTTGGCGGAGGTGGATGGCCCGCTGTCCGCTGAGGCTCGCGAAGATCTCGAGATCGTTCGCAAGAGCGGCGACCATCTGCGCTCACTCATCGACGACATCCTTGACCTGTCCGCCATCGAATCTGGCGAGTTTCGCCTGAGCTGCGCTCAGGTCAACCTGCGCGCTGTGGCAGACCACGTGATGCAGGAGGCGCGAGCCACGCTGCACGGCAAGCCGCTGGAGCTCGTCACCAGGGGCGACGGAGTGAGCGCTTGGGCAGACGAGCGCCGCCTGAGGCAGGTGCTCGGCAACCTAGTCGGCAACGCGGTCAAGTTCACCCGCGAGGGCCGCGTCGAGGTCACACTTGAGGCCTGTGGCGCTACCTCGCGGATCACGGTAAGCGACACCGGCCCCGGCATCGCCGAAGACATGCGGGCGGCCATCTTTGAAGAGTTTCAACAGGCGGGTGAACTGCGGGCGCGGCGCGCTGGCAGCGGGCTCGGCCTGGCCATCACGCGCAGGCTCGTGCACGCTCACGGCGGCAAGATCGAGCTATCCAGCCACCTGGGAGTCGGCTCGCGCTTCACCGTGACCCTGCCGGCGTCTGAAGACGTCGCGCCCGCCGCGCGGCTGACGCCGGTGCCTCGCTCAAGCCGCCCAAGCCAAGGGGCCTTGAGTTGAACCCCGCAGCGGGCAAGCTCGTCCAGCGCGTGCTGGGTTGGCAGGCGCTGTTCAGCGTGGGTGTGACGCTGCTGCTGAGCCTGGTGTGTCCGGAGTTGATGTTGTTTGGCGGGGCGGTCGCCTCCCCAGCCTCCCGAAGCCTGATGCTGCTGGGTAGCCTAGGTGGCGCTGCGGCCATCCTGCTCACCTGGATCAACCTGCGCCGTCACCGCTTCGTGCTGCGCGCGCTGGCGCTAGGCTCAAGATCCGTCGAAGCCGCAGAGATGGCCGAGCTAAGCTCGGAGCCTTGGCGCGCGGCGCAACGCTGGACGTTGGCGCATCTGGCAGCCTTCGCGGCTCTGGTCACCGATCTCCGCCCCGCGATCTTGGACCAGACCACGAGCATCAGCCTGTACCTGCTGTCCGGCGTGATCGTGGCTGCGGCGTCGCTGCCGCTCGTTGTGCTGATCCGTGCGGCAGTCGTTCGAGCGGTCGAGCTCGCTCCGCCAGATGTGATGGCGGAGGTCGTCGAGGAGGCGCTGCACAAATCACCACGACGCAAGCCGGTGCCGCGGCGACTAATCGCGTCCGTAGCGATGCCAGTGCTGTTCGCGGCGCTGGGGTCTGCGCTGATCGCCGGTAGCCACCTGAGGCGAGCAGACGAGCGAGACCGCGAAGAGACAGCCAGGGCGATGGCTCGCGCGGCGCTGGAGGCCGGGCCCGGGCTAGTCCCCGGCGCGGGCACCACCGACGCGATCCATGCCTCACGGAAATTCGGCTTCCTGGCCAAGGTGTCTCCGAGCGCTGGAGTCTACCGTGTGGATCAGTTCGATGACGGCATCGTGCAACTGACTGTACCGCTCGACGCAGGCAGCGCGAGGGTGCAGTTCAGCGGCTCCACGGTGCCCGTCGTGGCGCTCAAGGCGCTGTCCATCACGCTGCTGATCGTCCTGTTCGCGGCTGCCGCCGGCGGCGTGCTCGGTCGGGAGCTGCTGCTCGATCTGCGCCTCGCGACTGCCAGCCTCAGAGGGCTCAGCACAGAGACGCTGCTGCGGGGAGGCTCACCCAGCCTCGGCCCCGCTCGCTTCGCGCCAGTGGGTGAGCTCACGGACTCCATCGGGCAGCTCACGGAGCGCTTCCGTGAGTTCGCGCGAGCACAGGAGCGCGCGATCGAAGCCCGCGAGGCTGCTGCCCGCATGCGCGGGTTGTTCTTCGCGAGCGTCAGCCACGACTTGAAGAGCCCGCTCAACGCGATCCTTGGCTTCACTGAGCTCGTGCGCCTCGAGCCGCTGTCTGAGGGTCAGCGCGAGAGCCTGGAGTTGATCGACCGCCGGGGGCGCGAGCTGTTAGCGCTGATCGAGACGATCTTGGATGCGGCTCGGGTGGAGGCGCGACAGCTCGCGCTGGTGGTGGACGAGGTGGAGCTCGGTGATCTGCTTGATGCCGCGGTGCTCAAGGCACGAGATCTGGGCGGCGACAGCGCCGTCCGCATCGAGGTCCAGGCCGCTGACCGCGAGCTCGGGCTCTCGGTTGATGTGGTGCGCGTCGCGCGGGCCATCGCGACGCTGATCGGTCACGCGTTGCGCACCAGCGACGCGCCAAACGCCGTCTTGGTCAGCGCAAAGCTCCACGGCAGCCGCGTCTGCCTCGACGTCCACATCCCAACGCGACGCTACACCGCTGCTCAGCTAGAAGCGCTGCTCGATCCCTCCAAGACGGTCGGGAGCCGTCAACACCGAGGGCTCGCGCTGGGTCTTGGCTTGGTGCGCTCAGTGATTCAGCTACACGGCGGGTCGGTGCGGGTCCTCGCGCCTCTCCCTCAGCCAAGCGGCTCGAGTGGCCCCCGATTTCGGGTGCTGTTGCCGCTGCTGGCCGGTGGCGTCAATCATGAGCAACCCAGCGAGCCGCGACTATTGGGCGCCAGGCGCCTCTAGGGCTCCGCCGCTGCGCGCGGCGCTCAATTCGCTGGCGCGCGCCACGCGGCGCTGCTTCCGCTGATTCCGCTCAACAGCGGCGACCAACATTGGCAGGATGCGCGCGATGTCACGCCGATCGCTCCGCTTCTGCCTGGTCATTCTCTTCGCCACGTTCAGTCAGCTGCCGCTCGGGCGGGCTGCCGACGCGGACGTGGACGCTGGGCGCTTGATGACCCAGGCGATGAAGGACTTCTCGGCAAATCGTTTCCTCAAGGCAGAAGCCGGTCTGAAGACCGCCGGCGCGGTCTGCCGTAGCGGCTCATGTAGCAACGGGACGATCGCGAAGATGTGGGGCTACCTGGGCGTGGTGTACGCCAGTGGTCTTGAAGACGCGGAGCGCGGCAGCGCCTGCTTCCTCCAGATGCTGACCCTGGATCCGAGCAGAGTCCCAGACGAACGCTTCTCTGATGAAGCCACGCTCGCAGCGTTCAAGACAGCGCTCAGCGCGGTGGAGGCGGAGAAGGCCAGCGCTGAGGCAGCCAAACAGCAGCGCATCGCCGCAGCTCAAGCCGAGAAGCAGCGTGTGGAGGAGGCGCAGCAGGCCAGGGTCAAAGAGCACCAGGCCCGCCTAGCTGAGCTCAAGCGCCAGAAATTGCAGGCGGAGCAGCGCGAGGCAGAAGAAGACCGCTTGGAAGCGCAGCATCAGGCGGAGGAACTAGCAGCGCTACGTGAAGCTGAACGCAAACAGCGCTGCGACGTGGAGGAGCTCATGTCGTTGGAGGACGCTGGGTGGGTTGAGCAAGCACTAGGCTTTCCGATCCCGCTGTTCGTCAAGGTGCCCAAGTTGCCCAGCGACACGATGAAGGTGGCGAAGGTCAGCGTCGACTACTTCGAACCGGGCAGCGATCAGGCCAGGCACATGACCCTCAAACCCATGGCTGGCGGATACGGAGGCTATTTGCCGTGTGCTGCGTCCAGCAAGCCAGGACAGCTGCGCTACGTGATCCGCGTCGTGAACGACTGCGGCACCGAGATCGGCAGCGCCGGCTCCGACGAGGAACCTCGAAGCATCAAGCTCAAGCCGGCGGTCGACTACAGTCAACCTCATCTGCCCAATGAACTCCCCCCGGAAACATGCACACGCGGCGAGCAGCGCATGACGTGTGAGTTCGACGACGATTGTCCTGGCGAAGGCGCGGTGTGCGCCGCGGGCGCCTGCACAGCTCCAAGACCCAAGATCCCACAGCGCGAGCGCATCGAGATCCGACGCAACCGGATCAGCGTGACGGGCCTGATGGAGTTCGCGCCCATCTCATCCGCGGCGGCCTGTTCCCCGAGCGCGCTAAGCGGTGGCCAGTATTCCTGTTTCCGTGAGGATGGTAGCCAGCTTGAGGACAACCCACAGTCCCCTGGTTCGTTCTCGACCTTGGGCGTGGGCAGCCTCCACCTGAGTCTAGGCTACGACCGCGTGCTAGGCTCTCGCTGGCTCGTGGGCGGCCGCGCGGGCCTCACGTTGCTCGGTCACCCGGAGCGGCGCGACGGAGAGCGCGTTCAACCAGTCCATCTGCTCGCGCGCGGCGCGGTCTATTTCGGCAACGAGCCCTTCGCGAGCGCACGAACCCGACTCTACGCCGCCCTCAGCTTCGGCCTGGCAGAGTCAGCGGGACGCGTCGACGGCGTCTCAGTGCGCAGCCAGGAGCGCGGGCTGGAAGCAGTCAGAGTTTGGCAAAAGGGCGGCAATCTGTTCGCGGGAGCAGGGCTTGGCTTGGAGATCCCGATCTCAGATAACGGCGCGATCACAGGCGAACTGGGCGCTCGGCAGTACTTTCCTACTTCCCTCACCGCATTTGGACCAAGCCTAGGCTACGTTCACGGACTGTGAGAACGGTTCGCGCGCGGCTGTCAGCCGCACTGCTAGCTTGCGCCGGTCTCATGCTGGCCGGATCGGCGACCGGCGAGACCCAGGGCGAACACCAGCCGAGCCGCCGACCAGCAGCGCCCAAGCAAGTCGCCGCTGTGGACCCGGAGGAAGCGGCAGCTGACACGCCGGGGCAGGAGCCAACTAAGACACCTCCGGACCAAGTCAGCGGCATTGAACGCGGGGGTCGCGAGCCCGGTGACCTGAGCCGAGAGTTAGCCGGCGCCTTGCTGTGGCTACCTCGGCAAACCGTTGAGCTGCTGTTTTTTGCATCTGGAAACGCGGCAGGTCTGATCGATGACCAGCAGGTCATCCCGCGCGTTGAAGACACGCTGAACCCACCCAAAGGGGAGGTGCGCGTATTCCCCACGTTGTTCGTAGAGACCGCGGGGGACCTTAGCGTGGGCACGCGCCTGCTCGCGCGAGCGGACAATTTCGGCAGCACGGTGCGCGTCGGTTTCGGTGGCCGGAGCGAGCTGGTCGCAGAGTCGCGCTTGCGAGCGACCATCACGGAGCCGCGACCCATCGTGATTGGCATCGAGCTCCTGCACGACGCTCGTGGGAGTCGCGGCTACTTGGGGGTGGGCCAGGAGCCGCGCAGTGATCCGCGCAATCGTTATCGTACGGATGCAACAGAGTTCGAGGCGCGCTACTCCGAGGTGCGCGAGCGCTTCATCAGCAGCATCGGTATCCGGCCGCTGGACGACGTCGAGTTGTTTGTCTCATCTAGCATCACCTCTCGGCACGTGGAAGACGCGAGCGAGGCAGGCGCCCAAGCGCTCAGCCAAGTCTTCCAACTCGACAGCTTGTCTGGGGGTGTTGGCGTGCGGCGGATCAACTACAACGAGGTCGCGCTCAACGTGGACACGCGGCGCGGGCGCAACGGCGCGTACCCAGGCCTCCAGCTAGAAGTGTACGGCGGACACGCGGTGGGCATCCCGCCCACGGCGACCAGCTTCCTGCGCACAGGCGGCAGGATCGCTACGCACATTGAGGTCTATCGACGGTCGAACATCTTGTCACCGCGCTTGGTGTTAGACACCATGCGCCCTGTAGGAGACTTTAGCATCCCGTGGGGAGAGCTGACTCAACAGCCCGATTTCCGTGGGTTTAACACCCGGCGCGACCGCACCTCGCTCGTGGCCTCCCTCGACTATCGCTGGACCATTATGCGCTACCTCGCGGCAAAGCTATTCGTCGACATGGCCCAGGTCTCACCAGATCTGCCCAACCTGCGCGAGCAAACGCCGCGCTACGCGGGTGGCTTGGGGTTGGCTGTGTTCACGCGCTCTGGCTCTCTCGGCTCCCTCACCACCATGTTCAGCCCTGAAGGCTACAAGCTCACGCTGACCTTCGGCGTGTCCGGTGGCTTCGGAGATCGGCAGCACCGGGACTGATGCGGCGCTTGCTGTGGCTCTCGTTGCTCGCGCTCCTGAGCGGGTGTTCGCTGTACCTGCCCACGCGCTTCGCTGATCGACCGCCAGCGCTGTATGTGCTGGACGACGCTCCCATCCCCGTACCAGCACACCGGGACCTGCTGGAGACGGTGCGTTGGTCCGACATCTACCTGCGCCGCCCGCTGGTCCGCGCGCTCGACCCGGCGCGCGCCCTGCGCGCTGGAGACGTCAACTCCGCGGACGAGGTGCCGACCTCCAGCTGGTTTGAGCCGCTCGACGCGGAGGCGTTGTCCGACGCGTGGTGGGGTGAAGGCCCGCCGGAGCCGCCCCTAGCCCTGATCGGCGGCAAGCCTGACATCCAAAGTAGTGCCGTACGGATTAAAGATGCGCGCGGCGTCGTGTATGAGCTGGAGACCGACCCGCGTCAAGCGCCGGACACAGCGACCGCCGCGGGGCCGATCACCGCGAGGCTGATGCGAGCGATCGGCTACCGTGTGGCACCGGCTCATCGCATCGCCTTCGAGCGCTCTCAGGTAGATGGTGGCGACCCTCACAACAAGCTCTTCTCCAAAGACATCGATCGCAGGATCTTCTTGGCGACGCAGTGGCCGCTGGGGCTAGACATCGGCGTCACCGTCCCCCGAGGCCGCAGATCCGATGACCCCAATGACCGCATCCGCCATGAGAACCGCCGTACGCTGCGCGCCTTGCTGCCGGTCGGGAGTTGGCTTGACATCGGCGGCGTAGGCGTTGGCTCCACCCGCGACGCCTACGTTGGCCGGCCAGGCGAAGGCTACGTCCAGCATTTCTACACCGGCTCGAGCGCTAGCCTGGGTTCGCGGCGCGCGCTCTCCGGCCAGCCTTACGAGTCCGCGGCCGGCGTGGTCGCCGGCTCTCCGCTGCTGAACCTGTTCACGCTAGGCTTGTACTCGAAGGGCATCAACCAGAGCCGAGCGCCGGACGCGCGTCTGTTGATCGCCTCGCCCGCCGCTAGCGACTTCGTGATCAGCACCCCCTACGAACCCTTCGATGAACTGCGGCCTGACGATGTGTACTGGGCCACCAAGCGCATCGCTAGCATCTCAGATCAAACGCTGATCCGCGCGATTCAGGGCAGTGGCCTGCCGCTCGCGGAGCAGCAGCGCATCAACACCACGCTGCGTGCCCGTGTGCTGCAGTTGGTCGAGGTGAGCCTAAAGCTAGTGACCCCCGTCGAATACGAGGGGTTCAGCGAGGGCCGCTTGATCGTGCGTGACTTTGCCGCGTTTCGCTTCGGCAACAAGCCCGTCGCCCACGACGTTCGGCTGTACGACGCGCGAGGTCGGATGCTCACCCATTCTCAGCTCGCCCCAGCGCCACGCTCGGCGTTGACCATTCCGCGCGCGATCGGCCTCGACTACCTCGTCGTGCGTATTCAGGCGCTGCGCTCGCCAGCGCCGCGAGCAACAGAGCTGCATTTTTACCTCACGCCGAGCCCTCGGCTGGTCGGTGTGATTCATTGAGCAGCCCTCAAGACGGAACAAATCAGCTCGCAAGTTGATCACCTCCGCGCGGTGGCTGGCATACTGCTCCGCCGTGTCAGTCCGCTCCATGCTCCGCGCCCGCCCCTCGGACAGGCCAGGTATCCTGTCCGGGGACGAAGACCGCTACGCAGCTGGCACGCCTTCGCGTAACCGCAAGGCCGGGCTGTGGCCGTGGTTCATGGGCGTCGGTGCGGGCGGACTACTCACGCTCGGCGTGGCGACGGTAGCGATTGTATTGCTCGGCCAGCCACCGCCCAACGTCGCGCAGGTGCGCCTGGCAGACCACCTCCCCGACTGGGTGCCGCTGTATCCTGGAGCTAGCCTCGAAGAGTCGAAGCTCGACCAGGACGGGGTCTCTGGGCACTATCGTTTCCTTGCGGCAGCCAACACGAGCGGTGTCCTCGATTGGTACGACCAGCAGCTTGAGGACCGCGGCTTCACCAGCGTCCGCTACGACGTGCTGGCAGGCCAAGCGCTGCGCTGTACGTCACAGAGCCAGAAGCTCGAGGTGGTGATCACGCTCCGAGCCGACGGAGTGCGCGAGCAAGGCGACGTCGTGTTCGGGCGACTGTAGCGCGGCCCCTAGCGTTCAATCGCCACGAACGTCCCCTTGCCGTTCTCGGCCCCCGCGGCCGCGCCGTTCCAACCTTCAGGCACGACGGGGTCGGTAAACGAGAACAGGCGCTTGCCATCCCGCGGCGAGAGGTTCACGCAACCAGCGCTCATGCCCTTGCCGAAGGTGTCGTGCCAGTAGGCGACGTGCAGGGCGAACGGCGCGTCGAAGTACTGCGTGTAGGGGACGTCAGCGATCCAGAAGCTGCGATCTTCCCCTTGCTCTGGGCTCATGTGTGCCGCGCGGTGCTTGTACGTGATGCGGTAGACGCCCATCGGCGTGGTCGAGTACTTGACGGGGTCACGCCCCTTGATGGGCACCCCCCCCACCCCCGGGCTCACTAGGGTCGAGAACACCGGCCGCGAGCCTTGGTACGCCACTAGGCTGCCGCGGGTGAGGCTAATCGACAGCCAGCGATCTCGTTCAGTAATTCCCCACGGTAATTTTTCTCGACGGGAGACCTGCACCACGTCGGCCTCGGAGACCCACAGCTGCTCACCTGTGGCGCCGCGCTCGAGGGTAGCCAGGTAGCTCTGCCGTCCGAGCTTCACCGGGTCCTTGGCAGCGTCGAGGCGGACGTGGCTGAGCCGGGCCCAACTAGCGCCTGTGACCTCCAGCGCGCGCTGCCCGGCCTCGCCATCGATCAGCCGATACTTGGCTACCGGTCCCGTACGGAACCAGCCGAGCGGCAGCTGAGTCTCGCCCTTGAGCTCGACGCCCTCAAAGCTCGACTCGCGGAACGTGCGGGTGCGGTCAGCCGGCACCACGGTGCCGTCAGCGCTGAGCAGCCAGCGCCGCCCCGCGTGCTCAAACACGCGCACGTAAGCCAGCATCGAGCCGAGCGGGATCTGCCGCCGCACCAACCCGAGCGGCTTCGCGCTGCCCGCGGCGCCGCCGTCTGCGAAGAACCACGGCAGCTCACCCGACACCTCGGGGACAGCGTCCAGCGCCAGCACCTCATGACCCTTGTTGCCCCACGAAAGCGGCGGGTGGGTCCCAGGCGCGCCAAGGAAGCGCTCTTCGCGGCGCCACTCTTCGGGGCTGGGCAGGCGCCTGTACATCGGCGCGCCGTTAGAGAGCGCATACTGGTAAGGCAGCGCCACGTCAGCTGGCACGAGCCCGCTCATCGCGCTGGTGTAGCGACCCGTGGGGTCCAGCGTGGCGCTTCGATCCAGACATACGTATCCGCGCGGTTGTACTGGGTAGAACCCGCCCGCGCAGCCCGGCCCGACCCTCGGCTCACCTTCACGCAGCGCGACGCTGTCCCCTACCCGCACGTAACCGATCTGGGTCGAGGTCTTGCTCGGCTTGGGGTAGATGAAGGTGGCGTAGCCTTTGCTGTGAATGCGGCCGGCGGCCAAGCTCTGGTTGCCCTGCATCAGCAAGCGCTTGACGAGCGCAGTAGCGTCACCCCGCGGGTTCGGCGCTGCGCTAGCCGTCGCAGCGCTGGGGCCAAGGGGCTGGGCGGCGGCCGATCGCGGCAGCCCTGCGCTCAGCAAAGCACACACCCAAAAGCAACCCACACGCGACATGCCTGGTCACTAACCCGCCGGCCAAGCGCTGCCAATCCTGGGGTTTTGGGGCGGCCCCGCGACTGCCTCGCGCGCCCAGCCAGCGCCTCGGCGTCGCGCGCAGCGGCTCGCCTCTTTCGCTCGCCAGCGCTGAGCGCTACACAGCCTGAATGGCGGCCAAGCGCAAGAAACAGCCCGAAGTCGAGGCCGACGCTGAAGCGCGCCTGCTCGACAGCGACCCGCTGCCAGAAGACGAGCGCTTCGACCGCTTGTTTCGCCCTCAGTCCCTCGACGACTTCGTGGGCCAGAGCCGCCACAAAGAAAACCTCCGCGTGTACGTGCAGGCGGCGCGCAAGCGCGGTGAGCCCCTCGACCACATCCTGCTCTGCGGACCGCCTGGGCTCGGCAAGACGACGCTGGCCAACATCCTCGCGCTGGAGATGGGCGTGCAGATGTTCACGACCAGCGGCCCGGCCGTCGAGCACAAGGGGGTGCTCACCGGCTTGGTCACGCGGCTCAACCGCGGCGATGTGTTGTTCATCGACGAGATCCATCGGTTGAGCGCGCCGGTCGAAGAGAGCATCTACCCCGCGATTGAAGATTTCCGCATAGATATAATGACCGGCGACGGCCCGTACGCGGAGAGCATCTCGGTCGACGTCAAGCCGTTCACGCTGATCGGCGCGACCACGCGCACGGGCCTGTTGACCAAGCCGCTACAAGAGCGCTTTGGCGTGACGCTGCGCCTCGACTTTTACCCCGTAGAAGAGCTGCAAAAGATCGTGCTGCGCTCAGCGCGGCTGCTGGGTGTGCCGTGTGACCCCGCCGGCGCGCTCGAGCTAGCGCGGCGCTCGCGCGGCACCCCACGGGTAGCCAACCGGCTCTTGCGCCGTGTCCGCGACTTCGCGGAGGTCAAAGGCGATGGCAACATCGATCAAGGCATCGTCAAGGACACCTGTGAGCGCCTTGAGATCGATGGCGGCGGCCTAGATGAAATGGATCGGCGCCTGCTGCTGATCCTGATCGAGCACTACGACGGCGGCCCGGTTGGCGTAGAGACCATCGCGGCGGCGATGGCCGAGCCGCGCGACACCATCGAGGATGTCTACGAGCCGTACCTGCTGCAGCAGGGCTTTCTGGGGCGCACGCCGCGAGGCCGCGTGGCGACCAAGAAGGCCTACGAGCACCTGGGGATCCCGCTGGGTGAGAGCTCAGCGGGGCCGAAGCAAGCTAAGCTGTTCTGAGCCCTGCACACAGAGGACCGGCGCGCTGCAGCGATGCCGCCGCGCTGCCGGCTATACTGCCGCATGCGGCTACAAGCTCAGCTTGACCGGGAGCCCCGCCGCTTCAATCCGCGCGGCAAATTCACGCAGCTTGGCCTCCGACAGCGGTACGAGCAGCGGCGCTTCGGCTTGCTGAGAGGGCCGGGCCAAACCGTAGAGCAGGACGCCTTCAAGCTTGAGTGACAGCTCGCTGCGGCGCTGCGCCAAACCGCGAAACACGGCGATCAGCGCGTCCACTTCAGCGTCAAGGCTGGGCATTTCAGCCAGGTCACGCAGCGCATCCAGATCGCTGCCCGGCTGGCTGGCGCTTTGCCCTGCGGCAAGATCCACGTCGAACAGGCAGGTCTGGATCCAGGTGCGGCACAGCTGGCTCACGGCCAACAAACGCTCTAGGTGGCGCGCCGGATCGCCTGGCGCTCCGTTGACCGCCTGCATCCCAGCGCGAGTCGCGCGGTCGAGCTTGAACCAGACGCGGCCCCCCATCGCGTCGAAGTCGCCCAGCGCCTCGCGGACGCTGGCCTTACCCAGCATCGAGCCGTTGGTGATCAATACGCAGTCGAGCTCGCCCAGCAGCCCCTGATCACTGAGCACCTGGCGCACTACGCTGAGGGCCTCAGCGAACTGAGGGCTGGTCGTGGGCTCTCCGTTGCCGCTGAGCGCGACGTCACGCAGCACCCGGGCGCCTTCGGGCACCCGGCGCGACATGAAGTCGCCGCGCAGGATGTCATCCAGGAGTCCGCGCAGCTCGCGGTCTAGCAGCGCGAGATCCAGCGCTGGTCCTTCGCCGCGCGTCAGCCCAGGCACCTGGCAGTAGATGCAGCGCCAGTTGCACGCGTTGTTCGGGTTGAGGTTGACTCCGACAGAGATCCCGCCGGCCCGCCGGGAGACCACGGGGTAGACGTAGCGCAGCCCAGCGGCCGCGCGGTCATGGTCGTACACGCTCAGCCGCTGCCCGCTCACCTAGGCAGCCTAGCCCAGAACCCCAGGCCGCTCACTCACCCTCACCCTAGCCTCGCCCGGCCCACCGGCCGCGGCAACTTCAGCTCGAGAACGAACACTCAGGGTCCGTTCGTTATCCTATGGATATCCAATAAGCTACTAATTTTATTGTGTATTTTAGGTGCGCGCAAAACATCTACGAGACGCCTTGCATTTTTGTGAACATCGTTCATTTTATCTACGTGGTTCACGGAACACAGGGAGGCCGGATGGCCCGCAAGCGCCAGGCGCGCGCCGAGCAAATCTTGGAGATCGCTGAGCGACTGATCGCTGAGGCTGGCGTCGAGGCCTTCAGCCTCCACGCCGTGGCGAGGGAGCTGAACGTGGTGGCGGGCACGCTGTACCGCTACTTCCCAAACAAGGACGCGCTGGTCGCGGCGCTCCACCACCGCGCGATCCTGGATCTGCACCAGCGCTACCAAGCCTTCAGCGCGCAGATCGCGCCTGGTCTTGAGTCGCCGGCGCAGCCGCTCTGCGCCAGCGAGCTGGTGCTCGCCGAGCTGTGCGCCGCGTCGCACTTTTATCTCGAGCTACCCAAGCTGCTCCCCAACCGCTTTCGCTTTGTCTCCTTGATGCTGGGCGACCCTCGCAACTTAATCCGTACGGAAGACGTACCCCGCTCAGCCGTCCCGCTGTTAGCCTTCCTTGGCGCGGTGCGCGAGCGCTTCGAGCGGGCCGAGGCGAGCGGCGCCCTGGCGCCCGCGACTCACGCTGGAGCACGACCGCTTGATCGCACCCTGATCTTCTGGTCCGCCCACCAAGGCGTGATCCAGCTGATGAAGCTGCAACGCTACGAGGCCGACGTCTTTGACTATGTCCGCCTCGGCCGCGAGCTCACTCACCCCTTACTGCTGGGCTGGGGCGCCGATCCCACGGCGCTCGCCAAGGCCAGCGCGCGCGCCCAGGCGGTCACCGCCACGCTAGTCCGCGCTTCCTAACTGCGGCTGCCCTACCCCCACACGTTACCAGGAACTCAACGTCACATGCTTCTGCTCTCACCCACTGCCTTCGCCGCTGGCGCCGCCGGCTGGACCTTCGCTGAGTACGCGCTGCACCGCTACCTGGGCCACTCCAAGGCCAACAGCAAAAAATCCTCGGGGAAAGGCTCGTTGCTGAGCGGCGATTTCGGCCCCGAGCACCTGACGCACCACATCGACCCCAGCTATTTCGCGCCGACGCGGCGCAAGCTCAAGGCAGCGCTGCTGTTGGTGCCCGCCCTAGGCGCCGGCGCCAGCCTGATCGTCGGTCCCCGCCGCGGGGTGTCCTTCGCCCTAGGCTTCGCCAGCTGCTACGCCGCCTACGAGCTGGCGCATCGCCGCATCCACACCCACGCGCCGCGCGGTCCGTACAGCCGCTGGACGCGCAAGCACCACCTCTCGCACCACTTCAACGCGAAGTTCAACCACGGCGTCACCACGCCGCTCTGGGACCTAGCGTTCGGCACTTACCAGTCACCCGGGCGCGTGCGCGTGCCGAGGCGCATCGCTCCAGACTGGATGGTTGATCCCCACACCGGTGCTCTCCGCGCGGATTTAGCTAAGGACTACGAGTTGACGGGCAAGCCAGCGTCAACCCCACGAGCTCACGACGCCCAGACATCGCCGCAGACCGCTGA
>CAZKDY010000017.1:37565-147988 GCA_964551615.1 uncultured Polyangiaceae bacterium
GACGCAGACCGCTGAGACGCAGACCGCTGAGACGCAGACCGCTGAGACGCAGACCGCTGAGACGCAGACCCTGGAGACCTAGGCTGCGCAACCGGGCGCGGGTTGGCCCGAGCTAGGGCGCTGGCTCCGCCCCAGCGCGTTCGCTGGGCTGTGCAGGCCGGATCGCAGCGGACTTGCCGCCAGGTCCGAAAATGGCGAGTCAGCCGGCTGCCCGAGGGGTATCTACGTCAGCATGAGCTCCGACGATCTGCACTACCACGCGCTGTCGGCCCGCGATCCGCGCTTCGACGGCTTGTTCTTCGTGGGGGTCTCGAGCACCGGCATCTATTGCCGCCCCGTCTGCCCAGCGCGCCTGCCCGCTCGCAAGAACTGCAGCTTCTACCCGAGCGCAGCCCAGGCCGAGCTAGCCGGCTACCGAGCGTGCTTTCGCTGCCGGCCAGAGCTGAGCCCCGGCGCCGCGCTGATCGACCGCACTCAGACTCTGGTAGACCGTGCGGTAGTACGCATCAACGCGGGCGCGCTGAACGAAGGCACCGTCGCGGATCTAGCCGCAGGGCTCGGGGTGGGGGAGCGGCACCTGCGTCGCAGCATGAGCGAACAGCTGGGCACGACCCCGGTCGGGCTCGCGCAGAGCCGTCGGCTGGCGCTCGCCAAGCAACTGCTAACAGACACCGACCTAGGCCTCACCGCCATCGCCCACGCCAGCGGGTTCGGGAGCGTGCGCCGCTTCAACTCAGTGTTTCAAACGCGGCTCGGGCGCGCTCCGTCGAGCCTGCGCGCACGCGCCCGCGCCGACGCCGCCGAGGTCACGGCGGGCAGCGGCCCCGAAGACTCGGCGCTCGGCTTGCGCCTCGACTACCGGCCGCCATTCAGCTTCAAACAGCTGCTCGGGTTCCTCAAGCCGCGCGCCATCCCAGGCGTCGAGCACGTCACAGATGACCTCTACGCGCGCAGCGTACGCGCCGGGAACACTGTGGGTTGTATCCTTGTGGAGTCATTCCCTGGCAAGAACGCGCTCCGCCTGAGCCTCTCGGGGAGTTTGTTACCTTCGCTGATACAGGTCCTGTACAGGGCGCGACACTTGTTTGATCTAGATGCTCAGCCTGAGGCTATCTGCCGCTCCCTCACCCAGGATCCCACCCTCGCGCCGCTGTGCCGCGCGGCGCCGGGGCTGCGGGTGCCTGGAGCCTTCGACGGCTTCGAGACGAGCGTGCGCGCCCTGCTAGGTCAGCAAATCTCGGTCAAGGGCGCCACCACGCTGGCAGGCAGGCTGGTGGCGCGCTTCGGCCAGCCGCTGGCGCTGCCTATGACTAGCTGCGGCGCCCGCGCCAGCGCCCGCGCCAGCGCCAGCGCGGCGCTGACCCACGTGTTCCCCGACGCCGGTGAGCTGGCGCGGGTACCGCTAGCTTCACTCGCGGCGATCGGGCTGCCTGAGCGCCGCGCCGCCGCCATCCTCGCCTTCGCCGAAGCCGTTGCCGCAGGGGAACTACACCTGGGACCAGGAGCGGACCCTGAAGCCATAGCGCGCCGACTGCTCGCGCTGCCTGGCGTCGGCCCGTGGACGGCGGGCTACATCGCGATGCGCGCGCTCCACGATCCAGACGCGTTCCCCCATCGCGATCTAGTGCTGCGAAAGGTGGTGTCGGCGCCAAGCTTCGGCGCGCTCAGCGCGCGCGCCGAAGCCTGGCGCCCCTGGCGAGCCTACGCAGCGCTTCATTTGTGGACCGCAGCCAGCACAGCGGCGCCTCAGCCCTCGCGACGGCAGATCTGAGCGCTTACGGCGCCGCAGCGCACCATGTGCCTGGCCCTCCACCCAAACCTCGAGGAACCCGCGATGACTGAGCTCAGCAGATGTATCCAGACGCCCATCGGCACCATGCAGCTGGTGGCAAGTGACCAGTACATCACCGAGATCCGACTGCCTAACTGCGCCCAGCGCGCTGCCCGACGACCACAGGCTGGCAGCACGTCCGCCGGCGAGCGGGCCGCGGACCAGCTGCTCGATGCCGCGGCTCAGCAACTGCTCGAGTACTTCGCGGGAGAACGCGCGCGCTTTGAGCTGCCGCTGAGCGGCCAAGGCACAGCCTTTCAGCGCGCGGTGTGGCGCCAGCTACGAAAAATTCCGTACGGCAGCGCGATGAGCTATGGGGCGCTGGCCAGCGCCATCGGCAGACCCAACGCCGCGCGCGCAGTCGGCGCGGCCAACGCACGTAACCCGCACCCCGTGGTAGTGCCTTGTCACCGCGTGATCGGCGGGGACGGCAGCCTCACTGGCTTCGCTGGCGGGGTTGAGCTCAAGCGTTGGCTGCTGGACCACGAACAGCAGGCTGGCGCTAGCTAGGCCGCGAGCGCGCTTGCACGACCGCATGAAATTGACAGTTCGGAGACGTCCACGCTCAGCGCGGTGCGCGCTCGCTGAGCGCACGCTGCTCGTCTAAGATGGCGCGCACGCGGCGCACGAGCGCGGCTGGCAGGAACGGCTTCTGGAGAAGCGCGAGCCCTATATCGAGCGCGCCATTGTGGACGATGGCGTTCTCTGTATATCCAGACGTGTAAAGGACAGGCAGATCTGGATATAGCTCGAGCACTCGGCGCGCGAGTTCACGTCCCCCCATCTGCGGCATCACTACGTCCGTGATCAGCAAGTTGATGTGCAGCTCGGTGCTCTGAAGCTTCAGCAGTGCCTCCACGCCATTGCCCGCTTCATGGACCACGTAGCCGTGGCTGCGCAGCGCCCGCACCATGACGCGCCGCACGCTGGGCTCGTCTTCGGCCACCATCACGGTCTCGCTGCCTCCCACCAGCGGCGGGGCCTCAGGGCGGATCGAAATCGGCTCGGCGGGCTTGTGCGCGCGGGGCAGATAGACCTTGAACGTCGTGCCCTCGCCAGGCTCGCTGTAGACCCAGATATGCCCGCCCGCCTGCTTCACGACGCCATAGACGGTGGGGAGCCCGAGGCCTGTCCCAGCGCCGGCTGCCTTGGTGGTGAAGAAAGGCTCGAACAGGCGCGCTCTCACCTCGCTCGTCATCCCGGTGCCCGTATCGGTTACCGCGAGGAGTATGTACTCCCCTGGCTTCACATCGGGATGCTCGCGCGCGTACTCCTCGTCGAGCGTGACATTCCCGGTCTCGAGGACGAGCTTTCCGCCATGGGGCATCGCGTCCCGCGCGTTGACCGTCAGGTTGAGGACGATTTGCTCGACGCAGCTCGGATCGCACTCGATGGGCCAGAGATCCGCGGCCGGGATCGTGACGAGCTCCACGTCCTCACCGAGGATGCGGCGGAGCATCTTGTGCATCTCCATCAGCAGCTGGTTTGTGTTCAGGACGCGCAGCTGGACGATCTGCCTGCGCGAGAACGCGAGGAGCTGCTTGGTCAACGACGCCGCGCGCTGGCCAGCCGCGCTCGCCTCCACCAACTCGGTATGCGCGGAGCTCTCCGGCGACAGCTCGTCCATCGCAAACTCTAGGCTGGTGAGGATCACAGTGAGCAGGTTGTTGAAGTCGTGGGCCACGCCTCCGGCGAGCTGACCGATGGCCTCCATGCGCTGCGTGAAACGCAGGCGCTCTTCGAGCTTGTGGCGAGCGTCCACGTCGCGGACGGCGATGATGGTCGAGGTGCTGCCCGAGCTGAGCGGGCTCAGCAGGATCTCAGCGAAGAAGCGAGAGCCGTCAGCGCGCAGCACCTCGACGGCTCGGCCGCCGCCCATGGGCCGCGCGGTCGGCTCAGCGAGGAAGTCGCTGCGACGCTGCGCGTGCCCGCTGCGCTGGGCTTCCGGAACCAAGCGCTCCACGCTCGTATCGATCAGCCCCCCCGCTTGGAGACCGAACAGCTTGTGGGCGGCGACGTTGGCCAACCGAATCACGCCGGCGTCATCGATGACCAGCATCCCGTCCGGCGCAGCCTCGAGCGACTGCCGAAAGAGCGCGTCGCGCTCTTCTCGCGCGCGCCAGGTCGTCCGCTGCCGCGAGGTGGCGGAAGACCAACGCAGCGACCGTCCAGACCGCGACGAGGGAGAACCCGCGGTTCGCGTAGGCGAGGGGCATGGATATCGCAGCCTGCGTCTTTCCGAAGAAAGCTAGTACGATGAGCGCCGACGTGAGCAGAGTTAGGATGAGGGCGTGGTTGCGCCGACCCGAGAACAGCGCGACCGGGACCACAGCCACGTAGAACACCCCCACCGCGACCCCGAGGGGCGTCAGCAGATCTGCGGCAAACACCAGCGCCCCGAGCAACAACCCAACAGCGAGCGCGCGATGTTCCAGCTTCATCGTTTCCTTGGCGAGCTACGCCACGTTGCATGACGCCACTGCGCGCCAGCTCGTGCGTCCTAAACTGGGCAAGGATAACTTGTCGTTCGGCGCATTACATCAGCACGCTTAGCCTCAATCCAAGCTTTTCAAGCACATAGTCCGCGCGCGGTTTACTGGCGGGTTGCAACTCTTGATCTTCGTCAATTCGCTCTAACTTGGCTTGTGCCGGCGAAGGGTCGACCTGCCAAGCCGGCGCTTCGTCGACGCCCGGGCCGCGTCACCGCTGCGACGTCACCGCTGCGACGTCACCGCTGCGACGTCACCGCTGCGGCCTGGGCGCCGCGCCTAGAACCCCACGGTCGCACACACCCCTAGGGCTTCCCCGAACAAGCGCTGCCAGCGCTGCGCGGGCCTGCGCCGCCGCGCGCCGCGCGCTACGCTGCGGGCGCGACCTCCGCGTCGTCTAGTTCATCTGTGGCGCGCTTCGGCACCCCGTGACCCCCGCTGACGCCGGTGCCCATGTCATACGCGTGCATCTCGTGCTCGCCCAAATCGAGGCCTTCAAACTCCTCTTCAGCGCTCACTCTGAGGCCCATGGTCGCCTTGATCACGCCAAAGATCAGCGCGCTCACGCTGAGCGAGAAGGCCGCGTAGACGCCGATCCCATACAGCTGGGCCACGACGCTCTTACCCTCGCCAAAGATCCCTGCGGCAAGGGTACCCCAGACGCCGCACACCAGGTGGACGCTGGTCGCGCCGACCGGGTCGTCGATCTTGAGCTTGTCGAAGCACATCACCGCGAACACCACCAGCACCCCAGACATGGCCCCGATCAAGATAGCCTCGATGGGCGTCACCACGTCAGCCCCAGCCGTCACGCCGACCAAGCCCGCTAAGATGCCGTTGAGCGCCATCGAGAGATCTGGCTTACGCGACACGAAGTTGTACGCGAACATCGCCCCCACGCCGCCAGCCGCCGCCGAGAGGCAGGTCGTCACCAGCACCAGGCTGGTCAGCGCGGGATCTGCGCTCAACACCGAACCGCCGTTGAAGCCGAACCAGCCTAGCCAGAGCAAGAACACGCCGATGGTAGCCAGCGGCATGCTGCTGCCAGGGATCGGCGTGACCTCGCCGTCTTTGCCGTACTTGCCGAGACGCGGCCCGAGAACCACGATCCCCACCAGCGCGGCCCAGCCACCAACTGAGTGGACCAGCGTCGACCCAGCGAAGTCATAGAAGCCGGCCTGCTTCAAGAAGCCACCGCCCCAGTGCCAGGAGCCGGCGATGGGGTAGGCTAAGCCGACGAACAGCAACGCGAACAGCATGAAGCTGGTCAGCTTGATCCGCTCGGCAACGGCTCCGGACACGATCGTCGCGCAGGTCGCCGCGAACATGCCCTGGAACAGGAAGTCGGTGAAGTAGGTGTAGCCGCCGCTGGCGTAGCCAGCGGTCATGCCGCCCTGAGGTACGGTCAAGCCAAAGCCGGCGAAGCCAAGCACGCCGTTAAATTGGCCTGGGTACATCAACCCGAAGCCCACCACGTAGTAGGTGAGCAGGCCGATGCACACGATGAACGTGTTCTTGAACAGGATGTTGACGGTGTTCTTCGCCCGCGCGAGCCCCGTCTCCAGGGTCGCGAAGCCGAGGTGCATGATGAACACCAAGCCGGTGCACAGCATCATCCAGACGTTGTTCGCGGTGAACGTGCCCACTGTCACCTGAGCGGCTTCATCCGCCAACGCGACGCCAGGGGCTAAGAGCGTCAGCCCCAGCGCCATCAACCCGACAAGCTTCTTCGACATGCTTTTCTCCTCGCGATCTCCAAGGTCGAAGGCTGATGGGGCGCCAGTTTCCCGTGCGTTTCCTCCAGTTTCCGGCTCCGGACACAAAGCAAAACCTGTGCTTTTCTAAGTACTTACACGCCAAGCTTTTGAACAACAGGCTGCGGTTTGTGCCCAGCAGCGGACCAGCCAAGCCGCGCAGTCGGTTCGCCTCGCCGCATCGGCCAGAGTAGGCTCCGCCCCCCATGAAGCTGCGAGCGATTGCCCGTCCCACTGAGCGCAGCAATGCGATCGGCGGCGTTGAGCTGTTGCTGGCGCCGCAGGGTCTGCTGCTCACCTATTTGGGCACCGGCAGCTACGACGCGGGCTACGCGCCAGGTCCGCTCACCCACGGCACGTTGGTCACCATCCCCTACGCGGCGCTGCTCAGCGCGCGCATCGACGGTGACCAAGTCTACCTCGAGATCGATCCGAGCCTGACGCCGCTCAATCGCCTAGTGCTCACAGACTTTTCCGCAGGGAGCTCAACTCACCCGCGGGAGAAGCTGCGGCGGGAGCGCCTGATCTGGATCGCGAGCCTAGTGGGGGCGGTCGTGGTCGCGCTGCTGGGGGCGCTCACCCTACCCAAGCTCGCCCCACGGGCAGGCGCGATCGCCGCGGCGACGCTCGGTTGTTTAGGGGGGGTGGTCGTGCTGCTGCTCGGCTTCATCACCAGCCGTCTGTTCGACCGCAGCCCCAGCTCAGCGTTCTTGCAGCAAGCCTTCGCAGAGGAGCTTGGCCGCTACTTGCCGAGCCTTGTGCGCTCCCCCACGGCACCAACCCCGGAGCCAAGACCAGAGCTCATCCCGACCTTTGGCAGGCTCATCCCGCGCACCACCGCGGGCGTCGTGATCACCCTGTCAGCCTGCGCGCTCGGGGCGTTGCTCACTGGCAACTACGTGATCAAGAGCGGACGCAACACCGTCAGCGCGCCCGCGGCGCAGGCGCAGCTCACCAGCCCAGCGCCGCTACCAGCACAAGAGCCTCCACAGCTCGCCGACAACGCGATCCCCGCGGAGCTGGGTTCTGCTGCAGCCGACGTACCGGCAGCTCCCCCCACCCCCTCGCCCGCTGAAGCTAAGCAGGCGGCTGACCCTGCCTTGCGCAGCGGCTCGGCCTGCACGTGCCAGCGCAGCGACTCGTTGCTGTGGGGCGACGCGCTGCCCAAGCTGAGCCTGATCTCGTTCAACCGCCGCACGGTCACGCGAGGCAACGCAGAGCTTACGCAGCTCGACGTGGCGGCCGTAAACAACTCGAGCGAAGAGCTGAAAGAGCTGAGCCTGAACCTGCAGTTTTTCGTGGTAGACGCCTCGCCAGAGCATCGGCGCTCAGCCGGCGATCACCGCGCCGTCTACTACCAAGGGCCGCTCGCGCCGGGCGAGGCCATCAAGTGGGCGGTGGAGGCGCGCGGCTCGGCGTTCGAACTGCTCAACCCGATCGCCGGCAGCATCTCACCAAGCGGCGAGGGCGCCGCCTCAGCAGACGCTGTCATGGCGCTGCTCAAGGCCAATAACCGCGCCGTGCGGCTCCACGGCGCGATGTTGCTGGCTTACCTCGGGGATCCGCGTGCTCACAAGGCGGCCAGTGACCTGCGTGAAGCGCTACGCGAAGACGAGGCGCCGTACTTAGACCGCCTCTTGAAGGCGACAGGGCCGCTCAGGGTGTGCCAGCTGCGGGTTGAAGGCGCGGCCAGCCCGCGTCAGGTCCAGGCCTGCGTGTACAACGCATCTTCGGAGGCGCGGGAGAGCGTGGGCCTCAAGCTGCGCGCGCTGGTGGGTAAGGTACACGCAGACACCCCCGTCGCGCCCCCGCCGCTGATCGACACCGAGCGCGTATACAGCTTGGATAAGCCACTCGCGGCACAGACAGGCGTCGTGGTCCGCGGCGCGCTGCCCGTAGAAGACACCACGCGCCAGCTCAGCTTTGAGGCTTGGGCAGACCGCGTGGATCTATTGCGTTAGCCGCTCAGCCGACCTAGCCCAGCGGCGTCAAGGGCGAATGTACACCACGGTGCCGCGATCCATGTTGAGCACTCCGTGCCAACCCTTGGGCACCGGAGGATCGGTCCACTCGAAGAGCCACGCCGAGTCGATGGGCGAGAGGTTCACGCAGCCATGGCTGCGCACCTTGCCGAACTCATCGTGCCAATACGTGCCGTGGAGGGCGTAGCCTTTGTGAAAGTACTGCACGAAGGGCACGTCGCGCAGGTTGAAGCTGTCGCTCTTGTCATCGTCGCCATCCATGGTGCTGGCGACGTGCTTGGCGTGGATCATGAAGGTCCCGCGGACGGTCGCGAAGACCTTCTCTGGATCACCTAGCCCGCCGCGCCCCGTGCTGACCAGGGTGGCGTAGACGGGGTGTTTGCCCTCGTAGGCCACCAGCGACTGCGCCTTGATGCTGATGTCGATCCACTTGCGGCCACCCTTGGCGAAGCTAGGGAACTCGGTGCGGTGGGGGATCACCCGCGCGCCGTCGCTGGGCATCCAGGCGTTGTCGGTGGTCTCGTAGAAGACCAGCCCGCCGCTGCCCTCGGTCTTGCCAGTGAGCTTAATTCCCTCGCGGAACTTAAAGCTGCCCTCGGTCTTCAAGACGCCCGAGTCTGAGCGCACGTAGCGCTGGACGTAGTGGCGCTCGATGAACGCAGCCGGCAAGTCCAGCTGCTCTCCTAGCTCCACGCCGTGGAACTCACTCGGCTTGACCAACTTCAAGCGGTCTAGCGCGAGCAGGTCGAGCTCCGTGCTGAGCCCAAAGGCGCGGCCTTCATGCTCAAACGTGCGCGCGATGGCGAAGCCGCTGTCAGCGCTGGCGCGCCCAGCGTGCACTGAATAGCGCAGCGGCTGCACCACGCCGTAGGGCTTGGTCAGCTCCTTGCCGACCAGCCAGCTGGGTGGCGCGCCCAGCGGGCCCACGAGCTCTGCGGTGCCGTTGATCCTCGACAGCTGCTTCCACGAGGCAAAGCGACCCGCTAGCCCGTTCCCCTCGACGTTCTCCATCTGGGCCAAGGTCGGCAGCTTAAAGTAGAGCAGCGGCGGGATCTCCGCTGACATCGCGTACAAATAAGGAAAGCCTTGACCTCGCACCGGCCGCGTCTCGCTCGCGACGACGACCGGGTTCGTCAGATCCAGCGTCGCTCCCTTGCCGATACACACAAAGCCGCGCGGATTAATTCTAAACCAACCGCCTTCGCAGCCTGCGTTGGGCCCAAGGCCGGGCTCACGGGCGTCGACGACGGCGCCCGCGCGCAAGTAGCCAAAGCGCGAGCGCTTAGGCCCAGTGTCGGTGTACACCCAGGTGCGCCAGGCGATGCTCGCGAGGCGCTTGCCCGTGGGCTCGAACGGCAGGTTGTCCTCCTCGGTGCCGCGCAGATCGTCGGGCACCGACCCCGCGGCGCCGGCGTCCACGTCCCGACTGGGGCTGGCGCTGGACTCAACCAGCACGGGGCGCGCGCTGACTTCGGCCTCTGACCGCACGCCAGGCGGGTCACTCTGGGAGCAACCCACGCAGGCGACGCCCACGCTGAGCGCGCTGGCCACCCTGGCTGAACGCAGCCCAAGCCGGAGCGATTGCCGAACAGCCATCCGGCGCACCGCGTAGCACAAACCGCCGTGGGCGGTCGAACCCCTGACGCGGCTCACCGCGCTTTGAAAGCGCGTTTGCGACGCGGATCCAAGCTCCGCCTGCCTGCGCACCGCCTCGCGCCAGGCGTCGCCAGAGCCCCGAGCCTTCACGAGCGCGCCGGGAGCGTCTAAAGGACCCAGATGCTACACATCCCGCGAGGAGTCTGGGGCGTGGTCAAGGAGGCCGCGCGGCACATTTTGCGCCGACCCGTGGTGGGGATCGCCGCCGCCGCGCGCACCGCAGACGGTCGCTGGGTGCTGGTGCGCCGGACGGACACTGGAGAGTGGGCCTTACCGGGTGGCACGCTAGAGTGGGGCGAGGCGCTGCGCGTGGCCATCGCGCGGGAGCTGGAAGAAGAGGCGGCGGTGCAGGTTCAGGAGCTTGGCGAGATCGCGGGTGTGTATTCACGCCCCGATCGCGATCTAAGATTTCACGCGGTCACCATCGTGGTCCATGCGCGCGTCAGCGAGCCTGCAGGCGCGCCTATGAACCCAGCCGAGATCGCAGAGGTGCGTTTGTTTCGCAGCTCAGAGCTACCCGATCACTTGGCGCATGGCATGACAGATATGCTGAAGAACGCGCGAGGCGCAGAGGTCATATGGGAGTGAATCACAAACGAAGCGCTGGGGGAGCGGGGTCGCTGACCCAGGGGTGGGTCTGGCTCGCGCTGGCAGCGCTGATCGCGCTGACGCCAGGCTGCGCGCTGTTCAATCGCTTGAACGTCGAGCGCGTCGCGACGGGCCAGGCTCCGCCCAGCCAGGTCGCCGCGTACTTGACCGTGGAGCGCGGCGGCGACGCCGTCAAGGGCCTCACCGCCGCGAGCTTTCAAGTCTTTGAAGACGAGCACGACGTCACCCAAGAAGCGCGCGTCACGCTGATCCCCAGGGCACAGGTCGCGTACCACCACACGCTGGTGCTGGTCGACGTGGGCAGCAGCGCAGAGAACGTGCAGATGGCTGGGCCGCTGCGCGAGCTGGTCGCCCGCCTGCGCCAAACCCGTGACGTCAGCGTGTTCGGCTTTGACGGAGCGGCAGATCTGATCCCGCTTGGTCAGTACCGCGCGGGAGCAAGTGACGCAACTGGCCTGGACCGCCTCGAGCGGCTCACCCCGCGCGACCCGTCGCGGAACCTGAACGGCGCCATCAGCATGGGGCTGCAACAGCTGGAGTCGCGCCTGATGCAGGTGCAGCGCCCGGTGCGCCGCGGCAGCCTGCTGGTGGTGACGCGCGGTCCCGACTTGGCGCGGCGCGTGAGCGACGACCAGCTGCTGGACAAGCTCTCCAAGGTAGACCACCAAACTTACGCGGTAGTGCTGGGCCAGCACGACGGCCTGCGCGCCGACGATCTGGGCGCCACCGAAGCGGTGCAGACCGAGTCGGTCAGCGAGCTACCCAGCGCCGCCAGCCGCATCGCGCGCTTGATGGAATCCCACGTGGAAGCGGAGTACGTCGTCAGCTACTGCTCGCCCGCCCGCGCGGGCAAGCGCTTAGTGCGCATCGAGGCGCTGCTGACCCAAGATGAAACGGAGTACCGCGGCAGCGTCGATTTTGAGATCGACGCCGCTGGCTTCACCGCGGGTTGTAACCCCAATCGCGCGCCAACGTTCATCAGCGTGGTCCGCGCTGCCTCCGCGGCGCCGTCCCCTCCACCCCAGCCTGCGACCCAACCTGGGGCAGCTGACGAGCCAGGCAAACCGGCGCACGAGCCACCCGCTGACGGCATCGTCCCGCCGCCCTCGACCCCCAACTATGAGACGCCCTGAGCGTGGTAGGGCTGGATGAACAAGCCGCCAGTGCCTCCCGATGCCTGGGTTGAGCTGAGCCAATTCGAAGCGATCGCTGCCCGCGGTACGCGTGAGGTCACCTGGTTCTGGCGCTTAGCGGTCGGCGATGGCTGGCAGAACATCGCCAGCCTGCCCAGCGCCCAGAGCGAGCGCCTCGATCCGGGCGCCGGCATGGTTTGGCAGTCCCAGGTGCGCGTGCTGTTGCCCTATGGCTCTTACCTGATGCGCGTCGACTCAGCGCCGGCGCCGCCAGAGCGACTCGACGCGCTGGACTACTTGCGACGCGAACGCCGCCAAGTCGCGCGTCGCGTGGTGCGGCAATATTTCCGCGTGGGTCGACGCGGTGCTCTGGTGCGCGCGCCAAGCTCGCCGTAAGCCGCGCTTAACCAGGGCGCCGTCACCGCGCCCCAGCAAACCTGTTTCGCGGTTGACCCCGCCCGGCTCGGTCTGGTTTGCTGCACGCAAACTGGAGGCAGCCGTCCATGCTGGAAGATCACCACCCTACTCACCAAAGCCGCCTCACCCAAGCGCGCCCGGCGCGGCCACCACGCGCGCTGCCACGCCGGACCACGCTGACCGCTCTGGTCACCAGCTGCCTGTTTTTTTCGGGGGTGGCGAGCGCATCCAACGCCCTGGAGTACGCTGATAACGGCGTCGCGCAGTTTAGCCGCGGCGGCGCCTGGCTAGCCACTGCCACCGATCCGCTGGCTGCGTTCTATAACCCTGCGGCGCTGGTCACCCAGCCCACTTCCCTGGGGATCGGGTTTAACCTGCCGATGCAGAGGATCTGCTACCAGCGCAGCGGCCCGGGCAACGAGCCAGCCTACGCCGACCCAAGTCAGCAGCCCGCTAGCCCCGGCAGCGACCCCGTGGCCGATCCCTACCCCGAGGTCTGCAACAAGAACTCGAGCTTCCCGCGCTTCATCCCCAACGCGGCGTTCAACTGGCGCGTCAGCGAGACCTTCGCCGTCGGCCTAGCGGTCAACCCGCCAGCGTCCTACGGCACGCTCGAGTGGCCGCTGTTCGTCAAGACCACCAATCGTATCCCTGTGGTCGCACAACGCGACATCCCCGCGCCGCAGCGCTACCTCTCGACCCAGGTCCAGGGCACGATCTTGATGCCGACGCTCAGCTTCGGGCTCGCGCTCAGCGACAACTTCCGCGTCGGCGCCGGCTTCATCAGCGGGCTCGCGCTCTTAGATCTCAACGCGGTGTCCATGAGCACCGTGGCCGCGAGTCGTCCCTATGACGAGTTCGGCAACGACAACCTGAGCGAGATGTCGGTCAAAGATCTGTTCATCCCAGGCTTCGTGGTCAGCTCCCACGCGAGCTTCGGCCCGAACATCGACGTCGCCGGCTGGTTCAAGTGGACCGACGCCATCAACGCCAAGGGCGACGCCGACATCACCGCGGGGCTGAACCGTAACGGCGCGCCCAGCAAGATCTGCACGCAGGATCAGGTCGACGCCGCCCTCGCCGCCGGCACGGATCCACCGTGCTCTGTGACCACCCACAGCGCGGACGAGGTCGGTAAAGACAGCGTCGAGGTCAAGATCACCGTGCCGATGGAGGCGCGCATCGGCATCCGCTACCACAAGCCGGCGGGGCCACCCAGCGCGCTGGCCGCCGAACGTTTCCGTAAGGATAAATATGGCGTGCGCGACCCGCTGCGCGACGACGTGTACGACCTAGAGCTGAACCTGACCTGGGCGAACAACTCGGCGGCGGACGCCATCGAGGTGCGCTTCACCGAGCCGTTTCAGCCGGTCGGCGTGCCCGGGCTGACCCCTGAAGACGCGACCCGTCCGACAGGCTGGAAGGACAGCTTCGGCGCGCGGCTGGGCGGTCAGTACAACGTCAGCCGCGACCGCATCGGCCTGCGCCTGGGCACCTGGGTAGAGACCTCCGCCGTAGACCCCGAGTACCTAAACGTCACCGGCGTCCCCGCTCTACGTGGGGGTTTTGGCGGCGGCTTGGTGGTGCGCATGGGCGCTGTCGACATTGAGACTGGCTACCAACACATCTGGAACGCCGGGCTCGACAACGCAGGCGATGGCGCGCTGAAGGCCATCGCTGGCTCCGGCAACAGCCCCGAGAACCGCTCTTACCACGCGGTAAACGGCGGCAAGATCAGCCAACACGCCGACGTGTTCAGCATCGGCGGCGTGGCGCGCTTCTAGCGGCTGACTGTGCGCAGGCAGCGCGCGGCTGGCTGTCAGGCCGCGCGGCCGCGCCGCGAGACCACGAAGACCAGGGCCGGCGCGCCGATCGCCGCCGTGATCACCCCCACGGGGAGCTCGCGGCCCGGCCAGACCACGCGCGCTACGGTGTCACAGGCCACCAGCATCGCCGCGCCCGCCAGCCAGCTGAGCGGCAGCAAGCTGCGATAGGTGACCGCGCCAAAGCCCCGCACCAGGTGCGGCACCACCAGGCCGACGAAGGCGATGGGCCCACACCACGCGACGCAGGCCGCGACCCCAAGGGCTCCGGCGCCGAGGGCCAACGCGCGCACCCACGGCACAGAGACACCCTGCGCCCGCGCCAGGTCTTCACCGCCGACCAACACCTGCAGCGGGCGCGCGAGCAAGAGCAGCACCAGCGAAGACACCACCGAGAACGGCGTGAGCCAGGCGAGCGCGCGATAGCCCACTTGCGGCAGGTGACCGAGTGACCACTGGGCCGCGGCGAACAACGCGCGGCTGTCAGCTGTGTATTGGATCCCCGAGGATAACGCACCGGCCGCCAGGGTGACCGCGATGCCAGCCAGCAGGACGTCGCTCATCGACGCGCGCTGTCGCGCGGCGATCGCCAAGACAAAGCCGCTCACCAGCAGCGCGCCGATGAACGCCGAGACGGCGACCCAAGGCAGCCCAAGCACTACCCCACCCCCAAAAACCAGGGCAAATAGGGCGCCTAGCGTCGCTCCAGCCAACGTGCCGACGGTGCTCGGGGTCGCCAGGCCGTTGCGGAACAGCGCCTGAAATACGGCGCCGCTGATGCCCAGCGTGCCGCCGACCAGCACGCCGACCAGGACCCTCGGCACGCGCAGCTGCCACAAGATGAAGGGGCCAGTCTCTGCGTCTAGGCTCGGACCGATCAGCGGCGCAACGCACAGCAGCGCGACGCAGCCTGCGCTCAGCAAGCCGAGCTTCCAGATCTTGACGCTGGGTCTCGTCACGGCGCGCCGCCACGGCTTAGGTCAGCTCGAGAGGCCTGTACGTAAAATTGCCGCACGGCACCATCATTCACCACCGCGAACGGCACATCAAACAGCGCGCTCAGCTGCGTCGAGAGCTGTGGGTGCTGGTAGTGCGAGTCGAGGTGTAGCTCGCCGCGCTTCAAACCCAGGATGCGCACGTCAGCGCCCACGTGGGCCAATAGGTTCACGTCGTGGGTCACGCACAAGACGCCCGCGCCCGCGCGCCACAGCTCGCCGAGCAAGCGGTAGGTGGCGATCTGATACGCGGGGTCCAGGTGATTGGCCGGCTCATCGCAGAAGATCAGCGGCGCCTCTTGCGCGACCAGCGCGGCCAGCAACACCCGCTGCAGCTCGCCTCCGGAGATCTCATTCACCCGACACCCGACCAGCATGCTGGCGCCCACGCGCTCTAGCGCGCTGAGCGCGCGGCGCTTGGCGACGGCGTAGGGCTCAGCGAAGCGATACCTCGCGGCGATGATCAGCTCTTCAACCGGCAGCGGCTCGCTCGGCTCCCAGCGCTGTGGCAGCCAGGCTAAGTGGGCAGCTCGCCGCCGCGATGAAAAACTCGTGAGCGGCTGGCCATTGAGCGTCGCGGCTCCCGAGGTCGGTGTCAGCAACCCGAGCCCGAGCTTAGTCAGCGAGGTCTTCCCGGATCCGTTCGGGCCGAGCAGCGCGATGAAGCTCCCCGTGCGCAGCTCGAACGACAGCGGCTGAATGATCGCGCGGCCCCCCAGCTTGAGCGCGACCTGCTCAAGCTGGAGCCGACTCGAGGCGCTGGAGTTCGCCCGAGCGCCGCGCGGAGCCGCCGGCGTGCTCAAGGCTCGCGCTCACGCAGCGTGGCGATCAGCCGCTTCAGCTTCGGCTTCAGCTGCAAAATGCTCGGCCCGCTGCCGAACGCCTCTGGCGCTTCGAGGGTGGCGACGCGCCCGTGCTGCACCGCCTTGAGCGGCGTCAATTTTTTCCACGCAGCAATAATAGCTGACTCTGAGGCTCGCTCATCAACTTTGGCGGCGACCAGCACGATGATCTGATCGGGATCGAGCTTCAGCACGGCCGGCAGGCTGAGCCGGGGCAAGCCGCTGATGTCCTCGTCTACCGCGTTCCTGCCTCCGGCGGCCGCGAGCGCCGACCCGTGCACGCTGTTGCGACGAATGAACCACACCTCTGCCAGATCACTGCCCGCGGTGTAGCCGAGCACCAACAGCACCCGCGGCGCGTCAGCTGGGGGTGCAGCGCTGAGCTCGCGCTGGAGCTCTGCCGCCAGCGCGTTAGCTCGCTCGGCGTGGTGGGTGCGCTGGCCGAGCAGCCGGGTGCTCGAGACGATGTCGCTCAAGCTCAGCCACGGCAGCTCAAGGGTCGGCGCGAGCGCCTGCAGCTCAGCGCTCTTCGTGCTCTGATTCGTCTCCGTCAGGATCAGGCTCGGCTTGAGTCGCGCGATGTGTTCGTAGCTGGGCGTGAGCGCCGTCCCCACCTGAGGCAGCAGCTTCGCCTCAGCGGGCCGATCGCAGTACTGGCTCACCGCCACCAGCTGGGCGCCTGCCCCGATGGCGAACAACGTCTCGGTGATGGCTGGCACCAGGGAGATCAGGCGAGTTTCAGTCGCGGCCACCGGCTGCCGCTGCGGGCGGTCCTGGCAGCCGCCCGAGCCCCACGCGAGCAGGATACAGGCCCAACCGGCCAGCGCCACGCGCATGAGCTTGGCTTTGGGTTCGCTCACAGCCATCGGCGACGCGAGCCAAGCACACGCAGCGCGGTCGAGCAACTGACCCGCGCGCCAGCCAGGGTTGAGCGCCTCAACCGTGAGGCTCGACGCACAAAAAACGAAAGGCAACCAAGTCGCCTTGGTTGCCTTCGGGAAGCATCACTTGTTGACGGTGAGCGGTTAAGCTCTCGCGCTGCGCAAGGCAGCTCATCAACCCCCACACCAGCGCTTGCGGCGCGATGTGGCATCATCGACTCAATACAGGTTCTAAACGGCGGGTCCGCGCAGTTCGCGCTGGTGGGACCGTCGAATAGTTAGGTGAGGCGTCGCCGGACCTAAGTCCGTACGAGCTGAAGCTCTCACCCAGCTTTGGCGGAGGTAACGTGGCGCTGCCCAGCGAGGCTGGCAGCTCGGTCTCTGTCCTGGTTGCTCACGCAAACCTGCCACACGCACCCCGGGCCCCGCACTGACGAATCAGCCGGCGCTGGCGCGCGCGTCGCTTGAAGCCGCGAGCGACTTCAAAGGACATCAAACACTCGGATCCCGCGTGTCCAAGCATCGATCGACACAGCTGGTGCTCCAAGAAGGTGCCGAAGCACAACCTGTCACACCTAACCTGCCAAGACCTACCCGCTTAGCCGCGAGCGGCGGACCCTCTGCGCCTCGTCCTCCGCGAGCTGCTTGAGCTCGCATCGACGGCGAAGGCTGAGAGAGCCTTGACCACATCACCCCTTCCGCTGATGTGTCACGTCGCCTCGTCGGCACCCAGGCGCCTTTAGCTCTAGCTAAGACCGCCTGAGTTGGTTCTGCCTGCACCCAGCGGGCTTTCGACCACTTGGGAGCCGGGCAGACTCACCTACGAGACCAGAAGCGAGGAGCCAAGCCCGGGTTTAGTGGGCCCCACTTTCTCACTTCAACACATCTTTACCGTACCGAAATTCAGGGCGCTGCGCCTTCAAGACGTAGCGACCGACACGACGCGCCAATTAAGCCGCGCATGTCTGCAATCGCACCCGAAGGCGCGACGACCCCCACGATTCACCCGGAAGATGTACGTAAGCACATTTTCCGCGTGGCATCATGGTTCCCCCTGACCGAAGTCAAAGCCACGTTTAGTAAGCTTTGCCTCCGCGTACCCGTTCACCCAGCTCTCCACCGTGGTTCGTTACGTTCAACGAGAAGCACGGCGTCGCATCTAGGCTAGACGGAGTCCTCGTGCTCGACGCAAGCGTCGCCCACGGAGATCCACCCAAGATACGTCCGATCGGTATCTGCAACCTGTATTTCAAAGACGAGCACCCGAGCCTGCCTTGAAAGTGCTGAGCCTTGCGCGGACACCCCGAAGGGGCCGCTCGCCGCTCAGCCGAGGAGTCTCACCAACTCCCCCGCTTCCACTCAGGCGTCCTTCGCCAGACCTCAGGCCAGTTACTGCGCTGGGTCGGCTTGGACGCCGAGCTTCTTGTGCTCTGCGTCACTTCGCCCGCGTCGCCCTACGTGATTTTTCCACGCGGTAGCTTGACTGACGAAGCCAAGAACGACCGTTGGTCCCAGTCTACTCGTGAAGCAGGCTGAGCGATCGCTCAGAGCACCCGCTGCGCGTCCGGCACCCTGAGGCACAACGCGCCGAAGCGCGCAGCCACTCTCAGCGTGGCCCGAACCAAAGGCTCGCCGCTCCAAGGAGCGACGGGCACCTGATAAACACAGCGTGTTTGCGACTTTTCAAGAGCAGAGGCCCGAGCACAACCAACGGACACATGAACATCGCCTAAGCCCCGCTCGCGCGGAGCTCGTTGGGCGTAGCCTCGAGTGCCTGCTAGGCGCTCAGCGAGCCGCGGGCGCCCACGCCGTCTTTCGACCGGGGGAGCACTGACGGACACGCCTTGACTACCACCACTGCGATCATCTGGAGCGCGCCCGCGACACCCGTTAGAGCGCTACGACCGCCCGCCTCCCGCCCGTGAAGGCGGATAGCAGCAGTTATTTTCCGTGAAGAAAAAACCGTACCCCAGACAGTGAGCAGAACCAGAGTCAGCAGCTTCCCTGTGAGAAGACTAGGCCAACTTCAACTCGACTCGAGAGCCCATCGTCACCGAGCACCTGAAGGCTGAGCTAGAGACTCCCCTTCAAGCGCCGGGTCAAGGCTCGGTCTCCGACGATCCCTCGCGAAAGCGATCGACCTCCTCCGAACCGGACTCCCTTCGGCCACGCTGGCTCGACTCACGCCGACCAATGGACCACCCGACGCGGCGGGTGAGACCATCAACGCCTCTGCTACCAGGTGAAGTTGAGCTGCGTTGAACGCGCGACCCAATGCACCATGGCTCGAGCCCTGCCTTAGCAGGCCTCGCAGCGCCCCTCGTAACCTCTACGTTCGCTGTGTCCGCGGCTTGATGCACCGCGAACTTCCAGGACTCGTTATGCCATAGCCGCGCACTCAAATCAACAAGAAAACGGCAACCAAAGCGGCTTTAGTTGTCCACAGGTTATTCCGATGTTGTGCAGAGCTCATCCCCAGCGCCTGTGGAGATCCGCGCGGCGACACGCCTGGCTAGCTTGTCTATCACCTCGCACCGGCGACGCCAACTCAAGCACAAGGCGCAACTCGACGCAAGAAGTCGCAGTAAATTCGCACATTTATCCACGACTTGCAGGGCTGGGACGACACCGCGCGGAATATACTGCGGTCGGGGATTTCCCGTTTCAAGCGGGACCGTGCAACATCTGTCATTGATTTACAGCCTTGTTTACTCGCTTTGCATCAAGTTTTTGATCTGTTTGTTTCGAGCGACTTAAACTCGATTGATTGGTCTGGTTGTTTTCCCAAGCGTAGGGCTGCCGTCGCGCAGCCAGGAGGGTTCGCGCAGACAGCGATCCCGTGAGCCTGAGCAGCCGCGAGGGCTGGAACGGCGTCCGCGCATCTCCGTGCGGCAATATAACGATCACCCGGGGGGCCAAACCGCCCCACGGGTTCCCGCTGGCGCCGTGCCCTCCACCCCAGACGCGGCTTTACTCCTACCCAAGCGGTTGGTATCCCGACCATCGCATGCAAGACCAGCCGCTCAACATCAACCAAGAGTCCCTCAAGGCCGAGCGTGACCGCCTCAAGGAGGCGCTCAAGGAGCTCGAGATCGAGCAGCGCAAGACGGAGGCGCAGCTCAAGCTGCTGCGCCAGCGCGAGCTCCGCGCCAAGCGTCAGGTCGAGGCGCTCAACACGCTGCTCGAGAACCACGACGAGCCGCCCGCACCCGAATGAGCCGCGGCTCTCGGGCGGCTAACTCCGGGTCGACGGCTCGCCCAGCAGCTCGGGGATCAACGCTCCGAATCGTCGGCGCACCGTCTGCCGCACCAGGCGCCACAGCGCTTCGTCGTCGTCAGCTTCGCACAACACGCCAAGGGGGATCTGAAACCCCCCTTTGTCCGCGCGCCCGCCGCCATATGGCAGACCGTTGGCGTCCTTGCCAAACGCTTCCTCGAGGAATTGCGTTGGATCCACGCTGGGGCTGTTGGTGCGCATCGACCCGTCGATCCGACCGCCGATTAGGCCATAGACGATCACGGTGTCGAGATCTTCGCGGCGCACGATGAAATCAGCCGCGGTGGCGATGGCGTCGCGATTGCCTGGTGAGACTCGACCGAGCCCGACCAACGCGAAATCGCGGACGACCTCCATGTCAGCTAGGCCGCGCCCAAGCGCCTCCATGGACTCGGCGGCGATGACCTTTTGGCCGATGCGCTGTAGCAGCTGCAGGTCCGTGTACGGCTTCAAGTAGGCCGCAGCGTGATAGTCCGCGGGCTCTGCCTTCGCGAAGTCGTCTGTGTCGGTCCGGATGCCGAATAACAGCGCGGTCGCCATGTGGATTTCATGGCGCTCACTACCGGTCAGTGGCGCCAGCCCGGCCTTGAGGTACTCCGCGTAGATGCTGCACGTAGCGCCGATGCCAGTCCTCACGTCGACGAACGGCGCCTCGACCGGCTTGGTGCTGCGGTGGTGGTCGACCACGGTGAGCACCTTGAGGTGGTCGGGCAGCTTGATCGACGCCTCTGGGTTCGACGTGTCTACGAGGCTCAGGTGAGCGTAGGGTTCGAGATCTTTGGCTGAGGTGACCTGCACCATGTTCACGTTCAAGAGCTTCACCAGTGCGCGGTTCTCTGGGCGGCTCACCGGCAACACGTGGGCGATGGTGGCCGGGATCTCGAGGGCGTTGCAGATCTGCTGGTGAGCCAAGGCGCTGCCGATGGCGTCCGGATCTGGGTGGCCGCTGATCAAAATCACGAGCGGCTCGCCGCGCACGCTCTCCAGCGTTCGCTGCAACTCAAGGTGCTTGTGGCTCATTCAGCCCGAGAGCCTACACCGCTTCGAGACAACGCGCGCGCATTAGTCGCGCCCCCGAGCGCTGGGTCAGCCATCGCCGGAGTGATGAGCAGGGTGGGAGCTCGGGATATAGCCGTGAGTGAGCTTGGGGCCCGCAGGACGCGCCTGGTTTCCGCCAGGACCGAAGGCGTGGATCACCTCGGCTAGCTGTTCGTCACCCGTGGCTTCGAGCACGCGTCGGTCCGGCGCCTGGGTGTAGTCTACGTGCAAGGTCTGGGTCGGGAACGCGAAGCTCACCCCTAGCCCTTCAGCGAGCCGCATGATCTCTAGGTAGACGTTGTGGCGCTCACGCAGCTCATCCGACCAGGTTTCTACACGGAAAAAATAGTAGACCATGACGTCGAGCGTCGCTGCCCCAAAGCCCGACATGTGCACCTCGTACATGTCTTTGCGCGTACTAGGGTTCGCTTGAATGATCGCGCGGATCCCCTCGACAAAAGCCTGCATTTGCTCGGGGCTGGTGTCGTAGGTTAGCCCTAGGCTGAAGGAGCAGCGCCTAAACTCCCGCAGCCCCATGTTGTCAATCTTGGCCTCAGTGAACTTTGCGTTGGGGACGGTGATCACCGAATTGTAGAAGGTGCGGATGCGGGTCGAGCGGAAGCCAACCTCTTCCACCGTACCCTCCGCGCCATCAACCCTGATCCAGTCCCCGATCTGAAACGGCCGATCGATGAAGATCATCAGGCTGCCGAAGAAGTTGGCGACGGTGTCCTTGGCCGCCAGCGCCACCGCGACGCCGCCGACGCCTAGCGTAGCTAACAGCGCACCTACGTTGACGTTCAAATTCTGCAGCACCACCAGGGCGCCAGCGATGACCGTGAAGACCTTGAGCGATTTGCGGACCAGCGG
This sequence comes from uncultured Polyangiaceae bacterium, assembly GCA_964551615.1. Classification (GTDB taxonomy): domain Bacteria; phylum Myxococcota_A; class Polyangia; order Polyangiales; family Polyangiaceae; genus JAHBVY01. The sequence goes on from CAZKDY010000017.1 coordinate 59,163, forward strand.
GACTAGCTGATCGTCCAGCTTGGTGTCCGTCTGCTCCGCGCGCGCGATCATGACCGCGCTCAATACGTCGACCATCCGATACGTCGCCCAGACCACTGAGACGATCGTTAAGACCTGGACGACTAGGCTGAGGAGCGTCCCCAACCAAAGCGGCAGACCAAGCCACGGGTACGTCACGCCGAGCAGAAGCGCGGAAACCAGCGTAGCGCCGGGCGACGCGAAGACCGCGATCAGGCTGCTCGCCCAAGCTTGGCCCCAGCGCTCCGCCAGCCGCTTGACCCGGTTGTGCACCACGAACTCGATCAGCTTGCGAGCGACCACCCCCACCAGCAGCACCACCAGCAGCGACAAAATCTGCCACAGCTTGAGATCGCCGACTCCGCTCTTCATCCAGCTGGGCAGGCGCGAGACCCAGGGCCCTGACGACTGCGCTCGATACGCCGCTTCAACCCGCTCTAGGCTCGTCGCAGGCCAAGTCCAGCGACCGTCGCTTTGGCGCACCAAGCGGATCTTGGGGTATTGGGGGTGAACCTGGACGGGCGAAGCCGCATCCGGCGTATCTGGCAGGCCGTCAAAGTCGATGCTGCTGGCGCCCGAAAACACGGACCTCACGCGCCCCGCGAGCTCAACCTGTAGGGCGTAGGCGCTGCCATCACCTAGGCACCTCACCTGGTCGGATGCATCCGTGAGGAACACGGACTTAGCGGCCAGGCGCGGTGTGCGGCAGCTCTCCAGCGCGATCTCGCGCTGAGCCTGGTCTCGTGACGATTCGTCCGCCCAGACTGGCCGCACGTAGACGACGAAGAGGAACGCCGCTACCAGAGCGAGCACCAAGCGGGAAACTGTTTGAGTCATGACGTACCTCGTGATCAAGTCACTGGCGGGGCGCTAAGCACCTCCTCCAACCAAAACCAGCGCATCAACCCTCACTTTCATGGGGCTATCAGGGCGTAGCCTGATTATCCGTGCGGCATTATGTGGGCGCAGCTTACTGCGCCCACAGAGACACAACCGCGCTCCGCTATAGCCTGGTCTTCGCGAGCCTCAGTATCGCACGGAAGTGCTCCGCGCTGACTGGTACCACGCTGAGCCGGCTGCGTCGAATCAACAGCAGATCTACAAACGCCGGATCAGCCTTGAGCGTTGATAGGCTGACTGGTTGGTTGAGCGCCTTGATGGGCTCAACGTCAACCATTGACCAATCGCCCTCCGTGGCGGTGTGGTCGGGGTACGCTTCGCGGACGATCTTCATCAGTCCGACACAGCTACGCTCCTTTACCGAGTGATAAAACAGCGCGACGTCGCCGACCTTCATCGCGCGCATGTTGTTGCGCGCTTCGTAGCTCCGAACACCGTCCCAGCTGCCCCTCCCGTCGCGCACCAACGTCGCAAAAGCGTAGGCGTCCGGTTCAGACTTCATGAGCCAATATTTCTTAGCCATCTTCTCCAACGCCCCACTGAATGTTGGTTGAGCCGCGCCGCGCCCTGAGCGCGCTCGCCAGGTGCGAGCAACGCGCCGTGGCGTGAGCAACGCGCCGTGGCGTGAGGCTCATCGCCCCCGCCAGGCGCATGTGCGATGCCAGGCATTCGATACACGATCCGAGCGCAGCGTGTAACCCACCCCAAGAAAGAAGCCATGAGAGCGCCTGGTCAAGGCGCCCGTTGGGTGCTTCGATCGCTCGGCATGCACGACGCCGCACTCAGCCTGCTGCGCGACTACATCGCGATCCCTAGCGTGAACCCGATGGGCCGCGACGACCTCTCGCCGCAGATCACAGGCGAAGCCCGCTACGCCGAGCGCGTGGCGCGAGATCTCACGCGGCTGGGGCTGGATCACGTGCTGCTCGGCGATGGAGATCGGCGCAGCGTGTATGCCGAGGCGCGAGCGACCGGCGCACGAGACACCGTCGTGATCGCGTCTCACCTCGACACCGTGCCCGTCGACGGCATGACTATCCCAGCGTTCGACCCACGCGTCACTGCTGACAGAGTGCATGGTCGCGGTTCCACCGACACCAAGGGCGGGCTCGCCGCGGCCATCGCAGCGCTTGAGCGCGTGCTTTCGCGGGGCAAGCTCAAGCGCAACGTGATCATCGCGGGGCAAGCCGACGAAGAGATGTCCAGCGTCGGTGCGTTCGATCTGCTCGGCAGCCTCGCGCCCAGCATAAGCGACCGCGCGGGCACCATGTGGGCGATCGCCACAGAGCCCACTGAGCTGCGCATCGTGACTCACCACAAAGGCGTCGCTCGCTTGGTGGTGAGCGCGCGCGGCGTCGCAGCGCACAGCTCAGACCCCGCTCAGGGCGACAACGCGATCCTGCGCTTGTGTCGGGGGCTGCTCGCGCTGGACCGCTACGCGTCGACCTTAACCCAACACACGGATCCGCTGCTGGGCTCGCCGACGCTTAGCGTCGGCACCGTGCGCGGCGGCCGAGCCCCGAACATCGTCCCCGACGCAGCACACGCGAACGTCGATCGCCGAATGCTGCCGGGCGAGACGGAACACAGCGTCACCGCCGAGTTCGTTCGGGCGCTAGGCGATCCCGAGCTCGCGGTTGATTGCCACATAGAAAAACCACCGCTCGGGCTGAGCGCTGCCTCGCCGGCTGTCCTGGCCTGCGCTCAGGCACTGACTAGCCTAGGCCTCGACGCCTCGCCCGCGGCCGTAGCCTTCGGCACCGACGCTGGGCTGTTCGACCAAGCCGGGGTACCCTGCGTCGTGATGGGCCCCGGCTCAATCCGACAAGCTCACACCCAAGACGAGTACCTAGACGTCAGCCAACTCGAAGCCATGACGCGCTTCTTCACTGCGCTGTTTGGGCAATAAGCCGCTGTTCAGACGCTAGGGCGCGCCGCGCGGGCCCTGCTCTCTCAGGCGCTCAGAACGCGCCTGGCGTGCCACCATTCGGGCAATCCGTCAGCGGCGACACGGCGACGGCAGCTCCTGGCGTGGCTTGCCGCGCGGTAAATCCGATGCCCACGCTCATCGCGTCGCAGTCGGTGTCCGCGTTCACCTCGCCGGTGGACATAATATCCATGTTCACGCGCAGGTAATCGACCAGTAAGTTCGTGTCACCCGCGGCGATGGTCCCGCCGCCGGGCAAGGCCCCGCCAACGCAGAAGCCGATCTGGTTGAAGGCGCTGAGCATATCGCCCTGCTTGACCCGCCCGGCGAGCAGACCGTCTTCGGCGGCCCACAGGCCATCGTTACCGAGCACCGGGCGCGCGACGAACAGCCCCTTGAAGAACTTGAGGGAGAAGCCCGCGGCGACCGCGTTGTCCCCGATGAAGCGCATCTCTGCTCCGTCCGGCAAGTCGCCGACCAGGTAGCCCGACTTCACGAACGCATCGGGATCGTTCAAGGTCGAGTTGGCGAGTTGACCCGTACCAGGGGGCTGCCCCGACAACATGGCTGCGTTGACCTTCCACGGAAAGCTGGCTAGCCACGGCGCGCGGTTCTCCCAGCCTGAATCGGGGCACTCCCAGGCCTGCACGCGGTCGACGCCGGGTGACATATAAAAGTCCAGACGGACTTGGTCGTCGTTCGCCTCACCGTTGTAGCCGGACACCTTGATCAGGATGGAGAAGCTCCCGCGGTGCAGCTCGCAGTTGAAGGCGTTCTCACTGATCCCGAACGGCCCGCCCAAGCTCGGCTGGTCGGCGGCGACCGGCTCAAGGCGCGCGAACATGTTGTCGCGGCAGCCGACGCCGTCTGGCGGCGTGCCGATTCCCGCACGGCAACTAACTACGTTCTTGGGAGCGCTAGGACAGTTGGGCGAGTTGGTACACACGCCGTCCAGGTTGAGCCCAAAGAACTGCCAGGCCTCGGCGCCGGTCGGGTAGCTCCCCGGCGCAGTCTCGCCGAGCCACAACTGATCGATCGCCAAATAGAACGGCGCGATCTCATTCGTCGCCCCAGCAGCAGGGCGATCACTCCCGGTCGGGGCCCGGTGGTCCTTGCAGCCCTCAGGCGTCGTGGTGGACCACCAACACTGTCCAGCTGAGCACGACTCGGAGCCGCCTGAACCCGCCGCCCCACCCGTCGCCCCTGCCGCGCCACTTCCACCACTGCCCGCCGCGCCCGTTCCAGCGCTTCCGGCCAGCCCACCATCGAAACGTGGGTCCGGTTCGAGCAGCTTCTCCGTGTAGATATTGCAGGAGCCGAGCCCTGAGCCCAGAGCAGCAAGCCCCGCCCCAACCACCAGCATCAACCCTGTTCCCCGACGCGCAACCACGCGCGCAGTTTACTCACGGTCACGCGTCCGACTCCACTCAGGCCTGCGCCGGCCGATCCGAGTCCCGCGCGCCCTTGATAATTTCCAGTGAAACCGCAATCCGAACCCGGACTTCTCCGCTGCCCAGGAGCAGCACTCCCAGGGGGGCTCGAGGATGCGAGCGCAGCTGGCTCGCAAGTTGAGGCGGATGTACTAGGCTCCGCCGCCTGATGACCACAGGCACCGAAAGCGCGCCCCCCGAGGGGCGCCCAGCCGCCGCAGCGAGCCGCACCGACTCAGCAGGCCAGGTTGACGAAACGGATATCGAATGGAGCGAGGCTCCGTACATAATCGGCAGCGGCATGTGTATGGGCACCGCCGACGTCGTGCCTGGCGTCTCAGGTGGTACGATGGCCGTTGCCCTCGGGATCTACGGCAAGCTGCTGGCGGCCATCACCTCAGTGAACGTGGACGCTGTGCGGGCGCTCTTGCGCTTCGATCTGAAGCAGGTGTTCAAGCTGCTGCACTGGCGCTTCATGCTCTGCCTGGGCGGCGGCGTCTTCCTAGCCTTCGCCATCATGATCAAGATCGTGAAGCTCCCGCACTTGTTAGAGACCCACCCGAAGCAGGTCTACGCGGTGTTCTTCGGGCTCGTGCTGTCTAGCGCGTTGATCCTGGCTAAGCGGCTCCCCAACTGGGACGCCGGGCGAGTCGCCAGCCTGGTGCTGGGCGTCGGTATTGGCTGGGGCGTCGTGAACCTGGTGCCGGTCGAGACGCCAGAGCACCCAGCCTTCATTTTTCTGTGCGGCTTTGTCGCTATCAGCGCGATGTTGCTCCCGGGGATCAGCGGGTCTTTCATCCTGTTGATCTTGGGCAAGTACGCCTTCATCTTCGGCAACTTGACCAAGGTCGGGGTCGTGGTGCCGTTCGCGCTCGGCTGTGGCGCTGGCCTGGTCGTGTTCTCACGCTTTCTGAAGTGGCTGCTCACGCGCTGGCACGACCCGGTCGTCGCAGGCTTGGTCGGCCTGCTGATCGGCAGCCTGTGGCGGATCTGGCCCTATCAACACACCAAGACCGTGATCGTCCGGGAGAAGCCCCGCGTGCTTGAGGCGGTGCCCTACTGGCCAGACTCACTTGAGCTCGGCGTGCTCGGGCTGTTCATCCTGGGCCTTCTCGCGGTCTTGGCGGTCGAGTGGCTGGCCACGCGACGCACGCTCAGGGCGGGCTCCGGCGTCTCATGAGCTAACAGCGTCACGCGCTCAGTCGAGATCTGTGGCCAGCAGATCCACGAGCACCGGGCAATGATCGCTCAGCTGCTGCTGCGCTGCGGGTGACTGCGCTGCCGAGGACCGCGGGACCGTAGCACAGTTTGCTTCCGCACAGAAACCAGAGACCTGGAGTTCGGCTCCCGCCGCTTCTGCCATCGAGCGGCTGATGGCGATGTGATCGAGCGCCCCAGGCTTGCCCTTGTAGTACTCCGTACAGGCTGCGCTGAGCAGCCTGAGCCCGCTCGCGCTGACCTCTGTCGCCAGCGCGGCTCGTTCTTGTGCGGCGTTGGTCGGTGGTGAGCAACCCGCGCAGCCCATGCTGTTCCAGTCGCCTAGCACCACCACGTCTCGCTCTGCCGCGGCGCGAGTACGCCGCTCAAGGAGCGCGCCGAGCCCGCTGAGCGAGCGCCGCCTCATCAAGTAATCGCCTCGATCTGTCCCGCTCTTGAGGTGCAAGACCAAGAGCTCAAAATCTAAACCGCTGGCGTGCTGCACGCTGGCGCCAAACCCGGGCCGCAGCCGACCTGCGCAGCCTCGCCCGCCAGCGCCCAGCCGCCGCGAGCCTGCGTTTGCCTTCGGATTCACCTCGGGCTCACTGGCCAGGCGCGTCAACGTGAGCCGATCCGCCTTGTAGAGCACGCCCACGTGCTGCCTGTTGTCGCTCGGGCAGTCGTCAAGGAGTAGCTCCCAGGCGTCGCCGGTGTGGCGCCTGAGCTGCGTGATCAGGCGCTTGACCGCAGGGTCTGATGCGCCGCGCTTGAACTCCTGGACAGCCAACAAGTCCACCCCCAGCCAGGCGACGCCGCACGCCAGCCACTCGATCTGCGTTGGCTGCTCGGTCGCACCTGGCCCACCATCCGGAAACCAGCGGATGTTCCAGCTGCCAACCCGCACGCGATCTGCTGGCTTAGTCAGCTGTTTCCCTGAGGCAATGATACGCTCACAGCTCTCTGGGGAAGTCCAGACCGAGTCTGGTCTCGCGCCCAAGGGCTCGACCGCCTCCCTGGCGACGCTCAGGTATCGAGCGCTTATCCAGCCTCGGTCGCCGCCTTGGGTCTGCACCTCCAGCCAGGAGCGATCCGACGAATACCCGAGCACGCGCACCCGAGACCCATTTCGGATGCGACCGCTGAGGCTTGAGCTCTTGAGCGCTGGGTGCAGCGGCACGCCAAGCTTGGAGCGGCTTTTCACCCAAACCAGCTCTTGGGTCGCCGCCGCAGATGGGCCCCCTGCCTCCACGCGGGTCGGCTCGGGCTGACCCGCCGGATCGCGGCAGCCCAGCAGCCACAGGGCCAAGCAGATGTACAGCACGCCGCGCATCGAGCACAACCTACCCGCATCGACTGGTCGGAGACCAGCTAGCAGGTGAAGCCGAGCGGTTTAGGCTAAACTCACGCCAATGTCGAAGCCGTCGATGTCAAGCCAGAGCCAGCTCACTGCGCTGGTCGAGCGCGCCCGCGCGGACCGTACTCAGCCCGGCCCAGGCGGTGGCGGCTCGAGCGTCGGCGACGATCCCATCGTGTTCCTCACCGGCGCCGGGATCTCTCAAGAGAGCGGGATCCCCACGTTTCGGGGCGCTGAGGGTTACTGGCAGGTCGGCTCCAAGAACTATCACCCCATGGAGCTCGCGACGCGCGCCGCGTTCGAGGCCATGCCCGACGAGGTCTGGAGTTGGTACTTGTATCGCCGAGCGGTGTGTTTGGGTGCGTCACCCAACGCATCCCACCACGCGATCGCGCAGTTGGAGGCTCAGCTCAAAGACGACATGCACCTGATCACTCAGAACGTCGACGGGCTACACCGCCGCGCGGGCAGCACAGATCAGCGCTCTTTTTATATCCATGGGGATATTACCCGGATGCGCTGCTACGCTGAGTGCAGCGCCGAGACCTACGTCATCCCCAGTACGCTGGCGCGAGACCCACAGCGCGAGGGCCAGCTGAGCGCAGGCCTCAGCGACGCAGAGCGCGCGGCGCTACGTTGTCCAGCCTGTGGCGCCTTGGCGCGGCCGCACCTGCTATGGTTCGACGAGTGCTACGACGAGCAGCACTTTCGCTTCGAATCGTCGCTGCGCCTGGCGGAGCGCACCCGGCTCTTGGTGGTCATCGGGACCACGGGCGCGACCAACTTGCCGCATCAGATCGGCCGGCTGGTCGCCAGCCGCGGGGCGGCCATGCTGGTCATCAACCCAGAGCCCAACCCGTTCAGTGAGCTCGCCGAGCACACAGGCGGATTGTTTCTTCAAGGCACCGCGGGAGAGCACGTCCCCGCGCTGTGCGAGCTACTGACCACGGGAGCTAGCTGATGAAGCCGATCCGCAAGGCCATGACGGGGGTCTTCCGCGGCGTGCAGCTGAAGCGCCGCCTGCTTGGCCCCGCGTCCCCGAGCTGGAGCGCCGAGTTTGAGACCCTGGCGACGTTCATGCACCACTATAGCCGCGTCAGCACCGTCCTACCGCTGGCCGTTCAGCGCCACGCAGCCACTAGCCTGTTGCGCGAGACGGCGGCGACCAAGCGCACGTCCTTTGAGCCAGTGAGCGTTGGCAGCGTCCCCGCGGAGTGGTTCCGTACGGCGAGTACTTCAGGCCAGCAGACGCTGCTCTACTTGCACGGCGGCGGCTACAGCATCGGGTCCATCGACACACACCGCGATCTGGTGTGTCGCATCGTCGCCGCCTCGGGCATGCAAGCGCTGGTCCCCAACTACCGCCTCGCGCCCGAGCATCGCTTCCCTGCGCAGCTCGAGGACGCGCTCGGCTGCTACCGCTGGCTGCTCGCGCGAGGCGCTGACCCTAGCCAGCTGATCCTAGCTGGCGACTCAGCTGGGGGTGGGCTCACGCTCTCCACGCTGCTCGCCCTACGCGACGCTGGAGATCCGTTGCCCGCAGGCGCGGTGTGTCTCTCGCCGTGGGTCGATCTGGAGGCCACGGGCGGCAGCCTCCGCAGCAACGACGCCTACGACTACGTCGGCAGGCGCACCCTGCTCGCCTACGCGGCGCGCTTTGTTACCCCACGGGATCGGCGCAACCCGCTCGCCGCGCCGCTGTACGGGGACTTCTCGGGCCTGCCGCCGCTGCTAGTACAAGTCGGAGCCGTCGAGACCCTGCTCGACGACGCGCTGCGCCTCGTCAGCCGCGCCCGCCGCCACGGCGTGCAGGCTGAGCTACAAATCGAGCCAGAGATGATCCACGTCTGGCAGGCGTTCGGCAAGCTCACCAGCAACGCGGGCGCGGCCATTGAACGCATGGCGAACTTCATGCGTGCAGTAACCCACCCAGCGGCGTAGGCAGGCCATGCGTTCACCGGCCCTCACTTGAACTCGACCTCGGCGTCTAGGCGCAGGCCGCTCTCAAGTTCGAAGTAACCACGACCGATCCGTGGCGCGCCTAATTTTCCGCGTGGAGGCTCAAAGCCGAGGGAGCGCGTCGCGAATTGATCGCCATCGGAGGCCGCGGACTGACTCAAGCTCAGGCGCACCACGATCTGCTGCTCACCCGCGAGGTCGCCCGCCCTCGGCTCTGGCGCGATGGCGAACTGACCCTTACCCAAGAAGCGAAGCGTGCGCTCCACCAGATCCTGAAGCAGCGGGCTGGAGCCCGCCGCGTAGTCAGCGCGCTCGACCCGTCCGTCGGCGTCCAGCACGAGCTTGAAGTGGATTTCGCCGATCCGGCCCAGCTTCTGCTTGGTAAAGCGCTGGTCCCCGACAGCGGCGCGGGGGAGCACCCGGGTGAAGGCGACCGGCAACTGACGTAGACCTACGGGCACCCCGGCAGCGCCCATTTCACCTGAGCTCGAGCTCGCGCGCGCGCCGCTGCCTGGCAGCGGCGCCCCCTCCGCCGACTCACCAGCCTCCTCCGAGCGCTGAGCCTCCTCCGAGCGCTGAGCGTGCTCGCGCCGCTCAGGCTGCGCGCTGAGCGCGGGTCTAGCGCGCCCGGCAGCGGCGCGCGCGCGGCGCGCCTGGGCGCGGCGCCGCGCGCGCAGTTGCCGCGCGGATGTTTTTGATCGCTCAGGCTTAACGCGTGGGGTCGCGCCTGCCGCCGCGGCCGCTTCGGCGTCCGGCGTGCTGATAGGCCGGGCTGCCACCTCAGCGCTGTCAGTCGCGGCGCCGTCAGGCGCGACGCCCGGTGAGGCTTCAGCCTCACGAGCGAGCGCCGCGCGCGAGGCTTGCTCTTCTGCTGACACACGCGGCGGCGCGGGCACTTGCGCTGGGGGCGACGCCATCGAGACCTCGAAGGTGTCTCCGGCCCAAGCGTCGCCGGCGTGTGCTTCGGCTTGTGCCTTGGGCGCCACACCGAGCAGCAGCGCCAGCCCCAAAACCCCATGCAGCGAAGCTGAGAGAGCCAGCGCGATCAGTGACTTCGGGCCGTGGACCGTGGAGCTCAGCACGAGCGGCACTGACACCTCCGCGGCGCGCTGGGTTCCCGCCATGCGGGCTCTGGTGCGTCTGCTGGCCACATCTTACAAAACCGTGAAGGCTGCGTCGCTATCGCGCCAGGCACGACCCGGATAATTCGCGGCTCACGCTGCTTGAAAGCGCCCGTTCGCGCGCTGGTCGCCACCTGCTTGCTTAGCGACGTAGGCCCACTCATCGGCGCGTGCGATCAGCAGGCTCGGCGTGTCGCCGCTGCGCGCCACGCTCAGCCCAAGGCTAGCGGTGACCGGCGCCGCACGTCCCGGAGCGCTGCCCACGCGACGGATCGCGTCCACGATTCGATCGGCGACGTTCAGCGCTGCCTGCTCATCGGTGTCCGGCAACACCACGGCAAACTCGTCACCGCCGTAGCGCACCACCACGTCAATCGCGCGCACGCTGGTCAAGATCGCCTGGCCAACGTCCTGCAAGAGCTCGTCGCCCGCGATGTGGCCACCGAGGTCGTTGGCCCGCTTGAAGCCATCCAGATCCAGCATCAGCACCGCGCACACATGCCCCCGCTCGGCGCGCCCAAGCTCGCGCTGCAAGAAGCTGAACAGATAGCGGCGATTGAACAGCCCGGTCAGGGCGTCGCGCTGATTCTGTTCATTCAACGCGTGATTAGCGGTCAGCAGCGCTGCCTCGTGCTGCAGCAGCCGGTCGGCGATGCGTGCCACGATCCCAATGGTTACAGCGCAGAGCACGCTGAAAAAAGTCCCGACCGTCAGGACCGCGCGCAGCGTCGGCTCCGCGGCTGGCGCCCACGGCATCGCTTCAGGAGCATACGGCAAGACGCCGAAATACTCGGCGGCCAGCAGGAGGTCGTAGAGCAGCACGCTCACCACTGCGAGACCACGCGCGACCCGACCACCAGCCACCATTGCCTCGAGGATCACAACCACCAAATACAACGAAATCAGCACGCTGGTCAGGCTGCCTGTCAAATGTACGAAGTAGGTGACCAACAGCAGATCGATCACGCCACCGCAAAAGGCGCGGGCGCCGCCGCCCAACTTACGCCCGATCAGCAACTGCAGCGCCAGCGCGAACACCACGTAGCCGGCGAGCACAGGCCAGTACTTGTTCAAGCCTGGCAGCAACACAGGGGTGAACAGCGCTGCGCACGCCGCCAGCACGACCCGCGCCCACGCCGCCGTCGGGTTCTGCTCCAGCCGCTCCATTTTCCCCGTGGGCAGGCTATCATCAGTCAACCAGTCAGTGGCTGGCTACTCGAAGAAAGCCCGCGATCTTGCGCGGAAAGTCTGACCGTGGAATGCAGCGCGGGGCAAGGCGCGTTGTCCCCGAAGCCGAGCGCACTGGTCACGCTCGCGACCCCTTCGGCTCCTGGGGCATTCTCTGCCGACCGCGCCGCCGACGCGCGCCCAATAACATTCCGATCCGCGCCCGGGCGCGATCACGCTACGAGGCACCTGCCATGGTTCGCTGCTCTCTCACCGCGCTCCTACTGTTGATCACCCTGAGCGCTTGCGGCCGCGTGAGCGAGGCGCCGGCCCCCAGCGCGCCTGACGCGGCCACGACCAAGCCGCAACCAAGCACTAGCCCGGCGAGCGCTCATGCCGCCACTGCTTCCCCTCGCCCCGCCAGCGGTCCGTCGTCAAGCGCCGCGGCCCAGGCAGCGGGCGTCGCGGGCACGCGAGCCGCCGCCCATTTCGGAGCTCGCTTCGACGCGCTGTCCGAGCCGGACCGCTACTTTTTTAGCGATAACTACATCTCAAACGAGACGTCTTACTTGCAGGTCGCTCAAGCGCTGCGCAGCAAAGCACAGCGAGGCGGCGCATACATCGGCGTCGGCCCCGAGCAGAACTTCAGCTACATCGCCCTGACCGAGCCAAAGATCGCCTACATTGTGGATATCCGGCGTGGAAATGCCCTGCTGCACCTGCTGTACAAAGCGATCTTCCACAGCGCGCGGAACCGCGCTGAGTTCGTCGCGCGCCTGCTCGGTCACGACGGCGATCTGGCCGAAGACCCAGCGGCGAGCCTAGAGCAGGTGTTGACCCAGGCAGACGCCGCCCAGGCGAGCGCCGAAGAGTTCGAGCGGGTGCACCGGGTCCTGGTCCAATATATCCAGGGGGATTTGGGGGTGGGGTTGAGCCAAGAGGATCTTGAGACGCTCAAGCAAACCCACGCGGCGTTCAGCAAGCAGCGCCTGGCGCTACGTTTTGAGTTGCACCAGAAGAACGGCCGCCGCTACCCAAGTCTGCGCGAGCTGCTGCTGAGCAGCGTCGGCCCCGACGGGAGCTTCTTAGCTACTCGCGGCAGCTTTGAGCGCCTGCGCCGCATGCAGGAGGAGCACCGCATCGTCCCAGTGGTCGGCGACTTCGCTGGCGACGCGGCGCTGGCTAAGATCGGCAAGGAGCTGCAGCGCGAGGGGCTCGCCGTGAGCGTCTTCTATACGTCGAACGTAGAACAGTATTTGATGAAGCCCGATATCTGGGCGCGCTGGGTCCGCAACGTCGAGGCGCTGCCGAGCAACGAGTCGAGCCTGTTCGTGAGGGCCTACTTGGACCAGGGCCGGCGGCACCCAGCGCAGCAGAAGCAACACCGCACGGCAACGCTAACCCAGACGTTTGATCAGTTCAAGTGGCGTCAGCGCAAGACGGGCTACAAGAGCTTCTGGCAGTTGGTCAACGACGGCCAGTAGCCCGCGCAGCCCAACACAGCCAACGCAGGCAACGCAGGCAACGCGGCCCTAGCGGACCGCAGCAGCAGTCACCCGGCGCCGTCCCACACCGGGTAAGCCGGCGGGCTCCTCGACCTCGAACAGCACATGCAGGTGTGCTATTGGGGGCCCGTGTCTCCCACCTCTGCCCCCGGGCAAACCAGCTCACATCAACCCGCGCGCGCTCTCACCGCCAGCGCGACGCGCGGGTCATCGGCGACGCCTGCCCGTCGCGCCAGCAGCGCGGCCTGCCGAGCGCAAACCCGGCGGCGACCTCGGCTGCTGCTGAGCTGTGTTCTGGCGGCTTGCGCGAGCTTCGGCTGCAAGCCGACCCCGAGCGATCCGGCGCCGGCTGAGCCAGCCTCCGTCAGCGCACCCAGCGTGTCTGCTGAGCCCCCAGCGCCGCCCAAGCCGGAGCCAAAGCGCCCCTACAACGTGCTGTTCATCATGATCGACAGCCTGCGCGCCGACATGCCGTGGACCGGCTATCCGCGCGACATCGCGCCCTGGCTGACCAAGTTTCAGAAGCGCTCCACGACCTACACGCGCGGCTATTCCATGTCGAGCTACACGGCGAAGTCTGTCGCCCCGACGTTAGTCGGTAAGTACGGCACCGAGATGGCACGCGACGGCTATTTCTTCACCAAGTGGTTGCCCTCCAATCTGTTCATCAGCGAGCGCGCGCAAGCTGAAGGCCACCGCACGTTGGCGGGCCACGCCCACGGCTATTTCCTACCGGTAATGGGACTCAACCAAGGCTTCGACGACTACCAGCTGCTGCCTGGCACGGTGCTCGACTTGACCGGCGTGGCCACCATCACCAGCGAAGCCTTGACCGGTATGGCCAAGACCATGCTCGACGGCGACAACGTAAAGCAAGCGAACAACAAGCGCTTCTTCGCTTACTTCCACTACTTGGACCCGCATTTCACGTACTTCAAGCACGAAGGCCACCCAGACTTCGGCAACAAGCGCCGAGACTTGTACGACAACGAAGTCCACTACTCGGACAAGTGGGTCGGCGACCTAATCGATTGGGTCTACAAGCAACCCTGGGGCAAGGACACCGTGGTGATCATCACCGCTGATCACGGCGAAGGCATGGGTGAACACGGCCACTACCGCCACGCTTACGAGGTGTGGGAGAGCCTGGTCAGGGTTCCGCTGATCATCCACGTACCTGGCGCCGATGCTCGCCGTATTGAGGTTCCCCGCGGATCTATTGACATCGCGCCGACCATCGCCGATCTGATGGGCTTAAAGGACGACCCGCCCTTCCGGGGTAAGAGCCTGCTCCCTGAGGTGTTCGGCGCCGAGGCCGAGCGGCGCCCGGTGATCGTGGATCTGCCGCGCGCCGATCTGATGGACAAGCGCCGCGCGATGATCGACGGAGATCTGAAGCTCATCAGCTTCGGCGACGACCAGAGGTTCTTACTCTACGACGTCGCGAAAGACTTCGCGGAGGAGCACGAGCTGAGCAAAGCGCGACCCGAGGAGTTCGAGCGCATGAAGAAGCTCTACCTCGAAGAGTCCGCGAAGATCCCCAACGTACCCGTGGTCGGCGGAGTGCCGCTCAAGGGTGATCGCCTTCAGCAACGCTTCTAAGCCTGCAGCGCCGCGGCCAACACAGCGCCGCGGCCAACACAGCGCCGCGGCCAACACAGCGCCGCGGCCAACACAGCGCCGCGGCCAACACAGCGCCGCCTACTCGGTGCTGGGTGGCGCGACGTCAACTGGCGGATCCGCGGCCGGGGCGCGCAGCTGGTCGAGGGCCCGGAGCTCCTCTTGTACTTGGTCTAGCTCCCGCTGGTCCTTCAAGTACACCAGCTGACGGTCTAAACGCTGCCGCGCGTAACCGCTCGCTGTATTCAACAGCACGTCAGCGCCGAGCTCACCGCGCGCGATGCGATCATGCACCTCGCGCACGTCGCCCACCAGCCGCACGGCCTGCTTGTACGTGGCGCGGTACTCGCTGGTGCGCGCGACGGCGGTCTTCACCGCAGAGATCGCGTAAGACCCCCCTGGCAACAGCGACGCGACTGAGCTCAAGTAGTCGAGGTAGTCCGCGTCGCCGCGCCACATGCGCAACACCTGTCGGTAGATCGCCGAGGTGGGCAAGCCCGTCACGTTGTCCAAGATCACGAGCAGCTTGCCCAGCGCGTCTTCTGCCTCGCGCTGGGCAGCGAGCCAAGCCACGAACTCTGGACTGTCTTGGATCCGCTTGACGAGCAGCCGGGCGTCGCGCAGGTCGCGAGTTAAATCCTCGCCCTGCGGATACGCCGTGCCCACCCGCTCCAGCGCCGCGGCGTCACGCATCACGGCGAGCAGCGAGCGGCTCAGGTTGGGGGCTAGGCTGCCGCTGCCAGCGTCCGTCGCGCGGGCGGTCAGCCCCACACACACCATCGACGCTTCGAAGGCGCTCAGGCGCTCGGCGTCACGCTCCAGGCGCAGCACCAGCAGCTCGAGCACCTGCTCGTAGTCGCTCTTCGAAACCTGGTACGGCAGCTCAAACGGCAGCTCGCCGCCGCCGCGCAGCTCCAACAGCTGCCGGCAAATGCGGTACTGCTCCACCGCCCCTTCATCTGCCGCGAACCGCAGTGACTGCACCTGGGTCAGCAGGCTAGACAGCGCGCCGTCTAGGCGGCGTGTCTCGATGTAGTCGGTGTGCACGTGGTCCCGCGCTAGCTTCCAGTGCTCGGTGGCCGCCGCGCGCTCTGCCGCGCTCATCCCCGCGCGCAGCGTGAGCCGCTCAGGGACGTTTCTTTCCACACGAAAACTCTGGTCATCAGCCGCGACCCGGATGTAAAACGGCACCTCCCTCGCCTGCAAGTTGGCGAGGGCGGTCACGCCGCGACCCGCGAGCAGCCCGTAGGAGTTGGTGCTCTGCTCGCGGGCTCGATCCTCGACCTGCAGGTAGACGTCAGCGTAGTGCTGATAGGCGCCGCCGACCCACTCCTTGCCGTATAAGTGCGCGAGCGGCGTCTCGGGCTTGCGGGCGCCGCACGCAGGGACGAGCGACACGCCGAACAGCGGCACCAGGCTCGCCGCCGCGGGCAAGCTCAAGCGGAGGAAGTCTCTGCGCTGCATCGGCGTCGCTGGCGTCAGAGCGGGGTGAGCCCGGCGAGCCCCTGGAAATGAGCGTCGACCGCCTCGCGCTCGACCCGTGAAGTGCCTTGGGGACCCGGGCTGCCGCTGGCGCCCGCCTGGCCGTCTTGGCCGCGCACGCCGCTCTGGCCCTTGGTACCTGGCCGGCTCGTGCCGTCCGGGTTGGTCGTGCTCCGCGGGCTGCCTGCGTCCCCGGCGCTGCCCCCACCCCCTGCGTAGCCGCCCGGTCCTGCGGCGCCACCCGCGACGCTGATCAGGAATCTATCGGCGAGCTCCGGAAATCGAGGATCTAGGTGCAGCACCAGGGTCCCACCCGGTCCGCCGTTGCCCCCAGCACCACCGTTTCCGCCGGGTCCGCCGCCACCGCCATCACCCGACGGATCACCGTCGGAGCCGCGGCCACCAGGGCCGCCTTGGCCACCCGCGCCGCCAGGACCAGCGTCGCCACCGTCCGCATACAGCCTCAATGTTGCTTCCGGATGGAAAAGCAATAAGTCGCTCGCGCCGCCCTCCAGCACCACCGCGACCAGCCGATCGTAGAACGGCGTCTTGACCAGCGTCGCGTAGGCGTGGACCTCTGGGCCGGGCGCGCCGTTGCTGCCGGGTCCGCCGTTGCCCCCGTTCTGTCCGTCTCCTCCCCGGGCGCCTGGGCCGTCGCTGCTGTATGAGCCGCTCTCGCCCGCTGCGCCGACCGCGCCAGAGCTGCCGGCATAGCCAGCGGCACCCTGGGCGCCGCCCGCCGTGATGCAGCGGTAGTCGGGCTTGTAGGTCAGGTCAAAGCTGAACTGATCGGGGCGCTTGCGGTAGACCGACTTGATCTCGAACTCGTGCCCTGCGGTAACGAGCAAATCTTTACTTGGGGTGAACCAGCCCTCAGTGTTGAAGCTGCCCTGGCCGCTGTGAAAGGCGAACCAGCTGAACTCGAGCTTGCCGTTGTGGCTCTCGTCACCTCGGTAGGTCTCGAACTGGGCGACTTTGTCTTCGCCGTCGAGCTTAGCGTCCACGAACACAGCCATTTGAACGGACTGGCGCGGGCAGATGGTCTTCTCTTGGCGGCGGATGTCGACGGACATGCTCTGCACCTCCGCGCCCTCCAGATCGACGGTGTTGGCGCCAACCAAGCTCTTGAGGAAGCCGCAGCCGACCAGGCCGCCGCACAGCAGCCAGAGCGCTGCCCCTCGCAGCAGCGCGCGACCGCGGCGCGGCATCGCTGACCGCGGTCTCTCACGACCGCCCAGCCAGCGGCCCGCGGCGTGCTGCACTTTGAGCGGGTGGAGCGCCCAAGTCGCGCGCGGCACGGGAGGCCTAGTGCACTGCGGCTGGCTGCTCGCTCGGCTCGCCAGAGCGCCCTGGCCCGAGTAGCTCGATGATCTCACTGCGTTCGACCGTTTCATTTTCCAACAGCGCCGTGACCAAAGCGTCGAAGGCGCCTCGGTGCTCTTCGATCAGCGCCTCAGCTTCCTGCTGAGCTTGTACCACCAGACCGCGGATCTCTTCCTCGATCACGTGCACGGTGGCGTCACTGGTCCCGCTCTCTGTCGCCATACGCTGACCGAGGAATGGGTGTTCGCTCTTGTGATCGTGGTAGACGGGGCCCAAGCGATCGCTCATCCCGAAGTTCGCCACCATCTTGTAGGCGATGTCCGTCGCGCGCTCGAGGTCGTTCGACGCGCCGCTGGACACCTCCCCCAAGACCACCCGCTCGGCGGCGTAGCCACCAAGCAACATACGTAGACGGGTCTGCAACTCGGAGCGCAGCATCAAGTGCTTGTCGGGGGTGGGCGTGCTCTGCGTAACGCCCAGAGCCATTCCGCGCGGAATGATTGTTACTCGGTGCAGCGCGTCGGCGCCCACGCTCTGATGAGCGGTGAGCGCGTGGCCAGCCTCGTGGATGGCGATGCGTCGCTTCTCATCCGGGCGCAGCACGGTCTCGCGCACAGCGCCGAGCATGATCTTGTCTAGCGCCTCGTGGAAGTCCTCCATCGTGACCTCGTTGCCGTCCCGACGCCCCGCGTTCAGGGCCGCCTCATTGCACAGGTTGGCGAGATCAGCGCCAGACATGCCAGGGGTGTTCTTCGCGATCAGCGACAGATCGACGTCCTTGCCGAGCGGCTTGTTCTTGGTGTGCACCCCCAAGATCGCGACGCGCGCCCGCAACTCAGGTCGATCCACCATGACGTTGCGATCAAAGCGCCCTGGGCGGATCAGCGCTGGATCTAGGACATCTGGCCGGTTGGTAGCTGCGATGACGATCGTCAGATCGTTGCGCGAGAAGCCATCCATCTCGCTCAACATCTGGTTCAGGGTCTGCTCCCGCTCGTCGTGGCCGCCGCCGAGGCCCGCGCCGCGCGCGCGGCCCACCGCGTCGATCTCGTCGATGAAGATGATCGCGGGCGCCACCTTCTTTGCCTCTTCAAACAACTCGCGCACTCGCGCGGCGCCGACCCCGACGAACATCTCGATGAACTCGGAGCCGTTGATCGAGAAGAACGGGACCCCCGCCTCACCTGCGACCGCGCGGGCCAGCAACGTCTTACCGGTCCCTGGCGGGCCAACCAGCAACACGCCTCGCGGGACCTTTCCGCCCAGCCGCTGAAAGCGCGTTGGATCCGTGAGGAACTCGACGACCTCCTGAAGATCTTGCTTTGCTGAGCCCAACCCAGCGACGTCGCTGAAGTTGATCTGGACGTCGGTCTCCTGATTAAAGCGCTTGCTGCGCCCCTTAATCAGGCCGCCAAACGGACCGCCGCCGGACATCATCTTGGAGGTGCGGCGACCCATCCATACAAACAGCCCGATCATCAAGCCGACCATGAGCAGCTGCCCAGCCCACATCGACATGCCGGGCTCGGAGGTGACGACATCGACGGTGACCTTGTGCTTGCGCAGCTCCGGCAACAGCTCCCGGTCCTCTTGCAACGGCAGCACCGTGGTGAAGCGCTTGGTGCTCTCGCCATCGGACGCAGCCTTGAACTCACCGCTGACCTGATCTCCGCGGATCTCAACCTTGGCGACTTTGCCCTGGACGACCTGTTCGTAGAACTGCGTGTAGGGAACACTGGGTGCGCGTCCGCCAACGGACGAGAAGTTGTTGTAGGCCCAGAACGACGCGAACAGCAGCGCCAAGAGGATCATCAACCCCCAGGGCTGAGGACGCGAATCGCTAGGGCGTCCGGCAGGACCCCCAGGCAAGCTAGGGCGCGGCGGCTGACTGGGAGCTTGTGACATGGCTGATTCGACTTAGCAGGCTTGGGACGCTGGAGTGGGAGTCACCGCGCGAAGATCCGCGGCAGCGGGGAGTGTTGGGCGCCGGTCCCGGAAGGGCAAGCCGTGCCTGGCCTGGATTTGTCAAGGCCTCCCATGGATGTCTGAACGGCAGCAAGCGGATAATGGTCGCCTGTCCGCGCCACCCTGGGCGCGAAAATCGGCCGACGCACCGGCGCCCCAGCAACAGGACGGCATTTCTCAGCTAGTATGAGGCGATGCGACTCAGGTTTTCGGCGGCGTTGGGGTTGGTAGTGGTGAGCGCCGGGAGCGCGGTCGGCTGTGGTGACCCCGAGGTCGTTCAGGGCGGTGGCGGCTTCGGCGGCGGAGCAGCCGCCGCGGGCAGCGCGGGCAGCGCCGGCATCCCCAACGGGGGTACCGGCGGCATCATCGTCACCGACGGAGGCGGCGGGAGCGCTGGCGTCGCTGGAGACGGCGGGACCGACCCCTGCGCAGACACCACCTGCAACATCGACCAACACTGCGAAGCGACAGACGGCGCGGCGACCTGCGAGCCAAACAGCTGCGGCGACCTCAACTGCGCTGAGCAGGTGTGCGTGACGACAGCAGACGGAGCCCACTGCGAAGACAAGTGCGAAGATCACGTCGCGTGTTTGCCCTCGCAGTACTGCGAACTTTCCACAGGGTTATGCCTCGACGACGCATGCAAGGCGGGAGAGACGCGCTGCCAAGGCGACGATCTCCTAGAGTGCACGCCTATCGGCGACCAAGAGGTGACCAAGTACGCCTGCGACAGCGCAAATCCGTATTTCACCAGCAGCTGCAGCGATGACGGCACGGGGCAGGCGCTGTGCCCGTGCGAGGACGACTGGGACTGCCCGGCTAACACCGAGTGCGAGGTGGACGGCTGCACAGGCAGCGGCGTCGCGCCCACTTGCACGCTACCTCCCGTCGACTTCGGCAGCGTGCCACCTACGAATGAAATCACCTGGGGCGGCGCCGGGATCGGCGACACCTCCGCGCCCGCGGCGACGACGCCGTTCCCGGCATCAGCCCAAGTTGTTCTGACCCCGCTAGTCGCCAACCTCGACGACGACAACGCCGACGGCAAGATCGACGAGCGCGACTTCCCCGAGATCATCTTCATGACCTTCGAAGGCAGCGGCTACACCACCAAGGGCACGCTGCGCGCGATCCACGGCGGTGGGGTGACCAAGGGGCAGGACTACTTCGCCAACTGCGCCGGGGTCGAGTGGCTCGAGGGCACCGACCCGACCACGGTCAGCTGCAACAACAACAACGCCGACCTCGATCCCACCTCCGTGCCCGCGGTCGGCGATCTCGACTACGACGGCATCCCGGAGATCGTCGCGATCACGCAGAACGACGCCGTACGGATCTACGACAACAAGGGCCACATCCTAGTCACCAGCGCCACCACCAACTTGGGGGGTGGGAACCCAGGCGTCACCTTGGCGAACCTGGACAACACAGGCTTTGTCGAGATCATCGTCGGCCGCGACGTGTTCACCATCGACAAAGACGCCAGCGGCAACTTGATCTTCGTAGACCGCTTCGAGGGCAGCGGAGACACCGGCGTCAACAGTCAGGGCCCGGTGTCTTGCGTGGCGAACATCGCTGGCGACACCTACCAAGAGATCGTCGCCGGCACCACCGCCTACCGTTTCCCCAAGAAACCGGCGGGCGCGACCAAGCGCGCTGACTGCAGCGGCAGCGAGACGGACCCCGACGAGGTCGCGTGGTGCGCCGGGCAGCTGCCGACGCTGTGGGATTCCCCGAACAGCAACGGCTTCTGCGCCATCGCTGACGTCTGGGGCGCCAGCGGCCTGGCCAGCGAGCCGCCGTCTCCCGCGTTCCCGCTAGACGGCAAGCCGGAGGTGGTGCTGATCCGCGCCGGCAACGTCGACGTCATCGACGGCGAAACGGGAAACCGCATCACCACCATCAACTTGAGCGCCGGCAGCTCCGGTGGCCCACCCAACATCGACGACTTCGACGGCGACGGCTTCCCAGAGGTCGGCACCGCTGGCTCCACCGCCTACGTGGTCACGGACTTCCAGCCGCCCACCGCCGCCTGCCCCGCTTGGACCTCCACCACCAGCCCCTCTGCAGCGGAGGCGCGCACGCCCCCCAGCGCCAGCTGCCTCACGGACGCCGACTGCGGCGACACGACGCAGTTCGCGTGTAACGAGATCACCAACGAGTGTCTGTGCCTGCACAACAGCTGGCGGCGTCGGACTAAGGACAGCTCAAGCCAGGTCACCGGCTCCAGCGTGTTCGACTTCAACGGGGATGGCGCGGCTGAGGTGGTCTACAACGACGAGTGCTTCTTCCGGGTGTACGACGGCTTGGCTGGCGCGGAGCTCTTCAAGTTCGCGTCGGAGAGCCGCACTCGCATCGAGTACCCCGTCGTGGCTGACGCCGACAACGACGGAAACGCCGAGATCATCTTCGCGACCAGCAATGAGTCCGGCTTCTGCAACAACGCCGACCGCATGGCGTCGGAGTACAACAACGGCATCGAGATGTGGGGCGACGCTCAAGACCTCTGGGTTTCCGCACGGCGCATTTGGAACCAGCACGCCTACCACGTCACCAACGTCACCGAGGGCGGTATGATCCCACGCATCGAGCCCGAGTCGTGGAAGCCGTACAACGGTCGCATCTACAACACGTACCGCAGCAACCCGCGCTCATTCGGCGTGGCACCCAACCTCACGGTGCAAGCGATCCAGATCTCTTCGCCGTCGGCGACCTGCGGCCAACTCACCGACGAGATCGACATCACGGTCCAGATCTCGAACATCGGTGATCTGCGCGTCGGACCGGGGGTGACCGTCGGCTTCTACGGAGACTGGGGCGGCGGCGCGCCGCTAGCACCACTCTCAGATGCCGCAGGTCAGCCGCTTGAAGCCGTGCTCACCAGCAGCCTAGAGCCGGGGGACGTGATCTTCGTGACGGTCAGGTACAACGCGGCGAACGATTCGCCGATGACGCTGCCGCAGACGGTGATCGTCCGCGTCGACGACAAGAACATCGAGCGCGAGTGCCTAGAAGACGACAACGAGCTGTCGCAGGCGGTGGACGCTGGCGTCCAACAAGCGGATCTCCGCATCGAGCTCGACATCCCCTCCAAGGCTTGCCCCGAGGTCAACGTGCCCACCACCGTGTTCAACGACGGCTCGCTCCCGGCGAGCAACGTGGTCGTGCGCTACTACGCTGGCGATCCCAGCGCGGGCGGCGTGGCGATCCACGAGGTCACGCGACCAGGCCCCATCGCCCCCGGCGGGTCTGACAGCTTCACCGCCAACATCACCAACTTCCCCAAGAACGCGAGCATCCTGATCTACGGCGTCGTGGATCCGGATAACCAAATCCCCGAGTGCAACGACGGCAACAACCGCGACGACGCGGGTGAGCGCGTCAAGTGCGACGCCATCAACTAGCTGGGTCCCAGCCAGCGCTCTAAAACGCCGTTCCACATCAGCCGGTGGAACGGCGCAGCTTGGAATCCCGGTGGCTTCGGATCGCAGCTCAGGGCTCCGCGACAGCCGCCGTGAGCTAGGTTAGACTCCGGGTCCACGGCGGATCCATGCAACGACTCCTAGCCTTAGCGGCGCTCGGGCTGGCTGCTTGCGCAGTCTCCGAGGGCGCCACCTCTGACGGACCCCTGCCCGGCGCTGGCGGCGCGACGGCGACCGCTGGATCCGCAGGGATCGGGGGTGGAGGGGCGGCGACCGGCGGAGCGAGCGCAGGCGCAGGAAGCGACGGCGGCGCCGCCAACGGCGGGAGCGGCGCCGGTGCCAACGGCGGCTCGGGCCCAGGCGGCGCGGGCGCTGGCGGCTCCGCTGGAGGTGGCGCGAGCGCTGGTGGTGGCAGTGGAGGCGCCAGCGCGGGCAGCGGTGCTGGAGGCTCCGGCGCCAGCGCGGGCAGCGGCGCCAGCGCGGGCAGCGGTGCCAACGCCGCAGGCGGCACTAGCTCAGGAGGCTCGGGCGCTGGCGGCAGCAGCTCAGGTGGCAGTAGCTCAGGTGGCAGTAGCTCAGGCGGCTCGGGCGCTGGCGGCACTAGCTCAGGCGGCTCGGGCGCTGGCGGCACTAGCTCAGGCGGCTCGGGCGCTGGCGGCAGCAGCTCAGGTGGTTGCAGCAGCGTCTCGGCCACCGCTAGCGCCAACAGCTGCCCTGGCCAATCGCTTCCTAGCGGATACACGTGCTGGGACGTAAGCGGCAGCAACGGGGCGTCTGGCAACGGCTCAAACCCCTCGTGCGGGGGCGGCTCGCTCCCCGGGGGGGACATGGTGTTCAGCTTCGTCGCTCCTCAGTCCGGTCAGGTCAATTTGACCCTCACCGGCCCGTTCGAGAAGGCCATCTACGTCAAGCTCGGGCAGTGCTCGAACCAGCCCATACAGTGTGTGCGGCGCACCGACTTCGCGACGGCCAGCACCAGCTTCGTCGCCGCGATGGGTGAGACCTACTTCGTGTACGTCGACTCCACACATGACGACGAGTGGGGGGCGTTCAACCTCAGCATCAGCTATTGACCGCCCCCAGCCGCCGGACCGCTCCAGCCCATGACTTATGCTTGCGCGGGCCTTGGGGCCCGCGAACGGGTAACTCAACCGCCCTCGCGGCCGATCCTCTTGCTGCGGCGGTCTCGACCGCGATCATCGATCGACTTACCGGTTCGCGAGCCCTTAAGCTCTCGCGATGCGAGGTCCAAGGTTAACGTGCTCCCAGTTCGCGCTCTTGCTCGCCGGCGCTGTCTGGCTGCTGGCCTGTAGCCCGGAAAAGGATCTGCTCGAGGCCGCGCAAGGTCAGCAGAACTCCGGGGAGACCGACGCTGCCATCGCCACCCTAGAGCTGCTGAAGCTCAAGCACCCGGACACGGAGGCGGCCAAACAGGTACCGGTGCTGGCTGAGCAGTGGCTGCTCGCCGCCGCCGACGCGGAGCGCGAGGCGAGCGCCGTCACCGCGCGTCTGAACGCCGCCCTCAAGTGGAACCCCCAGAGCGGGCAAGCGCAGCTTCGACTGTGTGACGTGGCGCTCAAAGCTGAGCGGCTGCAAGACGCCGAAGACTGCCTAGACAAGCAGATGATCGGCAAGACGCCAGATCCTGAGCGCGAAAAGCGTATCCGCGCGGCGCTGATTGTCGCGCAAGACAAGGCGACGCTCGCGGAGCGCGAGCGCCTGGTAGCCAGCGACCGACCGCAGCACTGGCGCGCCCTCGTTCAGCGCTTTCCTAAGAGCCCCGAGGC
Source organism: uncultured Polyangiaceae bacterium (assembly GCA_964551615.1). Classification (GTDB taxonomy): domain Bacteria; phylum Myxococcota_A; class Polyangia; order Polyangiales; family Polyangiaceae; genus JAHBVY01. Next base: position 83,340 of record CAZKDY010000017.1, read on the forward strand.
GGCTACCGCGAAGCTGAAGCTGAAGCGCCTCGCCTCGATCTGTGACGACCGGGAGCGCTTCGAGAAGGCGGTCCGCGACGAGATCGCGCGGCAAACTGGGGAGTTCAAGGCGAGCGCAGACAAGGCCCTCGACGAACCGGTCGACGATCTCCGCGTCCCCAAGCTAGAGGCCGTCGGGACCGAGGCCGCGCGCACGTCTTCAGAGCTGAAGGAGCTAGCCGCTGAGCTCGCCATCCACGAGCTGAAGCCCGGCGAGGAGAGCGCGAGGGAGCTACTGCGAAAGGCGCTGCAAATGCAGAGCGACTCCCTCGGCGAGCTGGCCCAAGGGCTCAACCGTGACGCCATCGAGAACCTCGATTCGTACCAGTCCGGGGCGAGCGCCTTGCTTAAGCGCTGGTTCGCTGGCGCCCCGAAGGAGGCAAAGAAGGCCACCGAGCTGCTGAGTGACGCGAAGGCGGCCTGCGAACCGGCAGCCCCCGACGCCGGCTAGTACGTTCCCACGCTGAAATCAGGTCCGCGGCACGACGCTACACGCGCCGGCTCACATCTGCTCGACGGTACGAATGCCCAACAGACCCAAGCCGTCCCTGAGCACTCGAGCGGTCAGCTCACACAGCACCAGGCGGCTGGCGCGGACTGCCTCGGGCACGTCGCTCTTCAGTACTGGGCAGTGCTCGTAGAAGCCATGAAACGCCGAAGCGACGTCGTACAGGTAGCCGCACAGCCGGTGCGGTTCCAGGCTGTCGGCGACTGAAACGACCGCGCTACCGTAGCGCACTAGCTGCAACAGGAGCGCGCGCTCGGCTTCAGCGTCCACGCGCAGCGAGGCGGCGTCCAGATCCGCGGAGCCAACGTTTGCCTTGCGGAATATGGACTGAATCCGCACGTAGGCGTTGACCAAATACGGAGCCGTGTTGCCGTCAAAGGCCAGCATGCGCTCCCAATCGAAGAGGTAGTCTTTGACGCGGTCGCTGGATAGATCGGCGTACTTTAGGGCACCGATGCCGATGGCGTTGCCGGTGGCTAGCACCTCGGCTTCAGACAGCTGCGCGTCCTCGGCTTTGTCGGCGTTCTTGGCTCTCACCACGCCGCACGCCCGCTGCTCCGCCTCCTCAAGCAAGCTGACCAGCTTCACGCTCTCTCCGCTGCGGGTCTTGAGCATCTTGCGATCAGCGCCCAGCACCGACCCAAAACCCACGTACTGCATGCGCACCTCCGGAGAGATCCAACCGAAGTCGGTCACCACTTGAGTGAGCATCTCGATGTGCGTGCGCTGCGGCAGCCCGATCACATAGATGATACGCGTGGCCTTCAGCGCCTGGGTGCGGTGGAGCACCGCCGCCAAGTCCGTAGTGGCGTACAGGTAGCCGCCGTCGGCCTTCTGCACGATCATCGGCAGCGGGTCACCGTCCTTGTTCTTATATCCTTTCGGAAAGATACACTGAGCCCCGGCGTCTTCAACCAGGTGCCCCTCCGCCTTGAGCCGCTCCACCACCCCCGGTAAGGCAGAGTTGTAGAAGCTCTCTCCGCAGATGTCCTCTGGCGTGAGTTTGACCCCCATGCGCGTGTACATGCCGTCCAGGTAGCGCACGGTGGCGGCCACGAGCTGCTTCCACATGGCAAGCGTCTCGACGTCGCCGCTCTGTAGCGCCACCACCCGACGCTTGGCCCGCTCTTGAAAATCCGGTTCATCGTCGAAGCGCTGCTTGGCCGCTTGATAGATGGGCGTTAGATCCGTGAGCGCGCTGAGGTCGCTCTGCTGATCGAGCAGGTTCTCGATCAACATGCCAAACTGCGTACCCCAGTCCCCCAGGTGGTTCTGGCGGATCACTCGGTGACCCGTCGCCTCCAGCACGCGCACGATGCAGTCGCCGATCACCGTGGAGCGCAAGTGCCCGACGTGCATCTCCTTGGCGACGTTGGGGCTCGAGTAGTCGACCACTACGGTCTCCGGCGTGTTTGCGCGCGGCACCAACAGCTGGTCGTCGCGCAGCATCTCCGCGCCGGCGCTGTTCAGCGCCTGTTTGGTCAGCGTCAGGTTGATAAAGCCGGGCCCGGCGACGTCGTACTTTTCAAACAGCTCGCCGACGGGCAGCTGGTCTGCGATCTTTTGCGCTAGATCTCGCGGCTTTTGCCCGAGCTGTTTGCCGAGGCTCATAGCCAAGTTGGCTTGGTAGTCGCCGAAGCGCGGGTTCTGCGCCGGGCGCAGGATCGGATCCGCGTCACGCTGCTCTTCACCCAGCGCCGCCACAACAGCCTGCTTCAGGGCGCTCTCGATCTTCGCTTCCAGACTTGCCATGCGGCGAATCATTGTCGCCCCTGCCCCAAGATCAACCGAATAGCGCGTGGGGAGCTACCCCAGGCCACGCTGAAGGCGCTCAGAGACCTGGGCAGCCGAAGCGCTCCGTCCTACTCAAACCGCCATGGCAGTCCCTGAGCCCCGCGTTCGTGTCCTCCCTGCAAGCCACGGCGCCGCGCCAGAGCGACCTGAGCGCGCTTATGTCTTGTACTGGATGATCGCCGCGCGGCGCACCCACTACAACTTTGCCCTGGATCGCGCGCTTGAACACGCCTCGCGCCTGGGCAAACCGCTGGTGGTGCTGGAGGCGCTGCGGGTCGACTACCCCTGGGCCAGCGATCGCCACCATCAATTCATCGTGCAAGGCATGCTGGACAATCAACGCGCCTTCGAGCAGACGCCTGTCCGCTACCTGCCCTACGTGGAACCGACGCGGGGCCATGGCCGCGGGCTGCTGGAGGCGCTGGCGAGCCGAGCCGCGCTGGTGGTCACCGACGACTTCCCTAGCTTTTTCCTCCCGGATATGGTCGCGGCGGCCGCCGAGCGCCTGGATGTACGCCTGGAGCTGGTGGACAGTAGCGGCCTGCTGCCCCTCAGCGCGACGGACCGCGTGTTCGAGCGGGCCTACGACTTCCGGCGCTACCTCCAGGCCGAGCTTGCGCCGCACCTCGAAGCCTTCCCGCGGCGCGCCCCCCTGGCGAAGCTATCGCTGCCGCGTGCCAACATCCCGAGCCAGGTCACCCAGCGCTGGGGGGTGGACGCTGAGCGGCTCCTCGACCTCAAGCTGGCGCAACTACCCATCGACCATGGCGTGCGACCCAGCGACGCTCTAGGTGGCGAGGCGCCCGCCCGCAGAGCGTTGAGGCGCTTCGTAGATCGCCAGCTGGACGCCTACGCGGTGCGCGACAAGGACCTGCTGACAGCGACCTCAAGCGGGCTCTCACCCTACCTGCACTTCGGCCACATCTCGAGCCACGAGATTTTCCGTGCGGTAGTAGGATCTGACTTTCAGCCGCAGGCCTTGACGCGCAAGGGCCGCGGGCAGCGCCAAGGGTTTTGGGGTTTGGGGAGCGGCTGCGAGGCGTTCCTCGATCAGCTGATCACGTGGCGAGAGCTCGGCTACAACACCAGCAGGTATCGCCGCGACTACACCAGCTACAGCTCGCTGCCCGATTGGGCCAAGCGCACCCTCGCAGACCACCGCCAGGACCCTCGCCCTGACAGCTACGATCTGGCCAGGCTAGAGGCGGGTGAGACCCACGACGCGCTGTGGAACGCGGCCCAGGCCGAGCTCGCGGCGTCCGGGCGCATGCACGGCTACCTGCGCATGCTCTGGGGAAAGAAGGTGCTGGAGTGGAGCCGCAGCCCCGAGGCCGCCCTGGAGGCGCTGATCCACTTGAACAACAAGTACGCCCTCGATGGGCGCAACCCCAACTCATACTCAGGGATCTTCTGGTGCTTCGGGCGCTTCGATCGGGCCTGGGGACCCGAGCGCCCCATCTACGGCAAGGTCCGCTACATGAGCAGCGACAACACCCAGAAGAAGTTCAGGGCGGCGGGCTACATCGAGCGCTGGGCTCCCGCCAAGGGAGGGGCGGAGCAAGCCAGGCTTTTTTAATGCCAGTCAGCGCGAGCCACCCAGCGGCTCGTGGGAGCTAGGCCCACCACCCCCCCAACGGCGGCGGTTAAGCTGATTGACGCGGCGGGCAATATCGCCGACTTGGAGCAACCATGAGTGAGCAGAACGGCGGAGCGATCATCGGCGAAATCCTCGCGTCCCGTGGCGTGGAGTACCTCTTCACGCTGTGCGGCGGTCACATCTCGCCCATCTTGGTAGGCGCTAAAGCCCGCGGCATTCGCGTGGTCGACGTGCGTGATGAGAAGAACGCGGTCTTCGCCGCCGACGCCGTAGCGCGCATGACGGGCGTGCCCGGAGTAGCGGCGGTCACCGCTGGCCCAGGCGTGACCAACACCGTTACCGCGGTGAAAAACGCGCAGATGGCCCAGACGCCGCTAGTGGTGTTCGGCGGCGCGACGGCGACGCTGCTCAAGGGCAGAGGCTCACTGCAAGACATCGACCAGCTCAGCCTGATGCGCCCCATCACCAAGTGGGCGACGACCTGCAAGACGGTCTCCGCCCTCAAGCCCACGGTAGAGAAGGCCTTCGACATCGCGCTGAGCGGCGTGCCTGGCCCGGTGTTCGTCGAGGTGCCGGTGGATCTGCTCTACCCCGAGTCGATGGTCCGCGAGATCTTCATGAAAGAGGCCGGCCTGAAGGACGCCAAGAACATGGGCGCCAAGGCCCTGGAGCTGGTGATCAAGGGCTACCTGTTCCGCCAATTCCATCAGCCCCACGTCAGCCTTGAATTTCCCTTCGGTAATCACGACGCCACCCCCAGCCTCGACGGCGACCTGCTGAATCAAGTCGCTGAGCTAGTGGAGAAGGCGGAGCGCCCGGCGCTGGTGATTGGGAGCCAGACGCTGGTAGGCGTGAGAGACGCCGACAAGCTGGCCCAGGCCGTCAAGGAGCTGGGGATCCCGACGTTCCTCGGCGGGATGTCCCGCGGCCTGCTCGGGCGCAAGAGCGAGATCCAGTTCCGCCACAAGCGCGGAAACGCCCTTAAGGAAGCCGACTTGGTGCTGGTCGCCGGGTTCCCGTTCGACTTCAGGCTGAGCTACGGCCGCGCCATCGGCAACAAGGCCACCGTGGTCGCTATCAACCTCAGCACGACGGAGTTGAAGAAGAACCGACGCCCGGAGGTGGCGGTGCAGGCCCACGCAGGTCAGTTCCTCGAGGCACTGGCAGAGCGCGTAGGTGGCCCGAAAGATCGCTGGAACGGCTGGTTCAGCACGTTGCGCGCGCGAGAAGACGCCCGCGACGCGCAAATCAAAGATCAGGGCGCGCCGTTCGATGGCAAGACGCCCGGCCAAGAGCGCATCAACCCCCTGCACTTCTTCCTACGCCTAGAAGAGAAGATGTCTGACGACGCGGTGATGGTGGTCGACGGCGGAGACTTCGTCGCCACCGCCAGCTACATCGTGCGCCCACGCTCCCCGTTGTCTTGGTTGGATCCAGGCGCCTTCGGGACTTTAGGTGTGGGTGGTGGGTTCGCAGTGGGCGCGAGCCTCGTGCGGCCAAAGAGCGAAGTTTGGCTGATTTACGGCGACGGCTCCTCCGCCTACTCCCTCTCGGAGTTCGACACCTGCGTGCGCCACGGCCTAGCGCCCATCGCCCTCATCGGCACCGACGCGGTGTGGGCTCAGATCGCCCGCGAGCAGAGCGAGATGCTGGGTGACGACGTGGGCACTGTGCTGCGCCGCACCGACTACCACAAGGTCGCCGAGGGCTACGGCGGGGTGGGCCTGCTGCTAGATGACTCGAGCAAGATCGACGAGACCCTAGAAGAGGCCAAGCGGCTCAGCCAGAGCGGCAAGCCGGTGTGCGTGAACATCCAGATCACCGCCAGCGACTTCCGCAAGGGCAGCATCTCGATGTGAAGTGCGCAGCGTACGGCGCCGGGTCTACGGCGTCTGCCTGAGCCGCGTGCCTATTCAGCGGCTTGAGCGCATGCATTGAGCGCTAACACTGGTCGAAGGCGCTGCCCGGGGGCAACGCTGTCCGGACTTCGGGTGCCGCGCTGCGCTAGCGCGACCTGCTCACGCCCTATGTGCTGCGCGATGGCCAGCACACCGGGCACGACGTTGTCGATCGTCGCCTCGACATCGATGGGGTTCATCCACCAAAACGGGTTGATGGCCAGGCGCGGACGCAGCAAGCGCCGGCTCAGGTTGCCGACCTCCACGGTGAGCGCCAACGTGCCCAGCTCGTGATCCAGCCAGTCGTCCAAGTCGCCATGGGTCGGGTAGAAGCCATGCGCCTGCTTGACTTGGTAGGGGCGCGGCTGCGCCGCAGCGAAGCACTCAGCCAACTCTCGGTACTCCGCGGCGCGCGGGTGCGGCTGGGATGTGTGTCCCCATGGATATAAGAGCAGCTCCCCAAAGCTGTGGAAACCGAGCGCTGCCTTCGGCAAGGTATCCCGCGCGAGCTGAGCTAGCCAGCGCGACTCGGGTTCGCTGAAGGGCCCTGGTCCCGCGTAGTGAGGCGCGACGCGATGACTAGACCCACTGAACGGGTGCCAGTGCCTTCCGGCACCGACGCGACCAAAGTTGCGGTTCAGATCCACTCCGCGTGCGTTGCAGCGTTGCCACGCGATTCGCCCCTGGCTCAACCGGTGACAGTTGTGGGCCAGAGCGTCAGGGTTCATCACCGGCGCGATGATCAGGTTGACCGAGCGCTGAACGCCAGCGGCGCACAGCGCCTCTACCGACCTCAACAGGGCCATGCTTCCGATCAGTTCCACGCCATGCAGCAGACCGGTCAGCAGCACGCTGGGCGGGGATGCAGGCGCGGAGCCAGCCAGCTGGGCGCTCCCGAGCCCAGGCACACTCGGGCCGAGGAGGTAGGCGGTCAGCGGTCGACCTTCAGCGGAGGTGCCGCGACTGATAACCCTGCCGCCCAGATCGCGCATCCGGACATCCCACAGCGCGCTCAAGCCCCCACTCGGGAGATAAGCGGCGGCTGCGCGACGCGCAGCCCAAGGACTGCCTCGAGGGCTGCGGGTGCCGCCGAAAGCGCGGTGGGGTGCGAGTTCGCGAAACACGAACGGGTCAGTTTAGTGAACCCTGGGTGACGTTCAAGGCCGTTCTCACGTGACAACTGTCACGCAGCGCCTGATGACACACAGGGAACCTGGGGCCGCAGCCGCACGGACACAGACGCGGTGGACGCATGTGCAGATGTCGCGGGAACTTTTCCCACGCGAAAACTGACTGGCACACCGCTCGACGAGTGTCGCCATCAAGCAAACACGACAGCGACAAACGCACTACGCCGCGGCTGAACGCGGCGAGGAGATGAGATGAGCATGACAACATACGACGTCCGACCGCTGAGCAGCGATGACTTCGCGGACATCATGCGGCTTGAAGAGGAGATCTTCGGCGACCAGGAGCCGACGCTCGGGCCGTACTACGTGCGCCTGTGCTGCGACTTCATGCAGCACACCTGTTTCATCGCGCGGATCGATGGGGAGGCGGTGGGCTATTTGCTCTCGTTCACTCGCAAGCGCGAGGCCTACTGCACGACCTTGGCCGTCGTTCCAGGCTATCAAGGCACGCGGGTGGTCCACAAGCTGATCCAGGCATTTATCCGCACGGTAATCAACGAGGTAGACGCTTGCTGGTTCACCGTGAAGGAAGACAACCTCGCGGCCCGCTCGGTCCACGCCTGGCTGGGCGCCAAGCACGTCGACGTGCGCCGCGACTTCTACGGTCCTGGCGACGAGCGCCTCGTCTCTCGGATCGACCATGAGGTGCTCGCGCGGCTCAGGCAGCGCTATGAGCGCCTCGGCTTGCTCGCGCCCTCCGGCGCGGCCTCACCACTGCTTGAGGCTTCAGCCTTCGGGTTCGCTCACGTGCGAAGTGAAGGCGTGGGGGCGAGCGCGTGAACGCCAAGCTGTCCCCGCCACCCCGTCGTGAAGCGCTGCGCGTCGCGGCGTTCCCCCGGGAGCCGCGGGGGTGCGCCGCGCCGTCCAAGCTTTCAGGTCGCCACGTGCTGCGCTCCGCCGCCCGCGCGCGCGACTTGGTGGAGCGGGTGGGAGCCTATACGCGGAAGCTGCCGGGAAGGCGCACGAGCTATGTTGAACGCGCGTACGCCCTGCACTACGCCGCGCGCGATCTGTGCACCTCTCAGGGCATGCGGGTCCACGTCAGCGGGGGAGTCATCCCAGAGCGCTGCGTGTTGGTAGCCAACCACCTAAGCTACATCGACCCGCTGGCCATCGCCCGGCTCGGGCCCACGCTGGCCATCGCGAAGGCCGAGGTCGAGGCGTGGCCCGGCATCGGCCCGATCTTGCAACGGCTCGGCGTGTTGTTCGTCAAGCGGGACGATCCACACAGCGGCGCGAGGGTCATGAAGAGCGCGCTCCGTGCGTTGAGCCAGGGCGCGCGCGTCCTAACGTTTCCCGAAGGTACCACAAGCGACGGGACCCAGTTGTTGCCCTTTCGGTTGGGCGCGTTCGCCATCGCCCGACTGGCCAACGTGCCGGTGGTGCCGATCGCTGTGAGGCTCGCCCCCGAGCTGTGCTGGCATGGGGACGCCGCGTTCCTCCCTCACTATCTGCGCAGCGTAGCCCAGCCAGCTCTGCACATCGAGCTCGAAGTGGGCCGCGCGTTGTCACCACACCGCACGCTGAGCGATCAGTCGCTCGCTGACTTTATCCGGGCGGATTTGTCTCACATGCTAGCCCCTAGCCCAAGCCAGGAAGAGCAACACGCGGCGTGCTGCGACCTTTGCTCCACAGGGGCAACGCATGTCGAACCTCTCCTGGCGCACGCCCTGGCTGGTCTCGGCGCCTGACACTCTGTCGGGCCTCCTCAGACGCTCTTGGAACAACACATGACCCAACAATCCGCCCTAGAATACATTCGACACGGACAGACGCCCTTCTTCCGTCTACCGATGGTCGCGCCAGGCATCGGCAGCGCGGACATCTACCGCGGCTACGACGTGGCTCTGCTGGGTGTACCCACCGACGCTGGCACGACGTATCAGCCCGGCGCGCGCATGGGGCCATACCACCTGCGGCGCACCAGCGCGATGCTCGGCGCGTTCCATCCGACCCATCACATTGATGTCTTCGATCGCCTCCGCGCAGTGGACGGCGGCAACGTGGCAGCGCCTCCGTTCAGCTTGGAGTCGACTCGCCGACTCGTGGAGCTGGAAGTCGCGGCGATAGTGGAAGCCGAGGCCACACCCTTCCTCGTAGGTGGTGATCACTCGATTAGTTTGCCAGCGTTGCGGGCCGTAGCGGCTACGCACGGCCCGCTGGCGGTAGTCCACATCGACGCTCACTTTGACACAAGCGGCCCCGAGACCTGGGGCGAGGCGTTTCATCACGGAACACCAATCAAGCACGCGCTAGAAGAGGGGCTGATCTCGGCGCAAGGCCTGCACCAAGTGGGGATGCGTGTGAGCTGGAAAGACGCCGAAGAGCGCGCGGTGTCCGACGCTCACCATGCCCACGTGTACGATATGGAGCTCGTGGAGAGTCATGGCATCCGTCGCGTCGCGAGCCAGATCCGTGAACAGATCGGCGATCAACCAACCTACATCAGCTTCGACATCGACGGCATCGACCCAGCCTTTGCGCCAGGCACCGGCACGCCGGTCCCGGGCGGGCTGACGTCACGCGAGGCCATCACGCTCCTGCGCCTCTTCAAGGGCCTTAAGCTGGTCGGTATGGATCTGGTAGAGGTAGCACCGGTATTGGACCACGCGGATATTACGTGCCACCTGGGCTCGCAACTGTTGTACGAGGGCCTGGCCCTACGCGCGTTGTCAAGGTAGCTCCTAGCCGCGCACAACGACCAAGCCGTCCGACTCACAGCCGCTCCCTGCGGTTAGACAGGCGCGGCGGACAGTGTTTGCCCGAAGCGCTAGCTCCCCCACCCCCAGAAATACCGTGAGCCGAGTAGGGGCGCCGTTTGGCCGTCACATTACGGTCAGAACAAAAGCCGTGGCATTGACGAAGCGGCCAGATTCGGCTGATTTGACCACGTGTCATCGCCTCCTGAGTCGTCTCGTCCTGCGTCGCCCGAATGGGCCCACCGCCTCGCTGAGCGTTACTTCAAGCTGAAGGGCTGGAAGGGCTCCGGCGAACTTCCGGACAGCCCCAAGGGGGTGCTCATCGCCGCGCCCCACTCGAGCAATTGGGACTTGCCGTACATGCTCTCGGTGGCGGGGATCTTTCGCTTGCGCATCAACTGGCTGGGCAAGCAGTCACTGTTTGATGGCCCGGGTGGTCCCCTGATGCGCGCCCTCGGAGGGATCCCCGTGGATCGCAGCAAGAGCAACGGCTTGGTGCAGCAAGTGGTCGACCGCTTCAACCAGGAGGACGCCATGTACCTGGCGGTCGCGCCGTCGGGGACGCGCCACGGCCACACCAAGTGGAAGTCTGGCTTCTACCACATCGCCCGAGAGGCCGGAGTGCCCATCGTGTGCGGCTTCCTCGACTACGCCCGTAAGATCGGGGGCGTCGGGCCAAGCATTATTCCGAGCGGAAACATCAAGGCGGACATGGATCAAATCCGTGAGTTCTACGCCGACATCACCGGCTACAACGGCAAGCGCACCGAGGGCGTGCGCCTAGCCGAAGAAGACACCGAATAGCGCCGCAGCGCGCCAGACCGCGCGTGGCCACTGGCCGCCAGAGGCAGGCTCGGCGTTGTGCCACTTGGCACAGCGGCCAGCGGCGCTCACGCCCAGAAGCCACCGAGGTTTCGCACCCGGAGTGTTGATCCTAGCGAAAAATGGGGTGGGCCGGGGTGGGCCTGAGCCTTGCATACGACGACTGCGATGACCCACCACCTGCTGCGCACCCGGATCTTCTCCAGCCTCTTGATCGGCCTCGGCGTGACCGCCTGCGGCGGCCAGACTGGGGGTGGCGGCGCGGGCGGTAGCGGCGGCACCGGGGGTGACGGGGGCAACGGCGCGGCCGGGAGCGGTGGAACCCAGGGCAGCGGCGCCAGCGGCGGTGCAGACGCCAGCGGCGGCTCGTTTGGCTTCGGCGGCAGCTTCGACGCCGGGGTGGACGCCCCCCCGGACTCCGGGTTTTGCAGTTGGGGCACCCCTGCGACCAGCTGCTTCACGCCGGCTGAAGCTCAGGCCATGGCCAACAACCCGCCGTGGGGCGGCGACGCCCCGCCCGACGACGCGGGCCTCGAAGACGGCGGCGCCAGCGACGCAGGCGTGGATCAAAACGGCTGCCCGTTCGCGTCACGTATCCAGGACGGCTGCTGTAACCCCGCGGCATCAGGACCAGACTTCGTGAACGGGACCTGCTGCTACGTATTCTGCGAAGGCGGCTGTTGCGGACGTCCGTTCACCGTCGACGGTGCCTCGCGCAAGGCGACGCTGAGCGGCCAACCCGGCGGGGGCGCGCCGAGCGCCATCAGCGCGGCGCATGAGGCCGCGCGGCAATGGCGCGAAGACGGCCTGATGGAGCACGCATCGATCGCCGCCTTCGCGCGTCACAGCGCCGAGCTAATGGCCCTAGGCGCACCCCGACGACTCGTGCGGGCGAGCCTCGACGCACAGCGGGACGAGGTGCTCCACGCAGCGCTGTGCTTCGAACTTGCGGAGGAGCTGGACGGCGAGCAGCAGCAACCCGGCGCCCTGCCTACCCGCGGCGCGCTGGATGACGTGGAGGTGCGCGGCGTGGTCACGCGCTTGATCCGCGAAGGCTGCGTTGAAGAGACCATCGCCGCTGCCGTGGCCAGCGCGCAGCTCGGCGTCGCCACCCACCCCCGCGCCCACCAGGCGCTGTCGCGCATCGCCGACGATGAGGCCCGCCACGCGGCTTACTCCTGGGAGTGCCTGGCGTGGTTGCTCAAGACCGGCGCCCCGGACCTCACGCAGTTGGCCCAGCGGGAATTCGGGGCGGTGCTGCGCGGAGCATGCGCTGCCAGCATCGCGGGCGACGTGGACCACGACGCCCACGCCTTCGGACGCCTGAGCGACCGCGAAATCGATGCCACACGGCAACGCACTCTACGCGACGTGATCGAGCCCGCTTGGCAATGCCTGTCAGAGCAGCTGGCGCAGCTCGCCGAGGCGGGCCGGCTGGTGGCCAGGAGTTCGAAGCCGGGTCGGGGCTCTACCAGCCGAGCTCTTGCTTGAGCACCGAGATCAGCCGCTCCGACATGGCTTGGTGAGTGGCCAGGCTGGGGTGGTAGTCACAGCCGAAGCCGGTAGACGGCGTGGAGATGTCCACTTGCTTGACGCGGGCATCGCCGGCGGCGACCCGCGCCGCGATCGCGCTCTGGATGTAGGTCTCCGCGCGGGTTTGATCATCGCCGAACAACTTGGGCGCCAGCGTGCCGAGGATCAGCGCGCCCGGGTAGTCTGCGCGCAGCGCCTGCAGCAAGGCGATGTACGCATCCACGAAGAGCGCCTCCGGAGGATCGCCCCCGGTGCTGAAGTCGTTGGTCCCCAGGTTGATCACCACCACGTCAGGCTGCCAGCTCAAGTCCAGCAGGCTCGTCGGGTCGCGGGGCAGCGCGCGGCGGTGCAGCGCAGGCAACGGCTCGTCCACGTTGGTCCCGTAGTTGTAGACCACCCCCTTGCCCGACCAAGCGATGGTGCTCAGCTCAGCCCCCAGTGCTCTGGCGGCCAGCGCCTCGTAGGTCAGGTAGTGGTTCTCAGTGTCCGCCGAGAAATCGCAGGTTTCGTCCGGGCCTTCGTTGCCGTAGCCGCAGGTGATGGAGTCACCGAGCACCTCGATGCGGCGGCTGACCGCAGGCGGTGGCAGCAGCTCGCCGTCGATCCGCACGCCGAAGAACCGCGTGGAACCATACGAGCCCTCGGTCCGGCGGTACAGCTCGACCACGTGCTCCGCGTCAGCTAGGCCCTGCGCCAACACATACTCTTGCTCACCCGGGCTGGTCGCGAGGCGGGGGCCAACCTGCCCGTCGACCACCACGCTGTAGTAGCGCGCGGGGTCGTCCAGGGTGACGGCGATGCCGGTACCGCGGAAACGCACTACGATGCCTGTGCCCGACCAGCCAAAGCGTGTCGTGTCGTCCGCGTCGTGGACGTGCCGCCCGACGAAGTGCACCGCAGGCTCAGCGCTCCCACCGCTGCCAGCCGCTCCGCCGAGGCTACCTCCTGCGCCGCCAGTTCCTGCGTTGGCGCTACCACCGGAGCTCGTCCCGGCTGCGCCGGCGTTCGCCGCGCCCCCGTTAGAAGCTGCTCCCGCGGTTCCACCGACGCCGGCGTTTGCACCGGCTCCGAAGCCTCCAGCGCCGGCGACGCCACCTGAGTCACTGCTGCAGGCGACGCTCAGGCTGGCCGCAAACAACGCGGTAATGGCGAGCCAGCGAGTCTGAACTCGAGCGACTGCACGGCAGCCACGGGTCGCGAGGCTGAACAGCGAGGCGGTAGGCTGAGCCATGGCTCAGCCTAGGTGAGGCCGAGCGCTTGCACAAACCCCTGAACCTGAGATCATCCAGTGCATGGCGGCGGCGTACGTCTCGGCAGACTTGTGGCCGATCATCGTGATCACGGTGAGCGACAACATGGAGCTGGATGCCTACGCCAAGATGTTCAGCGAGTATGAGGTGCTGCTCAAGCGCAAGGAGACCTGCATCACCCTGTCGGACCTGCGCCGCATCAACTCGCGGCCCAACGCCAAGATCCGCGCGCTGGCGGCTGAGCGCTCGCGTGAGTGGCGGCCGCTGGTCGAGCGCTACTCCCTGGGTGATGCTCGAGTGCTGACTTCGTCCATCGTGCGCGGCGCGTTGACTGCCGTTGGGTGGCTGTACCAACACCCAAAACCCATCAAGTACTTCGGCACCATGGGCGAAGGCATCAGCTGGTGCAGCGAACAGCTCACCCTGGTTGGCGTGGAGCCTCCACGACTAACCCACACCGCAGAGCGCTGACTCGCCCTGCCGAGCTGTTGCGGCGCCAAACTGGCTGACCGGCGGTCAACCGCGGGTGGCAGATCAGCCATCACGTTTCGCGCTGCGGCCCATTGACGCGGTCGCGCCTGGGAGCAATGGACCGGCGCTATGCCGCTATACGACGCCTGCGTCCCCCAACTCTCCAAGATGCTGAACAACCTGAGCAACTGGCTCGACGAAGCTGAGAAGCTCGCGGAGGCGAAAGGCTTCGAGAAGAGCGTGCTGCTCTCGGCCCGACTGGCTCCGGATCAGTACCCGCTCTTGCGACAGATCCAGGCCAGCTGCGACAGCGCCAAGTTCGCCGCCGCGCGCCTCGCCGGCAAGACACCGCCCACCCACCCTGACACCGAGCAGACCTGGGAGGAGATCCGTGCGCGCCTGGCGTCAGTGATCGAATACCTCAAGACGTTCGAGGCGAAAGACTTCGACGGCGCCGACCAACGCGTCGTCCCACTTCCTTTTCTGCCCGGAAAAGCACTCAAGGCTGGCGACTACCTGAACGAAATGTCGCTACCTAACTTCTATTTCCACCTGAACATGGCCTATGCCATCTTGCGCCACAACGGGGTGGCGCTGGGCAAGCAGGCGTACATCGGCAGCTTGGCCCTGGTCGACGCGTGAGCTGAGAACTGGATAGGCCTTCCATGGCGCGGTCAGCGCCAGTAGACTTCGCGGGTGAGACACTCCCAGAGATTGCTCGCCAAGGTTGCGCTGTGCCTCAGCACCGCGTGCTTGGCTAGCGCCTGCGCAAGTAGCGAAGACGTCGCCGATGGCCCGCTGGGCCAGGGCGCACAGAACTCTGGCGGCAGCGGCGCCTCCGCCGGCTCAAACAGCGGAGGCTCCGGCGCAGCAGGCGGCACCAACGGGGGCTCAAGCAGCGGAGGCTCCAGCGCGGCGGGCGGCACCAACGGGGGCTCAAGCAGCGGAGGCTCGGGTGCAGCGGGTAGTGGCGGCGCTAGCGGGAGCGGTGCCGGAGGAAGCGGCGCCGGAGGAAGCGGTGCCGGAGGAAGCGGCGCCGGACCAACCGGGATGGATCCGGCGCTCGACTTGCCCGATGCGAGCGGCGCGCCGTGCTCGGACATCGGTGACTCCTGTAGCGCTGGTGGCGATCCCGGCATCTGCCGGATCTACAGCCAGAGCGAGGGCCGCTGCGAGAGCTGCACCAACTGCGGCAACCTCAACGCCTTTTGCTCAGCGAGCGACGAGTGCGACATCCTATTTCAGTGCTACGAGGGGCGCTGCACAATCCTCTGCGACCTAGCCGTGGGCTGCAGCGGCGAGCTTGATTGGTGTGTGGACGTGGGGCACGCCACCAATGGCGTGTGCGTGTACCCTGAGGGCGCTTAGCGCCGGCGCCGCCGGCATTACCCCGCGGCAAATTGCCCGGAGAGGGTGGGCTTCGCCGGAGCGTCAAGCGCAAACGGAGACTGAAATGCTGGGTTGTCGACTTCTGGGTAAATCGGGACCGCGCGTCTCGGAGCGATGCCTCGGCACAGCGTGCTTGGCACCCGGGTGTTCAACCAGCGCCGCGCCGCTCCGAGTTGGCAGAGCTTCGCTTCCTGGGATTCTGCCATGAACTTAAAGTCCTGGGGCCTGGTAAGCTTGGCGATCACACTGCAAGGCTGTGTCCTCGACTTCGATGGCTACCGTGAGCGGCCCACGGATGGCGGCGCCACTGGCGGCTCTGGGAACACTGGCGGAGGCGGGGGATCTGGCGCTGGCGGCAGCGGCGCCGGAGGCAGCGGGGGCTCTGGCGGAAACGCCGCTGGAGGAGCTGGTGGGAGCGGGGCGTCTGCTGGTAGCGGGGCTGCCGGCAGCGGAGCGGCTGCTGGTAGCGGGGCTGGCGGCAGCGGCGCGGGCGGCAGCGGGGCTGGGGGCAGCGGTGCGTCTGGCGGCAGCGGTGGGTCCAGTGGCGGCAGCGGTGGGTCCAGTGGCGGCAGCGGTGGGTCCAGTGGCGGTCCGACCAAAATGGATCCCGCCCTTGAGTTACCCGACGGAGCCGGCACGCCGTGCTCGAACATCGGCGGTTCGTGTAGCACCGGTGGGAAACCTGGCGTTTGCCGCATCTACAGCCAGAGCGAGGGCCGGTGCGAGAGCTGCACGAACTGCGGCAACCTCAACGCTTTC
Organism: uncultured Polyangiaceae bacterium; assembly: GCA_964551615.1. Classification (GTDB taxonomy): domain Bacteria; phylum Myxococcota_A; class Polyangia; order Polyangiales; family Polyangiaceae; genus JAHBVY01. The sequence continues at coordinate 99,289 of CAZKDY010000017.1, forward strand.
TGTTCGGCGAGCGACGAGTGCGACATCTTATTTCAGTGCTACGACGGTCGCTGCCTCAGTCTGTGCAACCTTTCGGCAGGCTGCAGCGGGGTCGTTGAGTGGTGTGTTGACGTCGGTCACGACAACTACGGCGTGTGCGTCTACCCGAGTTAGATCCGCGCGGTAATCGACGGTTGGTTCGAGGCTTGCGTCGTCAGGGCGACACGCCTATGTGATCAGCGCCAGCCGTCAGGCGCGGCGCGTTTCATGAGCAACGGAGAGAAAGAACATGCTGGGTTATCGACTGCTGGGGAAGTCTGGATTGCGGGTCTCGGAGCTGTGCCTGGGGACCATGAGTTTTGGCGAGAACTGGGGCTTCGGCGCGGACGAAGCGACGAGCCACGAGGTGCTGGACGCGTTCGCCGCGGCCGGCGGAAACTTCCTCGACACGGCCAACAAGTACCACGGCGGCCAGACCGAGGAGTTCTGCGGAAACTGGCTACGCGGCAAGCGCGACCGCATGGTCGTAGCGACCAAGTACACACTTTGCATGGACCACGACGATCCGAACGCGGGCGGCAGCCAACGCAAGAATCTGGTTCAATCCGTCGAAGCCAGCTTGAAGCGCCTCCAGACGGACTACATCGATCTGCTCTGGATCCACGCCTGGGATGAGCTCACGCCGTTCGAGGAGACCATGCGCGCGCTGGATGACTTGGTGCGCAGCGGCAAGCTCTTGTACCTGGGAGTCAGCGACACGCCGGCTTGGGTCGTCTCCGCGTCCAATGTCCTGGCCGAGTTGCGTGGCTGGACCCAGTTCGTCGGCCTGCAGATCGAGTACAGTTTGTTGGAGCGCAGCGTGGAACACGAGCTGCTGCCAATGGCTGAGCACTTCGGGCTCTCGGTCTTGGCCTGGGCTCCGCTGGCCGGAGGCGTACTGACCGGCAAGTACACCCGCGCCACCGACAGCGCGATCGATTCCCTAAGGCACAAGGGAAACGAGTCGAGCGGGCGCACCAGCGACGCCAACCTTGAGATCGCCCGAGCGGTGGACCGCATCGCCGACGAGCTCGGTGTCACCTCGTCTCAAGTAGCGACGGCGTGGGTCATGGCCCAGGGCAAGCGCTTCATCCCCATCGTGGGGACGCGGAAGGTCTCGCAGATCGAGGACACCCTTGGCGCTGCCAACGTCACGCTGAGCGCTCAACAGCTGAGCCAGCTCGACGAGCTGAGCAAGACCAAGGCATTGTTTCCGCAAACCTTCCTGAGCGGGAAGTCGATCAAGAACATCCTGTATGGCGAGAACGTGCGTCCGCGCTTAGATATGCGGCGCGCCGTGCGCTAGCTAGAACGTGCTCCCAAGGCTCGACCCACGCCGTCTCGGTGGGCCTTTTCCGGGGCGCATGAGGTGCGACCTGCGGCTCCGCGAGCCCACGGACCAGCCTCAAGTGCTGCGCGGGGCCCAGAAAATCCGCGTGTTCTCGGATGATAAGCCCAAGCTCGCTTGCGTGACCCGAGTACCTGAGGTTACAGCTCTGTGCCAAGCAGGTGTCTCGCCACCAACGAGCGCGACGCCCGTGACGCCGCGCCTCAGCGGGGTCGATTCGCACGCCACTGGCTGAGCCAAATGGTACCCCGAACCGAGACGCACAGAGCCATTGTTTCCCCAGCCGCAGCCGCCTTACTCGCGGCCTTGGCCCTAGCACTCTTCAACCTGTCGTGGACAGCTGTCGAAGCCTTGGCCTCGAGCGGTGGCCCCGGCCGCGGCGCCGCGGCTTACCTGTACGACCTGTTGTCGTTCTTGGCCGCGGGCTCTATCGCCGCAGCGTGCTTGGCGGTTTGCTCACGCATTCCCTGGCGCCCTGTCCGACTGGTCGCGATCGGCCTCGGCGTTCTTGCGGTCGTCTACCTGTTCATCACTGATGATCTGTCGTCGTTCTTGGACCGACGCGCACCTTCCCACGCGGATACGCTACGAACGTTGGCCGCGTTGCTCATCGCTCTCGTATACACCGCCTTCGGGGCACTGGCACCTGGGGTCACTAACACGAACTTCCGCCGTATCCCTGTGGCAATTGCCGGCGTCGGCTTGATGGGTGTCAACGGCGCCATCCTGCCTCTGGACTACCCAGGAACGCATCTCCTACTCGCGCTCAGCGGAGGGCTGTTGGTTGGAGTGAGCGTCGTTCACGCACATTTTCGTTGGATCCGACCTGCGCAGACGACGATCGCCGTCCTCGGGATTGGAGCAACCGCCTTCGTCGTAGTGGTACCGCCCAAGAATTCCACGCGGGTGGCGCTGGTCCGCGAGGAGACGTCTTCGCTCGCGCCGTATATGACGCAACTGTGGGCCCGCTCGGAGGCGCGAGCACTCAGAGGCTCCGGCGCTTTCCGCCGCGGCGCGACGCGCAAGTTGCCGGGTTTGAAGCTGCCTCCAAACGCGATGGTCTTGATGATCACGATCGACGCCCTACGCGCAGACGTGCCCATCAAGCATCCGGAGAAGTTCCCTACTCTAACTCGAATGGCAAATGAGGGGACCACATTCCTGGTAGCTCGATCGGCAGGCAGCCAGACTGTCTACTCGCTGACATCACTCTTCACCAGCAAGTACTATTCGCAGCAATACTGGAGCAAGGCCCCTCAGGACGAAATCGCGACCCAGACCCGCATGGGTGGTGGCCTCTGGCCACTCGCTGACAAGTCAGTGCGCTTCCCGGAGCGGCTCACGCAGTCAGGGGTTCGCACGGTGAACGCGGCGTCCGTGAGCTGGCTCGTGAACTCAGTCGGCGTCGCGCGCGGGTTCTCGGAAGAACACTTCGTTAAGGGCAAGTCGAACTACTCCGACGGCGAGCAACTTACTTCCCACATCCTTGATAAACTCAAGGCGCACGACGACAAACCGCTGTTCTTGTTTGCCCACTACTTGGACGCCCATCTTCCCTACAACCGCGCTGGCAAATCAGGCACGCCATACGAGCGCTACCTACGCGAGGTGCAGTTAGTCGATACTGAGCTTGGCAAGCTATGGTCGAAGCTGGTCGCAGCGGGCTACGGAGACCGACTGTACTGGATCGTTTCGGCGGACCACGGAGAGGCCTTCGGCGACAAGGCCGACCACGGCGCCAAGAGCCACGGCACCACGATATACGAAGAGCAACTTCGAGTTCCTCTGATCTTCCATGGCCCCAAAATTCCAGCGCAGAAGATCCACGAACCGGTATCTCAGATCGATCTGGCGCCAACTCTCATCGAGCTGTTCGGCCTGCCAGAGGAAGATGACTACATGGGGCAGAGCCTCGCTCCGTTCTTCCTAGGCGTGAAACCGAAGCTAGACCGGCCGATCCTAGCTGAGACCCGACTCAAGAAGGCGTATTTCACCAAGGACGGCTTGAAAGCGATCGTTGACGATCGCAAGCGCACCACCGAGGTCTACGATCTGAAGGTGGATCCTGGTGAGACGCGCAACCTCGCGGATCAGCCAAACGGCGAAGCTGCCGTGCGGCAGCTGAGAGAGTTCTTTGTCGAGCACCGTATACGACGGCCCGGCTACGAGCCACCATATCGATACTAGTCCTCACTAACGGCCAAGCTGGCTTGCGCAGAGAGCCACCTCCACGTAAGAGCAAGACCTTCGTGCAGCGAAGTAGTCGCACGCCAACCGAGCAACCGTGCGGTCTTTTCCGGGTCACCGAAGCGACAACTCCCGGCCGTCCAATCTGCGGGCTCGGTGGTCTTCCCGACCCGGCGCCCGCTCACCGCGATCATCGCGTCGATCAAGTGGTTCACGCTCGTCGGTACGCCAGAAGCGACGTTCAAGACCTCACCGCTGACGCCACTCGTGGCCGCCCGGACCGTCGCCTCCACCACGTCGTCCACGTAGACGTAGTCGAGGCACTGCTCACCATCTCCGAACACCACGGGCGCTTCCCCCCGCAGTAGCCTGTCGAAGGTCTTCAAGATGACCGACTTGTAGCCCATCCCGGCGAACTGGCGCGGCCCGTACACGAACAGATAGCGCAGCGCCACGTGTGAGATCCCGTGGCGTTCACCGCAGTATCTCAGCAAGTGCTCGCCAGTCAGCTTGCTGATGCCGTACACCGTCTCAGGCGCCGGCAGCTCAGTCTCAACCAATGCCGCGCCCGACATGCGACCGTAGGCGTACAGCGAAGAGCTGAAGATGATCTTGCTGGTGCCCGCCCGCGCCGCGAGCTCGTACAGAGCCAGGGTGCCTTCGATGTTCGCCCGCACCACCCGCGTCGGATCGTCTTTCGACTGGTTGTGCTTCTCGGCGGCCAGGTGGAACAAGTAGTCGCACCCACTCAGCGCGGACTCGAGTTCCGCCACCGGATCCGTCCCTAGGGTGTGCCGGATCAGGTTCACGCGATCCGAGTAGCCGCTGAGATTCGCGAGGTCTCCGTAGCGCAAGCTGTCCACCACCGTGACTTGCGCGGAACCGTGATCCAACAGGTGCTTGACTAAGTGCGAGCCGATGAAGCCCGCGCCTCCTGTGACCACAAACCGCTTGCCGCAGACGCTCTCCCCAGACATCGGGCGATCCGTAGCCCATCGCTTGCTGAGCCACCAGGTCAGCTACGGTGCAGCGCCGGCCGATCGCTTAGTCCGCGCCCCGGGCGACGCTATGGAAGCCCATCCCTTCCGCGCTATGCTGGCCGCCTCATGTCGGAGCCGGTTCAGCTATCAGTCATCGCGCCGTGCTTCAACGAGGAGCTCAACGTCCGCGAGCTCGCGCGACGGGTGGTCTCGGTGTTCGAGCATGGCAAGCTGCGCGGCGAGCTGATCCTGGTGAACGACGGGAGCAGCGACGGCACGTTCGCTGCGATTCAGGAGATGGAGGCCGCGTACCCGGGTGTGGTGGTGGGCAGGCACCACCAGATCAACCAGGGCATCACCCACGCTTGGCGTACGGGCGCCCGCGCTGCCCGGGCTCCGACGGTCGCCATCATCGACGCCGATCTGCAGTATCAACCGGAGGATCTCCTCCGTCTGTATCGCGAGCTGCACGAGTGCAACGTGGACATCGTGCAAGGTTGGCGCAGCGCAGTTGGCCGTGAGCGAGGCGCTCGCTATCACCTGAGCCGAGGGCTGAACAGCATCCTGAACCGCACCTTCGGCATGGACCTCCAGGACAATAAGAGCGGCTTCCTGATCACAGCGAAGGAGGTCCTCGAGGATCTACTTACCTACCAGGGCAACTACTACTATTGGCAGAGCTTCATCATGGTAGCCGCCCACGCCAAGGGCTACTCGTATAAGCAAATCGAGACGCTGTTTGAAAACCGCCGCGCGGGGAGCAGCTTCCTCGACGGCCAAGCTTACCGTGCGGCAGCTAAGTCGTTGGTCGACGTCGGCAAGGCCGCGTGGGAGTACCGCGTAGCGCGACAGCCGCCCGACACCACTCAGCAGTTCCTGCGCCGCCACCCGCCGAGCGTTGAGCCCGAGCCGCGTACCCCCGCGCGCGAGGCCCATTGGCGAGCCTACCTGTCGGCGTTCAACGCCACCCACTGGATGATCACCAGGGACGTCGAACACTACTACGACGCGCTCAATCGCTCGCAGTGGCTCAGCCGCTCCGACATGCGCGAGCTGCAAGACGAGAAGCTGCGGCGCTTGGTGCGACACGCCTACCGCAACGTGCCCTACTACCGCGAGCGCATGCGGGAAGGGGGCGTCACTCCCCAGGATATCCGCGGCCAAGCAGATCTACACAAGCTGCCGTACTTGACCAAAGCTGCCGTGAGGCAACACCTGTACTTCGACATCCTCAGCGAGAACCACGACAAGAGCCAGGTCTTGAAGATCGCCACCAGCGGCTCTACCGGTGAGCCCTTCGTCTGCTACGCGGATCGGGCGCAGCTTGAGTTTCGCTGGGCCGCTACGCTCCGCTCACAGGAGTGGACGGGCTATCAGTTCGGTGACCCTTGCGTGCGCTTGTGGCACCAGACGCTGGGCATGAGTAGGTCACAAGCCGCCCGAGAGATCGCCGACGCTGCGCTCACCCGCCGCAAGTTCATCCCGATCTTCGAAATGTCCGACGCGAAGCTTGAGGCCATGATCGCAGATATTGCCGCGTGGCAACCTGTGCTGATGGATGGCTACGCCGAGGCGCTGGACTTCTTAGCGCACTACTTGAAGGAGCGGGGTGTGCTCAACGTGCGCCCCAAGGCCTTGATGAGCAGCGCCCAAACCCTGCCCGACACGAGCCGCAAGTTGATCGAGGAGGCCTTCGGCTGCCGCGTCTTCGACAAGTACGGAGCCCGGGAGTTCTCGGGTATCGCCTACGAGTGCGACGCGCACGCCGGCCACCACGTGGTGGGCGAGGGCTACATCGTCGAGGTCTTGCGCGACGGTCAGCCGGTTGCTCCGGGCGAAGTGGGTGAAGTGGTTATCACGGATCTCAACAACTACTGCTTACCTTTCATCCGCTACCGCATCGGCGATCTAGCGGCCGGCATGGCTGACGACTCAGTCTGTCCGTGTGGTCGCGGCCTACCCATGCTCGGAAAGATTGAGGGGCGGGTGCAGTCCATCATTCAAGGCACGGACAACCGCTACCTACCCGGCACCTTCTTTGCGCATTACCTCAAGGAATTCGATCACGCGATCCAGCGCTTTCAGGTGATTCAGGAGCGACCCAACGAGCTGGTCTTCCAAGTCGTCAAAGGCGGGCGCTTCTCTGACGACGTGATGGAAGAGATCTTGGCTACCTTCAGGCGCTACCTGGGTGACGACATGCGCATCGACGTCCAGTTCGTGCAGAACGTCGAGCTCGTGCGTACCGGCAAGCGGCTCGCGGCGGTGTCTCGACTTAACGTCGATTTCCAGAGCCACGCGCCCAAGCCAACCAACTTGAACTAGGCCCGGGACCTCAAGCACGCGTCTGCTGGGTGCCAGATTAGGCTGGCGTACGCCTCACCGCGAGCGAGGGCGACATTTGAAGCAAGCGCGCATGGGAAGCGCCGCGAATGGAGCAGCCCCCCGCTCTACGACATCGAAGTTGCCCTCAAGCACGCGCTGAAACTGCGACGGCCACCATTTGTGGAAATGGTAGTGGTCCCCTCCCCAGTTCAGCCGCTTGCGCAGCATGAAGCCGACGGGTGTGATGCGTACCAGCTTCTTCAAGCCATCGATCAGCGGGTCTACGGGGACTGTGATGACGGCGTGGCCCTCAAGGGTCAGAAGCCGGCTGATCTCGGCCAGCACGCGCTCCGGGTTAGTCGTGTGCTCTAAGACCTCGGTGCAGATGATGCGGTCAAATGACCGCTCAGCGAAACTCAGAGTCTCTAGCTCCCCTAGGTGAAACTCGACGTCGTAGCCCGTCAGGTTCTTCTTCGCCGTGTCCAAGAAGACCTGAGAAACATCGACAGCTGTGAGTCGCGCCTGCTTGAACATGCGCAAGACATGGCCGCCACCAGACCCGACCTCCAGCACCTTCATGCCCGGCCTGACGGCGACCATCTCCCGGATGATGTCGAGGCGACGCTGCTCGATCCAACGCACGACAACTGGCGACTCCGCGTAGTAGGCGTCAATCGGGTGCTCGATGGCTAGGCGATCGTTGAGCGCGGCGACCTCCTCGGCGTTGCGTGGCGCATAGCGGGGCTGCTCACGCGCCCTCGTACCTCCGCGGCCGTTGTCAGTCATGGGGTGCGACCCGAGATCCGAGGACGTTGGTCATGGCGTCGCGCAACAGTGCTGTGCCCTGTGGCGGATTTCAATCGAAAGCCCACCACGTATCCGCGCGAACGCCTCGCTGACACAGGTTCGGTCCGCCTGACCTCCAAGGCGCGACCCCGATCGCGGCACGAGCCACCGATTTGATCGCGCGGGAGATCGTGACTACCTTCGGGCGCGACCTGGGCACGGGGGTGCGCATCGACGCCGCGCCGTGGCGAGCGGGTGCAGCACGTGGCGACGCAGCGTGGGTTTCGAGAGCGACCCACTCGCTCCCGCTCAAGCGTCTGAGACGACCAAACTGAACTAGGCGCACGACCATGCCTCACGCAGACCCCACCGCGGCGCGACGTGCCTCCGCCGACTACTATTTCGACCCAGCCGAGTTTTCACTCCGCGCGGATATTGAAGACGCCCACTACTGGCACCTGCATCAACGAGAAGTGCTGCTCGACGCCCTGAAGGCGGCCTGCCCCAATCGCGCAGCACATTTGGTGGAGGTGGGTTGTGGGATCGGCACTGTTACCAGCCACCTGAACGCCAATGGCTTCAACGTAGACTACGCTGAGATCCATCAGGCGGGCCTAGACATCGCGCGAGAGCGCGCCGTGGCGCGCATGGGCCCAAGGCTCGTCGACCAGCGCAGGTTCCTTAGGCTGAACATCCAAACTGAATTGCTTCCGCGCAGATACACTGGCGCCCTGATGTGCGACGTCCTTGAACACCTCCCAGACGCCAAGCTCGCGCTTGAGAACCTGAGGCAGGGGTTGCTCGATGAACCCGGTGCGTTCGTGCTGCTCAGCGTGCCAGCGTTTCAGTTCTTGTGGTCGCCCTGGGATGAGATCGAGAAGCACAAGTGCCGCTACACAGCAGACACGCTACGCAGCGTGGCCGACGCCGCTGGCTTCGAGGTGAGCCGATCAACCTACTTCTTCTCTCCGCTGTTCTTCGCAGCCCTAGGGGTGAAGGGCCTGCGCCAAGGGCGCGCCCTACTCAGCCCACCGAAGCAGGCGGAGAGCATCTCGGACCTCGCCGAATCGAAAAGCATTGCCGTGGTGAATCGCCTAGCGCTGGCAGCCCTGAAGCCGGAGCTTAGCTGGCTGCGCAAGCGCGACCTGCCCCTCGGCACGTCACTGCTGGCGGTGCTCAAGCCACGCTAGGCCGCGAGTCATTCTCGCCGTACACCTCGGGTGCGACCACGCGGTGATGGGACCATGTAGAAGTAGTATAACACGACGCTGATGGGCGACTTGAGGTAGATCATCCCAGGGAAAAACCTGGTTCGGAGCGCGGGCGACCGGCTTTCGGTGGCTCCGAGGACGCCTGGTTTGTCGAAGGTTTAGCTCCTTCAGTAGGCGATACACGGTCGCCTCGCTGGCGACGTGACTCATTTCGCACGAGATGCCTCCGCGCGTTCCAGCACCAAGGCGATTCCACCGAGCAGCAAGGTCAGCCCGATCTGCCCAACATAGTTGATGAACACAAACGCGGATCCCGCCCCCGTAACCGTTTCCGCATGAACATACAGAGAAAGTGCTGCATAGAGTGACATCTGAAACGTACCGAAAAATCCCGGAGCGCCCGGCAGCAGAATCGCTAGGGAGAACACCCCGATCAGCACGCAAACCTCAGCTGCCGATACCTCGTGTATGCCGCACCCGGAGAGGAGCGCCCAGTTCGCAGCCCCGAAGGTCAGCCAGTAGAGCAGCGTCAACGCGACGAATGGCGCCCCGTAGCGCGGTCGTCGGACAAACTGCAAGCCGTCCGCGAGCTGTCCGATGCGCGCGATGAGCCAATCCGCCAGGCCACGGGACAACCGGCCCAGCGTCACTTCGACAGTGCGTTGGGCCAGCTGCCGCTTGAAATAGAAGAGGGCCAGCACCGCGAACGCGATGCTGAACAGTACGATGGCTGAATAGCACAACCGCGGAATTACTGCTGCGGATACGGCAAGGCCCCCTATGTGATCCGGCAACGGAGACAGCGGCTCTGAGAACGTGAGGCCCACGGTGAGGAGCAGGGTGACCGCAAGCCCGTCGATCACCCGCTCAGCCGCGACGGACCCCATCGCGGCCCAGCCCGAAAGACCCGCCTTCCGAATCATCAAAGGACGAACGAACTCACCCATGCGAAACGGCAACACGAACAGCGCCGCGTAGCCAATCAGGCTTACGCTGACGACCCTCCGCAACGGGATCTGCTGGATCGGCGCCAACAGCCACCACCACTTGGCCGCGCGGATCAGCGAACTGACAACGAACAACACGGCGAACGACGCGACACCGCCGAAGGACGCGTTCGCCAGCGACCCGGAGCTCGGAAGAACAGGCAGGGCGCCCTTGTGAAGTGCCCAGCCCAGACCGCCCGCAACCAGCAGCGAAACGACAAACTTGCGCGCGTGGTGCCCCGGTCGACGAGTCGGCGCGTCTAGGTCGTTCAACTGCTCCATACTCGCTGCTTAGCGAGCCGACGCAGCGTTGCCCAGAAGTTCGCGCTAGCGCAGCCGGGGACCGACAGTAACTCGCGCGAATCGCATTGGCGGGTCACGGGAGAAAGGAGCGGTAGCGCTGGGATTTGCCAGTTGTCGCTGCGAGGTGTGAGACGAGGTGTGCTAGCGTCCCCCTTCCATTGAGCGAGGAAGCGCCGATTTCCAGCGGGCCGGCCGAGTCAACGACCGAGGCCTCTCAGCCCCCTGCCGACGACCCGGCTTCAGCTGTCGCAGACCCTAGCGTGCCTCAGCGATGGCCCCCCCAAGCAACCGCATCAGGGGGCGTGCCTGGCGAGCGGCGCCGGAGGGAGCGCTTGGAGTGGTTCGCGGCTTTCGTGGCGTGCGTCGCCTTTGCGCTGAGCTTCGGCTTCAACTACGGAGTCGACAACCAGGTCGTCTACAACCTCGGCGCCCTCCACCTGCTACACCCAGAGCTGTTCCACAACGACTGGTTCGTCTCACAAACCACCAGCTACCACCCCACCTTCGAGTATTTCTCCGCGCTCTTGCTGTGGTTCAATCCGGATGGTTGGGGTTTTGCGATCGCGACAACAGTCTTCGTTACCGTCTTCGGCCTGCTGACGTACGGCCTGTGTCGCCTGCTCGCCGGCAAGCAAGCGCTCCCCGGCTTTTTATTGCTGCTGTCGCTTGCATTTACCGTGCGGTTACGTGGCGTTGGCACGAGCTACATCATCGACTACATCCTCCAGCCATCCAGCTTGGGGAGCGTCGCCTTCATTGGCGCGATGGTCGCGTTCGTGGGCCAACGCTGGTTCACCTCTGGCGTGCTGCTCGCAATCGGTGGATTGTTCCACGCAAACTACCTGATCCTTGGAGGCATCGTCTTCGGGGTGGCCCACCTTATGCTGGGAGGCGACGGCCTGGTGCGCCGAGGAGTCCGGCAGCTCGCGGTGCCGTCGCTAGCGCTCTTGGTCTTCGTGCCCACGATCCTCAAGACCGCGGGCGGAGCAGACGTTCAAGTCGCCCGAGATATCTTGTTTCAGGTGCGTTCGCCCCACCATTTCAGGCCTGCTAGCTATGAGATACATTTTCTACCGTTCATCGGTTGGCACCTGATCGGCATTGGCGCCGCTATGGGAAACTCGCTGGTGCGTGGTCCGTGGCGGAACCTGGTGGGACTCGCTGCTGCGCTGGCGTTTACCGTCTGGTTGGGTACCGCGGGCGCGACGTACTTCGATAGCAGCTTCGCCGCCCAACTGTTCGCCCAGCGCCTGGCCCCTCACCTGGACCTGTTATTCCAGGCCATGTGGGCGATCGCCACCGTCGGCTTAGTGATCTCGCCCGGCCGCATCAAGGACTACTCGCTGTTGTCTTTGTGTCTGACGATCAGCGGCTTGTGTTGCATGTTGATGTACGCGGGCAATCACAGGGTCGAGGGCTTGCCCAAGCTACTCTTGCTCACGGTCGCGCTGATCTTGTCGGCGCAGCTGATCTATTGGGCCAGTCAGGCGCGCTTCCTCGGGGTAAAGCTCAGAACAGCCATCAGCAACCGCTGGGAGACGGTCGCCCATGGCGCTCTGCTGCTAATGCTGGGTGGCTTGGTCGTGATCAGCGCGCACCAGGATCTCGGTATGATTCGTGCCAGATCGACGCTGCTCGCAGGACGCAACCCAAGCGAAGAAGCGCTGTACGCTTGGGTGCGAGAGCACACTGAAGTGGACGCCATATTTCTGACGCCGCCCCGGATTGAAGGCATGCGATTTCACATGCAGCGAGCGATCGTCGTGGACTGGAAGGCCGTGCCCATCGTACCGAACGAGCTGATTGAGTGGCACTCCCGATTGAACGATGTGACCGGAAGAAAAGTGCGAAGCGGCCGAGACTTGGGCGGCTACGACTCACTTAGCCAGGCGCGCCTTGAGTCACTCACGCGGAAGTATCGTCTGTCTTACGCAGTGATTGCGCGGGGACAACTTCGTGGTCTGAAAGGTAAGCCGGTTTACCAGAACAGCCGGTTCGCGGTGCTCAAGCTCTAGCTCTCACGCTCCGGGCTCGGGTCGCGACGGCACATCAACTCGCGGCGCGGCCTCGCGTGATTCCGCGCACACCTCGACCACGCCTCTCCTCGGCGTGGCGTCGATGCTATCCTCCACGATAGTCAGCGGACGTCGCAACACCTGGTGATAGATGCGACCAACGTACTCGCCTATTACCCCGAGGAATAATGCGTTCAGGCTCAGCGAGAGCAGCACAACGAACGCTAGGGTCGCGAAACCAGCCGGCCAAGCCTTTCCGAAGAGTACGCGACCAGCGACATAGCCCAGAGACGCCAGGAACGTGAGGACTGATATCGCGAGGCCGATGTAAGTCGCCAACCGCAACGGCACGGTGGAATGGCTCAAGATGCCGTCCAGCGCCAGGCCGAACAGATCCTTCAACGAGAACTTACTCTCGCCGAGCTCGCGAGCCGCACGGTCGTAAGGCACGCCCTTTGAGCGGAACCCCATCGTTGCCAGGGCACCGCGCAGATAGGGCTTGTAGTCATCAATTCGCTTGAGCTGCTCTAGGGCCAGGCGGTCGATCAGGCGAAAATCGCCAGCGTCGAGGGGCAGACGGTGCTCGCTCAGAAAGTCGATCAGGCGATAGAAGACCCTTCGCATCAGGGTCATCCACCAGACTTCTTTTCGACTGCGCCGCACCCCGTACACGACCTTGTAGCCAGCTTCCCACTCGCGCACGAAGTCGAGGATCACCTCCGGAGGATCCTGAAGATCACAATCGAGTTGAATCGCGCAATCGCCTCGCGCTTTCTGATACGCGGTGAGGATCGAGCGCTGAAACCCGAAGTTCCTGGCGAAGCGAAACACGCGAACGTGCGGATCTGCTGCCGCTAACTCAGAGAGTTCACTGAACGTGGCATCCGTGCTGTGGTTGTCAGTGAACACGAACTCATAGTCGTAGCGATCCGCGAGCTGCTCCAAGACACGCATCACCTCGCTGTACAGACGATGAACGTTGCCCTCTTCGTTGTAGGCTGGAACCACGATCGAGATCATCGGGCGCAACGCACCCGAAACGCCTCCCGCGGTCGAGGCCGAGTCTGCTCGGGTCATGTGGCTGCCTCGTCGAGCAACTGCGCACGACACGACTCAACACTTCGCCTCACCCCTTCATCCAAACCGACAGTCGGCAGCCACCCCGTAGCCTCACGGAAACGCTGACTGCTCCCAACCAGCCACATTTGCTCGCCCTCGCGCATGCTCAGTTCGCCGAGGCCCAGGCGCGATTCCGGAACACCAAGGGTCTTCGCGACGCTACGCGCGACTTCGACGATGGCGACAGGTGTGCCGCTACACACGTTGTAGCAAGGCAAGGCGAAGCGCTGTTCGGGATCGGATGCGAGGATGAACGCATCGATCACGTCGTCAATGTAGCACATATCGCGCACCTGAAGCCCTTGGCTCATCGCTGCCGCGTGGCCGTCGACCAATCGCGCGACCAACGAGGGGATCAACCGGTGGGTCGCTTCGCCCGGACCGTAGGTGCCAAAGAGTCGGAGGCAAACCCATGACACCCCGAGTTGACGGGCCAGGGCGCGTCCAAACACAGCGCTGGCCGCCTTCGCCGCGCCATACAGTGTAGGTGGGTCAAGCGCGGACTCTTCCTCAAGGAGAATTGGCTGCTCGACCGGGGCGTACTCTGCGCAGCTCCCCGTATGAATAAAGCGCGTGGGGGCCCAAGCAGACGCAACTCTTAGCAGCGTACCCACGAGCTCAACATTTCCCTGCAGCATCAAGTCTGGGTCGCGCTCACCAGGGCTCACCCCATACGAGGCCAGGTTGTAGATGGTGTCGCAGCGCAGGTTCGGCTCCAACTCGTCGAGCACGACACAACGCACTCTCTCAAGGTCGCTCAATCGCGCAATGCGTGGACTACCCGGTCTCACCAACGCTAGTACCTCGTCGTGCCGGCGCTCCCCGCGCTTCGGCTGGCTCAAGCGCCTTACCAGCGCAGACCCGATGAAGCCGGTTCCGCCGGTGACCAGAACTCTGCTCATGTTTCGTTGGACCTCATGCTGACGGATCAGACCAACAGCGACTCGTAGTGGTGGATCTGCCGGTCGAGCACAGCGCGTTCGCTTCCCGGCTCCAAGAGATGCGCTTGGTACCAATCTGCCGTCAGTTGGATGCACCTGTCCGAGTTCAGGCGAGGCCTCCAACCCAGCAGCTGGCGAGCCTTTCGACAGTCAAGAGAGAGCAGCTTCGCTTCGTGCGGGGACGAAGCGTCAGCTTCACCCAGCGCGAGGCGTCCTCGGCCGATGGCCTGGATGAATCGGCGGGCGAGTTCTTTGACTTCGAGTGTATCCGCGTCGTCAGGTCCAAAGTTCCAGCCATCAGCGAAAGCGGTGGGCTCTGCATGCAGGCGCATCGCTAGCTGCAAGTAGCCGGCCACTGGCTCCAGGACATGCTGCCAGGGTCGAGTGGATCGCGGGTTGCGAATCAAGATCTCTTGGTCGCTCGCGATGCCGCGGATCATGTCAGGGACCAGGCGGTCTTCAGACCAATCTCCGCCCCCGATCACGTTCCCAGCACGCGCCGAAGCGAGTCCTGCGCTGTCCTCCCTGGAGAAATAGGAGCGACGGTAAGAGCTGGTGACGAGTTCGGTACAGCCCTTGCTCGCGCTGTAAGGATCCGCTCCGCCCATCGGGTCCGATTCGCGGTACCCCCAGTACCATTCGCGGTTCTCGTAGCACTTGTCCGAGGTCACCACGACGATCGCGCGCACGGAGGAGGTCAGCCGGCAGGCTTCTAGGACGTGCGCGGTTCCCATGACATTGCTGCCAAACGTCAAGAGTGGCTCGCGATACGAAAGGCGCACGAGGGGCTGCGCAGCCAGATGCAGAACGATGTCAGGCTGAAACGCCGCGGTCACGCGGGCCACCAGTTCAGCATCACGAATGTCCCCGATGTGGGACTCCATGCCACACTGGAGGCCGACCAAATCGAAGAGATTGGGCGAGTAACCGGGGTCCAGAGCGAGCCCAGCTACATCAGCGCCCAGCAGCTGCAGCCAACGCGCCAGCCAAGCCCCCTTGAAACCCGTGTGCCCCGTGATGAGTACACGCTTCCTTGAGTAAAAGGCCGCGAGCTGTTGGTTTATCGCCAAACTTTCCACGGGGCTTTTCCGCTTTCCCACAGGGAATCGAGGAGATTCTTCTCTCGCAACGTATCCATCGGCTGCCAAAACCCGGTGTGCATGTAGGCTTCGAGCTGCCCTTCTCTGGCTAGCGCCTCGAGGGGTGCGCGTTCGAGGACCGTCGAGTCGTCGGTCATGTAATCAAGCACCTCGCGCTCGAACACGAAGAAGCCACCATTTATCCAGCCTTCACCCGCCTGGGCCTTCTCGCTGAAGTTGGTGACCCTTGTGCCATCGAGCACCAACCCGCCAAACCGCGCCGGGGGGCGCACGGCGGTCACGGTCGCTAGCTTCCCATGCTCCGCGTGAAAGGCCACCAGCTCAGAGATGTTCACGTCCCCTACCCCGTCTCCATATGTCACCATGAAGCGCTCCCCTTCCAGCCACGGAGCCAGCCTCTTGAGGCGGCCGCCGGTCATGCTGTGGAGGCCTGTGTCGACCACCGAGATCCTCCAGTCAGGTGCCTCGGTGTGCCTTACTTCCTGCTTCCCCGATCGGAGGTCCACCACGTAGTCCGAGTTGCGGATGCGATAGTTGTGGAAGTAGTCCTTGATGACGTCGGCCTTGTAGCCGCAAGCGATCACGAAGTCGCGAAACCCATGGTGGGCGTACGTCTGCATGATGTGCCAGAGGATCGGTTGGGCACCGATCTCCACCATCGGCTTGGGCCTCACGTCGGTCTGCTCTGACAGCCTAGATCCGAAACCGCCCGCAAGAATGACCAGCTGCATCAGGATGGAGGCGACGCTATCAGCCAGAACTGAGCTTGGAAAGTCTGGCGGGGGCTTTCCCCTAGTCGCGTCTCCAACGGTCTCGCCAGCGACGCAGAATCTGCTAGCTTCCGTCGCGCAATGGGCGTCTCCGAACTCATTCTACGCAAACCTGCAGCCTACACGCTGTTCCAGCGCATCGTGGGTGCTGATCGCGTGCGCCTTCGCTGCATCGAGATGTTGCGGCCCAAGGCTGACGATCGCGTGCTCGATGTGGGGTGCGGACCCGCCTACTATCTGCCGCGTTTGCCGGAGGTGGACTACCACGGCTTCGACACCGAGCCTCGCTACATAGAACACGCGCGCCAACGCTTCGCTCACCGGCGCGCAGTGTTCCACTGCGAGCTGTTCACCGCTGCGCATGTGGCTCGGCTTGGGCAGTTCGATGGCATTTTCCTGCTTGGCCTGCTTCACCACCTGAGCGACGAAGATTCAGCCGACCTGCTTCGACTGGCGGGTTCTGCGCTCAAGCCGGGCGGCAGCATCATCACGGCAGACCCGTGCTTCTACCCCGGGCAGGCGAGCTTCGATCGCTTCATGATCTCGCGGGATAGGGGCGAGTATGTGCGCCCCCTTGAGCGCCTTACGGAGTTGGCGCGCGAACGCTTCGACGGCGTCGAGACGGAACTGCTCAACGACGTCACGCGGATCCCGTACACGCACTTGGCCATGCGGCTTCGCAACCCGCGCGCGCGCTAGAAAGATCGCTGCCGTGCGGCATTGCATCGCAGAGGCTTTCTGTATCCCTCCGGCGGTCGCGCTGGTACGTCGCTGAAGCCTCAGTTCACCGGGCCGCGCACGCACGACATGCAGCCTGTCAGCTCGCTGCTGGCGTTGCTGAAGCCTCCAGCGCTCGGAAGGTTGAGGGCCGGCGAGCTACACACCTTCTGCCGCGACAGGCGTCTACGGGGGACGGGCTCGCCTCCACCCCCACACCCCAGCGTGAGTCGCCACGGGTGCTCTTGGCGCTTTCGAGGATGAGAGCTTCTTCAGGGCGGGTGCGGCGCCTTCGTCTTAAGCGCTGAGGTTGGCCACGCACCATACAGCACGCCAACAACCACCCTGACGGCGATCCTTAGCCAGCGAGGGCGTAGAACACTCCGAACCTGAAAGCTAGTCGAAATCTAGAAATGTGTAGTTTCCGCCCGGTCGGTTCCTTGCCGGACGGTTGCGGGGTCCTGTGCTGGAAGGTCGTTGGTGCAGCCGATCGACCCGCTGCTCTGCATCCGCCTCAGCGAGAAACCCCGGACGGACCATTATTCACCTTGAAACATCCCTACCCGGAACGTCGAAGTCTCCATTTCCGCCCGGTCGGCGTTCGCTGAACAAACGCTCAGAACGGGTGGGGCAGCCGGCCCACGGGTTTGGGACCGCTCAGTGAGTTCCTCGGACTTGGGCGGGTGGCGGCTCGAAACCCGACACTATGACCGCGCCTCGCCTACACGACCGCCGCCGGCAAGAGTCGAACTTGCGACCAACGGTTTAGGTCAGCTCTAAGGTGAGCAAATGGCGCCCCCGAGAGGAGTCGAACTTGCGACCAACGGTTTAGGTCAGCTCTAGGCTGAGCCCTGGCGCCCCCGAGAGGAGTCGAACCTCGGACCAACGGTTTAGGTCAGCTCTAGGCTGAGCAAGTGGCGCCCCCGGCAAGAGTCGAACTTGCGACCAACGGTTTAGGTCAGCTCTAGGCTGAGCAAGTGGCGCCCCCGGCAAGAGTCGAACTTGCGACCAACGGTTTAGGAAACCGCTGCTCTATCCTCTGAGCTACGGGGGCCTCGGCGCTGCCGAGCGCTTGAAAAGCGGGCGCTGCATATATCAGCCAGGCCTCGCCGTTGCCAGTCTCGAGCCTCCCGCCGACCAAGGCGCGCTGCGGCCCGCCACCAGCCTCTGCATCGAACGTCGCAAACACGCAGGAAATCAGCGCAAGTTCGCAGTTTGCGCCCTCCACCCCCTGCCCTGCCCCCTGACCGGTCAGAGCACCACGTCTTGGTTTCGGCGTAGCCCGACCAAGCTCAGCAGCTGAGCTGGGCGTTCGACGTCGATCAGGCCGGCCAGGCGGGAAGCGTCCAAGACGGAGCCCAGGGGGACCTCCGAGCGCCGCCAGTCGACCACCGGCATCAGCCGGTCCGGTGGCTGAACGTACAGCATGTGATCGAAGGCCGCCTCCGAGTGCACAGCGCCTTGGTGCACGTGCAGCGTGGGCATGAACACCGAATACGGATGTCTGTGCGGAAATATTAACGCCATGGGGTGCACCCGCTGTGCCGTGTTTCCGTGGGTGCTGGGCCTGAGTTTGAACACCGCGAAGCCGAAGTCAGCGTATTGAGGCAGCGCATGCCACACCCGCGGGTCGAGCTGAAAGCGCGGATCCAGGCGCTGAAAGTCTGCGATCCGAGGCACGAAGGAGGCCTCGAATTCACCGACCGCGACCACCGGCAGCGGGGCTTGAGGCGCAGCGCCTGAGGCCCAACCAAGCACGGCGGTGCCGCGCGAGACGGGTTCGGGGAAGGCGCGCTTGAGGTCGACGAACAGCTCCGAGTAGTCGCTTAGGTCGACGAACTCAACCGCGTGCTCCGCGCTGCCGGGAGGCACCGGGAGCGGCAGCACCATGGCCAGCTCGTTCGCCGCAGCGAACTCCATGGAATAAATCAGCGCCTGTCGTTGCCCTGACACGCGCCGCGCGAAGATCTGGGTCGCGCCGACGTGCTCAACGTGACCGGAGAAGATGCACATCGCCGGATTCTCCGGCCCCCGCGCGGAGCAGGCAAATCCTGACCAAGCTCGCTTAGAATCGAGGCAATTTGCCGCCTACAGCCGAGCTGCCTGCACGCGCTCCACCTCGACCACCGCGAGGCCCAGGCGTCGGCCTCCCCCGTTTGTGGGATGGCCTAGACCCGCTGAAGCGCAGACGCTGAGAGCAACACCCGGAGGTCATGGTGAAGCATCTGAGCAGCAAGTCCCTACGCCGATCACCCACGTCTCGACCCTGGCTAGCCCTGGCAGCGCTTGGTCTGCTGGCGCCGAGCCTGAGCGGCTGCATGTTCCTGGAGCTCAACGGCGGCTACTACCCAGTGACCAGCTACGACCCGCCGAGCGGCGCCACTGGCAACGCGCCAGAGCTGAGCAGCAACTTCGGCTTTGGCCTTTCCGTGGGGACCTACATCGAGTTCGCGCAGACAGTGCGCATCGCGGGCAGCGCGGAGTTCGGGCGCGTGCTGATCGCCGATGATGACGGCGGCGAGGGGCACTTCAACCGCACCGCGCCCGGCGCCCGCGCGGACGTGAGCGTGCTTGAGGTAGGCGACGACACCAAGGTGCGCGCAACGGCAGAGGCGCTGTTTGGCACCTCAAGCTTCAGCTTCACGCCCAAGGACGGCAGCGAGAACTCCACCGAAGGGGGTAAGAACTTCAGCCTGTTCATCGGCGCCACCTACGCCTGGTTCGAGACCGACACCGACACGCTGATGGCCAGCCTGGGACCGCACTACATCAAAGCCAGCAACGACGAAGCCGGCAGCGTCAGCGCGACTGGGCTCCAGCTCAAGCTGACCATCAGCGCGAACCTGATGAGCGGCGGCGGAGGCGGCGGAGGCGGCGGAGGTGGGGGTGGTGGGGACGGCATTGTGGCCATCACCATGACCCTGGCCAACGAGTCGTCGATCCTCGGTGAGTTCGCCAACGCCGGGCGCCGCTACGGCTGCAGCGTCAGCGAGAAGAGCAACGAAGTGATCATCAAGTGCAGCGAAGGCAACATCGTGTACCTGCAGAACGGACGCAAAGCTATGGCCCTCTGCCAGAAGGGCATGACCGAGAGCGAGTGCAACACGCTGCACAAAACCCTGAAGGGCTACACCCCATACTGAGCGTTGCGCGGAGCCCGGAGTCTTAGGCTACGCTCCGGGCATGCGGCGTTGCCTCTTCGCGTGCGGGGTCGCTTGAGCGCGGCGCTCAAGCCACGCGTCGATCTGGCTGATGCTGTGGGGAAACGGCTGGGGCCTGAGATCACAGATCTGATCGTCGACTACGACGCCGTCACGTTGGAGCGTCGCGACGTTCAGCTCAGCGATGTGCTCAACGCGCTGGCGGCCGTGGGCAATCGGCAGGCGCTGCGCATCGCCGCGCAGCTGCCGACCGACTCAGCGGGCACCCTAGACTCAGGCCGCGTCGATCAGCTGTTCGTCGCCGTCCACACCGAACTTCAGCGACTGCATGAGGAGTTCCTACACGGCGAGCGCCTGCTACGCCTGCTGCGCCCGCTGGTGGACGCGCTGCTGCGCGCCGGTGAGCCCAAGCTGCGCATCGTCGACGTCGGCTGTGGCTCGGGCTTCGTGGTGCGCTGGCTGGCCGCCTACGCTGGCTTCGATCCTCGAGTGGAGTTGATCGGTTGTGACTACAACCGCGCGTTGGTGGGCGCGGCGCAACAAGCCGCGGAAGAAGAGCAGCTGAGCTGCCGCTTCGTAGTCGGCAACGCCTATGAGCTGCGCGAACCGGCGCACGTCTACCTGTCGATGGGGGTGCTACATCATTTCCGCGGGAAATCTCTGGTCGAGTTCTTCGAACAGCAGGCGACGCCGACGACTCAGGCGTTCATCCACTTCGACATCGCCCCCACCTGGCTCGCGCCCCTTGGGGCCTGGCTGTTTCATCGTACGCGCATGCGGACGCTGATCGCGCGCCACGACGGCGTACTGTCCGCCAAGCGGGCCCAGGCAGATGACGTACTGCTGGGCGCCGCGCGCAGCGGAGCCAGCCAGCTGCGAACCGCGTTGTTCGCCCTACCCTCACCCTGGCTGCCGGTGACCCGAGTGATCCGCCCCGTGGTGGGGATCCGCCCCGCGCATCAGGCTGCGTGGCTCGCGGGCCTGGGACCGGACCAGCGCTTGTTCACGGAGTTCGGCTAGTGCTCCACGAGAGCTACCCAGCAGCTCTGCTGTACTTGATGGCCACGCTGGACAGCGCGCTAGTAGGTTTCCGCGTGGCATCTGGCAGGAACCTGCACATCCGCAAGCGCCAGTACTTCCGTCAATCAATGCGCCAGAGCTTCATCGCGGGCCAGTGCCTGCTCTTGCTGAGCGTGGGCGCGGTGAGCGCGGTGCTAGCGCTGGCCCCAGAGCCCGAGGTGCTATGGCACGACTTCCTCGACACAGCGCGCGGCATGCTGCTGGTATACGCGCCCTACTCGGTGCTCGTGGTCTTGGCGTTGGCTCTATACTTGATCCCCAAGACGGACAGCCGAAGCCTGGCCACTGTCGTAGTGCTCGGCCCCTTCACCATGCTGCGACCTTACGTCTTCTTGCTAGGTCTTGCAGCGTGCTGGTTCGGCGGTGACAGCATTTCCCCACGCCTCTTGGCCAGCTTCGGGGTGGCTCTGCAACTGAGCCTCGAGCCCCTGCTCGAGTGGAGGCGCGGAAGCAGCAGAGTGTAGCGGCTTCATGTCGCTGCGTCCGGTGGCGGTAGATCTCCCGGCGGGGATCCCGCCGGTCGCAGCGGAGACCGCTTCGGCGTCGCTGCCACCAAGGCCGCCAGCAGCAAGATACCAACCAAGGGCACAGCTTGCCAAATCAAGGCGGTGGTCACACCGAGTTCGAATGTTTCCCCGGTACGCTCAAGAGCCAGCGCCCACGCCGCTTGGGTAGGGCCCACGCCGGCGATGCCGTTGATGGGCAACGCGAACGCTAGCGAGGACACCGACTGCGCGAAGACCACTTGGGGCAACGCGAGATCGGCAACGGCGTTGGATGCAGCATAGCTCATCACCACCTGGAGCCCCCAGACGGTGAGGGTGAGCAACAACGAACCGAGCTGCTGCCGCGGGGTGCGCACGTTGTGCACCCCGTCGAACAGCTTGCTGATAGGACGTTCTACCCTGGGGAACCGCTTGAGCGCCCGCACGACACCACTGTGGGCGAAGCGCCCCGTGACCGGCAGAAGCATCATGCACAGCAGCCCAGCCAGCGCCGCGGCGGCCAGCGCTCCGCGACTAAACGGACCTAGGCCGTCCTTGAGCGCCACGGCCCCAGCGGCCGCTGCGAACGTCGCTACTGCGGCCAGATCGAGCACCCTGGTGAACATCAAGACACCCGTGCTGCTCGAAGCATCAATCCCAAGGCGACGCTTTGCGAGGATCGGAAACGAAAGCTCCCCCGCGCGGAAGGGCAGAGCGTAGTTAAAGAATAGAAGCAAACAGCCGATGCGGTACAGCTCGTAGCTCGGCCAGCGCACGCGTCCGGAGAGCATGAGATCGAACCGCATCGCGCGGACCAGCTGAATCAACGGTACGAACAACAGCGCGAACAACAGACTCCAACCGCGCGCGTTGCGAGCAGCGCGGACTAGCTCTGCGATGACCCTCGCATCCAGCATCCACCACAGCGCCAACGTGGTGACGGCCACTGCAGCCATGGTCCAGAGCAGGCGCGAGCGATTCACCGCCTGCGTCTAGCCCGCCGGGGCGCGCCCGTCGAGCCCACGGGCGCGAGCACTGAGGACGGTGGCCAACACCCGTTCGTGTGGTGCCGATTGGCAGACGCGAGCTGTCAGCCCGCACCCCCAGCTTGCATCCGCGTTGAAGGCGGATTGCGGGGGTGAGCTTCAAAAACTGTGCAGAACTGGCGCTCGATTTTGAACCACGATGCCTGCTCTGCTTAACGCGGGCCCTCGGACCATGCTACGAGCTTCCTCCTTCAGGCTTGCCCAAGACCACTTACCATGTCTCCTCGCATCTCATTCGCAATCCCATACATGAACGAAGAGGCCACCCTGGCCCGCCTCTACGACGGGATTGCCGCCGCCATCGCCGACTGCATTGAGTTGCCAGACGGGGAGTCGCCGGAAGATGCGTTCGAGGTCGTCTTCGTCGATGACGGCAGCACCGACAACTCCACTCCGGAGGTGGAGCGGCTGATCGGCTTGCACGCCAACATCACGCTCATCCAACTACGCGGCAACTTCGGCAAGAGCGCCGCGCTGGCCGCAGCCTTTAGCCAGGTGCGCGGCGACGTCGTGTTCACGATGGACGCGGATCTGCAGGACGATCCCAAGGAGATCCCACGTTTCCTTGAAGAACTAGACAAGGGATACGACCTGGTCAGCGGCTACAAGAAGAAGCGCAACGACCCGATCACCAAAGTGCTGCCATCGCGTGTATTCAACGCGCTGGTCCGGCGCGTAACGGGCATCAAGCTCCACGACGTGAACTGCGGCTTCAAGGCATATCGACGCAGCGTGATCGACAACGTTCAGTTGTACGGAGAGCTACACCGCTTCGTCCCGGTGTTGGCGCATTGGCGGCGCTTCCGCATTGGCGAGATCGCGGTCCACCACCACCCCCGCATGCATGGCGTGAGCAAGTTCGGCGGCGGCCGCTTCTTTCGTGGCTTGATGGACCTGTTCACGGTGTACTTCCTCCTGAAGTACGAGCGCCGGCCTGCGCACTTTTTCGGCGCGCTCGGGGCGGTCGCCACGACGTCGGGCGTTGGGATCTGCGCCTACATGGCCATCATTTGGTTGATGGGCTCGTCGATTGGTCACCGACCGCTGCTCACTCTCGGCGTGCTGCTGATCATGGTGGGCGTGCAGTTCTTGGTGATGGGCCTGCTGGCCGAGCTGCTGATCTACCTCACCAGCGGCGGACGGCCGCCCTATGTCATCCGCCGGGTCGTTGATCACCACTCCGACCAGGGCGATCCGCCGCTCTCTCGCCGATCTAAGCCGGAGCCCAAACCACAAGGCGCCGCGCCATCAGGCCGCCGGGGCTCGGATTCAGCCCCTGCGAGCTAGATCGGGCCCAGCCGACCGGCGCGCGCTGGCCGGCGAGGGGGGTCCCGCTCCCGTCGTCTAGGTATCAAACGCGATGCATACCGGGCGAGTAGCGCTGGCCCTCTGCCCAGGTTTGCGTGGTAGATCGCCGGAGTGAATCAGGACCCTCTCCCGCCGACTGACGCGGATATCGCCGTAGGCGCTCCGGACCTCACCGCGTCCGCGTCCGCTGCGGCAAGCTCCGCGTCGGCGCCAACTCCAGCCGCTCCCGCGCAGCCGCAGGCGCGCCGGACCGTCCCGCCACAGTTCAGCCGCCTGGGCCCTGCCGGGCAGTTCTTTGGCGCGCCGTTCCCCAGCTTTCTGCGCAGCATGGCCCTAGCCGCAGGCATCGGAGCCGCGCTGGCCGCGACGCTGTACTTCATGCGCCTGGACGACGAGATGCGTAACTACGTGGTCTCGAACATGCTGCCAAAAGAGCGCCGCATGCGGCTCATCAAGCTCATGGTTGGCTCCGCCGCGGGTTCCGTCACTTTAGTCGCGACGGCGATGCTGATCGCCGCGTGGCGTAAGCAGCCGATCCTGAGCATCGAGCGCTGGTTGTGGTGGCTAGCTCCCATCGGGTTCCTCCCGGCGTTGCCCTTCGCGTTCGAGTACAGGAACTGGACGGGGCGATCGGACGCGCTGCTCTTCGTGGCGGTCTTCCTGATGCTCGGTATGGAAGTGATTTGGTTTCGTGCGTTGCTTCACGGAAGCGATGCGCCACGCCGCGCGGTAGCGTGGGTAGGCCAACGCCTACCTGGGTTCGTGCGACGCCACGGCTGGCTGACGCTCATCGTGATTGCCTCGCTGGCGTACGGTGTGTTCTTCACCCACTTCAGCGTAATAGCCCACAAGAGCTTCAAGACCCACAACTTCGATCTATCGATCAACAACAACCTGTTGTTCAACGCCCTGTACGGCAAGTTCTTCGAGTCGCCGGTGATCTTCGGAGACGAACCGGACAACTACCTGTCGATCCATGTGAAGCTAGGTCAGTACCTGTTCGTGCCGTTGTATGCCATCAAGCCACGGCCGGAGACCCTGCTGATGTTGCAGTCGGTGCTGCTCGGACTGACGGGCATACCGCTCTTCTTGTTCGCGCGCCGACGCGTGCCCCAGTGGTTGGCGGCTATCGTCGCCCTTGGCTTTTTGGCCTACCCGGCGGTCCACGGGGCGAACTTCTTTGAGATGAAGTACCCCACCGTCGCGCCGGTGTTCATCGTAGCGACCTGCTGGGCAGCCGAGACCAAACGCTGGGTCTGGTTCACCTTGGCCGCCATCGCGGCTGTGCTGATGCGTGACGACACCTGCGTCGGTATGGCGCTGCTCGGCACCTGCTTCGCCCTCAGCGGGTACCGGCCCAAGGCCGGCTTCTCCCTCGCCGCCTTTGGCCTCATCGCGTTCGTGTTCACCCGCGGCGTGCTGATGAAGGACAAGGGGGAGTGGTGGTTCCCCAGCATGTACGATGATCTCTTTCCGCCCGGAGAGAAGGGTTTCGGTAGCGTGTTCAAGACGCTGATGACGAACCCGATCTACGTCATCAAGACGCTGATCGTCGGCAACAAGCTGGAGTTCGTGCTGCACATGTTCCTGCCGCTGGCGTTCCTGCCCGCCAGGCGCGCCTACCTGTGGGCGATCTTCATCCCAGGCATGATGTTTACGCTGCTGACCACTGGCTACAAGCCCACGGTTAGCCCGTTGTTTCACTACTCGATGCACTGGGCGCCGTACCTGTTCCTCGCCGCGCCCATCGCCCTGGCGGCGATCGCCCGCGAGTCCGTGAACGGAAAGTTCAAAGCCGCCGCTGCGGGCTTGAACATGGCGGTGCTGGCGTTGGTGTTCAGCTACAACTTCGGCGCCTTCTGGATGCGGGACACCACGCGGGGCGGCTATACGCGCATCGACTTTCAGTTCACCGACGCCGACCGCAAGCGCTACGACAGCCTGATGGAGTTGGCAGCCATGATCCCCCCGGATGCGACGGTCTCCGCTACAGAGACCGTGGGCCCCCACGTCTCATCACGCCGCGAGCTGTACGCCATCCGCATGAAGTGGGGCAAGCAGATGGGCGAGTACGTGCTGATCTCTACTCGGGAGCTGAAGCTCGAGCGCACTCAGGCTCGGCTGAAGGAGATCCTCAAGGATAAGAAGTCTCATGGCCTGCTCGCCCGCCGCGGTGAGTTCATATTGCTCAAACGGGGCGCGGACATCAAGAGCAACGCCAGCCTAGTCAAAGAACTCAAGCTGTAGCAGCCGTGGCGGTTCAGCGGCGCGGAGACTCGTCGCTGGTCTTGTACCAGCTCACCCAGCGCTGCAAGCCCTGCTCCAGCCCCACCTGCGGCGCATAGCCAAAAGCCTCCTGGGCGCGCCGCGTGTTGGCTGCGGTCACTTTGCTCTCGCTCGGCTCGAGCTCTCCGAGCTGGATCTCCGCCTTCACCCCCAGCTCAGCCGCCAGCAGCTCGATCAAGCGCCGCACGCGCACCGGCTCGCTGCGCCCCAGGTTGAACGTACCAAAGCCTTGGGTCTCCGTGACCCAGCGCCCCGCGCCCAGCACGCCAAGGGCGATGTCGTCGACGAACGTAAAGTCGCGCGCTGTCTCCTCGCCGTGCATATAAATTGGGTTTCCGTGTAGTAATAGTTCGGTGAACTTGGCGACGGCCATGTCGGGCCGACCCCGTGGACCATACACGGTGAAGAAGCGCAGCACCGCGACCGGCAACTTGTGCAAGTAGTTGAATGTATATGCCATCAGCTCACTGGCGCGCTTGGACGCCGCGTAGGGTGAGAGCGGGCACACCGCGCTGGCGTCCTCGTCAAATGGCGGCGCCGACGAGTTGCCATACACCGACGAGGTGGACGCGAGGCACAGCGGGACGTTTCCGTGGCGAACACAAGCGTCCAAGACATTGAGGCCCCCAAGCTCGTTGGTGCGCAAGTAAGCGTGGGGGTCGGCGACGCTGGCGCGCACCCCCGCTTTGGCCGCGAGGTGGACCACCAGATCAGGCCGGCGCTGGGCAAACACGCGCTCGACGGTCTCGCGCTCGGCGACGTCGCCCTCGACCAACTGATAGCTCGGGTGCGCTAGCGCGCCCTGGATGTTTCGGCGCTTCTGCTGAGGGTCATAGTACGGGTCAAAGTTGTCGAGGGCGGTGACGCTCGCGCCCGTCGCCAGCAAGCGGTCCACCACGGTCGACGCAATAAACCCGGCACCACCGGTCACCACTACATGCTTCACGGCTCGGACCTTAGCGCCCTCTCGGCGCAGCACTCAATACGTCAGGCTAAAGGCGAACGCGCGCTGAACTCGCACCTCATCGTGCGCACCTGACGCGGATGCCCACGCCAGCCGCCCTGCATGGAGTCGCGCGGCCTCCTGAGCATCGCCCTCCGACGCGTCGCCGTCCAACGCACGTGCCGCCTGAGCGCCGACGCCAGTTGCTCGCTCTAGGCACCGCTGGCGTCATGCACTTGGCTTTGGTCGCGCTGCTGCGCTCACCCCCACCCCCTACCCAGCCGCCGAACACTCCGACTGAAGCGCCGGCACTGCTGAGCATTGATCTCGCGTGGGGCGCCGCTCAACTCCCCGAGGCACCTGCCCTCGGCGCCGCGCAGCTCGCTCTCGCCAGCGTCAGCCCTGCCACGCTTCAGCCCAGTCGACCTACGCCCCACAAGAACAGCGAGCCCAACGCGGAGACGCCAGCCGACGCGCCCACCGGCGCGCCCGAAGCCGCCCCCGAGCCAACCCACGAAGCCGCCGCGCCCCACTTGACGCTCCAGGATTTGGGGGTGGGCAACTCTTCAGCGCACTGGGAGATCCCCGGCAAAGCGACGGGGCCAAGCGCCAAGTCTGTTGCCGCGCGCAAACGAAAGCGGCGGCTCGAGGCCCGCATCGAGCAAGGTATGGCGCAAAAAGTCCTGGAGCGTGACGTGGAGCGCGGCATCGGCCCAGGCGGGCCGGCGCTGAGCGCGTTTGAGGCGGCCACGCGGGGGTCCGCCGCGCCGGTGCGTGGCTACGCCGTGTTTCAGCTCACCACCGACGCCGACGGTCGGGTGCTCAGTCTGTCGCTGGTGGAAGCGGATGGCGGCACCCGGCGCTGGAACAGCGTGGGCGAACAAGTGCTGCTGAGGCTCTCCAAGCAGCGCTTACGAGTGGCTGGCACCCCGACGCGCCTGCTGCTGCGCGTTGAGTCCACGGAGTCATTGCCGAGCGGAGCTGATCCGGGGTTTGGTGTGGAAGCATTCGGCGTGCCGCTGAAGAAGGGCGAAGGCAAGAAGTCCGCGAAGCTGTCGGTGCTCAGCCCACCCAAGCTAGTCGAGGTGGACGTGCCCGATCCGGGCAACCCCAGGCGGAGGCTGCGCATGCCCCTGTTCGTACCCCCCACCCTCTTGGGATTGGGCGGCGATCTATCAGACGTCGGAGCTGAGCGGCGCCGCGTGGTGTACGCTCGGGTGTTGCGGGCCGACGCCTTGACGCCACCACGGCGGGGCGGAGCGGAACCGGCCAGCGCAGATTGACCCACGCCGGGCGACGGCGCGGCGCGCATCCAGTCGACAAGCGGCCCTGGCCAGACCATGAATAGCAAGCCCATGAACTCAAACTTGCTCAGCCGAACCGCGAAGCGAGACGAGCGCGTCGGACCGACCGCGCACTACACGGCCTACGCTTGGTTCCGCCTGGGAATGCCATACGCAGAGTGGTTCAAGACGCGCAGAGGAGCCCAGCTGTTCTGGACCATGCGCGTCGGCCTCGAGTGGCTCGCGCGCCTCTCGCCCGGCGTCCCGACGTTGGTGAACTACCTTGAGCTGCGCCATCGTTCGATCGATCACGCGCTCAGCCGCCTGAACCCTGATCTGGTGGTCGAGCTCGGCGCCGGGCTCTCGCGGCGCGGCGTCACCTGGGCGCTGGACCACGGCGTGCGCTACGTCGAGGTCGATTTGCCGCATATGGTCGCGGCTAAGCGTGGCTTGATCGCCAAGCTCCCGAGGTCGATGCGCGATCCCCTCTCCGCGCGCCTTGAGTTGCACGCGGTGGACGTCTTGGCCGAGGATTTCCAGGCTTGGCTGACCCAGCAGCTCGCGCGGAGTCAACGCCCGGTGGTGATCGCCGAGGGGCTGCTCGGCTACTTGAGCACGCATGAGCGCGAGCGCGTAGCGCGGGCGATCGCGGCGGCGCTGACCGATCGCGGTCGTGGCTCGCAGTTCTGCGGTGCGCTGCTCTGCGATCTGCGGATCACCAGCCCCGCGGCGCGCACCCGCGCCGCCGTCAAGGCGCTGCGCGGCGCGATCCGAGTCGCGACGCGCGGGCGCGGCGCGCGCGAAGACTTCGCGTCAAACGCAGCCATCGAGCAGCTCTTTATCGCACAAGGCTTCGACTCGGCGCGGCCGATTGAGCCCGGCGAGGTGCCAGGCCTTCAGCACCTGACCCAGCTCGAGTCCCCGGGCCGGGTGTGGCAGTTCATGCCGCTACCGCGGGGCATCAGCTAGCGCACCAGACTCAGCCTAACGCGCGGCATCGGTCAGCGCACCACGGCCGCGACTTGCACCCGACTGGACGACTGCTTGGCGTCCAGCGAAGGCATGCTTGGCAGGTTTTTTTGGTCAGGCACCAACTGACGAAGCTGCCAGGCTTGCAAGAACAGGCTTCGCTCGACCCGCGAGTACACGTCCACCCAGCGGGCGAGGGCGCCAAACGCCAACAGCAGCACCAGCATGTTGAACACCACCACCGCGACAGATGTCGGCACCACCGACAGCTGAGCGAACCACGAGCGGAGCACTAGGTCCCCGTGCTCGAAGCTAGCCACCCGAGGCAGTACACCCAGCCACTCAGCCAGCAGCGGAGTCAGGGTCGCGGCGATGGCTCCGGCGAGCAGGCGCGTGTGATTCGCTCCGTGTGTCCTGCTGTGTAGGATGTGTACGGCGAGCACCGCCAGGGCCAGCAAGGGCACGAATAGCCAGGCCCCGAGCAGCGCGGCGACGCTAGCCACTCCCAGGTAGTCCAGGCCGCACAGCAGGCCAGAAGCCCACCGCGAAATATGTGTCCTCCGGGAAACGATGAAATTCGCGCCACTCAGCCCAAGACCGAGCAGCGCCACCAGCGCGAGCAGCCAGCCGTGGCGCGCTCCCTGCACGAACAGCAGTGGCACGATCACCAACCAGCCGAGGTGCCCCAGCGCCAGGGTGCGCGCGCGGTTCTTGAGCTCTGTTTGTTGAATCGCGCCCAGCTCGCGCGTAGCGTCCGGTGGTAGCTCTTTCGGCGGAACCGCGAGCAGGTTGATCAGCGTCGCTGTCGCGCCCTGGTGTGACGGATCGAGCGCCAGCGCGGTGGTCACCTGACGCATCGCAGAGGCGCGATACGCCGCAGATTTGCCTGGATCGAGCTCAAAGTAGCTCTGAGCCAGGGCGACCTGCGCCACCGTCGCGCGCTCCGCCGCCTGCCCCTGGCGCGCCTCCGTATCGCGTGAGCCATCAAGCAAGCGCTCGATGGCTTCGTGGACCTGGCGCGCCGTGGGTCGGCTCGCCGGATCACTCGCGGTGGCTGCGATGCACAACGCGTCCAACTCTTGCGGGACGTTGCGATGAGGGGCGCGCGCGCTGGGGCGTCCTTGGGTGCCCATCAGCGTCGAGGTGAAAATGTCATCGATGTTCTCAGAGTTGTGCATCGGCTCGAGGGCTGCGATCTCGAACAAGATCGCGCCGAGGGCGTAGACGTCTGCCTTAGTATCTACGAGCTCTGCCCCACGGATCTGCTCGGCCGGCATGTACCCGGGTGTACCTAACACGCTGCCCGCGCGGGTGTTCGACTGGGCGAGCTCTGGCATGCGCACGCGCTGGCTCAAGGCAGGCATGTCGTCCCCGCCCGGGATCTTCGCCAGGCCCCAGTCTAGGACGATCACCTCGCCGAAGTCACCCAGCATGACGTTGGCGGGCTTGAGATCTCGGTGCACCACCCCGCGCGAGTGCGCATAGGCGACCGCGAGGCACACGTTGCTGAACGCAGTGAGCAGCCGCCGCCGCGAGTACCGCGAGGAAATTTCCGAATCGCCGGCGCTCAAGCCAAGGATCACCGCCTCCAGCGTGAGGCCCTTCACCCGCTTCATGGTGAAGTACGCTTCCCCGTTCGGGCCCTCACCGATGTCGTAGACCGGCACGATGCTGGGGTGCTCGAGCTGACCTTGCACCTTTGCCTCACGGAGAAACCGATCACGCATCTGGGCGCTGCCGGCGTACTCCGTCCGCACCACCTTCATCGCGACATCGCGCCCCACGCGCTGGTCATGGCACAGGCGAACAGTGCCCATCCCGCCCTCGCCCAGCGTGTCGCGCAGCTCATAGCGCGCCGCAAAGTCGTCGCTCAGCGACCCACCTCGTGGGTCCACATAGCCGACGTTCGAGATCACCGTCGGATCGTCAAAGGTGGGTCGGTACGCGCGGCGAGACGATCCTGGTGCGTTTGGATCTACAGGCATGGCGGCTATGTTACGCGGTTTTCTCGCGGCCAACGAATGCGTATCTTCAGAAGCCCAAAGTCCGGCAAAATAACGGATCCACGCGGGGCGAAGGGCGCAGGCGCTCAGCCTTCGCCACGCCAAGTGCGTGACCGGTTCGCTGGCGGACGCTTGCACGCAAGGGACTTCAACTGAGCAGCAGGCCCACCTACCCGCTCCGAGAGGCTATGCTGCGGCGCCGATGGACGAAGCACCGCAGCCCCCGCCAGCTCAGCGAGCTGCCACGCTGCGCGAAGCCTTGGACGCTGTCGAGCAACCCACGCTGATCGTGTGCGCTGATGGATCGATCGAGCACGCGAATCGGGCTGCGTGCGAGCTGTGTCAGCTGGACAGCGACCAGCTGCGCGCCAGCAAAGTCTTCGACTTGTTCAGCCAGCCATGGCCCAGCAGCGAAGCTTGGACCAGCACTCGCGCTTCACTCGCCGACCATCAAGCGCGGCGAGGCGAAGCCGTCATCAAGCTCGGTACAGGCCGCAGCTTAGCTGTAGGCGTGAGCGTGCGCCGCGCCAGCTCGGGCATGGTGATCCTGACCACCCTCGACGCGAGCGGACACGTCGAGACCGCTCGTGACTCGCGGAGCGCCGCGCGCCAGCTGGAGAGTATCCTCGACAGCATCGCCGACGCGGTGATCATCACCAACCTGCGCGGCCGCGTCCAGCAAATGAACCGCGTGGCAGAGCAACTTACCGGCTTCCCTAGGGCAACGGCTCACGGGCACCGGTTGAAGAGCATCATGCGGGTGTTCGAAGACTCGACGAACAAGCCCGCTAACGTGACCCGCGCCGTCATCGAGGATGGCGTCGTGATGGTGTTCGGAGATCGAGCGCGACTTGAGACGCGCGATGAGCGTTCAGTCTCGATCGAGGGGGTGGCGGGGCCGATCCGCGATGAAACGGGCGCCATCACCGGCGTGGCGGTGGTGTTCCGTGACTGGACACATGAACGCCGCATTCGCGACGCGCTCAAGCGCTCAGAAGAGAGCTTCCGCAGCTTGAGTCAGAGCCTCCCTGTCGCGCTGTGGGTGACCCGTGACGAGCGGATCGAGTACGCCAACCCCGCGGCGCTCGCGCTGTTGTACACCTCGCGTCAAGAAGACTTGTTCGGCACGCGGCTGGTGAACCTGGTCCACGAGAACGACCGCGAGACCTTCACTCAGCACATGCGCGACGAGACCGCTGAGTTTCGTGAAATGCGGGTGCTACGAGGCGACGGCAACATCGCCTTCGCAGAGCTCGCGTCGATGCCCTTGATCTTCAACGGCAAGCCCGCTGTCGTCACCCTGGGTCGCGATCTGACTGAGCGCCGAGCGCTGGAGGCCCAGCTTCGTGTGTCCGAGCGGATGGTAAGCGTCGGCACCTTGGCTGCTGGCGTCGCCCATGAGATCAACAACCCGCTGGCCTATGTGATAGCCAATTTGGAGCAGGTGCAGCTCACCCTCGACGGCTTGAGCGGGCGCCTGGACACATCAAGCCTGGAAGAGCTCCGCGATCTGGTGGCTGAGGGTCACCAGGGCGCAGATCGCGTGCGGCAAATCGTGCGCGATCTGGGGACGTTCTCCCGCTCAGATGATGATGTCGTGGGTCTGGTCGATGTCACGCGGGCGCTGGAGAGCGCGATCGCCATGGCGCAGAATGAGATCCGGCACCGCGCGCACCTGACACGAGACTATCAACCCGACCCGCCGCTGGTGAGCGCCAACGAGGCGCGTCTGGCCCAAGTGTTTCTGAACTTGCTGATGAACGCAGCGCAGGCCTTAGACGACGGCAAGGCGGCGACCAACGAGCTGCGGGTGCGCACGCGACACGGAAACGGCGAGGTCGTCGTCGAGGTCAGCGACACGGGACCTGGGGTGCCTCGCGAGCTACACGAGCGCATCTTCGATCCGTTCTTCACCACCAAGCCCATCGGAGAAGGTGTCGGTCTTGGCCTGTCCATCTGCCACTCGATCATCAACGCCTACGCAGGCCACGTCAGCATCGTCGAGAGCACCGAGACCGAAGCCAGCTGGGGCTCCACCTTTCGCGTCCACCTGCCGGCCTCCAGCGCGATGCCCAAGCCCGCAGAGCTACCAGCGCCCAGCCTAACCAGCGTAAGATCAGCCCGCCTGCTCATCGTGGACGACGAGCCGACCGTCCTCAAGGCGCTCAAACGTATCCTTAAGGAACACGATGTGGACATGGCGCACAGCGGCAAGCAGGCGCTAGAGCTCCTGCTCAACCGCACGGATTTTTACGATGTCATCCTATGCGACATGATGATGCCCGAAGTCAGCGGCTTAGAGGTCTACCAGCAGCTGCTCGGAACCAAGCCAGGCCTAGCGTCGCGGATGTTATTCATGACCGGCGGCGCGTTCACCGCCAGCGCCCGCGAGTTCCTGGCAGCCCACCCTGATCGCTGGCTGGAGAAGCCATTCGACCGTCAGCGAGTCCTGAGCATGATCCAGACGGTGTTGCACGAGCGCGCTCACGCAGACGCCGCGCGCAACACGTTGGGACCCGATCTGTAGCGTCCGAGTTAGGGTCAGGGTTACTCGCAGGCCGTCCCGAGGGCAGCGGGAGCGCTCACCACGGCTTGCCCGGTCTTCAAGAAGCTCTCAAAGAAGCAGCCGTACTGGTGCTTCACGGCGTCGAGCTGGCCGTAGATGCCGTGGGGATCGTAGATCCCATCTCCCTGGTACTGCACCACGACGCCCGTGTAGGGCGTGCCGTCAGCGCTCTGGCGGTTGCCCGACACCGGATAGGTGGCGAAGCCTTGGAAGCCACCGATGGCCAAGGATGTCTGCATTTCTGGCCAGACCTCGTCACCGGCCTGCTGATTACCATAGGCTAATGAAAAGGCGTCGTAAATCCGCGTGGAAAAATAACTGTCGCCCGGCGCCACCGGCTCGTACACCGGCCTCACGGGCTGGCCAGCCAGCGGGCGCCTGGCTAGCCGCGGCGTGTAGATCATCGGCTCTGCGGCCTCCCAACCCGTCTGGAACACCTGCATCGCTGGGTGCATGTGGTCGAGGGACTCTTGGGACCCTAGGATGATGCCCGCCAAGAGCGACAGGTTGCCGACGACGTGGGTCTCCTT
This sequence comes from uncultured Polyangiaceae bacterium, assembly GCA_964551615.1. Classification (GTDB taxonomy): domain Bacteria; phylum Myxococcota_A; class Polyangia; order Polyangiales; family Polyangiaceae; genus JAHBVY01. The sequence goes on from CAZKDY010000017.1 coordinate 133,755, forward strand.
GATGAAGAAGCTCCAGAACCCGCCGGCGCCCGTGGGCACCACCGCCTCAATGCGCGGCTCAACAGCCCCGATCATGTTGGTGTACATGCCGCCCATCGACTGCCCCATGGCGAACACCGGCGCCGTCTTGAAGCGGTAGCTCGACTCGCCGGAGGGCAGGCTCATGCCGACGCAAGCGCTCACTAGGCTCGGCTCGATCTGGAGCTTGCCGAGCGCCTCCAAGTACAGCCGCTGCTCGATCACGCCCTGTCGAAACGTGTCGCGAGTCGCCGACAGGTTGTCAAAGTTCAAATAGGCTATTTCGCCAGCACCTGGCACCCGATCTGGGCTGAGCGGGTGCGAGCTCCCCACCGCGGCGAAGCCGTGTGCGGCGAGGACATAGGCCGGCCCCTCACCCTTGGTGGGCTCGCCTCCGACCTCGGTGACGCGGCCGCGATCGACGACTTGCTCCGCGATCCCCCCGGAACCATGGAAGTACATCACCAGCGGGTAGCCGCCCACCGGCATGGGCTGCTTGGGCAGGCTGATCACGATCTTAGCTGTCTCTTTGCGTTGCTCGACGGGCAAGCCGTCACTGCCGAAGACGAACCGGCCCCCCGTATCGAACGGCGGCTCCCCGGTCTGAAACTGGGGAAAGTCAACGCTGCCGTGCAGCTCACAAAAGCGCTCATGGGACCCGCCGTCATCCGGATCGATGTGCAAGCCCTCGAGGCTCACGTCGAATTTCTCAAGCAGGCCCTGGCTGAGATCGTAGGTCTCTTGCACCACGTCACCGGTAGTGAACACGGTCGCCGCGGCCACGTCTCCTCGCGGAACACCTATGGTGTCCAGTGTCTCCCACAGCGGGGCGTACTGTTCAACCAGACCCGCGCCGGCGGCCCCGCTCTCAGCGCCCGGCTCTTTGCCCTGCTTCAGGCTCTCGAGCGCCAGCGGTGAACCTAGCGGCTCGCCTGACGCGTCGGCCATCGCCCGACGGATCACGAACGCGAACTTGCGGTTCGGCTCCAGCACGATGCCAGGGAAGCTGGCCACCGCCAGCAAGTGCTCCGGCACGTACACGTCGACCGCTGGCTGCTTGGCGATGGTGGCGAACAAACGGCCACGCTCGGGGGAGGTCGGATCGACGTCGACCAACAGGATATTCGAGCTCAGATCGGCGGGGTTAGTGTGTTCGAGCAGCTGCTCTGACAGCGGCGCGCTGAAGCGGAAGTAGGCGACGGGGATAGTCGGGAACCCCGGGTGTTCACCCGCGATCTCGACCAACCCAGCCAACATACTGTTTCCGAGTGGATTCGGAAAATTCGCGACGTCTGGCGTGTGCTCAGCTGTCAGGCGGGCGTCTGAAGGAAACGGGAACTCGTAGAAGGCGCCCGGGCCGCGCGTGGCCGCGAGATCAAACCGCACCTGCGTCCCGGGGATTTCAACGATGGGTTCGTCGGCTGGCGCGTCTTCAGAGCCGCAGCCGGCGAGCGCCGCGAGCAGGAAGCTGGCTGAGCCAGCCAGCAGCGCCTGCTTGGTGAGCGCGGATAAGAAACTGTGCGAGCTGAACGACCTGAAGCGAGAGGATAGACGCACTAAGAGTACCGACCTTTGTCTGCTGGCGAGGGGTCTTGCAGTCGCCGAAGCGACTTCAACGTAGCACCGCGGCAGCCACTGCACAGCCGCAGCCACTGCACAGCCGCAGGGTACGGCGCGGCGACGTGGCTCGCAAAGCTTACTTGGACGGGTCTAATGCCTGTCGAGCTCGCGCGCCTGCGCTGCGCAGAGCTGAGCCCCTGCGCACCCAGGGTCACACCCCTGCCTTGTGCTTCACGGCGAAGCAGGCGACAGCCCAGGCCGGAGGTGCTAGGAATGCGCCGTCTACGCCCGTGGGCCTTGGTTCAGGGCGCCAGCAACTCCCGGCCGCGAGGCGGGAAATTCACGAGCTCTGGCCGCGCCCCGAGCGCGCAGACCAGATCGCTGCCACATGGAGAATTTTCTACATGAAAAATGCGAAGGATTTCTTTCAGCCACTAGCTATCGGCGCTCCCATGCCTGTCAGGGAGATCCCATTCCCGCCTTCGCGGATGATCCATTTCTTTGACCCGAGCAACCCGAAGATGGCCGCCAAGGTCCCGGAGCTAGTGCCGAAGGTCGACGTGCTGCTGGGCAACCTTGAAGACGCCATCCAGGCAGACCGTAAGGAAGCTGCTCGTGAAGGCATGATCCAAATCGCGAAGCAGACTGACTTCGCTGACACCCAGCTGTGGACCCGGGTAAACAGCCTCGATAGCCCGTGGTTCTTGGATGACATGCTGCGCTTGGTCAGTGAGATCGGTGACAAGCTAGACGTGATCATGCTGCCCAAGGTGCAAGGACCTTGGGACATCCACTACGTCGATCAGCTGCTGGCCCAGCTCGAGGCCAAGGCCAAGCTAAAGCGCCCGATCTTGGTGCACGCGCTGCTCGAGACGGCGACAGGCGTCAACCACGTAGCGGAGATCGCCGCCGCCAGCCCGCGCATGCAAGGGCTCAGCTTAGGGCCGGCAGATCTCGCGGCCTCGCGCCGCATGAAGACCACCCGGGTCGGCGGGGGTCACCCTGGATATCTAGTCCGTGCGGATCCCGATGCTGCGCAACCCGACGCGGCGCGGGCGACCGCTCAGCAAGATCTTTGGCACTTCACCATTTCGCGCATGGTGGACGCCTGCGCGGCCAACGGCATCCTGCCGTTCTACGGTCCGTTTGGTGACATCGCCGATCTCGTTGCCTGCGAAGATCAGTTTCGCAACGCGTTCCTGCTAGGCTGCGTCGGCGCGTGGTCGCTGCACCCGAACCAAATCGCCGTCGCGCGCAAGGTGTTCAGCCCCCCGCCGGACGACGTGAAGTGGGCCAAGCGCGTGATCGAGATGATGGGTGACGGCACCGGCGCCGTGATGATCGACGGGAAAATGCAGGACGACGCGACGGTCAAGCAGTGCCACGTGATGCTGGCGCTGGCGAAGCTCATCGCGACCCGCGACCCTGAGATGCGCGCAGCCTACGAGCTCTGAACGCCGCGGTCAGCGTGGGCTGGGAGCGCCATCGCCGTGCCCCGGTCCGCCTGCCGGGCGACCGTGCGGCGCTCTCGGACCCGCATGCGACCCTGTCGGACCTGCGCCGCGCGGACCTGCGCCGCGCGGACCTGCGCCGCGAGGGCCTGGCGCGGTGCCCGGCTCGCCGGCGATCGAGGGCAGCGCGTGGCCTGGCGCCCCGCTCGCGGGGCTGCGCATCCTACGCAATATCTCCTGAATCTTGCGGCGCACCTGGACGTCGTCGCCCTCGGCTTTCTCGTACTTCTTCGCGAGCGCCTCGAACTTCTTCTGATCGGCTCCCAAGTCACGCATCACGTCCAACGCGGCGGTGCGAGTCATCCAGTAGGCGGCGCTGTCCACCGCGATGCTGTCGAGCGCCTTGAGCAGCCGCGCGGGTTTATACCAAGGCTTGACCTTGGCCAGCCAGTCCTGGCCAGCCTTGTCTCGCTCGGGAAACTCGGTCTTCGCTGCGCGCAAGTTCCGAAAGCTCGTCCAAGGTGGCGAAGTCCGCGTGCGAGGCTTCCGCTCCAAGACCTTCATGGTGAGGTCGTAAGCACGCTCGCTCGGGTTCGGGGGTTTTGGGAAGCCAGTCCACGCGGCGATCGCGCCCTGCCAGCAACCCTCGAACAGCTTTGGGTCCGGATCGCTGGCGTTGAGGTACTTCTCGAACACGGGCAGCGCAGCTTCGTTCCCGCTGCCGTATAGCCTCCCGCACAGAAAGCGCCGCACGTTCACCGATGGATCGCGCTCGACGTGTTCAAGCACCTTTTCGAACGTGCCTGGGACGCCCGCGCCGAACGACGTCAAGAACCAACTCATCGCTTCCTGACGGAGATGCTCCGACTCGTGGTCAGACAGCTTGAGCAGAAGCTCCTTGATCTTTGGATTTTGAGCGTGGTGCGAGCCCACCACTCGAACCAACGCGATCAGCACCGCGGGGTCCTTCTCGTTCGCCGCGGCGGCCAGCACGAGCTGCTGACTGGCTGGCGTGCTGCCGAACACTGATTTGAGCAGCTGCGCCGCTTGCCAGCGAACCGGAGCGCTCTCATGGCTGATCAGCTTTTCACCAATCGCTGCGTTGAGGCTCGCCAACTCCTTCATCGCGGTGTTGCGACTCCGCGCCTGCTTCAGGTCACGATAGGCCTCGCAGCGCGGCTCGATGCCGCGCTCGTTGAGCTGGCACGTCGCCAGGTTGCGCACCAAGGCTTCGTAAATTTCAGGGGTGAGCGCCTGGCTGCTGTCAGCGAGCCATGCCTGCTCGGCGCTCGGCCCCGCCGCGCTAGCGCTCGCGCTGGGCACCCCCCCACCCCCACCAGACGCGGGCTGGTCACAGGCGACGGCCCACAGCGCGCTGAGTACGAGCGCAGCGCAGCTGACGTGCGCGCGTCGACTGCGGCTGCTTCGAGAGCGGATCACTGAGCGTGGAGAGCGATCGAGCATGGCGGCGTCGTAGCACCGGGCCGCGTCACGTTGAAGCTGCCGATAGGCTCAGGCTCAGCGTACTGCTGCAGCCTGGACAGCCCACCCAGGTTCGCTCCACACCCGACGCCAGCTGAGAATTGGCAGAGCTAGCAGTCGCTGCCCGCGCCCCGCGCCCGGTCAGCCCGCCTCAAGCTGGGGTTAGGTGTTGGATATTTTTGGGCTTTTGGAGCGTCGTCAGCGCGAGCCACGGGGTGACAGGACCATTTCACTTGATCGACGGAACTTCGAGCGAGGCAGACTGTCATGTGCCGACCGTGCAGCTGAACACCGAGATCGAGATCGCCGCGACGCCGGAGCTGGTTTGGAACGTCCTGACCGACTTCGACAGCTATCCGCAGTGGAACCCGCTGATCACCAGCATCTGGGGCCCGCTCCAAGTCGGCTCGAGGCTAGTCTTGGCCGTCTCCCAGCCAGGCGGCCGCGAGATGCGCTGGCGCCCGACGGTGACCCACGTAGAGCGCACCCACGAGCTGCGCTGGCTGGGTCGCTTTTTGTTCCGTGGCCTGTTCGATGGGGAGCAGTTCTTCAAGCTGCGGGGGCTCGAAGACGGCCGCACTCGATTAATCCATGGGGAAACATTCAGCGGCCTGCTGGCAGAGCGCTTCGCACATCGAATGCCTAGCACCGCGCGGGGGTTCGCGGTGATGAACCAAGCCCTGAAGCGCCGCGCCGAGCGGCTGAGCTGAACCGCGTGAGCGATGCGGTGGCTGCGGACAGCGCAGCCTAGCGCGCCGCGCGGCGCGCGTCGGGCAGCTCTGGGCAAGAGAGCAGGCGGGGCTGAAACTGCGTGCGCTGCAGGCCGCCGACCTTGCGATGATAGCGCGATTGCGCGCTCATCTGGGTCTTGAGCAGGTTCGCGAGCTCAGCGGCGACGCGCGACTCTTGGACCACACGGTTCTGACGTTCAGCGGCGTCGGCTTCCAGGTTGAACAACATCACCTGGCGACTGCTGCGCTCAAGCACCAGCTTCCACGGCCAGCACACGACGCCATCGGCGTTGCGAATGCCCTGGATGTTCATGAACACCGCCGGGTGCTGCGGCGGCTCTGGCAGCTTCGCTTGCTGATCGCTGGTCAGCATCAAGCGCCGCAAGCTCTGGCCTTGATGCGAAGGGTGTGGCGGCACCCCGACCATATCTAGCAGCGTCGGGAGCACATCCAGGTGGCTCACCGGCGCCTCGATGTCCTGGGCGGCTACCTGCCGTGGCCAGTGCCACAGCAACGGCACCCGCGACTCTTCGTCGTACAGCGTCTTGCCGTGGGTCACGCCGCCGTGCTGATAGAATGCTTCCCCGTGGTCACTGGTGATCACCCAGATCGTGTCACGCAGCTGGCCCGTGGCCTCTAGCGCCTGCTTCAGCCGCCCGATCTGCGCGTCAACGTAGCGGAGCGCGTTGTCGTAGCGGTTCTTAACCACGTCGAGATCGCTCTCGGAGTAGTAGAGGTAATTGAACGGCCCCTCAGGTTCGGTCGGCTGAAATGGCTCAGCGGCGCCATCAGGCAACACGTAGGGGAAGTGCGTCATCTGAAAGTTCACGTAGAGCGCCCACGGCTCGCCCTGGTGATCGCCTATGTACTTCGCGGCGCGCGCCGCCGTCTCCTCGTCCGGCACGACGTGCTCGCTGCCGGTGAAGACGTGGATGCCTTGGTAGTCCTTGGCGTGCCAGTACTCGACGGGCGTCCCCGTGCGCTGGAAGCGCAGCATGCCCTGCCAGGTCTCGTCTTGAGAGCTGATGGTCGCGACCTGGTACTTCAAGCGATAAAAGACGTCGTGGAGGAGCATCCTCGGGTAGTCGAGCCTGGTGTACATGTCCAGGCCGGCACCGCGGCGCGGAAACAGCGAGGAGAGCAGCGCCATTTGCGCGTAGTTCGAGTGGGTCGCCGTGGTCCAGACGCGCTTGAAGCGGGCGCTCTGCGCGGCGATCCGGTCGAGGTTTGGTGTGGTGCCGCGGGGATACCCATTGAAGCCTAGGTGCGCGGGACCGACTGACTCCAGCATCAAGAACAAAACATTGGGTCGGTGCGCGCGCGGGCTCTCGCCTGCGGTTGCGACTAGCTGGCCCCAGCGGTCAGCGCTGCTGCGCGGGGGTCCTCGGTCGGCCTGGATGGGCTGGCTCTCCGGCTGCTTGTCGTCGGGTCGCTCCCATTTGCTATCGAGCGATGCCAACAGCGCCAACTCCGGGGATGATCGCGCGACGCCGACGCAGTGGTCCCCGGCCACCACGAACAGCGCAGCGGGCCCAAGGGACGCCAGCAGCACGACCTCTGGCAGCGTGTGGCGAAGCACATCACCCGGCAGCTCAGGCGTCGGGCGCCGGAGATACAGCGCGATCCCCACCCCAATCCCCACGGCAAGAACAGCCAGCGGATAGGTGTAGCGCGCGTAGCCCACCAGCGCTGCGTCCAAGAAGTGAGGCGCGCTGCCCAACATGAACTCCAGGCCGCCGCGGGTGACGAAGGAGCCGCTCATCAAGCGGACGACCAGCCCAAACACGTGGGCGACGACGAACAGCGTCGCGAACACGCTGCTCAGCGTCAGCGACAGGCGACGGCTCCAGCGCCGACGCAGGCCGAGGGCTCCCACCAGCCCCAGCGCCACGCAGAGCGCCGCGAACAGCCCGATGGTCGAGGCAGCGGCGACGAATTTGGCCCCCGCGGTCAGCGGCGCGGACCCGACGAGCTCAGCCACCCCGACCGAGTGCATCAGGACCAAATCGAGGGCTGCGAGCAGCAGCCCCGCGACGCAGCCCAAGCGCAGATGGCGCAGCAGCCAGGCTCGGATGCGAAAAGGAGCGCTGTGGGTCAGATCGGACACGTAGGTTTAAAAGGAAGGGACGCGCACAAGCTCGCGCGTGCTCACACCTCCAGGGGCGTGAATGGTGGTTTGTGTCTCCGCGAGGGCGGGCTGGTCAGGATAGGCTGGGGCGAAACGGCGGATAAAGTTTCTGGCCGTCCGGTTGGGGTGGGGTAACCCGGCGTCGCCGCGATCAGCCGTCTCGGCAGCACGGGCCGAAGATGCTAAGCGGGCGCTAACCTTCGCCGTCTCCCACGCTTCGGCTCTGCGTTCAAGTCTCTCATGCGCGTCGGCATCTTACTTAACCCCAATTCTCGCAAGAACCGTAAGCAAGCCGGAACCCCCGAGTCGCGCACCCGGGTGGCGAGGCTGACAGCGCGGGTGGGCTCGCTTGGCGAAGTGGTCGAGACCCAAGACATCGACGAGCTGAAATCAGCCATTCGACGCCTGCTCGCACAGGGCGTGGACTACCTGGTGAGCGACGGGGGTGACGGCGCGCTGCACTGGGCGCTCAACGAAGTGCGCGCGGCCCGCGGCGACGATCATTTGGTGCCGCTAGTACCCACCTGCGGCGGCACCATCGACTTCGTGGCCCGCAAGGTGGGCGTGACCGGGACGCAGGACGCCATCGTCGAGCGGCTGCTACGGAAGTTAGAGGACGGAACTAAGATCGAGACCACCTGGATTGACAGCCTCAGGATCCAGGGCACTCGCGCGACGGACACTGCTGAAGAGCCGTTTGATCGGCTGGGGTTTGCGCTGGCGGCGGGGGGGGTTGGGCAACGCTTCTTCGACCACTACTACGCCTCAAGCGACCCCAGCGCTGCCACCATCGTGACCATCGTCCTGACCACCATCGCCTCTCAGCTCGCCGCGGCGCTCGACGTACCCCACACCGAGAGCTTGCAGCGCTACGCCAAGACGCTCTTCCGGCCCACCGCCGCGCAGGTCGAACTGGACGGCGAGACCCTCGCGACCACGCTCCACGGCGCGCTGCACGCGGGCGCGTTCGATGTGTCCCTGGGCGGGGTGTTTCGTGTGTTCCCGCTGGCTGCCAGCGACGGCCAGCTGCATTTTCAAGCCGGCGCCATCACCCCTTGGGAAATTATCCGTGCGGTGCCGGATTTGGTGCGCGGGGGGACCATTAAGAGCCAGAACTTGCGGGAGGTCGCCGGTACGCTGATGAAGATCAGCGCGCAAGGCCAGGAGCTGCTGTCACCGATCATTGACGGAGAGCAGTTCACGTCCCTCCAAGATCTCGAGGTGACGCCAGGACCGCGCGTTCCAATCGCGCGGGTATGACCCTGACCCACGACCACCCAGCAACGCCACCCCTAGCTGAGGCTGGCCTGTGGTCCGGGTAGGCCACCGCTCACGCCCGCGGTGGGCGGTTTCAGGCGGGAATTCAGCCAAAAAACGCTAGCGTCGATGCGCCGCGAAAGACATTCCGCTACGCTTGCGGCCGTGTCGAACCACCACCCGGCTGCTGGCAAGCGAACCATCGCCTCCGAGCTGGTCCCGGGGGTGAGCTACGCGCTCGATCGCCAACTCGGTGAAGGCGGCATGGCCATCGCCTACTTCGCCACGCGACACTCGCCCCGCGGCAGTACGCCGGTCGTGCTGAAAATCACCCGCCCAGAGACCATGCTCCGAGAGGGCGAGACCGCGCTCGCCTCGTTCCGCAAAGAAGCGGTCGCGCTCGGCCGCTTGAACGAGCAGGTGCCCCCAAACCCCTGCGTGGTCCGGCTGATCGACACCGGTGAGCTAGAGCAGCAAATCGGCCGCCAGCGGGTACAGGTGCCGTGGCTGGCGCTCGAGTACATTCATGGCGGCGCCGAGGGCACGACGCTGTTTCAGCGCATGAACTTCAGCTTGAACGAGACCGGTGAGGCGTTCGATGTGGCCCGCGCAGCCCGCGCCATCCAGTGCATCGCGAGCGGGCTCACGGCGATCCACGAGGTGGGCGTCGTGCACCGCGATCTGAGCCCGAGCAACGTTTTGTGCTGCGGCTTTGGCGAGTCAGAGTTGTTCAAGATCGCAGACTTTGGCATCGCGCGGGCGGAGGGCGTGAACGTGACGTTCGGCGACGTCGCGTTCGGTACGCCAGGCTACTCTGCGCCTGAGCAGACCTTCGAAGATCCCCTGGGCATTGGACCTTGGAGCGACGTGTTCAGCTTGGCAGCCCTCGCCTTCTACGTTCTGACCGGCGAGGACTACTTCCCAGTCAAGAGCGCGACCGACTGCTTGCTGCTGGCGCGCGACACCGAGAACCGGCGACAGCTCCTGGATTGCCCAGCGCTGTGCGCTGCGCTGAAGCGCGATCCCGTCGCCTGCGCGGCCATCGACGAACTGATCCGTGCGGCGACGGTGGTAGCTGTAAACCAGCGGCCGCAGCGGGCCAACACCCTCGCCACCATGTTGTTGCCCTGGCTGGCGAGTCGATCCACCGGCTCACGCAGCGCGGCGCGGCGGGTCGAGAGCGTGGTGAGCGTGAACGCCTCGCTTGACCCGCGACACTGGAGCTGGTCCATGCGGCACCCGGGAGGTGACCGGGTAATCCGCAGCGCCGCGTGGGGCAGCGATGGACAGTGCCTGGTGTCCACCACCGTGGGCCTTGAGTTCTGGAACGGCGACGACTGGGCGGCGGCTCCGGGGACGCTTGAGCTACGCGGCAGCAGCACGCAGATCGTACACCGCCTGGGCCCAGGCGACTGGCTGCTGTGCGACGCGACCTCAAAGCTCGCCATCTACTCCGCCCTTGAGCGCCCACGCCCCATCGCGCCTCCGCTACTTGAGGCGGAGCCCATCGACTGCAGCGGCGACCCGGACGATCTCTTCGTCTTGGTTGGTCTCACCCCGAGCGGGCCCGTCCTGCAAACCTGTTCCGCGGGGCGATGGCTGAAGCCGATGCCGGTCGAGGCGCGCTACCTCGCCTCGTGCGCCAGGGTGGCCGACGACGCCTGGCTGGTAGTCGGCCGCTCACGCGCTGGGTCGCCGTACCTCGCGCTGTTTCGTCCCCTGTTGTGGGAGCTGATTGAGTTGCCGTCGCCGCCGGGGCGCGCGATGGTCAGCGCCGCGGCGCTCGCCGAGCGGGGCTTTGGGCTGGCTGGTGGGAGCTCTGGCTCGGTCGTGCGCTACGAGGCGGCGGCTCCGGGTCCACCTCGCACACAGCTCACCAGCTTGCCCGGCGAGCCGGATATTTCGGCGGTAGCCGTCGATGTGTTGGGGCGCGAGTGGGTCGCCACCCAGGGCAAGCTCTGGGTGCGAGACTTGGGCGAGCCCGGCAGCACCAGCCAGGAGCCATTTTCAGTCGGCTGGAGCGACGACGAGCTCACCACCCCGCTGGTGAGCCTGTTCGCCGACGCCGGCTTGCTGATCGCGCTGACCGTAGAAGGCGGGATCTTAGAGGGGCGCTCGTCCAGCTCCACGGAGACCCGGCGCTCTAGCGCTTGATTCCACCCCCTCGCCCGCATGACTAACAGCCCAAGCGCCGACTGGAAGCACTGGTTCATCCCAGGGATCATCCCCATGACCCTGTTGGAGATCGCAGGTGAGCGCGGGCTAGCTGCCCAGGACGCCTTGGCTAGCGCGAGCATCGACATAACACCCAGCCGAATCGCTGAGTCAGGCCTGAGCTTCGGCCAGCACCTGCGATTGACTCAGGTCGTGCAGGAGAAGCTGAACCTCCAAGCCCTGGCCACGGAGATCGGGTGGCGCTTGCCCCCGACAGCTCTTGGCAGCGTGGGCTACGCCATCCTGTCGAGCTCAACCGTGCGTGAGGCGATTGAAATCCTGCAGCGCTTCTGGCACCTGATCGGCCGCGCGTCCAACATCAGCGCTACTATCCGCAAGGAAATTTCCTGGGTTGACATCGACGTATACCTGCCGATCACAGCCCAGCAACAGGCGATGATCAAGGAGATCTCGTTCGTCTCGATGTACCGCGGCGTGATGGCGATAGCCCCAGCAGCAGCGGGCTGCACAGAGGTGTGGTTCGACTTCCCAGAGCCGGACCACAGCGGCTATTTGCGCGAGCGGATCGGCCGCGTGGGGTTTGACAGGCCGTCCAGCCAGTTTCGCTTCCCGACTTGGCTGTTGGATACGCCGCTCTCAATGTCGAACCCCGTGGGCCTGCACGCAGCCACGCAGTGGTGTATCCGCGAAGAATTAGAGCGTGGCCTAAGTAATCAACGACTGAGCGCGCGGCTACGAGCAGAGCTAAAGCCTGGTGCCCACGGTTATCCCAGCCTAGACGAGATGGCGAGGCGTCTAGGCATGGCGCCGCGCACCTTGCGTCGCCACCTACAGCTTGAGGGCACGCGCTACTCAGCGTTGGTTGACGCGGCCCAGCGCCGAGAGGCGCTGCGGCTACTCGACAACTCACGTCTGACCGCCCACGAAGTAGCTGATCTCTTGGGCTATGTGAACGCAGCCAACTTCACTCGGGCGTTTCGGCGTTGGACGGGGCAGACGCCGAGTCAATACCGCAGCCGAGAACGCTTGGATGACACCGGCCGCTGACCTCGCCAGGCGCTGCGCCGGATCTCGCCGCAGCCAAAGTCTTGTAGTTTGTGCGCAGGTGTTCGGGTTGCCCGGCTGCCCTGGGCTAGCGAGCCTGGGCTAGCGAGCCTGGGCTAGCGAGCCTGGGCTAGCTACAGAGCGTAGACCCTAACTACGCAGCCTAGGCTCTAACTACAAAGCGGCTCGCTCCCCCAAATATCGCAGCTTTGCCGCGTCCAAGGACGCTCGACTGTCGAGCTGGGACGGATGAAAATCCTTACGGAAATATTCGAGGTAAAGCGGCACCACCTGTCGAAATAGCCCAGCCTCACCCCACAGCAGGTTCAGGCCCTTGAGGGCAGACCTCACGTCCCATAACCGGCCCGACACCCGCAGCAGCATGAGTGTTCGCACGAAGTTCGCGCTGAGGAACAGCGCCGTGGTGGCGCGCATCACCCGCAGCCGCAGGGCTTCATCGTCGACGGTCTGCTTGTAGACATCGAAGGCCACCGAGCGGTGCTCGACCTCTTCAATCGCGTGCCATGCCCAGAGCCGCGCGACCTCGGGGGACATCCGCTCCAAGATGTCGGGGTTCTCGAGCAGCACCGAGGCCAAGATCGCCGTGAAGTGCTCGAGCGCCGCGGTGCGGGCCAGATTCGCCTCGGGGGTCGATCGCTTCTGAAGCTTGGCGATGCGGCCCGACACCCACTTCTCCATCGCGCTCGCCGGAAAGCCGCGCCCATCCAGGAACTTGTTGAAGGCGACGTGCTCCTTGGTGTGGTTCGCCTCTTGCCCCACGAAGCCACGCACCTGGGCCAGCAGCTCAGGGTCGTCCACTTGGGGCAAGAAGTGGCGCACGCTGGCGATGAAGTAGCGCTCTCCAGGCGGAAACGCCACCGCCAACGCAGACAGCGTCGCGGTGAGCAGCGGGTTGTCATCGAACCAGAACGTCGGCAACGAGTCGGGGAACTGAAAGTTCATGCGCCGAACCTTGATCGGCGGCTTGGCGGCGTTTGCTAGCGTAGCCGTGGCTGCGGTCATGTGTCCTCCCATCATCGGCTCCCCATGGGTTGGCGCGAAGCCCAGGGCTGAGTGTAGGGGCCCGCCAGATCCTGACTAGGTGATGGCAGGACAGATCGCTTGTCCGAAGTGGCCGCGGCGCCCGCAGCGCGCGGCGCCTCCGGCTCATGGTGGAGGTTGACGGCGGGCAGCATGCCCGGTCTCGCGCGGCTGACGCCAAGCAAGATCACTTCCTGCTTCGGCTCGGGTACCGCACGCTGCGTGTGCCGGCTCGGCAGGTGCACGCTGACTTGGACAGCGTGCTGAAGCTTATCCGTGTGGTAGTATGTGAATGAGGGAGTGTTGCATCCCCGGTATCTTAACCGTCACGACGCCTGCCGAGCCCGGCCGCTGGCTTCGTTTGGTCTGCGCAATCGGCGCTCAAATACCCGCGTATGTTCCGCTCCGGTTCTCGACCAAGCCTCGCCAGCGACCGGGCTTGGCAGGCGGGCGGGCCTAAATGCGCCACAGCTCTACGTAAGCCGCATCGGCAGAGGGCACCAGCACGTAGCCGCCCGCGTGGACACTCCATGCGGAAGTAATACAACCCTCTCTGTCGACGGCGGGCAGCGGCGGGCGCGGAAAGCTCTTCGGCGGCGAGGCCACGCCGATGCCGGCCTTGCGCGTGCCAGGCACGAGGCTGATGCAACACGGATCCAACGGATCGGTGGGCTCTGGCGGCTCCTCTACCGCTAAGGTGAAGACCACGCTGGGCGTGTAGCCTTCAACGGTGAGCTCGTACAGGCCATCGCTCGGTCGCAGTGCGGCCCAGCGCCAACGTAGCAGGTCACCGCAGCCGCTGAGTTGCTCGCCGGGCGCGCCGCGTGCCTCCGCGCGTTGAGACGGGGCCGGTCTCCTCGAGCAGCGCTTCGCGGGGGCGAAGGACTCGGTGGAGACCGGTCAGTGGTCGTTAGCTGAAGAGCTTTTCCAGGCTTTCGGCGTCGAGCACCCGGTCGGCCCACTCGGCCAGCTGCTCTTCGCTCGCCGCATTCAGGCGGCTCAGCACCGACTCGTCCACCGCGTCTCCGAACTTGCGCCGCAGCTGTCGCTCAAGCACCCGACGCTCTCCTTCTACACGGCCTTCTACACGGCCTTTGGCTTCGCCCTGCGCCATCCATTGTTCTGCGAGTGTCATGATCGCTTCCTTCGCCTCGGGGGCTGCCTCGCCCAACGCCTCAAACAGATCCTGCTCCGTCAATGCTTCGTTGATCCGAGTCAGGTAATGTAGCACCCAAGTTGCCTCCCCCCGCTCCGGCGGCACCCAACCACTGCAAACGGCGTACTTCTTCACACGACACCGGGCTGCCGGCGGGCGCCCTGTACCTTTTTGGAGTCGCACACAGGTTC
>CAZKDY010000018.1:0-90967 GCA_964551615.1 uncultured Polyangiaceae bacterium
CCGCGTGCCGTCGCGCCACACCTTCTTGAAGATGAGCTCGAGCCTGCCGTTCTCCTGACGCTCGAGGCGGTCCTGCGCGATATGTATTTGCCCCGGCTCGTCAAAGCAGAGCTCCGGCAGCTCCTGCTCGCCGAGCTCCGGGTCGAGGCTGCGCCCGTGCGTTTTGAGGATGCTCTCGATGCGGGTCGCAGTGCGTGACGCGATCTCCGCAACGTCCGCGTGCGTGGGCGCGTCGAGCTCGCGGAACTCGAGCGGTGCCGTTGGGTCCCCGTTCTTGTGGACGTAGACGCCGTCGAGCACGAGTGCGTGCATGTGCACGTTGAGTCGGAGCGCGCTGTCCGTCCTCTGCACGGCGAGCACGGATGCGCGCTCGCGGCCTGGCCTGCTTGTGCCGAAGAGCTCAGGGGATCCCGCGCAGCAGAGACCCTGAGTGCGTCCACTATCGCCGCCCGCCGTCGAGAGCGTCTAGCTAGTCCGGACACCGCATGGTCATTTCCGGCCAAACATGCCTGGCTGAAAATGACCAGTCATCGGCCGAAGCAGACAGGCCAGCAGCGCGCTTTCAGGCCAGCGTGAGGCGATGGAAAGTACGCTCTCGATCCTCGTCCGCGTGATGCTGCCAGTGGTGCTCGCGACCCTGTCGGCCTGCGCAGGTAGCGGCGAGGCAGGACCGGGTGGAGGCGCAGGAGGAGCGGGTTCGGGTGGGGAGGGCGCTAGCGGTGTAGGTGCCAGCGGCGGCGTCGGAGGCGGAACGCGGGACGCAGGCGGGACGCAGGACGCAGGCGGGACGCGAGATGGAGGCGCCACGCCCGATGCCGCCACGCTTGATGGCGCTACGCCCGACGGCGCTGCGCCCCCACCCCTGTCGACGCCGGTGACGCCGTTGACCGAAAGCGCCAGCTTTTATCCGCGCGCGATCGCGCTGGCGGACGGGACGGTCATCGCTTCCGTCGTCGCGCCCCAACCGAGCGGTCGCCTTGGCGGCACGATCCTCGAGAGCACCGACAGCGGCGTGACCTTCGCGGTCGTCGGCCACATCGACGACGACCTCGCCAGCGGCGGCCTGTGCTGTGCGACCTTGTTCGAGCTGCCCACGCCGCTCGGCGCGTTGCCCACGGGCACGTTGCTGTGGTCCGCGTCGGTGGGCGGCGATACGCCGGGCGCGCCCATGTCGATCCCCGTGTGGGCCAGCACCGATCGCGGGCGCACGTGGGCGCGACAGTCCACCGTCGTCACCGCGGCGGTGCAGCGTGCTCAAGGTGGCTTGTGGGAGCCCGAATTTTCCCGCCTCGATGACGGCAGCGTCGCCTGCCACTACTCCGACGAAACCGATCCAGCGCACAGTCAAAAGCTGGTCGCCGCGCGCACCACCGACGGCGTCGGCTGGGACGGGCACCACGACACGGTCGCTATGATTCCGCACGGTGCTCGTCCAGGCATGCCCGTCGTGCGGCGGCCACCCGGCGGCCCCTTCGTCATGTCCTACGAAATCTGCGGCACCGACGCGTGCACCGGGCGGCTGCGCATGTCCGACGACGGCTGGAGCTGGGGCGCCCCCAGCGATCCGGGACTGCGTCCCACGACCCTCGACGGCCAAACCTTCCGCCACGCCCCCGCCCTGGCCTGGAGCGACACGCCGGGGCGCGGGCGCTTCTTTCTGGTCGGCCAGCTCGCCTTCGCGGGTGACAACATCAGCGGCGAGAGCGGTCGCGTGCTCTTCGCCAACACCGAGGGTGGCCAGGGCAACTGGTACATGCTGCCCGCGCCGGTTCCCGTGCCTGACGCCTACGACAACTACTGTCCCAACTACAGCTCGTCCATCCTGCCCTTAAACGACGGCACGGTCGCGCTCGAGCTCGCGTCCAAGCACGACGCCGATGGCCAATGCCGCACGCACTTCGCCCGCGGGCCGCTTCGCGGTACGGGGGTGGCGACCGGCGTGGGCAGCGGCGCGACCTACCGGCTGCGCAGCCTGCACAGCAACAAGTGCCTCGACGTCGCAGGCGGCTCCACCGCGACGGGCGCCAACATCCAGCAGTGGGATTGCAATGGGATGTCGGCCCAGGCGTGGACGGTGTCGATGACCAGCGGCGGCGACGCGACCCTGGCGGCGGCAGTGAGCGGCGCGTGCTTGACCGTCGAGACTGACGACGCCGGCGCCAACATCGTCCAGCGCCCGTGCACGGGCAGCGACGCGCAGCTCTGGCGGATCGAAAACGTCGGCCAAGGTTACTACCGCCTCGCTCGACCCGACGCCAGCCAGTGCCTGGACGTCGCCGCCGGCTCCACCGCAGCAGGCGGCAACGTGCAGCAGTGGTGGTGCAACGATCTCGCGCCGCAGATCTGGCGGTTTGAGCCGGGCTGACCGTCGAACCTCCCGGCGGTGCTGCGAGAGTCAGGCGGCTTACGACGACTCACTGCAGGTCGACCTCGCGCTGCGTCGCTGGCACCTTGTTCGCCTCCGTGCGGATCTTACGAGTTCGAGGGTCTCGGGTAGTGACGGGCAACCTTCTCCGCACCTCTGCGCTGACGAGCAGTAGACACCCAGGCTGCCTCAGGTCCGTCGAGCGCTACCTTGCGCGCACGTCAGCAATGACCCGTTGCGTTTCACGCGACGCACGAATATGCCTTTAGCCACCGTCGCGTCGCTGTGTGTCTCTGAGCGAGCTCACAAACCAGGAGCCCATGATGCGTTTTACCCGCATGCCCTCTCGCGTAGCGTGTCTCCTGACCGCTGGCACCGCCCTCGCGTCGGTGATCGCGTGTTCTGATACTGAGGCGCGCACCGGACCGGGGGGTGGTGTTGGAGGCAGCGCCGGCACGGCTGGCGGTGGTGTTGGAGGCAGCGCCGGCACGGCTGGCGGTGGTGTTGGAGGCAGCGCCGGCACGGCTGGTGGTGGTGTCGGCGGCGATGCGGGCGGCGGAGTGGGAGGCGATGCGACGACCGTACCGCTCATCGGCGACGCGTTGGATGGGCATTGCCCGGGAGGCAAACCGCCCGGCAACGGCGTGGCGCCTGGCAACGCCCTGCACAAGCTCACGCTCAGCAGCTACCCGAACGCCGTATGTAACGATGGCACGCCAGCGATCATGTACCTGCGCAAAGCAAGCACACCGGCCGCAGCGAACAAATGGGTGATCCACATGCAGGCTGGCGGGTCATGCAGCAACTACGACGTCTGCCTCGAGCGATGGTGTGGGATCCATTACGACGCAGCGAAGATGAGCTCCAGGTTCGCGCCGCCGTCCTCAACCGGGACCGGTATCTTCTCGCGGGGTGCGGCCAACGCTTTTGGGCCTGCCAACCAAGTCTACATCTATTACTGCAGCTCCGACTCGTGGCTGGGGCGACGCTCCGACGCGGTGCTCAGCGATCCGGCGGGGGCCAACGTGCCTTATCGCCTGCACTTCCGCGGTCACGACATCCTTGCGGCCGTCGCGGATGAGCTCACCAAGGGCGCCAAGTCGGACGACGGGGCAGAGGCTCTGCCCTCCCTCTCGAACGCGACGGAGGTGCTCTTCTCTGGCAGCTCGGCCGGCTCGAACGGGCTCAGCCAGACCCTCGATTGGTGGGCGAGCGAGGTGCCCGGGGCGAAAGCGTTCGGCATGTTTGACTCAATCTATCTGCCGATACCCGAGGACATTGACGACTCCGCGGTCGCGAGCAAGTACGTGGCCGGACTAAAGAGCGAATGGACCGACACCCGCGGCACGCTCTATCGGGGCTTCGCTGACGAGAGCTGCGTCACGGCGCACCCTGGCGAGGACGCCTATCTCTGCGCACTCACCAGCCACGTCCAGCTCAACCACACCACGACACCGTTTTTCACCCGGCAAGATCTCACCGATCCGGTCGCCTACAATTATCTTGCGGCGGCCGGTGCCACGCTGGACCAGTACGCGAGGTGGACGCGCACGAGCATGGAGCGTCTCGCCGGTGTGACGACTAACGCGGAGGAGAAGTCCGCCATCACCAAGGCGCCAGGCGCGTACGCTAGCAACTGCGGGCAGCACATCGCCCTGCTCAACAGTCAGTGGTTCGGGGTCGCCGCCACGGGGAACGCCAGCGTGCAGAACGCCGGCGGCACGCCCCTCACCCTGCACGACGCCCTCGGCGCGTGGGCGACTGGCACTTCAATCAACGCACTCGATACGATCCCATCGACGATCGGGGTGTGCGCGCCGATCACAGCAGACCAGTGACAAAGTTCCGTTCGGATACCGTCGTAGCTGCCGCTGACCAAGGCGCCCGCTGGCCCTCAGCTGCCCGCTGCGCGCTTCGAGGAGCGGTGGAGTCGTGTGAAAGAGGTGAAAGAGATCTCAAGCCATATCGCCGATGACGGCTACGTCATCCTGGTCGTGCATGAGCAGCGGGGACGAATCACGGAGCATGGTGAGATCGCGATTTTGCCCCAGGATATGCCCAAGCTGGCAGGCGCGGTGGACGCCTGGCTCCGCGACGAGACTCAAGGGGAGGTGGCCCTCAGCGATGCCACGCTGTTGGTTTGGACGCCCGGACCCGACTGGGCACCGGTGCTGGCGCTGACCATCACGCGCGAGACCGCCGGGCCCTACGCACGCAAGACCATCGATGTGCCTGTGGCCGAGGCACCGCGGCTCGCGGACGTGATCAAGGCTGCGTGCTAGCGGAGATTATGTTGCCCTGAGGAATCTCATAAGTGACTACCGTGGAGCTTTCGGCCCGGTCCGATATCGCGCCCAAAATGAGACTCGAGAGGCACATATTGGTACCGCAGGGATTCGGTTCGCTCGTCCCTGCCCCCCCGCCCGCCCTCACTGAGGGAAGGTAAACTCGTAGTCGTTGATCTCGCCGTGCATGTCGCTCGTCGCCAATACACTGGTACCGCAAGGATTCGGTACGGCCTTCGGCTGCGCTCCATAGGTGGTCGAGCTGCTGAAGTGGAACCCGTATTGCTCGATCTCGGCGACGCCAGGGTGAACGGTCTCTCCATACTCGCCCACTCTGGTGGCTGCGCCAGGCACCCGACCGAGGCGCACCGCGACCACACGGCCCGGGTTGGTCGAGCTGTAGATCCAGCCAGGGCGGCGATAGGCGCGGCCAGAGACGTGCCCGTGCCCGGCCCCTTGTGACGATGGGCTCGCTGTTGTCGCGCCGAGCTGCACGTAGGAGCCGTCAGCGACATCAATGTAGGAGAAGTAGTCCCACGAGATCATGGCGAAGACGTCTCTGCCTCGGTCATCCAAGGCAAAGTCACCGTGGGTGGTTCGCGGGAGACCCGCCACTTGATTCAGCTTCCAGGCGAGCTGCAGCGGGTGCGTGAAGTCGGCGTCATACCGAGTCAGGCCGACGTGGTCCTGCTCCACCACGATGTACTGGCCCAGCTGGGAGAAGCTCACCCAGTTGTACTGGGCCGGCGTGGGGAGGCTGCCGAGCAGCGTGGGGTTCGGCGTCCCTCCCTTCACCGTCTCCGCGCCGATGTCGAGGCTGTACAGCGTGTCGCCGTCAGCGATTACGACCCGGCGGTCGTCATTCGAGAAGTTGCCCTCGCCCGCGCCGATGTCCGCGCCAGGCTCAAAGCTCCAGATCTTGGTCATCTGCTCCGTGGAGACCTGATAGCGATACAGATCTCCGTCGCCACCGTGAATGCCGTAGAGCACATCGGGGTCCGAGGCCGACCAGCGCTCCTTGCTGAAGGGGTGCCGGCGGATGATCGCGCCGCTGGCGACATCTACAAAGCGGTACGCGATGATCACCATCGAGCCGTCGGCGTTGTACGCCGGGCGACGGCTGTAGCCGTGGCGGGCCTCAGTGGATTCCCCGAAGGCGGCGAGCGTGCTCATCCGGCGCACCGTGGTGCCGAAGTCTGGCTCCGACCATGAGCCGAGGTAGGGAACCGCCGCCGGCGCCGAGGACGGCTTGGGCGGGAGCTTCGCGATGAAATCGTAGGACGTCGGGTAGACACAGCCGCTGGAACCGCCTGAATCGGTGGTCCCCCCATCAACACCCGAGTCGCCGCCGCTGCCTGAGCTACCAGCATTCCCCGAGCTGCCGCCGCTGCCTGAGCTACCAGCATTCCCCGAGCTGCCGCCGCTGCCTGAGCTACCAGCAGTTCCAGCATGCCCCGAAGTACCCCCACCACCCCCGCTCCCTGCGGTACCGCCAGCCGCCGAGCTACCAGCGCTACCAGCATTCCCTGCGGTACCCGCGCTCCCTGAGCTACCCGCGCTCCCTGACTCCCCACACCCCACACCCAGCGTGAGCGCTAGGACCACGGAAGTAGCCAACGCGCGGGTTACCCGGGCGCCTGTTCCACGACTCAGGTTTCGAACGGCAGCGCGCATCATCGACTCCGCAGTTAGGGTGAGCGCTGGAGCGCCTCCCCCAGCGCCGCCTAGGCTAGCACGCTGTACGCCTGGGCCGGACGCCTGTTGGCGCTTGTGGGGACTTCGTGCGGAGCTAAACGTCAACGCGGAGCGCGCGAGGCACTGCCACGCGCGCTTGTTAGTTCAGACGATGGGTGAGCTGAAGGCTCGCGCTACTTCGTAGGGTCGGTGACCTGACCCGAGAACAGCACGCTGCCGGAAGCGTCGCGGATGAAGAACACAAACGGGCGGTCCGCGGTGAAGGTCGCAGGATCCTCGGGGATGCCGTTGCCAAGCACAATCACCGCGGTCGCCGCCGCCGCCTCGGTGCCAGCCTCATCCACCCCAATAAAGGCCTGCTGCAAGACGTCGCCGATAAAGAGCTCGTTGTCCGCGTTCATACCTGAAAAGTCAGCCTGCTGGCTAAAGGCGCTGGTCATCCCCATCCCCTCCAGCGCGGGCTTCAGCGAGGTCGTCCCCCAGCTGAAGCTAAACTTTGGCAGGCTCAGATCCACCGGCCGCGCTTTCATGCTGGAGTCCACCTGAGCCAACCACTCCGAGGTGATGGCGGTGCGCACGGTGTCGAGCTGACCCGTGGCAGGCAGCACGATCCGCATGGCGAGCTTTCCGCCGTCATACGGGACATCCACCACCTGATAGTCCGCGCCCTCGGCATACTGCAGCTCCATCCCGGCGTGCATGGTAGGCGCCTGGACATCACCCGCGAGGCCGTGGAATGCCTGAGTGCGGGTTTGATCCACGTCAAATGCGGTCGCCCAGCTGCCGTAGAAATAGAGCGCGTTGACCAGGACGAGCCGCGTCGTGTTGCCGATGGATCCGCTAGGCAACAGATCCTGAATGCGGTCGTTGGTCTTCGCGCTGACCCAGTCGTTGATCACGCCGCGCGAGCCGTCTGCGTCACCGGCGAAATCAAGCAAGCGGACCCCGGCGTCGTAGTTCACGGCGAGGGCGTCGAGGAACTCAGGCACCAGCGGGTAGCTGTTCTGCGCCCAGAGCGAGTTGACCAGGCTAAGCTGAAGGCTCTTTTCGCCCTCGTCGGTCTGGTGCGGCGCGATGTTACGCCCAGCCAGGGTCATGGACAGCTGGTTCATGGCCGGGTGCAGCTTGTCGGCGGCGAGATCGAAGTGGAGCGCCGCGGCCATCTCGGTCGCGGTGTCGCCGCGAGCGCCGGCATAGGTCATCGCCAGCGCGGCCGTCGCGCTGATGGGTGAGGCGACCAGGTTCTCCGCCGGCGCCGCGTCTGCTAGCCGCTTGAACAGATCGAGCCCAAACGCCGTGTTGCCGTCGACGAGGGCCTCCGCGTCCGCGTCGGCCACGTCAGGGTTGGTGTCGTGGTCGAGCTCAGAGCGGGCGAGGTCGACGTTGTTGGGGCCACTGGGCTGCTCGTCGCCAGCTTCGTCAGCGCACCCGGCGAAGGCGACGCTGGCACCAGCGAGCAGTGCCAACAGACCCATAGAGAAAACGCGATTGGAGAGGCTATTCGTCAGCATATGCTCGCGCCTTCAGCAGG
This sequence comes from uncultured Polyangiaceae bacterium, assembly GCA_964551615.1. GTDB lineage: Bacteria > Myxococcota_A > Polyangia > Polyangiales > Polyangiaceae > JAHBVY01. Next base: position 7,877 of record CAZKDY010000018.1, read on the forward strand.
ATTTGGGCCAACCCACCGAGCCTGTATTTGCAGGGGGTCTTGGGCCAGGCTGCGACAACGACTTCCGACCTTCGCCAAGCTGGGTCAAGTTGAGCCAAGCCCTGGCTCACCGTGACCTATTTCGCTGTGACCTATTTCACGCCGGGCTGAGCGCAGCGCTGGTTGATGCAGATGAAGCCCTGAGCGGCGCCGCAGCAGTCTGCAGAAGTGGTGCACTTCTCGTCCTCGTTTGAGCACCCGCTGGGCGGCGGCACGCACTCCAGGGTGGGCACCCCCGCGTCACCGGCACCTGTCTGTCGGCAGAACCCACCGCAGCAGTCGGCCCCAGACTCACAGCTCTGCCCGTCGGCCTTACACGGATCGAAGGCAGCGAAGCCGCGCATGTTCCCAGCGTCGAGCTCCTGACCAGGCAGGTAGAAGGCAGGGTGGCTGCGATCGGCGCCCGGCGCTCCGGTCATGTCAATGGCGGCGATCCACAGCTTCTTTCGCGTGCTGTTCTCGACGAATTTGCCGGTGGTAGCGGTGATGGTGTTGCCGTAGGCGCGGCGGCTGGTGAACACGACCCAGTAGTAACCGCCCACGGGCAGCGGTAGCACTGTCGGCTCGTAGTTGAGGTGCCCCTCTTCGGCTTCTCCGTACGGAAGATAAGTCACGCCGCCAGTGGAGCCATTGAGGGTCTCGAGCGCGCTCACCGTCTTCGTCGCGAGGTCGACCAGGCGGATGTCCGCGTGCCGGTTCTCAGTGTCGAAGCCGTCGCCCTCGTGATAAAAGAGCGTCTGCGCGTCGGGCGTGAAGCTCGGCCACCCGATGATGCTCGCGCTCTGGGCGACGATCTCCGGCGCGCCAAACAGCTGCGGCGTCTGGGCGCCGTCGTAGCTCATGGTCGCGATGACGTGGCTGTTGTCGGCGCTGCCATCGCGGTACCAGCTAAAGGCTAGCTTGGAGCCGTCTGGCGCAAACTGCGGCGTCACCGCGTACTTGACCTGACCGGTGAAGCTCGGCACGTCAATCGTGGCGCCCGTCGTGGCGTCCAGGAGCGCCGACGGCATCAGCCCAGATAGCCCGCGGATTTGATTGCCCGGCGCGACGGCGCTGGTGAGCGCTAAGGCGCCGTCCGGGGTGAGCGCAGCGAAGGAGAACTTGCGTCCGTCGGGATCGCTGTAGACCGGCGTCCCCGTCCCATCGGCGGCGATGTCGATGGTGCCGCTCTGGACGGGGTTACCCTGCCCGTTGATCGTGGGAGGGCTGGTGCCCGCGCTCCAACTCAGCCCGGTGGCGATGCGGTTTCCGTGCGCGCTCACCGAGTGACACACCGTGCAGCCGCCCTGGATCACCTCGGCGTCGTGGCCAGCTTGCACCCGCAAGATCGCGCCTCCGCCAGCGAGCTTTGAGTTGTAGCTATTGTAATAGATCGAACCCTTGAGCTTGCCCTGGGCGATTGAGTACGTCTGGGTCAGCGGCCCACTCACGACCCCCCCGCTCAGCTTCGACACGCTGACGCTGAGGGCGGCGCTGGCGTCGGTGCTCTGCGCCGCGCCCGCCCAGACATCTTCAGGCAGCGCGATCCGCACGGGATTGCTCGCTCCGTAGAAGCCCTCGTAGTGGAAGTCTCCGACGTCCAGGGTGACGCGGAGAGCCTCGGCTGCTCCACCCCCGAACTGAAGCACCGGCGCCGCGAGTCCTCGCGGAAAAACGGTCTTGTCGTAGGGGTAGAGCCACTTGAAGGGGCTCTCCGCAGACGAACCACCGGCGCGCAGCAGGTCCTTGTCGGCGTCGCTCACGCCGCCGACGTTCTGCGTCGCCGAGACCTTCACGGTGACCATCGTCGTCGCCTCCGACGTCCCGAAGCGCGCGGTCACCTTGACCTGACCCGCGGTGAGCCCGTTGGCGGTGAACAGGCCCGTCGGGGCGATGGTGCCAATGACGACGTCGTCGGTCGCCCAAACCGCAGAGTCGACGGGGGTGCCGTCGAGCTTCGCCTCGAGCTGGAGCGTCTTCGGCGCGCCGTCCGTCGCGATGACCGGGCTCGCAGGCTCGATCACTAACGTCTGCGTCACGGCGCCGCCCTGGCCACCCGTGATCAGCCCACCTACCCCGAAGCCTGCAGCGCCGCCCGTCGCGGAGCCACCCGCCGCGGCGCCGCCTGTCCCAGCGCCCCACGAGAGGGAGCCGCCATTGCCAACGGTGTCTCCGCTACCGGATCCGCAAGCCGCGCCGAGGGCTGCGACGACCATGGAACCAACAAGCAGACGTGTGAGGTGTAGATGGGTAGTCATAAGTGGCGGGTTCCAAGGCAGGAGCGGGGATAAGCTAGACTAGCGAACCCTTGCGAATTGTCGCGCGGAAAACTTCATTGTTGCCCCAGTGCATGGTGAAGGCACGCACGTCACGCGCGCGCCGCTCGGCGGGGAGCGCACGCGAGTAACCTGCCGCACCGTACAGCGTGGCGCAGCGATCGACCACCTGAACGGCGCTCTCGGTGGTGGCCAGCTTCGCCATAAACAGCGGCACCGGCGGTCCCTTGAGCCCCTCGACGTCGCGGATCGCCTGGCTGACGTGCGCCCGTGCGCGGGCCATCTCTATCCGCAAGTCGCCGACCCGCGCCTGTACGCTCGGCAGGCTAGCCAGCGGCGTGCCGTCGACTACGCGCTCTTTAACGTGGCTGGTCGCTTCTTCAATCGCCATGGACGCGATGCCGAGCGCCGCGGACGCGGCCCCCACCATGCCCCAGGCTCCCATCGACCCCATCACGGCGAAGCCACCGGTCTCCGCGCCGAGCAGCCGCTCGCCACCGAGCTTGCACTCCGCGAACACGAGCCCCCCCACCGGAACACCTCGCACGCCCAGCAGCTCCTCGCGCCGTCCGACCGAGAAGCCGCCATCGTGCTGCTCGACCAGGAAGCACCCGAGCGCGGGGGGCGCCTCGCCGGTGCGCGCCATGACCACGAATAAGTCGGCGACGCCCGCGAGCGAGATAAACTCCTTGCTCCCGTTAAGCACCCAGCCGTCGCCGTCGCGGCGCGCGCTCGTGCGGATCCCCGTCAGACTCGAGCCGCCCCCCGCCTCAGTCGCGGCCAGAGCGCTGCCGATGAGCTGACCGGCGGCCAACGCCGGCAGCAAGCGCTCCTTCTGCGCGTCGCTGCCGAACGCCAGGATCGTCCTCGCGCTGGCGGAGTGCGCGAGCAGTGCCCACGCGGTCGAGGCACAAGCGCCACCGACCGCCTCGAGGCACGCGCCGAACGTCGCGAGATCGACGCCGACACCGCCCCAACGCTCCGGCACCGCGAGCCCGGCCAGCCCGTGCTCACCCAGCTTGCGAAACAGCCCAGCCGGGAGCTGCTGAGTGCGGTCGACCTCAACGGCGCGCGGCGCGATCTCCGCCGCGACGAACTGTCGGACGCCAGCGAGTACCTCTTCCATCAATGAACCTTCCTCCTGGGACGTAACCGTATCGCCAGAACCTTTAGGCCCGCCCGCCTACTCGCTACCGCGCGCCCCCTCAGGCGCTCGCGGCGGCCATCGCCCGAACCTCGTCGAGCAGCCGCGTCGCGTCCTTGCCCAACGCCTGGTCGATCATTGGGTACATCATCATCTCTTCTTTTTGATTGTGCTGCTGCAACAGCTCCATCATCTCTTGAGACGCCTTCGTGTAGCCGGCGGCGTCTTTGGCGCTGACCGCCTGACGCATGGTCTCAAACATCGTCTCCATAACGCGATGATCAGCCCGCATCACCACCGACGGGCCGCCATTCGACATGCCTGTGCTGCGCTCAAACGCTGGAAACAACAGGCTCTCCTCGATCTGGATGTGAGCGGTGATCCTCCGCAAAAATTCGCTGGCTTCGCGCTCGAGCGCGACAAAATCGGCAGCCTGCGCGGCCTGTTCGGCCCGCTCAAAGATGCTGTCGCATTCGCGGTGATCCTGGGTCATATAGGTGTTGACGGATGACATTGACTCTTCCTCTTAACGCAGCGTCGCCAGTGAATACTTGTGCGAGCTATTGGGGGTAACGACAGGGCACTCGCCTGTCTCTCGGCAGGGTTCTACACTCTTCTTGGCAGCCATCGCTGACCAGCGTTTTACTACCTTGGTCTCGCTCAGCCCGAGCTGAACGGCAGTGGGTGGGATCGGCTTGCCCTCCTCGATCAGCTTCTCGACGCGCCGCAGACCCAAGAACGCAGCCCCGTAGGCACCATTGAGCTGGCCGAGGCCATTGGGTGCCACGTGGAACTTGGCTTTGAGCGCCTCCTCGAGCGCGGTGACCATGGCTACGTTGCGCGTCATCCCGCCGGTGAGCATGTAGCCAGGCTCGATGCCCACGCGGCGCATGAGCTGGATCGCGCGGCCGCCGAGCGACTTCATCGCGCCCATCATGATGTCCTCGGCAGGGATGCCATTAGACAAGTGATTGATCACCTCGGACTCAGCGAACACCGCGCACACGCTGCTGATCTCTTTTGGCGCCGTCGAGCGCATCGCGTAAGGGCCGATGTCCTCAGTGGTCAGGCCGAGGTAGCGCGCGGTCTTCTCGAGGAACGCGCCAGTGCCCGCCGCACACTTGTCATTCAATCGGAAGGCCTTCACGCGCCCGTCGCTGTCGACCCGGATCGCCTTGATATCCTGGCCTCCAATATCGAGGATCGTGCGCGTGTCGGGGAACAAGTGGACCGCCGCCTGCGCGTGAGCGGTGAGCTCAGTGACTTGCGTGTGTCGGAACGGCACGGTGTAACGACCATAGCCAGTCGTCGCGACGTAGGTGATGTCTGAGCGCTCAAGTCCGCAGTTCTTTAGGAGCTCGTCAAACGCCGCCTCAGAGGCCCGCGCGAGCTTGAACCCGGTCTTGCGGACCGCAGTGCCAACGACCTCACGGCGTTCGTTCAGCGCGATCGCCTTGGTATAGGTAGAACCAATGTCAATGCCTACGACGTTGAGCATATTGCCTCTCTTAAGCCACTGCTGTTGTGGTTTGAGTATCAGGCGTTGTAACGCCCTGCTGGACACGCTCAAGGGCATAGAGCGCAGCGCCCAACGCGCCGCAGAAGTGCGCATCAGGGCTGATGTTGATCTTCATCCCACACGCGTCTTCAATCAGCTTGACCATGGCCACGTTGCGGCTCACCCCACCGGTAAACGTCACCTCTGACTCGATACCGACCCGGCGAGCCAGCGACACGCAGCGGCTGGTGATGGCCTGGTGAACTCCCATGAGGACGTCTTCAGGCAGGATCCCCTTGGACAGGTGACTGATGATCTCGGACTCAGCGAACACCGTGCACGTGGTGGTGATGCGCACCGGGCTCTCGGACTTGAGCGCCAGCGGCCCAAGCTCTGACAGAGACATCTCCAGCGCATACGACGCGGCCCCGAGGAAGCGCCCAGTGCCCGCGGCGCATTTGTCATTCATCGTGAAGTCGGCGACCTGACCATCCGGCTTCACAGAGATGGCCTTGGTGTCCTGCCCGCCGATGTCGATCACCGTCCGGGTGTTTGGAAACAACGCCACCGCGCCGCGCGCGTGACAGCTGATCTCCGTGACCTGCTCGTGGCCAAAGGTCACGTTGAAGCGCCCGTAGCCGGTGCCTGCGATGCGCGCGATCTGGTCTTCGGTGAGCCCAGCGTCCGCCACCGCCGCCTTGAACGCGTCCTCGGCGATGGTGACCATGCTCGTCTCCATGTCGAGCAGCGCGCGTCCGACCACGTTGTGGTTTTCGTCGATGACGACGGCCTTGGTCTGTGTCGATCCAACATCGACCCCGCTTGTGTAAATCACTGCTAGCTCCTCACCATGGGTAACACCCGCTTGCTGCCGAGCGGTGCGCCTCCGCCGCGTTGATTGAGCGACTCGAAGAACGCGTCGACGCGATTCTTGATCTGCGCGTCGGACCAATACCGCGGATCGATCAGGTCGGACTCGATGTATAGGCTTGGCATATCCAGGCGCTTGTTCAAGAAGTCGCGGGTATCGGCCATGCCTGAAGACACGAAGCGGCAGCTCTTGATGCCGTGGAACACGATGCCATCGACGTCATAGTTCTTGATCTGAGTAGCTAGGCGCTCGTGGGCGAAGAACTGGTTCGACAGGCCACGCTGGGCCGCGAGCGTGGTCACCTCCGCCAGGCTCTCCAGAGGGCGCGAGGTGTCGTAGATCAGCTCACCTGCGTCCATGCCGCCTGCCGCGAAGGTGAGGTAATCAGAGTAGGCAAAGACGCCGCCCCAGCTCTCAAACAGCTCAACCAACCTGCGCATCGAGACGTAGCAGGGCGTGCCGGAGAACAGCAGCCGGAAGCGCTCCTCGGCGACGCGGCCCTCCCCCCGCGCGACCTTGGCGCGGAGCTGCGCTTCAAGCTGACGCATGTAGTCGACGCCCTCCTGCGTGCCCCGGTACACGTTCATGATCCCGATGTACGTCAGGCCGTCGAGCATCGCGTTGTAGGGCGCTGGGCAGACCCGGTTCAACTCCATCACGTTGTTCCAGTGCACCACCATCTGATTCACCCGCTCCTCGACCTCGGCGAGGCGGTCGAGGTCGAAGCGCTTGCCGGTGATCTTCTCGCACTTGGTGATCAAATCGCGGAACTGCGCCTCGACCCACTGGGAGTCAGCGGTGTGCTGCGCGTCGCCTGGGCGGACCTGCCAGTTGGCGCCGCGCTGCCCAGGAAGATCGAGCACGAAACACGGCGTCTCGAGCATGCGCTCCCAGATCTCAGCCCACTTGATGAACGTGCTGCACATGTTCGACGAAATGGCGAGGTCCGCGTGGGGGATCAAGCCCGCCGAGTGCTGCTGTTCCTTGAGGATCAGGCCGACGTCGGCCTTCACGTAGGAGCAGACGTCCGGCGACATGCCGTAGTCTTCAGAGAGCTTGAGGTACTCCTCCGATTGCTTGCGCACCCCTGTCTGAAGGGAGTTGATCTCAGGGAAGACCAGCTGAAAATCGAAGCAGCGCAAAATCTCGATGGCGTTGCCCATCACGAACACATTGGCGACCTTATCGCCGTTGGCTGGCGCTTGCTCCAGACCAGTGTACCACGCCTTCATCAAGCGTTGGCCCTCGGCGCGGGGGTCGAACTCAGCGTCACCCACGTTGGGCGACGGCTCTTGCACGGTCTGGTTAGTCACTGGCTTGGCTCCTTAATTAGGCAAGCGCGTTATTCAGGCGAGCGCGAACATCAATGATTCAGCGAAGGTCTCTAGCTGCATCGACATCTGCTCAAATGAGGTCATCTTCTCTTCGAACTCCAGCACCAGATATTGGATCCCGACCTGATCCAGGTGCTTAGACCACGCCACCTGCTCGTCGAGGCCGGGCTCGCAGAACTTGGCTGCCGTGAGGATCGCAGCGTCGGCCTTGCTCGACGCGATCATCTCCATCAAGTAGCCCTCTTTGGTCTTGCGCTCGTCGTGCTGCACTGGGCTGGCCGCCGAGCGATCAACAAAGCTCTCGGCTAATGCCCAGATCGGATCACCGCTCTCAGGGATATCGCTGGTGATCCAGCGCAGGCCCACCAGCAAGTCGTCGTCCACCACATGACACGTGTCATCCATGGTCTCGAGCATCTCCAGCGGGGGCTGCTCGCAAAAACCGCCGAGGAACACCACGCGCGGCTTGTCGAGCGCCGGCAAGGTACGCTGTCGAATCGCCACCAGCGCCCGCTCAAGCAACGCGTTGTGCGCTTCGCACGGCATGCGGGTCCGCGCTCGCGTCAACAGGTACGACTCCGTCGAGCTGAGCTTCCACGGCTCGTCACGGCGCAGCGCGTAGATCTCTCGGAGCAGCCGCCGGTTCTGGTTGTAGATGCGGATGCTCGCCCACAGCGCCTCGTCGGTCGCCGCGCGGCCGCTCTTCTTCTCGAGCTCACCACGCAGCCGCTGGTACTCAGCGGCGACATAGCGGATCGCCCCGGGCGTATTTACGTTCTGTGGCAGGTACAAGATTTGCGCGAGCTGCTCGGGGAAGTTGCGCGCCCAGATGCCGCCCAGATGCTTGGCTGCGTCGCAGATTGGGTGGGTGATCAGCCCGGAGAGACCCTGCAGCGAGCCGTTCAGCCCAAGCTCGGTGGTCGAGCGGCAGATCGAGCACACGAACGAGCCCATGTGCGCGTCCGCGAACTTCATTTCGAGCTTGTTGCCCCCGCCGAGGATGTTCACCGGCAGCAGGCCGGCGGCGTGGGATATCTCCTCGGGGAAGTAAACGGGGAAGTGCCCCAACGTGCCGGCGAAGCCCTCGGGCAGGGAGCTCGCGTCCGGGATCGGGCCGAGGCGAAGCTGGTTGCAATGGTCGAGGATCTGGCTGAGCTCCGACTCTGCATCATACCGGATCTCTGCGACTTGGGCTGTCATAGGCTGACTTCTCAGTGGCCAAACCGACACTCAGTTGGCGTTTGAACGATGGGGGGTTGACGTCAACCAACGGCGGCTTCCCGCGTTGGATCGAGCGCCTCACAGCCTAACAGAAAGAGCTAGCATCGTGCCTCGTGAAATCTTTTCGCGTTTCCGCCGCGAGCAGCCCCGGCACCAGCCAGAGCGGCGCGACACGTCGCCGCACCTGGGTTGTTTCGGCGCGAACCAGGCACCTCACGGGCGCCCCAGCCTACTCGAGCAGCTCAGTGGGGTGTGGAACACGCCTGCGCCGACGCTGCGAGTCTACGGCGAATAGCCCCGCGCTTGAACCCTGGCGGTCCGCGCGACAGCATAGGCGGCTCAGTCGGCGCGCCGAGCCACTCACGACGTGCTCGACGCCAGGGCTGGGGATGAGCGGCGCAGAGCGTCATCCAGCCGCGGCCAAGGACCAGGCATGATCACCCAACGCATCGACAACATCACCCGCATCGACGCGCGCCGCCTGCGCGCGGCCCCGCCCGCCCCGCGCTCGGTGAAGATCGAGATCTCGCCGCGCTGCAACTTCCGGTGCGGCTTTTGTGCGCTGCGCACCCGCGAGCACCAGCCCAACCAGGACATGGACTTTGACCTGTTCAAACGCATCACCGTGGAGATGCGCGAAGCGGGTGTTGAAGAGATTGGTGTGTTCTATTTGGGCGAATCGATGATGAACGCGCCATTACTCGTCGACTGTGTGCGCTATTTGAAAAACAACGTTGAAATGCCCTACGTGTTCCTGACCAGCAACGCGAGCCTGGCCACGACCAGCGTGGTGAGGCAGTTGATGGCCGCGGGCTTGGACTCTTTGAAGTGGTCAGTCAACGCGGCTGACGAAGAGCAGTTTGAAAAAGTGATGGGGGTGAAGGCTTCGCTGTTTGAGACCTCATTGGTCAATATCCGCCAGGCGCACGGCACGCGGGCAGAGCATGGTTTCAAGACCAAGCTATATGCCTCGTCGATCCAGTACGACGACGACCAGCAGGCCAAAATGCGGGAGCTGCTCCGGGCGCGTGTTGAACCCTACGTCGACCAACACTATTGGCTGCCGCTGTACTCCATGGGGGCGTTCGCGGCCGACCGGGAAGCTGAGCTGGGGTTTAGGCCTACCGCTGGCAACCAGGGCCGCCTCGGGGCGCTGCGTGCGCCGCTGCCGTGTTGGTCTGCTTTCACCGAGGGTCACGTCACAGCAGAGGGCAAGCTCTCAGCGTGCTGCTTCGACGCGACCAAGCACTGGACCATGGGGGATCTGACTGAGCAGTCGTTCATGGAAGCCTGGAACTCACCGGAGTTTGTGGCGTTGCGTGAGGCGCACTTGCGTAAAGACGTGAAGGGCACAGCGTGCGAAGCGTGCGTGGCTTACTAGCAGCCAGCTGGCGCCCCAAGCCGCCCTAAGCCCTAGCCGGTGCCCGCTCGAGGCCAACCAGCGCTCGTAGCGGCGGTAGTTGGCCGCTTGGCGTAGCCGAACCTATGAAATCACGCGAAAGCCGCGATCTGCGCGCGCCGCGAACCCTTTGTGGGCGCCGTGGCTCTCACTCGGCATGATGGACACTCTCGTTACGTTTCTTGGAGGAAAGCGCGTCAACGCGCTGATCGACGGCCGCCTGATCGAGACCGACCAACCGGCCGAAGTCGGCGGGCAAGGCTCGGCCCCGGCCCCGTTCGATCTGTTCCTGGCCTCCAGCGCCACCTGCGCCGGCATCTACGTGCTCGGCTTTCTCCAAGCGCGTGGGCTCTCCACCGAGGGCCTAGAGCTTCGGCAAAAGGTGACCCTCGATCCGACGACCCACCTGCCCACGGCGATCCACATCGAGGTCAAGGCCCCGCCCGATCTGCCCGCGAAGTACCACGCGGCGATCCTGCGCGCCGCCGAAGGCTGCAAGGTCAAGAAGACCATCGCAGCGCAGCCAGTGTTCACCATCGCCCATCATTCGCCTGCGGAGGCCAGCGCCGACAGCGCCGCTGCGCAAGCCCCCAGCGCCGCGTCCTAGGCATCGCTACGTCCCAGCAGGCGCCTAACCGGCACCGCGCCGGGTGAAGCCTACCGCTCCGACAGTTTGGGTGGAGGGCCTAGCCCTGCGTGGTTTTCCGCCGTGCGACCACCCAGAGCGCCCTCCGAAGCCTGGGTTCGGCAAACCGCGGTTCAGCGCGCCACGCGACTTGACCCACCCGGGCCACACGGCAAAGTACGCGACCGTGACCACCCACTCGCGTCCCGGCCGCGCGCGCCACCATGCAGGTGCCCTCGAGGCTTCCCCTCGCACACGCCGCAGCGCCAAGTTGATGGCGCCACCCAAGGCTGCTCAGGGCCTGGCTGCTCAGGGCCTGGCTGCTCAGGGCCTGACTGCTCAGGGCCTGGCTGGGCTGGGTCTAGCGCTCGGCCTAGGCGCCGCGCTGCTCGGCAACGCGTGTGGCGGCGCGCCGGCGGAGGCCGCTCAGGCGCCGCCCCCAAGACCCACTTTGAATGGGGCTCCCACCGTCACCGCGGCGCCCCCGACCCCTGAGCCCACGCCAGCCGATCCTGCTCAGGGTGATTGCCCTGCGGGAATGATCGCGGTTGAGGGCGGCTCGCTGCGGATGGGCTCTCCAGACGGACACGGGCAGGCGGACGAGCACCCCCAGACACAGGTCGCGATCTCAGCGTTTTGTATCGACGCGACTGAAGTCAACCTAGAGAGCTACGACGCCTGCGTCACCAACTCGATTTGCGATGCTCCGCCAGAGTCGATCCAGACCCTAGAAAAGCTGAGCGCCGCGCAGGTCGAGCAGCGCAGCGCGCTGTGCACCGCGCGCTTCGCCAAGAACTTAGAGGGCAAGCAAGATCTGCCTGTGAACTGCGTCAGCTTCGACGAAGCCTCGCGGTTTTGTAAGTGGCGGGGTGGCCGCTTACCCACGGAACCCGAGATGGAGTGGCTGGCCACCGCCGGCGAAGACCGCTTGCAATATCCTTGGGGCAACGACTCTCCAGACGCCAACAAGCTGTGCTGGAAAAAGACCGACGGCCCCTGCCCCACTAGGTCGCTGCCGCCGCAAATTTGGGGCGTCTACGACGTCGTGGGCAACCTAGCCGAGTGGACGAGCTCCAGCTACGCGCCGTACGCTGAGGCCAAAGCCAGCGGCGACAGCTACAGCGTCCGCGGCGGCAGCTGGAAGAGCACCGAGGCCAAGCAGATCCGTGGCAAGCAGCGTGACAAGCGCACGCCGATCCTGCGCGACGTCGAGGTAGGCTTCCGCTGCGCAAAGAACCGCTAACCAACCAAGCGCTGATTAGGCCGCGCAAGCGGTACCTCACGGAGACAAAATGACCCAACACAAGCCGCAAGCACCGCAGAATCCTCACGCGCCGCCGGATCCGCGAGAAAAGAGCCGTACCCTGCTCGACGGCCCTTCCCGCGCACCTTCACGCGCCATGCTCCACGCCATCGGCTTCAGCGACGCAGATTTGAAGAAGCCGCTGGTGGGCGTCGCCACCTGCTGGACTGAGACCATGCCGTGCAACTACAACCACCGCAAGCTCGCCGAGCTGGTTAAAGAGGGAGTGCGCGAGGCGGGCGGCACCCCGATGGAGTTCGGCACCATCAGCATCAGCGACGGCGTGTCCATGGGCAGCCAAGCCATGAAGGCCTCGCTGATCAGCCGCGAGGTGATCGCCGACAGCATCGAGTTGATGGGGCACGGCTGCCGCTTCGACGCCATGGTGGCCGTCGTCGGCTGCGACAAAACCATCCCCGGCTCCGCGATGGGCTTGATCCGCCTCAACATCCCCAGCCTGATCCTCTACGGTGGCTCCATTGCCCCAGGGAAATTTCAGGGCGTCGACGTCACGATCCAAGACGTGTTCGAGGCCGTCGGCCGCCACAGCGCCGGCAAGATGAGCGACGCCGAGCTGGACGAAGTCACGCAGCGAGCGTGCCCCGGCGCCGGCGCCTGCGGTGGTCAGTACACCGCCAACACCATGGCCATGGCCATGGAGTTCTTGGGGCTGGCTGCGTTCGGCGGCGGCGTGCCAGCCACCGACGCGGAGAAGGCTGAGACGGCGCGCGAAGCGGGCAGGCGCGTGATGCGCCTGGTGAAGGCGGGGACGCGCCCGAGCGACATCATTAACCGCGCGGCAATTAACAACGCCATCGCCTCCGTCGCCGCCAGCGGTGGCTCGACCAACGCGGTGCTGCATTTCTTGGCCATCGCGCGCGAAGCGGGCGTCGAGCTCAACATCGACGACTTTGACAAAATCTCAAAGCGCACCCCGCTCATCTGCGACCTGAAGCCGGGCGGCCGCTACACCGCCGTCGACCTACACCAAGCTGGCGGCACTCGGTTGGTGGCCAAGCGCATGCTGGAGGCCAAGCTGCTCGACGCGAGCGCGCCCACGGTCAGCGGCAAGAGCATCGGGGAAGAGGGCGCGTTGGCTGAGGAGGCCAGCGGACAGGCTGTTGTTGTATCCGCAGAGAAACCACTCAAGGCGACGGGCGGGCTGGTGATCTTGAAGGGCAACCTCGCCCCCGATGGCGCCGTCGTGAAGATGGCGGGGCACGAGCGCACGAAGCACAGCGGCCCGGCGCGGGTGTTTGAGTGCGAAGAAGACGCCTTCGCCGCGGTAGAGCAGAGCCAGATCAAGGCTGGCGACGTGGTCGTGATCCGCCATGAAGGACCCAAGGGCGGCCCTGGCATGCGCGAGATGCTCGGCGTGACCGCGGCGCTGGTCGGCCAAGGCTTGGGTAACGACGTCGCCCTCATCACCGACGGGCGCTTCAGCGGCGCGACCCGAGGCCTGATGATCGGCCACGTGGCGCCCGAGGCGGTGGCCCGCGGGCCCATCGCGGCGCTGCGTGATGGCGATCTGATCCACATCGACACCGACAAGAATCAGCTCTCCGTGGCGCTCGACGACGCACAGATCGCGAGCCGACTGGCGAGCTACGTGGCTCCGCCCAAGCGCTTCAAGACCGGGGTGTTCGCGAAATACGCGGCGCTGGTGTCTTCGGCGGCTGAAGGCGCCGTCACTCGCGTCCCAGACTAGCGGACGCGGCGCTGACGCTGCCTGTTCACCTATCTACAAAGACAGCCTATCCTCGGCTGCTAGGAGCAGGCTAGGGATGAGCGAGAACCCATATCAACCGCCGACCAGCGAGTCGGGCGATCAACCAGCGCGAGCTGGCGGCGGCGGCGACTTCGGCGCCGAGCTAGCGGGCGACGATCTGGTGATCAGCAAAGACGCTGAGTTCCCAGACGTTTGCCTCAAGTGCGGCTCGAGAGATGTCCACGCTAGGCAGCAGCACACCTTTCAGTACAACCCGCCGTACGTGATCCCCATGGTCGTGCTGTGTACGATGCCGGGCGTCATCCTGATGCTGATCGTGCGCAAGACCGCGAAGATGCTGATCCCGTTGTGCGGCGAGTGCGACGCCCGCTGGCGCGCGGCGAAGGCCTGGACCATCGCGGCCATCGTGATCCTCCTCGCGGCCATCGCGTTCCCCTACGTGCTGCGAGAGCCGGGGCTGCTGCTGATCGGCTTTCTGCTAGGTCTTGGCGCGTTCCTAGGCATCCTCTTGGGCGTCGTGAACCCCGCGCTGCTCCGCGCGCGGCGCATCGACGCTGAAAAGATCACCATCGTCGGCGTCCACGAGCGGGCCGCGCGCTACATCGTGAAGCAGGCCAAGCGGGAGCGTTGAGCGCCTACCTCGAGCGTCTACTTTGAGCGCCCGCGCCAGCTCGCTGCGCTCACGCTGACTTTGTGCGGTGGCGCTATGCGCTCACGCTGACTTTGTGCGGTGGCGCTATGCGCTCACGCTGACGCTATGCGCTCACGCTGACTTTGTGCGGTGGCGCTGTGCGCTCACGCTGACGCTACGCTCACGCTGACTCTGTGCGGTCGCGGCCCCTGCGCCGCGCTACGCTGGCTCTTGCTGCGTGCTGCAGTGGATCGTCCCCAGGCCCAGCACCAGGTCTCGGCAGTACACACCGATGACTTCGCGCTTGGGCATGAGTTCCTGGAGGATACCGATCGCCTTGGCGTCCGCCGCGTCGTTGAAGGTCGGCACCAACACGCGCTGGTTGACGATCAAAAAATTCGCGTAGCTAGCCGGTAAGATCAAATCGCCGTAGCGCACGGGCTTTGGCATGGGCAGGTCGACCAACCTGAGCCGTCGCCCCTTGGCGTCGGTCTCGCTGGCGATGCGGCGCTTCGCGGCAACAAGCGGCGCGTAGTTAGGGCTGTGCTTGTCTCGCTCCTGGCAGATCACCACGGTGCTCGGCGCCACGAAGCGACAAAAGTCGTCTACGTGGCCCGAGGTGTCGTCCCCAGCGATGCCGTCAGGCAGCCAAATCGTCTTCCCTACACCCAAAAAATCCGCGAAGACTCGCTCGGTGCCCTGACGGCCGAGCCACGGGTTGCGCGAGTGCTTGCCGTGCAGCAAGCAGCGCTCAGTGGTCAGCAGCGTGCCCTCGCCGTCGACGTCGATAGAGCCGCCTTCGAGCACCACGCGGCGCGTCGCGCCAGCGACCGTAACCTCGGGGAACCAACGCACGCGCGAGCGCTCGGCAACGCTCACCCCGGCGGCGTCGTCCAGGCGGTGATCCCGGTAGCGCCCCCAGCCGTCAAACTTGAACTTGACGGCGCCGACCTCGCGCTTCGCGCCGCGCCCCTTGACCACGAAGCTCGGCAGGCTGTCACGGGTCCACGAACGGTTCGTATCCGCGACGATCCAGTCGACTTGGCTTAGGTCAACACCAGCCAAGCCAAGCACCTTCTTGGAGTGCGCCTGCTCCGCAGCGCCGCGCACCAACAACCGCACGCGCTCCACCTCCGACACGAGCCGCGCCATCTCGGCGAAGACCCAGTAAATCGCGGCCTTCTTGCGGGGCCAGTCTGTGGGGTGGTGAGGCCAGGCGAACCAAGTCGCGGCGTGAGGCTCCCACTCGGCGGGCATGCGAAAGCCCAGGGCCCGCGGGGTACCTAGGGTAGTTGAGCTCGGCGCCTTGGCTGAGCGCGCCGCGCTTGACCCAGCAGTCACCGCCGGCTTCGCCTTCACACGTCCTCGTCGGCGAAGCGCCGCGTGATGCCCGAGTAAGCGTCGATGCGTCGATCCCTAAGGAAAGGCCACTCGCGGCGTGTCCGCTCATTTAGGCTGAGGTCCAGCTCAGCCACCAGCACCTCTTCGGCCTCACCGGCCTCGGCGATCACCTCGCCGAACGGATCACACACGAACGAATGACCCCAGAACTGGATGCCGTCGGGCGGGCCCTCTTGGCCGACGCGATTCACAGCGACCACGTGGACTCCGTTGGCGATGGCGTGGCTGCGCTGGATGGTCTGCCAAGCGCTCAGCTGCTTGGCCCCGAACTCTGCCTTCTCCGCGGGGAGCCAGCCGATGGCCGTGGGGTACAGCAATATCTCGGCGCCCCGCAGCGCCGTCAACCGCGCTGCCTCAGGGTACCACTGATCCCAGCAGACCAGCGGACCGAGCTTGGCGTGGGGCGTCTGCACCGCGACGAAGCCTAAATCTCCCGGCGTGAAGTAGAACTTCTCGTAAAACTGCGGGTCGTCGGGGATGTGCATCTTGCGATAGCGCCCGGCGATCTGCCCGGCCTGATCGATGACCAGCGCGGTGTTGTGATACAGCCCGGGCGCGCGGCGCTCGAACAGGCTGGTGACGACGCTGACGCCGAGCTCCTTCGCTAACGCCAAGAACGGCGCGCTGCTCGGACCCGGGATCGGCTCGGCCAAGTCAAACAGCGCCATGTCCTCGACCTGACAGAAGTACTGACTCGAGAACAGCTCTTGCAAACACACGATCTGCGCGCCTCGCGCCGCGGCTTCCCGCGTCAGGCCGAGGGCCTTGTCCACGTTGTCAGCCTTGGACTCACTGACCGACATCTGGATCAAGCCGACCTTCACGCGCTGCCCAGGGTTTGCTTGGGTTTGAGTCATGGGCGGCGAGTCTACTGCGCGGCGCGCTCAGGACCAGCCAGAATCCAGGCAGATCCTCGCGGGGCTTCCCTGCTTTGGTTCAACTTCAAGGTGCTGGGAACTTCGCTCCCAGGTCACTGACTAAGCACCCCGTCTGAGCTGCTCGGGAGCTGCGTGCGCGCAGCGCCCCACGCGAGCGGCAGTTTGTTAACCAGCTGCGCCACCTGCAGCGCGCGAGCGGGCCACCAAAGCGTGAGCTCGGGAGGAACTCAAATGGCTGACCCTTGCCTGCGTCAGCGTTTCGGCGGCACTGCGCCCAAACGCCACCCCACCGTCCCCGCCAACTCAGCTGAGGCCGACCGCGTTCAACCGCCACGCCGGCGCGCCCCGCGGCGGCTGGGCTTGGGGCTCGTCGCAGCCGTCTTGCTCGGGGCCTGCGCCAGCAGCAACAGCCCCCGCCAAGAGCCGGCCAGCGCGCCTACGCCAGCTCCGGCGCTGACCAAGCCGCCCGCTGTCAACGCGCCTGTCGTATCTCTCCCCGCGGATCCAAAAGGCAAGGAGCCGTTGACCGAGCCGCTGGTCGATCCGCCGCCCTCCAAGGCAGGCACGGCGGCGATAGACGCGGAGCACGCGACGGGCGGCGACGGAATTGGAGAAGGCATCGGCCTCGGTTCGGTCGGCACCATCGGGCACGGCGCGGGCCCCGCCGCGGGCGCTGGGTTTGGCGCCGGCCACGGCCGCCTGGGCGGAAGCCACAAGACAGCACCACCAAGAGGCAGCGCCTGGGGCTCGGGGATCGGCGAAGCCTACGGCGCTGGAGGCCTCGGGCTGAGCGGCGTGGGAGAAGGGGGTGGAGGGGGCGCGCCACCAGCCGTCAAGCGCGCGCCGGTGGAGGTCGCAGGGCGCGCCGGAGCCAGCCGCGACATCGCGCGGCGTCGAGCGCGCAGCGCGGTCGCGAGCGTTGCGCAGCAGAGCCGCGACGTGAAGGCCGGTGAGTGGGACGACAACGCCAACTACCGGGAGTACCTCGAATACAAGAAGCTGGAGAAGAGCCCAGCCCTGCTCGACGTCCGCAATCGGCGTTTCCTTGTGGTCCGAGACGCCAAGAACCTCCCCGTCCCCAACTGCTCCCTGAAGGTGAGCGACGCCAGCGGCCACACCACCAAGCTAACGACCCAGGCCAATGGCCGCGCGGTGCTGTTCCCCCACGCGGTCGGCATGCAGGGGGCGCTCCTCAAGGTCAGCGCCAGCTGCCTTGGGCTGGAGCAGAGCAAGCAAGTCAGCGTCGCCGCGGGGGATGGGGTCCTCGACTTTCAGCTGCCGGTGGTGCGCAAGCTGCCTGACAACAAGGTGATCGACGTCGCCTTCGTGCTGGATACGACCGGCTCGATGAGCGAAGAGATCAGCGCCATGAAGGACACCCTAGAGAAGGTCTCCCAGACGCTGCGCGGCATGAGCATCACGCCGCGCGTCGGCTTGGTCGAGTACCGTGACAAGGGCGACGTGTACCTCACGCGTACCCACCAGATGACGACGGACATCTCTGGCTTCGCGGCCCGCGTGGCAGGGCTCAGCGCTGGCGGCGGCGGGGACATGCCAGAGCACGTCAACGAAGGGCTGCGCGTCGCGCTGACCAAGTTGAAGTGGAGCGACAACTCCCTTGGCCGGCTGACGTTCTTGATCGGCGACGCGCCCCCGCAGCTTGACTACGACGACGACGTGCCCTTCGCGACATCCATCCAAAAGGCCAGCGAGCGCGGCATTCAACTGTTCACGATCGCGGCCTCAGGCATGGACGATCTGGGCCAGAGCGTGTGGCGCCACATCGCGATGTACACCGGCGCGACCAACCTGTTTGTCCTGCGCGGCGGCGCTGGGCCACAAAGCGTGGGCGCTGGTGATCCGAAGGACAGCTGCGGCGGCCGCCACGACTCGTACACCAGTGGAAACCTCGCGGAGTTGATCAGCAAGAAGGTCCAAGACACAGTAGATGAACTGGACGCCGATCCGATGCGCATCGCTGGCCTAGGCAAAGACGAGAACGCCAAGCCGTGTGACCAGCGGGTGGCGCAGCAGTAGCGCCGCTACGCCGACCACGAGGTCGCTGCGCCGCACTCCAGCATGCGCTTGCCCATATATGGATTGTCGATCTTGTCGGTCGACTGGACCCACTTCTTGTAGCCGGTCGCCATCGGACACTCGAACACGTAGCGCCCTGCCCGTAGCTCTGGCTTCGCCGCGAGCAGGCTCACCACCCCGCGGCTCACGTCACCGAACGCGGTCCGGGCGTCTTCAAAGCTGGTCGCTGCCTTGAGCTGACCAGCTGCCTTCGCCACCGACTTGAGCGCCTCTGCGGCTGGCCCTGACTCCTGAGCCGCAGCCGCGCTGGCCGTGGTTTGCAAGCCGCCGCCCAACTCGGCCAACCCGGTCAGCTCATCGCCAGCCAGCTTGGCGCGGATCGCTTCGTAGTTCGTCAGCGCGGCTAGCGTCGGGTTCGCGCTCGCTTGCGCCGAAGCCTCCGCCTGCGCCTTCTGCTGCTGAGACGCCTCAGGCTTGCTACAGCCCACCGCCAACAGAACGCCTAAAATTAGGCCATAATTTGTGTATTTCATTGATTTTCTCCGATCGCTGCGTTGGACAGGCCAACGGAACTTTTTTTCCACAGGGCAAACAAAGCTGGGTACACAGTGAGTTCTAGAAGGAACGAGGTGCCGAGGCCACCGATCATTGGCGCGGCGATGCGCTTCATCACGTCGGCGCCGGCTCCGCTGCTCCAGAGCACTGGCACCAAGCCGATCAGCGTAGTCATGACGGTCATCAACTTGGGTCGGATGCGCTGGGCAGAGCCTTCGACGATAGCCTCCTCCAGATCAGCTGCGGTCTGTAGCTCTCCGCGCTCTTGGCGCCGCCGGTGGGAGAGCGTCAGGTAGAGCAGCATGACTACGCCCGTCTCCGCGTCCAGGCCCGCCAGCGCGATCAGGCCCACCCACACCGCGACGCTCAAGTGGTAGTCGAGCAGGTACAGCAACCACACCGCGCCGATCAGCGAGAACGGCACCGCGAGCAGCACGATCAGCGTCTCGACTAGGCTCTTGGTGTTCAGGTAGAGCAGCAGGCAAACGATCAGCAGCGTGATCGGCACCACCCACTTCAGCTTGGCCTTGGCGCGCTCAAAGTACGTGAACTGCCCGGCCCACTCTAAGCGCTGCCCTCCAGGCACCCGCACGCGCTGCTGTACCCGCAGCTTGGCGTCGGCGACGTAGTCTGCGATGGGCCGCCCCACCACATCGACGAACACGAACCCGACTAGCTTACCGCTCTCACTGCGTACCATCGGCGCGCCCATCTTGAAGTCCAGCTTCGCCAGCTGCGAGAGCGGGATCTGCGCTCCGCTCGGCGTCGCCACCAGCACGCTGGCGAGCCGCTCAGGGTCGTCGCGAAACTCCCGGGCGTAGCGCACGTTGATCGGGTAGCGCTCACGACCTTCGATCGCCTGCGAGACGTTGGTCCCACCGATAGCGGTCATCACGACCATGTTGACGTCTTCGACCGACAAGCCGTACCGCGCTATTTCCTCGCGGTTTATCTCAAAGTCCGCGAAGAACCCACCGGTCGAGCGCTCTGCGAAGGCGCTGCGGGTCCCGGGCAAGTCCTGCAGCGCCTTCTCTATCGCGACCGCGGTGTGCTCAATCTCCTTCAACGAATCACCGAAGATCTTGATCCCGAGGGGGCTACGGATGCCTGTGGCCAGCATCTCGGTCCGGGTCTGGATCGGCATCCACCAGATGTTCGGCATGCCGGGGTACTGTAGTTTCTTGTCCATCTCGGCCACCAAGCCGTCAAAGGTCAACCCAGGCCGCCACTCCGAGCGCGGCTTGAGCTGCACCGTGATCTCCGCCATGGACAGCGGCGCTGGGTCCGTCGGCGTGCGCGCGCGACCCATCTTGCCAAAGACGCTCTTTACCTCCGGAAACTTAGACAGCTGCTGATCCATCGACTGCACGACCCGCGTGGCTTCGGTGACGCTCATGCCAGGGGGCGCGGTCGGCATGTACAGGATCGCGCCCTCGTTCAGCGGCGGCATGAACTCGCTGCCCAGGCGCATGAAGGCCGGGACACTGAACAACATCGCGACGCAGGCGAAGCCGACCACTAGCCACGGCCGATGCACGACTCCGCGCACCACCGGCGAGTACGCCTTGATGAGCCAGCGGTTCAGCGGGTGCCCATCCTCACCCCGGATCTTGCCCCTGACCAACAGCGCCGCCAGCGCGGGCGTCGCCGTTACCGCGAGGATTGCAGCGAAGCCCATAGAGTACGTCTTGGTGAACGCCAGCGGCTTGAACAGCCGCCCCTCCGTCGCCTCCAAGGTGAACACCGGCAAGAAGCTCACGGTGATGATCAGCAGCGAGAAGAACACGCTCGGCCCGACCTCCTGCATCGCGCTGATCACCACTCGCCTGCGGCTCTGCCCTCGATTCGGATCATGGGGGTGGAGGGCCCACGCCTCCAGGCGCTTGTGGATGTTCTCGATGATGATGATCGACGCGTCCACCATCGCGCCGATGGCGACGGCGATGCCGCCGAGGCTCATGATGCTGATGGTCAGCCCCTGATAGTACATGGGGATGAACGCCAGCAGCACGCCCAGCGGGAGCGTGAGCGCCGGGATCAGCGCGCTGCGGGCGTGCAGCAAGAACAGGAAGATCACCGCGCCGACCACCAACATCTCTTCGATCAGCGTGCGCCGCAGGGTGGAAATGGAGTCGCGGATCAGGCCAGAGCGATCGTAGGTGACCACCAGCTCCACGCCCTCGGGCAGACCTTGTCTTATCTCCGTGAGGCGCTCCTCGACGCGCTCGATCACGTTGAGCGCGTTCTCGCCGTAGCGCATCACCACGACGCCACCCACGACCTCGCCGTCGCCGTTTAGCTCGGCCACCCCCCGCTTCATGTCCGGGCCGAACGAGACGTCAGCCACGTCGGCCACGGTGACTGGCACGCCGTCCTTGGCCAGCAGCACAGCGCCCCCAATATCTTCAAGCTTCTTTACGTAGCCGCGACCGCGGATCATGTGTTCGTGGCCCGCGATCTCGATGATGCGCCCGCCGACCTCTTGGTTGCTCGCGCGCACCGCCTTGACCACGCGGTCCATCGAGACCCCGTACGCCCGCAGCTTGTTTGGATCGACGCTGACCTGGTACTGCTTCACCGCGCCGCCGACGCTGGCCACCTCCGCCACCCCAGGCACGCTCTCCAGCGCGAAGCGGATGTTCCAGTCCTGCAGGCTGCGCAACTCAGCCAAATCGTGTTTCCCTGTGTAATCAACGACGGCGTACTGGTACACCCAACCAGCCCCCGTCGCGTCCGGGCCGATGCTCGGGTTCACGCCCTCTGGGAGCTTGGCCTGGGCCGTGTTCAGGTACTCGAGCACCCGCGACCGCGCCCAGTACATATCCGTCCCGTCCTCGAACACGACGTACACGAACGACAGGCCCAAGAACGACTGGCCACGCACCGCCTTGACCTTGGGCGCGGCCAGCAGCGTGGATGAAATGGGGTAGGTGATCTGATCTTCAACCAGATCGGGGCTGCGCCCAGGCCACTCCGTGAACACGACCACTTGCACGTCCGAGAGGTCCGGCACCGCGTCCAGCGGCCCGCCTCGCAAGGCGAACACACCCCAGATCCCCATGGCAGCGACGAGCAGCAGCGTGAGCAGCGGGTTGCTCGCGCACAGCGCGATGACCCAGCCTACCGGCCCCCCTCGCCTCGCTGATGAGCCGCTCACCACTGACCCTCTGCGCTCTTGAGCCGGCTCTCAGCCGCGATCAAGAAGTTACCGCTCGAGACCACCGACTGCCCTGCCTTGAGCCCAGACAGCACCTCATACGACTCGCCCAGCTTGGGGCCCAGCGTCACCTCTTGAGGCCGCAGCCTGCCGCCACCCAGGTCAATAAACACCAGCCGCCGCGGACCGGCATAGATCACCGCGGATACGGGGATCACCAGGCGCGCGCCGCGCTTGAGCTGCAACGTGACGTTGGCGTACATGTCGGGCTTGAGCTCGACCTCGCGGTTGTCCAGCTCAATGCGCACCTTGCCGGTGCGGCTCGCCGGGGACAGATACGGATAGACGAAGCTCACCTTGCCGCTGAAGCTGCGCTTCGGCAGGTACGGCAAGCTGATCTCAGCGCCATCACCTTTCTTTACTAGCGAGAGCTCGGCCTCGTGCAGCTCGGTCTCGATCCACACCTTGTCCAGGTTGGCGATGCGCATCAGCGGCATGCCGGGCGTAACCGCAGAGCCTTCAAACACCCGCTTGTCGACGATGTAGCCTGTCGCTGGGCTGACGATGGGGATATAGCGCAGCGGCTCGCCGCGCTCGATCACCCGCTGGATGGTGCCACCGGTCACGTCCAGCAGCTGCAGCCGCCGCTTCGCAGCAGCCTGCAGTGGCCCAGAGAAGCTGGCGCCGAACGCGGCGCTCCCAGCGCCGGGCGGCCCTGCATCTGAAGCGGCCGGACCCCGAGCGATCAAGAGGTCCTGCTGAGCTTGGTAGATCTCTGGGCTATACACCGTAAACAGCGCGTGCCCGCGCTTTACGCGCTTGCCCGTCGCGTCCGCGAACAGCTGGTTGATGAAGCCCTCGAACTTCACCGTCACGTCGACGATGCGCGTCTCGTCATAGGTGATCGTGCCCACCGCGCGCAGCTCCTGATCTACGACCCGGCGCTCTACGGTCGCCAGCTTGACGCCGATCAACTGTCGCCGTGCGGCATCGACTAAGATCACCCCTGAGCTGACCTCTGCCTGGGTCACTGGGGTGAGATCCATCGAGCAGATCGGACACTGTCCGGGCGTCGGTTGCCTGACCGATGGGTGCATAGGACAGGTGTAGTAGGCTACTTCATCACCTCCTGCAGCCGCAGAGTCCGCGTGGTCGGAACCAGCGCGCGCGTGTGTGGCTTCGTCTCCCGCCATGGGCTCCGCCGCGGCCGCCTGCAGGTGCTCGCTGAGCGACTCGCTGGAGCCGCAGGTCAGCATCTGCTGCCCCATGTACGGGTTGGCCAGCGCTTGATCGGTCTGCAGCCAGTATCCATAGCCGTCGACCATCGGGCACGAGAACAGCTGGCGCCCCGCGGCGAGGCGCGCGTCGCTGCCCAGCAGCGCGATCAGCGCGCGGCTCAGGTCAGAGAACTGTACCCGCGCGGCAGCAAGTGAGTCAGCCCGCCCCAGCTGGGCCGCCGCCTCTTGGCCATGCTCCAAGACCTCCTGGACAGGCGTGGGCAACGCTCTATCTTGGAGCGCCGCCTTGAGCGCCTGAGCGGTGCGCAGGGCGGGGCCAGACGTCGCCTTGAGGTCGTCGGACACCAGCGCCTGGCGGACGTCATCGTAAGCCAGCAGCGCGGTCTCAAGGCTCGCCAGGGCCACAGCACCCAGCGCCACCTGGGGCAACACCACCGGCCTCGCGCTGGCTGCGCTGGGAGCCGCCGCGCTCGCGCTAGGCGGCGCCGCGTGCCCCGTGCTCCCATGACCCATGCCTTTCATCCCAGGGATGGGGCCGGCAGCCACATCCTCTCCATGCGGAATGAACCAACGCAGCAAAGTGCTCCGGAAGATGTATCCGCCCAGCAACACCCCTAGCCCCAAACCTACGGCGGCTAGACCGCGAACCAATCGAGCGTGCTTCATTTGACTGCCCCTAGCTTGCAACGGTGCGGGTACTGACCCAGCGCGCGACACAGCTGCGCGCGTCGCTTGGAGAGCTGAGCCAGCGTCGCGCGCTGCGCGAGCTCGGTGTCCCTCAGCATTTTCTCCGCGGTAATAACGGAGGCGAAGCTATCGTCTGCGGTCTGGTA
This sequence comes from uncultured Polyangiaceae bacterium, assembly GCA_964551615.1. Classification (GTDB taxonomy): domain Bacteria; phylum Myxococcota_A; class Polyangia; order Polyangiales; family Polyangiaceae; genus JAHBVY01. The sequence continues at coordinate 32,025 of CAZKDY010000018.1, forward strand.
CGCGCTCAGTGCCGCCTCCACCTGCTGCTTGGCGAGCGGGAGCAGGCGAGCGCCGTACAGGCTCAGCGTCTGTTGAGCTTCTTTAAGTCGCCGCCGGCCCTCGTCGACTTCAAAGCGGACCCGATCAGCGACCTGCGCGCTCTGGCTACGCAGCAGCGCGGCGCGGGCGCTCGCCTCATCAACCGCCCCACCGCGAGGACTTTGCGCGAGCGGGAGCGGCAGCTCGATGCCGAGCATCCACTGGTGCGCGGCCATGGGGAACATGCTCGTGTAGCTCCCAGACAGCGTGATGTCGGGGTAGGAGCCGCGCTCTGCCACTTGGATCGACGCCTCTGCGGCTCGCACCTGGGAGCTCTGGGCGCGCAGCTCGGCTCGCTCCGTCAAGGCTTGACGCTGGAGCGCGGCGCTCCCCGGAGGCTCCGCGACGCGCGCCGGTTGTTTCTCCCCGGCAACGTCGAGGCGCGCCGCTGGCTCCGGCAGGGCAGCCCCGGGCGCCACCCGCATCAGCAGGTTGAGCTGGGCGCGGCTGCTCTGGCGGTCAGCGTCCAAGCGCAGCTTCTCTCGAACCAGCTGGGCGCTCTCCACCTCCGCCGCCAAGGCGTCTTGCACGGGGCCGCGGCCGGCGGCGTAGCGCGCTCGGGCGCTGGCGCCGATCTCGCGCAGCAGGCGTTGGTGCTCCAGGTTGATCTCGATGGCCCGCGCGTTCAGCCAGTAGTCGTCGAACAGGTTCGAGACCTGCAGCGCGAGGTCGAGCTCGCTGATCTCGATGGCTTCATGCGCGGCGTCGGCGCTGGCCTGCGCGCTGGCCGCCGCACCGGACAGCTTCCCCGGCCAAGGGAAGCGCTGGCTGAGCCGCACCGTCTGCCCGAACGCCGCGTCGGCCGAGCCGATGCTCAGCGGGGCGAGCTCATACATCAGCATCGGATCTGGGAGCGCTGACAGCTGAGGCGACCGAGCGCTGGCGACCTGAAATGACTGCCGCACGGATTCAATTCCAGGGTTACGAGCGAGCACGGCTTCAATCAGCGCCCCGCGGGTCAGCGTGGCCGATCGACGTAGGCGCTGTGACTCGCGGTCCCCCGCGGCTCCGCTGAGCGGAGCGTCGGAGAAGCGCGCAGGCCCCGCGGCGCCGCGCGTCGAGGCGCCTGAGCAGCCGCTAGCGGCCACGCAGACCAGCGCGAGCACGCGAGACGCAGCGCTGCGTCTGAGAACGCGCGCGCCGGTCGACCAAGCAGGCAGCGCGCGCCTGCCCATGGCCCGTAATCCGAGCAAATCGCCAGTAAACTTTGACACAACGTACACTCCGCTCGTGGGTGCCTGGGGCACCTCGTAGACCGACCACCCGGTCTCGCCACGCGCAGCGAGCGCGTCGCTCACTTCCGTGTGGCAATTTCATCATGACAACAGGCCCGCGGACGTGGTCCGCGGCCGCGACGCTAGGCGCCTTTGTCACTCAGCTTGACGTGGGTACCGGGCCACCACGGCCCGCCAACGTCGCCCAAGCGGAAGCGCTCAGGCTGCAGGCGTTCGACCTCGCGAGCCAAATAGCTCGCGGAAACGCCGCTTCAATTCAGGAGCGCACAGTGTTCGATGTACAGCGGAGGCCCATGGCGCGGGGGACCGCGCGCTGCGCGAGGCACCGCTGCAAGCGCCTGAACGAGCGGCTCGACCCTCAGCGATAAGAGCTCGGTCACGCAGACTGCCAACGCCGGGCTGAGGCTGAGCTCGCCAAGACTAGCCGGCACCCGACTCGCCTTAGCCGCGCGCTGCTCGCAGCAGCCAGCGCGATCCACGGCCGGAGCTGCGTCTTGCTTGCTGACGTTTCGCTTTGTCGTCTCCGCCGCCGAAGGATGACAGCAGCAACTACTGACCGTGCGTCCGGCCATCTTGCAGAAGGTCGCCACGCGCCCAAAGGCTGTGCCGGAAAGCAACAGCAGGGCCAGCGTCAACGCTGCGATCAGACGGGTCGGCACGGTGCGCACTCAGCGGGAGCCTACGACCTAGCACCCCACCAAGCAACACCGTACCCAGCTCCATCCCCGGTATCGTTACAGTCACGACGCCTGCCGATCCCCGCCGCTGGCTTCACCCCACCAAGCAACACCGTACCCAGGCGGCCAAGCTAAAGCGGTTTATCCCGACCAACTGGGGCGCTTCAATCAAGCCAGCGCTTCACCAAGACGGGCGCTTCAATAAAACCGGCGCTTCAGCAAGACGGGCGCTGCAACAAGATACACAGCAACTCGACCAGCTGTTCGCGGGACGGAGCGCTGCTCGCTGCTGGGCTGCCCTTGCCACCGCCGCTGGCTCCAAGACCCAGGCTCTCCAACGTGTCCAGCCCGGTCAGCAGCGCCGTCAGCATCAACGCGGTCTGCCGCGGCGTCACGTCGACCCGAGATTTCCCCATGGAAAACTGATCTTGCGCTGCGTCCGACACGTGCTGGATCATGCGCTCGAGGGCCGCCAGGTAGCCTTGGCGCACCGCCGGGTAGCGAGAGACCGCGTGCAAGAGCAGCGTCGGCGGGAGCTGCTCCGGCTCCGCGCGCCGAAGCAAGAACCCGAGCAGGGCCTGAGTGGGGCTGTGTTCAGCCGCGCCACCCACGGGGTTGAGCTCAGCACCCGCGCCACACACCCTCCGCTCGACTTGCTCTACCGCGCGCAAGGCGACGGTCGTGATCAGATCCTCGCGAGAACGAAAATGCACATTGTACGCGCCGCGGGTGCGGCCGGCCACGCTGCAGATGGTGTCCAGGCCGGGCTGGTCGAAGCCCTCTTCCGAGAACAACGCGCAAGCAGCGTCCAGGATGGACTCACGAGTTCGCGCCTTGGCTTGCGCCCGCGCGGGCCCGAGCTTGCGCCGACGTTTTTTGTCCGGTGCCGCTGCTGACGCCTCCCCGGGCGGCTCGAGCGCCCGCTCGCCGCGCGACGACGGGAGCTTTGGCAGCTCCACCGCTTCGGCGCGGGGGGACCTTGGCTGCACCCCGGTGATGTCATCCCCGGAGTGGCTACGGCTAGTCTTAGATGCAGCACCACCGCTGCCTCGCTTGTGCACGCTTCCTGACACTATCCTTCTTTCTACACTTGGCATCCCGCGCTTGCAAGGCACTCCCCATCGCCACGCTGCCGCTTGAGGTCGCGTGGCCGCGGCCGCATTTCTTGGGTGGTCGGTGTCGCGGGTCGGTGTCGCAGGTCGGTTTCGCGGGTCGGCGTCGGTGTGGCGGGCGGGAGCGCAGTTCCAGCGTTGCCGGAAGTTTTGAAGTTCACTGGCCACCCGCAGGACTGACACCTGCGCAGCACTCATCTCGGCGCAGCACTCATCTCGGCGCAGCGCAGCTCGGCGCAGCGCTCATCTCGGCGCAGCGCATCTCGGCGCAGCGCTCATCTCGGCGCAGCGCTCATCTCGGCGCAGCGCAGCTCGGCGCAGAACTGACCGAAGCAATACTGCCCATGGCGGGTGGTGGGATGATGCCGCACGGTATCTCCACACGGTATCTCCCGGTATCTCCACATGCTTCACGCGGGCGCGCGTGGCCCGACGCGCCACGCTGCCCTCTCAGGTGCAGCGCCACTCGGCGAGGGTCGAGCCGCGTGATCCGCGCGCTACTTGAAGTTCTGATTCGCCCAGATCTCGCCGTTAGGCATCTGGAAGAACCCACACGCTACCTTGGTGTACTGGGTGCTCGACATGTTGATGTAGTGGCCGTGCTCGCTGAACGGCTCACCCGGACCCTCGTCCCACATCATCTGCAAGCAGCCCTGGATCACCTGATCGGTGCTGCCCCAGCCTGGGCAGGTGTTCTGTGCCCACTCACCGCACTCGCCGAAGTTTGCGTGGGGGCCGTCCGTCGAGTCTTTTTGCGACTGTTGGTCGGTGCACGCCTCGCCCTCATTCCAGCGCGCATACGGCGCTTTGCCTTCGGTGGCTCTGAACGCGTTGATGCGGGCAACGCACGCGTCGCGCAGCGCGTCCAGCGGGTCCGTAGTGCCACCGCTGCCACCCGCGGCGCTGCCACCGCTGCCACCCGCGGCGCTGCCGCCGCTGCCGCCCGCGGCGCTGCCGCCGCTGCCGCCCGCGGCGCTGCCGCCGCTGCCACTCGTCCCAGCGCCGCTACCGCCTGCGCCGCTGCCAGCATTCCCCGCGGAATTGCCGCCGGCCCCGCCCGAAGCAGCCTGGCCAGCTGCTCCACCAGAGCCCGGGTCGTCGTCGTCGACCACGCACGCGCTGCCCAAGATCGCCAACCCGCTTAACAGCATGACGCTGGAAGCGCGCAGCATGGCCGCGCCGTAGCCTCGAGGTGGCCGCGCTGCGCTGACTGTCGTCGCTCGAACTCTGGGTCGTTGGCTCATATCAGGTCCTCCGCTGCGTATTCGACCGCGATCTGCCCCAGAACGCCAACGCGTTTAGCACCTATCTCGCATTTCAGGCCCTCGACTGCGCGATCGTGGCGCTCACTGAGCGCTGAAGCGCGCCACCGGCGCCGGCCTACCGCGCCCTCGCAAGCTGGATGACCAACCGAGGCTTGTCGCCACGCCCGATGTTCGGCTCCGAGGCATGCTCCAAGCGCGCTCAGCTGAGCGGCAGCGTGCGACGAATCGCCGGTACGTCCAAAGTTGCACCGAGCTTGTTTCCGTGGCTTGCTGCCTCCGCGCCGCGCGACAGGGATCGCGCGCGCCGCTGGGTCACGTAGGCTGAACGCCGCGGGCTGGTCGGCACACCACCTGAAACTGAGGGAGAACACTTCGATGCGTCACTTGACTGGGCTCGCGCTGGTTGCCGGCTGTTGCGTTGCTGCGCTGATCGCTTGTGAAGATAAACCTGCTGACAGCACCTCTGCACCTCGAGCGACGCCGAGCGCCGCACCAAGCGCAGCACCGAGCGCCGCGAACAGCAGCGCGACGGCGCAGGACGGAGCGCTCCCCGCACCCCCAAAGAACTTGTTGAAGCTCAAGGTGCCTGAAGACAACGCGACCACGCCAGCCAAGGTCGCCCTCGGACATCAGCTGTTCTTCGACAAGCGACTGAGCGGCGACGGGAGTCGTGCTTGCTACTCATGCCACATGAACGAGGATGGCACCGGAGGCCACGACCCGCTGGCGATCGGCGCCGGCGACAAGCTCCTCACGCGGCATGCGCCGACCATGTGGAACGTGGGCTACCTGCCCAAGCTGTACTGGGACGGCCGCTCGGACAGCTTGGAAGCCCAAATGAAGGGCGCCTGGGCCGGCGGCAACATGGGCGTCGGCGCAGACAAGCTGGCTGACAAGGCCAAGGAGATCGAAGCCATCCCCGGCTACAAGAGCCAGTTTGAGACCGCGTTCGGCGCAGAAGGCGTGACGCCGGACACCATCGCTAAGGCCGTGTCGGCCTACGAGCGCACCCTTTTCTGCGCGGATACTGCTTGGGACAAGTACATCGCTGGGGACAAGTCAGCGATGACCGACGAGCAGCAAGCTGGCTGGAAGCTCTTCGTGGGCAAGGCGGCGTGCAGCACGTGCCACACCCCCCCCATGTTCTCAGACGCCTACGCCTCGGCCGGCGGCGCGTTCCACAACACCGGCATAGGCGTCAAAGGCAAGAAGAAGGAAGAGGTCGACATCGGTCGCAAGAAGGTCTCCAAGTCCGACACCGACTGGGCTGCCATGAAGACCCCCAGCCTGCGCGGCGTGACCAAGTCCGCACCGTACTTCCATGATGGCTCCTCCAAGACGCTTGAGGACGCCGTGCGCTTCATGGCTAGCGGCGGCTTTGACAATGAGTTCAAGTCAGCCCGGCTGACTGATCGCAAGCTAAGTGACAGTGAAGTCAAGCAACTGCTCACGTTCCTTGGCGCCTTGGAGTGCGAGGGCGAGCTCGAACAGCCGAAGCTGCCGTAGCCGCACCCCATAACCGCACTCCATAACCGCACTCCATAACCGCAGCCCGCTGCCCCACCCCGCAGCCCCACTCCAGCGCTGCCAATTATTTGCCGCGCTCGCTGCGCAGCGAACTTCCGTCGAGGATGCAGGCTGCCGTTCACGCTGCAGCTGGACGCCCAGACCTGACCCGCAACGCCGCGAGCGCTCGTATTCTTCGGCATGCGCTTATCGGGCGCGGGCGCCGCGTGCTAGAGTGCAGCTCCTTCCCGTACCGCGGCTGAGCCAACGGGCCTGACCCTGCAATCCGTAGGGCCGACGCGGATAGAGCCACTCCATGCGACACATTGCGACCAAACGCACCCTTGGTTTCCTCCTCACCACTTCAGCGCTGGTCTGGGCCGCCGCGTGCGGACGCACCACCATCGACTTCGAGGTGCCTAGCGGCGCCGCAGGGTCGAGCGGGGTCGGCGGCAGCGGCGGCGTTGGCGGTTCCGCGGGGATTGGCGGCGTTGGGGCGGTCGGCGGCAGCGGCGGCGGAGTAGGCGGAGTAGGCGCACAGGGCGGCGTGGCAGGCTCCGCTGGGAGCGGAGCCGAAGGCGGCTTTGGTGGCAGCGGTGGAGCGACCAACGACTGCCTCGATCAAGCCCGTACAGACTGTAATTTTTGCACCTGTGACAACTGCTTTGAGGAGTGGCAGGACTGCTCGAATGACGCTGGCTGCATCGCGGTGGCCAACTGCGCCACCGCTGCGGGCTGCAGCGGCGCCGAGTGCATGGGTCCGTGCAGAAACGTCATCGACCAGAACGGCGGACCCCGAGGCAAGTCCGTGCGCCTAGCGCTCGCCGTCGGCACCTGCCAAGCCGCCAGCTGCGCGGCTGACTGCAACGGCGGTAGCGGTGGCAACGGTGGCAATGGTGGCAATGGCGGCGGCGGCGGCGGCGGGGTCGTCGACTGCATCAGCTGCGTCACCACCCAGTGCCCAAGCGCCCAAGAGTGCCTGCTGGACGCAGCTTGTCGCGACGGCGCGATCTGCGCGGTGACCGACTGTCTCGCTGGCGGCGGGGGTGGTGGCGGCTTCGATTTCCAGTGCCTGCTCGGCTGCTTCAACGGCGACTTCAACGCGGCGCTCACCGCCTTCAACTCCGTGCAGTGCGTGCTCACCTCGTGTGGCGATGACTGCGGGGGGCTGCTCGGCAACGGTGGCGGTGGCCTGCCGTTTGGCACGCCGCCCGGCGGCTTCAGCGCTAGCAAGTAGCGGCACCGCCTCCCACGCGAACACGCGCGAAGGGGTCAAGCGAACTAGTCTGAGCCGACGTCCTAGTCCAAGCCCGGCGACGAAGCAGCGGACCAGTGAACCTGCGCGCAGCATCGCGCAGCATCCCCGGCGCGACGCAGGCGGTGCCTGAGCTTAGGGCGCGCTCCCCCCACCCACCCTCCGAAGAACGGTTAATTCAGCTGATCAGCGCCTTGCTTGGGGGGGTGGACGGGGCACAGCCTGGCGAACGCGATGCGGCGGCGCAACACGCGCGCTGTCTAACGACTGCGCGCGCTGGGCGGTTTCTGCGCTGGGCTTTGCTAGGGTTGGGCCATGCGCGCAAGCCGGCGAGATCGGGAGAGGCTCAGGAGAGCTGCCAGCGCTGCCTCTACGGGCGGCGCGACCCAGGGCGCCGCGCGTGCGACCGTGGCGCGGGAGCCCGTGGCACCGCAGCTCGCGGCGGCCAGGTCAGCCGAGCCGCGGCTGATCCCGCGGGCCGCGAAGCGAGCGCGCTCCAGCTGGTTCGGTCGCGGCTTGGGGTTCAGCGCGCTAGCGCTCACGCTGCTGTGCGCGGGCAGCGCGGACGCACAGTTCAATCCATCGGGTCGCAACAAGCCCAAGCCTGGCGGCGCCGCCAAGCCTGGCGGAACTAAACCCCACGGCAGCAAGCCACACAAGCCAAGACCCGACAAGGCGAACCCCGAGAAGCTGATCAAGCGCTACACAGACATCGTCCTCAAGCAACCAGGCGCACAGTTCCCGCTGCAACGCTTGGCTCAACTCTACCGAGAGCGCGACGGCAAGCTCGACAAGCTGATCGAACAGCTAGAGGGCCTGGCCAAGGCAAAGGGGCGTAAGGGCTACAACGCGCGCGTCGCCCTGGCCGGGATCTACCGCCAAGACGGGCAGCTCGACCGCGCCGTCACGGCGTACGAGGGCGCCATTGAGGCGCGACCTAAAGACCACGTCGCGCTGGTCGCGCTCGCCCAGCTACTCGCAGACCGCGGGGATAAGGCAGGCGCGTTCGACCGCTTCGAAAAGGCGCTGCCTCGCCTCAAGCTAGACGTCGACATCGAGCAGACGCTGCGCACGTTGATGGGACTAGCCCTCGATCTAGAGCGCTATCAACAGGCGTCGGGCTTTCACGACAAATTGATCGCGCGGGCGAAGGGCAGCTTTTTTGTCCGCGCGGAGCTTGGGCGCGAGCTGATGCTGCGCGCGAAGTACGAGCGCGCGGTCAAGGAGTTCGAAGGCGTGGTCAAGCACGCGAGCGGTGACAACCGCGTCTTGGCGCCGGCGCTCCGCGACCTCGGGCAAGCTCAAGCCAAAGCCAAGCAAACCAAGCAGGCGCTCAAGACGCTGCGCAGAGCGCTGCAGATCTCAGGTGAGTCCGCGGGTGTGCGCCGAGAGATCTACGACGTCATCGTGGATGTATACCGCACGGAAGATAAACTGCGCGAGCTGATCACCTTGGTCGAGAAAGAGACCTCCCGCGACTTTTACCGCGCCAAGATGCTGGGCGCGCTGTACGAAGAGACCGGGCAAATGCGCAAGGCGCTCAAGGCCTACCGCGAGGCGCTGGCGAAGAAAGCCAACGACATCGAGACCAGGCTCAAGGTGGTGCAGCTCCTGCAGATCCAAGGTGAGCTGGACGAGGCCATCAAGCAGTACGCCGAGTTGATCCGTGCGGCACCTAGAAACCCGGATTTTGTGTTTCAGCTGGCTGAGGCGTTGATCCAGCGTGGAGACCGCAAAGGCGCGCTCGAGCAGCTGAAGAAGCTGGAGGGCCGCTCGCAGGGAGATGAAGAGACCCTGGCCGCGCTGGTTGACTTCTATGAGCGGGTCGAAGAGCGCGACCGCGCGATGGCGGTGCTGCAGCGCCTGGCTCGTGACCCACGCGACCCGAGGCACTTGGTCGATCTAGGCGACAGGTTCTATCAGGAGGGCGACAAAGAGAAGGCCGTGCGCACGTGGAAGCGCATCCTGACTCTGATCCCCAACAAGGCGCGCGCCCTGTTCACCTTGGGCGAGGTCTACCTGGAGCATGACATGCCTAAAGAGGCACTAGACAGCCTGGCTGAAGCCGTAAAGCTGGCGCCCAAGCTCAGCAACTACCGCAAGAGCTACGCGCTCGCGCTGGAGCGCACCGGCGCCTCGGCCAGCCCGACCCAGAAGCGCGCGCAGTATGAGCAAGCGCTGCGCATCTGGGAAGGCTTCCTCACGGATAAAAGCGCAGCTCACGTAGCTCGTGAGGCGCGCCAGCACATCGTCACCCTGTGGTCTCTGTCGGGCACGCTGGACGAGAAGGTCGCGCCGCTCACCCGGCGCCTGAACGCCAAGCCGCCAGATCTCGACGCGGGCAGGTTGGTCGCCGAGATCCACGTGCGGCGCAAGCGCTTCGCGGACGCCGAGCGGGTGCTCAACCAGGTGACCTCCGCGGCCCCGGGCGACGCCGAGAGCTTCTTACGCCTCGAGCACGTGCTGGTGGTCCAGCGCAAGCTGCGCGGGGCGATCGGGGTGCTGGAGAAGTTGCTCAAGATCGAGCCCAAGCGCGCGCGCGAATATTACCAGCGGATGGCCAACTACGCCGCGGAGCTGTACCAAGACGACGAGGCGATCCGCTACGCGGCCCGCGCCGTTGAGCTCTCTCCGGACGACGCCGAGGGCCACCGCAAGCTGGGCGAGATGTATCGCCGCCGCCAAGACACCGAGCGCGCGGTAGCCCAGTTTCGTCAGGCCATCGCCAAGAACGACCGCCTGTTTCCGGTCTACTTCCAGCTAGCAGAGCTGCTGATCACCGCGGGCGACGTCGACGAAGCCGATCGCCTGCTGCGCCGCGTGGTGCGCGCGTCCCCCGACGAGGATCTGGTGTCCCAAGCCACACGCCTCAGCATGCAGCTGAACCTGGGGCGCGGCACGCTCGAGTCACTGGAGAAGGAGCTGCTCCCTGTAGCGCTGGGCAACCCGGGCAAGCCAATTTACCGCCGGCTGCTGGTAGAGATCTACGGCTCGATGGCGTTCCCGCTGGTGCACCTGTCTAAGAGCAAGAACCCCGAGGAAGCAAAGCGCGCGAGCGCTGAGCTAAACAAGATCGGTGAACGCGCGGTCAAGCCACTGCTCGACGCGCTCAGCGATGACCAGGGTAGCCAGCAGCGCACGGCGCTTGAGCTGCTGTCCCACATCAAGAACAAGGGGGCGGGGCCAGCGTTGATCGCCTACGCGACGGGCAAGGCCGAGAGCGAGCTCCGGGTGTGGGCGATGCTGGCGGCCGCTGCGCTCGAAGACCCGGTGCTGCTGCCCAAGCTCGCCGAGATTGTTGCCCCAGGGAAGCGTATCAGGTCGGAGGAGTCGGACCCTGCGCTGATCGCTGCGGCCTGGGGCATCGTGCGCGTGCGCGACCCCAAGGCGCGGCCTTGGCTGCTGCTCATGCTAGACAGCGACGCGCCGAGCTTGCGCGCCCTGGGCGCGCTGGGTTTGGGCTTGGTCGGCACACCTCAGGACGCCGGGCGCCTCGGGGAAATAGCCAAATCGATCGAGTCGGGCCCGTTGCCGAGGGCCGCCGCGGCCTTCGCCCTGGGTGAGCTCAAAGCCACCAGCCAGGTCGAGGCGCTGGCTCAGCTGGCCGACGCCACCGACTCACTGGTGCGCGGGCACGCCATCTTGGCTCTCGCGCGCCTGAAGGACCCGCGCGCCCCCCGCGCGATCGCTGGCGCGTGGCTCAGCGTGGACCCAGAGCAGCGAGGGGCCGCCCGCGCCGCCGCCCGAGCCCTGGTCTCGGGTAGCCTGGATGTGACCGGGACGCTGTCGCGGCCGCCCAGCCCTAGTCGCTTAGACGTACGCGAGGTGCTCGGCGCGCTCTCGCCGACGGACTCGACGCCCGAGATAGACGCCCGAGCCATCGTGCTGCTGGCGGAGCCCCTGACAGACGCGGTGGGGAGCGCGGTGCAGAGCTCCCCTGAGCGAGCGGCCGTGGTGGCTGAGCTAATTCCCCACGGCGCCGGGACTTCGTTCGAGCTAGATCAGGGCGCGTTTGGCTTTCCAGGAGGCTTTTCAAAGCTGAGCGCCCCACGCAAGGCCGAGCTGTCCGGCGCCCTCGAGAGCATCGCCAAGGCAGCGGTTCCACCCTTCGTCGCGCTGTGCAGCCACCCTACGCCCAGCGTCCGTGTGGCCGCGATTCAGTTCTTGGCGAGCCGGCCTGAACCGAGCGCGCGCGCCGCGGTCGTAGCTCGACTCTCTGATCGAGACGAGCAGGTCCAGCTCGCCGCCCTCACCGCCCTGGCGACAGCGCCCGCAGGAGCGGTAGATCGCGGCGCGGTAGCCGAATCCATCGCCAAGCTGCTGGACAAGAGTCAGCCTTGGCCGCTCCGCGCACGTGCCGCGGAGGTCCTAGGCCAGCTGGCCGCCGCCGCCAAGCTCAGCGCGGTGGTCAGCGCCTTGAGCGACAGCGCCAAACACGACGAAATGGCGATCGTGCGCGAGAGCTGCTTGGCGGCGCTGCTGAAGATCGACCGCCAGCGAGGCAAGGCGGTCGCGGCCCACCTGGTCGAGCACGACGTCGAACCGCGCGTGCGTGATACCGCAAGGAAAGCGCTGTGAGCCGCCACCTCGTGGTGCTGTGTGGGCTCGCGGGCGTGCTCTCGGCGAGCTGCAAAGATCTGACCCGCTACGACACCCACGCTGGAGAAGCCTACTGCGGAAACATCGTCGGCGCTGAGTTCATCCGTACGCCCGAGCGCGCGGGCGGCTTCTCTCAGGAGCTGCGGGTCCGCGTCACCCTGGACACGGGCAAGCTGGAGTCCCAGCCAGGCACCGTCAGCTCCAACGATCTCAGCGGGCCTTGCGCTCCTGAGGCGACGTTTGTCGACGCTGCGCTGATCCCGATTCAGGAGCTGTCTAGCGATCCGCTGAGCCAGTTGAGCTTCGGCGATGGTCGCGACTTCAACTTCTTGGCGTGGGTCGAGTCGACCTGTCGCGGTCCGATGCTGGCGGTGGTCAGCCTGATGAACGACGAGGTGCTTGAGCTGCGCTTACTCAAGTCACCGTCGCCTACCGAGAGCGGTCCCCGACCTGGATTTGCGCTGTTTCGCACGCGCCTGAGCAGCGGCAGCTGCGGCTTCTGAACTGGCTGTCTGCCAAGCACGTGGTATGGCTGCAGCGTGCGGATCTTAGGTATCGAGACGTCCTGCGACGAGACCGCTGCAGCGGTGATCACCGACGCCGGGGATATCTTGAGCGACGTGGTGCACAGTCAGATCAAGCTCCACGCTGAGTACGGCGGCGTGGTGCCGGAGCTGGCGTCCCGAGACCACCTGAAGAACGGCCGCCACGTGATCCGCGCGGCACTAGCGCAAGCAGGCGTAACCTTAAAAGATCTCGACGGCATCGCGGTGACCTGCCGACCAGGCCTGGCGGGCGCGCTGCTGGTCGGCGTCCAGTTGGCGCAAGGGCTCAGCTGGGCGACGGAGTTGCCGATCGTAGGCGTGGACCACCTGGTCGGTCATCTGCTAGCTGCCTACCTGAAGTTCCCCGCCGCCGCTGACCAGGCGCCGCGACACCCGACGCTGCCCTACATCGCCCTGGTCGCCTCTGGCGGGCACACGGCCATTTACCGCGTAGATTCAAAGAGCGCATCAGATATCACCGAGCTTGGCGGGACGCGCGACGACGCCGCTGGCGAGGCCTTCGACAAGGTGGCCAAGCTGCTGGGGCTAGGCTACCCCGGCGGGCCAGTCATTGATCGCCTCGCGGCTCGCGGCGACCCCAAGGCCATCCGGCTGGCCAAGCCCATGCCCCAGCGCGACTCACTAGAGTTCAGCTTCTCGGGCCTAAAGACCAACGTCGCCCGCTGGGTCGAGGCACATGGCCTCCCCAAAGACGAAGCCACGCTCTGCGACCTGTGCGCCGCGTTTCAGACCCGGGTGGTCGAGGCGCTGCTCAGCAAAACTTTCCGCGCGGCAGAGCTCAACGGCATCACCTGCGTCGTGCTCGGCGGCGGCGTCGCCGCAAATCAGCAGCTCCGGGCGCGCGCGAAGCAGCTGGGCAGCTCGCGCGGCGTGACCGTCATCGCGCCGCCGCCCCGAGGCTGCACCGACAACGCCGCGATGATCGCCTACGCTGGCGCGCAACGCCTGGCGCAGGGCGAAGACGATCGCGGCGCGCTGCGCATGAGCACCAAGACCAGCTTGCCGCGCGTCACCCGCAAGGGTCGCGGCCAGCGCATGCGCAATCGGCCGCATCAGGTGGAGCCGAGCTAGCTGCGGCGAGCCGCGCGGAGTCAGCGGCAGGGCGCCAGCAACTCGGTCGCCATGCAGCGAGTAGAACGTTCAACATTCTACTGCGTGGAGTGGCATTCCCGCCTCGATTGCAGTAATCGAGGGCTTAATGGCCAGCCCACCACGCGAAGCGTTCAAGAGCATCTACGCCCCTGGGCTATTCGAGGGCCAGGTGGCGCTGGTCACGGGTGGAGGGACAGGCATCGGGCTCGCCACAGCTCGCGAGCTCGCGCACCTTGGCGCCACCATCGCGATCTGTAGCCGCAAGCAAGACAACGTGGACGCTGGGCTAGAGGCGTTACGCGGCTATGGTCCTGAGCCCATGGGTGGCGTGGTTGACGTACGCGAATACGAGACCTGCCAGGCATTCGCAGAGCTGGTGCTCGCGCGCTGCGGGCGCCTGGATCTCCTGGTCAACAACGCGGGAGGTCAGTTTCCCTGCCCGGCAGAGCAGCTGTCATCCCGCGGCTTTGAGGCGGTGATCCGGAACAACCTGATCGGTCTGTACAACATGACCCACGCCGTGGCGACGACGGCCATGATCCCCGCCAAGCGCGGGCGCATCGTGAACGTGATCGCGGATATCTACCGCGGTTTCCCTGGCATGGTGCACACCGGCGCGGCCCGCGCAGGAGTCGACAACCTGACCAAGACCCTGGCGGTGGAGTGGGCCCATCACGGGATCCGCGTCAACGCCTGCGCGCCGGGCACCATCCGCTCGTCTGGCACATCCCAGTACGGCGAGGGCACGCTAGAGCTGTCTCGAAGCGCGACGCCGCTCAAGCGCCTGGGCAGCGTCGAAGAGGTCTCCCGCGTGATCGTGTTCCTAGCTAGCCACGAAAACGACTTCGTCACCGGCTCCACTTACTACATCGACGGGGGTGGGTCGCTCTGGGGAGACGTCTGGCCCATCGAAGAACCATCGGAAACCTGATACGACCGCCCCGTGTCGGGGTCGAATCCACGCGCAGCCGATGAGCAGCCCGCAACAGCTGGCGGGTCCCCGGCTGACAGCACAGACCAGGCTGGTAGCGCGTCGCCCGCGGTGCAGCCCCACGACTTCACGCAGCCGCTGCCCGGGCCTGAGCTGACGGCTTCAAGTGGTCTCAGCGTCCTCGCGGCTCCGCCGCCCCCAGCGCCGCCCGCCGCGCCGCGCCGCCCCAACTTCATCTTGCGCGCCTGGGATTGGCTAAAGCGTTACTTCACGGATCAGGACCCGACGTTCTGGAACGCGCTCCTCCCGGCGTTGGTCCTGGTCGCCGTGATCTACACGCGCAGCCCAACGACCAATTGCATCTTCGATGAACAGGAGGCCCTGCTCGCGAACCCTTACGTCAACGGCGATCACCTGCTGTGGCGTGACGCCTTCACGCGGGACTTTTGGGGCCTCCCGCCCACGGGCAGCATCGGCTCCTACCGGCCCATCCCCAACCTGATTTGGCGCGCGCTGTGGCGGATCCGCGAGCACCCCTGGCTGCCGCACTGGGTCAACCTCATGCTGCACGCGGTCAACGCCACGCTGGTCTGCAAGCTCGCCATGCGCATTGCCCCAGGGCATCGTGGTTTCGCCTGGCTCAGTGGCCTCGTGTTCATCAGCAGCGCCGTGCTGACCGAAGCCGTGACGGGGGTGGTCGGCATCGCAGACGTGCTGGGCGGGATGGGCGTGCTGTTCGGGCTGCTCGCCCTGGGTTTGCCAGCCTACTCGATGCCGGTGTGTGTGTTCTTAGGGCTCCTGTTCGGTCTGTTCTCCAAAGAGAGCGCCATCGTGGCGGTGCCGCTGATCGGCTGGGCCGCGCTGCTGCTGAGCCCTGTCTTCCACCCGGACAAGCCGCGCCGGGTGCTCCGGACGCTGCTCGCGCTGCTCAGCGCGATCGCGGCGCTGGTGGTCTACACCGAGCTGCGGCGCCGTTGGTTCCCTGTGGCACTGCCGGCTGATCTAGCTCAACCACTCCCAGACACCGAGCCCGCGCTGCGCCGCGGGATGCACGCGTTCATGCGCTGGTTCGCCCAGCCCAGGCTGCCCAAAGACCCGATCAACAACCCGTTGGTCGACGCCGATTTGGGGCACCGCGTGGCGGGCGCGCTCCGAGTCTACGCCCGGGGCCTGGGCCAGACGCTGTTTCCGTGGACGCTCTCTGGCGATTACAGCTTCCCTCAGGAACCGATCCCTGAGCGCAGGCTCAGCCTAGGGTCGGTGCTAGGTGGCCTGGCCATGTTCGCCGCGCCGGTGGCGGGGGTCGCGCTGTGGATCGCCTCGCTGGTGCGCCAACGCCGCGAGCGCAGGCATTGGCTCGCCCAGGACCAGCAGGTGCCTGAGCCCGCGCCGCAGGCTCCCCCCACCCCCAAGACCTGGTCGGCGAGGCACGTCGGCTACGTGTTGCTCGCGCTCGCCCTAGTCTGGGTCCCAGTCGCCTACTTCCCGCACTCGAACATCCCGGTGTTGCTGCCGACCGTGAGGGCAGAGCGCTTCTGGTACCTGCCTGTGATCGGGCTCAGCCCGCTATATGCCTGGGCGCTACTGTATATTTCTCGGTGGAAATTGAAAATGCGATTAGGCGGGTGGGCGGGCACCAGCCTGGTGGCCCTGTTCTTGATCTTTCAGCTGCAGAGCGCGCGCATGCACGCCTTGGACTACACCAACGACTTGGCGTTCTGGCGCGCCACGGCGCACAGCTCGCCCGACAGCGCCAAGGCCCACCTGAACTACTCGGTCATGCTGGGCGCGCGCGGCTTCATGGAAGAGCGCCTGGTAGAGGGCAAGCGCGCGATGGAGCTCGCGCCAGAGTGGCCGATGGCTCACATCTACTACGGCGACGCGCTGTGTCGCCTGCATCGGGCAGACGAGGCGTGGCCCCACTACAAGCGTGGCTTCGAACTCAACTCCACCGACCAGAACCTGATCTCGCTGGCCTTGCAGTGCCTGTGGGACGAGAAGGGCTGGCAGCCTCACGAGCAAGAGCTGCTCGAGCTAGCCGACGAAAGCCCTGGGTCCTGGCTGGCGTTCCTGGCTCGAGACCTGATCTACAACGGCGAAAAGCACGGCGGAGTTGATCCGCAATATCGTCCGCGCGGATACAATGAAGGGCCCAAGAAGAAGGAAGATTAGGCGCCGCGGGCTGATTTTGCGCGGCCCGGCCAGGCTACGGGTCAGACCAGTCGTAGCGGCCGGGCGCGAGGATCCCTGCAGGATCTAGCGCGCGCTTGAGCCGCTGCAGCGTGGCCACGCGATCATCGAGCGCCGTCGGCAGCTGCGCCATCGACTGGCTGCCCACGCGATAGGGTAGGTACCCAAGCTCAGCGTATCCGGCGTACAGCGCGTCGTGGCAGCGCTGCGCGCGCTCGTCGGCACCTGGCGTGTCGCGGTCGTAGACCATCAGCGGCACGAAGTAGAGCGCGCGCTCAGACTGGCCCAGGGCGACGATCAGCGGCTCAAAGCCGTGCTCGGGCAGGAGTTGTTCAGCGAGCCGCACCGCCTTGACCAGGTGCTCACCCGTAAACGGCAGCGCCGCACAAACCCACATCAGGCCACAGCCGTCCGCCTCGAGATCGAGCGCTGCGCCCCCTCGGGTTGGGGGTGGAGGGAGAGCGATCGGCTTGCGCCAGTAGGCGCTGAGCAGGCTGTGCTCGTGGGGAATGCCCTGCAGAAATTTGAACGCGGGCTCTGTTGGGTGGACCAACTCACGCCCAACCAGCGCGTCGCCGCTGGCTTCAGTCACGCTCATGCCGTCTACCAGCGGAGCCAACGTGCGCTCGACGTGCAGGCGCCTGGCGTGGCCGACCTGCGGACTGGCGGCATAGATAGCTGTGGTCGCGCTCCAGCGCTCACCGGGCCACTCTGGCATGCGCTCTAGCGCCTCCCGCGACAAGGCCTGACCTGGGTCAGCCGTATGCGTAGGGAATCGAGCGCAAGCCGAAACCACACGGTAGTCGTTCCAAATCCCGATGCTGGAGTCCAACGTCCCGTCGAGGCGGAGCTCCGCGAGGCCGTCGCACAGCTTACCGAGCCGGGCTGGGTTCTTAATCCCAAAGTGGAGTACGTGCAGCGAGCGGGGCAGCGGGCGTAGCCACAAACACAGCCGCGTGACGACGCCCATGTTGGACTGAGAGAACAAGCCGTCTAGGCTAGGCCCAACACCCCAGCGATAGGCGGACGCGACGCCAGAAATGTTTTCTCCCTGGAAATTACCGAAGCCAGTGCGCAGCACTTCACCGGTCGCCAGGCTGACCTCTAAGTTGCAGACGTGGGCGAAGCGCTCGCCATATGGCCCCGCCCCGTCGCCTCGCTCGAGCGCGTTGGCGAGCACGCTGGCGTGTGGTGTAGAGCCGGTCACGTTGAGAAAAAACCGCGAATTGGCGGCTCTCAAGAAGTCGTACAGCTGGGCAAACGTCACACCTGGCTCGACCTCGATGCTGCCTTGGCGTTCGTTGAAGTTGGAGATCCGCGTCAAGTCACCTAGATCAATCAACACCGCGTCGCGCGGTGGGGTGCGTGACCCGAGGCCCCAGCTCTTGCCGCAGCTGCTAGGGTAGACCGGTACTCGATGCCGTGAGGCAATACTGAGCAGCGCGGCTACCTGCTCTCGCTGGTTGGGCCTGAGGCTGGCGAGCAGCCTGCCGCGGGTAGGGTGGGTAGCGCGGCTCCTCGCCGACAGCTCCGCTTCATCTATCAGGACGCGCTCACGTCCCAGCACCAAGCGCCACTCGTCGAGCGCGCGGCTCAAGCCTTCAACTGTCACGGCCCATCATTCCGCGGCACGCGCGTGGATGCCATGGCTTTGTTAGGGCGAGGGCGCGGCAGCGTCTGCGCCGGCGTCCGCAGGTCGCGCAGGCGCGGTGACGGCCTTCCGAGGCACGTCCAGCTTGACGTCCAACAAGACTGACTCGCCGGCTGCCAAGGTGATGGTGCGGTGCTCTGTGGGAGCCGCTGGGTGCTCCAGCCGCACGTAGTGCACGCCCGGCGTGAGCGGGATCGGCTCCGCGAACGGCGTGGTCTCCACCCGTTCGCCGTCCACGACGACGTGAGCCCACGGATCCGCCACGACGCGTAAGTAGCCAGCGTTCGCAGGGCGGAGCTCGAGGTTGTGAGTACCTGGCTCCGCTAGACCTGCGCCGTCATAGGCCGAGGCGAGCCGGATCACAGTGCCAGCCAGCAGCACCACGATGCTGAGCAGCAGGAGGCCGCCGAGCGCGGTCTTGAGCGAGGCTTGTGGCGGTGGCGGTGCTGGCTCGGCCTCCGCGTCTGCCACGGTCAGCCCGAGTAGCCCAGCCTCGAATATTACCTTACGGATATAGTGTGAGGTGGGCCTATCTGCCTCCTCGAGCACCAACTCTAGCGCTGTCGCGACCTCTTCAGCAGAACCAAAGCGATCGGACGGCATCTTCTCCAGGAGCCGCTGGACGACGCGCTCGAGCTGACTTGGGACCAGCGGCGCGAGCCTGCTCAGCGGCTGCGGCGCGTCGTGGCGAATACGCTGCGTCGTGGAGCGAGCATCAGGGCCGTCGAACGGCCGCACGCCAGCCACCATTTCGTACAACATCACGCCCAGCGCGAACAAGTCGGAGCGCGGGTCCGGCGGCTCACCCAAGATTTGCTCTGGCGAGAAGTAGCTAGGCGCGGCCACCTCACCGTCCATCAGCTCTGGTGCCGTAGGGATCCGTTCGTCGCTGGCCGCCGCGAACTCGATCAGCCGAATGCCGCCAGGGCGCGTCAACAGCACATGGGCCGGCCTCAAGTTGCGGTGCACGATGCCCTGGGCATGGGCGTGGGCGAGCGCGTGGGTGATTTCAAGGGCGATCGCCGCGGCGGCGAGCGGATCGATGCCCGGCGCGTGCTCATCAGGCTGCTCGCTGACCCCGTAGGGACGTCTCGCGGCGCCCACCGGTCGCAGCTGAGCATGAGCCGACAGCAGCTCATCCACCGCCACGCCTTCTACGTGCTCAAGCACCAGCCACATCGAGTCGGTGGTCCGCGCGAAGTCGTAGAGCTTGAGGATGTTACGGTGCTCGAGCTGCGCGAGCAGTCGGGCCTCGTGTTCCAGGCTCGCGGCGAACGGCGATGAGGGCAAGATGCTGGGAGACAGCGCCTTGATCAGCACCACGCGACCGAGCGGCTGCTGGAGCGCCCGATACACATCTGCGATGGGTCCAGAGCGCACCAACTCAAGCACCAAGCAGCCTGGAAACTGCGGCGTCGCGCGGCCGTCCGCGTGGGCGAGGTTGTGCCCCTGCGCGTCGGCTGGCGAAGGCGATCGATCGCCACCGCTTGCGTCTCGGTCCGGCACCTGATCGCTCATCGGGCAGTCGCAGCTCTACTACGGAGTGACGCCGCGCCCAAGCTCGGCGCGGATGGCTGCGCGCGCCGCGCGCTGGTCAGCGCAAGGACCTCGCGGCCCACCCCCACCCGCGGCTGCGCGGGACGACAGGGCTTCGCCGTCACCCGACAGCGCTTGGGCTAGCGCTTAGCAAGCGCCCCGCCCTTCTTCGGCTCACTGATCAGGAACTCAACGAAGTCCTTGCGTAGGCGCACACGGTAGCCAGGGATCCCGTCCTTGAACTGAAAGCTGATCTGCGCACCCGACTTGCCGTTGCTGGTCTTGACGCGGGCGATCCGCTTATCGCGCTTGGAGAGGCCAGCGCCGGACTCCATCACCTTGCGTCCGGGGATCACCACCGCGAAGCCGGTCGGGCTGATCGCGCCTTGGATCGCGCCGCCAGGGCCATCGAGTCGAATGCGATGAATCGTCGGCCTGCTGACGGCTCCGCGGCCCCACGGCGCGACGTCCTTGGGGTTTACGCTCGCAGCCTTGGCCGGCTTCTCCTGCGCGTCACCCTTGTCACCCCAGCTCTCATCCTCCACTGGCGGGGTGTCGTCCACTGGTTGGTCAAGGCTCGCGCCAGGCGCGTCTTCATCGACTTGAGCGGCCTCGGTGGTCGCCATCGGCGTGGGTCCAAACAGCGGGACGTCAGCGCTGATGCCGTCCGCGGTTGTTTTTCCGCCGGGATTCGGGTCCGCCGCGCCAGGGGCAGCGTTCGCGGGGAGCGGGTTGCCCTGCTCATCCACGTTGGTCACGTCGTCCGCAGGTCCAAGCTGAACCTCGGCAGCGGCAGCCGGCTTGCTGAGCGCCTCAGCTTCGCCCGGCACAGGCGCGGGCTTGCGCATCGCCAACACCGCCACGGTGGTGAGCATCAGCGCCGCGCCCGCGATAGCGCCGTAGCGCTTGAGCTTCTTGGCCTTGGCCTGCACCGGGGTGGCGGCTGTCGATGGCTGTCGCGCGCTGGGTTGACCAGCGGGGCCAGGACGCCGTCCAGACTGCGGCCGAAGGCGACGAGCGTCTGCGCTCAGGACACCTGAGGGCGGCGCTGCGGTGCGCCGACTCTGTTTCCGCGTGGGCGGGCCACCGGCTTCGCTGGCCGGGCTCGTGCCCCGCTTCTTGCGCGCCTGCTTGAGCCAACCCCCTACCCGAGTCGCCGCGCTGAGGCCCACGTGCTTGAGGGCCTCGCCCGTGTTCTTGGCGATCTGTCCGGCCTGAGTCGCGGCCCGGCCGACTTTGGTCTGAAACGCGTTCGGCTCCGCGTCGTCGTCGTACTCGGCGCTGACCCCGTCGTCGTAGTCGGAGTCAAAATCTGGCTCATCGTCGGGGTCCTCGTCCTCGTATGAGGCAGCAGCGCGGGAGCTAGCCCGCTCAGGCGTGCCCGCCGCCCGAGTGGGCGGAGCGAACTCGTGGTCGCCGTCCTCTAGGTCGAGCTCAGCCGACGCCAAATCTGCGGCGACACGCGCAGCGCGCAGGCTGTGCGCCGTAGCCTGCGCGTCCACCACGCTGGGCTCTGGGGTAGTGTCCTCGAACGGCTGGTCATAGGCCAGGCTGACCACTAGCTGCGGCACCTGGGACTGTGGATCGATCACCACGTCAACGGTCTCGATAGCAGCGCCGCAGCGGTCTCCCGCGTCTAGATCCTCGATGTCGAGGTGGCGACCGATCTTCAAGAACTCAAGCTTTGACCCCACGGTCATTGAGCGCCCACGGGCCTTGCGCACTTGAGCCTTCATCGGTGATCCGAGCCCATCAATGTGCAGTCGGACCCGCGTCCCGTTCGCCTTGCGCGCCGCCCCCGATGCCTGCGCGCGAGCTTCAGGATCCCGCCCGTCGGCGCGCTCTGCATGAGCGTCAGCAAGCTCAGGATTTTGATCCACGTGGATGCCACAAAGGTGTTTGAGGGCATCGACGCTGCCGCTATCCAGAGCGGTGAAGCGGATCCCGAACTCTCCACCTGCCTCGTGATCGTCACACCAGGCGACCTCGCCCTCTACCAGGATCTGGCGGCCAGCCTCTTCAAACCTGAGCACCAGCGGGGCGCCGACGGGCGGCAAGTAGCGGGTGCGGACGTGCATCCCGCGCCCGCTGACCTCAACGCTCTCGGCTTCGAACGCTGGTACTTCTGGCACGCGCCCGCAGATCTCGACCAAGGTCTGCACCCGCACACGCTTTACGCCGGTGGCACGGCGGTCCTGGTTTTGCATTTGAGTCCTCCCGGATCTCGGGGGCTACCCGAGGCCGACCTCGCCGATACGTGACCCGAGCGAACTGGGCCAAATTTCGGGCCCGCACAGGCGTGAAAAGCGTCTCTCGACCAATCAGCCGTGTCATCATCGCCAGCCATGCCGATCACCGTCATTGTGCGCTCCAGTGACGTGGACAGCCCCCCCGAGCTGGCGTTCGACGCGCCACGCATCGTGATCGGCCGCGGCGAAGGCTGCGAGGTTCGGCTGCCCGACCCCAGCGTGAGCCACCGCCACGCGACGATTCGACAGCGCGGCGGCGACTACATCGTGCTCGACGAGGGCAGCACCAACGGCACCTTCGTCAGCTCGGTGCGCCTGGGGCCCCAGTCACCCCGGGTGCTGCGCAGCGGCGACGTGGTGCGCGTCGGCCGGGTCTGGCTCGAGGTCCGCATCGCACCCGTCGCGCCTCAGCTCGCCACCCCGTCGGCCACCAAGGAGCTGGCCCTGGCCCTGGTGGCCAGCGCGCTCAGCGCGCAGGGTGAAGAGTCAGCGGTCGTCGTGCGGGTGGTGGAAGGTGCAGACTCCGGGCGTGAGCTGGTGCTCGCCCTGTTCGAGCACCGTTACGTGATCGGGCGCGGAAAACAGGTAGATTTGGCGCTCGATGACGTAGACGCCTCGAGGCGCCACGTGGAGGTCATGCGCCGCGGCGATCGGGTGGTGGTCCGCGAACTCAACTCCAAAAATGGCGCCGAGCTGGCTGGGCAAGCGCTGGTAGCAGAAAAGGAGACCCGCTGGCCACCAGGCACGGTGCTGCAGATCGGCAGCAACCAGCTGCGCTACGACGACCCAGTGGCGCTAGCTCTCGAAGAGCTGGAGCGAGCAGCAGATGAGCACATCCAGGCGGACGAGGCCATCGATCCACCACGGTCCAGCGAGCGCGTACAAATCCCCAAGGAAAATGAGCCCGATCCGCTCGCCGATCTGATCCAGCCGTCAGCCCCCGCGGCGTCTGCGAGAGCAGCCGCGCCCATCGCGCAACGCCCAAAGAAAGACCCGCGACTAGCCAGCGGGCCCGCCAGGCCTCCGAAACCAGGCTGGGGCAAGACGGACGTGGTCGTGGCCGCGGTCGCCGTCGGCGTGTTGGCGCTCAGCGTGCTCGGAATGCTCTGGCTGTTCCGCAGCGGGTAGCCCGCGGCCAATCACCCACCGCCTGCGCCGCCGCCCAACCGCTGGCTGCGTGACCCAGCAACTCCCCATCAACCGAGCGGGGTCAGCGACGCCACATCCGCCGCTCATCGTCAAAGATGCGCCCCAGGCGCTTTTGCTCTTGGATGAAGGCGCCGTAGCTGCGAGGCACCCGAGGATCTGCTGAGAAAATGCCGTGCACCTTGGCGGCGGCCTCGGCGTCATCCGTCGCGCGGTGGGCGCGGCCGATGTCGATGCCTAGGCGCTCGCACACGTCGCCGAGCGACTTGCTCTTTTCGTCCTTTTGAAGCTCCCGCGCCCAAGTCAGCGGATCGAGCCACTCAATGCCTTTGCGCGCGGCGGGCGGCGGGTCCTCGATGTTCACCTCACAGCGGGCGAACTCCGCGTGGAGAAAGGCGCGATCGAACTCAGCGTTGTACGCCAGCGGCGCGCCGAGCCTCATCGCCGCGAGGATTTCTTGCGCGACATCAGCGAAGGCTGGCTTGTCTGCGACATCCTGATCGCTGATGCCGTGCACCTCAAACGCCTCAGTTGGGATGGGCCTCCCGGGGTTCACCAGCCAGTCGTGACGCGACACCACGCTCCCGTTGTGCCAAACGACGCAGCCTACCTCGACCACGCGATCCAGCGCGGGGTCCCGACCCGTCGTCTCGGTGTCGATGGATACGACGGGCAGCTCGTGCATCGGGGTCTGAGCGTCAAACTCCTCAGCTAGGCCGCTCGCGACCACGCGCAGCAGATGGGCGATGCCTGGGTAGTGGCGTCCCGTGGGGAAACAGCCTTCACCCTCCATGCCGGACTTCATAGCGGGCCCTGCCTACTTGCCAGACGCTGCAGGCTTGCTGCTGGGCGCGGACTTAGCGCCTGATGGCGCGGCGCTGGGCGCCGCTGACGCGGCGGCCTTGCCGGGCGCTGGAGCTTTGGGCAGCGCCTTCGCCTTCACGTCTTTACCGGTGCGGAGCTTGATCTCTAGAGACACGAAATCTGTCAGATCCTCCTCGAAATCAAAGTAGCCGCTCGTGAAATTCCGCCCGTTGATATAGATCATCGGGGTGCCTTCCAAGCCGAGCTTATCGGCTTGTTTCTTGTCCGCCGCCACGCTGTCCGCGACCCCCTCAGATTCAATATCCTTGAGGAAGCGCTTCATGTCCAAGCCCAGCTGTTTGGCGAAGCCGGAGAAATCGTTGGTCAACGCAGCCTGATTGGCGAAAAGCAGCTCGTGCATCTCCCAGTACTTGCCTTGCTTGCCAGCGGCGACCGCAGCGCGCGCCGCGTACTCGGCGTGCTCGTGGAGGGACAGCGGGTAGTTCTTAAACACCAGGCGCACGTGGTCTGGGAACTGCGCGAGCAGCTTGTTCATGATCGGGTTCACAGAGCCACAGTGCGGGCACTCGTAGTCCGCCCACTCGACCACCGTGACGGCGGCGTCCTTGGGACCCTTCGCGGGGGAGTCGCCCAGGTCGATCGCCTTGACCGCCTCGGCTGAGAAGCGGATCCGGAAGGCGGCTTCGGCCTGGGCTCGCGTTCGTCCCCGGCGCACTTGAGTGCGCAAGAAGTCTGCCGCTGGAGCGCAGGCCTCGCATTTGCGAGACTCCTTCACACACTGCGCGATGCTCACGGGCTGGTCGGCGCAGGGCGCGAGGAGCTCCGTCACGTAGGTCGACCACTCGCGCTGCTCGCGGCGCGTCAGCTCTGAGGTGTCGATGCCGGGCAGCTCGACCGTGGCAGAGCCTGGCGATTCCGCGCTCGGGGCGGCGCCTTCAGACTCCCCTGGAGACCTGCAAGTGCTGAAATTCAGTTGCAGAAGGGCGAGCAACGCGGTCCCTGCAATGGCTCTGAGCG
The DNA here is from genome assembly GCA_964551615.1 of uncultured Polyangiaceae bacterium. Taxonomy (GTDB): domain Bacteria; phylum Myxococcota_A; class Polyangia; order Polyangiales; family Polyangiaceae; genus JAHBVY01. The sequence continues at coordinate 56,956 of CAZKDY010000018.1, forward strand.
AGGGCATGGTCGACGGACTCTAGTGTGAGGATCGGCGCAATGCTACCCGCTGAAGTGGCCTAGAACCGTTTTGGCTGGTCGATTCAGCGGTCAATTTGCGTTACACGAGGCGCCGTGAGCCGATAACGACCGAGACCCGCGCCCGCGACCGGCAGCGCGCCCCCCCCGAGTATGCCCAGCGGAAGCCTCTACCCTTCTGAGCCGCCTGAAAGCGACGGCGGCCGCGACGCGCCTCGCGTCGTGCGTCACGTGATCGCGGTGGCGGGCGGACGCGGTGGCGTCGGCAAGAGCATCGTGGCGGTCAACCTCGGCGTGTACCTCGCTCAACTTGGGCGAACCGTCGTGCTGGTCGACGCGAACCCAGCGGGCGCCGATTTGCACACCATGCTCGGCGAGCCGATGCCTCACCTGGGGAGCGATGAGGACGCTCCGGAAGAGGAAGAGCTCACCCCGCTCAAGACTCAAGTGCCGGGCTTACTCCTGCTACCCCAAGCCTACACGCGAAACTCAACGGTCCCGCTGCGACCGGGGCGCAAGGCGCGCTGGGCTTTTCGGCTGCGGCAGCTCGACGTCGACTACGTGATCCTCGATCTAGGCGCGGGCACCGCGCCCGCGACGCTCGACTTATTCCTGACCGCGGATCTCGGGCTCACCGTCACTGCCCCTGAGCCCCCTAGCGTGGAGGCGACCTATCGCTTCGCGCGCGCGCTGTTCCAGCGCAAGCTGCGGCGAGTACTGGTTAAAGACCGCTTTAAGGTGCGGATGGTCGAGCGCGCTCAGGCTCCGCTACCGCCCTTGCCGTCACCGCTCGAGCTGGTGCGCGCCATCGCCCGCTACGACACCTCGGTGGCGGAGCTCGCCGCCGCAGAGCTGGCCAAGCTGCGGCCGCGGCTGATCGTCAACTCAGCACGTTTACGCGCGGATAATGACCTCGGCACCGCGATGTGCGACATGAGCCGCCGCTACCTAGGCGTCGAGTTCGACTACGTGGGGCACATTGAGCATGAGGACTCCGTGTGGCTCAGCGTCACGCGCCGCCGGCCGCTGCTGATCGATAGCCCGACCAGCAAATCTGCTCGCAACATCGAGCGCATCGCCAGGCGTATCCTCGCCCTGGCTACCACGCGGGAGCAGACCAAGGTCGCCACCCCGGTGTCGCTGGTGCCGGCGGAGCCGAACCTGTATGAGGTGCTGTGGACACACCGCGGGGCCACTGACGAAGAGCTGCGCCGCGCGTACAAGCACCAGCGCGAGATCTATCAGCACGACAGCCTGCCGCTCACGTCTATGCTGACCGAAGACGAGCTTGTTCGCGAGCGAGCGCGGGTAGACGAGGCGTACGACACCCTGCTCGACCCGATCAGGCGCCGAGCATACGACAAGTCGACCTTCCCCGAAGACGAGTCCGAGGAGCGCCCACCGCGCCCCGAAGTCGACGCCGCGCTGGCAGCTGAACGCGCGATGTTGCGCGCCGAGCTGGCGCGTGAGATCCATCCGGAGACAGAGTTCAGCGGTGCGCTGATCCGTAAGGTCCGTCAGAGCCTAGGCATTGAGATCGAGGAGATCGCGAACCGCACCAAGATCAGCGCGTCGCACCTGCGGGCCATCGAGGACGAAGACTTCCGCGCGCTGCCCGCCGCGGTGTATACCCGCGGCTTCATTCAAGAAGTAGCCAAGTACCTGAAGGTCGACCCGGCCCAGGTCAGCCGCACCTACCTGAAGCGCCAGCGGGGCTGGCGCCAAGCCAAGGGCGTAGACCCGTGATTGGAGCTGAGTGAGCGGAGCTGTGCTCAGCCCGCGCGGTACACACAGCTCAAGCGGCGACACCGACTGGGGCTTCACCCTGGTGGTCAGCCTCCTTGGCTTGTTGCCGCGCCTGTTCGTGGCCATCGCGTGGTCACGCGAGCCGGTGTGGGACGGCCACTACTACCATTTCGGCGCCACTCGCATCGCAGAGGGCCTGGGCTACTCCGAAGATCTAATCGTCGGCGGCCAGACCGTGTGGAAAGCCTGGTGTCACTACCCGGTCGGCTACAGCGCGTTCCTGGGCGGCCTGTATGTGATCTTCGGCCGCGGGCTGCTGGTGGCGCCCATCGCCAACGCGGTGATCGGGGCGCTTCAGATCCTAGTCGCCCACCGCCTGGGGCGGCAGTTCCTGAGCAGCGACCGCGCGCGTATCGGGGCGGGTCTGGTCGCGCTCCACCCCGGTTTGATCGCCTACACCGCGGTCGTGATGAATGAGCTGCTGTCAGCTTTATTGCTGACGACAGCGGCCTGGGCGATGTCAGCGCTGCGCCGCCGGCCGCTGCGCGGCGGGAGCGTGGGCGGTGTGATCCTCGGGCTCGCCACGCTGGTGCGACCCTCGCTGCTGCTGGCAGCGCCGCTCAGCGCGCTGATCTACGGCAAGCACAAGCTCAAGGCGCTGGCCGCGGGCCTGGTCTGCCTTGGCGTCTGCGTCCTGTGTGTGCTGCCGTGGAGCGCGCGCAACTGCGCGCGCATGGACGGCTGCGCGTTCGTCTCCACCAACGGCGGCTGGAATTTGGCCATCGGCGCGCTCACCACCACCGGTCGCTTCCAGACGCTCAAGTCCCAAGACGGTTGCCCCGTGGTCTCGGGACAGGTTCAGCAAGATCGCTGCTGGGCGGACGTGGGGCGCAAGGCAATCAGAGCCGATCCAAAGCGCTGGCTCGGCATGATCCCCAAGAAGCTCGGGCACACCTACGACCACGAGTCGTTTGCCATCGAATACCTGAGAGAAGCAAACCCTGCAGCGTGGCCAGAAGATCGCCGCGTCGCCGGTCGAGCGCTGCTCTCCACGTTCCACCGTGCCCTGCTGGTGCTGGCGGCCTTCGCGGTGGTCGGCCTGCCCCTGGCGCCTCGGAGGCGACGCGAGGAAGTCGCCTCACCACAAGCAGAGACTCCAGCTCAGGCAGAGCACGCCGCGCGAGCGCGCTCGAACGTGACGATAGCCTGGGTGTGCCAGGCGATGCTGGCCACGCTGATCGCTGGCACCGCGGGCTACGCCATCCTCAACACCGAGCATCCGTTCTTCTGGCTGCCGACGCTGCTGCCGCTGCTGGCGATGTTGCGGCTGCCTGGGAGCCCCAGGCATTTTGGGGCGGGGCGATACCTGCTGGCTTTGTTGTTCTCAACTACGCTGATCCACGCGGTGTTCTTCGGTGACGACCGCTACCACCTGCTGGTGACGCCAGTGCTGTGTCTGTTCGCGGCGGCGGCCTTCCGGCGCAGCGCCGCGCCTGGCAGCGCGACTGTGGGGTAGGCGGGCTGCCAAGCGGGGCGCGGAATGCAGTGACTTGCGCGCTGAGTTCGGGTGACAATGCAGCGTTATGCGTCGCGCCTCCGGCGCGCGCTGCAAGGAAGGACCTGGATGAGACGCACGGGAACCAAGCAGGTGGCAGCCGCGGTCAGCATTGTCCTGTATTGCGGGGCCGCTCCAGCGCAGACCAAGAGCCACGCCAGCGCACCCGAAGAGCGCCCCGGCGCGCAGCGGGGCACGTGGATTGGGGAGCTAAATGGCGGCGTACCGAGCTTGAAGAGCGGCGACCTCAAGCTGATCGGCAACGCGCGGCTCGGCTACCTGGGCCCGCTGTTTGGTGCCGTGGGGCGAGGTGGTCTGGCGGTCTACGACGTCGAGAGCAGCGTCGGCGCTACACAGACCCTGCGCGAAGAGGGCTACGCCGACGGTTGGTTCCAATTCGGCGAGCCGCGGGACCCCCTGCGCCTCGAAGTGTGGCTGTCCGGGGGCGCGGCGCTCTACACATCAACCTACGTGCCAAACGCCGGCGTCGCGAACGCTGGCTTCTTTCACGATGAGGACTCGCTGATGTTTCGCGGGAGCGGCTTGCTCGGCTTGTCTGTTGAGCCGAATCAGCGATTCATCGCGCGGCTGCGCGTCGGCGGCGGGGCGCAGTTCGAGACCTACGACTACCTGAGCGTCGACCCGGCGGACACCAACCTGCTCACCAGCACAGATCACACCAGCGCGCGTGGCGAGGGGCACTTGTACCTACGCTGGCGCTTCCTTCCGGAAATGCTCTCAGCGCGAACCCAGGCCGACGTTAGCTTCTTCTCCATCACGCGCTCGAGCCTAGCCGTTGGCCAGGTGGGCGGCAGCGTGGACCTCTCCGAGTCACAGTTCACTCAAATCGACTTCAGCGGCCGGCTGTTCATCGACATCGACGCCGCTCAGTTCTTCGGCATCCGGCCAGCGGCCTTTGGAGGCCTCGACTACATAGCGCAGCGCGCTGACGGCGGCTCCGTGTCCACGCTGATCCCAGTCGTCGGCGTCGGCTTGCTCAAGACCGAGTGACGCGCAAGACGCAGCGACGCCACGCCAAGTCGCTCGCGCGGCGCCGATGCCCACAGCGCGTGGCGCGTGCCTCAGCAAAGCCGGCGCCTGCCCGCGCGGCGCTCGTACCGGGGGGATCCAGCGCTTCGAGCAGAGGCTCGCTGCTTTTCAGCGACGACAGCCGCAGCGACGACAGCCGCAGCGACGACAGCCGCAGCGACAACGGAGCCTAGCCAGCACGCAGGGGTGGATGGACGGCAGCTCGGGACCCGACAGCGCGGAAGCGGCGCGTGGCCCTGGAGCGCCAAGTCAACCAGCCGCAGCAGCGTGCCGACGGCGAGAAGATGCCGCCTGTAGCCGCTCAGCGCACCTTCAACAGCGCCAACCCGACCAGCACGCCGACTATCGCGGCGCCAAACAAGACGACGACCCACAGCCAGGTGTAGTTGACCGCCGCTGGCGCCAGGCTGCTCGGCGCTCGACTGACAGGGCGTTGACTGATGGGCTGCTGGCTGTCTGGTGGGCTGCTCGGCGTGTTGCCTTGCGGATGCGTACTTGAGCCAGGCTGCAGCCCTGCCTGCTGCGCCGCGCGCGCTCGGGCCAGCGCGCTGTTCGGTGGCAAGTCACCCGTGATGCCGTATTGCTCGAGTAGGTTCTGGACCTGACCGCGATCGATCTTCCGGGTCGGGGCGTGACGCGCGTCGGGCTCGTCGACTTGGAATGAGCGCAGCTCAAGCGTCTTGTACTTCGACTCCTCGGGCGGCTTTTGGGCTGCCACGTGTTGCCGCTCAACCGCTGCAGCTTCGTCCTGCGCGCCAAGCTCTGAAGCTGCGCCGGCGGCAGGCGGCGCTCCGGGCGCTGGCGGGCGAGTCATCGTGCCAAGCGCTGCCACAGCTGCATAAACGCCGCAACCCCGCATGGAAACACCGCGCTTTTCAGGCCGCGCCGCCGCGCCTCGGCGAGGGGGGGGCGGTCACACTCCAGCAATATGACCGGCCGCTTGGGGGCAGCTGGTCGACGGCCGCGGCCCACCACGAGCAGCGCTTAGGGAGGCGTGTCGCCTGGGTGCTGTGGCAAATCGACCGAGCCCTGTATGCTGGCAAACCAGATGAGTGGGCAGGGGGCGAGTTCACCGCGAGAGCGGCTGCCGAGCATTCCGTACGCGGGCGGTGGCAAGGAGGAGCTACGCGCGGCGATCTTAAAGCCATACCTGCTCAGGCTCCGCGAGCAACGCGGCGAGAAGACTGCGCGAGCGCTGCTCTCGACCGTCGGCTTGTCCCCGATGGTGCTGGACGACGAGACGGAGTGGATCAGCGTCGCGGCCGCGCGGCGGGCGCTGCGCGCCTTAGTCACCGCCCTAGGCGAAGACGCGGTCAAGCATCGAGGTGAGTGGATGACCCACCCCGAAACCCTGGGGACCTACGTCAACCTGCTGCGCGTGTCGTCGACGCCCATCGACGCGTATCGTTACCTTGCGGCACATGCAGCAGAGACCACGCGGGTCGGCACGTACGCTTTGCGCGAGCTCGGCTCAGGCAAGGCCGAGGTGGTCTACTCACCGCGCGCCGAGGCCGAGTCGCCCCAACATGACCGGCTGCTGTGCGTCGTTCGACAAGCCGAGCTGACCGCCGTACCGCGCTTGTGGGGGCTGGAGGACGCGCACATCACCTCATCGACTTGCCTCGCCGACGGCGACACCAGCTGCACCTACCAGCTGCGCTGGGAAGCTGCCGACACCGCCACCCGGCTGCCAGTGACCACCATCGCTGGCGCGGTGTTGTGTGGTGGCTCCGTGGCGTTCGGTGGCAGCTGGCTCGCGACCTTGATCGGCAGCGTCGTGGGCGCGGGGCTCGGCGGCGTGATCGGCGCGTTGATGGATCGCGTGCGCCGCGAGCGCATCTCACGCAGCTTCGAAAGCAACCGCATCGCCGCCTTGGAGCGCGGCCTTGAGCTACGCGGCATGACTCACGCCGCCACCGGCGGCGGCTTGATGGGCTCAGTGCTCGGCGGAAAATACCGCATCCTACGCAAAATTGGTTCCGGGGGGATCGGCGCGGTGTACGCAGCCGAGCACGTCGCGCTAGGCTCACAGGTCGCGATCAAGGTGCTGCGCGGCGCCGCGGCCCTCGACGCGTCAGAGATCGCGCGGCTGCGACGTGAGGCCCAGGTTCAGGTGTCCATCGAGCACCCCAACGTGATCCGGACCATCGATCTCGACCAGATGCCTGACGGCTCGATCTACGTCGTGATGGAGCTGCTGCGAGGCAAGAGCCTCGCGCAGCTGCTGCGCAGCGCCGGGCGCATCCGTGCGGAAGATGCCGTGCCCTGGCTTATCCAGGTGTGTCGGGGGCTGTACGCCGCTCATCGGACGGGGGTGGTGCACCGTGACCTCAAGCCAGGCAACATCTTCATCTGTGACGACGGCAGCGTAAAGGTGCTGGACTTCGGCATGAGCAAGCTGGCCAGCGCCGAGGCGCTCACCGAAGAGGGCTATACCCTCGGCACCCCAGAGTACATGTCCCCCGAGCAGTGCATCGGCGCGCCCGTCGAGCCGCGCTCCGATCTGTATGCGTTTGGCGTCCTGATGTATGAGGCGTTAACTGGCGACCTACCAATCCAAGCCCGCACCCGGCGTGAGCTGCTGGAGCTGCACCAGCGCGCGATCCCCTCGCCGATGCGCGAGCGCTACCCCCAGTTCGAGATCCCCGAAGAGCTGGATAGCGCGGTGATGCGCTGCCTGCGCAAGCGCGCAGCTGAGCGCCCCGCCAACGCGCGCGAGCTAGAAGACCTATTGAAGCGCGTGCCGCTCGAGCACATCACGCAAAGTTCGCTGCCACCGGCGGAGAAAACGTCTAGAACTGAACCGTGAGGCCAGATCAGTGAGCAGTCGCAGCGCGTCGTCGCGCACCCGAAGCGGCCGCGGCACGCGCGGCGTGGCTGCCAGCTTGCTGCTCGGCTGGGTGGTCAGCCTGTCGCAGCCCGCGCTCGCGTTCTCATACCTGGTGCGCCCGAACGACACCTTGGCCAGCGTGGCTGAGCGCATGTACGGCCGCATCCAGCACGAGAAAATCTTGGTCACCGCCAACGGGCTCGACCTCGAAGGCGGGACGGCCATCGTGCCCGGCATGCGCCTTGAGGTGCCTGCCGTGGGGCACCGGCGCGTGCGCCAGGCAGACACCTGGCCGGCGCTCGCCGAAGATCTGCTCGGCGCGAAATATCGCGACGTGTTGTTCAGCGCGGCGAACAACACGTCGCCCTGGCTCGCGCCCAAAGACGGCTCAGAGATCATCGTGCCGTTCAACCTGCGCGTGGTCGTGAAGGCTGGCGATGACATCGTGAGCATCGCCTACGAGTTCTTCGGAGACCGCAACAAGGCTTGGGTGCTGGACCACTACAACGCGCTCGGGGGGCGCAAGCTGGTGCGCGGTGACGTGGTGCTGGTGCCGCTCACCGATCTCGCGTTGAGCAAAGAAGGTCGGCAGTTCGCCCAGATCGCCGCGGAGGCGCGGCTAGGTGAAGCGCGCGGTGACTCGCGCGAAGCACAGATCGCCGTCGACGCTGAGCTGCCGGCGCTGTTGGGCGACGTCCGCGGCGGACGCTACGTCGACGCGATTCGCCGCGGAAATGGCTTCCTCGGGATGGGGCAGCTCGCGCGACCTCAAATCGCGGTGATCCAGCGCCAGCTGCTCGAGGCCTACGCGGCGCTAGGGTCCGTGGGCTTAGCGACCGCCGCCTGCAAGGCCTGGCTCGACAACGACCCGCTGGCCAGCCTCGATCCCATCGACTTGAGCCCGAAGCTCTTGAGCGCGTGTCGCCCCGCGGAAAAAACTATCAGCGCCGTTGCAGCAGCGGCTGCGCGGGCAGCGCCTTCAGCAGCCGGCGCCAGCGACGCAGGCAGCGCCGCGCCATGACACAGGCCGCCGCGTCCTCGCTGCGCCCCGGCTCGCGCGTCGGGCGTTACCAGATCGATCGGGTGCTGGGCGCCGGCGCCAGCGGCTCGGTGTATGTCGCCGAGTGCGTCCGCGATCACGACGTGAACGCTGACGTCACCTCGCCCCACGCGCGGTCGACGCCCCCAGCGCCCATGAACGGCCAGCGCGTCGCGCTCAAGGTGCTGCACCAGCACCTGGTCAAGAACTTCCAGATCAGCAAGCGCTTCGAACGTGAGGCCCGGATCTTGGGGCGCCTAGGCGACCGCCACCTGGTGCCGCTGCTCGACTTTGGGGAAGAAGACGGGCAGCTGTTCATGGCGCTGGAGCTGGTCGACGGCACCGCCCTTGATGTGTTCATGCAGGGTAAAGGCGTCACGCTAGCAGACGCAGTGCGTATCCTCACGGAAGTGTGCTACGCCCTAGAGGCGGCCCACGGCGCTGGCGTGGTACACCGAGATCTGAAGCCGGGCAACGTGATCCTCGAGGGCGCGACGGCGAACGACGCGGACCTCTCCGGCGTCTGCGTACGAGTGCTCGATTTCGGGATGGCGAAGCTGATCCACGGTTCGTCGAGTGTCTCGATGACCGCGCTCACCGAGCAGAACATGGTGTTCGGGACCCCTGAGTATATGGCGCCAGAGCAGGCGCGAGGCGACGACGTGGACGCCCGCAGCGACATCTACTCGGCCGGCGTGCTGCTGTACGAGTTGTTGAGTGGGCGCCTGCCCTTCTTCGGCAATACGCCGATCGGCATCATGACCGCGCACCTCACCGAAGAGCCGCTGCCACCCTCTAGCCAGGCGCCCCACCGCAGCATCCCACCGGCGCTTGAGTCGGTGGTCTTGCACGCGATGGCGAAGCAGCCTGACCGCCGCTATCCCTCCGCGCGGCACCTGCGCGAGGCTTTGTGCGCGGCGATGGCCAACCCGGCGGACACCCTCTCCATCGCGCCACCCGGCCCGGACGATCCGGCGCTCAGCGACACGCAGCACGACATGAACCTGCCCGCCGGATTATCCCGCACGGAAGTGGATGTCGCAGCGGTGACGCTGGACATGCAGCCCGCGCAGGCAGGTGGTAGCAAGCTGTGGCTATTGATCGCCATCGTCGCGGCCTTGCTGGGCATCGCCGCCGGCGTCGCGGTCAGCCTTGGAACTCGCTGAATGCCTGAGCTCTCACTCGCCACGCGCCTCGACTGGGGCGAGCTCTCACCGCTCAGGCTGACCGCTCGGACGGTCGCAGATGGCGTCTACGCCGGGCTACACCGCAGCCCGCGCAAAGGCGCGGGGATCGAGTTCGGAGGCCATCGCGAATACGTCCCTGGGGACGACCTGCGCTGGCTCGATCACCGAGCCCTGATGCGGCACGGCCGCCTGATGATCAAGGAGTTTGAGACCGAGACCGACCGAGTGCTGCGCTTGATCGTGGACGCCAGCGCTTCCATGGGGTTTCGTAGTGAGCGGGCCAAGGGGGCGAAGCTCGCGTATGCGGCGCTGTTAGCTGCTGCGCTGGCGCGCATCGCGGTGGGCGCGGGCGATCCGGTCGCCCTCGAGTGGCTCGGCGGCGAGCGGACGCGCTCGTTGCCTGCCATGGGCGGCCGCGAAGCATTTGATCGCGTGGTCAGTATGTTAGAGCTAGCCGAGCCGAGCAGCTCAGGCTTATTGGACCCATCCGAGCTGGACCGCGCGACCGCCGCGGTCGCTCGCCAGGCCCGCCGCGGCGCGGTGGTCGTGGTGTTCAGCGACTTACTCGATCTCCCGGAGGACGCCCTAGATCGCTTCTCGGCGCTGGGCGCCCAGCGCCGAACGCTGATCGTGGTCCAAGTCCTCGATCCCCTCGAAGCGGACTTCGCGCTGAGCGGCCCGCTGCGCCTGCGCGCGACCGAAACCCAACAGCTGGTCGAGACCGACGCCGAGACCGCGCGGGCTGGCTACCTCGCCGCGCTCGCCAAGCTGCAGCACGGCTGGCGCACCCGGCTGGTGCGGCGCCGGGGCCGCCTCGTGGTGTGCGACAGCGCCGAAGATCCGGTGGACGTCGTGCGCAGCATCATCCGCGCCGCGGAGGGGCGCCCCACGTGAGCTTCCTGGTCGTCTCCGCGCTGGCCATCGCGGCCTTGATCGCGGCGCCGCTGCTCGCTCATTTGCTGCGCCGTGGCCGCGCCGAAGAGCGCGAGTTCCCTGCCGCTGGGCTCGTCCCGCTGTCGCCGCCCATCGCGCGGCAGCGCACCCGCGTGGAAGATCGGCTCCTGTTATCGATCCGCGCGGCGATGATTTTGCTGCTCGCGCTGCTAGGCGCTACGCCGTTTGTGCGCTGCTCGCGGCTAGCGCTGGACCGCACGAGCGGCGCGTCGGTGGCTCTGGCCATCGTCGTGGACGACTCTCACAGCATGCGCACCAAGGTCGGCGGCGACCGGCGCCGCGTCGAGGTGGCGATCGAGGGGGCCCGTGAGCTGCTCGACTCCACGCGCGAGGGAGACGCCGTGGCGATCATCGCCGCCGGAGCACCCGCGCGCCTGCTGCTGGCCGCGACGACGGATCTGAGCGCGGCCCGCGACACGCTCGCCCAGCTGCAGCCGAGCGATCGAGACACCGATTTGGTCGCCGCGACGCAGCTCGCGCGCTCGGCGCTGGCGCGCCTCCCCCACAACGACAAGCGCGTCGTGTTGCTCAGCGATCTGGCGGGGCCGCCGATCCCCAAAGGAAAAATTCCGGCGATCGCCCCCCTCGAAGCGCTACATCAACCAAGCCACGACTGCGGCCTGGCGGGGGCCAGCGTGCGCGGCTCGAGCGTCGACGTGGACGTGGTGTGTACCAGCGCGCGAGCCGCCGCCAAGCGCAGCGTGGGCTTACGCCTCGCCAGCCCTAAGCTTGGTCCGACGCTCAAGGGCACCAGCCGGCCGGATCCACCCCCAAGACTGCCGTCGCTCGAGTTGGCTGAGCTGGCAGGTCAGCAGACCCTGAGCCTTGAGCTGCCGGCCGATCCGATGGCCTGGGAGGTCACGCTCAGCGGCGATGACGATCTGCCCGAGAACGACGCGTGCCCGCTGAGCCCTAAGGCGTCTGCCCTCGGAGTCGGCGTGTTGAGCGATGCCGCGCGGAGCGGAACCGTCACTGGAGGCCCGACGTTGGTCGAACAGGCGCTGGCCGCGTTAGACGCCGACCTGGCGCTGCAGCCCCTCGCGGTCGCGCCCGACGACCCGAAGGAGCTAGACAATTTGCGCGCGCTGATCTTGGACGATCCGCCCGGCTTGTCGCCCGAGACCCGCAACGCCATCCGCGATTGGCTCGCGCGCGGGCGGGTCGCGGTGCTGTTCGCGGGCCCGACCGCATCCCGCGCGCAGCTGGCCTCGAAGCTCGACCCGTTCCTCAGCGCTGCGCGCTGGGAGACCAGCGAAGTCAAGGGCTTCGACACCGCGAGCTTCGCCTGGCTGCTCAGCGACTACGCTGGCCTGGATAATTTGAATCCACACGGGCGCACAGCGCTCGAGGGGGCGATGCTGCCGGACTCCGAGGTGCTCACGCGCTGGTCCGACGGGAGACCATTCATCGCGCGGCGCAGCATCGGCCGCGGCAGCGCCTACGTCGTGGGGCTGCCCGTGACGGCCAGCGAGAGCGACTTCGCGCTGCGGCCCGCGTTCTTGGCGCTGCTCCAACACCTGCTGCAAGAAGCTGAGCGCCTAGGCGGCCCAGCGCGCACCTACGCTGGCGTCACCTGGGCCTTTGGCGTAGAGGGCAAGCTTGAAGTCACGGGCCCGACCGCTGGTGGCGACGGCGCGCTTGAAGCAGAGCTAGTCAAGCCCGACGACGGCACACCCGCCACGCGCCGCGTCACGCCGACCATCGTCGGCCGCTACCGCGTGGAACAGGGCGACGAGGCCCAGCTGCGCATCGTGCGGCTCTCGGCTCAAGAGCTCGGCAACGCCCCAGGTGGCAGCTCCGAGCAGCAAGCCTTGGCCAGCCCCGAGAGCACCACCGCGTCGCGCGTAGACATCTCCCCGCAGATCGCCATTGGCCTGTTAGGGCTGTTGACCCTGGAGCTAGTCTTGCGTTTGCGCAGCCGCCCGCGCGAGCAGCGCAAGCCTTCACGCCGCGAAGAGCCAGCTGCGGCAGGCAGCAACTAACGCGGGGGAAGACCCACCCCCCCGGTTGTGGTAACGGGCAGTCATGTCCCGGGGTGTACTGAGCGTTAGCGTCTTGTGTCTGGCCACCGCCTGCAGCTCTGCAGGTCAGTATGGCCACAGCCGCAGCTACTCGCCCCTCGACGCGGAGACCGAGGCGCTACACAACGCCACCGAGTACGACCCGGTGATGGCCACGCGCAACCCAGAGAAGTGGAAGGGCAAGGACCTCAGCTTGTTTGGGGTGGTGGTGCGTCGCGACTCAGGCGACGCGGGCAGCGCCTATGTGCGGCTCAGCGTGCGCACGCTCGAGCCGCGCAACTTGTGTGAGGCGGAGGACGAAGACAGCTGCCGCGTCACGGTGAGTGATCGCGAGCACGCCGTGGTGCACGCGCAGCTCAAGCTGAGCGCCGACGATGATCTCGGCCGCTACAGCGTCGGCGTGGGTTCGCTGGTGCGGGTGGTGGGTCAGCTGACCGACGACTACGACACCGCAGACGGCACCCCCGTGCTGCGCGCCAAATACTACCGTCACTGGCCGCGGGGCTACTACGTGACCAGCGCCGCCCGCGACAACATGCGGCGTTGAGCGCCTTTTTCGCGCCTTGGCAGCGGCGCCGCGATGGCGCCAATCGGCTCGCGGTGCGCGCGCGGGTTTTGCTCAACCCACGGGGCGCCGCAGCCCTGAATGGCTCTCGCGCGGCGTTTCTGTGGTATGGGGCCAGCCATGCGATCGGTGCCAAAGAGTCGGCTGCTGGCAGGTTGGTTCGCCGCCATCGCCAGCGGCTGCCTGCTACTTAGCTCAGTGCCCGCCTCGGCCACAGTGGTTGAACGCGTGGTCGCGGTGGTGGGCGAGCAGTCCATCCTGCTGTCCGAGCTACGCGGTCGCGCCAGGCCGCTGCTCACGCGGGTCTACCAGACCACTCCAGCCGGCGCCCAGCGCGCCGCCGCCAGCTCCCAGGTCTACAAAGAGGTCTTGGAGCGCATGGTCGATGAAGAGCTGGAGCGCCGCGCCGCGAACCAGGCGCGCATCATGATCACCGCCAAAGAGATCGATGACGCCATGGCGCGCGTGGCGCGTCAGAACAAAGTCACGGTCGACAAGCTGGTCTCCGAGGCGGTCGAGAGCGGGCTGACGGTAGCCGAATACCGCGCGGAGTTACGCCGTCAGCTGCTCGAGGCAAAGCTGCTCAACCTACGCATCGCCGGGCGCATCCGCATCACGGAAGAGGACCTGCAGACCAGCTACCGCAACATCTTGTTGGATGAGCGGCGCAAGCTCCCTTTCCGCGCGGCGTGGATTCAGATCTCGGCGCCCGTAGGCGCGCCGGCCCAAGCGCTCAGCACCCAGCGCCAGCTCGCGCGGCGCGTCGCCTCTGAGGCAAGATCGGGCGGCGATTTTAGCCGGCTCGCCGCTCAGCACTCCATCGACGCCGCCACAAAAAACAAGGGTGGCCTGCTACCCAGCCAGTCTCCCGAGAGCCTGCCCAAAGCGCTCGCCAACGCGGTGATCAACCTAGACGTCGGGCAAGTCTCCGATCCAGTGCGCGTGGGAGCTGCCTACGTGATCATCAAGCTAGTCGAGCGCACGCAGAGCGAGCTCCCCACGTACGACGAAGCAAGAAATCAGCTCCAAAACCGCGTCTACATGGAGAAGATGGGCAAGGCACGCGACAACTGGCTGCGCGGCCTGCGCAAGCGCACTCACGTCGAAGTGCGCCTCTAGCAGCGCCCGCCCCGCCTAAGGGCGGCCACACAGCGCGTCGTACACATCTTGCCGTGCGGTCCCAGATGCGACCAGCAGCTTGGCTGTCGTCAGCTCAACGTTGACTACCTCCTGGAATTTGGCGAAGGGCTGCGCGCCCTCCAGCAGGCGGCCGTTGATGTAAAAGCTCGGCGCGCCGCGCGCCCCGACGCGGTCCGCTTCGCGGATGTCAGCGTCGATTCGCGGGCGGCGCTTGTCGCCGCGCACGGCCTCCAGCGCCGTCGCCGGCAGCCCAACCTGCTTGGCGATGTTGAGCAAGCCAGCGTCCGACAGATCCTTCTGCCCCGCGAACAACGCGTCGTGCGCCTGCCAAAAGCCGGCGTCACCAAGCTCTAGCTGGGCTTCGATGGCCAGCGTCGCCGCGGGCCGCGCGCGCTCGTGGACGCCGAGCGGCAGGTGCTTCCACGCCAGCCTCAAGTCGTCGCCGTAGCGAGCCTTGAGGCGCTTCAACGTGGGTTGAACGGCGGCGCACGATGAGCACTCAAAATCAGAGAACTCCACCATGGTCACCAGCGCGTTGCTCGGGCCGAGCACCGGCGCGTCCAGCACCGCAGGGCACACGCGAGCCGGCGGCGTGAGTCCAACGTCGATCAAGTTCTTCTTGACCCGAGCCAGGTAGACGTCTTGCCGAGACGATCCCAGCGCCAGCAGCGACCGCACGGCAGAAAGCTCGCCCTGCACCAAGCGGCGCAGCACCGCTGGCGAGTGAAAGCCTTCGATCAGGGCACCGTTCAGGTACATAGTCGGCGTCGAGCGCACACCAAAGCGCAGGCCAAACGCGCGGTCGCCGGCCACGTCTCGCTTGGCCTGTGCGTCACCCGCGAGGCGTGATGCGTCGACGTCAAACCCCGCCGCTTTGGCCCAACCTTGAAGGGCGCTATCGACCGGCGCGTCCGCGGAGTACGCCCACTCTTCAAGTGTTTTCCAAAACCCTGCGGAACCACTCGTCCGCGCTAGCGCAGCGCTGACCTCCGCCGCGCGCAGCGCGTGAGCGTGGGTGCGCAGCGGCGTGTGGATCCAGGCCAAGCGCAGATCAGCTCCAAAATCTCGCTTTAGGCGCTCTAGCGCCCGAAACAAGCGCCGAGTGTGCTTGCACTCGAGATCCCCGAACACGACCAGGGTTACAGGCGCGGTAGCGGCGCCCCACACCGGGGTGTGTGGCTGAAGCGGCAGCAGCGCCGCGCCATCGCCAGGGCCCGCGAACGCGAACTCACTCGCGCTCGCCGCGCGCGCCAAACGTGGCGCAGCCCCTGCTTCTTCAGCTGGCTCAGAGCCCGAGCCACCAGCCCCGGCGTCCGGGCTAGGCGTCGCCGCGCCCGCGTCGGCGTCGGGTAAATGTCCATGCGGATTTGTTATTGGCGGTGTGGGCATCGCCCCGGCGTCAGCTGCGGTCACCGGGGACGCCGCTGAGCCAGCGGCCGGCGTCGCTGGCGCCTTGAGCGCGAAGATGACGCCGAGCCCGACCACCAGCAGCAGCCCAGCCGCTACCACAGCCGCGCCAATCATCAGACGACCGCGACGCTCACCCGCTGACGCTTGATCATCGAGCGTTGGCGGCGGGGGTGGAGGTGGAGGCGGCGGGGGTGGAGGGGCCTGCGCTGGCTGGTCAACGCCAGGCCCGGCAGCTAACGGCGCCGGCTCTGCCGCACCAGCTGGCGACCTGCGCGCTGAGGGCCGTGGCTGCTGCCAGGACGCAGCGAGGGGCGAGGCTGACCGCAGACCGAGCTCGTCCACCGGCGCGTCGCTGTGGAGGGCTACGCCGGGCTCAGCGGCGCGCTCTTCTAATTTCCCCGCAGCAATATTAAAGCCCAGCGTGTCGTGTCGGGCAGGAGCAGGCTGCATCCCCGGCTCAGCTTGCGGCGCATACACCGGGCGGCCCGGCACGGAGCGCGAATCGGAGGGTTCCGCCAGCGCGGCGCTGGGGGGCAGCGCAACGTCGAGCGGCGCCGCAACGTCGAGGGGCGGCGCGAAGCTGGGGGGCAGCGCGGCGCTGGGGGACGCGCTCGGCGCTTCCCCGTGGTTTATCATCGACACGACCCCGGGCGGCGGCCTGAAGCCGTCACCTGGGCTGCTGGGGAGTTGCTGCCCGGGCTGTGGCCCGCTTGGGCTTTGAAACGCGGCCTTCGGCTTCGGCGCGAGCCAACTCGGTGGGGGCAGCTCAGCTGACGGTGGGACGGCGCTCGCCGCGGGTAGCGGTGGCCCAGCCGGCACGCTGCTGGCCCTGGGGACCGCGCTGGCGGCTGCGACCTGCGGCGCGGCCGGCACCAGCGGCATATGCGGGAGCTTGCCCTCAACCGCGGGCGCCTCAAAGCGCACGGCGTCGGCGTCATTTGTGCTCGGCTCGCGCTGCTCCCCCGCCCCCCTCGCCAAGCTGTATAAGCTCGCCCACCACTCGCGCAAGTCCGCTGGCCTATCAGAGATCCTCACGGAGACACACTTGGCGATCTCGTGCTCCAACCAGTCCGGCACCTTCGCGCCCAGCGCGCGCGGGGTCGCTGACTCCTCGCCTTGGGCCGCTCGACCCGCGAGCATCTCGGACATCAGCACGCCCACGGCGAACACGTCGCCCCAGGCCGCTGCCACCGGAGGGTTCGAGCCACGTAGCTCCGGCGGCCTAAAGTCGAGCGGCAGCAGATCACGAACCAGGCGGGGGCCTCCTAGCTCAGCAGCCAAGTCCGTCAGGCCGATCCCCGCTAGGCCCAGCTGGCCGGCGCCCAGGCTCAACAGCTCACGACGAATTGCCCCGTGGAATAATCCTTGATCGTGCAACGTCGCGAGGGCGAGCACCACCCCCTCAAGCTGAGCGAGCAGCGCCGTGATCGGCTGTGCGCTCCCGCCGCCGCCAGCCGCTAAGCTCGCCGGCCACGCATCACCGGCCAGGGGGTAGACGGCGCAGGCCGCGCTGTCTACCGAGCCCAGCCCAATCGGCGCGCAAAGGCTGGCGTGGCCGTGCACGGCCAGACGACTTCGGGCGAGCCAATCAGCCTCCCTCGCCGCGACATGAACCCCTGGGAGAGCTCCTGGGAGGCGCACCAGCAGCACGGACTGAGCGCTAGAGCGACCCAGCGCGACCGCGGCACCTTCCGCGCTCAGCACCGAGTCCACGCGGTAGCCCAACACCTGTTGGCCGCTCTGGAAAGTCATGGCCTCTTGCTATAGCGCGGTTGCTAGCCACGCAAAGGAATCACGACCAGGCTTTGGCTGGCGTGGAATCAGGACGCGGTCGCCAGCGAACTCGCACGCTCAAACCACCACCCCAGCGGCCTGCCCAAGCGGTGGAGGACCAACCGTGACGCGCTCGCGCGCGCTCGTCCACCCCCGGCCGCTCCAGCGGATAAACCCCGCGAATCGCTGGCCCGTCGCCGGCTGCCAGAATGGCAGCTGCTCGGGTCTTACGCCTGAGCCTGCGACGAACTGGCGAAACCCAGCGCGCCCTGCGCTGTGAACGCGTGGCTTCAAGCCAGCAGGGCGCCGAAAAGATCGCATCTCAAGCGGCTGACGCTTCCCAGCCGCGGGTCGATCCAAGGTTTGCGCCGTGGCACGCTCTGTGCTCAAAAGACCCAGCGATGCGACTCCAACAACGGACAGCGGTCCGTGCTCACACCAACCATTGGGCGCGAGGTGGATTGATGACCCGGCGCCTGCAGTGGGGGCTGGCGGTCAGCTGCCTGATGGCGCTCTGGCTGCTCCCTGCGACAGCCTTCGGCCAGAGCCTCACCCTCGCGACGGCGAACTACAAGCGCGTGCCTGAGGTGAATCGCCGCTCCGAAGAGTTAGTCAAGTCGATCTCACTGGCTGACTGCGAAGCCGACGGCCACTTCACCATGCCGGTCACGCGCCAGGTGACGGGCAACACCTTGCGCGTGTTGACTGGCGGGGACACCTGCGACGCCGCTGACCACAACGACCGCTTGAAGTGCCCCCTGGTGCACGAGGAAGGCGCGAACGCGAAGGACTACTCGGTCGAGCTTACGTTTCGCGATCTGATCCTCGCGAACCGGATCTTCACAGCCAAATGTACAGCCGGCTCCAGCGCAGCGGGTTGCACCAGGGAAACGGCATGCACCGACCTCAACGAGGGGCAGACGCAGACCATCACCCTGCGTTTCTCCATCGACGACGGCTCGAGCAACGTGATCGGCGGCGCGATCACCTGGGCGGTCGCCTACGATCTAGCGGGACCAGCAGCGCCCCAAGGCGTGTCGCTCGGCGTCGGTGAAGAGCAGCTGATCGTGAAATGGACGGCGAGCACCGCCAATGATCTGGACGCCTACGACTTTTTCTGCGAGCCCAAGCCTGGCGCCAGCGCCCAGAGCTTTGAACCGCAGGGTCCCGGAGGAGCCGCGGGGGCCGGCGGCGGCGGAGCTGGCGGTAGCGCAGCGGGAGCTGGCGGTAGCGCAGCGGGAGCTGGCGGTAGCGCAGCGGGTGCTGGCGGCGCCGCCAACGTAGGAGGCGCTGCGGCAGGAGGCACTGCCAACGCAGGAGGCGCTGCAGCAGGAGGCGCTGCAGCAGGAGGCGCCGCCAACGCGGGAGGCGCGAGCGGAAGCGCTGGTGCCTCCAACGCCAGCAATTGCGCGGCCACAGTCTTGGTCGCCGGCGGGATCCCGCCGAGCGCGTACCGCTGCGGCTCGGCCAGTAGCACCACCGCGACCAGCGGAACCCTCAGCGGCCTCACCAACTTCACCACCTACACCGTGGGGGTCGCGGCGGTCGATGTCCTAGGGAACCCCGGGCCGCTGAGCGAGTTGGTGTGCGGCAGCCCCGAGCCCGTCGACGATTTCTTTGAAACCTATCGGCGCGCCGGCGGCCAAGGCGGGGGCGGCTACTGCTCGATCCAACGGCGGTCAGAGCCTGGGCTGCTGAGCGTCCTGGGGCTCGCGCTGCTCGGCTTGACTATCCGCCGCGCTCGTCGCGTAACCAGGCGCCGCGGCTAGGTGTCGAGTGCGCGCGCCCAGCAGGCGCGGGCCGGCAACAGTTACCTCACGGATTCAATGCAGTCTTCATCAACGCCGCTATACAAGGTGCTACGCGTGACCCAGGCCAAGTCGATCCGCGCCCCTGCAGGCGCGCACAAGAAAACACTGTGCGCTATCGGCGCCATCCTCCCGCTCCTGATCGGCGCGCCATCGATCGCCCAAGCTCAGGGCGTCGACGAGCTCGGCGTGTATGGCGAGAGTGAGCACGAGCTGTACGCCTCACCACAGCACGCCGCGCTAGAGATCCGCTTCGGTCGCTACCTGCCCAACGTGGATGACGAGTTCAACGGCGGCGCGACGCCGTTCGCTGACACCTTCGGCAACGACAACCGCTACCTGATCGGGCTGGAGTTGGACTGGCAAGCCCTACGCATCCCCCACTTCGGGAGCTTAGGGCCGGGCATCGGCTGGGGCTACACTAAGGCCACCGCGAACGCCGTCGTCACGCGCACGGGTGAGCGCTCAGATCAAGAGACCAGCCTCGCGATCATGCCGATGTACCTGGTCGGGGTGCTGCGGGTGGACCTGTTCGCGAAGGACATGGGCATCCCGTTGGTTCCGTACGGCAAGGTTGGCCTAGGCTATGCGCTGTGGTGGAGCCGCTCAGGCGATGACTCCGCACGCGACGACGCTGGCGCGATCGGGCGCGGGACCTCATTTGGCTGGCAGTACGCCCTAGGCGGCATGCTGTTGCTGGATGCCCTGGACGAACGCAGCGCCGCCGAGATGGACGAGAACTCGGGCGTGAACAACTCGTACTTCTTCCTGGAGTGGTACAACAGCCACCTCGACGGCTTTGGTGGAGACCGCATGGAAGTGGGGACCAACACCTGGATGTTGGGCCTAGCGCTTGAGTTCTAGCAGCGTCTAGGCGACCGCGCTCGCCGTGCCGGTGAGCCGGAGCCGGCGAGCTAGCGCCAGCGCAGCAGGCGGTCGATGTGGGCGCGCTCCCACTCCAGCGCGCGCTCGTACTGACGGAACTCTCGCTCACGCTCGAGGAACCCAGCTGAGTGCAAGATCAGCCGATCATGTCGCTTTTCCGCAGGGACAACGTGATGGAGCAGCTCGTGGAACACGATGTACTCAACGAAGTAGCGCGGCACCCAGCGGTTATCCAGCACCGGGTGGATGCGGATCAGCCGCTCGGCTGAGCTGTAGCTGCCGAGCTTGATCGATCGACGGGCGCGACGTTGTGGGGCAGTACGGCGCCCCCAAGTGATCATCACGTCATCCGTGGAGCCGTCGAAGTAGCGCGCGTCGAGGCGCTCCTTCAGCTGAAGCAAATCGTGGACCTGCCCGCGCGGCCGCAGCGGGACCGTGACCCGCCGCTTAGGCTTGATGCGGTTGCCGTTAGCCTCGATGAAGTCGCCAATCGTCTGCGACGACTCGCGATCGCCGTCGGCGACGAACGCGACCAGCGCCTCGAGCACGCGCTCCGGCGCGTCAAGGAACATCATGTGCACGCGCACCCGCGGGATGCCGCGCTCCTTCGCGCAGCTCACCATGCGATACAGGTTGTCCGTCACCGCCAGGCGCACTGCCTGACCCAACGCCGACTCGAAGCGACGCTCCAAGGCCTGACGAGCGCCCTCGTGCACGAAGATCTGCGGCACCCGAGTCGCGAACTGCAGCGGGAGCTCTGGCGTCCTCCAGTGAGGGACGCGGACCGCCGCCGGGGCGATGCGCGCGACACCCCTCAAGGGCTTCGCACGGCCGCGAGCGACGCCCGCGGGGGTCGCTAGAAGCCAGGGAAGAGATGCGCGTCGAGCCATGTGTGTGCTCCTTCGCACGTACGGACGGCTCCTCGCGCCGTCAAGCAGCGCCCAGTCAGCCAATGATTTCCACAACCTACACGGGCCCAGCCGTCGAGCCGCTGGGCCGCTCCCAAACCCTTGAAATTAATGGAGAAAACCCGCGTGCCGCAGCAAAAACCCGAGCTTTGGCGCTGAGGTTGTCCCCAGGTTTCCCGCATTGGGGTGTGGCCAACGGCCGCGCCGGCGCGCCTATCCCGAGGTTCTCCACAGCCTCAGCGCGGCACCGAACCAGCGCCCGCTCCACGTTGCGCTGCCCGAGCGTGCACCTGAAGCTCCCAGCGCAGACCGGAGCCCGCGAAGGACATCTCGAGTCGCGGGCAGCGGCAGGCTTGGAACAATTTGCGCGCCTAGTTGCGCGCTGAAGCGCGCTTGGAGGAGCCCTTGGTGGCCCCGTTGCTGGGGGCGCTGGCCTTGTCATCCGCAGGGCCAGCGTCGTCACTCGCCTTCTTGTCAGCAGCTAACCGAGCAGCCTTGTCCGCAGGATCGACGTTGCGAAAAATGCCCGCGCGCTCAAGCACCATGCGCTCGAGCTTGGCCAGCAACTCTGGATGCTCTTCGAGGTAGGTGCGTGACGCATCACGACCTTGACCGATGCGCTCTCCGTCCATCGAGTACCAAGCACCGCTCTTCTGCACGATGTCGGCGTCGACGGCGAGATCCAGCACCTCACCGGAGCGGCTCACACCCGAGCCGTAGATGATGTCGAACTCCACCTCGCGGAACGGCGGCGCCATCTTGTTCTTCACGACCTTCACGCGGGTGCGGTTGCCCACCACCGTCATCTCGCCCTTCTTGTCCTTCGACGCCTCCTTGATCGCGCCGATCCGGCGGACGTCGAGGCGCATTGAGGCGTAGAACTTCAGCGCGTTGCCGCCGCTCGTCGTCTCTGGGCTGCCGAACATCACGCCAATTTTCATGCGGATTTGGTTGGTGAAGAAGAACAGCGTGCTGGAGCGAGAAACAGCGCCGGTCAGCTTGCGCAGCGCCTGGCTCATCAGGCGCGCCTGCAGGCCGACGTGCGAGTCGCCCATATCGCCCTCGATCTCAGCCTTGGGAACCAGCGCCGCGACCGAGTCGACGACGATGATGTCGACCGCGCCAGAGCGCACCAACATCTCACCGATCTCTAGCGCTTGCTCACCGTAGTCTGGTTGGCTGATCAGGAGCTCATCGGTCTTGACGCCTAGGCGCTTGGCATAGTTGATGTCCAGCGCGTGCTCGGCGTCGATGAACGCGGCGACTCCGCCCTGGCGTTGAGCGCTGGCGATGGCGTGCAGCGTGAGCGTGGTCTTGCCGCTCGACTCAGGGCCAAATATCTCGACGATGCGTCCGCGCGGATAACCACCGATCCCCAGCCCGAGATCGAGCCCGAGCGAACCCGTTGGGATGACCGGGACATCCGCCCCGATCTTCTCACCGTCTTTGAGGCGCATGATCGCGCCGCGCCCAAATTCCTTCTCAACGCTGGCGACCGCCAGTTCAAGTGCTCTGGCCTTTTCCTTATCGTCCATGCTGAATTCTCCTTAGCGGTCGGTTCGTTGGGACCTGGTTGGGTCTGGCGGGGGATTCACGCCTGCGAAAGCAGGAAGAAGCAACGCGCCCAGTGAGTGCCATGCCCTGCACCAGGGAACCAACGAATACTGTTCAACTGTTCAGATGTCAATCAACGAGCAGCGGGCTGCCCTCCACCCCCGAACCTGCTCCCTGGCGACCACGGTAATATGCAGGATTCTCCTGTACTTAGCCATAGGGCAAGCGGACAAACAATGTCCGAATCGAGTTTCAAATCAGCGCGCATCCTGCCCCCCTAGAGCTCGCAGCCGGGCTCGCTGGCTGGCGCTCCAGCCTTGAACCAGTCGAGCAAGATCTGCTTTTCAGCTGGAGTGAGGCCCTCGACGGGCGGCTGCAGCGGCGGGTCGGACGAGTTGAAGAACACGGCGGGCATGAAGTCGGTCTGGACCGCGTTCTGCATGGCCTGCCAGCGTGGCTTGCCCAAGTAGTCGGGTTGGGTGTCCTGCCACGTGGTGAAGCTGAACGGCGCGCCGTTGCGTAGCGGCTCCCCGTGGCAACGAAGGCACTTGGCCTGCAGCACCGCGTAGACATCGCAGGGGTAGCCCGGGCCGCCGTTGGTTGAAGCGTCGACGCCCCCGACGTTGTCGATCGACTCACAGTCGTAGCTCGTGCAGTCGGCGGCGTCGTGGTCCGCGCATCCGGCGGCGCTCAGCAGCGCTGCGCCCAGGGCGACGCGCAAGATCCGGCTCAAAGGTTGGTTCCCCACGCTAATCACGCCTCCCAGATGGGTTTGGACCAGGCGGCATGGAACGCGGGCCTGCGCGCACCTCAACCCGCTCGGCGCGCTTGGGAGAAGCAGCCAACACCTTGAAGGTGTAGCCGCCAAAATCCACTGAATCTCCAGCTTTGGGGACACGACCCAGCTGCTCCGCGACGAACCCGCCGATGGTCACCGTCTCCAGATCGTCCGCGTGAATGCTCAGCCGCTCAAAGACCTTGCGGGTCTCGGCGAGGCCGCGGCACACCAGGTTGCCGTTGGGCCGCTGTTGCACGAAGCGATCGACGCGGTCGGTCTCGTCTTCTATCTCACCCACGATCTCCTCTAGGACATCCTCGAGGGTGACGATGCCCGTGGTGCCGCCGTACTCATCCACCACGATCGCCATGTGGCGCCGCTCTTCTTGGAACTTGCGCAGCAACTGGTCGAGCAACATCGACTCTGGCACCACGACCAACGGCTGCAAGTGCTTGTCCCAGTTGGCGTCGTCGGGGGTCTCGCGCAGCTGAAACATCAGCTCCTTGACCAGCACGACACCCTCCACCTCGTCTAGGTTACCTGACTTGGTGAACGGGAACCTGCTGTGATTTGAGCGCCTGAGGATCTCCAGGTTCTCGTCGACTTCACGGTTGCCGCTGAGGTATTGAACATTTCCGCGGGGCACCATGACATCATAGGCCGTCAGCTCTTTGAGCAAGGCCGCGCCTTCGATCATGCTCGCCACCATGGCGCCCACCGCGCCCTCGGTGCGACCCAGGGACGCCAACAAGCGGATCTCGTCGATGGACGTGACCGGGCGCTCCGGGTTTCCGCGGCGTAACAAGCCAGACAGGAAGCGCGTCATGAACAGCACGGGCGCGAGGATGGTGATCAAGCCGCGCACGAAGAAGGCCACGAAGGGCGCGAAGCGCACGGCTTGAGAGACACCGAGCGTCTTGGGGACGATCTCGGTGAGCAAGAGCACGGCCAACGTGAACACCAGCGAGAAGATCCACAGCGTCGACTCGTCGAACACTGAACCGTAGCTCGCCCCCGCCACGGCGGCGCCGATGGTGTGGGCCACGGTGTTGAGCACCAAAATGGCGGCGATCGGTGAGTCGATCTCTTGCTTGAAGCCACGCAAGATGTTGCCGACCCGCGAGTCGCCAAAGCGCGCGATCTGAGCGTGGGACAAACTGAGCAGCACCGCCTCTGACATCGAGCACAGAAACGAGAACGTCAGTGCCGAGGCGACTGCCAGGACGAATGCAAGCATCGGGAGGTCCCGAGCTTATATCATCTGCTGCGGCCCCGCCGGGCAGCAGGCATGCGCGCCGCGCCTCAGCGCGCTATGCGCTCAGTTCTGCGCCGGATGCGGCGTTGGCTGGCACTCGTGCGAGCCGCCCGCGGCACGCCGGCATGCGGACAGCGCGAACCTGCGCGCCCGGTGCTTGGGCGCGGCGCCGTCGCCCAGAGTGCCCCAGGCCGCGCCCGCACCCGCGGCTGCGCGCGGCGACTCCGCGCCCGGCTGACTCAGCCGTCCAAATCCGCCAAGCCGCGCAAGCCCACGAAATAGGCCTGAGTCGCCGGCGCGTCGTAGCCGAAGAACTTCTGGATATAGCCAGCTTCCAGCGCCAAGTGCTCGGTCACCAGAAAGTAGGGCAGCATGGCCAACGCGAAGCGCGCTGAGCGGACGCGGTCTTGGTGCTGGCGTGTAGGCGCCCCCAGCTGCGGCAGCACCTGCGGGCTGTAGGCGCGATCGTAGCGCTCGTCGTAGCGCTCCGTGACGTCGCCTTCGACATACGGTCCCAGCTTGATGCCTGCTCGCCAAGGCAAGAGCCAGCGCTGGGCCTTAAAGTGAAACAGGTTCCCTACGGCAACAGAGCCGTTCTTGTCTTTACTGAAGGGGCGCGTCCCGAGGCCTAGGTACAGCGTTGACTCGTAGCTGAGCCAGCTCGTCAGCTCTACGCCGCCTTGCCACCCCGTGGCGAAATAGTCCATGCGTGGGTTACCGAACTTTTGAAGATCCATGCCCACCGGCGCGCTGAACTTCAAGAAGAACCCGAGCGCGAACTTTGGGTCGTGGATCAGCGCCGCGCTGACGCTCGCGCTGACGATGCTGCCGTCGTCTTTGGCGTAGAAGCGACACAGGCCGTCGCCCAAGTACTCCGCGCCGGCGGTGCACTCCGGCTGAAACGAGCCGGGCGTCGATGAACCAGGGGGCCCGACCTCCCACTCGCCGGGGTCGTTGGTCTCCTCAGGCGTCTTGAAGTAGGTTGCCTCTAGCCGCGTGGAAAAGAACTGTAGCGGGCCAAAGTGCCCCCAAGTGTAGCCCACCCCCAGCTTGTACTCTGACCACCCCCTCACTTGGCGGTAGGAAGCCTGGTTCTCGCTTGGCTCAAGCTTGCCGCGCTCAAGCGTCAGCTGCGCGTTGAGGTCCAGCTCACCTGGCCGACCACCCAGCGCGGTAGCGACGAACGCCGACGCGTTCGACGAGACCGACACGGCTCCGAGGAGCGTGAGCGAGGACAGCAGCCGCACTCCACGTGGAAAGTACGCTGGAGCCGCGCGGCACGTCGTGGCGTCGGTGGCGCCAGCGCCAGGGGTGGAGGGCAACGCGCGGAGGTGTGGACGTGGCATGTGGCTCAGCGTACGCCACTCTGGCGCTGCGGTTTCAGCTCAGTAGGGGTTCTTGCGCAGAGCAACCCGCCCTTTGGCGGCTCGACGCCGGGATCCCTTGTGCACATCCGCCGCCCCCTTGCTCCGCGAAGGCTGTGCTCCCGCCTTGCCCGGCGCGCGACCTTGCGCGGCCTGAGCCGGGGTGAGGCGCCGGTCGAGGCCCAACCCTTTGGCCATGGCCTCCACTAGACCGCCCGAGACATCGCTCGCTGAAACATCAGCAGCCTCGACTGGAGTGACCAGCGGCCCCGTCTCGCTGAGCACCTCATCGCTCCCCAGCGCGGCGCTGTCTTCGCGCTGCGCGCTCGCGTCGCCTGGGCTCGCGCCGCTCCCCGCGCTGAGCGCCATCCCGAGCAACGTGCCCCCCAGCGCGCTGCCCGCGGCGAGCACAGCCCGCGACCGGGCCAGGGCCGCCAGCGCCCGCGCGCCACGACCCACGTGACGCTTCTGCGTGGTCTTGGCGCAGAACTCGACATGATCAGAACCTCGCGGCAGCGCACCTACGCTCGCGGTCCCTCGCGGCGCTGACAGCGGCAACAACGAAGTGCGCGGCGGCTCCGCGTTCAGGCTCAGGCGGTCGGTCAGGCGGCGGCGAGGCCCTGGCCGCTCCAGGCCTCGCTGCTCAGCCAGCTGCACCGCGAGCAACTCTAGGCGCTCAGCCAGCGACGCCGCGCTGTCCAGGCGATGTTCGCGGTCCTTCTCCAGGCAGGCGTCGACGATCTCCGCCAGCTCTGGGTTGATGCCTGGCATCGCCCCGATCAGCGGGCGGTGCGGCCTGGTCATGATGTCGATCATCAGCGCGTTATAATTTGCCGCGCGGAATGGACATTGTCCGCTCAGGGCCTCGTACATCTGCACCCCAAGCGCCCAAATATCCGTGCGCCCGTCGACGTCGCCGGCGCCGCCGGCTTGCTCAGGGCTCATGTAGTCAGGCGAGCCGAGCACCGCGCCACTGCCCGTGCGGATCTTGCGCTCGTAGTTCGGGCGCAGGTTCTTGCTGACGCCAAAGTCTAAGATCTTTGGCAGCGGCGCGCCGCTAGTCTGATTTGCCAAGAAGATGTTCGCCGTGGACAGATCACGGTGCACGATCCCCCGCTCGTGAGCGAGCTTCAGCGCCTGCGCCACCTGGCTGAAGATCAAGCACACCTCCAGCGTCTCGAGCAGCGTCTCACGCGCCAGGCGCTGCTCTAGGCTCTCACCTTCCAGCAACTCGAGCACCAAGAACGGTCGGCCATCTGCCGCCTGACCCACGTCGTAGACCTCGACGATGCTGGGGTGCGACAGCTGACCCGTCGCCTGCGCTTCCTGAAAGAAGCGCCCCAGCGCCTCTTGGTGGCTCGCGAGCTCAGGCAACAGCAGCTTGATGGCGAAGTCACGGTGCGTGAAGCGGTGCCAGGCGGACCACACCTCACCCATGCCGCCTTGAGCCAAGCGGCGCTTGAGGATGTATTTGCCGGCGATGGATTCTCCTGGTTTCACAAACGAAATTGTCGCCAGAGACACCCCGATGCGGCCAAGATCCGAACAGTGAATTCTGCATTCAACGCCCAGCTCGGCCGCCAACCCGTGACCTGCAGCGAGCCTCGCAGTTTACTTGAGACTTCTGCCCGTTTCACGGGGGGTGGAGGGGTGGTGCTGTTGTGCTGCGCGCTGCTCGGCGCCTGCTCGCGCAAACCACCGCAAGAGACCGAGGCAGAACCCGATCCGTCGGCGTGGCTAGCGCCGCCCGACGCTGCTGGCCTCGCGCCAGCGCCGGATGAACCCGACGAGAGCGCGCCAGGAGCCAAATCAAAGCCAGACTCGGACGGCATCGTAGCGGGGCCGGTGCGCAAGGTGCGGCCCAAAGACATGCCGCCCATGGCGCCGGCGCCGACTGAGCGCAGCAAAGATCCAGCCCAATCCAGTATCCGTGCGGTAATGGGATCATATGGATTTCCGGCTCACGAGAGCCTTCAGCACCTGTGCGCTGGCCGGCTGATCGAACCGGGCGGTAAGCTGACCTGGGACGCCTTTAGCTCCAGCCAAGATCCTGCTGCGCTGCTCGTCTCCTATCGGGGTCAGTTGGGCGAGACGGGCTTCAGCGCGGAAAAAACCGGCGGTCGCTGGAGCCTCCCGCCCAAGGCCAACCCGCCGCTGCGCGAGCTGAGCGTCCTCTCCGCAGGTGAAGGCGGACCTCACCGGGGCTGCAAAGAGCAGGTGCCAGGAGACGCTAAGAGCGTGATCATCGTGCGGCGCCGTGAGTAGCTAGGCCCTCCACCCCCCCCAAAAAAAATGCGCGGCGCTCTCAGGCTGCGAGAGTCGCCGCGCGGATATGGGGAGCGGATGGCGCTCGACCCCGTCTACGCCTGGTGGCTAGCGCTGCGCTGCGCCTAACGCTGCGCTACGCCACCCGAGGCGGCTTGGGCGACTTGGCGCTGCTGCTGCTGGAGGTACTGCGCGACCGCGCGTGAGCGCTCGATGGCGAACTGCTTGACCTCACGGTTCGGTGAACCGGCGAGGGCGTTGAGCAACTTGGTGACCTTGTCGATCTGGCGGCTCTGGAACAGCGCCTCAAAGTAGTTGTTGGCGAGGCGCACGTCGCGCGCCATCTTGGCCTCGTGGGGCTGCAGCAGGCTGATCACCTTGGGCAGATCACCCTTTTGGCCGTGGAGCGCCGACAAGCAGACCAGGGCGAGCGGGTCGTCGGCGTTGCGATCGACGGCTTTTTGAGCCCATTCCATGGCTTTGTCGCGGGTCTCTTCTTCGTTGGCGTAGAAGCCCTGCACCGCGATGAACGGGGCGGCGGTGGTCTTATTGGCGTCGGTGTCCGCCAGCTCAGTGACCGCCTTGATCGCCGCGGCTTCATCGGCGCCTTCGCGTACCTGGGTGAACAGGTAAGCCCAGGCGTCTACGCACTTGGGGTCGAGGCCGATGGCCTTCTCGATCAGTGCGCGTTCCCCCGCGGTATCACCTTTGCCCTTGGCGACCTTGGCTAGGTGCAGCGTCGGGAACGGGTTGTCTTTGAGCAGGTTCTGCGCGCCCTTGAGCGTGGCTTCCGCCTTCTCCCACTTCTCTTGCTGCAGCTGGGTCACGCCCAAGCCGAGCCAGTCCTCGCCGACCATGCCGCCAGCTGCGACGACCTTGGCCAGCACCTTCTCGGCTTGCTCGAGGCGACCGTACTTGACCAACTCTTGAGCATAGACGCGGCCTCGGTTCAGGTCGTCTTTGGCCTCGTTCCAGTTCTTCTCGAGACCGGCCAGCAAATCATCGAGGCCGATGGCGATGGGGCGCCCTTCTTGATCCATCACCTGCACGGCGGGGCCGTTGAACCCGAGCAGCTCCCACATTTGCTCAGGCGTGATGGCCATCGGGCCCTTCGCGAGCTGAGCCTTCAACTCGTCGGAGGGTTGGTTCAGTGGCAACAGCACCACCGCGTTCGACGGCACGCCGCCGGGGAATGCGCTCACGGGGGCGACGATGGCAGCGCCACCGCTCAGCTGGAGGTTGGCGGCTTGTGCGCCGGGGGGCAGGTTGGGCTCTGTCATGGCTTCCTCTTTGGTGCCGGCACTATGAGGTCGCGAGCTGCAGTCACGAGCCTGACCCTCGGCCGACGGGGCGCGCAACCTAGCAGCGAGCCGCGGGGCGAGCAACACGCTGAGCGGAGGGGTTTGGGCAGCGCCGACTCCTCCAAACGGAACTTGGAGGGGCTGATCGTTGGGTGCCGCCCTGGCCAACTCTCAGCGGTCGAGTAAGGTGCAGCGCATGACGTCAGCCGGCTTGGCTCAGGCCCTTCGAAGCCTCCCCACATCTCGCGTCAAGGCGCGGCGGTCCCGCCGCATCGCCGCCGTCAGCGCCGTCGCCGCGAGCCTCATCTGCTCTGCCGCCCACGCCGACACCAGCGTGATCAAGCGGCCCGGAGCTCACCCGCGCTACAGCCTGGAGGCCGAGCCGCATTTGGCGCTGGGTTACGGCCACGGCCCAGGACCCATCGACGACGGCAACGGCTTCGGCCCAGGCGGCCGCTTCACCCTGGAGTTGGTCGACAACGGCTTCATCAGCAGCATCAACAACACCGTCGGCATCGGCTTCGGCCTCGACCTGATCTTTTGGGGTGACGCCGATTATGACGAATGCCGTGGGCCGGACAACGCCCGCGACTGCGAGCGACACCACGACACCTTTCGCGAGCTGGTGCTGCCTGTGGTGATGCAGTGGAACTTCTGGGTCTCGCGCAACTGGTCGGTGTTTGGCGAGCCAGGCGTCGCGCTGCGGCTGCGTGAGAACGCGCGCGATCGCTTCGAACCGTTCGTTTTCTACGCAGGCGGGCGCTACCATTTCAGCGACAACCTCACGCTGACCATGCGCATCGGCTATCCCAGCGTGTCAGTGGGTGTCTCGTTTTTGCTCTAGGGTGGCGCAGGCCCCCGGGCGCTACGCGGACGCCCGCGGCGCAGCTAGTTAGACCAAAGGCCTAGCT
The DNA here is from genome assembly GCA_964551615.1 of uncultured Polyangiaceae bacterium. Taxonomy (GTDB): domain Bacteria; phylum Myxococcota_A; class Polyangia; order Polyangiales; family Polyangiaceae; genus JAHBVY01. Next base: position 87,273 of record CAZKDY010000018.1, read on the forward strand.
TTTGCGTCGAACGCTGAGCATTCGCGGACAACACGCGGTCGGGCATGGCAGCTAGCGGCTCGGCAGACTATACACAGTAGATCGATGACTTTCCTGGGCATCATCGTCGGAATCGTGGGCATCGGCCTGTTGATGGTGGTGCACGAAGGCGGCCACCTGCTGGCGGCGCGCGCCTTCGGCATGAAGGTGCTGAAGTTCAGCATCGGGCTTGGGCCGGCCATCTGGCGACATAAACCGCGTGGAAGCGACACGATCTATCAGGTCGCTCCCATCCCGTTCATGGCGTACGTGCAAATCCACGGCATGAACCCGCTGGAAGAGATCGATCCAGACGATAAAGAGAGCTACGCCAACGCCAGCCTGATCGCGCGCATCAGCGCGATCTTCGCGGGGCCGATGGCGAACTACCTGTTCGCCTCGGTGTTGTTCTTTGGCGCGTTCATGATCGGCGGAGATCAGACTCCGATCCCCACGGTAAAAGAGGTCGCGAAAGACAGCCCGGCGCTGAGCGCGGGCTTAAAGGCAGACGACGCGATCAAGCGCATCAACGGCAAGCCGATCCCCGACTGGGACGCCCTGCTCGAGACCGTCCAAGCTAGCCCGGACAAGCCGCTCGAGGTCGTCGTCTCGCGAGGCGGTGACGAGACGACCATCCGGGTCACCCCCAAGAAGAACGCTGAAGGCAAGGGCGTGATCGGGGTGAGCCCAGTGTTCGAGCGCAGCGAGATGCCGTTCGCCAAGGCCGGCAAGCTGGCGGTGGTCTACCCCTTCAAGCTCGTGGGGCAGATGCTGAGCGGGCTGTGGCGCTACGTCACGCTGAAAGAGAAGGCCGAGCTCGGTGGCCCGATTAGAATCCTTGAGGAAACAAGTAAGGCCGCGCGTGAGGGCACGGACGCCTATCTGTGGTTCCTCGGTGTGCTGAGCACCTGGCTCGCTGTGTTCAATATGCTGCCGGTCCCAGCCCTCGACGGCGGGCGCCTGATGTTCCTTGGCTACGAGGCCATCACGCGGCGCCGGGCCAACGCCAAGGTAGAGGCCGGGATTCACTTGGTCGGCATGGCGCTCTTGCTCATGGTGCTGTTGGTCGTCACCGTCGGTGACGTGAGCGGCTGGGGCACGCGTTGAACTCCGGCCTGTGGAGGCCGGGACAACCAACATGGATCGCGTCGCCTTTCACGGTCGAGGGCTCCACTCGGGGGAGCTGTGCAGCGTGGCCTTCGATCGCGATTTCGGCCCAGTGCGGCTCAGGATGGGCAAGCGCAGCGTCGAGCTGTCTGAGCTCAGCGTGTTGCGCACCGACCACGGCGTACAGCTCGGCTTAGCTGGCGAGCCAGCCGCGGGATCCACCACCCCAGCCACTGAGCTCCCAACGCTGGGCGGCGAAGTAATTTTCCGCCTGGATTTAGTTGAGCACCTGATGGCAGCGCTCGCCGGCCTCGGGATCTACTCGGACCTTGAGATCCGAGCCAGCGGTCCCGAGCTCCCGCTGCTCGACGGAGGCGCGCTCGAGTACAGCCTGGCGCTGTTGGCCCTGGAGCTGCCTCAAGAGCCACCGCGCACGCGGATCTGCCGCCGCGGTGAGCTGCAGGTGGGCAGCGCGCGCTACACGTTTGAGCCCGCGGACACGACTCAGATCAGCGTGACCGTAGATTTTCCGGGGGTGGGTGAGCAGCGCGCGTCATGGAACGGAACTCGAGCGCACTTCCTTGAAGCGATCGCGCCCGCTCGCACCTTCGGCTACCGCAGCGACCATCAGGCCCTGCTCGCCGCTGGTCGAGCCCAAGCGGTGAACCCACGCAGCGTCATGGTGCTGAACGCGCGCGGTGAGGTGGAGCCGCCTGGCGCGCCCATGGCCGAGGCTGAGCTCGCTCGCCACAAACTGTTGGATCTGATGGGCGATCTCTTCTTGGGCGGCGGGCCGCTGCTTGGCCAGCTGAGCGCTGATCAGCCGGGACACACCAACAACCAGCGCGTGCTGCAGGCGGCGCGAGCCGCCCAGCTGATCGAGGCGATCTGAGTCGACCTGAGGCGCCAAGAGCCCGCGTCACCCAGCTTGGTCGCGGCGATCTAAGCCACGCCGTGGCGGCTAGAAGCCCGACCTGCGCCATCTCGCCATCTGCTATGGTCGGGGCGTGTTCCAGAGAGCGGCCGTGTTGTATGTGCTCGGCGGCCTAGCGCTTGGAGGCCTAACGCTTGGCGGCTGCAGCACACCCAAGGTGAGCCTGAACGAAGGACCGCGAGAATACGTCTCCACCGACTACGAGAGCGTCTTGCGTGACTGGACACGCGACGCCGAGCTGATCGTGATGAGTGAGATGGACAACGTGCTCAACGTGGTCGCGACGTATCAGTCGTGGGATTTCCGCTGGGCATATATCGTGCGCTACGCGTCCGACTATCGCCTCAGCGTCGACCAGCGAAAACTGCTGCTGGAGCGCTCACTCACCGAGTCCCGCGAGTACCACGAGTTCTATACGGCGCTCTACGCAGAGAACCACAAGTGGTCGGATCTCACCAACGAGAACGCTGCCTGGGTGGTCCGGTTGATCGACGATCAAGGCAACGAGACGGCGCCGAGTGAGATCATCCCCATCGTGCGACCAGGCGCGATCGAGCGCACCTACTACCCGTACACCACGCCGTGGCGGCGCGCGTTTCGCCTGCGCTTTCCCACGCGCAAAGCAGACGGCTCGCCGACCATCGCCGGCGGCGCTGGGTGGTTTGGCCTGCGCTTCGCCGGCGCCCAAGGCCATCAAGAGATCACCTGGGCGGTCGAGCCCAGCGCGCGCAAGATCTCAAGCGCTAACCACTCAAGATCTCGATCAGCGGCGGCACGCTGACCAGCAGCTCGTGAGTGATCATCCGCTCACCAAACAGCACCAGCGCCCCGCTCGGGCCCGCCCGCACGGTGGCTGGCGATTTCCCCGAGGAAAGAATCTGCTCGGGCAACACGAAGTCTCCAGGGAGCAGCTCCTCCACTCCGGCTTCACCCAAGACCTCTAGGCGACCCGCGCCGACGATGAACATCCCAGGCACCGGACTCCCGCGCTCGACGATCACGTCCTCCGGCAGCAGCCGCCTCACCCGCAGGCGCCGCGTCACTTCATCTCGCAACGCGTCATCAAGGCGCTCGCCGAGCAGACCCATCCCGGCGCCAGCCAGCGACTGCAGACGATCCGCCACCTCTTTTAGCTCGTCGGCGACCCAGGGGCAGTCCGCGGTGGCCAGCTCCAGCGCGCCCTTCTTCCAGATCGCCAGCTGCGCGCCGCCTGCTGCTGCGACCACGCGCAGCGCCATGCCGTCCTCAAGCGAGCCCGTCGTGAATACGATGTCCCCGGAGCCTGCGCTGGAAGCCACCAGATCATCAATCGCCGGCATCACCTGGACCACACCAGCCGTGACCAGGGCGACCTCGAACTGGCTGATCTCGTCGCCTGCGTCCAAGCTCAGGATCTCCGCGCTCTGCGCGAGCTGAGCTTGCGCCTCTTCCGGCAGATCTTCCAGCCCGCGCACTTCCGCGAGGTTCACCCCGCCGACGCTGCCCGCGCCCGTAGGTACCGCGGCGGCGCCGCCAGCGGGCTGAGTCTCGGCTGGCGCTTGCTCAGGCCGCGCCGTGACCAGCGCAGACTCAGAGCCCTCAGCAGACTCAGAGCCCTCAGCAGACTCAGAGCCCTCAGCAGACTCAGAGCCCTCAG
>CAZKDY010000018.1:91067-131401 GCA_964551615.1 uncultured Polyangiaceae bacterium
CAGACTCGGAGAGCGGTTCGGCGAGCAGCGAGTCGATGGAAGAGTCGCGCCGTGCGCGCAGCACCACCTCCTCGTGCGCCTCCATCCCGCGGGCCGCTGCGTCCTCTTCGAACTCGACGGACGTGTCCCGGAGGAACTCCCCGTCGAGCTGCTCCGGCTCAATGTCTGGCGTCGCGGGGGGCGCGGCAGCAGGCGGGGCGCGCCGCGGCGGCGGAGGAGGCGGTCCGCCGGAGATCCGCACGTCGGGGGGACGTTCGGCGGGCGCGGTGGACCGCGCGCGCGCCCGCGCGACCTCTTCGGTTTGGTAGGTCGAAGCCTGCGTCCGCGCGAGATCCAGCGCGGGCTCCTCAGTCAGCAGGTCCACCTGAATGTCGATGTCCAGCGCAGCTGGCGGCACCTCGGTCGGCGGAGGCGCCGGCGCGGTGGCGCGCACGTCTTCCAAGGCCTCCAGCCGGGGCGCAGAGGTCACGACGTCTTCTTCTTCTGCTTCCGTCACCTGGGCGGCCGGCACCTGAGCGGCCGCCACCTCGGCTAAGCTGCGCGCGATCCGCGCCGCGATGGCCTCAATTTCCTGAGCGCGCGCCAGCGCGCCGACCGCCGTGGCTGATTCTTCCGCGCGGCGGAGCCACACGATCGTGTCGGCGTACGCTGCGCGCTCCCACTGCACACCAGCGGTCTGGAGAGCCCACGCGACGTCGTCGTCATCGTCGTCGCGTGGCTCGGGGATTTCGAACGCCAGCAGCTTCGCCGTCATCTCTTGCCTAAGTCGCGCAGCATCATACGTGGTAGCCCGCGCAGTAGGGCAAGCCCGACGACACATCCCGCAACACGCAGCAGAACTGTAGCCTTGCTTGGTGGCTCCGCGGGTAACCAATCTCCCTTGGCTCTGGCACCGCTCCGCGGTCCGCTCGCGCGCTTGGTCACTGCATACCGTCTACGCCAAAGTTTTCCACGCCGACTAAAAGCAGCCAGCGGCGAGCGCGCTAGACCTGGGGGCTCAGCTCGCGCTGAATCGTCGGCGTTGGGCAGGTCGTCATCTGAGCGCACGTGACAGCTGTTAGACTCCGCCGCGTTGCACGCTTGGCTGCGCCAGGCCGGAACGGAGAGCTATGGAGTCCAGCATCCTCGTCAAACTCGCGCTGCCGCTAGCGCTGTTCATCATCATGCTCGGCATGGGCATGTCGCTCGTCCCGGCAGACTTCGGCCGCGTGGCGAAGCGCCCCAAGGCGGCGGCGATCGGCATTGGCTTGCAAATGATCGCGCTGCCGCTGCTTGGCCTCGCCGTCATCAAGCTCTTTGGGCTGACAGGGGCCATGGCAGCGGGCTTGTTCGTGCTGGCGCTGAGTCCCGGCGGAACCACATCGAACGTGCTGAGCTTCCTCGCCAAGGGTGACATCGCGCTCTCGATCACGCTGACCGCGGTGGTCAGCCTAGCCACCCCCTTCAGTATCCCGCTCTTGTTGGCGCCAGCGCTCAGCCACTTCATGTCGGCGTCTGAGACGGTGAGCTTACCCATCGGCAAGACCATCATCACGCTGCTCGCCATCACCGCCATCCCGGTCGCCATCGGCATGTTGATCCGGCGCAAAGCACCGAGCTTTGCCCAGCGGATGGAGCCCGTCATGCGCTGGGCCTCGCTGGCGGTGCTGATGCTGGTGATCGGGGCCATTCTAGCCCAGCAATGGGCGGATCTGCCACGCTTCTTTGCGGAAGCAGGGTTGCCGGCGCTGGCGCTCAACGTCGCGGCGCTCGCCTTGGGGTTCTTCACGTCGCGCGGCCTCCGTCTAGGGCACGAGCAGTCCGTGACGATCGGCATCGAGGTGGGCATTCAGAACGGCACCACCGCGCTGTTCATCACGGGTGAGCTGCTCAAGAACCCGGAGATGGGGATCCCGCCGGCGATCTACAGCCTGATCATGTTCGCCACCGGCGCGGTGTTCGCGCTGCTCGTGAACCGCGGGCGCAAGCCGAGCGCGCTGCCCGCCGCTTAGCCAAGCCGCTGGGGGTGCCCCCTCCACCCCCCAACCTGCGGCTGCGGCTAGGTTCGCCGCAGGCTCGCGGCGGCTAGGTTCGCCGCGTGTCGTCGCCAAGCTGCGTCACTGGGGCGAGATCATGATCTCGCGGTCCTTCGCGCCGTTGGGTGGCCCGACGATGCCTTGGCGCTCCATCATCTCGACGATCTTTGCCGCGCGGTTGTAGCCGACGGTCATCTTGCGCTGCAACCACGAGGTCGAGCAGCGCTGGGTCTCAGCCACGATGCGCACGGCCTCGTCGTAGCGTGCGTCTAGCGGCTCGGAGGCCTGGTCGTCGGAGCCGTCGTCGTCGCTAGCCTGCAAGATCTCTTCTTGGTAGGTGGGCGCACCTTGAGCGCGACAGTGGTCGGCCAGCGCGTCGACCTCTTCTTCGCTGATGAAGGGACACTGCACGCGCAGCGTGTCGTTGGCGCCGTTCATCTTGACCAACATGTCGCCTTTGCCCAGCAACACCTCAGCGCCCATCTCGTCCAAGATGGTGCGGCTGTCGACCTTTTGTGCCACACGGAAAGCGATCCGGGTGGGGAAGTTGGCCTTGATCATGCCGGTGATCACGTCCACGCTGGGCCGCTGGGTGGCTAGCACCACGTGCATCCCCGCCGCTCGCGCCTTCTGAGCCAAGCGCGCCACCGCGGTCTCTACGTCTTTGCCCTGCTGCATCATCAGGTCGGCGAACTCATCGATCACGATCACGATGAACGGCAAGCGGTCCGGCAACTGAACGCCGTCGTTGCCATCCCTAGCGGCGGCGACTTGCACCGCTTCGCCGTCGGCGTTGAGGGCGGTCACGCTGTCGGAGTGAGGCGGCTTGAGCTCGCCCGAGCGCACGCGATCTGCGTAGCGGTTGTAGGTCGAGATGTTCTTGGTGCCCGCGTTGGCGAACAGCTGGTAGCGCCGCTCCATCTCGTCCACCGCCCATTTCAGCGCGGTAGCAGCCTGCTTCATGTCAGTGACCACCGGCAGCAGCAGGTGCGGGATGCCGTCGAAAGGCGCGAGCTCGACCACCTTTGGATCGATCATCAGCATTCTCAGCTCTTCCGGCGTGCGGTGGTAGAGCAGGCTCGCCAGCATGACGTTGAGGCCGACGCTCTTGCCCGCGCCCGTCGCACCAGCGACGATCACGTGAGGCATGCTCGCCAAATCCGCATAGAAAGGCGCGCCTACGATGTCGCGCCCGAGCACCACGGGCAGGGGCGCCTTTTCAGCCAGCTTGGCGAAGCGCTTGTCTTCGATCAGCTCACGCAGGTTGACCGGCACCCGCTCATCGTTGGGGAGCTCAAAGCCGATGCGCGCCTTGCCCGGAATCGGCGCGATAATGCGCACTTTACGCGACAAGCCCAGGGCCAAGTCGTCGCTCAAGCCGGCCACCTTGCTGACCTTGGTGCCCGCCTGCGGGGCCACCTCGTAGGTGGTGACGGTGGGGCCGGGGTGGATCTCCTCCACCTTGCCCGTCACGCCGTAGTCACTCAGCGTCTTCTCAAGTTGGTCCGCGAGCTCGAGCACCTTGTCGCGATCGACTTCTTTGATCGACGCCTCCGGCGCCGACAGCAGGTCGGTCGACGGCAGCTGGTAGGTGCCAGTCTTCTTACGAGCGACGCGCCGCGCTCGTTCCACCTGTTGCTGTGGCTTGGTGTCGATGATGGTGGGCCCCTCGGGCTCCGTCAAAGCAGCCTTGGCAGGGGGTGGAGGGGCGGCTGCTGCGACGTGCTCTGCCTGTGCTGCGAGGCTCGCGCTGGGTGACGGCGTGAGATCGCTGTCGGCTCGGCGCTCATCGCACTTTAGTTTCCGCACGGGAGAATCGCTGTCGGCGCCAGCGCCGCCGTCCAGCTCGCCATCGCCTCCCGGCGCGAACAGCACGGCCTCCGCCAGGGTCGGCGTCGGGGTCTTGTGAGCAGGCGTCACGCAAGCCTGAGCGCGCGCTACGCTCGGAGGCTGCGCGCTCAGCGACTGGGGCTCTCGCACATCAGCGTCGACGCCCGCGCGCAGCTGAAAGCCTCGCTTGAGCTGCTCGCTGAGCGCGATCGGCGGCGTCCCTGTGGCCTCCAGCGGTGACCAGTCCGCGTCATCGTCGGCAAGGTGTGCGATGATCGCTTCGTCGCTCGGCTTGCTGTCGATCAGCGGCGGCATTTTCTCAAGCGATTCCGCGCGGCGTTTACGGCGGATGTCGCGGGCCTGACGCCACGCGACGGCGAGCTGAGCCGACGCCGTGCGGCAGCGTGCCGCCAAGTAGCGCATGACGACCGCGGCGCGCTGGCACAGCTGAATAAAGGAAAAGCTGCTGCGCCCGATCAAAATCAGCCCGACGACCGTGCTGCCCACCAAGAACGAGCCGACGGTCGAGAACATCGCCCGCATCAACTCACCAAACAGCAGCCCCACGTTGCCAGCAGCCGGGGCGCGCCCAAAGGCCAGCACGTTGGGCGCCACTACCTGCACCAAAGCAGACAGCACGATGGCGACCACCAGATCGCCAGCCAAGCGTAGCGCGTTCGCCTGGTTCGTCCGTTTGGTAAACAGCGGCGCGCTGAGCAGCGCCAGCTCGATCGGGGCGAACCACGCCACCAATCCGAACGCACGGACCAGCACTCCTGAGAGGCTAGCCCCCACCGGCCCTACCCAGTCAGCGCCGCTGAACGCCGGGTCTTGCGGATCGGTGCGCAAGCTAGCGAGCGCCAAGGTGAGGAACACCGCGATGGCGAACAGCAACAGCGCCGCGGCCTCGCGGCCTTTGCGCAGCGGCCCGCTGGTCGTCTCGGGACAAGCATTCGCCGCCAGTGGCAGCGCGGACTCATCTGCACTGGCAACCGCGCGTTTGGGAGTGAAAAGCCTGGCTGCCATTGGTCTTACTTGAACCTACATTAACCTACTTACGCCTACCTGGAAAGCAAGCGCTCCGCTTTTCGTGCCCTGCCGCCCGAATCCAAGCTTCGTGCTGCGGGGAGCGCTCTGGCTGGCCCTCACCACTTCGCTAAGTGCGCTTCGGCTAAACGGCCGCGCACAGCTTTCTTCATGCGCGTCAGCGGAAGGCAAACACACCTTCGCGCAATCGGGCTACAAACGGGGAGCCGCGCCTGACGAACGCGCCTGGGGCGGCCCAAGAGGACCGCAGTAAAACGCAACTCGATGGCTCACTTGGCCGCTCGCTTGAGTCGCGCCTAGACACGGGGCTAGTATTTGGACTGGTGGAGCGCTCAGCTGATTGGCGCGCCATCGCCACTTCGCCGCACGGATACACCGGGCGGAAGATTGACCACTGATCTTGAGTGACTGGCAACCAAGACGTTGGGGAGAACAGTAGGTAAACCAATGGTATGGCGCCTTAAAGCAAGGAGAGCCGCCGCAGCAGCCATGCTGACGGCTACCCTCGCATCCGTTCTCGTCACCTCCGGGTGCCGAACAACCACTGATGACGTGCAACGCTGGGGTAAGACCAAGCAGGGTCCTGGCAAGCTCGTGGCCGTCCTGACCCACGACAAGTACCCAGTAGAGCTTCGGGTGGAGGCTGCGATGACCCTGGTGCGCATGAAGCCGCGCGGGGGCAAGCACATCGGGCTCTCATGCCCCGACGATCCAACCTGCGTTGGGTTGCTTGAGGCGCTGAGCGCGATGCCCGCGGAGGAGCGTGCACAGATCGTCACGCCCCTGGTGCCGCTGCTGATCGCGGAGCTCAACAAGCCATCACCTCAGGCTCAGGCGGGCCAGGCGCCTCCACCAGATGGCTCCTTCGTCTACAAGGACGCGGCGTTCGCGCTGCTGACCTACGAAGACAAGGACCTCATCGGGAGCGACCAGCTGCGAAGCGACATCAAGGTCGCGCTGGCTGATTGGGCGAGCGCAGACTTCGCCAACCGACTCAACAACACCACCCAGATGTCGGGCATGGATCAGCTCATGCGCGCCTTAGGTCCGCTCGGCGTCAAAAAGCTCCCCGCGCTGATGGTTCCGGGTGCCAAGAGCATCGCCAACATGGCGTCTTTGGTCGCGGAGCTCGGAGACGCGGAAACGAAGCTCGCCGCGAGCAAAGCGCTGGTCAAGATCGCGCAAGACATCGCGTCCGACCGCTGGAAAAAGCAGAAAGCGGCCGATGTTGACGCTGCCAACAAGACCTCAGGCCTGACCAAGATCACACCAGCGCAGCTTGAAGGTCAGCTCCGCGTCTACCAGGAAGAAGAGCTAGGGCGAACCTTCGCGTCCATGAAGGACGTCGGCGGCCAGCCAGTGGTCGAGTACTTGCTCGGGGTCGCTTCGCAAGAAGACAAAGACGGCACGCTTGAGCAGCGGCGCACCACCGCCCTGGTCGCGCTTGAGGGCCACTTGGACAAAGACCGACCGGAGCAGGTCGAAGCCATCCTCAAGCTGGCCAGCGCGAACGACACGCCAACCCGCGTGCGCGCGGTGGCGCTGCAACGCGTGGGCGAGATGCCTCGCGCCCTGGTGATTGGTCGTCTGTACGACCTGTTCAAGAACGACGACTGGAAGATCCGCTGGGTCGCCGCAGATCTTGCGCTTCGCCTCGGCGATCAGGGCGATCTCGACGAGTTCTTCAGCAAGCTAGCCAGGGCAGACAGCGGCATGTCGGTGGCAGAGCCCATGCAGTATGGGGTGCGGCTGGGTGACCTGAAGGGCAAGCAGAAGCCTGAAGACCTGGCGGCGAAGTACGCAGCCCCTGGCTACGCGACCTCCGTGCGTCTCAGCGCCCTGGGCTACTACGCCAGCCACGGTACAAAAGATCAGCTGGCCGACGTCGCTAAGTACGAGCAAGAGCGCGGCCGCGTGCCGAGTTGCAAGGCCGATGACTGTGAATGGAAATGCGTGATCGGCGAGGGTGACAAGAGCGAAGTCAAAGACGTCACCAACATCGGCGAGTTCGTTCGCTACTGCGTCGAGCCCGCCATGCAGAAGCGCACCAAAGCTGACAAGCAAAAACAAGAGGCGGAAAAGAAGAAAGCCGAAGAGGCAAAAAAGAACGCGGAGGGCGCGAAGAATGAGTAAGCTTTCCGCCCTTCCCCCGCTCCCAACCGGTGCATAAGGGCGTCAGAACGCGCCCTTCAGCCCCCCACGCCCACCCCTACTTTGTTCCAAGCTGATCCCCAGGCAAACAGGTCCTCCAGCTCGCGCCAGCGCGCTAGCTAAATGCCTGCGATGAGGATGCTCCAGAACCCGTGCGGTGAAGCCTTAGGTGTCATGCAATGACGGATCCGAACAAGAAGACGCCTCGCTCGTTCCAGTGCAGGGACGCGCTGTGGACGAAGTTTGAACAGATGGCCCAGGAGCTCGAGTGCTCCGTCGACTACCTGATCAATGACTCGATGAAGCAGTACGTGCGGCAACGTGGCTATACCGCGGGGCAACCGTCCAGCGCAGCCGTGCCGCCAGTCGGAGCGCAGTCTGCTACACCGTCAGCCCGGATCTCCAAAGCGCCACCGCCGCCGCGCAGCGTGCCACCGCCGGGACCTCCAGTGTCCAGACGCGCGCCGCCGCCCCCGCCCGCAGCCGCGCCGCCTCCGCCTCCGCCTCCGCCTATGGCCGTGACGGCGCCGCCTCCGTTACCAGCTGCGGCGCCTCCGCCGCCTCCACCGCCCCCCCCAGCGACCAGCCGCATTCCCCCGCCTCCCGCCGGGCGAGGCGCACCGCCACCGCCACCACCGGCTCCGATGCCGATGCGCTCGGGTCCGCCGCCTGCGCCGCCGCCGCCCATGCCAGCTGCGATGCCACCGCCCCCCGCCGCGCCCGCGCAGCGCCCTCAGGCAGCTCCTCACGGATACGCACCCGCGCCCGCGCTGTACGCAGAGTACGAGGGCGCGCGTTACACGGTGAACAAGGAGCGCTTCATCATCGGCCGCGGCAAGCAGTCAAGCGATCTCACCATCAAGGACCCCAACGTGTCGCGGCAGCACGCGATGATCGAGTTCTTGAACGGCCAGTACTACATGGTCGATATGGGCTCGACCAACGGCATCGAGCACCAGGGTCAGCGGGTGCAGCGCAAGGTGATCAACGAGGGAGACTTCTTCAAAGTCTGTGATCACGAGTTGCGCTTCACGTTTATTGGCTAGCTACTGAAGTAGCTCGGCGCCTGAGCGCTCGGCGCCTGAGCGCTCGGCGCCTGAGCGCTCGGCGCTGCGTCGTGCGGTGAGCACACGACACCCTGATCCTCGCCAGCCCATTCTCGCAGCCAAGTGGCCCAGGCGGCGCGCGTGGAGCTACGCTACGAGACGTGAGACGTGCCCTGCTGCCGCTAGCCGCTGTGATCAGCGCCACGCTGCTGCTGAGCGGCGCGGCGGTGGAGCGCTCGGCCAACGCACAGGCGCTCTGGCAGTCCGGAGCACCACTACCGCGAGCTGCGCGCAGCGTGCGCATCGTGCGCGGCGGCGAACCGCTGTGGTCGCGCCCGGATCGCAGCTCGCCCCGCCGTGGGGCAGCGCGCTTCGGTGCGCTGCTGCCACTATACGGCACACAGAGCGGCCCAGGCTGCACCGGAAAATGGCTCAACGTTGGGCCCTCAGCGTGGGTGTGCGACGTCAACGTCGAGCTCTCACGCCTGGAACCTATCCGTGCGGATGCAACGCCGGCACCGACTAAGACCGGCCTCCCCCTCGACTACTACTTCGCCGGCGCCGACGGCAGCTTCGGCTACTCGCGGCTCTCACTGGGTGACGTCGGAGCACCAGACAACCAGTACGAGCCAGGTATGTCAGTCGCGCTGGTGCGCGTCGAACGCAACGCCATCGGCGACGCCTTTGGCTTAAACACCAAGGGCTTGTGGATCCCCATGCGGGACCTGAACCCCGCCCGCCCGCTGGGCTTTGGTGCGGTCGAACTCGACGCCGGCGAGCTCGACGTGGGTTGGGTCTACAAATCCACAGCGACGGTCTACGCGCGCCCGGGCGGTGGCGATCGTGTGACTACGCGGAATCAGTTCGACGCCATTCGCTTCAGCGAAGTGGTCATCAAGTCACGCCAGCGTTGGTTCAAGATCGCTGAGGGTTGGCTCTCCGAACGCGACGTTCGAGCACCCACCGCGGCGCAGCCGCCCCCTGAGCTAAGGCCCGATGAGCGCTGGATTGATATCGAACTCGATCAGCAGGTGGTCACCGCGTACGTCGGCGCGCGCCCAGTGTTCACGGCCCTCGCCTCAACGGGTAAGGGGCGCGGCAAGAGCGAGCAGGCGACCCCACTCGGCACACACCGGATCTGGGTCAAGCTGCGCACGACCGACATGGACAACCTTGAGAACGAGTACGCAGGTCGCTACTACGCCATCGAGGAGGTGCCCTGGGTGTTGTTCTTCAAGCGCGGCTACGGTCTGCACGGCACCTTCTGGCACCGCCGCTTCGGCAACCGCCAAAGCCACGGCTGTGTGAACCTGACGCCGCGAGCCGCAGAGCGCTTCTACAACTGGGCGGGACCGCGCTTGCCGGCCGGCTGGAGCGCGGTCTTGCCCAACGCGTATGATCCCGGGACGCTGGTGCGCGTCCGCTAGCGGCCTCAATTCGGATGCCTTAGCCGCAGCTGCGCAAGCCCGCCATTCGCGGCCCTTTGGGCTGCGTCAGGCGCCGGCGGACCGGCTCGCAGCGAGTGCTTCGCTCGTTCTTGTTGGCAACCCTGGCGGGAGTCGAGACACTAGGCGACATGGACCTCGATATTGGACGCGACACGCTGCTGGCTCTCGCCGCGGTAGTCTGGGCGGATGGAGAGTTGGCTCCGGAAGAGGCTCAAGGGCTGCGCGCGGCTGCCAGTCAGCTTGGTCTCGGACCGTCAGACTTGAGCGCGGTCGAAGCGGCCATCGCGCGACGCGTAACACTAGACCACGTGGAGACAGTAGCGATGAACCGCTTGACCAGGCTCTTCACCTACGCCGCGGCCGGCTGGGCGGTGGGCCTGAAGGGGCGAGTGGACGCCAAAGAGGCAGACGCGCTGCGCACCCTCGGTGATCGCCTCGGCCTCAGCAATATCGCGCGGGAGCGCGCGGCCCGAGCGGTGCAGATGGTTGGTCAGAGCAGCGCCGGCGCCTTTGATCTACTCGCGCTGCGCTCGCGCCTCTCTGCGAGCTTGAGCCAAGTAGGGCTTGAGTAGCCCGTGGTTTCACTACTGACCGCCGCGCGCGATCTGGCGCGGGTGCGAGATATCTCGCGTGTACTAGTCCGCCATGGCTTCGGTGAGATCGTCCATCGCACGGGCCTAGGTCGCCGCAAGGGCGCGGCGCAAAGCGCCCAGCAGGCCGACCTCGAAATCGACCTGACCGCCGAGGAGCTCAGCAGCGGCGCTGCCGCGCAAAGCACGTCCTCCTCCGTGCGCGCGCGCCTGGTCCTCGAGGACCTTGGCCCGTCGTTCGTCAAGTTGGGACAGATCATCTCAACCCGCACGGATATTCTCCCTGCGGAATTGGTACGGGAACTCAAGAAGCTCCAAGACTCGGTACCGCCAGTCGCCTTCGAGGACATCCGGCGTCAAATCGAGCACTCACTCGGCGCCCCGATCGAGGAAGTGTTCGAGACCTTTGACCAAGCACCACTCGCCGCAGCCAGCATCGCCCAGGTACATCGTGCGACGCTGAAGACCGACGAGGGTGTGGTCAACGTCGCGGTCAAGGTCCAGCGCCCAGGCATCGGAGACACCGTAAAGAGCGACGTGGAGATCTTGCACGCCCTGGCGGCGTTAGTCGAACGCAGCATCCCCGAGAGCAAGATCTACTCACCCGTAGGGCTCGTGCAGCAGTTCGATCGGGCGATCACCGCAGAGCTCGATTTCAGCAGCGAAGCCGACAACGCGATCCGCTTCACTGAGAACTTCGAAGGCTTCAAGCAGGTCAAGTTCCCGAAGGTCTACAAGCAAGCCTCGAGCAAGCAGGTGCTGACGCTTGAATTCCTAGACGGAAAAAAGATCTACCAAGCGATGGAGGCGGGCTACGATGGAAAAAAGCTCGCCCGCATCGCCGTCGACATCGTAGTCAAACAGATCTTTGAAGACGGCTTCTTCCACGCCGACCCCCACCCGGGCAACGTGTTCGTCATGGGCACACCTGAGCGCCCGATCTTCGCCATGTTTGACCTAGGCATGGTGGGGCGGATGTCGCCGCGCATGCGCGACCAAACCGTCGACCTTATGGTCGCAGCTGTCCGCAAGGACTACGAAGGCATGGCTGACGCGCTGTACGCCATCGGCACGAAGACTCGCAAGGTCGACATGAATGCCTACCGTGCGGAGGTATCTCTGCTCGCTGAAAAATACCTCGGCAAGCAACTCAAGGACATTGAGCTCTCCGAACTGCTCCGCGACCTCGTCCAAGGCGCGACCAAGTACGGCCTCGAGATCCCACCCGACTTCATGTTGGTCGGCAAGGCGCTGATGACGATCGAGGGCGTCGGAAAAGAGATCGACCCCGAGCTGGACGTCTTCAATGAAGTGAAGCCGCTGTTCCTGGAGATCTTACGCAAGCGCTACTCCCCTGAGCGCATCGGCAACGAGCTGCTGCGGCGCATTGAGCGGCTGAGCGGGGCTACCTACAACGTACCGCAGCAGCTCTCCGAGCTGCTGGACGACGTCGCCCTCGGCCGCCTGGTGGTCAAGACCGAGGCGCTTGGCGCCGCGGTGGTCACCGATCGCCTTGGGCGGCGCATCTCATCGAGCCTGGTCGCTGCCGCGCTGATGCTTGGAGGCTGCTGGCTGGTCGCCGCCGACTACCCTATCCTCGGCGGGATCTTGATGGTGCTGGCGGTGCTGTTCTACCTGCTGCACCTCTCGATGGACACCTTGCGCAGCTTTCGGAAGAAATAGGCGCGCTCCCCCCACCCCCCAAAAACTGGCGGGAGCTCGAACGCCTCGCGCGAGCACAGGCGTGGCCGCGCGCTACCGCCGTGGCCACAGGCCGTGATGTCGCTTTTGCCACGAGGAAAAAGCTGCTGACAAACGGCCAGCGCGCGCCTCCCATGATTTGAGGCGCGTACAGCAGGCTCACGAATAACGACCGCTGCCTGAGCCCAGGCAGCAGCCGCCAGTTCCACGCGGCGCGCTAAGCGATGAGCTTAGGTCGCCGCTGGCGCGTCGCGCCCAACTTATGGGGCGGCGAGGAAGGTGATCTTGTCCTGAAGCAAGAACGCGATCAGGAAGCCGAAGAGCACGAGCGACTCGATCAGCGCGAGGCCAAGGATCATCGGGGTCTGGATCTTGGGGGCAGCGCCGGGGTTACGGCTGATCCCTTCGAGAGCGGCCGCGGCTGCGCGACCCTGGGCGAGGGTTCCACCGAGCGCGGCGAGGCCAATGGCCAGGCCGGCGGCGACGGCCAGCATACCCTTGGTGTCCCACTCGTTGGCGGCGGCGCTGGTTTGAGCGAACGCGCTTGAGCTGATGAAAGTGGTGACGGTGGCAATGGCAAGGGCCAGCTTGTTCTTGGACATCTTGAGAGTCTCCTTAATTCGTCTCGACCGGCGAGCGTTTAGTGTGTTTCGCTCGCGGTGGCCACCCGTTTTTAGGCTAAAACGGAGGGCCGCTAGTGGGTTCAGTGGTTTCGGCCCCGAAGAGGCGGCGCTGGCGCGACGGGTCGCGCGTCAGGGTTGAGTGGATCCGTTCGGATCAGTGGTGCTGCATGTCCTCGGTGGACAGGCCGATGTAGATGGTGGTCAGCAGCGTGAACACCAGCGTCTGCACGATCACCACGATGCAGCCCAGCAGCATCACGGGGATCGGCACCAGGAGGGCGAACAAGCCCATGAAGGTGGTGAGCACTAGGTGGTCGACGGCCATGTTGACCATCAAGCGCACGGCCAGGGTGACCGGACGTACGCACAGCGAGATCACCTCGATCACGAACAGCAGCGGCGCGAGGGCGAGGGACGGCCCCATCAGGTGCTTGATGTAGGCGCTGCCGTTGGCCATCACGCCGTACACGTTGAACATGACGAACACCACCACGGCCGAACCCCAGGTGATGCTGAGGTGGCTGGTGGGCACCGGCATGCCGGGGATCAACGCCATCACGTTGGCGAAGAACACGAAGCAGGCGCTGGTCGCGATCAGCGGGAAGTACTTCTTCGCGCGGTCGGCATCCATCACGCTCTTCGCGAGGTCGTAAAAGTAGCTGAGGAACGCCTCGATGAAGGTGCGCAGCGTCAGCTGGTCATCCGGGATAACCGCCTCTTCGATGTTGGTGAGCTTTGAGCGCACGCGCATCCCGATCAAGAGCAGCAACAAGGCGATCAACAGGCTGGCGGTGATCGGCTCGAACGTCTGCCACGTCGGCTTGTTGCCGGCGATCAACGACTCACCGACCAGGTTGGCGTTGTGGGTGAGGTTGCCCTTGAACTTCTCAAGCAGCAACGTCAGCCAAGAGTAGTGACCCATGTGGACTAATTTCCTTCCCGCGCGGCAATAGCCGGAGCCTTGAACTGGCCAAGCACGATGCCGAGAGGCAACATCCCGAAGCCGACGCCCAACGCGAGGATGTCTACTGCGCCCAGGCGAGCCAGGGCGAACACTCCGCCAAACAAGGCGGCAAACTTGATCAGCGTGAGCAGCACCAGCGGCCGCTGTGGCGCGGTGGGCTCCAAGAAGGCCGTGACCACCCGAGCCAGCAACCACAGATTGGCTGCGCCAAGGCTCGCCCCGATCGCCACGCTCAGCCCAGCGAACCAACCGACCCAGGCGAAGCCGGCAGCGCTGGCTGCTACACCGAGCAAACCCACAGCCCACAGCACCGGCGCGATGCCAGTGCTTGAGTTGTGCCTACCAGCGGCGTCAGCCTTGCCGTCGCCGTCAGCGGAGTGGGTCTTGGTCGTCATGGTAGCGTTTGCGTGCTTCGCGTTCTTTGCGCTCGATCTCTTCAGCGTCTCGGTTGAGCGTGCGGGCCGAGCGCACGATGGCGCGGATACCAGCGGTGAGGCCCAGCGCCAACCAGATCAGGGTCATCCACGGCTCGGTCCCGAGCCAACCGTCTAGCTTCTGGCCAAGCCACAGGCCGAAGACGATGCTGAGGACGAACTCCAGCCCGACGGTTCCAACACTTCCGAGGGCTTTCCAATCTTGCTGCACGATGCCCTATTAGGCGGCGGTCGATTAGCACGCCCCTGGCATAGGGGTCAACGCGCGTTTCGACGCAGCCGCCTATCCCACGCGGGCGTCCCAAGCGCCAGCCGCGCGTGGTTGGTCGGGCTCAGGGCTAGCGCGAAATCACCCCAGGTTGCGCCAAGTTGGTCGGGTGGAGGGGAAGTAACGTTAGGTCATACAGCCTGGATGCCGCGAATCGGCGGCGCTGGGCTTGCGCGGAGCAGATGACTGTACGAGATCGAGACGGCAGCTCACGCCTTGGTGAGCGGCGAGAGCACCTGACCGATGGTACCCTGCGCGATATGTCACGGCTAAGCGATTCCCCAGTGGCGCTGGTCCTGAGCTTACAGCTCGCCGCTGGGCTGTTATTCTGCGCGCCGACCGCCCAGGCTCAGCCCACCGCGGACGCCGCACCTGGCGCCGCGCCGACTGACGCCGCGCCGACTGACGCCGCGCCGACTGACGACCCGGCCGCGGGGCCACCAGGCCCGCAGTACTACCTGGACGAGGGCAGCGAGCCGGTGGATCCAGCGCCGGCTCCGGCGCGTCCTGTTGATCCGCGAGCCAGTCAGCCTCCACCGCCGATCCTGGTCTACGAGCCTCCTCCGCCCATGGGCTACCCGGTGTATGAGCCCCCACCACCTCCGAAGCCGCGCCGTGTGGCTCCCGAGTACTCGCTGTGGTTAGGTGCGCGCCTCGGTTTCTTTCATCCGTTCGGAAACGCCTGGGCTAAGTGCACCGCCGTAGACCGTGGGAATTTCTGCGTGGCCACGGAGAACGTCCCCTGGCACGACTTCGCGGGCAGCGGCCCGATGGCGGAGCTGGATGTTGGCGCGCGCCTGGGCCGACGGCATGTGCTGTTCTTGGCGTGGGAGCGGGCGAGCCTCGGCGCGGGCGATCTGAAGGACGACACGCTAGGAGCTCAGCGAGCCGGTGAGTCAGATTTCATGGGGCTGGGCCTGCGCTTCTCGTCGGATCCCGACGCCGTGGGCCTCCTGGTCGAGATCGTGGTGGGTGGGCGACGTTTCCGCACGAGTTGGGAGAACGGCGACGAGCTCAAGCTCGAAGAGGCGCCGTTCGAGTCGCGCATCGGCGTCGGCGCTGACATCCGCCTCTCGCGAGCGCTCGCCATCAGCCCGTTGATCACCCTTGGTGGCGGCCAGTTCGGCAAGGCCACGTACTACGACAAGGCGACCAACACCGAGAGCGACGCCATCGATATCGTCGCCAGCCACGCCTGGCTCACCCTACAGATGGGCGTACACCTCGACTTGTTCGGCTCCGCGAACTGAAGCGTCAGCCGACGGCCTGCTGCGCCAGCCGGCCAGCCAAGCCGCCAAGCGGAGCGCTCCGAGCAGCAGCGCTAGCTCGACGCCGGGGCAGGCGACGTCGCACGGTCGGCGATGGGCAAACTAATCTTGAAGATCGTCCCACGTGGCTCGCGCGCTTCCACAGAGATCTCACCGCCGTGCGCCTCGACGATCTGACGAGTGATGGGCAGGCCGAGACCTGTCCCCTGGCTCTTGGTCGAAAAAAACGGCTCAAACAGGTGGGCGCGCGCCTCCGCGTCGATGCCGCTACCCTCGTCCTGCACCAGCAGCTCTATACGCTCATTTTGTTGCCGTACGGCGACCTGGATACTGCCGCCGCCTTGCATGGCGTCCGCCGCGTTGCGCACCAGATTGAACACCGCCTGCTTGGCTTGGGCCTCATCAAGCAGCACAAGAGGCAGGTCGTTCGGTAAGTCGACGTCCAGGTTGATGCCGCGACGGCCCAAATCCTTACGGATAAAATCTAGCGCCTCCTGGACCACCTCCGAGAGGTCTTCTCGCTCAAGCTGAGTCGGCCGCTGCCCCGCGACGGACAAGTACTGATCGCTCAGCGCTGTGAGACGCTCTACCTCACCCTTGATCGCCTTGAGCAAGCCTGAGGTCTCTTCGTCTGCCTCGACCAGCTCCTCCTCGAGTAGCTCAACGTTCAGGCCCAGCGCAGACAGCGGATTGCGGATTTCATGGGTAACGAGGGCCGCCATCTTGCCGATGGTCGCCAGGCGTTCGCTGCTGACCAACTGCGCGTTGGCGCGCTGGATCGCGCTGACCATGCCCTCAAAGGTGCCCGCGAGCTCGCCGATTTCGTCGCTAGAGGCCACCACCGGCCGCGGCGTGAGATCGCCCCGAGCCACCGCCTTGGCGCGCTCAGTCACAGCTCCGAGCGGTCGCAGCAAGCGCCGCGCGTACAGCGCAGCGAGCAGCCCCACCAAGACCGCGAAGACGCCCAAGCCAATCGCCAGGCGCACAGCCACGCGCTCCCGCTCACGGGCACCGTCGAGCAGCTGATCAACGTTGCGCTCGACCCGCGCCTCGAGCTCGCTCAGCCGACGCTTGCCCTGACTACCGCGGGTCACCAAGGAGTCGCGCAGCATCTCAGCCCGCTGCATATCCCCGCGGCTCAAGCTCTCGAACAGCTGACCCAGCTCCTCTTTGTCCTTGACCAGTGACTGCTCGATCTGGGTCGCCTCGCGCGACATCTCCATGCCAACCCCGCGCGCACCAGGCTCATTCGAAGTCGTAAACGCCCTCGACAAGGCCGCTCGCACCTCGCCGAAAGCCTTGGGGCGCCCGACCTTGAGCGCAGTGTCAAACCAGACCCGCTTGTCCACGGGGTTGAGCGCGGTGGTGATGTGATTCAGCTGAATGTTCCAGCTGTCTTGGCCGTGCACAGCGTCTCGCAGCGCGAGGGACAGCGGGAGGTAACCTGACCGAATGAGCTCCGCCTCCTGCGCCGCTCGGCGCTGGGCCACCACCCCCCAACCCGTGACCAAAGCCAGCGCGGCGGTGATCAACGCGTAGGAAAGTAGCACGCGAGTCGCCACCGTGCGGCGCGCCCTCAGCGCTGCCATAGCTCGCCTCGCCCTATAGTCTCACCCCGCGGCAAGAGCGCTCGCCAAAGCGACGTACGGCTGCGCGGCTCCAGCACGGCGGCGGTCAGCATGGCAAGCTCAGTCGGTGCGGGACGCGAGGCTTCGAGCGATCAGCACGATCAAGTCTTCGGCCTCCGCGCCGCATGTACGGAAGCGGCGTAGGCTCGAGGCACAGCCCGTGACGACCGTACCACCACCCAGCGCGCCGTGATCCGCGAGCCTGTAGTCCGCGATATGCCGTGAGGCTGCCGGCATAGTCAGTGGCAGCAGCTCGCCTGCGCCAGAGCACACGCCCTCCTCTCGACACCTCGAGAACTCCTGTGGCGCTTCCCCAAGGATCTTAGTAAGGATCGCGCGCGGCTCGTCGTATACACCAAGACCGCGGCCGAGCTTACACGGGTCGTGCCAACGATATTGAGTACCCGACAGCTCCGGCAGGCGCCGCAGCGCGTCGAGCCGCCTGGCGACGAACTCCACCAGCGTGATGGCCCCGCCGGCCCGCATTCCACCTGGTGAGGTGTCCATACAGCCAGGGTCCAGCACCAGCAGTCGCGCAGCCCCGCCTACTTCCGTACGGAGCTGTTCCAGCTCCTGTGTGCTCTGCTGAGCGTCACCCGCGGCGCGAGCGATCCCGCCGCAGCAACTGGTCAGCAGCCTCACCTGTTGCCCCAACTGCTGAAGGATGTCCAGCGCGGCCCGGCTGACCTCAGCGTCACCGCTCGTGTACGCGCAGCCGAGCAGGAGGCCCTGCTCAGCCTGACTATCGACCGCCGGGTGCCGCGCTAATAGCTCAAGCGCCCGCTGCCTTCGCTCGTCGCGCGCCGGGGTGTCCTGGACCACGCGCTGCACGACCTCAGGCGCCAGACCACGCGCGAACGACTCCGCCCGCGCGTCGAGCAGGGTAGCCCCGACGGGGTTGCGATGGTCGCAGTGCGCGGTGCACGCCATGCATCCGGTGCAGGCCCACGCCGTCGCGGCGTAGCTTGCGCTGAGCTCTAGGCTGCCTCGCGCTTGGTACCACGCGATACCCATCTTTCCCCAGGGCGTCAGCGTCTCGCTCGCCTCAGCGCCAGAGACCGGACAGACCGCGCGACACAACTTTGGACAGTAGGCACACGTCTCGAGCGCTGCTTCGCGCGCCTGGAGCAAGGGTAGTTTGAGGCTATTCATGAGGAACTCTTCACAGGCGCCTTCGCAGCGGAGCGGCGTCTGCTGCCGCGCAGTCGACCCCCTTGGGTGTCGTGAGGTGGCCCTGCTGACGGAAAGCGCAGCACAAAGCAGGCACCCTTATCGCTTGATTCAACCTGGATCGACCCGTCGTGCTCGTCTACGATCTTCTTCACGATCGCGAGGCCTAGGCCCGTCCCACCGTCTTTTCCTGCGGTAACGAACGACTGGAACAGGCGCCCCTCGACCTCCGCGGGGATCCCCGGCCCCGTATCTGAGATACGGATGACCAGGTCGGTGGCGTCGGGCGGCGCCTTGCTGGGCTTTGACTCCCTTGGGCGGCTGGCGCCGGCGGCGCCCGTGCCGGAGGCCGCAGCTGTGGTCAGCGGCTTTTCTTTCTTGGCGGAAATAGTCAGCGTCCCCCCCCGCGCGCCCATGGCTTCAACGGCGTTGCGCGCCAGGTTGTGGACGGCCCGCGCCACGCGTCCTTCGTCGACACGGGCCACTGCCTTGTGATCGACGTCGAACACCAACTCGATCGGCTGATTCTCAAATTCAAGGCGGAGCTGCGCCGCGATGTCCGCGAAGAACTTGTGCAGGTAGATCTTCCGCGCGAACACTCGGCGCTCACCGCGAGCGAACTCAAGCACCTCGCGCTGCATGCTGGACAACACATCAAACTGCTTGAGGGCAGCCTCTGCATACTCACTGCGTTGCTCGCGGCGGTCCTCGCCCTCCATCAGCTGCACGTAGCCGCTGATCACGGTCATCGGGGTCTTGAAATCGTGGATGATGCCGGACAGCAGCCGCCCGATGTTGGTCAAGCGCTGGCTGCGCTCACGAGCCGCGCTCGCTTTGAACAAGCGCACCGCCGTCGCGACGTTGGCGCTCACCATCTTGAGCAGCGAGGTGTCATCGTCGCCGAACTCTTGGCCACGCAGCTTGCTAAAGAGCCCCATCGCGCCGAGCGGTCCGTCGTCGCCTTCAAGCTGGGCGCAGACGGCGTTCTGTACCGGGAACGGGAAGAGCCCCTCGACGCTCTCGCTGAAGTTCGCGTGGTCCTTCGCGTTGGCGACCCGGGTCACGCCCGCGGAGCCCATCGCTGCCGCAAGGAACCCCTCACCCGACTTGATCCCCAGGCGAACGACCTCGCTCGGGGCGTCCGCGTCAAGCACGTACTCAACCAAATCGCCAGATTCTTCATCCGCGACCAACAACGCCGCGCCACGAGCTTCACAGGCACGGGCGATCTCAAGCAGCGAGGCCCGCGCCAGATCTTCCAGCGACGCGGAGCGGGCCGTCGCGCGCTCAAGATCGAACAGCAACGAGAGGTCGCGGACGCCGCGCTCCAGCTGCTTCGTCGCGTCCAGGAGCTGGTGGTTCTTCTGATTCAAGGACAGAAATAGTCGACTGTTGTCGATCGCCACGGCTGCCTGGGTGCTCAGCGCGCTCAGGATGGCCTCGTCTTCACTGTTGAACTCCTGGGGGCGTGGCGACGATCTCGCGGACCGTTTATTCCCCCCGGATACATTGCGTTTGTTGAGCGCCTGAATGACCCCGATCGTGCGACCGAGGTGGTTCTTGAGCGGGACCGCTAGGGTGCTGGTGGTCCGGTAGCCGGTCAAGACATCCCATTCCGGCTCGAAGCGCGGGTCGGCGTAGGCGTCAGACACACGGATCGGCTTGCCCGTTTGAGCGACGACCCCGGCGATGCCGTGCCCCACCTTCACGCGAATTCTGCGCACTTGGGACCCGACCACGATCTTACTCACCAGCTCTTTGTTAGCGTCGTCGAGCAGGTACAGGGTCGCGCGATCGGCATCGAGCAAGTCGGTCAGTTTGTCTAGGATCAGCTCGAGCAGCTCATCTAGGTCTAGGGTCGTGCCCAGCGCGCTCCCGACCTCACGCAGCGCACGCGAAATACGCTCTTCGCGCGCGAGCGCCGAGCGCAGCTCAGAGAGCTGCGCGGCATTCGCTATCGCTTCGGCAGAACGTAGGGTCACGCCTCGATCTGACCACGGAACCCGACCCCGGGTCTACTCGGCGCGATCACCACCAACTGGTGGGATGCACCGAGAATCATTCAAAGATCTGAGAAGTTCCCGCGAACCGAAGCCGTGACGTCGGACCGCAATCTGCGCTGCCGGCCCTACTCTCGCGCTGTAAGTTGCCAGCGGCTCGGCCCTCAGCTACCTACCGGGGAGCCAATGGCCTTGAAACAATTACATTTGGTCGTTCGGGGTCGCGTCCAAGGCGTCTATTTTCGAGCTTCCACGCAGCGTGAGGCGCGTCGCCTCGGGCTTGGGGGGTGGGTGAAGAACCGACCTGATGGCAGCATCGAGATCTTGGCGGAGGGCGAAGAGATCGCGATTCGAGAGCTGTTCGGTTGGGCCCAGAAGGGCCCAACCGCCGCACGAGTTGAGCGCGTAGACACGCGTTGGCGCAGCTTCACTGGCGACTTCTCCGACTTCCGAATTTTGAGTTGAACCCGTCGACCCGCAGCTCAGCGCGCCCGAAGAGCACGCGACACCGCCACATCCGCTGCAGTTGCGTGCTGGCTGTGGGGCTCGTGTTTTGTTACCAGCCCACCGCGCGCGCCCAAGCACCTGCTGCACCTCCCTCCGCCAGCTCTGAGGCTGACGCGCCGGCCGCGGATCCTGCGGCTGGCGAGCCGCTAGCGCCGCTACCCGAAGTGCCAAGCCAAGACTTGGACAAACCGTCAGCCGATCAGCTGGAGCAGGTGCAATCCCTGCTCGATCGCGTGGTCTCCAGCGACCCGGTGCTGCGCGAACGCGCCGTGCGAGAGCTCTTGGAAGCGGAGCCGAAGTGGGTCCCCGCCATCAGCCACAGCCTAGATAAGCTGGCCGACGCGACCCAAGGCGAAGCGCTGAAGCGTAAGCTGCTCGACGTCCGCGACAAGGCGCGAAGTGCAGAGCGCGAGCGCATGAAATCCTCAGGGAAGCGAGGAAAAGTCACAACACCTGACTACATGGAGATGCTGGGCCAGTTCGCCGAGCCCAAGGATGACAACTGGCGCGCTGTGACCAAAGTGGTCGCGCTCAGCCGGATGCTCGGCGCCATCGCGACCACTCCCGCGGTCCGGGAGCTAATTCGGATCTATGTCCGCTACGGCGAATTTCTCCGTGTGGATACGCAACTACAGCTAGAGAAGCTGGGTGACAAGGCGCTCCCCGCGCTGATCGAAGCGCGCAGGCATCAGGCGCCAAAGATCGCTCGCTGGGCTGAAGGGCAACTCGACAGCTTGGGTAAGGCCATCGCCAGCGAAGCGGTGCAGACCCCAGACCCTGACGTGCTGGCGGATGTGCTCCGTGCCTATGGCTACTCGCGTGATCCCGACGCAGCGCGCGTCGTGATCTCTTTCGCGAACAGCGAGCGGCCGCAGGTACGGGAGGCTGCTCGTCAAGCTGTGGCGCTGATGAAGGAGGTGGCCAACTGGCCGCTGCGTGACACCTATTCCAATATCGTTGGCAAGAAGCCGCCGGCCGACTGGGCGTGGGACCGCACGGCACGAGAGCTCTTCGGTGAGTTCGATCGCCTACGCTTGGCTCAGGTGTACAAGCTGTTCGCGCAGGGAACCGCCGCGCAAAGAGCTGGAGATCTCCCAGCGGCTCGCGCGGCCTTCGATAAGGTCCTCGCTCGGAGCCCCCTCTTCTCGCGGCGCTCGGAGATGCTGGACACCTACGTCAGCTTCGCCGAGTCCCAGCTGGACAGTGATCCGAAGGTCGCCGAGGCCGCGCTGCGGCGCGCGCGACGGCTGAGCGCGGATGGCGAAGTCGACAAGCGAGTCGAGAGCCTACTCTGGCTGCTTGAAGGCCAGGATTTGGTCGCGCGAGGTGTCGCTGACCAGGTGCCATTTCGGCGCGCGCTGGAGCTCAACCCAGACAACCAGCGCGCGCGTGACGCGCTCGCGGAGATCCAGCGCGGAGAGCAGAAAAAGAAGAAGAAGTCAGACCGCTTCCTCGCCGCGGGCGTGATCGGCGCCGTCGCGCTGCTCGCCATCGCGGTGATCGCGCTGCGCCGCGGCAGCCCGGTGCCGAGGCTCGCCGAGCCGCCCGGTATCGTGCCCGAGCCCGAGGACCCGAAGCCAGACCCCGCAGATCAGACGCTGGGTGGAGCAGCCGCTCCGATAGCGACAGCTGAGCTTGAGCATTTCCCGAAGGTAACATCAGCAAAGGCAACACGCAGCGTTGACCTAGGCGAGCCTGGTGGCGCTGATCAGCAGCACGAGCTCGCTGCGCAAGCTCCCGCGGACGTCCCAGCTGCGCGGACCGCGGCTGCGCTGCCCGACCCGGCCCTGCCGCTGGCAGCGACGACCCGAGCCGGCGAGGCGGAGCTCGACCAGCCGCTGCCTGCCACACCCCAGCCAACCAGCGCAGAGACGCCCGCCGATGCGAAGGCAGAGGCGACGCTCCACGCTGCGGCCCAGCCAGCACCTGGGCAGCCCCAGCTGCAAGACGCTGAAGCCTTGCCCGCCCCTTCACGTCCCCAGAGCGACGCGCTCCTGCTGCCAAATCTGCCGAGCGCTGGGTCTGGCAGCCAATTGAAGCTACCGCCCATCGAGCCCAGCCAAGACGACGACTGAGGCGCGCTGTGTGACCCTGGCGTAGCCCGGCCCAAAGATCCGCCCGGCATCGCTGATGGGTCACGTCACGCAGTGCGCGCACTCCGCGCTCGGGGTGCGGCCGACACGATGCGCTGCGCGGTACGCCGCCAAGAACCCGAGGCGCTGGGGGATCCTGACCGTGGCCTCAGCTAGGGCACAGCGGACGCCGCGCGCAACAAGCGGCTCACGCCCCATCCCCGGTATCTTGACCGTCACGACGCCCGCCGATCCCGGCCGCTGGCGTCGCTTGGTCTGCGCAACAAGCGGCTCACGCCTCCACAAACTGAGCGCGGCCGCCTCCCGATTGGGGAGCCAGCCGCGTCAGATCCCTACGGGATCGCTGTCCGCTGCGAGCTATTCAGCGCTGGCTTCGCCTGGGTCAGGCTTGATCTCTGTGGCTGGATTCACGTTGCCGATGGGATCGCCCTCACCAACGAACTCGATAATGCTCATCGGCGCGTTGTCGCCCCGTCGATGGCCAACCTTCACGATGCGCGTGTAACCGCCAGGACGGTTCGCGAAGCGCTTGGCCAACTCGACGAAGACCTTCTCGACCAAGTCCACCTTGCGCGCCTCGACGCCATCCTCGACGGTGCCGAAGCGGCGCAGAAAACGCCCCACCTGCTGCTGCGCAGCTTGGCGGCGAGCCTGATCAGCCCGACTGAGATCTGCCGCCGGCGTGTAGGCTATGCTGCCAAGGCGCTTTGCTCGCGTGATCACACGCTCTGCAACGCGACGTAGCTCCTTGGCCTTTGCGTCGGTGGTCTCGATCCGCTCGTGGGCGACCAAGTTAGCGGTAAGCGCGCGGAACATGGCGCGGCGGTGGGATGTATTTCGGCCGAACTGGCGACCTGCATTTCTATGACGCATGACTTATTTCCCCAAGGAAAATCCTGAATGGCGTTCGGGCGAAATCAGCCCTGCGCTTGTTGCATCTTCCAGCGCTCAAGCATCTGAGGCCAGTTGTCGAACTTCATGCCGAGGCTGAGGTTCATCGTCGCCAGGATCTCTTTGATCTCCTTCAGCGACTTGCGACCAAAGTTCTTGGTCTTCAGCATGTCCTGCTCGGTGCGCTGAACCAACTCGCCGATCAGCGTGATGTTGGCGTTCTGCAGGCAGTTCGCCGAACGCACGGAGAGCTCGAGCTCATCGACCGACCGGAACAGGTTCTCGTTGAGCGGCTCATCGTCCTGCGCAGGCTGCGTGTACTGAGTCTCCTCAGTCTCTTCGAAGTTGATCCAGATGGAGAGCTGCTCTTTGAGGATCTTGGCCGCGAACGCGACAGCGTCTGCGGGCTTCACCGCGCCGTTAGTCCACACCTCGAGGATCAGCTTATCGTAGTCTGTTTGCTGCCCAACGCGCGCGTTCTGGATGGTGTAGTTCACCTTGCGCACCGGCGAGAACAACGAGTCAATCGGGATAGTACCAATCGGCATCGTGAGGGTCTTGTTCCGCTCGGCAGACACGTAGCCGCGACCCACTCCGACCGTGAGCTCCAAGGCCAGCGGGCCCTTCTTGTCTAGAGTCGCGATCGGGTGATCGGGGTTCAGGATTCGCAGGCCGTCGACCAGCTGGATGTCACCAGCCACCACGAGCCCAGGGCCCTCTTTCTCAAGGCGAAGCGTGTACTGCTTTGGCGCCTCGGCCTTGAACACGACCTCTTTGAGGTTGAGGACGATGTCGGTGACGTCCTCGACCACGTCGTTGATCGAGGTGAACTCGTGCAGCGCACCTTCGATGCGCAGCGCGGTGATCGCAGCGCCTTGAAGAGAGGAGAGCAGCACTCGGCGCAATGAGTTGCCGACGGTGATACCGAAACCGCGCTCTAGCGGCTCACAGGTGAACTTACCGTAGTAGTCAGTGCTTGATTCGGGATCGATCTGGATCGCCTTTGGGCGAATCAGCTCGCGCCAGTTACGCGCCATCATAGGAGTGACCATTCGTTGTGCTTCCTTGATTCAAGCCCCGCTACCGCGAGGTACCCTGCGCGACCGTCCCGAGAAGTCGTGGAACCCGCTCCGCCGCTCTTCTCCGCGGTCTGCCCGCTTGCTCAACTGCTCACCACTAAGTGGCTCGCTCTTGCTGGTTTGTGTCCTTGGCCACGCTGGCCATTGACTGACTTAATTCCGCATCTGATATGCAGCTTCGGCGGCTGACGCCGCCGAAGAAGACTTTTTAGCTATGCACCGCGACGAATTGTCCGCCTCGCGCGCTACCGACGGTCACACCAAGGAGGTGAAACGACCGGTTGAATCACTAGCGTGAGTAATACTCAACGACGTACTGCTCGCGCATCGCGGGCTCATTCATCTCGTCGCGAGCGGGCATTGACTTGAACACACCCTCGAGTTTGGTGCGATCCACCTCGAGCCAGCTGGGCGTGGGTCGCGAGTCAGTGAGCGCGATCGCCGCCTGGATGTAGGCAATCTTCTTGCTCTTCTCGCGCACCTCAATCTTGTCGTTGGCGTTGACCCGGTAGCTGGGGATGTTGACCCGCTTGCCGTTGACCAACATGTGATTGTGACGAACCAGCTGGCGCGCCTGACTTCGGCTCGCGGCGAAGCCCATGCGGTGAACCACGTTGTCCAAGCGACGCTCGAGCAGCCCGAGCATCTCTTCGCCAGTTCGACCACGCAGGGCGCTGGCAGAGTCGTAGTAGCCGCGGAACTGCTCCTCCAGCACGCCGTAAATGCGGCGCACCTTCTGCTTCTCGCGGAGGCGCAGGCCGTACTCGCTCATCTTGATGCGACCCTGACCGTGCTGGCCCGGCGGATAGGGGCGACGGGTAACCGAACACTTCTCTGAGAAGCAGCGAGCTCCCTTTAAGTAGAGCTTCGTGCCGTCACGACGGCAGAGCCTGCAAACCGGACCAATGTAGCGTGCCATGAACTTTACCTTCTCTCGATCGTATCGATCGCCATTGAACCGATCTCGATCACACGCGCCGACGCTTTGGCGGCCGACAGCCGTTGTGGGGGATGGGCGTCACGTCGCGAATCAGGGTCACGCGGAAGCCTGCGGATTGCAGCGCACGGAGCGCGCTCTCACGTCCAGCGCCAGGGCCGCGCACGAACACAGCCACCGAGCGCATGCCGTGTTCCATCGCACGTCGCGCTGCTTCTTCTGCCGCCAGCTGAGCGGCGAACGGCGTGCTCTTACGAGAGCCCTTGAAGCCGCGCGTACCCGCGCTTGCCCAAGAGATCGCGTTTCCGTTCACGTCGGTGATGGTCACCATCGTGTTGTTAAAGGTCGAACGGATGTGGGCAATGCCCGCGCCTACGTTCTTCTTGACGACCTTCTTGCCGCCGCGCTTCTTGCTAGTCGCCATCGCTGTGTCGCTTATTCAGTGTTTCCAAAGGGAACAAATTTCGCTCGTTGAGCTGCACCCGCGCTTGGCGCGAGCGCAGCTCATCGGGCTATCGGCGCTTAACCGCGCCTCGCTTCGGCCCCTTACGGGTACGAGCATTGGTGTGAGTGCGCTGACCATTGACCGGGAGACCCCTACGGTGTCGCAGCCCGCGGTAACAGCCAAGATCCATCAGTCGCTTGATGCTCTGCTGAACATCACGGCGAAGATCGCCTTCGACCTTGTAATGCCCCTCGATGGTGTCACGCAGCTGCTTGACCTCGGCATCGGAGAGCTCATCCACCTTCTTGGTGTTGTCGATGCCCGCGCGCTCACAGATCTCGCGCGCGGTCCGGTTACCAATTCCGTAGATGTAGGGCAGTGCGTAAGCGAGCTGCTTGCGACGGGGGAGATCAACTCCAGCAATTCGAGCCATAATGAACCTCTCTCAGCCCTGGCGCTGCTTGTGCCGCGGGTTACTGCACAGAACGCGAACCACGCCACTGCGCTTCACGACCTTGCACTTGTCACAGATTTTCTTAACGCTGGGCCGGACCTTCATCGGGGTACCCTCTTAGAGCTTCTTGATGACGTGACCCCGAGTGGGGTCGTGGGTGGAGACCTGGATCAGGACTTGGTCTCCGGAAATAAGCCGAACCATCGAATGGCGGGACGCGGGAGTTAGGCCAACTCTGAGCTGACGGCCGGTACGAAGCTGGACCCGAAACATCCCTCGGGGCAACACCTCTTCAACGACAGCTACTTCTCCTGCGTTCTCGCTCGTATCTCGATCGTCCTCCTGAAAAGAACTCATCCTGGCACTCGGTCACTTGGACGGCTCACCAAGAGCCTTGGTGATGCGGGCTGTGACGTCGTCCAGTTCTCCCACGCCGTCAACCTGCTTGAGCAGGTTCCGCTGCTCGTAGTAGGGCAGCAGCGCAGAGGTGATCGCCTCGTAATCGCGGAGGCGCTGCACGACTTTGTCCTCCTGATCGTCTGCTCGGTGTTCGAGCTCCGCATCGGGGGGGGGAGGATTGTACTTGAGATGGTAGATGTGTCCAGTCCGAACGTCGGTGCGCCGCAAAACGGCGCGCTCGATCAGTAGGTCCCGGTCCACTTTGATCTCGAGTACGTGGGTGAGGGGCATGCCTTTGGCGGCGAGCACCACGTCTAGCGCCTCGGCTTGGGGCACGGTGCGAGGAAAGCCGTCCAACACGAAGCCCGCTTGGGCGTCCGGTTGATCCAACCGCTCGTTCACCAGCCCGATGACCACCGAGTCTGGAACCAACTTGCCCGCGCTCATGTAGCCCGCGGCCTCTTTGCCCAGCGGGGTGCCCGCTGCCTTAGCGGCGCGCAGCATATCCCCAGTGGATATCTGCGGCACGCCAAGCGCCGCAACTAACCGCTTCGCCTGCGTGCCCTTGCCGCTCGCGGGCGGCCCTAGCAACACGAGCCTCATGCCGGGCGCCTGCCGCTAAGGCGTGTCGTGCGAGGCCCAGTCAGGCCCTCGTAGCTGCGAGTGATCAGGTGCGCTTCGATCTGCTTAGAGGTCTCCAAGGCGACACCCACCACGATCATCAGGCTAGTCCCGCCGAACTGAAACGGCACCTTGAGTGATTGGGCCACCAGCGCAGGGACCACACAGATGGCCGCCACGTAAATGGAACCACCAACGGTGAGCCGAGTGAGCACGCGATCGATATATTCAGCCGTTTGCTTCCCCGGACGAATGCCAGGGATATTGGCTTGCTGCTTCTTCAGGTTGTCGGCCACGTCCACTGGCTGGAAGGTCACCGCGGTGTAGAAGAAACAGAAGAAGATGATCAGACCGCCGAACAGCAGGTGAAACACCCAACCTTGATGGTTCAGCGCGGAAGTGAGCCCCTGCATGCCTGGGATGTTGAAACCGGCGAGGGTCGCGGGGAATGCCAACAAGCTCGACGCAAAGATCGGCGGGATCATGCTCGCCATGTTGACCTTTAACGGCAGGTGCGCCTGCTGTCCGCCATACACCCGACGCCCGACTTGCCGCCTGGCGTATTGAATTGGGATGCGGCGCTGAGCCTGCTCGAAGAAGACCACGATCCCCACGCAAATCAGGATGATGGCGAGGACGATGGCGATGGTCAGCGGTTGAAGCTGACCTGAATTAGCCGCCAAGTACTGACCCACACCGCTCGGCACGCCACTCACGATGCTCGCGAAGATGATCAGCGAGATGCCGTTTCCGATACCGCGCTCCGTAGCCTGCTCACCCATCCACATCAGCAGCGCCGTACCCGTGGTCAGCGTGATGATGGCGATCAGGCGAAACCCCCAACCCGACGAGGTGACGACGTCGCCTACGCGCCCGCCGCCCAGGTTCTGATTTTGCAGTCCCTCGAGCATGAACGCGATGCCCATGGACTGAAAAATGCTGAGCACGATGGTGCCGTAGCGGGTGTACTGCTCAAGCTTACGACGCCCAGCTTCGCCCTCTTTACGCATCTCCTCGACCTGCTTGGACACCATACCAAGCAGCTGCACGATGATGCTGGCAGAGATGTAGGGCATGATGCCCAACGCAAACACCGACAGATTCTCGAGAGCTCCGCCGCTAAACAGGTTGAACAGCCCGAGCAGACCTTGGCCGTCCGCGACGACTTGCTTCATCACGCTGCGGTCCACGCCTGGGATGGTTACAAACACCCCAACGCGGTACAGCGCGAGCACCATCAAGCTAAACGCGATGCGCCGGCGCAGCTCGGGCACCTTCGTGATGCTAGCAAATCCGCTGAGAGCAGCCATTCAGGGTCCGCGCGGCAGCGATCAGGAGGCTTCGGCCGGGTCGTCACCGGCGTCGACGAAGACAGCTTTGCCGCCCGCTGCCTGGATCTTCTCGACCGCGGAGTTGCTAAACCGATTCGCTGAGACGGTGAGCGCCTTGCTGAGCTCTCCATTCCCGAGGATCTTGATCCGCACGTCGCGCCCCTGCACTAGACGGGCCGCGCGGAGCGCTGCCTCATCCACCACAGCGCCAGCATCAAAGCGCTCCAGGTCGCTCAGGTTCACGACCACCGTCGTGATCGGGAACGGGACCCTGAAGCCACGCTTTGGGAGGCGACGCTGAATGGGCGTCTGCCCGCCTTGAAAGTGGAGCTTGCCGAAGTTGCCGCCATGGCGGGCCTTCTGGCCCTTGACGCCGCGGCCACAGGTCTTGCCCACGCCTGAACCGACACCACGACCCACACGCTTCTCCGCGTGGCGTGCGCCAGCGGGAAAGGTCAGGCGCGAAAGCACGTCACTCATGACTTCTTCTCCTGCACTTCGACCAGGTGGATGACCTTCTTGATCATCCCGCGAAAGCTCGGGGTGTTATCCACCTCAACCGCTGAGCCGATACCGCGCAGCCCGAGGCCTTTCATCACCAGACGCTGAGGGCTGGGACGCCCAATCGTGCTGGCCACTTGTCGCACCACCAGGCGGGTCACTGCTGACCTCCCTCACCGAAGTTGGTGGTGCCCGGAACGATCGAGGAGGACTGAGCCGCCTGCGAGCTCATGCGGAGGACCGGGTAGTCCTCGAGCAGCTGATCGATCTCCATGCCGCGCGCTGAAGCAAACGCCTCGGGCGCACGCAGCGCTTTGAGCGCAGCGATGGTGGCATGAACAACGTTCTGCTTGTTGTTCGAGCCGAGGCACTTGGTCAAGATGTCCTGGATGCCAGCCGACTCAACGACCGCGCGGACCGGTCCACCCGCGATAACGCCGGTACCCGGAGCCGCTGGCCGCAGCAACACTCGCCCCGCGCCGAACTCACCGATCACCTCGTGGGGGACGGTGGCTCCGATCATCGGGACCTTGAACATATTCTTGCGGGCCTTGTCGTTTCCCTTGCGGATAGCCTCAGGAACCTCGCCCGCCTTGCCAAGGCCAACGCCAACGTGGCCCGCTTCATCCCCGACTACAACCAACGCAGAGAAGCTAAAGCGGCGGCCGCCCTTAACTACCTTCGCGACACGGTTGATGTGGATGACGCGCTCCTTGAGGCGGTCGTCGTCGACAATATTGTCGAATGCCATTGATAAGCTCCTAAGGCCTCAGAACTGGAGGCCAGCCTCGCGAGCTGCTTCGGCCAAAGCCTTCACGCGCCCGTGATACAGGTAGCCATTCCGATCGAAGACCACCTTGTTGATTTTCTTCTCCAGGCAGATTTGCCCGATGAGAGCGCCGACCTTCTGTGCGGCGGCGGTCTTGTTGTCTTCGCCCAGCGTGGTTTTTAGGTCGCGCGATAGGGTCGATGCAGCAGCCAGAGTGCAACCAGCGACATCGTCCACGACCTGCGCGTAGATGTGCTTGGCACTGCGAAAAATGCTCAGGCGCGGACGCTCTGAGGTTCCGCTGATCTGACTGCGGATCCGGAGCTTGCGGCGCTCTCGGCCTTCTAGCCTCTTGGTTGACATGACAGCAGGCTCCTACTTCCTTACTTGCCCTTACCGGTCTTGCCCGCCTTGCGGCGAATCTGCTCGCCACGATAGCGGATGCCCTTACCACCGTAGGGCTCGGGCGGACGAACCGCTCGAACGGTGGCAGCGAACTGACCGATCACTTCCTTGTTGGCGCACTCGAGTATGAGAGCGGCGCCTTTCGACTCGGCGGGGATGCTCGCGGTCAGACCCTCTGGGAGCTCGAAAGCAACTGGATGGCTGAGACCGACGGCCAGGTGCAGCATGCGGCCTTTAAGTTCCGCGCGGTAACCCGTTCCGACCAACTCAAGGATCTTGGTGTAGCCGCTCGCTGCACCCTGGACCATGCTGGCCAGGAGCGCGCGAGTCAGGCCCTGCAGCCGCGCCGCGTTACGTCCCGCGGCGGAGCTGGATACGCTCAGCTCGTCGCCCTCCCGCTTGATCTCGGTGCCCGCAGGGATGGCTCGGCTGAGCTTCCCTTTTGGCCCCTGGACCTCCACGACCCCGTCTTTCAACGTGACCGTGACGCCTTTGGGAACTGCCACGGGGCGCTTCCCGACCCGCGACAGCTTGACGGGCGCGTGTGCTTGTCCCGTCTTGGCGGGGATTGCTGCTGCCTCAGCCATTAGTACACCTCACACAAGAGCTCGCCACCCAGCTTGCGGCTGCGAGCCTCGCGATCAGTCATCAACCCATGAGACGTGCTCAGGATCGACATGCCCAGTCCACTCATTACCCGCGGGATCTCGTTATGACCGACGTATACACGTCGCCCAGGGCGAGAGACCCGGCGTAGCTTGCGGAAAGCTGCGGTGCGTTCGCGATCGTACTTGAGCGCGAGGATGATTGAGGGCTTGCCGAGCACCTCTTCGGTACGAACGTCCGCGATGTACCCTTCACGCTTTAGAATCTCGGCGATGCTCTTCTTCATTTTGGAGAGGGGCATGCGCGTTGTTTCATGATGCGCGAGGGCGGCATTGCGAATGCGCGCCAGCATATCTGCGATGGGATCCGAAACCATTTTCTGGACCGCTCCTTACCAGCTTGCCTTGGTTACACCCGGCAGCTCTCCACGGAGAGCTAATTGCCGGAAGCAAATCCGACACAGGTTGAAGTCTCTGTAGACCGCCTTAGACCGCCCACACACGCGGCAACGATTCATAAACCGAACCTTAAACTTCGGCTCTCGGTTTAACTTTGCCCACTGACTAGCGCGTGCCATGTAATTGCTCCTAAGTCTCCGGCCCGATTACTTCCGGAAAGGCATGCCGAACAGATCGAGGAGCTCTTTAGCTTCTTCGTTCGTGTTCGCGGTCGTCACAAAAGTGACGTTCATGCCCTTAACGGAGTCCACTTTATCAAAGTCGATCTCGGGGAATATGATTTGCTCCTTGAGACCGAGGGTGTAGTTGCCCGCGCCGTCAAAGGCTCGAGGGCTTGTGCCGCGAAAATCGCGGACGCGGGGGAGCGCCAGGTTCAACAGGCGATCCATAAACTCCCACATCCGCTCGCGGCGCAGCGTGACCTTCACGCCGATTGGCATGCCCTCGCGGAGCTTGAACCCCGCGATGGACTTCTTTGCGCGCGTCACCACTGGCTGTTGGCCAGTGAACTTGCGAACCTCGTCGACCGCCGAGTCAATCACCTTCGGATTGCCCACCGCGGCGCCCAGGCCCATGTTCACCACGATCTTCTCGAGGCGCGGCACCTGGTGGATGTTCTTGTACTCAAAGCGCTTGATCAGCGCAGGCACAACTTCACCCTGATACTTCGACCGCATGCGTGCGGTGATCGCTTGCTCACTCATGCCTTCACCGGTTCTGCGATGTCCTTGCCGCTCTTGACTGCGACGCGGACCTTGGCGCCTTCACGGCTCTCGCTGCGGACCCGGGTGGGCTTGTCCGACTCAGGATCCACCAACATGACGTTGCTGGCGTGAATCGGCGCTTCAACCTCGAGGATGCCGCCGGGTTGATTCGGGGTGGCCTTCATGTGGCGCTTGATCAGGTTGATGCCCTCGATCACCACCCGGTCGCCGCGCAGCTGCTTCACGCGGCCACGGCGGCCCTTGTTGTTTCCGCTGGTAACGATCACGTCGTCACCCACTCGAAGCCGCTGCATCACAACACCTCCGGAGCCAGCGAAATGATCTTCATGAATTTCTTGTGACGGAGCTCGCGCGCGACCGGTCCGAAGATACGGGTGCCAACGGGCTCCTTTTGAGCGTTGATGAGCACAGCGCTGTTGCCATCGAACTTGATGTAACTGCCGTCGGGGCGCCGCTGCTCGCGCGCGGTACGCACCACGACTGCCTTCGCGCGATCACCCTTCTTGACCTTGCTGTTGGGCATGGCCTCTTTGATCGCGACGACGATCACGTCGCCGACCTTCGCGTAGCGCCGGCCTGAGCCGCCAAGGACCTTGATGCACTGCACACGCTTGGCACCAGAGTTGTCGGCTACATCCAGAATAGTTAGAACCTGAATCACTGTTGCCTCCTACTCTTGGACGGGCCGCTCAAGGAGCTTCGCCACTTTCCAGCGCTTGTGTTTTGAGAGCGGGCGGTGTTCGACCATCTCTACGCGGTCGCCAGCCTTGAACTCATTGTTCTCGTCGTGGGCCTTGTACTTCTTCCGCACGCGAATGTACTTCTTGTACATCCGGTGCATCTTGAAGCGCGTCACCTCAACAACGACCGTCTTCTCCATCTTGTCGCTGGTCACTCGACCGATCAGACGGCGGCGGAAACCGCGGTCCGGATCGTGTGCCTTCGCTAAGTTCTCTACGCTCACGACTCCGCTCCTTCGCTCGCGGTAGCGCGCTCGCCGAGGATCAGCTCAATGCGGGCAATGTCTTTGCGA
This sequence comes from uncultured Polyangiaceae bacterium, assembly GCA_964551615.1. GTDB lineage: Bacteria > Myxococcota_A > Polyangia > Polyangiales > Polyangiaceae > JAHBVY01. The sequence continues at coordinate 124,505 of CAZKDY010000018.1, forward strand.
GTCTTCGAGATCAAGCTCGTGTCATCGAGCTGACTCGTGTGGTTCTTCATGCGCATCCCAAAGCCGTCCTTCTTGAGCTGCGCGTGCAGCTCCTGGAGGTCTTCGGTTGAACGCTCTCTCAGGTCCTTGGCCTTCATCACAGCACTCCTCGGGCGAGGAAACGGGTCGCCATCGGGAGCTTCGACGCCGCCCGCGCGAATGCTTGACGGGCAATGTCTTCTGGGACTCCAGAGATCTCAAACAACATGCGGCCAGGCTTCACCGGAGCGACCCAGTGGTCTACTGCGCCCTTACCGCTACCCATGCGGACCTCGAGGGGCTTCTTGGTGATGGGCTTGTCGGGAAACACTCGAATGAAGAGCTTGCCCTGACGTTTGACGTGACGCGTGATCGCCATACGGCCGGCTTCGATTTGACGCGAAGTCAAGAACGCCGACGCGGTGGCTTGCAGCCCGAAGTCGCCGAAAGAGACGTCACATCCCTTCCACGCGGTGCCGCGGTTACGGCCCTTCTGCTGCTTACGGAACTTGGTGCGTTTCGGAGAAAGCACTTCAACCTCACTGGGGGATGCGGCGGGCCTTGCGCTGAAGCACCTCGCCCTTGAAGATCCAAACCTTAACGCCAACGATGCCCGCGGTGGTCTTCGCCTGAGCTAGACCAAAGTCGACATCTGCACGCAGAGTGTGTAGGGGCACGCGGCCCTCACGGTAGGTCTCGATACGACCCATGTCGGCGCCGCCGAGGCGACCAGCACAACGAATGCGCACGCCCTTGGCGCCGAACTTCATCGCCGTGCTCAGCGCCTTCTTCATTGCCCGACGGAAAGCGATTCGACGCTCTAGCTGCGTGGCGATGTTCTCGGCGACAAGCTGTGCGTTGGTCTCTGCCTTGCGCACCTCTTGAACATCAATGAAGACCTCGTTGTCCGTGAACGACTGAACGCCCGCAAACTTGGTCTCGCCTTTGGCGGCGCTATCAAGGTTGCCGCTCTTCAGGATCTCGATGCCTTTGCCGCCCTTGCCAATCACCATACCCGGACGAGCCGTGTACACGATGACCTTGGCCTTGTTCGCCGCCCGCTCGATCTCCACGCTCGCCACGTTGGCGTTGTAGAGGTAGTCCTTGACGGCCCGCTTGATGCGGATGTCTTCGTGCAGCCACTGCTTGTAGTTTTTGTCCTCGTACCACTTGCTCGTCCACGTCCTAATGACGCCGAGGCGGAAGCCGTACGGGTGCGTCTTTTGTCCCATAGCGCTCGGTGCTCTCTGATTCAGGCCAGTTGTATGTCAGCGCGCGTCGAGTTCGACGTGGATGTGGCTGACGCCCTTTTCAACGCGGGTAGCACGACCCATCGCACGCGGACGCCAGCGGCGCATGTTCTGGGTGGGCCCCTTATCGACGGTCACCTTGCTGATGAACAGCGCGTCGGCGTCGACACTTGGATTTGCCACGCGCGCATTTGCAACGGCGCTGGCGATGAGCTTCTTCACGATCGGCGCGGCAGCCTTCGGCGTAAACTCCAGGATCTGGAGTGCTTCCGCTGCGTCTCGACCGCGGACGAGGTTAGCGATGATCCGTGCTTTACGCGGACTGATTCGCTGAAATCTCGCAATAGCTTGACTGATCATCTCGACAGTTTCCTCTGAGAGACACGTCGACCCTGGGGACCGGCGAACCGGTACCCCAACGACAGCCAGGTCCCGGTTGCACGCTAGGGCCCGACGGGCCGGTTGCGCGCCGCCGAAGGGCGGCTGTGTGGAGGCGGTCCCGCGATTCCAAACTTGGAAAAACAGGGGCCTCCGGAAAGGGGTCGCCTTACTAGCAACAGTTTTCGTGTCTTGCAAGCGCCATGATCCGTTTTCGTGTTCGTACCGTGAGGGGCGAACCGGAAACATTTCGAGCACTTCCCGAACAGCTGTTCAGGTCATGCTCGCGCTCTTGCGTATCGGAGACACCGCGAGGCGCGGGGCTCCGAAGTGCGACTTCGGATGAAGCCAGACACAACCCGGTCCAAGACCGGCGGGCGCATCTGCCTCCATTCCATGGAGAGAGCAAGCGGTTTGTTTTTCGCGGGGCAAGGCAGCCGCCGGCGCGAGGCCGTGGTCACAGCGCTGGCGTGAGCAGAGGCACTCGCCCCAGTCAAATCGTGGCTCGGTCCGCGTCACCAGAGCCACGCCAACACCAGGAATTTCCGGGGGTGGAGGGGCCGTCGGCGCGTGGCTAAGTGGCGGTTGTTTTCGGCCAATTCACGCAGGGCCCTAGCTATCGCACCCGCACCAGGGGAATGAATGAAGCCAATTCCGTACAACTGCGTCAGACTGGGGTTCTCAGCCGGCGGCTCACCCGCCCTGGGGTCACTATTTACGCAGCTAGCTTTGGGAGAAGGCACATGAAGCAAAATTTCTATATTTGGACCGCGGTCGCATTCTTTGCGAGCACCGCCCTCGTCGGGTGTGTGGTTGAGGAGAGCGACGCAGGCAACAAGGACGGCGGAGTAGCTGGTAAAGGCTCTGGGGGCAACGGCGGCACGGCTGGCACAGGCGGCGGCAGCGCCGGCGTGGGAGCCACGGGCGGCGCGTCCGGCGGCACGGGAGCCACAGGCGGCGCGTCCGGCGGCACGGCGGGTACCGGAGCCACCGGTGGAGCCACGGGCGGCACGGGAGCCACAGCTGGGAGCGGCGGGACCGGGGGTGGAGCGGCATGTCTGGATGACACCGCGTCCACGACCGTTGACTGCGCGGATCTGAGCTTCGCCAACACGAAATGCGATGACAACGGCACGGAGTTCCCGGCCACGGGTGGCGAGGTGTGCCGGTTCAGCGCGGGCTACGCGCGCCCAGGCGTGCATGAGGGCGTCTACAACTGCCTGGCGGCCATCACGGGGGATCCGTGCAGCGCGGCCCACGACACGGCCGCCTGGGCCTGCTACGACGACAACTTCGCCGCAGCCTGCGACACCACCGCGACGCAGCCTGTTGGTGGAACCTGCGCTGATATCGCCGCTAGCTGTCCGGACGCCGCGAGCCTCTGCGATGACCGCTACGACGGTTACACCAGCGCGCTTCAAGAGCAGATCGCCACCTGCTATCAGGCCGGAACAGGCGAGTGTAAGGCAGACTTCAAGGCCTGTACCGAGGACCCGTACGTCAACGACGCCAACTGAGGTCCACCTGGTTTAGGTGCCGCGAGGTGCTCCCGCATGGTGGGGGCGCCTCGTTGCATTTTGTAGCGATCCCGCTCGAGCGGGATCGCCGGCGGCGCGACTATTGACCCAATTCGATAGACGTTCAGACTGGGCGTGAAAGGGCGGTGATGCAGGCCGCAGGGGACGAGCATGAAGGACCTCAACGGACGGGTTGCGGTGGTCACTGGCGCGGCGAGCGGGATCGGGCGAGCGACGGCGCTGGAGCTCGCCCGCGCGGGTTGCCAGCTCGCCTTGGCAGACGTCAACGCTGCGGCGCTTGATTCCGTGAGGACACAAGCCGAGGCGCTAGGGGCCCGCGTGTCGGTCCATCGTGTGGATGTGGCGAGCGAGGCCGAGATGCGAGCGTTTGTAAGCGCGGTGATCGCGGCGCACGGCGGCGTGAACATCCTGATCAACAACGCGGGGGTCGCCGCGACCGGCACGCTCGAAGATCAGGATCTGGAAGCCTACCGCTGGCTGGTGGGCATCAACTTTTGGGGGGTGGTGTATGGCTGCAAGCTGTTCCTGCCGCACCTGAAGCGCGCCGACGCCGCGCACATCGTCAACATCTCCAGCATGTTCGGCTTGACCGGAGTACCCACCCAATCCGCTTACTGCGCGACCAAGTTCGCTGTGCGCGGCTTCACCGAGTCGTTGTGGCTTGAGTTGCATCCGTACGGTATTGGAGTAACCTCCGTGCACCCCGGTATGATCGCCACGAACATCGTGCGGGAAGGCAAGATGACAGCCCGCGAGGAGCGAGCTCGCGCCGGCGCGGTCGCGAGGTTCGCCCAGGGCATGCCGCCGCGCCGGGCGGCGCAGCAGATCGTCAAAGCGATCCGAAAAAACCGGCAGCGCCAGCTAATCGGCCTCGAGGCGCACGCCACCGACCTGCTGCGGCGCCTGCTGCCAGCAGCGAGCATCCACTTAATCAGCCTCGGCTACGCCGCGGTCTCACGCCGTCTGAGGGGCGAGGCGCCGCCCGCGGCTGAACCCGAAGCTGAGAGCCAATCGGCGGGCACGCAACTCCTCAACTGAGCCGCGCGGTAGCGCCTCCCGTACGAGGCACAGGCGTCAGGGCACACCGCCACGGCGATGAGCGGGGCGGCCAGCGCTCAGCTGCTAGGCAGCCAGCCTCCACCCCCGGCCCTGCTTGCGCTGCTCGTCGCACAAAAAACGGCTCCCAGTTGCCTGGAAGCCGTTTTCCCACGGAATTGTGGCTGGTGTTAGCTCACGCTAGCTCACGCTGACGGCGCGAACTGACGCCGCTGAGGATCAGCGCTTCTTCTTCTTGTCGCCCGCATGTCCGTTGAACGTGCGGGTGGGGGCGAACTCGCCGAACTTATGACCGACCATGTTCTCGGTGACGAACACCGGGACAAACTTGCGGCCATTGTGCACGGCGAAGGTCAGGCCCACCGCTTCGGGGTAGATGGTGGAGCGGCGCGACCAGGTCTTGATCACCTTCTTGGAGCTGGCCTCGATGGCCTCCTGGATCTTGCTCATCAAATGCCCGTCGATGAACGGGCCCTTCTTGACGCTACGGGGCATTACTTTTGCTTCCTGCTCTTGACGATCATCACGTCAGTCCGCTTGTTCTTGCGAGTCTTGAGGCCCTTGGCGAGCTGGCCCCACGGTGAACACGGATGACGGCCGCCGCTGGTGCGTCCCTCACCACCACCCATCGGGTGATCGACAGGGTTCATGGTGACGCCTCGGTTGTGAGGACGACGCCCGAGCCAGCGCGCACGCCCAGCCTTGCCGAGGCTGATGTGCTGGTGTTCAGAGTTCGACACCGTGCCGATGGTGGCGCGACACTCGACGTGGACGCGCCGCACTTCACCGCTCGGCAGCTTCACTTGAGCGTAGTCGCCGTCCTTCGCCATCAGCTGCGCGGACACACCTGCGGACCGGACGAGCTGACCACCCTTGCCCTTGCGGAGCTCGATGTTGTGGATGGCGGTACCGACGGGGATATCCCGCAAGCGCAGCGAGTTGCCTGGGCGAATATCCGCGTGGCGACTCGACACGATGGTGTCGCCTTGCTTCAGGCCATCGGGGCACAGGATGTATGACTTCTCGCCGTCCACGTAGTGGAGCAGCGCGATCCGCGCGGTGCGGTTGGGATCGTACTCAATGTGCGCCACCACGGCGGGCACGCCCACCTTGCGACGCTTGAAGTCGATGATGCGGTAGCGCTGCTTATGTCCACCCCCACGGAAACGCGTGGTGGTGCGGCCATAGTTGTTTCGACCGCCACTGCTCGAGAGCGGTGACAGCAGGCTACGCTCCGGCTCATCACGGGTGATGTCGGAGAAGTCGCTCACCGTGTAGAAGCGACGGCCTGGTGAGGTCGGCTTGCTCTTACGGATTCCCATGGGTCTATTCCTCGTCCTGATCGCCGGCGTCCGACGACTCATCGAAGAACTGGATGTCTTGGCCTTCACGCAAGGTGACGATGGCCTTCTTCCAATTCCGCCGCTTCGCGAGACGACGACCCATGCGCTTGACTTTTCCGCGCTGGATCAGCGTGTTGACGTCTTGAACTTCAACGTCAAACAGCGCCTCAACGGCTTTCTTGATTTCGATCTTGTTAGCGCTCAGCGCGACCTCGAAGACAACCTTGTTGTCCTCTTTCAGGCGAGCAGCCTTCTCGGTCAGCGCGATGGGTCGCTTGATGATGTGGTCAGGGCTCAGGTTCATGACTTGCTCCCAATGCAGCGGGCTTCGAGGGCCTTGGCTGCTTCTTTGGAGACCACCAGTACGTCGTGGCGCAGCAGGTCATACACGTTCACGCCCTCTGGGGGCAGGAACTGGTTTGACTCCATGTTGCGCAGCGACAAGCGAAGGTTGGTGTTCTCCTTGTCGTCGACCACCAAGGTCTTGTTGGACGCCTGCAGAGCGCTCAAGACGCCGGCGAATGCCTTGGTCTTGATCTCACCGAGCTTCATGTCGTCGACGACCAGCAGTCGGCCCTCTTTCGCGATCAAGCTGAGCGCGCTCTTCAGCGCGCTGGCGCGGACGCGACGTGGCGGACGATAGCTCCAGTCTTGCGGTCGTGGCGGATGCGCGCGCCCCCCACCCACGAAATTGGGCGCGCTGATCTGACCATGACGAGCACGGCCGGTGCCCTTCTGCTTGTACATCTTCTTCTTCGAAGCGCTGACTGCTGAGCGCTCTTTTGCCGCACGCGTGCCAGCTCGACGAGAAGCCAGCTGCGCCACGACGACTTCGTGGAGCAGGTGATCTTTGACCTCGGCCGCGAACACTTCGTCCGCTAGCTCCAGCTCGCCAACCTTCTCACGCTTGAGGTTGTAGACGTCTACTTTCATGAAAACGCCTCCTCAGCCTTTGATTTCAACGTTCACGCCTGCCGAAAGATCGAGCTTCATGAGGGCGTCAACAGTTTGGGGAGTCGGATCGAGGATGTCGATCAGACGCTTGTGAGTGCGAATCTCGAACTGCTCACGCGACTTTTTGTCGACGTGAGGTCCACGCAACACCGTGTAGCGTCGAATGGAAGTCGGGAGCGGGATGGGGCCAGCCACCCGCGCGCCAGTACGCCGCGCGGTGTCGACGATGTCCGTGGTGGACTTGTCGAGGAGCTGGTGATCGAACGCCTTCAGGCGGATCCGGATCTTGTTTGCGTCAGGCATGAATCACTCAACAATCTTGGTGACGACACCAGCGCCGACCGTACGCCCACCCTCGCG
>CAZKDY010000019.1:0-130578 GCA_964551615.1 uncultured Polyangiaceae bacterium
GAGTGCAACCTTGCCAAGGTTGACGTCGAGGGTTCGAATCCCTTCTCCCGCTCCAAGCAGTAAATCAGGTCCACTCAAGCAAGGGGTGGCGCGAATGGCCGGTGCAGGTTCGACCTCGCCGGCTGTTTTCGTTTGGAGCGCCCGCAGACAACTCCGGCTCGAAGACAGCGCTAGGCGCGCGCCGAACCCAAGCGACACCTAAGGCTGTCTCGCTAGGGAGTCCTCGGGTCTGGGGGCGATCCGGATTGCCCGGCAGCCAAGGCGCTTCCCCGGATCCCGCGCTGCCTCCATCAGGTGCATGGCGACGGCGCGTGCCCTCGAGGCGTCGGCGCTCGGGTCCTCGACATACAGATCCGTGTGGATGACGATGCGCGGCACCCGGGCACTGACCGCTGAGCACGCCGGCAGAGCCCCCGGCGAACAGCGTCAGGCGCGCAGCGCACAGAGCACAGAGCACAGAGCGCAGAGCGCAGAGCGCAGAGCGCCAATCGACGCGCGCTATGCGAGCGGCTTTAATTCCGCACGGTATTTCCACTTTACCGCGCGCGCGCCTTGTGCTAGCTTCTCCGTCGGCTTGATGCTCGACCCATCAGCCGACGCGTCATCATTCGGTGCGTGCTCTTAGGGTGTCCCGTGCCGGCGGCGATGCCTGAGTTGCGGGCTGCGTCCGACGCGCTGCACCCAGTGGCCGCTGCGGTCGCGCGAGTGAGCTTTGGTCGGCGTGCAGGCACGTTCTTAGACTCCGTTTGGTCAGTGCTCGGGCGTTTTTTTGATCGCGCCCCGCACGGCCCGCTGCGATCGAAATAACCTCGGGCAATACCGATATCGATGACCCTAAGCGCCCAAAGACCCGACAATGGTGAGTTCATGCCTTCGGTTGGGCGTGGCTCGCCGCTCAATGGCAGCCGGTGGACGCGGCACCAAACAACCCATACTACGCTATGCTCGCGCCTCGGCCGCGCCGCGGAGGTTACGGCCGTCGCGGCCACGCTCGGTCGACGAGCGAGCCATCCTCGGGCCCTAAGAAACTGGAATGAAGCATAAACACCTGCCAAGCCAAGAGGAAGTGAAGGCTCCGATCTTCGCTGATTACTCGCCGCTCCCTGGGTCGTATGACGAGTTGTTCGCGTCCACCGGCGTGCCTCGTCCAGAGATCTCACCCATCGTGGAAGGCTTCGAGCGCTTGGGCGCGGCGCGGATGCGCCGACGACAGCACCTAGCGGACAACACGTTCCTGAAAGGCGGTGTCACGTTCTCTGTGTACTCCGATCAGCGTGGCGGTGAGCGCATCTTCCCGTTCGACCTGTTTCCGAGGGTCGTGTCCGCGCAGGACTGGGCGCAGGTCGAGCGCGGGCTACTGCAGCGCGTGGCTGCCCTGAATTTTTTCCTTGCAGATATTTACTCAGAGGGCCGTATCCTCAAGGAGGGCGTGGTTCCATCAGATCTGGTGCTCGGCGGCAGCGGCTACCTGAAGCAAGCGCACGGCATCAAGCCCCCGGGTGGTGTGTACGTCCACATCGCCGGCATCGATCTGGTGCGCGACGCTGAGGGACGGTTTTTGGTCTTGGAGGACAACCTGCGCTGCCCATCTGGTGTGTCGTACGTGCTCTCCAACCGCAACGTGCTGAAGAAGGTGCTGCCAAAGATGTTCCGCACTGCGAACGTGCGGGGGGTGGACGAGTACCCCAGCAGGTTGCGCGAGCGCTTGTCAGAGCTCGCCCCCGCCTGCCAAGGCGCGCCGCGGGTGGTGGTGCTGACGCCCGGGCCGTTCAACTCCGCGTACTTCGAGCACGGCTTCTTGGCGCGTCGCATGGGGGTCGATCTGGTGCAGTCGAGCGATCTGTTCGTCCACGATGACCGCGTGTACGTGAAGACGACGCGCGGCCCAGCTGAAGTTCACGTGATCTACCGACGGCTCGACGACGAGTACCTCGATCCCGAAGTGTTCCGCCCGGATAGCTTGCTCGGGGTACCCGGCCTCGTGCGCGCGTACGCCAAGGGCAACGTCACGCTAGCCAACGCCGTCGGCAACGGCGCCGCAGACGACAAGGCGGTCTACCCTTACGTGCCCAAGATGATCCGCTTCTACCTGGATGAGGAGCCCATCTTGGGGCAGGTCGAGACCTACTTCTGCGGCGAGCCGAAGCACCAGAGCCACGTGCTAGCGAACTTGGCCAAGATGGTGGTCAAGGCCGTCGATGGCTCCGGCGGCTACGGCATGCTGATCGGACCCCGCGCGAGCAAGCAAGAGATCGAGGAGTTCCGCGAGCGCGTCACGAGCAAACCGAGGAGCTACATCGCGCAGCCGGTCGTCGAGCTCTCGACCTGCCCCACCTGGATCAGCGGCAAGGCTGGCCCTCGACGGGTCGACCTCAGGCCATTCATCCTCACAGGTAAGAGCAGCTGGGTGCTTCCAGGCGGACTCACCCGAGTGGCGCTAAAGGAGGGCTCGTACGTGGTCAACAGCAGTCAGGGCGGCGGCTCGAAGGACACCTGGGTTCTCGGCGCAGGCGCGGGCGGCTCCGAGCAGGAAGCGGTGAGCGCTCCAGGCACCTCAAACCGCAGCTCAGGGGGCCAACAATGATCTCGCGAGTCGCGGAGGCCTGCTTTTGGACCGGTCGTCAGATCGAGCGCGCGGACAACCTGGCGCGCTTGCTGAGCGTGAACCAATCGTTTGTGCTGGATGTCGAGCTGCAAGCCGAGAACGCTTGGCAGCCGGTCATCGTAGTGACGGGGGAGCTGGCCCGCTTCCGTGAGCGTTTCCCCAAGGAGGCGCTACTGGACGGCGAGGTCGTCCAACGCTACCTGACGTGGGATCAGGACAACCCGGTGTCGCTAGTGAGCGCTGCCTACTGGGCTCGGGAGAACGCGCGCACCATCCGTGAAGTCATCAGCCTCGAGCTGTGGGAAGCGCTGAACGAGTTCTGGCGCTGGTTGATGGATGGGGCTGGCAAGCGACTGTATCGGTCGGACCGCGAGGCGTTCTATAACCGCTTCAAGGAGATGGCCGCGCTGACCAACGGCGTCGCGCGGGCCACCATGCTCCACGAAGAACCCCTGACCTTCCTGCAGTTCGGCTTGCACCTCGAGCGCGCGCAGCAGACCGCGCGCATCGTCGACATCAAGTACCACACACAAGGTCCAACCGCGGCCCTGGAGACGCCCCTTGAGGCTGCGCAGTGGCTAGCGCTGTTGCGCTCTTGCTCTGCGACAGAGCCGTTCTACAAGTGTCACCAGAAGCCACCTAGCGGCATCGCGATCGTCGACTTCTTACTGCGCTACGAGACGTTTCCGCGCTCAGTTTTGTACACACTCACGGCGGCGATGAGCGACCTGAAAGAAATCCGCACGGTAGCGCCCAACCGAGGCGCTGAGGCGGAGGCTCAACTTCAGGAGGTGATCGACTTCCTACGCCAAAATAGCGCCGCGGGCTTGCTGGAGATCGGCGTTCACAACACGCTGACCCGGGTCGTGGACTCAACCGCGTTGATATGTAGCGCCATGGACGCGACCTACTTTCACCCCAGCGTCCCGGCAGACTCCACCAACTAACTAAGCAGGCGCAGACACCGCGCCTGCTGGCGCAGTGGGTGGCTGTGGGTCGATTCCCTGGGCAGCAGCGCTCGGGGTAGCCGCCCGGTCGTTCCGACGCCTGCACCTCCCGCCCGTAGCGACGGGGCGGCCGACGGAGTGCCGCCCGGGAGGCGCCCAGAGAGTGCTTTTTGGGCGAGGAGCGGGTGGATCGTGGATTGAGCCGACGTAGCGCGCTAAAGGTGACGGCGCATGGACGACTCCCCCCACTCGACCCATCTCCTCGGTCTGTCCTTCGATAGCCCAGCGTCGCCAGAGCTGGTCCTACATCGACCTCAAGAGGAGGGCTCGCTGCAGGTGCCAGGTTGGGGCATTGGTTGGTATCCGCCCGATGAGGTCGCCGCGGTCGTGGTCAAGGAGCCAGAGCCGCGTGATGAAGACGTGTTCCGCGCGTTGGTCGAGGGCTGGCAGCGCTTCCGTTCACCGACCTTCGTGTGCCACCTACGGGGGACGACCAAGCGCGTCAACCAAGCGGACGCGCAGCCCTTTGTGCGAACCCACGGCGGCAGAGACTGGCTGTTCGCGCACCACGGAGGGTTGCGGCAGGACGAGCTACGGGCGCTCTCCCTGGGTTTCCGCCCGGTATTCGAGCCGGTCGGGCTGAGCGACTCTGAGCGAGCTTTCTGCTGGTTCATGACTCAAGTCAGGGCGCAGGGCTGTCGCTCACTCGGCGAGCTCGACCTGCTAGAGGTCCGTCGCTGGCTACGTGAGCTGAACGCCCTGGGCACCGCCAATTTTCTGATCTCCGACGGCATTGATCTGTTGGTGTATGGCGACAGCGCAGGGTTTAAGAACCCATGCTGGGCGCGCTTCGTTCCACCCCACGACGATACGAAGCTGGCCAATCGGGTGCTCGATCTAGATATCGTCAATCCGTTAGACACCAGCCGCACGGTCACCGTGGTCGCCACGCGGCCGCTGTCGGAGGCGGGATGGGAAGCAGTTTCGCCTGGAGAGCTGGTCGTGATGCGCCGGGGAAAACCGCTCTTTCGCAGCCAAGATTTCCCGGACGAAGATCGCCAGTTCGCTGCCGCGCAGCGCGTGACCAGCCCAGGCTTGGGGCCCCAGCAGCAACAACCCCAAGGGCGCCGCGTTAGCCCGAGCGGAGGGATGCAGACGTCACTCGGACGACTCCCTGACGCGGACGCGAGCTCTGCCTGGCAGGTTCAGGCTGGGGCGACAACCCTCGAGGAAATCAGCGCGGTCCAGCAGGTGAGCGAAGCGTGGCCTCAAGGCATCGAGCCCCACACGCCCTCCGCGCGCCCCGCGTCGACCCCGGCGCCGAGCCCCGAGTGGGTGACTCTGAGGGTCCGCCACGTCACCGCCTACCGCTACGATGAACCAGTAGAGCTGAGCTCCCACGTGCTGCGCCTGTCGCCCGTCCAGGACGCCGATCAACGCGTGCTCAGCCAGCGGCTAAAGGTTGACCCAGCCACTCCCAGCAGTGACTTCGAAGACGTGTTCGGCAACCGCTCGCGTCGGATGCGTCTTGAGAAGCCGTACACCAAGCTCGAGGTGGTGAGTGAGTCGATCGTGCAGGTGCGCCAGCCCCCAGTGCTGCACTCGCCGCAGCGACGCATGACGATCCCGCTCGTGTGGATGCCGTGGCAACGTCAGATGATGCTGCCGTACCTACTTCCCATGGAGCTGGCGGAGACCCAGCTGCGTGAACTGAGCGAGTTCGCGATGAGCTTCGCGGAGCGCCAAGATTTCGATCTAGTCGAGACGCTGATCGACATGAATCAGACTATCTATCGCGATTTCACCTACGTACAGGGCGCGACCAGCATCGAGAGCACGCCGTTCGACGTGTACACCAAGCGGCGCGGCGTGTGCCAGGACTTCGCCAACTTGTTCATTTGTCTGGCGCGCCTCCTAAACATTGCCGCACGGTATCGTGTAGGTTACATCTTCACGGGCGCCAACTACCAAAACCAGGTCCAGTCTGAGGCGTCCCACGCTTGGGTCGAGCTGTATCTGCCCTGGACTGGCTGGCGCGGCTTCGATCCGACCAACGGCATCCTGGCGGGCACAGACCACGTGCGCGTGGCCTGCGGGCGCAACTACCGCGACGCGACGCCCACGTCCGGCACGCTGTACAAGGGCGGCGGGGGCGAGAAGCTCTCCGTATCCGTACGGGTAGAGCCAGTGGCCGCGGAGTAGCGAGACCGCCCCCGCTATCCACCGCCCACGCTCCCTCACCAGCCGAGCGCTCGTTACTCCGCGCTCAGCGCCCTGGCGCCGAGCGCTGCGGCGCTCTCTACGAACGGCTCAAGATCTACGAGCGCGCGCTCCGCCATGGCCAGGTAGCGATCGCGCTTCTTCAAGCGCTTGCCCTTCGGGTCGCGCCCGTCGAAGGGCGCGAAATGACTGAAGGTGATGTTCGACGGCTGGTAGTCGCTGGGGTTGCGCGCGAGCTGCGCGAGCAAGCCAGCGTGCGCCGTGTTGCCGGGCGGCAAGCTGGGCTCTCGCCCGTGGAGGCGTTCGGAGATGAAGTGCGCCGCGAGCCAGCCACCCGCCGCGCCCTCCACGTAGCCCTCGGTGCCGCTAATTTGCCCAGCGAAATAGATCCCGGGGCTTGAGACTAGCTGCATCGTGCCGTCGAGCAAGCGCGGCGCGCAGATGAACGTGTTACGATGCACCGCGCCGAAGCGCTGAAACTCTGCTCCCTCCAGCCCGGGGATGGTGCGCAGCACGCGCTGCTGCTCAGGCCAGGCCATGCGCGTCTGAAAGCCCACCAAGTTGTACGCCGTGGCGGCCTCATCTTCCTTGCGGAGCTGGACCACCGCATGAGGCCAGCGGCCGGTGCGTGGATCGGTCAACCCGACGGGCTTCATGGGTCCGAATGACAGGGTCTGCGGCCCGCGCTCTGCCATGACCTCGATCGGCAGGCAGCCCTCGAAGTAGCGGACCTTCTCGAACTCCTTGGGCTCTATCTTCCTTGCGGCAACAATATCGGCGACGAATTGTTCATACTGCGCCTTGTCGAACGGGCAGTTGACATACGCTTGCTTGTCTTCTTCGGTCTCGCCCTTATCCCACCGCGACGCGATGAACACCTTGTCCCAGTTGATGCTGTCGGCGCTGATAATCGGGGCGATCGCGTCGTAGTAGGCCAAGCTGCCCTCTCCCAGCAGCCCCTCGAGCGCTGCTGCCAGCGCGTCGCCAGTCAACGGGCCCGTCGCCACGATCAGCGGACGCTCCGCCGGGATCTGGCTGACCTCGCCGTGGACGACGTCAATCAGTGGTTGCTCGGTTAACCTGCGGGTCATCTCCGCAGAGAAGCGATCACGATCGACCGCCAGCGCTCCGCCCGCTGGGACCTTGGTTAGCTCAGCGACCTGCATGACCTGCGAGCCAAGGCGCCTCATCTCTTCTTTGAGCAGGCCCACCGCGTTGGTCAGGTGCGCGCCACGGAACGAGTTTGAGCAGACCAGCTCACACAGCTGGTCACTGCTCTGCGCTGGCGTCCGCTTGTGCGGCTTTTGTTCAAGCACCCGCACACGCCAGCCACGTGCCGCGAGTTGTAGTGCGGCCTCTGAGCCAGCCAGGCCAGCTCCAATGATGGTCACGTCAGCCATACCCAGCTTCCTTCAGCGCCCTCGCGCGCGGCAAACCCTATGGCACCCGTGCGGGTACCGAGCAAGCCCGGCTCGCGACGCGCCGCCCAGGGTTGAGCGCTGCCGCTCGCGCCCAACGACGCGCGTCATCGCGCTTGAAGGCCGCCCAACAGCACTCGAAAGCGTCCCCGCGAGTCGCGCTCGATGTGTCCTTCAAGGGTCAGCTCAATCAGCACACGCTCGAGATCATGCGCTGCCAACTGGAGCGCGGCCATTAGCGCCTGGGCAGTCTCTGGCTGTTGCTCAAGTCGCGCCAAGACAGCCTGCGCGCGGTCCAATACCGGGGCCCCTGGGGGGCTGCTAAGACGCGCCGCAGTCTGCGGCGTGTTTGTGTCCAGGTCCGCTGGGCCGGCCACAGACTTCCTCGCTTTTGCTTTAGCGGGCGCGTCCCACACCGACTCTAGGTCAAGCTGTGCTCCGCTTGGCGCCAGTCCGTACAGGCGCTGCGCGCTCAAGCAGCGCAGCACGTCGCGTGCATCGCGCAGCGGCTGGACACCCCCGAGTCGATATTCCAGGAGGAAACCAGCACGCTTGGTGTCCCACGGCGAGGCGGCGGGCCAGAAGATGGGGCGGCCTAGGCGGCGCGCCCACGAGGCCGTGTTGCGCGTGCCGCTGCGCACGCCGGACTCGATCGCCACGACCACGTGAGCCAGGGCCGCTAACACCGCATTTCTACCGAAGAACGACCAAGTCTGCGCGGGCTCACCATCAGGCGTGATGCTCAGGTACCCACCCCCCGATCTCAGGACGCGGGCATACAGCGCGCGGTGAAACGAAGGATAGGGCTTGGAGAGGCCAGCTGGTGCGACCACCAAGGTGTGCGCGTCAACGTCCAGCGCGGCCTCATGAGCTGCGCGGTCGATCCCCTGGGCACCGCCGCTCAGGATGCTCACCCCCGCGCGCCCTAGATCATGCACCAGCGCTCGTGTAAATTTGAGCGCTTCTCGCGTGGGATATCGCGTCCCCACCACGGCTACCGCGGGGCCCGCCGAGAGCTGGCCCCACAGCCAGCCGACGCCCGGTGGCTCGTCGAGGTCATGCAGCCGCGGAGGGAGCTGATGCAGAGCCAAGGCTTGAGGTGCTGAGCGCTTCACCGCCCCACGTCGGAACGCAGGGCGACGAGTTGCGCGCTGATCCGCTGAGCGCGACGCTATTTGATGAACACCTGGGCAGCTACAGGCCCAGAGCCACCTGTTGCCTTGAGGATCACCTTCCCAGAGAACCCCGCGGGTAACACGTTCTTTACGCACGGCGTGACGGCGGCTTCAGGCCCCCCGGTGCTATCTACAGCGAACGTGGGGTTCAGCGGCAACGACAGCCCAGGCAACGGCTCGATCTTGATCTCGATGTCTAGCTCGGTGATGCCAGGACCACCTTGGGCGATCACCGCGTAGCACTTGTGCCCCGCGATCATCAGCGGGACTTCGTAGGTTTGACCCTGGGCGAGGGTGGCGCCGAACGGGCCGTCCACGGGCTTCATGGGGTAGGGCGCTTGCTTGGCCACCCGCTTCTTGATCGACTTTCCGAGGTCCTCGAGGGTGAGCGGATCGAGGGCCACGGGCGCTGGCGGGGGTGGGGGGCCGGCGTCGGGCACGACCGTGGGCGGCGGGACCGGAGGAGCGGTAGCCGTCACGCTAGCAGTAGCCGACGGGTTCGGGGGTGGGTACTCCACCTCTTCCTTCTTCCGACACCCCACGGCAACGATTAGACCTAGCCCGACCCAGGCGCCGACAGAGAGCACCTGCTTTGCTCCATGGAAATGACCACTGCTTCTTGATATCTTCATGCTTTGATTCCTAGCTACCAGGGCTACCTTCCGCCTCAACCTACTTCGCGTACAGCTGCGCGCCGACCATGCCTTGACCCTTGATCACGTGCATGTCTACCGTGACGGGCATGGGGAGCGGCGACGGGCTGCGCAGGCACTGCTCGTTGGCCCCGACCACCGGCTGGTTGCTTCCGGGCGGACTCTGCGCCAAGACCTGCGGTGGCAGCGGCGGCGCGGTCGTGATGTTGATCTGATAATCGAACACCCCCAAACCCCCAAACCCAATCACCGTGTAGCACTTACCAGGCTGAATGGTGACGTTGGCCTGCGCGTGTCCGTCTTGGGCGAGCTTGGCGCTCATCAGCTCACCTTCGGGACGCGCGCCCTTGGCGGCGCTGCTCGCCTGCATCTGGATCCCGCTCTGGATGGGGCCGATCTCACCACCCGTCAGCGCGCCCAAGCTGGCCTGTCCGCCAGCTAGCGCTCCGGAGATGATGCCCTGCAGCGCGGCGGGATCGCTGAAGATCGCGCCCAGCGGACTGGCCGCTGACGGAGCAGCAGTCGGCTGCGCCGTAGGTTGGGTCCCGTAGGGCTGGGAGCCATAGGGCTGCTGCTGCTGCTGATAGCCCAGCTGCGGGTCCTTCTCTTCTTCCTTCTTACGGCAGCCCACCTGGAGCAGCGACGCCGCGAGCACTAGGAACACGCTTGTTCGAACCATGTGACTTCCTTTCCCGAACCTGACCAGCGCACGCCGCGGGTCGTTGACACCGATGGCGCAGCTTACACGCTGCGCGATCGACCTGCCTAGCTGAGGTCAGCGTGTCACGAACCACGCTGCCTGGGTCAGACGCTGGACCCAGGCCGCACACTCAATCGCGCCGCGTAGTTCGGGAACTTGAGGCAAATGTGCGTGTGTATGCTACCTATGGGCGTGGTCAGTCGACGGGTTCGATCTCAAGCTGAGACCCAGCCTGCTCCTGCGGCCCCCCTGGTGAGGCAAAACAAGGTGCTGGTGGCCACCCATGGCCACTGCTTCGACGGCGTGGTGAGCGCGGCGCTGTTCACTCGCCTGTTCCGGGAACTCGAGGGTGGTCAGCCTAGCTTTCGCTACCTGGCGTGCGGGTACGGCCACGGACAACGGGGTCCGGAGCGCGCGCTGGGGGAGGCGGACGTCAGCGCCATCCTGGACTACCGCTTTAGCCCAAGCGAGCGGCTCACCTGGTTCTTCGACCACCACCCAACCGCCTTCGAAACGCCGGAGTCACGACGGCGGTTTGAACGACGCGTCGACGAGGCTGAGCAGCGCCTGTTCTATGACCCCGCCTACGGTTCGTGCTCCCGGCTCATCGCGGACACCGCGACCAAGGTCTTTGGCCTCGATTTCTCTGATCTCGAAGACCTGGTCGGCTGGGCAAACCGCGTGGATACAGCAGACTTTGAGAGCGCTGAGCAAGCTACCAACCGCGCTAGCCCGGTGATGCAACTGGTCAGCGTGATCGAGCACTATGGTGACAATCGGCTGATCAGCGCGCTGGTACCACGACTCCTCGCGGAACCGCTAACAGACGTCGCGAGCGCCGCAGATATCGTGGATCTGTATGCGCCGCTCGCTGCACGCCAGCAAGCCTTCAGGCAGCGTGTGGCGGCCCGCGCCGAAGCACGCGGGCGAGTGGTGTTCGTCGATCTCACGGAGCAACCGCTCGAGGTGATCGGCAAGTTTGTCACCTACGCGCTGTTCCCGAGCTCGACCTACTCCGTGGTGATCGGGCTGTTAAAGACCGGCATCAAAATTTCCGTAGGGTATAATCCTTGGTCTGGGAAGCCCCTCGACACGGACATCTCACGGATCTGCGCCAGGTTTGGCGGGGGTGGACATCCCGTCGTCGGCGCGATCGCGTTCGCGAAGAGTGAGCTTGAACGTGCACGGGCGGTCGCCGCCGAGATCGCGCAGGAGCTCGCGTGAACCTGGCTCGCGCTGGTGCGGGGGGGCTGGATGTCTACGCGAGCTGGCGGCGGCCGGCCGGCGCTCGGCCGTTCGTGTTCGGTCATCGAGGCGCACGCCACGCGGCGCCAGAGAACACCCTGGGCGCCTTCGAACTCGCGCGGGACGAAGGCGCCGACGGCGTAGAGCTTGATGTGCGCCTCGACCGAACCGGGGACGTCGTGGTCGCCCACGACGCCACGCTCAGCCGAGTCACTGAAGAACGAGACTCACGTCGCGTCGATCAACTGTCACGCAGCCAGCTCGATCTGGTGGACGTGGGGGGCGGCGAGCCCATCCCCCGGTTGCGCTCAGCCCTCGACTTCTGTCGCGCGCACGGCCTGCGCGTCAACGTGGAGCTCAAGAGCGATCTCAATCCGCCGGGCACCGACTCCCCCTGGAGAGACAAGCTACGCGGCGTGCTGTCGGCGCAGCACGTGGCGCTGGTCCGAGGCTGCGCTCGCGAGGCCCAGCGGATCCCCGACGCAGGCCGGATGATCTTATTCTCAAGCTTCAATCCGCTGTTGGTCGTCGCGCTACGTCGTATCGTACCGCAAATCCCAGCGGCGTGGCTGGTGCATGATCAGCAGGACTTGGCCTTGGGCTTGGCTCGCCGGCGCATGCCGCGCGAGCTGCTTGGTCTGCGGGCAGTCCACCCGCAGCGCACGCTGGCGACCGCCGGCAACATTTCCGCGTGGCACTCGAACGACGCGCTGGTCAACGTGTGGACTGTCAACGAGCCACAGGAGGCCGTGGCGCTCGCCGCTCGGGGCATCGACGGCTTGATCTCGGACTACCCTGGTCGACTGCTCAGCGCGCTCGGCGGCTGACACCGCTGGGGTCATGCTGGCGCCAGCGGCTTGAGGCGCCGTACGCGAGCGCTAGTCCACGCACTCGGAGCGCTCGACGCGCATCCCGCCGCTTGGCTCCTGCCTAAACGTGCCCTGCAACATGGGCGGGTTGTGCTCGATGCTCTGAATCCGTAGGGTTAGATCTTTGTCCTGCTCAGGCACCTCGATGCGTAGGCTACGAGGGAGCTCGGCCGCGCACTTAGGCCCGCTGGGCATGACGTCACCACCCAGACCATCCGGATCGACGATCGGCTTGGCGGTGTGGGCTGCTTGGTAGTCTGTAAGGATCGCCTCGTAGAGCACGTAGTCGCGCTGCTGGACCTTCACGCCGACCACGCGCACTCGCTGTTGGTCCCACGGCTTGTCCCAATCCGCGGGGTAAGGCTCAAGGCGGATGGTCTCCAGCGCTTCATGCTTCGAGCGGATAGTAACCACGTACTCCCCACCCCCAAGAAATGCTCCGCTCCACGCGACCTCGGCTTGAGCAGGTTGATGCACGAGGACTGGAGCTTCGCCCCCAATCAGGCTCACCAGCGCGTGGGGGGGCACCGGCACTTGAGTGAAGCGCTCTACGTTACAGCTGAGCGCTGGCCCCGAAATGAAGCGGCTGTTCAGCTTGTCGGCTAGCGCGAAACGCTCGCCATCCGAGGTCAGGATCATCGCCATCCCGAGGTTGCTCGGGGCGAGGACATCGAAGCGTAGGTTCTCGGGGCGCACCGCGAAGAAGAGGGCGCTGGTCCTGACACGCCCCTCTTCTCCGAAGTAGTCGATCTTCGCGTCGGCGCGTACGCCCCGGCTGCAGGCCTGAGTGGCCCGCATGCGCGAGATGGCAGCGTCAGCGCTCGGGAACTGCGAGGGCGGTGGTCCCCCGCAGCCTACGGCCGCGAGCGCCACCGCGATCAGCAAGTATTTTCTACCTGACAATGCCAGAGTCGCTGCGCGCCGTGCCATGTTCGCGACCACCCTGAGGCTCAGCTTCCCCGCAGGGCGTCCAGTAGTTCGATGTCAACCATCGGCAGCATGACACGCGCGTGAACGACACCAACCCCGTGCTGCTCGCACAAGGCTGCTAGTCCAAAGCCATCGAGGAGCATGACCGGCGAAGCCCCAGACACCTGCGCTTCTTCCCGGGCGCCGCTCAGCACCTGGCCGGTCGTGAGCAAAAAGCCAGCATGGGCGGGGCCGTAGTGATGCAGGGAACCACGCAGCTCGGTGACCCGCTCACGCCCCACTTCCTTCCCGTCCCTGCGCACCACGATCGCGGTGGTGACGCCTCCAGCGTACTCAGGGCCCTGAGCGCTGAAATGGATCTCCTGGCTGCTCGGGCGGCGCACGGCCGCGATGTTGGTGTAACCGAGGCGCTCGAACAACAGCACGATGAGGTCGGCCAATGCACGGGGCGGCAACTCCTGAAAGCGCCGCGCCAAGTGGCGGCGCGTCTGTTCTTGGAGGCGCTGCACCTTGGAGTGGATCTCTTCTTCCAAGCGCCGCACCTCGCCGTCCAGCAGGCCGTCGCTGAGCGCGACGCGGCCACTTGAGAATTGGAACCGCTCGCGCTCACCCGCGGCGGCACGCCGCAAATTATCCGCACGGAGACACCCCTGCACGAGCCCTATCGCCTGCCCGACGTCTGCAGCTAGGTTGTGTTTGCGGCAGGCGAGCTCGGCGACCTGCTTGAGCGGCACAAATCCGCCGCGTCGATCAACGCCGGCGATCAGCTGCGTGAGTTGCTCCACGAGCACCCCCGCCTCGTCAGTGCGCCGCAGCTCACGCCCTCTGCCCGCATCACGACCGTTCTCACGGTCACGGCCATTCTCGCGCTCTCGACTCGGGCCACGCTCCCGACCCTGGTCGCGCTCCCGACCCTGGTCACGCTCCCGACCCTGGTCACGATCCCGACCCTGGTCACGCTCTCGACCCTGGTCACGCTCCCGACCCTGGTCACGCTCCCGACCCTGGTCACGCTCCCGACCCTGGTCACGCTCCCGACCCTCTCGCGGTTCGCGGCCTGCCCGGCTTCGTTCCCCGTCGCGGCGAGCTCGCGGGTCGGCGTTAGCCTCATCCACGCTAAGATCTACTGGCGCATCCGAGACCGTGTACCCGGGCAAGTCATCCCCACCATCACTCGGCTTGCTGCTGCTGCGGCGACGGCGACGACGAGGACGACGACCGGAGTCGTCAGACTCTGGTTCGTCCTCGGGCTCTTCATCCCCGAGGATCGGGTCGTCATCATCCTCCTCGACCTCAAAGAACTCGCGAGCGTGCGCCGCCATTTCGGCGCGCTGCAGCTCCGCTGGATCCGGCGGGACGTCTTCCGCAGAGACGACTACCGGGCTTGAGGCCAACGCTGGCTCATTCTCGGGCATGCTCACCGGCTCCGGCTCGGCCCCACGACTGCTCTCACGCTTCGCCAGGCACTCCAGCGCAGGGGTACGGTCGGCCAGTCCCCGATCAATCGTGGACTGATCCCAATCACGCAGCGCAAACACGCCTGGCTTCACCCGAACTAAGGGTGTGGTGTCGTCTTCCTTCTTCACCACGGCCGCCAGCCGCGCCCCCATCGTCACCTCGGGGCTCTTGCCCACGTGGCTGAGGAGGTTCTTCTCTATCGCGACGTCTGTGATCTCTTTGTAGTGAAGGGGCTTACCAACTAGGCGCAGCACTAAGGCTGCAGCTTCTGTAAAAGTCATCGGACTCATTCCTCCGCCGCACGCCTCGCGTGCGGCCGAATGAAGACCTGTAGGTCTCCGTGTGGATCCGAAACTCTTCACATCGCCAGGTGCGTACCCGCACGGAAAACCGAACCACTATCGGTACCCCAATGAGTGGTGTGCTCTCCGCTCCTGCATCTAGAGCTGGGTTTCGCCGCGGCGAGACCCAGCAGACGAGGGTGCGGGTAGTAGCTTGGCTTGCAGACGTGGTCTGCGTGCCCGTGTCTGAGCGCGCTCGTCCGACCCTGTCCGTCAACACAACCGCCCGCGCTCTGAACGTCGATGAGACATCGACGAGCTGGGCGCAGGCTGAAGAAGAACGCGACTCACCAGGAGCAACCGTGTGGAAAACTCGTCTCGGGGACGATCTGCCGGTCGCCAGGTGATCGCTGCGCACAGCGCCGTGGTCGTACAGCGAGCCGTTACCACCAAGGTCTAAACACGAAGCCGTGGTGACCTGAAATACCAAGAGGCCGACTTGCGTAGATACGCAACGGGGCGAGGCGGGTGGTTGGGACTCGAGCATGCGACGGGTGCGCAAACGAAAGAAACAGGACGAAGCGTATGAAAAATTCCGGTCGAAGCCTGCCGCCGGGGCCGTTTTTGTGGCCCTGCCCTGCTCTCGCCGTGGGGGCGACAGCAAGTAATCATTCCGCGGCACCGTAATCGGCCACCGCGCGCCTGCCTCAGAAATCCAGCACTTGCGTGGGTGAACACCGAGGATTGCAGCCCGGACGGACGACAGAAAGCTTCTGGCTCAGCGAATAGCACAGTCACGGCGGCGCGGCGCGCACAAAGTCGCCTGCCCCACACCCGAACCGCCGCGCCAGGGGATGTTGGGCCTCGTGGTCGGCGCATGCTCCGTCCCGGGCCGCTGCCGGCCGCCGGCCGGCCACCACCCCCAAATACACACCCAAATACACACCCAAATACACACCCGGAGTGTTCGATTTTGCGGAAAAGTGAGTTGGGGCGGGAGTCGGGCTCTAGATCTGGGTAAGCTCAGGTTCGTGAGCGAGGCACCCCTCAGCACCCCGGATCGCCACGAGGCGCTGTTTGTAGAGCTGGTCGCCGCGGCGCGAAACTTGGGCATCGAGGTGCGGATGGAGGCGTTTCGTCAGGCGGGCCCCGTCTCCTGCGCGCTGTGTCGACTGCGTGGTCGTGATGTGGTGCTGCTCGACCGCGGCGCACCGAGCTACGAGCGAGCCCACGCCATGGCCAGCGTGCTCAGCCGCTTCGAGCACGCGCCAATCGCCCTGGGCAGCGCCGCGTGGCTGCTGGTGCGGCGCACGCAGCTCAGCCGCATTCAGTTGAACCGCGCGCCGGCCCCGCGCGTCCAGGTGATCGAGCTACTTGAGCCGCCCATCCCCAGGCGCCGCGGCAAGCCGAGTATTCGTCCCTGCAAGTCAGGGATTGAGCGCCCCCGCGCGGTGCCACCCCTCGGCTCCAGGCAGGCTCCGGCTAGCCGCCGTCGCGTGCGCCACCTGACCTAGGCTCCGATCAGCGCGGCCGGGAAACGCGACCGGCCAAGCTCACGCGCCGCCGCGCGCCGCGCCTCACGCCGACGCCATGCAGCCACCGGGTGTGGTAGAGCGCGAAGCGTGAGCAACCGGCTTTCTACGCGAACAACCCTCGGCGTGGGCGGCGCGCCGCTTCGCATGGAAGTCGCGCACCAGCCAAGCGATCTCCCAGTCATCGCGGCCAGCGCCGCTGCCGCCGACCAGCCGCTCTTGGTCTTGGGGGGTGGGAGCAATTTGGTGGTAGCTGATCACGGCGTCAGGGCGTGCGTCGTCGACATGCAGATCCGCGGAGTAACGTTTACTGCGGTCCAGCAACAACCCCGCACCGAAATCGTTGAAGTCATCGCAGGCGCGGGAGAACGTTGGGACGACCTGGTAGCCAGCGCCTGCGCGAAGAACCTGGCCGGGCTTGAGTGCTTGAGCGGCATCCCAGGCTCCGTCGGTGCCACGCCCATCCAAAACGTCGGGGCATACGGGCAGGAAATCGGCGACTGCCTAAGCTGGGTCGAGGCGTTCGACCTAAAGCAAGCTGAGACCGTACGCCTGTCACGCGACGAGTGTGAGCTCGGCTACCGGCAGAGTCGCTTCAAGCACCGCGAACGCGGTCGCTGGATCGTCACGCGGGTCTGCTTTCAGCTGGTAAGTGGGGGCGCACCTAGCCTGCGCTACGCAGAGCTGCAGCAGGCCGCGCGTGAGGTCGGGGGGGTAGCGTCACTCAACTCGGTGCGCGACCTCGTGCTGCGCCTGCGCCGCAGCAAGTCGATGCTGCTTGACCCGGCCGACCAGAATCAGCGCAGCTGCGGGTCGTTCTTCACCAACCCGGTGGTCGGCGCGGAGCTCGCCGATGCAGTCACACAGATATCAAGGCGCCAAGGCACCGGCGACCCACCAATGTTTCCGCATGGCACTTCAACTAAGCTGTCGGCGGGTTGGCTCATCGAAAAATCGGGGCTCAACAAAGGCCTACGTGAAGGCCCTATGGGGCTATCGACCAAGCACGCGCTGGCGCTGGTCGCCCACCAGGGTGCTACCGCCGCCGAAGCAGTACGTTTCGCCCGTCGCGTGCAGGCCCACGTGCAAGCGCACTGGGGGGTCCAGCTGGCGCCAGAGCCGGTATTTTGGGGCTTCGAACAACTAGAAGGCGGCCTCCCGCTGGTCTAACGCTAAGCGCCCAGCTCGCTCCTACGCGAGCCTAGCGCTAGGCTCCCAGATCACTGGCTCTGCTCGACCGCGGCGTACAGGCTCTCGATCGCGGCGCCGAGCTGAGACACGTCCGTGCCACCAGCCTGCGCCATGTCGGGCCGCCCACCACCCGAGCCGCCTACCTTCTCTGCGACGCCCTTGATCAAGTTTCCCGCCTGGAAACGTGGGATGAGACCCTTCGACACCGTCAGGACCAGCTGCGCCTTGCCGTCCGCCGCGCTGCCCACGAGCACGACGCTATCGCCCAGGCGATCTCTCAGCTTTTCGGCCAGCTCACGCAGCGCGCCGCGATCGGTCAGCTCAGTCTGAACGCCCAGCACCTTGGCCCCTGCCAGCTCGCGAGCCGACGCGAGCAGCGCGTCTATGCCGCCAGCGCTGCCGCCGTCCATGAGCTTGCGCTGGAGCTCCTCGATCTTCTTCTCTAGCTGCCGGTCGTGAGCCAGCATCCGCTCGATCTTGTCTGCCAGGTCGCTGGGCGTCACTTTGGCGTTCTTCGCCGCGCGGATCAGCTGGTCCTCCTGCGCGCGGGTGTGCTCAATCGCGCGGGCGCCGGTGGCCGCCTCGATGCGCCGAACCCCCGCGGCGACCCCGCCCTCGCTCAGGATCTTGAACAGGCCGATCTCACCAGTGTTCCGCGCGTGGGTCCCGCCACACAGCTCCAGGCTGTCGGCGATGGCCAGCAGCCGCACGCTGTCGCCGTACTTCTCTTCGAAGATCATCATCGCGCCGCGTTCGCGCGCTTGCCCCATGCTCATGACTTCCGTCTGAATCGGCGCGCCCCACTGCACCCGTTCGTTAACCAAGTCCTCGACGGCGCGGATCTGTTCCATAGACAGCGGCTCGCCGTGGGTGAAATCGAAACGTAGGCGGTCGTGCCCGACCAGAGAGCCCTTTTGCTGCGCGTGGTCGCCCAGCACGCGGCGCAACGCGAGGTGTAACAGGTGGGTGGCTGAGTGGTTCTTGCGGGTCGATTCGCGCTTGTCGCGGTCTACTTCCAGCCGGACCGTAGCCCCGACGGCGAGCGTCCCGGCCTCCAGCCTGCCACGGTGCACTACGAGCCCTGGCATGGGTCGCGATGTGTCTTCGACCACGAAGCGCATAGTATCCGTACGGATTATACCGACGTCCCCCGCCTGCCCGCCGCTCTCAGCGTAAAACGGGGTGCTCGCGAAGACTAACTCCAGCTCCTCCCCCACCCCCTGCCCCTGCGAGGAGGGCTCGAGCTGCGCTTCGCTGCTGGCCGCCACTAGCTCGCCACCGCGAATGATCGCCAAGACGGCTTGCTGCTCTTCTGTGCGCTCGTAGCCGGTGAAGCGCACGCCGCCATCCGGCACCAGCGCGAGGGCCTCGCGGTACACGTCAGTGATGGCCGCGTCCTGGCCAGCCCACTTGCTGCGCTCTTTCGCCTGCTGAAGCGCGAGGTCGTAGCCCGCGTTGTCCACCAGGTAGCCGCGCTCCGCGCAGATCACCTCGGTTAAATCCAGGGGGAAACCGAACGTGTCATACAGCTTGAAGGCGTCTTCGCCGGCCAGCGTCTGAGACTGCGCCTCGTCGAGCGCCCGGAAGCGCTCGTCCAACAGCCCGAGGCCTCGCTCGATGGTGCGGCGAAAGCGCACCTCTTCCTGCTCTGCCACGCTGGCGATCAGCTCGCGGCGCTCCAGCAACTGGGGGTACTGCTCCCCCATCAGCTCAGTCACGGTGAGCGCGACCTCATGCAGGAACGGCCGCTGAATGCCCAGGCGGTGACCGTGTCGAATCGCGCGGCGCATCACGCGGCGCAGCACGTAGGGCCTGCCGTCTCGATCTGGCAAAATCCCCTCGGAAATCAGGAATGCGGTGAGGCGCGCGTGGTCAGCGATCACCCGCATGCTCACGTCGTCGGGTTGCAGCGTGCCGCCGTAGGGCTTGCCTGCGATCTCCGACGCCTTGTCGACCAGCGCTCGCAGCAGATCGATGTCATAGTTGTTGGTCTTGCCTTGAAGCACGCAGGCCAGGCGCTCTAGGCCCGCGCCGGTGTCGATGCTGGGCTTTGGCAGCGGGATCAGCGCCGCGTCCTTGCTTGGGCGGTCATACTGCATGAACACTAGGTTCCAGAGCTCCATCCAACCGACCCCGTCGGCGGCCTGCTCCGCGCCGAAGGTGCTGAAGTCGATCTCGCCGCCGCCGCCGTTGTAGATGTGGATCTCACTTGAAGGACCGCACGGCCCAGTCTCGCCCGCTTGCCAAAAGTTGTCAGCCTTGCCCAGCCCGATGACCCGGTCGGGTCCAAAACCCGTGAGCTTCAGCCATAGATCGCGCGCCTCAAAGTCAGGCGCCACGCCGTCCTCACCCTTGAAATAGGTACAGACCAGGCGGTCTTTGGCCATCCCGAGCGTGCCGGTTAAAAATTCCCACGCAGAAACAATCGCTTCTTCCTTGAAGTAGTCTCCAAAGCTGAAGTTACCGAGCATTTCAAAGAACGTGTGGTGCCGCGGCGAAGGACCAACCGCCTCAAGGTCGTTGTGTTTGCCGCTGATGCGGATGCACTTTTGGCTGCTGGTGGCGCGGGTGTAGTCGCGGGTCTCTTTGCCGGTGAACAAATCCTTAAACTGCACCATGCCCGCGTTGGCGAACATCAAGCTCGGATCGTTCGGTGGGACCAACGGACCGCTCTCGACGACGCGATGACCGCGGCTCGCGTAGAAGTCCAAAAACGCACGACGGATTTCGCTCGCAGTCTGAGGCATGGGGCGGCTTGTCTAGCACAGGAGCTGCTGGCCGTAGCAGGCCGCTGAAGAAAACACTGCGCGCGGCTTCGGCGCTAATCCGCGCGGAGGACGAGCAGCGCGGGCGCCGCCCGATCAGCGTGCGTGGGGCTGACGGCCGGGACGACACGCGGCGAGCCGCCCGGCAAGGTAGCGCGCTCCCCAGGGGCTAGCGGCCGCAGGCTGTCGATTCGCAGCGGACAGGTAGGCAGCGACGGACTCGCCGCGGTCGAACGTGGGGCTCGTTCAGTGGTGTGCTGGGCTAAGGCATGGGCCGCTTCTAGGTTCCAATGAGCCTGCAACCGGCACATTTCACGATGTTTTAACACTCCGGGTGCGTATTTCTTGGGGGGTGGGGAGTCGTACTAGGCTGAGCCATGTCTGACATCGTCGCGAGCTACCTGGATGAGCGCGAGCTCGGCCGACCCCTAGAGCGCCTCGTGCTCAGAGGCCAGCTCGACCCCCTCACGCCGTCCAAGCGGGCCGTGCTCTGCCGCACCCGTCGCGGCCTCTGGCTGGTGGCCGCCACCGGCCGCGCCACTGGCCGTCACATCGATGTGCTCGCCCAGAGCCGCCTAGCCTATCGCGTCGGACGACTCGCCGACTACCTTGACGTGGGAGGACAAGCCTACCGCGTCCCAGCTGGTCACGGCGCGGACGCCCTCGGCATGCTGTGTATCGCCAGGCTGAGTCAGCGCGCTGGTCCTGAGGCAGCCGCGCTGACCCACACTGGCAGCGCGTTGATCGAGGCGCCCACCGAAGCACACCGGTTGGCCATTGGTAGCTACGTTGATCCTGAGGAGCTCCTGCTGGCATGGATCCCTACGGCAACTAACATGGCCATCCGTTCCACGGTGCTCGATCACGCGGAGGGCACGGCGTACTTCTTACTCACCGATCAGCGCGCCGCGCTGCTCGCCATCTCCCCTGCTGGCGATCTCAAGCACGAGCGCATCGAGCGCGGTCGCTTTGACGTCACAGAGAAGGGACGGCTACCCTTGGTGCGCGCCGCAGGGACTGAGTTCCGAATCTCCGCGGCGGCTCGCGCGCAGTTCCTCGCGCTCCACGAGGCCGTGGCAAGTCTCGGTGACACCCGGACTTTGCACGCTGCCCGGGCTGAATGGCGACTCGCCAAAGACCAGTTGAGGCCAGCCTGTCAACGACTGTTGCTGCACCTCTCGGCAAGCTCCGAAGCAGCGATCGCCCTTGAAGCAAGCGTCGCCCTGTACTTCGCCCGCGCTGAGTCCCAAATCCCCACAGAAATTAGCGCGATAGCGCAGCGGCTCAGCGCTAGCCCCGACACCCCCCAGCTCTGCGCTGCCGTGTGGGAGGACTGGGGCTTCAGCCTAGGAGCAGGACGCGGGCTCCTCGCCCAGCTCGGCGAGGACGAACACCGCCTCGCAGCCTGGGCGCTCTCGCTACATCGCAAGCTGCACCAGCACATCCACACGCTAGCTCGCGAGGCCAGCAGCTCGGACACGTTGGCCCTGGCGGACGCAGAGCTCGCGGAGCACCTACTCGACGCGGGGCACGTCGCCGAAGCAGACGCGATGCTCGTCGCCCGGCTCGCCCAGCTGCCAAACGAAGCATTGCATGACTTGTTGCCCGCGCCAGACGCCGATCTGACTCAAGGCGGCGGCGGTCAAACCGTACACATCCAGCTGTATGAGTTGATGGCGCGAGCGCACGGAGACAGCCCACGAGCCGTGGACGCCATCGCCGAGTTAGCGCGCCTGCAGCCGCTCGTGCCGACCCGCCTCGAGCACCTGGCACGCGCGGCTCAAGGCGACCTCAGCGCACGCGCCGCGGACGCGCTGGCGTGCCTCGCGGCAGGGGGTCTTGGGCCAGGAGACCGTGTGGCTCCTTCCGATGTGCTAGCGCTGCCGCGCCATCTAGTTGAAGGCGTCCTGCCCCACCCCCTCGCCCGCGCCGGCAGCGCAGTCATCGGGAGATTGCAATCGCTCCTCGCACAAGTCGAGATCCCCAACCTCGAGGTGTTGCGCGACTACTGCGAGCGCATCAGCTCTAAGGAGAGCGAAGCGTCCCGCGTGCTCCACGCCGCATCCACCGCGCTCGGAGTTAGCGGTGTTGAGGGTTACATCTCGCGGGGCAAGAAGGGCATCGGGACCCGCGCGTACGCAGGCCACCCCTCGTTCGTCTTGATCGGAGGGCGCCA
Organism: uncultured Polyangiaceae bacterium; assembly: GCA_964551615.1. Classification (GTDB taxonomy): domain Bacteria; phylum Myxococcota_A; class Polyangia; order Polyangiales; family Polyangiaceae; genus JAHBVY01. Next base: position 22,166 of record CAZKDY010000019.1, read on the forward strand.
CCTCGACACGGATCCGGCGTTCAAGCTATCGCCGCTCGAGCTTCGCTTCGCGCTGACCGCCGAGGTCGCGCACCTGCGCTACGAGCACACTCGCGTCACCTCGAGTGAGCTGTGGGCAGGGGCGCTGGACGCTGGAAAGCAGAGCCTCGACCTCGCGCTCGGTGTGCTGCCTCTGCTGGGAGGTGTTGGCGTGGCCGGACGCATCGGCAAGCTGACGAGCCGCCTCCAAGTCGCTGACGTCCAGCGAGTGCTGAACGGCGCCCGCCGGGTGGATCGCCTACGGCAGTCCTACGTCGGCGGCAGGACGCCAGCGCAAGAAGCCGAGATCGACACCAGCGTCATCACCGCGCCCAACGAAGCGCTGATCGCGGCCCATCGTGTCATGCAGCTAACCGCAGATCGCGCCGGGCTGCTCCTGGCTGGCGATCTGAAGGCGGCGCTCCGCGGGATGTTTCTCGTCCGGCCTGATTTTCGCGCGGAGTTAACTAGCATCGAGCGCAACGGCCTGGCCGACGTCCTCGGGCGTCGTGCCGAAGACGGGAGCATGGCCTACCAGGATCTCGCCGTGCGGATCGCGGCGCTGATCGCGTTTTTCTTATCAGAAGACTACGCTCGGCTGCTGGGCGCGCTCACCGGGTGCACACCGAGCCAGCTCGAACAGCGCACCGACTCAACACCGAAGCGGGGCCAATCTGCGCCCTGAAGCGCCGATCTGTCGACCACGGCCTACTCCAGCGCTCACCGACGAGCGGCGAAGCCCGCGAGGGAGCGAGGCGCTGCGCGCTGAGGCGACCTGAGGCCGGGCCTAACCTAAAAGCGGGGCTCTGGGCGTTTCTGTACGGAATTTAGCGCGTCGCTCAGGTTCGAGTCACCGCGCAGACAGGGGTAGCAATCACCCAGCTTCAAGAAGCCGCAGCCCTTGCGCGAAGTGAGCTTCTGCAAGATGCGCTGCGACCGCGTGTCGCCATGCAGGGTGACGTCGGGCAGTAACTTCTTGTAGTCCGCGCAGGTCTTGGCGTCGCGCAGCGCCATCGCGACGCGCAGCGCAGGTGAAAACCGCGCCTTCACCTCCGGGTTATCCAACAGGCTCTTGGCTAGGGTGGTCTGCTCGTTCTTGGCCCGCGTGGCGACCCAGATGTCGTACAACAGGTCCGCGCCGACGCTGCCGAGATGGCGCTCGGCGATCGAGATCGCCAGGTTCCCTGTCTCGGCCCGGTTCGCCGCGGCGCGTACGTGTCCTATGACCGCCCGGTCCTTCGCCAAGCGCGCATCCAGCTTGAGCGCCTGATCGTAGGCCTCCAGCCCGGGAGCGAAACGGCTCTGCGCGGTGTACCCCTGTCCCAGCGCCAGCCAGACGTGCGACGTGCGCTCCGAGGTCGGCAGCTTCTCCAGTTGAGTGATGGCTGCGGCGTCTCCGGTAGAGGCGCTAGCCAGCACGGCCTTCAGGTCGGGATCTGCCGGCGCGACCGGGCTGCCCGCGGCGCTGCTGGAGGCGCCCCCTGCGACCTCCGGTTGCTGACGGCTTGGAGCCCCCGTCACTAAGAAGACGAAGCTCGCCAGCACCGCTCCCAGCACCATCAGCGCGACCCCTCCACCCCCAAGGATGACGAATGGCACGCGCACGCCCGGCATCCCGCGGATGCGATCTTGCCAAGCAAGCTGCGCCCCCTCCGGGTGGCTGAGCACGGTGCGCGCGCGAGCCTCAGCGAAGCGGCTGCTCGGCGGAGCGACGGACAGCGATAGCGTCGGCGCCGGCGGCAAGCTCGCGCGTAAAACGGAACCTGGTTCCGCAGAGAAGCGCGCCAGAACGGCGTCGATGTGCTGGAGCAACTCTTCGGAGGTCTGCACGCGCGCGTCTGCGCTCTTCTCAAGCTGCCGCGCCACGAGCAGCCGCAGCGCCTCGTCGATGTGGGGTCCAAGCGGCGGCGGCACCACGGTGATCTGCTGGGCCAACACAGCGCCGATCTCATCACTGTCGAACGGGACAGCGCCAGACAGCATCTCGTACAAGATCATCCCAACAGCGTACAAGTCCGCACGGCAATCTACCGCCTGACCGGCAGCCTGCTCCGGCGCCATGTACTGCGGCGTCCCGAACACCGTCCCTAGCTGGGTCAACGCGGCTCCGCCAGCGCCGGTGTCGAGCTTCGCGATGCCGAAGTCCAGCACCTTGACAAAGTCGTAGCCGCTGCCGCGGTCAATCAGCATCACGTTGTCCGGCTTCAAGTCGCGGTGCACGATGCCGGCCCCATGGGCTGCATCCAACGCATCTACGATTTGGCGAGCGATGATCAGCGCTCTTTCCTGCGGGAGTGGCGCCTGCTGCTGTAGGGCCCGGGACAAGCTCTCGCCTTCAACATACTCCAGCACGAGAAAGAAGCTGCCGTCTCGCAAGCGGCCAAAATCGGTGGCCTTGGCCACGTTGGGGTGATCAATGAGCCCCGCGGCAACGGCCTCACGCTCAAAGCGGGCCACCACCTCTGAGATCGACGTCAGCTCGCGATGCAGCACCTTGACCGCGAACGGCTTCTTCATGTGAACGTGTTCCGCGAGGTACACCACACCCATCCCGCCCTCCCCCAAGAGGCGCAAGATGCGGTAGCGATCCGCGACCACCGAACCGATGATGTCGTGGGTCGAGAGCGGGACGTCGCCAGATGGCAGCGATTCACGGTAGGCAGCAGAGCTGAGCGGCGAGTCGTCGAACGCCGCCGAACCCGACAACGACGGCGCGGCGTCGTCAGCGCTGCGGGCTTCGTCGTTGCTCATTGAACCAAACTATTCGGACTGTTCAGGCCGTCAAGCGTAGCAAGCGTTCGTAGACGGTTTCGTATCGAGCGGCTACGCTTCGGGCGCTGAATTGCCGATCAACCTCGAGCTGCGCAGACTTGACCAAGGGCAGCCGGACCTCGTCCGCTTCGTGGAGCGCGCGGCACGCGGCGACCAACGCAGCAGGATCTTGCGCAGGGACGCGCAGGACGTGTTCGAGGTCATCCAGCGGTCCGCCCGCAGCGACCACCACGGGTGTACCCAGCTGCATGGCTTCAAGGAGCACGATCGGTAAATCTACCTTACCCCGCAGGTCGTCCACAGGGAATAAGAGCACCCTGCTCGTCTTGAGCAGGGGCAGCACCGACCTCAGTTCCCCCGCGAAGCGCGCGCGCGAAGAGCTCAGGCGGGCGCGCAAGTCAGCCTCAATGCGCGGCGCCGCTGGGCTCTTCTTGCGACACGCGAACACAACGAACGCAGCGGGGATCGCGGCTAAAATCGGCGCCACCGCGTCCGCGACGGTCTGAGCCCCACTGCTTGTTTCTAGGTCCCCAGGGTAAAGAAATATCGGCGCGTCGCTGGGGATAGACAAGCTTTGCCTCACGGCAGCGCACTCCACGGCGTCAACCTCTGCAGCTGCTCCCACACACGGTGGGATGACCTCAATCTCTTGGCCCCGCGCTCCGTTGGATAACTGCCGCGCGGTCCATTTCGACTGGGCCACGACCACATCGCCGAACAACCAATTCGATGCGCCGCGAAAGCTCAGCGGCGGCGACGCGATCGTCTGAACCACGGGTGCCTTGCGCAAGTACTTGGCTACGCGCCCCACGTGACTGCTGGCTGGATTTGGGGCGAACACGAAGTGCCAGAGGTCGGCTTGAGCCCTGAGCACCAGGTAGCTCGCCGCTCGGGCATTTTGCAGCAGACCCGGGCTAAACCCCCCAGCGTCGCCGTATACCGGGAGGTTCGTGACGCCGCTCAGCGGTGGTGCTCCTGGAGAACTCATGACCCGCGGCTCAAAGCGCGTCAGGTGCTGGGCCAGATCGCGCACCAGGCATTTCGTCCCATCATGAAACGGTGGGGTGATCGCCTTCGACACAAACAGCACGCTCGGCTTGCTCACCGGCACCAGCCTCGCCCCACCGCCCCAACCGCGCAACCCCCAAAAAGCCGACCCGGAGTGTTCAACTTGCTTGTAATCGTTAGGGAAAAATTGTTACCGAGGTCAGTCGGTGGTGGCAGCGGTCAACGCCTCAGGCGCCCGACGCATCGCGCTTTGCACCGCAGCGGCGAGCACCTCACGTCGGAACTGCGCCAGCGCGCGCTTGCCCTTGACCTCGCTGGCGGCCACCCGTGCGGTCGCGCTCCCGGAGATTTTTCCCCGAATCGTGCGCCCTGGCATCGCGTGCACGATGTATTCGACCTTGACAGTGATCACGACTTGAGATCCCTCGGTCTTACGGCTGAGCGTAGCCAAGCGCCCGCTGACCAGCACCTCGGGTAGCTTCTTGCTTTTCGTCGCCTGACCATCCAGCACCACGCCGGGAAGCTTCCCAAATTGCTCCCGACTCGCGGCCCCCAGCTGCTTCACGATCGCGGCCGAGCGTACTCCGCTGCCGTTGCTGATCTTACCCAACGTCACCAGTACCGTGGGCCGCTCGGCCTTTTGCTTGCGCTGCGCGTCCCGGAGTGCGTCGATGCTGGCCTTGATGGCGCTGCGCACGGCCGCTGACTTATCCTTTTGATGCTTGCTCAGCGCAGGGATCGCGTCAGGATCGCCAAGCACCTTGAGCGCCGCGGCGGAGGCCGCACGGACAGCCGCGTTCTCATCGTCGAGCGCCTCCTCCAGATGTGGCCGCGCCTCAGACTGCTTGGTCTTTCCCAGCTCCAAAGCAGCCTGTACCCGAACTCGAAAGTCGGAGCCTTGATGCAGCCGCTCTGCCAGGCGCTCAATCGCCTTGTCCGCAAGGGCGGAGCCGCTGACGGTCAGCGCGAGCAGGGCGATCAGGATGCGGAGGAACTTCAAGGGCGAACTCGCGCGATCCAGCGGGCCAGGCGGATCTAGGGGTGGAGGGCCAGGCACAGGAGGTGCCACACGGATGAACAGCCGCTGTGAATTGGAGCCGTCCGTCCAGTCCGATTACGTAAGGGTAAGGGGGCCCTCCCCAAAACCCGATCACAAATCCCACCCTTGGGCTCAAGTTTCTCCCACAGCTGCACTACTCTCGCACAACGGGAGTCATGTGGGTCTCTGTGCTCTGAGCGCACAAAGCGCTGCGTTCGTGCTCACGGCGACGCGCTAGGACGCGAGGGATCTGCGGCGCGCCATGGCGCCCCCCGATTGGCGAGGGCCCCCAAGGCCCTCGGAAGCCCACCCGTCTGCTCGCTAGATCGGTGCTCTAGGCTGAAGATTTTCCGCGAGACGGCTCGCTGCAGGCAAACCGCTCGTGGTTCTAGAACATGATGCCCATGTACCAGCGCAGCGCTTGAGCAGTACTGGTGTCGGCCGCGCCAGAGCTACGTAGCGTATCCCTGAGGTTCTGCGCCTCGAGCTCCTGGTAGCCGAGCCCAGCCAGTGGGAACAACACACCCCACTCGAGCATGGTGTAGAACCCACCCATCTTCTCGGGATCGTCGTTGAGCGCGCCGTCCTTCGACTGAAAGTAGAGGCGCAGATCGAGCTCAACACCGAGATCGCGCGCGTGACCGGGCGTCTGAATGAACTCACTCGCGCGCGTCCAAATCACCGCGGCGCCGCCGCCTAGCTTCTGACCGCTAGGCTTGCGCATGAAGTCGTAGTCCACGCTCGGCCTGAAATAGTAGCTGCCCTGCACGCGGCTCAAAATGTTGCGGTTCAAGATCATGTCGACCTTGTAGTTCGGGTGGAACCGGAAGGTGCTGATCGTGTCATCGCCGAACTGCGGCTGGAGCCCCTGGCTGACTGGGCTGATGCCCTTCACGTCGGGATCACCGCTGGCCCAGCCGAACTTGAACTGGAGGCGCAGGCGATCTTCCATCAGTCGCTGCTCAAGCTCTGTCGCGAGTCCCCACATGTTGATCTTCTGCTCGGAGCCGCCGTCGTCAGCCTGGTTGCTCTCGATATCGCCCTGGATCGTCGCAAGCTCCGCCTCGAACCGAAACTTGCGGTACAGCAGCTGAACCCAGAAGTCCGGGATCCAGGCGACCGCGCCGCGCCGAACGAAGCCGCTGTTTGCCCGGTCATCAGCGGAGCGGCCGAGGGCGTTCACACCAGGGGTCGTGCCAGAAAGATCGTTGGCGAGCAGCTGCCGGCGGTGCACCACATACGCGCCGCCATTCAGCACCAGCTTGCCTTGCGCCAGCTGGAGCTTTTGGAGCTCGGGGTTCGTCTTGCGGACGAGGATCAACGCGTATTGATCGACGTCATCCAGCTGGCCTAGATCGTATGGCTGCCCCTCGGGATTCCCCAAGGATTCACTCGTCGCGCCCTCGTTGCCGAAATCCCACGCTCCAGCGAGATAGAGGTCGAGGGATTTGAGCCCCGTCAGGAACATGATCCGATCAGCCGTCGATTGGTAGTCGTCGTCGTAGCCATCGCCCGCGTTGGCTAGGATCCCAAGCCCCCACTGACTCGGCATGCGGCCAAAGCGCAACATCCCCACCGGCGTCAAATACTCACCCCACACGCGCTTGACCCGGATGCTGTCCTTGAGGCTGTTCACCCCCGATGTCGGTGGCTCTTGCGTGTTGTCAAAGGCCCCTAGCGGCGAGTAGCCGCTGCGCTGGTTTACGCCGCCATCGGAACCAACGGCGTATCCGTTCGGAGTCGATCCCAAGACCAAGTTGTCCAGCAAATCCAGCTGGCTCATGATGCGGAGGTTGTCGGAGATGTGCAGCTCCGGGTTGATCCGAAAGCGCATGTTCGCGCCCGCTTGCGTCTTGTTCTTGCAGGCGTACGTCGCGTCGCTGCTGGTGCCGCCCGCGCTCTCCGGGGATTCCTCGGACGTGCACAACCCGGGGCCATAGCCTTGGGCGCCTGCGGTGGTGGTGTAGCGGTTGTCGATGGGCATCGGCCACATCGCGAAGTTCGGTTGGTCAATCCGACCGAGGCTGAAGTTGTGAAACAGTTCCGCGCGCAAGCGGTAGTAGCCATGCAGCTCAAGCACCGGTCGAGCGTGAGACCACCAGTCCTCAGCGTAGACTTGCTCCGAATCGGTAGGCTTCGCAGCGGGCTTGGTTGCCGCCACGCCGGGCCGGGCCGCGCCCTGCGCTCGCAAGGCAGTCGCATCTCCTTGAGGCCGCGGAAACACCGATAGCGGCGAAGCAGGCGGAGGCGGCGTGTCTTCCGCGTCGTCTTCAGCGTCATCGCTGGCGGATGTTGGACCCTCTGGCGTGTCCTCTGAGTCCTCAGCTGCGTCGTCGGGGTCCTCCGGCTGGGCGAGCGCGCTCGATGGCACGGCGAGCGCCATCACTGCGGAGAAACCGAACGCTACAGTGAGCGCAAGCAGCGAAGCTCTACCAAGGCGGAGCAGTGATTGCGGCGGGGCGTGCATCAACGCGGATCTCCAGGAAAAAGGTGGAGCAGGCTATCGCACGCAGCGTCTCAGGGTGTCAACGCCCGCTGGTACCGCGACGGCCACTCAATTGGGGCTGTGGGCACGCGCTCGGTAGGTGGCGCTGCTCAAGCCTCACCGAGTCCTTGGAGGATGCCACCTAGGCCTCCGGAGTCTCGCCCTGATAGGCCATGAGGACCGCTGTGCGCAGTTGGTTGCCGTGCTCTGGCGGCTGGCCCTCGCCAACTCCGAGAGCAGGCGGGCTCGCGATGGGGGGTTGGCTGGGCAACGGTTGAGTCCCGCCGCCCGGCTGTGCTGCAGCGCCCTGCGCAGGAGCACTCTGCGCAGGAGCACTCTGAGCAGGAGCACTCTGCGCAAGAGCACTCTGAGCAAGAGCACTCCGGGTCGCATCGTGGATCGGCGATTTGAAGGGATTTGGAGCACTCCGGGTCGGGCTGTCGGCGTCCTGCGGACCGCAGGCCGGCGCAGCATTCATCTCCAGAGAGAGCCGCTTGGCGTGCTTCGCGAGATTCTGTTGGGCCGCCCAGCCAGCGGCGTCGAGGCCGAGGAGCTCACGAAATGCATCGCCAAGTTCAATCGCCGTAGCGAAGCGCTCGGCTTTGTCCTTCGCCAGCGCCCGCGCCATCAGCGCGTCCAAGACCTGAGGCGCCGATGACACCCGACTGCTGATCGGCGCCGCGATCTCATCGAGCTGCGCGGTCCGCACCATGATCTCGTTGCGCTCCGGGCGGTCGAATGGTGTCACACCGGTCAGCATTTCGTAGAGCACGATGGCCGCACTGTAGAGGTCGGTTCGAGCGTCGATTTCCCCAGCCGTGACCTGCTCCGGCGCCATATACGCGCCCGTACCAGGCGCCATGCCGCCAGTCTTTCGAGCCTCGTCTGCTGGCACCCGAGCGATGCCAAAGTCCGTGAGTTTGACCACACCGTCGCGACGAACGAGCACGTTCGCAGGTTTGATGTCGCGATGAATGATGCCCAGCGCGTGAACGCTGGCGAGGGATCCGAGCAACTGGGAAAAATAGTGCCACGCGCGGGAAAATGGCAGGCACGGCATCGACGGGGAGCGACCCGCTGCGACTTTGCGCGCGATGATCTCGCTCAGCGCCTGCCCGTCCACCAGCTCCATCACGATCGCTAGCTGAACGCCATCGTCAACCAGGCCGAAGAAGTGAACGATGTTGGGGTGGCTCAAGCGTTCAAGCGCGAGCGCCTCGCTGAGGAACAGGGCGCGGGGTCGCTCGCGTCCACGTAGCATGGGGTGGAGCGCCTTGATGGCCACCGGATGGGGCGCCGAGCCAGCGCGCGAGCCCTTGGGGTTATAGTAGAGCCACCCACGATGGACTACCCCCATCCCGCCCTCCCCGATTCGCGCTCCGACCAACGCACGGCCCCACCCAAGATCGAGTTCGGTCCCGGGTGCGATCTTGGCTAACGCAGGCGCTGCGGGCGCGACCAGCGGGTTGACTGGGGTGGAGGGGCGCTCACCTGGAGGCTCTAGAGCAGCCCCGCACTGCGGGCAGAATCGCCCAGTGTCCACGACGCTCCGACACTGCGCGCATACAGCCACCCGCCTACGATACTGGCATCCGGCCCCGCTGAGTAGCTCTCCTGTAGGCGGCGCTGTCTAGCGTCGCCAGAAGCGAAGCCGCAAACCTCGGTGCCCACAATTTGCGCCGAGCGGAGAACGTCGTTGCAGGGACGTGGAGGACTAGCCTAGCCTGGCCTCTGATTGGACCCGTGTCCTCCCGCCTGGAATCTCAAGAACATGCGTGAACTGCCCCCTGCCCTGGTTTCGCCCCGCCCGCTGTCGTCTCCACCGCAAACCCAGACGCTCGCAAAGCTGATCTGCTGCGCAACCGCTGTGGGTGCCCTGCTAGCGGCCCCAGAGGCGTTGGCTCAGGCAACCGATGGCGAGTTCTCCGTGCAGCGCTTCAATCCTGCGCCAGGGCCGAGAAACTACTTCACCACGCGCGGCGCACGCGTGGACGGCGAAATGGCATGGAGCGCTGGGCTGTTCGTGAACTACGCCTACCAGCCATTCGTCGTGCGCAGCTGCCGCAGCGAGACCGACTGCGACGCACCGAACGCATTGCAGCGCGATGACGTCCGCGTGGTCGAGAACATGGTCACCGGCGATCTACTGGGCAGCCTCACACCCATCCCACGCCTTCAGCTCGGGCTCCGCGTACCGGTGTCCTACGTCAAAGGTCAGGGTCTCTCAGAGGCGGGCACAGGAGATGCCGCAGGGATTAGCGCGGTTGGCCTAGGTGATGTCGAGGTTGAAGCTAAGGCGCGTGCCTACGGCGAAGTCAAAGACCCATTCGTCGTCGGTGCTACCCTGTTCGGAACCGTGCACACCGGGAACATTACGGCCGAAGGCAGCTACATCGGCGACTCGACGCCAACCGTCGGAGCGCGCGGCATCTTCGATGGAAGCGAGGGCGCGTTCTCTTTTGGTGGGAACTTGGCGGCTGTCTACCGCGGGTCTGGCCGCGTGGGCAGCACCGAGCTTGGGCCGGAGTTTCGATATGGGATCGCGGGTGGTTTCCGGGTCAGCCCCCTGTTGCGGGTGCTGGTTGATGGCTTCGGCGGCACCAAGTTCAGCGCAAAAAATGGCACCAATTCGCTCGAGGTCGATGGCGGCATTCAGATCACACCACTCAACTCCAACATCGCGATCAACGCAGGCGCAGGCACGGGCCTGATCCAAGGTGTCGGTGTGCCCCAGCTGCGAGCTTTCGTCGGCTTCATGTTCGTGCAGGAACAGAGCGACCGAGATGGCGATGGGATCCGTGATGAGGATGACCAATGCCCGACGGTCGCGGAGGACCTGGATGGCTTCGAGGACGGCGACGGCTGCCCGGATACCGATAACGACGGCGACACCATCCCCGATGATCAGGATAAATGCCCGATGGTCGCAGAAGACCCAGATGGGTTCGAGGACACCGACGGTTGCCCCGAGGATGACAACGACAAGGACGGGATCAAGGACGACGCCGACCGCTGTCCCAATGAAGCGGAAACCAAGAACGGCTTCCAGGATGATGACGGTTGTCCAGATGAGCCCGACCGGGATGGCGACGGCGTCCCGGATAGCAAAGACAAGTGCCCCGATGAGCCTGAGGACACTGACGGCTTCCAGGACACTGACGGCTGCCCAGATCCGGACAACGACGGTGATGGCATCCCCGACATCGCGGATGAGTGCGTTGACCAACCAGAGACTAAGAACGGCTACAAGGATGAAGATGGCTGCCCAGACACACCGCCGGCAAAGGGCGGCCGCTGAGCAGCGCCATTCACCGCAGAAAACACACTCCGCAGAAAACACACTCCGGGTGTGCAAGCATCGAAGGGCTGCAAAAGCACTCCGGGTGCGCTAGCCTCGGGGAAATGATGCTGAAAACCTCGTGCTATGTAGCGGTTTTGGTCGCCTCGGCGGTCACCTTGGCCGGTTGTCAGAAAGGGAGTCGGGGGGCGAGTTCTACCGGGGCCAACCATCCGTTACTTGGTTCACCCGCCCCGGCCTTCGAACTCAAACGCGTGGGGTCGCAGGAGACTGTCGGTCCGTCCGCCTCCCAAGGGAAGGTGACCATCGTCGACTTTTGGGCCACTTGGTGCGAACCGTGCCGTGAGTCTTTCCCGGTCTATGAGGCCATCGCGCAGGCACATCCCAACGATGTCGTGGTGCTTGGCGTCAGTGAGGATGAGAAAGCAGAGGCCATTCCCAGATTTATCAAAGACACGGGGGTTAGCTTTCCCATCGTCTGGGACGCCGACCAAAGCGTGGCGGACCAATACGACCCCGCCACCATGCCAACCAGCTACCTAATAGATCGCCAAGGGATCGTGCGTTTCGTCCACGTTGGATTCACCGATGGGGATGACGAGGTCCTGCGAACTCAGGTCGAGTTGCTGCTGGAATGAGACCTGGTTGCTCCGCTGCGACGCGATAAGCACTCCCGCGATGAACACTCCGGGACGGCCGTAGACTGGCACGCCGGGACGTGGCGTGTGGCGAAGCCGCCGCCGGCGGACAGGTCCCGCCGCGGGCGAAATCGGCACCCATCCCGTAAGATCAGCGCGGCACGTATCTTGATAGATGGGTCTTCATGACCGCCCCCAAAATCGTACATCCGGGAGACATCGTATTCACATCCGCGCGGACCACCCAACGCATGTTCTTGCTCCGGCCGGACAAGGAGCTGACTGACGCCGTGGAGTACCTCCTCGCTCACTACAGTGGCGTATACGAAATCGAGCTGTATGCGGCGTGCATGATGAGCACCCACCTGCACTTGGTCTACCGCGATGTAAGAGGCGAGGGACCTAATTTCCTTCGGGATTTGCATCGAGGAATCGCGCTCGTCGTTCAGAGCCTGCGCAACTGGACTGGCGCCGTGTTTGCGCAGCGCCCATGTCAGGTTCGAGTGCTGACTGAGGAGGCGCTCATCGACAAGATCGCCTACACCCTGGCCAACCCAGTTTCCCAGCATGGTGTCGCAGCGCCGGAGATGTGGCCTGGCTTGTGGTCTAGCGTGCTTGCTACGACCGAGGCGCTAGAAACGCTGCGACCTAGCTGCGCATTTTCGGCTCACGGCCGACTACCCGCGACTGCAGCGTTGCGCTTTGTATTGCCCGAGGTGCTGGTAACCAAGTTTGGGCGAGAGAGTGCCTTGCGAAAGCTGCGTTCGGCGTGCGAGGAACACTCAAGGCTGAACCGTGCCCAAGTTCTCAAGCAGGGCGGACGGTTTCTGAAGCCCGCCGAGTGCCGCAGCGTGAACCCACGAACCCAATCCACTGCGCGTGAACTCAATCGGGCGGTGACACCGCAGTTCTCCACGCTCGGTAGCGGCCGTGCAGGCTTCGCTCGAGCCGTCCACGAGTTGCGGGAGTTCAGAAGAGCGTACCGACAAGCCCTGGAACGTTTCCGCATGGGATTTCGAGATGTGGTCTTTCCTGTCGGCACATTTCAGCTGCGATCCGTACTTGCGCTGAGTTGCAGCACCGCTTAGCTTCCCGGGATGTTCTCCCGGAGGTGCCAGGCATGAGGTCATTGTGGAACGACTCGGACGCCAAAGCGTTTGTCCTGCCCCACGAGCAGCCGGAGGGCACGCCGTGGAAGCGCGATGTGGCGCTCCGCACCTACACCTCTCAACTGCTCGGCGCGGCGCCTGAGCTTGTGCTTCACGGGGGCGGCAACACCAGCGTGAAATCGCTGATGGCGGAGCTCGACGGCTCGGAAGTCCGCGCGCTCGTCGTGAAAGGTAGCGGTTGGGACCTGGCTACGATTCAGCCCGCCGGCTTCGCAGCGTGCCGACTCGCTGCGTTGTTAGCGCTGTGCGAGCTCGAACAGCTCTCGGATCAAGACATGGTTCGAGGCTTGCGCGCGCAAATGCTCGACCCCAACTCGCCCACTCCGAGCGTGGAGGCGCTGCTGCACGCGCTAATCCCTGGAAAGTACGTCGAACACACGCACGCCGACGCTGTGCTCTCCATCCTGGACCAGCCAGATAGCATGCAACAAGCGCGCGAGCTGTGGGGAGATAGCGTCATGGTGCTGCCATACGTCATGCCCGGCTTTGATTTGGCGCGAGCAATCCACACGGCAATAAGCACCAACCCGCTCCCGGCGCGTGGCTGCCTGGTTCTGGACAAGCACGGGATCTTCACCTGGGACAGCGATGCTCGAGAGAGCTACGAACGCATGATTCGGGAGGTGAGCCGCGCAGAAGACTACCTAACCCGAACGCTCGTCTCCAGCGGGATGAGGACAACGCCCACGAGCGCAAGCGCGCTCCGGGTGGAGGGTGAGCAGCTGGAGTGGGAGCTGCGGCGCGCCGAAATCGGCGCCGTAGTTCGTGGGGTTATCTGCAGTATGGAGGGCGGTCAGCGCCTTGTTGGAACCTGGTCGACCTGCTCCGATGTGATGTCCCTGATGGCGCGGGAGGACGCGGACGAGCTTTCGCAGATCGGCCCCATCACGCCAGACCATGTGATTCGAACCAAGCCCCTTCCTCTTTGGCTGGGCGACGCTGACCAATTCCACGCGGACTCACTGCGGAGCTACGTCGTTGACCGCATGAGCGCCTACTGCGTGGCCTACAACAGCTACTTCGAGCGAAACAAGGACGCAAGTCGCTGTCCGCTCGAGCGGCTCGACCCCTTCCCAAGGGTCGTGCTGGTACCAGGCGTCGGCGCCTTCACCCTGGGTAAGACGCTCAGTGATGCGAAAATCGCCCGTGACATCTACGAGCACAGCGCGCGCGTCATGCAGAACGCAGCACTCGGTTCCGGCTATCGTCCCACAACAGAAGCCGAACTGTTTCAGCTGGAGTACTGGAGTCTCGAGCAAGCCAAGCTCAAACGTGGGGGAGAAAAGGGCCTGGCGCGGCAGATCGCGTTGGTAACGGGCGCCGCCGGTGGCATCGGTCTCGCGACGGCCCGCGCCTTGCTGTCAGCCGGTGCTCACGTTTACATGACGGACCGCGCTCCAGACCGGCTCGCCTCAGCCGCCCAGAGCCTCGCGGAAGCGTACGGAGAACGCGTAGCGTGGGGCCTGTGCGAGCTAACCGATCCGGGGCAGGTAGCGGAGATGGTGCGTCAATGCGTCCTCCAGTTCGGTGGCCTCGACCACCTAGTCAGCAACGCCGGCTATGCTCCCACTGGCCTGCTGCATGAGTCCGAGGGTGACGTGGCACTCCGGCAGTCGCTCGACGTGAACCTGCTCAGCCATCAAAATGTCGCCCGAGAAGCTGCCTGTCTGTTCCTGCGCCAGGGCACGGGCGGCTCGATGGGTTTCAACGCGTCGAAGAGCGCCTTCAATCAAGGCGCCGGCTTCGGTCCCTACGCGGTGGCCAAAGCCGCCCTGATCGCGCTAGCCAAGCAATATGCGGTGGACCTGGGCCAGCATGGAGTCCGCAGCAACGTCGTGAACGCAGATCGTATCCGAACTGGGCTATTCGACGGTTCGGTGCTGGCCGAGCGAGCCGCGGCGCGGGGCGTGTCGCCAGATGCCTACTTCAGTCAAAACCTGCTGCACCGCGAAACCCTCGCGAGTGACGTCGCTGACGCATTTGTGTGGCTCTGTCAGGCGAACGCCACCACTGGCGGCGTCATCACCGTAGATGGGGGCAACGCCGCCGCCTTCGCTCGCTAATCGGCATACATCGTGTTTCTCGCGAAGAATAACACTCCGGGTGCGGGTCGTGGGCGTTCCGTGTGAGCCGCGTTCGGCGCTGGATGTGTATGCTGAGACGAGGCACTCCCGGGGGCTGATACCCGCTCCGATGAACACTCCGGGTCGCGTCGGGCTGGTACACTTCGGGTTGGGGAGACCCCCCACTGCCCACCCCGCCCAGCGCGAGACCACACGCTCATCCCCTTGGAGTTCCCCGTGATTCACCACCCTCTAGCTTTCAGGCTCCTCACCCTCATCGGCTGCCTCCTCCCAGCATGCTCTAGCCAAGAGACTCCTGGCGACAACGCTGGCAGCTCAGGTCAAGCTGGCAGCTCAGGTCACGCCGGTACAGGCGGCCAAGCTGGCAGCGGCGGCAGCGGCGGCAGCGGCGGCACAGCTGGCAGCGGCGGCACAGCTGGCAGCGGCGGCACCGGCGGCGGCGCCGTCTGTGACCCCGGCCCAGGCTACGCCACCAACCCGGCGCCACGGCGCGTCGACAGCGTGCAAGCGAAGATCGTCGACCAGCAAGGCAAGCCAGTTGAAGGCGTACTCGCGCAAGTCTGCGGCACCGATAGCTGCATCAACGGCAAGACCGACAAGAACGGCGACGTCGTCACCTGCAATGGACCTGTCTGCGTCCCGGGCATTGCCCCGGGGCAAGATCTCATCCAACCTGCGTTCAAGTACGGCGCTGGCCTCACCTACGCCAAGTTCGCCTTCCCCCTCCCCAGCGGAGCTGACCACAACCTCGGCGACGTGACCATCATCCCGATCGACCCGCCAGGCAGCGGCTCGGCCCTCGCCCCAGGGACCAGCGTGAGCTCCAACGGGGTCTCGCTCAAGCTAGCTCCTGGCTCGTCGATCGGCCTCGACCTCCTGACCTACCTGTTCGAGGATGAACAACAGTTCCGTGCGGTAGTTTTTAGCCCCACAAACGCGCCAATCGCCGTCGACCCAAGCCTCAACCTTGAGCTCCTCGTCGGCACCACGCCCGTCGAGACCACCATCTGCCCAGCGGCTGAGCTGAGCGTCCCAAACAGCGAAGCCTGGCCAGCCAATACGCAGGTTGAGTTCTTCGTCCATGGCGTCTCGATCGAAGAGGAGTGGGCGCCCTACGCCGGCTGGGCAAAGATCTCCGATGGCGCGGTCTCCGCAGACGGCGTAAGCATCGTCACTGCACAGGGACAAGGCGTGCCCCTGCTCAGCGTGTTCGGGATCCGAAGGAAGTAGTCTGATGTGGAGGTCGACGCTCTGGCTCATGCTGCTCGCCACCCCGCTTGGCGTTGGCTGCGGCTCCAACACCCCTGAAATCCCTGCGGAATATCTAGCGACAACTGGAGGCGCGGGTTCAGGCGGCGCCGCGGCGAGCTACCCAGCGGGTCCGTTTGGTGCTGACCAAGGCAGCATCATCAAGGACTACTCGTTCAGCGTCGGCTGGAGCAATCCTAAGGCCGTGGGCTACGACATACAGCAGTTTGACGCCGAGCCGATCAGGCTCAGCGACTTCTACAACCCAAGCGGCGCGGCGGACCAGAGCGAGGTGATGCTGGTGAACACGGCCGCGCTCTGGTGCCAAGCCTGCCGGGTGGAACACAGCGACCTCGATGAACGCCTAGCTGAGTACGGTCCCCGTGGCTTAGTCATCCTGAGCACGCTGTTCCAGGACGCCCAAAGCCAACCTGCCAAGGCCGTTCACCTGCAGATCTGGGCTCGGCAGTTTGAGATCGCCTTCCCGTTCGTGCTGGACCCAGAGTACCAGATGGGTGATTTCGCCCTCGCCTCCAAGGCGCCGCTCAACCTCGTCGTCGACCTGAGGACCATGGAGATCTTGCTCAAGGTCACCGGCGAAGGCGGCTCAGTCATTTGGCCGCTGGTCGAGTCGACGCTCGCGGCGCGTGGCCGTTAATCCACGGGGATACGGTAGATGCGAACCCAGATTACTCCTGCCCGGCGCAGCGCGCGCTCAGTCTGCGAGCTGAACATCGCAGCGCTTGGCCTGGCTGCCGGCGCGCTCCTCGCTCCGGCGAACGCGCTGGCCCTTGACGCCGGAACGCTGGGCGGCGAACCCGTGCAACTCGACGTCACCAGCGCCAGCAGCGTGCTCTACAACGCCAACAATCGTGACTCGCGCCCCAACGACGTGACCCGTGAGACCAACGACGACTGGGGGCTGTTCTACAACCGCCTCAACCTGCAAGCCAGCACCGGTAAGTGGCAGATCGGGCTGCGCCTCGACACCGCGTGGTTCTACACAAGCCCCAACGCCGTAGACGTCGCCACCGACTTGGAGCGCGCGCGCCCCAGGCCGCTCGCGCCAGGCTCGTCAGCTCCTCCCGACTACTTTCGGCAGCGCTTCTACGAGGCCGGCAGCGATCTGTCGAGCCGCTACATCAACTGGACCTATCCGGCGAAGTACTACATCGGCTACACCTCGCGCGACGTCGAGCTGACGCTCGGCGACTTCTACGCCCAGTTTGGCCGCGGCCTCGTACTTAGCGTACGGAAGCTCGACGAGCTATCGAGCGATGTCACGGTGCGCGGCGCGCGCGCCACCAGCCGCCTCGATCTAGGCGACGCTCGGCTCAAGCTCACGGTCTTGGCCGGCGCGATGAACCCGCTGCGCATCGACGAGGCCAGCGGCCGATACCTCGGGGTAACGAGCGACGTCACCCCTAGCTTCTTGGCGCTCACCGAGGCCGGGATGCCCCGGCAGGTGACCACCGATTTTGAGCCGATCGCGAGGCCCACGTACGCTCCCGATCGCGTCGTCGGGGCACAAATCGAAGCCGGCCCGAACGAGCTTCGCCTGGGCACTCAGGGGGTGGTCTTGCTGCGCCAGGACGCGCTGAACGCGGACACCGTGCGCAGCGCCGATTCGATCTTCGTCGGCTCCCAGTCCTTCGATATCCCGCGCATCGGAGACGTCGGCTCAGCTTACTTTGAGGCCGCGCTCCAGAGCCTGGGCGGCCCCACCAAGACCGATCCAGGGCACGCCTTCTACGCCTCCGTCAACATCTTCGCGGATCCATTCAGCTTCCTGATAGAGGGCAAACACTACCGCCGCTTCTTCCCGCTCAGCGCCAACGTCGACCTGAACCGCGCCTCCGAGTTCAACCTCGTGCAGTACAACGCGCCGCCGACCACTGAGGCGTTCTACAACGACACCCAGTTCGAGAGCTTCAACGTCTGCGTGACCGGGGGGCGGGCCAAGACAGATTTCCACGCAGGAAAAACCGAAGACTTGTTTTTTTGGGTGGGCCGCTACAACACCTGGAGCGAATCGGCGAACAACGATCAGTGCGAAACTTCTGACGACCGCCTGAACGGTATCTGGGACGTCGCCGTCGGCGCTGAGCTCTCGACGGAGAACCGCAAGAGCCGCGCGAGCGTCACGCTGGGGGGTCGAGACGACCGCGCGGGCCGTGAGCTTCAAGGGGCCGCTGGGGACTCAACCGAGATCGCCTACCAAGAGGCATACCTGCGCTACGACGCCATCCAGTGGATCGATGGGCCGTACTCGCTGCAATTTCAGGGCTGGCACCGACGGCGTCGCCAGACGCTGGGTGGTCCGGCCGATGCCTGGTGGGAAGGTCAGCAGCTGACGGGCTTTGAGTGGGCGCCGCACCTGTCCTTCGCCTTTGGGGTTGAGTACAACTCCAACGAACTGTTCGCCGCCGCTGACACCCCAGCGCCTGGTGATCTGCCTGACCTCACGCTGTACTTCAACGGTCAGGCCACCTACCGCATCGACTCGGCGTCTAGCTTGAGCCTGTTCGTCGGCCAACGTCGCGGCAGCCTGCGCTGCGTCGGCGGGGTGTGCAGGGTGTTCCCGCCGTTTGAAGGCGCGCGCCTCGACGCCACGCTGCGTTTCTAGCGCCCGGTGCCGTGCGGGCCACGCAGGTCGCGGCCACCGCCGCGCGACCGGCGGACGTCAGCGGTCAGCGGGCAAGAGCCGCCACGATGTCTCGCTCAAGGGTCTCGGCATCCCCGGTCACGTAGCCCTCTTTCTTCTTGATGATGCGCCCGTTGCGGCCGATCAGCACGCTGTATGGGGCGCTGGTCTTCGGGTTGTAGAGCGACACCACCCGCGTCTCCTTGTCGAGCAGGATGGGGAACGTCACGCCCAGCTTCCCCACTTCCGTGCGGACCAGACCAAGCGCGTCTGGCCCATCGATCGACACGCCGAGCACCACGAACCCCTTGGCTTTGTACTTGCGATACACCTCGTCAAGGTGCGGCATGGCCGCCATGCAGGGGTCGCAGAAGGTCGCCCAAAAGTCGATCAGCACCACGTCCTTGCCGAGGTGATCGCTCAAGCGCACGCTGCTGCCAGTTAGCGTCTCGAGCTCGAAATCTGGAGGCGCGGCGCCCAGCGGCTGCGCTGTCTGCTCATTTCCGGGAGGCGACGCATCATCGCTAGGCGCGGAGGTCGCGGCCACAGCGCCTGGCCCTCCACCCCCGCCCCCGCCTCCGCAGCCGGTTGCGGCGACCGCGACGACCGCAGCGACTCCGAGTGTCAGCGCCCAGGTGGAGGCGAGTGAGGCCGTCCTCGACGGGGGCCAAGCTGTAGAACCAACGCGCGTTTGCGACATAGGGCTCCGTTATGGCGTGATGCCGACGCTTACGCAATGCGGCCGCAGCACAGCGCACAGCTACGGCGTGGCGGCTACAGCGCAGCGCGGCGGCTACTGTGCCGTGCTCAAAGTTGCCTGACCTCCGCGTCCTGATGCTGCGCGAGCGCAGCTAGAGCGGCGGGCTCTGCGACGCAGCGTCGGCCGCGTGATCTCAAGACCAAAGCCGGTTGACGCTGCAGGCCAACGTCGCCCAACGCTCCTTGCGCGCTGGCGCTCCCGGCCCAGGCGTCAGTGCTTCGGCAATTCGCGGTCGAAGTAGGCCAGCATGCCCGCGGTGTCACCACCTGGCAGCAGGCGGATGATCTTCATCGTCTTGGCGTCGACCACGCTGTTGTTCGGGATGGCGTCCATGGTGAACAGGCCGCCCAGCTTAAAGCCCGTGTCGATCAAGAACGGAAACGGGACCTTGTACGACTTCGCCCAAGCCTGACCATCAATCAGCCGCGGCGGGTCATTGGCGTTGTTCTCCATCAGCGAGCCGATGAACTCGACGCCCAAGGCCCGGTACTTCGCGTAGGTCCCGTTAGTGTCAAAGTAGCGATATTCGGCTCTGCAGGGCGGGCACCACTGCGCCGAGGAGTTGATCATGATCAACTTGATGTTCTTGGATCCGTCCGGATCGTAGTAATCCGACATCTGGATCACTTCCAGCTGCTCGATGTCGTAGTCGACGCTCTGTGGATTGCGCCAACCCGTCACGCGGTAGTTGGGCAAGATGGCGTTCAGATCATCGCCATACGGGCCCGCTGGATAATCTGCGAGGAAATCTGGAGCCTCGGCCTCGCTGACCTCGCCGCCGACTCCTCCGGTCTCCCCGCCGACTCCTCCGGTCGCTTCTCCACCGGCGCCGCCAGACGCGCCTGGCCGACCCCTGTCGAAGTCCTTGCCGGCCACGTCGTCGGTGCCCCCGCAGGCGACGAACACTGCAAGGCTGGCGAGAGTGAGAGCGGTCAGACTGAGTAGGCGCATGGGTGCAACTCCGTAAGGTGGGGCGGTGCCAGACACTACTCGGCACACGCTAGCCGTCAAGGCAGCTATGCCTTCAAGCTCAAGCCACACCCACGCTAGCCGCGGCGCGCTGAGCCCAGCCGCGATGGCACGCCTAGCGGGGCGTCTCAGGCTGTATCACCGCCGGGCGCGGAGGGCTCAGCGGACAACCCGCGCGGAGCTTTTGCACGCGGGATCCAGCGCGCTCATGGGTCACCCGACGCCGGCTCGCACGGCCCCGAGCGCCGATCCCAGACGCCGCGAGCCCCCAGACCCCCGCGGCGCGCTTCACTGAGCGCTCAAACTCGGACGCACACCCGACGCTTTCTGGGCCCTTGGTTCTGGGCCCTTGGTTCTAGGCGCTTGGACTGCGACTTGAGACGCGGTACTAGGCGCCCAGTCTTTGCTTCGCCGGCAGCTGCTCGGCGCACCCACTGAGGTTTCATGACTCAATCACCCCTGCTCCTGCCCCGACTCTTCAAACTGGTAGGCGCCGCGTTGCTCCTAGCTGGACTGACCGCGCCGTCGGGATGCTCAAGTGAAGAGCAGTGCGCAGGCACCGAGATCGACGGCGTGTGCTACGCGACCTGCAGCGACGCGGCGTGCGTCGAGGGTAACCGCTGCATCCCCGATCCGACGAGCAGCATCGTGAGTTGCCGGCCTCCGTGCGGAACCCAAGATGACTGCGAGCTGGGGACCAACTGCGTCGGAGCGACGTTTGGGGACGGCACCAGCGGTCAATTCTGCGTGGCGATGCTGGGCGGCGAAACAGGTCAAGGCAACAGCTGCACCGACGCCAACCAGTGCGACAGGCGGCGTGGCTTTGACTGCGTCGCTGGGACGTGCAGCAAGCCGTGCGCGACGGCCAAAGACTGCGCAGAGGGCGAGCTGTGCGGCGACCAGGGCGACGGCACGTCGGTCTGCACGCCCGGGCCCTGTGACTGCGACTTCGGCGGCGGACAACGTTGCGTCAACCTCGGCGGGACCAACCAGTGCACCACTCCCTGCAAAGGCCACGGCGACTGCAGCAGCGGCGAGCTGTGCCGAACGGGGGTTGTCACCTTGGACGGCGGCGATGCCGTCAACGCCTGCAAGCCGGGCCCCTGCAGCTCAAACTCCGACTGCAACGTTCAGCCAGGCTTTCACTGCATCGACGCGGAGTGCGTGCAGGCCGAGTGCCTCGAGCACCGAAACTGCCCAGGTGAGCTGTGCACCACCGGCGGGCAAGACGTCGACGGCAACACCGTCAACTACTGCGCCGCGGCACCAGGCGAGAAGCGTGGCCCGGGCGAGTACGGCTCCAGCTGCCCTGGCGGAGCCGCTGATTGCGCCACAGGCTTTCGTTGCCTAGGCCAAGGCGAGGGCGATCTGTACAGCTACTGCACGGAGTTCGACTGCACCCAGGACACAGACTGCGGCACCGGCTTTCACTGCGCGAGAGTGCGCGTTGGGGACGCGCAGTGCGCTGACACCTGCCCTGGCATCGAGACCGGAGGTGCTCCCTGCGCCGCAGCGGCGAACATCGGCCCAGGCAAGCAGTACGAGTGCGGCGCCGTCAGCCTGATGCGCAACGCTTGCATCAAGAACGAGTTCTGCGCGCCGTGCGAGCGCGATGAAGACTGCCTGGGCGAGGCTGGGCAGGTGTGCGCCAAGGGGCCCGATGGAGTGAAGACCTGCACGGTGCCCTGCGACATCAGCGTTGACTCGTGTCCGTGGGGCAACGCTGCGGAGTGTAAGGTGTTCGACACCGACAAAGGCTACGCCACCTGCGGCCATCGCTTCGGCTCCTGTCAGGGGACCGGCGCCGGCTGCGAGCCGTGTGTCGACGACGATCAGTGTGGTGCTCAGGGGCTGTGCGTGGGCAGCTCGTTCACCGGTGAGAAGTTCTGCGTCGATTTGGCGACCGAGTGCTCCTGCGATGGCCTGTCAGAGGCGCTGCCCGGCGCGTGCGTGGGCGGTGGCTGCCCAACGTCACCGAATGGTCTGAGCATGTACTGCTTCGGCAAACTGACGGATCCAACCAACCTCCTCTACAACCGCTGCTACGGGGCGAACGCGAACCCCAACCCGCTGTCGTCGCCCCAGCTCGGCTGCTGGCGTCCCTAGGCAAGAACACCGCAAATCGAACACTCCGGGTCCATTCGCGGCGCGTCTCGAAGGCGGGCTAAACCTGAAGCAGCTCGGGCTACCTGAGGGTGGGTTTTGGGACTAGCGCCCCAAGGTGATCCTCACGGGGGCTGAATCGACCGCGGATCGTTCTTTTGTTCGTGCCGTGGATTGTTGCCCCGCCCGTCCTAATTGAGCACTCCGGGTCGGGTATTTCGCGCCCGAATCGAACACTGGGGGTGGCGAAACGGCTGGCGGCCAACCCTCCGAGCCTTGGAGCGTGCAGCAAGCGTGGCCCTGAGCGCCGAATCCGGTTAGCCTTGCATCCGCATTGGGGTCGCGCCGTCAAACACCGGCGGGGCTGCGCTCGTCGCAGACGCTCGGCCCGCTTTAGCAAAGACCTCATTAAGAAAACCAAGGAGTGCTTAAATGTCCAAGACGATTCGTGGATTCCGGCGGCTAGCTGCGCCACTCATGCTCACCGCCCTGGCCGCGCCGCTGGCGGGTGGTTGTTCCGCCGAAGATCTCGACCCCACCAGCTGCACGGCTGGCATCGAGGTCAAGGCCAACGCGCTCGTCGCCGCTTCTGAGGCACTGGTCAAGGTCGCGGGGGACATGAAGGTCTCTGTCGGCGCAGCCTGCGCTACGCTGGCTAAAGCGGGCGGCGACACCGACGTCGCAGACATCACCAAAGACTCGACCGACGAGGAGCTACAGGCAGTCTGCGCCAAAGCTGAAGCGGCGCTCACCGCCAACCTCAGCGCGGCAGGCAGCGTCAGCCTGACCATCGAAGGCGGCAAGTGCGAGGTCGCGGCCTCGGCTCAGCTCGACTGCGAGGCCAGCTGCAGCGTCGACGGCAGCTGTACTCCGGGTAGCGTCGAAGCGCGCTGCGAGCCCGGTGAGCTCAGCGTATCGTGCGAAGGCGAGTGCGCGGGTGGCGCCACCTGTCAAGGCAGCGCCGAAGTCGCAGCCAACTGCGAAGGCACCTGCGGCGGAAGCTGCGAAGGCACCGTCGAGGGCGGCTGCGAAGGCACCTGCGAAGGCACCTGCGAGGGCACGTGCAGCGCGGTGGACGGCGCAGGCAAGTGCATGGGCACCTGCTCGGGCACCTGCGAGGGCACGTGCTCCAAGCCCGCCGCCACAGCCACTTGCACCGGCAAGTGCACCGGCGAGTGCAAGCTCGCTGCGAACGCCAAGATCGAGTGCGGCGCTGAGGTCAAGTGCAAGGGCGAGTGCAAGGGCACCGCGACGGCACCCACGTGTCAGGCCAACCTGACGCCCCCCGACTGCAACCTGGACGCGGACTGCAGCGCCGGCTGCGAGGGCCAAGCCAGCCTGAAGGCTGAGTGCACGCCCCCGAAGGTGACGTTCAACTTCGACGGCAACGTGGACGCGGACTTCGTGGCTGCCATCGAAGCCAGCTTGCCGGCGTTCTTGAACGTGATCGCTCAAGGTGAGCTCGCCGTCGACGCTGCCGCCAACGTCGCCTCCAGCTTCGTTGACGTCGCAGGCGAGGTCGTGGCCTCAGCGGGTTGCCTCGCCAAGTTCGGCGCCAGCATCACCGCCCAGGCTCAGGCATCGGTCAAGGCTTCGGCCTCGGTCAACGTCTCGGTCAACGCCTCTGCCAGCGCCAGCGGCAAGGCCAGCAGCGGCGGCTGATAGCACCGCCCAAGAATAGCGCGACGGCGCGCCTGTGGCTCTTCGGAGCCCGGCGCGCCGCGCGTGTTTTGTACGTTTGGATCCTTGCGGACACAAGCGCTGCGCTGTGCTGACTCCCCTCCACCCCCGAACCCTGAGCCGCGAGACAGGGTACAGGGGTGAACCTCGCGGATGCTCGCCGGTGCTCGAGCTGGGCCGCGGTGGCGCTCGGCGCAGCTGGTTTTTACGGCGTTCGGCGCCGCCCACTAGCAACCACCGCCACGCAGTTGATTCGGGGAGTATCAGCGCGCCAACGCGAGTCGGACCCAGGCTCAGCCCAGGCCTTCGTCTGTCCTTAGGCTCGCCTGCGACGCTTTCGCAGTTGCGTCTGCTGGCGCGAGCACTACGGTCCACGGCCCATGGCAACTCTCCTCGAACAAGCCCACGCAGTTCTCTCCGCGGTTCAAGAGCCCCAGCTCAAGCGCTCACTGGCTGATCTTGGCATGCTCGGTCGCGTGCGCAGCGACGGCGGCCACCTGGTCGTGCCGCTCAAGGTGCAGAACCCAGCCTACGCTGGCAAAGAGGCCCTCGCAGAGCTCGTGCGCCACGCGCTAGAGGCCATCCCTGGGGTAACCCAGGTTGAGATCGATTGGCAGGTGGAAGCCAAGGGCCGCGAGATCGGCGAGGGCGATCCAGTCCCCGGCGTGAAGAACGTCGTCTTGGTGATGAGCGGCAAAGGCGGCGTCGGCAAGAGCACGGTGGCCTCGAACCTCGCGCTCGCGCTCGGTCGCATGGGCTCGCGGGTGGGGCTACTCGACGCAGACATCTACGGCCCCAGCGTGCCGACCATGTTCGGGATCACGGGTCGCCCCAAGAGCGACGGTCAGCGCATCGAGCCGCTGCAGCGCTTCGGCATCAAGCTGATGAGCATCGGCTTTCTGCTGGACGATCCGAAGAGCGCCGTGGTCTGGCGTGGCCCGATGCTGCACGGCGCGCTGATGCAGTTCCTGAAGGATGTCGACTGGGGCAACCTCGACTACTTGCTGCTCGATCTTCCGCCGGGCACTGGCGACGTCGCCCTCACCTTGGCGCAAAAGGTCAGCACCACCGGCGCGGTGATCGTGACGACGCCCCAGGAGGTCGCGCTGATGGATGTCTACAAGAGCGTCTCGATGGCGCAAAAGGTCGGCATCCAAGTGCTCGGCGTGGTCGAGAACGAGAGCTACTTCGTGTGCGATGGCTGTGACAAACGCCACGAGCTCTTCGGATCGGGTGGAGGGCAAAAGATCGCAGACTTCGCCGAGGCTGCGCTGCTCGGGCAGATCCCAATGGACCCTAGCGTGCGCGAGTGGGGCGACGCTGGGACACCAGTGGTTCAAGCCTCACCAGGCTCAGCGATCGCCAAGTCGTTCGTGTCGGTGGCTGAGCGGCTCGCCAGTGAAATCGATCGCGCCCACGCAGGTCGGGCTGGCGAGGGCTTCACGATCGATCGTTCAGGGGGTCAAAATCGTCGCTTGCCTGTGACTCAGTAAGCACCCACGACTACTCAGCGCAGCGAGGGCACTAGGAGGCGATGCGCCCTCTACGGCATGCATGAGTTGTCCACTGCTGGGACCTAGGCTAGTTAGGCGCGCACTCGCCCTTCATCACTCGCGGCTCAGCTGCGCGCGACCAATCAACCAACGCACTCACTCCCCCTCCAGCTACCCGCGCCTGTCTGATTTGGCGCGCGCCACCAGGCGCGTTATAGGCGGGTCAACCTCTGGGTTCGCCATGGCGTCCGACGAAACAAACCAACAACAGGCATCTCAGCCGCCCGCGGTTGAGACTCCTGACGCGTCCACCGCTAGCGCTGCAAGCAGCGCCAGCGCTGGGCAAACTTCAGCCACCACCGACGTCAGCTCAGCTGAGCCGATGACGCCAGACGCACCAGCTGCGGCTGCCGTCAGCGCGGCTCCAGTCGGGGAGCCCAGCGTGCCAGCCGGCGTTTCCGCGGGGGACCCGGACACCGCGCAAGCTGAGCCAGGCGCAGGCCCCGAAGCGTCAGCTTCGTCCGCTGCCTCAGCCCCGGCTGCGGCAGCGCAAGCGACCGCCGCAGCTCACGCGACCGCCACAGCTGAGGCCCCGGCGGCAGCAGCGCCGGTTGGAGCCCCGGCGGCTGACGCTAGCGCAGTAGCCCCCACGCCCTCTGAGGGCGAGGCCGAGGGCGAGAAGAAGAAGCGGCGCAGGCGCCGCAAGAAGAAGAAGAAGGGCGAAGGCAGCGAAGCGCCCCAGCGCCCAGCCACCGACCGCGCTCCTTTCCATATGGGAGAAGAGGTCTTCGGTAAGGTCACCGCGGTGCTGGAGACCGCGGTGATGATCGACCTCGCCGGCAAAGCCCTGGCGATCTTCGATCGCACCGAGATGGAGCCGGACGACTTGGTCCCTGAGGTGGGCGATCGATTCGTCGCGCGCGTCCACAACGACGGCTCGCGCGGAGGTTTGGTTGTGCTCACTCGCAAGCCGCTCCGTGAGGAAGAGATCAAGCCGACGCTGGAGGCCGCGCTCAAGGACGGCAGCCTGGTCAAAGGCTTGATCACCGGCGTCATCAAGGGCGGCGTCGAGGTCAGCTTGAGCGGCCTGCGAGCCTTCGCCCCTGCCAGCGGCATGGATCTTCACCCCACGCGTGCCAACTTCGTGGGCCTAGTGGGGCAGCTGCTAGATTTCAAGGTGGTGCAGTTCGAAAAGGCCGGCCGCGACGTGGTGGTGACGCGTCGCCCCATGCTCGAACACGAAGCCCATGAGCGGCGCAAGAAGGCCCTCGAGACCCTGACCGATGGTCAGGTGATGAAGGGCATCGTGCGCACCATCGTCGAGTGGGGCGCGTTCGTCGCCTTGCCCGAAGCTGAGAACCTCGAGGGCTTGGTCCACGTCTCAGAGGCCAGCCATGACCCGCGCGCGCGCATGGAAGATCTGCTGAAGCCCGGCGAAGAGATCGAGGTGCAGATCACCAAGATCGACGAGAAGGGCAAGATCTGGCTCAGCCGCAAGGCGTTGGTCAGCGACCCCTGGTCAGAGGCTAAAGCGAAATTTCCACAAGGCAGCAAGCACTCCGGAAAGGTCGCGCGGCTCACTGACTTTGGCGCGTTCATCGACCTCGGCGACAGCGTCGAGGGTTTGATGCACGTGGCCGACCTGTCGCTGACGCGTGTGACCCACCCCAAAGAGATCCTCACGGAAGGGCAGGAGATCGAGGTGGTGATCCACGACTTCGATCGTCGACACAAAAAGCTCAGCTTGCACCCAGCCCCCACGGGCGATCAGGCAGACGAGCAACCGCAGCGGATCATCAAAGGCGCCAAACTAGACGTCGAGGTCGTGAAGGCCGAGAGCGCGGGGCTAGTGGTGCGCGTGATGGGCGTGACCGGCCGAGCAGCCCGCGGCTTCGTGCCAGCTGGGCAGACAGGCACCGAGCGCGGCACGGACCTTCGCAAGTCGTTCCCTGCCAAGACCAAGCTGCGCACCAAGGTGCTGGATCTCGATCCGCGCCGCGGTGAGCCGAAGCTCAGCATCCGCGCTTTGGCTGAAGACGAAGAGCGCCAGGCGCACCGCGACTATCGCAAGAAGGTGGCAGCCGAGAGCAAGTTCGGCACCTTGGGTGAGCTGCTCAAGAAGGCTCTAAACAGCCAAAAATAGCGCTCCAAACCCGAGCGCCCGGCGCTCACTCCCTGCGCAGCGCCTGGATCGGATCGAGCCGGGCAGCGCGCCGCGCGGGCAAGAAGCCAAACAGGATCCCAACCGCGCTGCTGGTGCCGATCGCCACCAGCAGCGCCCGCGCGGAGACGTGCATCTCCCAACCGAGCGCGCGCCCAGCTGCTGACACCAGCACCGCCGCCAACAGCGCTCCTGCGAGCCCCCCGAGCAGGCAGAGCAACACCGCTTCGACCAAGAACTGCATCAAAATATCGAGCTCGCGCGCACCGATTGCCATGCGGATCCCAATCTCACGCGTGCGCTCAGCCACCGAGACCAGCATGATGTTCATCACGCCGATCCCGCCGACGAGCAGGCTCACCGCGGCGACGCTGAACAGCAGCAGCTCGAGGACGCTAAAGATCCCCTTCTGAATGTCTCGGAACTCCTCTTGGCTGCGGATACGAAAATCGTTGTCTGCGCCCTCAACGAGCCGGTGACGCTGGCGTAAGATCGCCGTCGACTCGCGCTTGACGCGCTCCGCGGTAGCCCCAGGCGCGGCGCCGAGGAGCAAGCGCTGAACCTGCCCCGGCGGCGTGGGCATGAACTTTCCACGCATGGTCGGCAGCGGCACGATCACCACGTTGTCCTGGTCTTGGCCGAACGGGCTCTGGCCTTTGGACTCGAGCACACCGACCACCTGGAGCGGCGTTCGACCTAGGCGCACCACCTGGCCCACCGGGTCGGCGTCGCCGAACAGATCTTGGGCGGTGGAAGACCCAAGCAAGCACACGTTGCCGCCGATGGCGTCGAGCTGACCCGCCCAAGCGGCACCGGCGGCCACCTTCCACGAGCGCACCACCAAGAAGCTCAGGTTGGTGCCGATGACCTGAGCTGCGGTGTTGTTGTCGCGGAACGCCACTTGGTTGAAGCTGGTCAGCAGCGGCGCGCTGTACAGCACGCTCGGTGCTTCGAGGACTAGCGCCTCGCCGTCACCCTCGGTGAGCGGCGGCAGCGAGTTGCCGCGGGCGCCGCTCTGAGCAGTTTCCTCGGGGATCACCGTAAAGGCGTTCTCCCCCAGGCTGTCGATGGTGCCGGTCACTGCCCGCGTGGCGCCCTCCCCCAACGCGACCACGATGGTCACGGCCGCTACACCGATCAGGATCCCGAAGGCCGTCAGCAGCGCCCTGAGGCCGCTCTTACGCACCGAGCCCAGTGCCAGGCCCCAGGTGCTGATCACAAACCTCAGCGCGCCCACGTGAGCCTCGACGTAGCCCGCCGCCTGGCGGGGAGCTGCCCCTGCGCAGCGCACGGCTGCACAGCGCTCAGCTGGACAGCGCTCGGCTGAACGGCGCCCAGCTGTACGGCGCCCGCGCGGATCCGCTCCCCGCGCAGCGCCGGAGCGAGCCGCGGGCCGCGAGCTGCCCGCGTGAGCCTATTCATGGCGCAGCGCCTCAATCGGGTCGAGCTGGGCAGCGCGCCGCGCAGGTAAGAAGCCGAACACCAGCCCCACCAGCACGCTGGTGATCAGGGCGCTGCCCACCGCATCCGCGCTGAGGCGCATACTCCAGCCCAGGCTCCGCTTGAGCAGCTCGATCACGCCGACGGCCAGCCCGACGCCAGCCAAGCCCCCGAGCACCGTGAGCGCGACCGCCTCAGCCAGGAACTGCAGCTGAATATCTGTCTTCCTCGCTCCAATTGCCATGCGGATCCCGATTTCTCGCGTGCGCTCGGTGACGCTGACCAACATGATGTTCATGACGCCGACGCCACCCACGAACAAGCTAACGCCTGCCACAGTGACCAGCAGCAGCGTGAGCACACCATACACCGCCTCCTGACCCTGCTTGAACGCGTCTTGGGTCCGCACCTGAAAGTCGTTCTCGTCGCCATCCGCGATCTGGTGGCGCTGGCGCAGGATCGACTCCACT
This sequence comes from uncultured Polyangiaceae bacterium, assembly GCA_964551615.1. Lineage (GTDB taxonomy): Bacteria > Myxococcota_A > Polyangia > Polyangiales > Polyangiaceae > JAHBVY01. The sequence goes on from CAZKDY010000019.1 coordinate 51,645, forward strand.
TGCCGCACGGCAGCCTCGGTGTGGGCCGATGTCTTAGCCGTGGCCATAATCAGCTGCACGCGTTCACCAAAGGTCGGGCTGATGCGTGCTCGCCAAGAGCCGATCGGCATCAAGACGCGGTCGTCTTGATCTTCAAACGGAGACTGACCCTTGGACTTGAGCGTGCCCACGATGCGGAACGGGTGCTTGCCGATCCGGATGTAGTGGCCGATGGGATCTCGGCCGGCGAACAGCTTGTCGATCGCGGTCTGACCGATCAACACCACCTTGGCTTTGACGAGCTGCTCGTTCGGCGTCCACATGCGGCCAGCTAGGATCTCGAAGTTCCTCGCGCCGAGGTAGTGCTCATCAACGCCCACCACGTCGACCTTGCCATTACCGTACGGACTTATGATTTGCAGCTTGATGTCAGAATATACGGTGACCAGCTCGATGGCCGTCGCCTCACGACGGATCGCCGCTGCGTCGGCGTCAGTCAAGCCGACCAGCGCGGTGCGCACGCCGCTCTTAGCCACAGGCTGGCTCCACACGAACAGCAGATTGGCGCCTAAGCTCTCAATTTGGCTGCCGACGCGCTCTCGAGCGCCGGTTCCCAAGGCGGTGACCACCACCACTGAAGCGACGCCGATCAGCACCCCCAGCGTCGTCAGCAACGAGCGCAGCCAGCTGCGAGACAACGCCGCGAACGCGATCTTGACTGAGGCTCGGAACATCAGTCCGGCTCCTCGCCGAGCTCGCTCAGCATACGCGCGGCCTGGCTCGGCGCCGCGCGCCGCTCGTCGCGCTGGATCCGCCCGTCACGCACCGTGATCACGCGCTGGGCGCAGGCCGCGATGTCGGGCTCATGAGTCACCAGCAGCACCGTCAGGCCTCTTAGCTCCACCAGCTCCTGCAGCAGCGCCAGCACCTCCAGGCTGGTGCGGGTGTCTAGGTTGCCCGTCGGCTCGTCTGCCAAGAGCAAGGGGGGATCCGTCACCAGCGCGCGCGCGATGGCGACCCGCTGCTGCTGCCCTCCGGACAGCTGGGCCGGCGAGTGGCTGAGGCGGTCGGCGAGGCCGACCTTGGCCAACGCCGCGATGGCGCGCCTCCGGCGTTCACGCACGGAAACGCCTCGATACACCAGGGGCAGCTCGACGTTCTCCAGCGCCGACGTGCGAGGCAGCAGGTTGAAACCTTGAAATACAAAGCCTATCAGCCGGTTGCGCACGATAGCCCGGGCGTCGGCCGATCGCTGTCCCACGTCTACCCCGGCCAGGTGATAGCTACCCCGGGTAGGTCGATCCAGGCAGCCTAAGATGTTCATCAGGGTGCTCTTCCCGGAGCCGCTCGCGCCGACGATGGCGACGAACTCACCCTCGCCGATGCTCAAATCAACGCGGTCAAGCGCACGCACCAACTCCGGCCCACTCGCGTAGTCCTTGCCGACACCTTGGATCTCGATTAGCGCCATCTTTGTGGGAGCTCAGTTCCGCGCGCAAACTAAAAGAGCTTAAAGCCCTTTTCTTTCTTGGCGTCTCGCTGTTCGACGATCACCTGGGTGTCTAGCGTCAACTCTCCCTCGCGGAGCGCGGTCCACACGCCGTCGGTGATGCCGATCTCCACCACCTGCTCGCTGGCTTGTTCGTCGCCGACTTCCCCGCCCGAGACCAAGTAGACGCGGCCCTGGTTGTGCTTGAGGGTGCTCTTGGGGACCACCGGCTTGAGCGGCTTGCCTGGCTCATCCGCTTCGAGCGGCCGAAAGCGCAGCGCCGCGTTGGGGATCGCGACCACGGACAGCGCTTCGTTCGTCCGGATAGTGACGGTCGCCGTCATGCCCGGCCGGAGCTTCAAGGCAGGGTTGTCGACGTCTACCACCGCGGAGTAGGTGACGACGCCCTGCACGTTGTTTGGGCTGAACCGCACCTGACTCACCTTGCCCATGAACTTCTCCCCGGGGAAAGCATCTACGACCACCTCGGCCTTCATGCCTTCCTTTAGGCGCCCCACGTCTGCTTCGTCGATCTCTGCTAGCACCTGCATGCGTCGCAGATCCTCAGCGATCACGAACAACACCGGCGCGGCAAAGCTGGCTGCCACGGTTTGGCCGGGGTCGACAGAGCGGCTGATCACGAAGCCGTCGATTGGTGAGTAGATCTTGGCGTAGGCGAGCGTGGTGCGCGCGCTGGAGAGCTGCGCGCGGATCTGAGCGATCTGAGCCTCGGCGGCGGCTACATCCGCGCGGGCGACATCCCGCGTACCGCTCACCTGATCCAGATCTGCCTGAGAGGTCAAGCCGTCGTCGAACAGCTTCTGCAGGCGCTTCATGTTCGAGCTAGCGGTTGCCAGGCTGGCCTTAGCGCGCTGCAGCGCTGCCTTGGCCGCCTTCAGCTGCGCTCCGCTCTGGCTCACTTGCGCGCCGTACAGGCTTGGATCAATTTCCGCGAGGAGATCACCCTTGGCCACCCGCGAGTTAAAATCTGCCAGCACTCGCACGACGCGACCTGACACCTGGGCCCCGACCTGTACCTCGGTCAGCGGCTTGACGTTGCCTGTGGACTGGATCTGCTCGATGACATCTCGCTTCTCCAACTGCCTCAGCTCGAAGCGGGGTCGGGGGGGTGGAGCGCGGAGGACCTGATACCCACGGAAAGCTGCGAACGCGACGATCAGACCCAGCGCGAGCGCGGCACGGCGTAGCCAGCGTCGCAGCCCCTGAGCCTTGAGCTCCCGCTCCAGCGCGAGCACGGTGTCATCGATCCGATCGCCTGGCGCGGACGGAGAAGCTCGCTCGCTCACGCTCGCCTCCGCGCTCCCCTGCCCGGCGCCTGCGCTTGATTCACTCATCAGGTTCTAAGTCCGTTCCGATCCAGCTCGGCCGTCGTCAGGCTGCTCTAGCTAACGCCGGGCTCAGCTGGCGCCCAGTCCCCCAGGGCGTGGTGCCGCGCCCAGCGTGTCTGCCAGCGAGCTCTCGCTCCCGTGAGACGTTCTCGCACAGGAGCCGCGACTCGACCTAACCCCAAACCTCCGGCTGCCTTGGTCACCGCGCCCCGGAGCCCGCACTCCGTCTTCGTCCTAACAGATCGCAGTGATTTCAAGCTCATTGAACACTCCGGGTGCGCTGATTGAACACTCCGGGTGCGCTGATTGAACACTCCGGGTGGGGTCGGTACTGCACTCTGCGGCAGGCTCACGCGGCAGCATACCGATTTGGATGCCTACTGCGAACACGCAACACGCAACCCGGTGCGCCGGCAGAGGCGCGAACAACCAGCAATGCGCCGCTGTGGCCAAGCGATGCCAAGGCTCGGGCGGGTCCGATTGTCCAAACCCCCGGTGTTGAACTATTGTCCCCCAAGTCGCGGCGCAGATCGGCAGGCCAAGTCTGCTTCGGCCACCCAGCCACGGGCACCCGGCCTGCGATCGTGGGCGGCTCTCCCCAGCAACCTCGGTGACCGTGCATGTTTGTCGCTCAGAAACGCATGCCCCCGAAGACAGATCGAGAGCTGGTCGATGCAGCCAAGGACGGTGACGCAGAGGCGTTCGGAACCTTCATGCGCCGCCACCAAAAGCGCATTTACCGCCTCGCGGCCCACATGCTGCGCGATGCCTCGGAAGCCGAGGACGTCACCCAAGACGCGTTTGTACGCGCCTATCGCGCGCTCGATCGCTTCGATGGCCGCAGCGAGCCCTTCACTTGGCTGTATCGGATCGCCGTGAATCTTTGTCTCAACACCATTCGATCGCGCAAGGTCCGGCGCGCTGGACCGCCGATTGACGATCCACGCGTGGAGGGCGCCTTGGTTGAGACCCGCGTCACCATGGGCAGCCCAGGCACGGTGATCGCCGACCGCCAAATGGCACAGGTGCTGAGCCAAGGCCTCGATAGCCTGAGCCAGACGCTGCGCACCACCCTGATCCTGGTCACCATCGATGGCCTGAGCCATGGGGAAGCGGCGACGGTCTTGGATTGCCCAGAAGGCACCGTCGCCTGGCGTGTCCACGAAGCGCGCAAGAAGCTCCAAATTTTTATGGAAAAGCACGGCCACCCACGGGAGGCGCAGTGATGGCTGACGACCTACCGGAGCTGAGCGCCGAGGCCGAGGCGTTGCTCGCTGACTGGCCCATCGCGCACCGCGCCGAGCTCGACTGGGACGACTTCGCGACCCAGACGCTAGCGCGCGCGCTGTCAGACAGTTCAGGCGTTGACTCGTCGCTCCTTGAAGGGCCGGCGCTGGAGGCAGAGGCAGGTGAACCCTCATACCCGAGGGCTAGCGCAGCGGTTCAGGTGGAGCCCGACTTGAGCCTAAGAGAGCTGGCTATCGCGAGCTTAGCCGCTGCCAAAGCAGAAGAGTCGCACGCAGACATCGCCCAGCAAGCGCTGACCATGTCACGCCAAGAGCGGGTCAGTCGGCCTTCATTTCACGACATCCCACGCACAAGTGGGATCCGCACGGCAAAGCTTGAGCCGCAGGTCTCCTCCGGCGACGGCAGCGCCCAAGCTGAGACGGTTACGCGCATCAAGCCGCAACCTCCCGCGCGACCGCAGGGCGGGCGCCGCCCAGGCGTGGTGTTCGCCGCGGTGCTCGGTCTGGCCGCAGCTGCCGCCGGGCTGGTGCTGTGGCAGGGGCAGCACGACAGCGGTCCCGTCGCCACCGCACCCACCGAAGCCAGACCAACCCCTCAAGCGACGAACGCGGCACGAGCAGCCAGCGCTCCGGCTCCTGCGGCCGGGCTCAGCGTCGAACCGCTGGTGGCAGAGGCGCCCGCGTCGGCGGTTCCTCGAGGATTTGGCGGCGCGCCGAACCTCGCGGGCAGCGGCCCGCGCTTAGCGTCGCTCCCAACGAAGCCCACCGCGGCGGCGCCAGCGCCGAGCGCCCCGGAGGAACAGGACGATCCGAGGCTTGTGCCCGCCGCCAAGCCCGAGAGCCTGCCGCTCGAACCTTCGACTGGTGCGGCGCTGGCGGCGGTTGGCCGCGTGATGGGCGGCGCCAAGGCGTGCGTGGCCGGGCATGGCGCCGCCAGCACGGCCACCCTGGCCTTCGCCTCCAACGGTCGGGTGCAGTCAGTAAGCGTCGGCCCGCCTGCGGCGGGTACCCCTGCCGAGGGCTGCATCCGCAGCGCCCTCTCCGGCGCGCGGGTCGCGCCCTTCGCCAAGCCTTCGTTCACCATCCGCGTACCCATCCGCCCTTGAGCTCGCGAGATCGTCGCTCGGCGCGTTGACAAGGTGGCGGCCTTCGCTCATATTCCCGGCCCCTTCGCGGCCCAGCTGGGCTGCAGGACCAACTCTGCGCTGCAGCCGAGTCGCCACCGGCGCCTAGGCTGCAGCGAGACGCAAGACGCCGGCTCAGCATGAGCTGGGGTGAGAGCGCAGGAAAGCAAGTACCATGGTTTCAGCAACTCAGCAGAGCGAGCGGCGGCGCACGATGCGCGCACGCAAGGCCGGCAAGAAGACGGCAAAGCTCCGCGCCAAGCAGGGCACCCCTGCCTTCGCAGTTCATCCCGAGGGTTACGACCCCAAGCAGCCGGACGCAAAACCGGCCAAGTCAGAGTGAGGCACTAGATGGCGAATCATCCTTCAGCGGCAAAGCGCAACCGGCAAACGATCAAGCGCACAGAGCAAAACAAGAGCTTGCGCAGCGCCTTGCGCACCTCGGTTAAGAAGGCGCGCAGCGCGCTGGCCGAGGGCAGCACCGAGGCGGCCAAGCCCCTCGTCTTGGCGGCGAGTAGCTTTCTGGCGCGGGCTGCGAGCAAGGGCATCATCCACATGAAGAACGCCTCACGCACCACGTCGCGTCTTCAGGCACAGCTCGCCAAGCTCGGCTGATTCCGCAGCGCGAATGCGCGGTCGCAGGGACACGCCGCGCGCCCAGGCGACACGCCACGCTCAGGCGAGATCCTCTAAGGGATCTCGCCTGCCTGCGTTTGTATCCAGCCGACACGCCCCCATTACCCGCTGATCCGCGAGGCGAACTGCGGCTGCGCAAGCGTGCTAGTCTCGCCGGAGCCTGAGACGAGCCGGATGACTCCGAATGAACAGCCGCCTGACTCGCTTGTCGGGAACTTGATTGACCGCAAGTACCGAGTCGACCGCTGCATCGGCCGGGGCGGGATGGGCGCGGTGTACGAGGCTACCCACGTCGCCATCGGCAAGCGCGTGGCGCTCAAGTTCCTGGAGGCCAGTGGCATCTCAGATCGAGATGCGGTGGTGCGCTTTCAGCGCGAAGCAGAGGCCGCGAGCGCCGTCGAGAGCGCGCACATCGTCCAGATCTTCGACTCAGGTACCACTGAAGACGATCGCCCGTACCTGGTGATGGAGCTGCTGCGTGGCGAGGACTTGCGCGCACGCATCAAGCGCCTGGGGCGCTTGCCAGAGGCCGAGGTCGTACACATCGCCGTGCAGACGCTGCGTGGGCTGCTGCGCGCTCACGAGGCGGGGATTATCCACAGGGATCTAAAACCCGACAACCTGTTCCTCAACGACCGCGACGACGACCCACTGTTCGTCAAGATCGTCGACTTTGGGATCTCAAAGGTCAGCCAGACGCGGGCCACCGCCAACACGCTCACCCGTCGGGGCACCGTGCTCGGCACGGCGTACTACATGTCGCCAGAGCAAGCTCAGGCGTTCGCGGACATCGATGGCCGCGCCGACTTATACAGCCTCGGCGCCATCCTATTTGAAGCGCTGACCGGCCAAGCGCCCCACGACGCCGGGACCTATGAAGCCATCTTGGTGCGTGCTTGCACTACGGATGCACCCAACGTGCGCAGCCTGACACCAGAGGTCAGCGAGGCATTCGCCCGCGTGGTCGCCAAGGCGCTGTGCCGCGACCGAGCTGAGCGCTACCAGAGCGCGCGCGAGTTCCTAGATGCGGTGGTCGAGGCAGCGCCGGACCTGGTCCACAGCGGACGCTTAGTGCTAAGCAGCCTACGGCCAAGCGAGAGCCACCCGTCTACGCCGGGTGCCGTCACCGCTGGCGGCACCGCAGTCCATACCTTGGCATCCGAAAGGCGCGGTGGCCGGCGCACGCTGGTGGCCGCGCTGATCGCCGCGCTCGGCGCCTTTGCGCTGACTGTTTTGCTCATGGCGCGCTCCAGTCAAGACGCGACCGAGCCGCGCGCTGTGGCCGGCGCCGCGACCGGAGCCCAGGTGCCCGCCGCGCCCCCACCCGTCGTCGAACCCGTAACGCAGGCTTCGGCCACGCCGTCCGCCAGCGCGCGCGAGCCAGCCGGCGCTGCCCCGAGCGCCAGCGCACCCAAGCCCACGCCTGGCCGCGCCAGCAACCCCAAGCCGCGCAACACGGCGAGCCCGCAGGCCAAACCAGCTGCGACGGGCGTGGCCCCCAATTTGGGCCTGAACCCCCAAGAACCCTAGGCCCAGCCCGCCCGTTGGAGCGGGCATAACGAACAACACTCGCCTAGCGCCGCGATGGTATTGCCGAGCACACGCGCATGGTACGAAGCGAGGCTCTAAGATGACGCGCCTGCCGACCGCTCTCGTGTGCCTGCTCGCTTTGAGCACCTCGCCGCGCGCGCTTCACGCGACCCCGGCCGCGGGGGACGCGGCGTCTAGCGGCGAGCGCGCCGCGAGCGATGGCACCAGCGCGAAGGTCCATTTCCGCAAGGGCATCAAGCTATATCAAGACGGAAACTTCGTGGGCGCGCTGGCAGAGTTCCAGGCCTCCTACCGAGACAAGCCGGCCGGCTCGACCTTGCAGAACATCGCGCTCTGCCAGAAGGAGTTGTTCCGATACGCTGAAGCCGCAGACTCCCTGGCTGAGTTGCTCAAGCTGCACCCGAGCGAGCTGACCGAAGCTCAGATCCAATCCGTGAGGCAAACCATGGATGAGCTGGAGGGGCTGGTAGGTCGCGTCACGATCCGCGTCACCCCAAGCCACGCGCGGGTCAGCTTTGACGGCAAACTGCTGACGCCAGAGCAGCTGGCTCAGCCCATCCGCGCCAACGTCGGCGAGCACCGCTTGCACGCGGAAGCACTTGGCTACGCCAGCGCAGATCAGGTCGTGCGCATCGCCAGCGGCGACGCGGCGAAGCCGCTCAACATCGAGCTGCGCGCCACCAAGGGCTTCGTAGAGATCAGCGCCAGCGACGCGGGCGCCGCCATCGCGATCGACGGCCAAGCGCTGGCGTATCAGCGCTACAGCGGACCGCTCGAGCCAGGCACGCACCTCGTCCAGGTCTACAAGCAGGGCCATGAGACGTTCGAGCGCGAGATCCTGGTGGTGCTTGGCCGCACGCTGAAGCTGACCGCGGATATCGGCACAGGCTCGCACAAGGACGTCATCGTGGACCGCCCAGGGGTGCCCCCTCCACCCCCGCGAGAGCAGCGCGGTTGGTATCTCATCGGCTCACTGAACGCGCTCTCCGTCAGCGCTAACCCGTCGCTGCTGGCGGACGACGCGCAAGAGACCGGCGGCGGCTCGTTCGGATTTCACGGCGGATACCGCGTCTGGAGCTCAGTCGCCATCGAGGCACTAGTCGAGGGCGCGAGCCACGACGTGAAGGCCTGCGAGCGCGACCAAGTTTGCTCCACCGGTGGCTCTGGCGTTGCCGCACGGGAATACTCGCTGCGTTCGGCGCGCTTCGGCAGCAACCTGCGCTTGTTCAGCAGCGGCAAAAAGCTGCGCTTCTCCGGCGCGCTAGGCTTCGGGACGGTGCGTCAAAGCGTTGAGCTCAAAGCAACCGACGCCTCGCCAGGCGGCAGCGCGAGCGGCGTCGACCCCTACTTTATGGTGGAGCTCGGCGCGCAGTACAACGCCGGCCACTGGCTCCTAGGGCTCGCGGCGCTTGCCTATTTCAACGGCACCTCCAGCATCAGCGGCGATCTGGCAGGCGACAAAACCTACAGCGAAAACGGCTTGGTGACCGCCGGCGTGGGGCTCCGCTTTGGCTGGAGCCAATGGACCAGCTCAAGCGCCGCGAAATAGCGCCTGCCAACCAGCCTGACCTTAGGGGCGGGGGTGGAGGGACGGCGCTCCTCGGCGCCTAACGAACCTGCTGCGTCTGCGTGGATGCGCTGGGCGCGGTGGCGCGCCACTGCCACCCAATCGCAGCGAAACGGTCGACCACCGAGCGCGCCGAGTGAGGTACCATCGCCGGCCATGACGGATGCAATCGGTAAGTTCTCACTGGAAAATCGGCGCTTCGAGCCCACAGCAGCCTTCCGCGACGACGCGCGCGTCGCGTCGCTGGCAGAGTACGAGCGGCTGTACCGTGAGAGCCTCGATGAGCCAGAGACGTTCTGGCGGCGCGAGCTCCAAGAGCTACCCTTCAAGAAGCCATGGACCACCCTGGTCGAGTGGGACGCGCACCACGCGCGCTGGTTCGCCGACGGCACGCTGAACATCACCGAGAGCTGCCTCGACCGTCATCTCGACTCCTCACGGAAAGACAAGGCCGCCATCATCTGGGAGAGCGAGCCGGGGGAGTCTCGGACGCTGAGCTACGCCGACCTCCACGCGCAAGTCGTCGCGTTCGCCGCGCTCCTCAAGTCGCTCGGCGTCGAGAAGGGTGACCGCGTCGCCATCTACATGGGCATGGTGCCGGAGGTCGTGATCGGCATGCTGGCCTGCGCCCGCATCGGGGCGCCCCACAGCGTGGTGTTCGGCGGCTTCGCCGCCGACGCGCTGCGCGACCGCATCAACGACTGCGGGGCGAAGGTGGTGCTGACCCAAGACGGCGCGCTGCGCCGCGGTAAGGTCGTACCGCTCAAGGCAACGGTCGACCACGCGGTCACCGAGACGCCGACGGTGGAGAAGGTCGTCGTCTACCGCAGGCTGCCCGAGCGCGTCGACATCGAGATGGTCGAGGGTCGCGATCTAGACTGGTACGCGGCCGTGGCGACCGCAGATCCAGCGACCGCCGCCGAAGCCACCGAGGTAGAGGCAGAGCACCCGCTGTTCATCTTGTACACGTCGGGCTCCACCGGGATGCCCAAGGGCGTCCTCCACACCACGGCGGGCTACCTCGCGGGCACGTACCTGTCGACCAAATACGCCTTCGATCTCCGGGAGGACGACGTGTACTGGTGCACCGCTGACGTGGGCTGGGTGACCGGGCACAGCTACATCGTCTACGGTCCGCTCGCCAACGGCGCGACCTGCGTCATGTACGAGGGCGCGCCGAATCAACCTGATTGGGGTCGCTTCTGGGAGTTGATCGACAAGCACCAGGTCAGCATCCTGTACACCGCACCCACGGCCATCCGCGCCTTCGTCAAGGCCGGGACTGAGTGGGTAAGAAAGGCCTCGCTCGCTTCCCTGCGGCTACTTGGCACGGTGGGTGAGCCCATCAACCCAGAGGCCTGGATTTGGTACCACAAGGAGGTGGGTAAGGAGCGCTGCCCGGTCATCGACACCTGGTGGCAAACTGAGACCGGCGCCATCATGATGACCACGCTCCCTGGGGCCGCCGCGGCGAAGCCAGGCTCTTGCGGCTTGCCTTTCTTCGGCGTCGAGCCGGCGGTGGTGAACAAGGAGAACCAGGACGTGCCAGCCGGCTCCGCCGGTCTACTAGTCGTCCGGCGGCCCTGGCCGAGCATGCTGCGCACCATTTGGGGCGACGACGCGCGCTACCAAGACCAGTACTGGAGCGAGGTGGAGGGCTGCTACTTCACCGGCGACGGCGCGCACCGCGACCAAGACAACTACTTCACCGTGATCGGCCGCATCGACGACGTGCTCAACGTCTCGGGTCACCGCATCGGCACCGCGGAGATCGAGAGCGCCCTAGTGTCTCACCCTTCCGTCGCGGAAGCAGCGACGGTCCCGAGACCCGATGAGGTCACGGGCCAGGCGATCGTGGTGTTCGTGAGCCTCAAGCCGGGCTTCGCTCCGAGCCCTGAGTTGGCTGTTCAACTGATTGAGCACGTAGGCCAGGAGATCGGTAAGTTCGCCCGCCCCGCGAAGGTGCGCTTCACCGACGCGCTGCCCAAGACACGCAGCGGAAAGATCATGCGGCGGCTGCTCAAAGACATCGCGGTCGGCCGAGAAGCCCAAGGCGACCTGTCCACCCTCGAAGATCTCAGCGTGGTCGCCGCGCTGCGCAGCGAAGAGGAGTAGCTGCCAGCGCGACGCGTGGATCTGGCCAGGAGGCCCGACTTGGCCGGACCGCCGCGGCCAGCCCAAGCCGGCTTCAGCGCGCGGCAGCCCAACTCGTAGCGGAGGGCTGCCGCCGCCAACGCTACTTGATGAGCGACTTGCCGACGCAGCGCAGATCCTGAGCCGCGATGATCACGCGCTGCTTCATGCCCTCGATGGCGAGCTTCAGGTAGGAGCGCGGATCGTAGACCTTCTTGTTGCCCACCTCCAAGTCGACCTTCAGCACGCCGTCGTAGTTCTTGAACATATGGTGGGCGATGGGCCGCGAGAACGCGTACTGACAGTCGGTGTCCACGTTCATCTTGACCACCCCGTAGTCGAGCGTCTCGTGGATCTCCTCCAGGCTCGAACCGGATCCTCCGTGAAACACTAAAAGCAGCGGGTTCTCTGGGGTCGCGTGCTTGGCCTTCACCGCGGCCTGACCGTCGCGCAAGATGCTCGGGGCCAGCTTGACGTTGCCCGGCTTGTACACCCCGTGGACGTTGCCGAAGGTCGCCGCCAACATCCAACCGCCCTTGCCGTTCAGGCGCTCGTACGCCTCCACCATCTCTTCAGGGGTGGTGTAGAGCTTCTCTTTTGAGACGCCGCTGGTGTCGTGCCCGTCTTCTTCGCCGCCGACCACGCCTGTCTCGATCTCCAGGATGATGTTCAGGGCAGCGCAGCGCGCCAAGTAGTCCTCGCTGATCTTGAGATTTTCCGCGAGGCTAAGCTCGGAGCCGTCGAACATGTGGCTCTGAAACAGCGGCCCCTGCCCCGCGTCGACGCGGCGCTTCGAAGCAGCCAGCAAAGGATCCAAGAACGGCTTGAGGTTCGCCGGGTGGCAGTGATCCGTGTGCAGGGCGAACAGCACATCGTAGCGGGAAGCCAGGCGCTGAGCCGCTTCTGCCAGCACCTCAGCGCCGAACGCCATGTCGCCGATGGGTCCCGAGGCGTGCTTGCCGCCACCGGTGGAGATCTGAATGATGCCATCAGCCTCCACCTCCGCGAAGGCGGCCATGGACGCGCTCAGCGTCTCTAGGCTCGTGACGTTGATGGCCGGGAATGCGTACTTGCCCTGGCGGGCGCGGGTCAGCATCTCCTGGTATTGCTCGTGGGTGGCGATAGGCATGGCTTCCTCGAAGTGGATGACTCAGTTGCGATGAAGTGACTGTTAGCTGTGCAGTAATAGGCCGCGCCCAGAGCATGCAGAGGGCGTGAGCCCAAGACCAGGCGCGGCGCCGTCCAGCGCTAGCGTGGCCCACGCCGCGGGCAAACGCCAGCGCATCCGAGCGCTGGGTCTCGCCTCAGCGGCGGGTCAGCTCAGGCGCTCGCAGATCCCGCCTAGGATCGCGAAACCCTGACGGAAATGCTCCAGCGTGGCCTGCTCATTCGGCGCGTGATAGTAGGTGGACCGCCCAAAGCCAGTGATCTGCACGTCGAAGCCGCTGCGCTGCAAATCGCGCACCAGCGGCAGCGACCCGGTCATAGCGTACGGCCTCGCGCCGTCCGGGCCGCGCGCGTCGCGCATCGCGTCGACCAGCGCTTGAAGCCCTGGGGAATCAAGGTCGCAAGCGATGCCCTCGATAGTGCGCCCCTTCGCCACCAGCTTCACCGAGCCGCGATGCCCATCCACAGTTTTTACGCGAGGAAATCCAGCTGGCGGGTCATCTGCCTGGATCGCCTTGTCTAACCCGGCGACGAAGTCGATCGCCCCCTGCAGCGCCTGGCGCATGTCATAGAAAGGCACCAGACGTATATCCCCGCGGATTATCGCGTCGCCCGGCACCTTGGTGATCTTCTCATTGTTTACCTGCACCACGGTGCTCTTCAGCGTCGAGCTTGAGAGGAAGCCATAGCGCGCCTCGTCCGCGTGGGTTGGGTAGGCCCCCTCGAACCAGCGCACCATCTCGAGCGCCGTGTGCATACCCAGCTCCAAGGCGTTCACGCAGTTGTGCATTAGACCTGAGTGGCCAGCCACCCCCTTGACCCGCAGCTCCCACATCCCCGTGCCGCCGGTGCCGACGGTCGGCCCGAAATCAGCGCTGTCCAGCCAGTAAATCGGCCCGTCCTTCAGATCGGCCAGGGCCCCCGCGGAAACAACATAGTCGAGGCCACACTCGGCGATCGGCGCCTCTTCTTCGTTGCTGATCAGCACGATCTTGATGCTGCGTGACGGACGCGCGCCGCGCTCCGCCAACTGGGCGACGAAATCGGTCAGCAGCGCGACGTGACCCAGGCAATCCGTCACGCCACGGCCATACAGCGTGCCGTCATCACCCACCCACAGCTTGAACGGGTCGCGCTCCCACTGCTCTGCCTCCCAGTCCGCCGGCACCACATCAAAGTGCGCCCCGACGAAGCCAATGCTGCCCGGGCCGCTGCCCTGAATGCTGATCACGACGCTCGGGCGGCGCTCGTAGCCTGGACCTGACAGGCGCTCGAACGTCAAGAAGCCGCTGGCGATGTGGGGCGCGAGCGCGGCTTCGACGAGATCGGCGACCAAGGCTTCCTCTGGGATCAAGCCGGCGTCGGGTGAGTTCTGCAGCTTGGGGCCGAGCTCGATCATCTGCCCCAAGAGATCTAAAAAGCGCGGCTCGTTCAGCTTCCATTCGGCGGCTTGGCTCATGGCCGCGCACCATGGCGAAAAGCGCCCTCAAGCTCAACTGTATATGCGCCCAGCGCCCGCGCGCGCTTCAGCGCTCAGACTCCCAGGCGAACGCGTGTGTTTTGTGGGCGGTGAGCGGCGCGCGGTTGCGATGTTCGCGCCGCCCGGCACAGACTCTGTCCCACATGAAAGCCATCATCATTGGCGCCGGCCGCGGCAGCCGTTTGCAGCACAAGACCGACGAGATCCCGAAGACGCTGGTGCACGTGATGGGTCGCCCGATGCTCGAGTGGATCTTGGATGCCCTCACCGGCGCTGGGATCCAGCGCCGCGACGTGATCTTTATCTCGGGCTACGCGGAGCACGTGGTGCGCGAGCGCTATCCCGAGTTTACTTATGTGCGCAACGCCGACTGGGAGCACAACAACATCTTGGCGTCGCTGATGTGCGCGCGGGAGCACCTGAGCGCGGGCTTCCTGTCGACGTACGCTGACATCGTTTACGACGCCGACATCGTGCGCAAGCTGCTGGCCAGCCCTCACGACCTCAGCTTGGGCTGCGACACCGACTGGCGTCGTCGCTACCTAGACCGCGAGCAGCACCCCGAGAGCGACGCAGAGAAGCTGCGCGCTGCGGGCACGCGGGTGCTCGAGATCAGCCGCACTTTAGACAGCGAGCGCTGCTCGGGGGAGTTCATCGGGGTGATGAAGGCGACCCCCACGGGCGCGGCGCAGCTCACCCGCGCCTTCGATCGCGCGGCCGCGGCCTTCACGGGCAAGCTGTACCGGGAGGGGCGCACGTTTGAGCGCGCCTACCTGCTTGATTTACTCGCGGAAATGCTAGCGGAGGGGGTGGAGATGCACCGCGAGGACACCCACGGCGCCTACATGGAGATCGACACCTTGGAAGATCATTCCCATGCAGAAAAATGGTGGCGCGAGCGCCAAACCCCCGGTGCTGAGCGAGCGGGTGACGCGTGACCGTGATGGACAAACCAGCTGATGAACGCAGCCCGCCCGAGCTGACGGCCCTCGAGCTGATCGCCCATTTGCAGGGCGAATTGTCCCTCGCCTCCCGCCTTGGGGGGTTGTTGAGCCCGCCCGCGCAAGGTTCAGCTCAGCTCCCCGCCACAGGTCCCGCCGCCGCGCTGGCCTTCGACGGCGACGGCACGCTGTGGACGGGCGACGTGGGCGAAGACGTGTTCCACGCGCTGCTTGAGCAGGGCGGCCTCAAGGCCGAGGTGTTGGCCCCGCTGCAGGCGTTCGCGGCGCGTCACGGTGTTGAGGCCGAGACCGCTGGCCCCGCCGAGCAACGCGCGCTGCAGCTAGCCCACGCGGTGTACCGAGGCTACGTCGCTGAGCGCGTGGCAGAGCGCGCGATCTGCGAGTTGATGGCGTGGTGCTTCGCAGGTTGGACGGCCACCTCGCGCCAGGCCTTCGTCAGCCACGTGCTCAGCCAGCGAAGGCTGGGTGAGCGCCGCATCCCGGAGTCGAATCAGGTGCTGGAGTGGGCGCGCTCCCAGGGCCTTCGCTGCGTCTTGATCAGCGCGTCCCCGGACGCGGTGGTTGAGGTCGCGGGCGCGACCTACGGCTTCGCGAGAGCTGACATTCAAGGGATCCGTACGGCAATGCAAGGCAGCGTCGTCGACGCCGCGGTGGAGGGCCCCACCACCTACGCAGAGGGTAAGGCGTCGGTCGGCGAGGCGCTCCTCGGAGCGACACCCTGGCTGGCGGCGTTCGGCGACAGCGCGTTCGACGCCGCCATGCTGCGTAAGGCTCGCGTAGGAGTCGGCGTACGCAGCAAGCCTTGCCTGCTGCGCGAGCTGAGCGCGATCCCGAGCGGCGTCCGCTTAGCGCGATCCCCAACACCCCCGAGCCCGGAGCGCCGCTAGGGCAAGTCAACACTGGGGCTGGAATCACTCGTGCCTGAGCCCACCAGCCTGGCTGCCTCGGGGCCTGCGTAGACGAAAAAAACACCCGTCGCCGCTGGCGTCGCTTGTGACGCGGGGCGTGGCGAGTAAGTTAGCGCGCGATGGATTTTCAGCTGACCGACGAACAGGCCCTGCTTCAACAAACCGCCCGTGACTTCGCGGATCGAGAGATCGCTCCGAAAGCCGCGGAGCTCGACAAGCAGGCGCGCTGGCCGAAAGAGATCGTGAGCCAGCTGGCAGAGCTCGGGTTTCTTGGCGTGGCGGTCCCCACCGAGCACGGCGGCGCGGGGCTCGACTGCATCAGCTACGTGCTCGCGATGGAAGAGATCAGCCGCGGCTGCGCTTCGTGCGGCGTGATCATGAGCGTGAACAACTCGCTGTTCTGTGATCCGCTGCTCAAGTTCGGGACCGACGCGCAGAAGGCGGAGCTCCTCGCCCCCTGCGCTGCGGGGGACAAGCTCGGCTGCTTCGGGCTGACCGAGCCCATGAGCGGGTCCGACGCCCAGACCATGCAGACCGTGGCTGAACAGCGCGGTGACAAGTGGATCCTGAACGGCAGCAAGAACTTCATCACCAACGGCCCGCACGCTGACTACATGATCGTGTTCGCGGTGACCGAGCGCGGCGCTGACAAGGTGAAGCACACCGCGTTCATCGTGCCGACAGACGCGCCAGGGCTGACCGTAGGGCACCACGACGACAAGATGGGCATCAAAGCTGCCCACTCCTGCACGGTCTTCTTCGAGAACCTTGAGCTCCCAGAGACGGCTGTGTTGGGTCAGGTGGGCGGCGGCTTCAAGGTCGCGATGGCGACCCTTGACGGCGGGCGCATCGGGATCGCCGCCCAAGCGCTGGGCATCGCGCGCGCTGGCCTGGAGAAGAGCGTCGCCTACGCCAAAGAGCGCAAGGCGTTTGGCCAACCCATCGCCAATTTCCAAGCCATCCAGTTCAAGCTGAGCGATATGGCGACCGAGCTCGACGCCGCCCGCCTGCTCACTCTCCGTGCGGCAGCGCTAAAGGACCGCGGCGTGCGCCACAGCCTGGAGAGCGCCTCAGCCAAGCTGTACGCCTCTGAGGCCTGCACCCGCATCACCCACGCGGCGATCCAGATCCACGGCGGCTACGGCTACACGACAGAGTACGGCATCGAGCGCCACTACCGCGACGCGCGCATCACTGAGATCTATGAGGGGACCAGCGAGATCCAGCGCCTGGTGATCGCCAACTGGCTGCTGAAGGCCTAATTTGCGAGCGACCTATGCGACACACCATCCTCTTTGTTGCTGCGCTCTGCACCTCGCTCTCGGGCTGTGGCGGCGGTGAGCCGCCGTCGAAGTCTGCAGATGACGCAACTCACGACGAGTCGCCTCGCCGTAGCTCAGGCAACCTGCCGGATGTCTCCGCAGAGATCGGCGCGCTGGACAAGGCCGAGGTGATCAAGACCTTCGAAGCCGCGCTGCCAGACATGCAGGCGTGCATGAACGCAGGCGCCAAGCGGGTCGAATTTCTGGGCGGTAACGTCGAGTTCAACCTGAAGGTCGATCAGCGCGGGGCGCTGGCTGAGGCGTTCATCGAGCGCACGACGCTCGGCGACCGTGACACAGAGAAATGCTTGCTCTCGGTGCTCGCCAAGCGCACCTGGCCCAGCCCACAAGGCGGCGTCCACGGCTTGGCCCAGAAGGGCCTAGACTTCGACATGATCAACGACGTGCGCCCGCCGGTGATGTGGGACGCCGAGCGCGTGCGCGAGACCCTGGACGGCCTCGCTGACAAGATCAGTGAGTGCAAGTCCGGCGGCGCTGGCACGCTGTCGGTGACCATGTACATCGGCACCGGCGGTGACGCCTTGGGCGTGGGCCTGGCGCAGAGCAGCGCCGCGGACAGCACCGCCGCCGACTGCGTGGTCGACCTGTTGCGCGCAGCCAAATTCCCCAGCCCTGGCTCATGGCCCGCCAAGGTGAGCTTCGACCTGTAGCCGACGCGCACACAACCGCGCGCCCGCTCGTTTATCTCCACACGGAAAAATGGCCCCACTCCGAGCACTGGTCACCGGCGCCGGCACCCGAGTCGGCCAAGCCATCGCCCTCGCGCTAGGCGCCCGCGGCGCGCGCGTCGCTGTCCACTACCACACCAGCCGCGGCGGCGCTGACGCCACCGTCGCTAAGCTGCGTGAGCTAGGTGGAGACGGCGTCGCGCTTCAAGCAGATCTGAGCGTTCGTAACTCCGCGAGGCAACTGGTCGAGCAGAGCCTTGCTCAGCTGGGTGGCCTCGATTTACTGGTGCCGAGCGCGGCAAACTTCGAGCGTGTCCCGCTCCGCGACGTCGACGACGCAGCCTGGGATCGCGCGCTCCACCTAAACCTGCGCGCACCGTTCGTGCTCGCCCAGCACGCCGCAGCAGCGCTCACGGCCAGCGCTGGCAGCGTCACCTTCATCACCTGCTCCAGCGCCACCGTGCCCTTCAGAAACTACCTGCCATACACCGTCTCCAAAGCCGCGCTGCGACACTTGATGCGCACGCTCAGCCTCGAGCTAGCACCAGCGGTGCGCGTCAACGCGGTCGCCCCGGGCACCGTCCTGCCACCCCCGAACATGACGACCGAGACCAGCGCGCTGCTCGCCTCGCGCATCCCCCTGGGGCGCCTCGGCGAGGCCGACGACATCGCCCGCGCCGTGCTGTTTCTGCTCGACAGCCCGTTCATCACGGGGCACGAGGTGGTCGTCGATGGGGGGCGTAGCGTCGCAGGTTTCGAGCGCTTCGCTGAGTGACCACGCCAGTCTGCGGCTCATTCGCCCACGCCACGCGAGCCTCAGGCCCGTTGTCGCAGGGAAAGCACCGACGCTCACCAGGGGCGCGCCATCGCTCCCCCTCCTTGGGGGGTGGGCAGTAGGCGCTGCTCGTCTTATCCTCCGGGCATGTCCTTCGGTCGCGATCCGGTCCACACGCCCACACCCAACGCTGCGCTCAAAGGCCGCGAGCAGCCGCTGCCCGTCGCCGAGCGCCACTTCGTATCGGGCCACCCCATGAGCCCACCGTTCCCCGGCAAGCAGCTCGCGCTGTTCGCGCTGGGCTGCTTCTGGGGCGCTGAGCGCCGCTTCTGGCAGCAGCCTGGCGTGTTCTCGACTCAGGCAGGCTACGCCGCGGGGAGCACTCCAAACCCCAGCTATGAAGAGGTGTGCAGTGGACTCACCGGACACGCTGAGGTGGTGCGGGTGGTCTTTGACCCGACGCTGATCAGCTACGCAGCGCTGCTGCGCGTGTTCTGGGAGGCCCACGACCCGACCCAGGGCATGCGCCAAGGCAACGACGTCGGAACTCAGTACCGCTCGGGGATCTACTGCTACGACGCCGAGCAGCGTGAGCTAGCCGAGCACAGCAAGCGCGCCTATCAGCAGGAGCTGAGCCGGGCAGGTCACCCGCAAATCACCACGGAAATACTCGAGGCGCCTGAGTTCTACTACGCCGAAGACTACCACCAGCAGTACCTGGCCAAGAACCCAGGCGGCTACTGCGGGCTCGGTGGGACGGGGGTGAGCTGCCCGGTCGGGCTAGCCACATGAGGCACGTCGAAGAGCGTGAGTTCGCCGTCCACCTGCACCTCTCAGCTGAGTTCCCCGAGGACTACTCCGGGGAGCAAGACGGCTACGCATGGCACCAGCGCTTTCAGCAGAGCCTGCGGCCGGCGCTGCTCCGCGCGATCGTCGAAGCCCTGCGTACGGAACCAGGCGTCGAGGTCGTCGCGGCACCCCGTGGGCGCAACCCCGAAGACGCAGCAGAGTTCCGCGTCAGCTTTGATCCGCGTCCTGAGCCTGGGTAGCGCTGGTCACCGCAGAGATCCCGACCACCAGCCAGCGGGCCTGGCTGGCAGACGCGGCCTTGGCGCCGGCGTCCTCACCGTCGACGCTGACAGTGACCCGCTCGGACCCCACGCCAGCTGCGGCGAGCGCTTCCGCTACCTGGCTCAGCCTGAGCAGCGACGACTCAGTCTCCGGGTTGCTAGAGCGCTCGGAGATCTCGAGCTTGAAGCTGGCCTGGCCCGCGTCGGCGTCAGCGCTCGGCGCAGCCTTCACCCATTTGGCCACGCGCCGCAGCAGGGTCGTACCAGCGGCGTTGAGGTCGCCATCTGCGTCGTAGAGCTGGCTGCCCGCGAGCTCGATCACCGCGAAGCCGCGCGGCGACGAGAGCTTCACGCTGCCTTGCTTGATCTCCGCATGGAATTCGAGCGCGAGATCTCGCATGACGAGGACTTGCGCCTGGCTCGCGCGCTCTACCAGCGCCAGCGCCGCGGCTTGCTGCTGCTTGGCCTCGAGCTCCTGAGCCAAGCGCTCGCGATCTCCGGCGTACGCCTTGAGGTGACCGCCGATCCGAGCTAGCTCCCCGCGCAGTTGCTCGACCACCGCTTCAGCCTCATCTCGCTGCTTGGTCGCGACGTCGTAGTCGAACTGAGCCTGCGCAGCCTCATCCGGCGAGACGGCTGGCGTAGCTTGCTTAGCTTGCTCAAGCGCGCGCTCCGCTTCGCCGAGCCGCTTGGCCTGTGCGTACATGCGCTCAGCGGTAGCGCGGTGTGCTCGCTGCTCAACTCGCAGCGCGGATTGGGCTTCCTCCACCTGCGCGACCGGCACCAGGCAACCGCCAAGACCAAGCGCGAACGCGACGCTGAAAAGAGAGACGATGGGGGTCGAACGCATACTAGAACCTAACTGCTTATCGGAGGTGTTTTGCGCCGCGGTGGGCGGCGCGCTTCGGGGATTTCGTCCCGTGCCGTGGCCGCCCGCGGAGGCGACAACTGGCAACGACTCGCGTGTGATCTGGAGAAGCTGTAGAGGCTGTGGCGCTCTCTGGCCCACAAATCGGGGCGTCGCGCTAGGCTAGGAGCTGACCCCGCAGCTGAGCCAGATCAACATGTTCGGCCAGGCTCAAACGGTCCGCGTCGGTGAGCCGCTCGAACCGAAACGCCTGCTGAGCGCCCTGAGCCCAGATCCGACGTGCCAACGCGACGATGGCGCGGTGCCGCTCAGGTAGGTAGAGCTCCAAGCGAAGCAACGTCGACCCGTGGACGCCCTCACCCCCACGCACCACGATGGCGCCCGAGGCTGAGAGCTCGACGCAGCGGCCGTCCGCCCTGATGCTTCCTTCCCGCACGGTAACAGGAAAGTCAGTCCTGGCGCGCAAACCGCGCCGATGGCGCCAGCACCGCTCGCCAGCGTTCAATGTGTGGATACTCATGCTCCCTCCCGCGCCGGCAGACAACCTAGGGCCGACTCGACGGATCGTAGTGACCAGCACCCTAACCTGGCCAACTATCCCACATCTACCTACCTGTTCAGTCGCAAAGCATGGGGATCAACCCACTTCAATAGGCAGATCTCGAAGCACTTCAGCGTGCTCCCCAGGATCTTGCCTACATGTAGGTTTCTTGGCCGACTGACCCGGCCTTCCCTATCCCGGTGCTGTGCCTGACCTCAACTCAACCCCCGTTGGTGGCTGGACCCAGCGTGTGTCTGCTGGGCTGCCCTCTGCCCTCGCCGCCTTAGCGAAGCTTGGCGGCGCGCTGCACCGACCATCATGGCGTGCCGCGCTGCCTGCGCTGCTCGGCGTCGGGTTGCTGGCCGCGCTCCCCCATACGCTCCATGCGGAAGCAAGTGCCGCGGAAGGTGCCGATCGACCCCACGCCGCGCCTGAGCAGGCCCGGGTGATCCCGCTAGGTCTCTCTGCACCCAAGACCCCTACTCCGCCGCGGGTCGATCTAGCCCACTTGCGCTACGCAGACGGCAAGGTCTTCGCCAAGACCCATGACGGCAGCGAAGCACAGCTCACCTTACAGCCTGCGTTACAGCACGGAACAGAAAAACTGCTGCGACGCGCCCACACCGTGCGGGGCGCGATCATCGTAACCGACATCACGACCGGCAAGGTCCTAGCCGTGACGGACATCAGCCATGAGCAAAGCGCTCAAGGTCGCGTCGCCTTCGGCTACGCCGCGCCAACCGCCAGCCTGTTCAAGTTGGTGACCGCAGCCACCCTGCTCGAGCGCGCTCGGGTCTCACCGAGCCTCAAGGTGTGCACCGACGGCGGGCATCGCCGGATTGAACGCAAACACCTGGAGCCCGCGAGGTCTGCCCACGCGTTGTGTGCGAACTTCAGCTCGGCGCTAGGCCACAGCCGCAACGCCGTGTTCGCGCAGTTGGCCACGCGCTTTCTGATGCGTGAGCAGCTTCAGGACATCGCGACCCGCTTCGGCTTCGGCCACGACCTTCCGTTTAGTCAGCCGGCGATCGTAGGCCACGTTGAGATCCCCTACAACGACCTGCAGTTCGCGCGCACGGCGGCGGGCTTCGGTGACACCCAAATCACCGCGGTCGGCGCGGCTCACATCGCGGGCTTGGTCGCGCTGGGAGGCCTGAGTTCAGAGCTGACGCTGGTCGAGGCCTGGCAAGACTACCGCGCTCCGGAGCAGGTCGTGCGAGGCGAGCGCAAGCTCAAGCGCAGCACCGCCCGCCGACTGCGCCGCATGATGGAGGTCACAGTCAGCGGGGGCACATCCCTTGAGGCATTTAGCCGCAAAGACGGCCAGAGCTATCTGCCGCGGATCCGCGTGGCAGGCAAGACTGGCACGCTCAAGCCCTCAAAGGAGTCCCCCACCACGTCGTGGTTCGTCGGCTTCGCGCCCGCGCGCTCCCCCAAGGTGGTGGTGAGCGTACTCTTGATGAACGACGCCGTCTGGCACTACAAGGCCAACGAAGTCGCCCGAGACGTGCTCCGCCTCTACTTCGGATCGCACCACGGCGTGACCAGCCCGTTCAGCGACGAGTAGGCCGAGTCTCGCGGTCAGCGAGCCAGCCACGGCGCCTGCCAGCCGCGCGCGGCAGCTAGCGGCGTCAGCGCGCCTTGCGGCGCCGGGCCCACGCGAGGCCTAGACCCAACAGCAGCGCGGAGACCCCAGAGCCAGAGGCTCCCGGCGCTGGAGCTGACATCTGGCACCCTGATCCCTTCTTCTCCTCGCCGCCAGCGCTGCTCGCAGGCGCCGCGCCTGGCGTCGGCTCTTCAACCTTGCCCGCCAGGTCGAGCGCTGGCACCGGCGTGTTCACCACCTTGGCCGGAACAATTTCCTTACGGTCGCGAGTTGACAGATCCTCCGCGACCCAGATCTTGCGCAGCCCGCGGTAGGTGCGCGGTGCCTTGCCCCAGCGCCAGCGCTCAGGGTTCTCACATTTGAGCACAGATTTATCGGCGTGCAGGTTCACGTAGCGAGTCTGCAGCATGCTGCGATCTGCGGGTTTGGACTCAATCGGTAGCTCGCCCTTCGGTCCCTTGGGCGCCTCGACACCTCCGCGCATGTTGCCACCAGGCCCGATCTCGATGTCGGCCTTGAGGGTGTCTTTGTCGTAGCGGTGATGGAGCCGACTGATCACATACGCATGTCGCGCGACCAGCGCCTTACGACGAGCAATTTCCGCACGAGAAATATCTGAGGCCTTCTTCTCGTCCTTCTTCTTCAACGCTTCGTAGGCCTTCTCTTCCTCTTCGGTGCGCTCCGGCGGCTTCGGGTTCCTCACGTCATCGTCTAGGGCGGCTTCAAACACGTCGGCGCCAAGGCTCAACAGCTCGTGGATATACAGCGGAGGGTTGGGGCACGGCTGGCCGCACTCAAGGCTGGTCCAAGCGTACTCGTTCAGGATGCCGCGGGGGTTTTTGGCGAGCAACAGGTCGTGTAGCCCGGCGTAGAACTCGCCCATGCGCTCCTTGACCACGAAGTCGACGCTCAGGTTCGTCGGCGGGAACACGTTGTCGTAGTTCTTGGCTTCGTAGCGCTTGTCCGGATCTAACGCGATCACCACCAGCTCTTGCTTCTTTCCGCCCGAGCTGAGCAGCCCAAGGGTGGAAGGGATCTTGTTGTACTTGGTCTCCGTCCAAAACCGGATCGGGCTGAGCTGAGCGCGCCCATCGGCCAGCAGCTCGACCTTAGCCTGATCGACCGTCGCCACGAGGAAACGCTGCTTGGCCTCGATGTAGGGCTTGACTGCCTCAGCTGTCCCCGCGGGCAGCTTGTAGCCTTGCTTCTCTAGCCAGGCAGTGATGCCAGCCGAGTCGGCTTGGTCGAGCAGCTTGAAGCTGTACTCACTGGCGTGCTTGAACTCGGGCTCGACGGTGAGCGTCATCTCCTTCGCCACTTTTTTACCGCTGGTCGGCGACCCACCCCCGAGGAAGGCCGTCTCAGCGGACGCGGTGAGCGTACGCTCCCACTCCTGCTCGGTCTTGCCTGGCTCACACGGATCCATCTCCCAGAACTCGTGGAAACGCGGCGCCGTGAGCTGGTCAAGGCGGCTCACGAAGTCGCGCTTCAGGGTCGTCACGTGATCCATCGACACGTCTTCGGGCAGCGGCATCACCAGCGCGAACTCTTGGCTCGGCCCGTCATAGTCCGTCATCACGGTGACCACCGTGCGTTGGTCACGATGCATCACCACCACGTGAGCGGAGGTGCTGGTTCGAGCCTGATCGTCCTTACCCACAAAGAAGCCAGGGAACGCTTGCGCTGCCTGAGGCGCCGCCGTCGCGCCCAGCCCCGTGAGCGCTCCTGCCATCAAAAACCTTGAGAAACGTCGCTTAGCCATCGGGGTGGAGGCTAGCAAATGCAGCCAGCCCTCGCTTTGAGATCTTCGGTCAAGCGCAGCTCTCCCGGCGCGGTCATGAAAGTTTCGCGTGAGCTTGGCGCGCCTGCGCAGCCCAGCATTGATCGTCAGCGGGGGCGGCGTTAGGAGAACCACGCATGCAGTTTGAGTTCAACGAAACGCAGATCTTGGTTCAACGCACCGCGCGCGATTTCGCGACCCGTGAGATCTTGCCTCAAGCCGCGACGTTGGACCGTGAAGGGCGCTTTCCGCTGGAGCTGGTGGCTGGCTTGGCGAAGCTCGGGCTGTTGGGGGTGAACGTCAAACCCGAGTACGGCGGCGCGGGAGCAGGCAGCCTCGCCTACAGCCTAGCGATGATCGAAATCGCGCGAGCCTGCGCGTCGACCGCGGTGACGATGGCGGTGACCAACATGGTCGCGGAGGTGATCCAGCACTTTGGGACTGAGGCGCAGCGCTTGGAGCATGTGGTCAAGATCACCAGCGGTGAGCACGTCACCGGCGCCTTCGCGCTCAGCGAGCCGGGCGCTGGCAGCGATCCGGGCGCGATGACGACCAGCGCGCGGGAGACCAGCGACGGCTGGGTCTTGAACGGACAGAAGCAGTGGATCACCAACGGCGGCTACGCGGGGGTGATGGTGGTGTGGGCGCGGACCGGTGGCCCCGGCACCAAGGGCATCTCATGCTTCCTCGTGGAAAAAGGAGCGAAGGGCCTGAGCATCGGCCGCGAAGAGGACAAGCTCGGGCTGCGCGCGTCGAACACCGTCCCGCTGACCTTCGACAACCTAGAGCTGCCCAAGAGCGCGCTGCTGGGTGAGCTCGGCGGTGGCTTCAAGATCGCGATGATGGCGCTGGACGGCGGGCGTATCGGGATCGGCTCACAATCCGTGGGGATCGCGACCGCTGCCCTCGACGCGAGCGTCCGCTACGCCAAAGATCGCGTACAGTTCGGCAAGCCCATCGCAGATTTTCAAGCGATTCAGTGGATGCTCGCGGACAGCCGCACCGAGCTCGACGCAGCGTCGCTGCTGTGCTGGCGCGCGGCGACACTGAAAGAGGCGGGCGAGCCGTTCAGCCAAGAAGCCTCCATGGCCAAGGTCTTCGCGAGTGAGGCCGCGAATCGGATTTGCAACCGCGCCGTGCAGGTGCACGGCGGCTATGGCTACATTCGTGAGTTCCCTGCGGAGCGCTACCTCCGTGATGTACGGGTCACGACCATCTACGAAGGCACGAGCCAGATCCAGCGCGTCGTGATCGCCCGCGAGTTGCTGCGCTGATGCCACTCACGGATATCGCGTCTCTGCGCGCCGCCCTCGCCACCCGCGCGGGCGCAGCTGCCTCGGGCACGGATCCGAACGCAACAGCCTTCGCGGCGGTCGCTACCATCGTGCGCCCGGTGCGCACGCTCCGCGGGGACGACGCGGAGGTGCTGCTTATCCGCAGGGCAGAGCTCGACGGCGATCCGTGGTCGGGGCACATGGCGTTCCCGGGTGGTCGCAAGAACGCGCAGGACCCTGATCTACTGGCGACGGCCGTTCGCGAGACCCGCGAGGAGATCGGCCTGCATCTAGACAGCGCAGCCGAGCTGCTGGGACCACTTGCACCGCTCCCCGCGCTGGCGCGTGGAAAGCCCCTGGGCATGACGGTCGCGCCGTTCGTGTTCGTGCTGCGCGAGCCGGCGGAGCTGTTACTCAACCATGAGGTCGCAGAAGTGCTGTGGGCGCCCCTCGGCCCGATGCTGGACGGGAGCCTAGCCACGCACCAAGAGTACGTCTGGCAAGGCCAGAAGCTGACACTCCCCGCCTATGCGATCGAAGGCCGCGTGGTGTGGGGGTTGACCTACCAGATGCTGCAGACGCTGTTCTCGTTGGTCACCGCGCGACCCCGCTGACGACCAGCGCCCGATTCTGGACGACCGACGCCCCACGCTACGCGACTAGCGCGGCGGCGGAGCGAGCGGCTCACTTGCTCTGACCGGTCTCGTCCTGTTGAGGCGTGCACGCCGCGGAGAAATCGCAGGCGAAGTTGCCCTTGGCCGTGATCGTCAGACGGTACTCGTCACACGTGCCCGCAGCGCCGGCCTTGCGCGAGACGCGAACGAACATGCGCTTTCCGTGAGGACCGCAGTGGCGCGCGCCGTCCGCGCTGCAGACCTCCTCGCCGATGGTCTCCCCCAGCGGCCCGGTGCCGGTCCCGTCAACACACCAAGAGTAGCTGGTGAGGCCGCTCTGATTTGCACCGGGCTTGGCGCAGGTGTCTCCACGAATCACGTCAAACTGGAACTCGTTGTTAGCCGGTACCGGCGCCGTGAAATCGATCTTGAGGTGGTAGCTGTTGGTCGTCCCCTCGTCTGAGTCCACGGTCTGGAAGCTGTACCAGTCGACGTCCGTATCGCTGGTCAAGCGGCCTGAGATGTTGAGCGCGTTGAGGTTGGCGTCGCTCACGCTGCCCATGTCCTTAGCGGTCTCACACGTCTCGTTGGGCTCCGATGCTTCTACGCGGCAGGTGCAACCCACGCTCTTCGGCAGGCTCGGCGGGTACGCGGCCCAGCCGGGGGCACACGGGCCGAGCTCGCACTGACCCGAGACGCACACGAAGTCAGTGTTCGCCGGATCGCCTTCGGCCGCGCAGAGCACCGCGTCCGTCGCGTCGTCTGGGATGCCGTTGCAGTCGTTGTCCGCGCCGTCGCACACCTCGGGCTTGGGTGAGCTGGCGGTGCAGCCGTCCCAGGTACCGGTCGCTGCGCTGCACGTCTCGGTGCCTTCGCACACCAAGCCACCAGACTGCGCGGTGCAGCGCCGTGCCACGCCGTCGCGCTTAGCGTCGCAGGTGCATGACGCGCCGCTGTCAGGCACGCACACCATGTCCGGGTTCGCCACCGGGGGCGCGTCAGGGGCCGCGTCAGCGACTCCTGCGTCACTGCCCGAGCCAGCGCCGCCAGCGCCGCCAGCGCCACCGCTACCGCCGGGAACCGCGCCGTAAGACGCGGGATCTGTACAGCTGAAGCCAGCGCCGCAGGTACCGTCGTACGAGCAGTCTCGTCCGCAAAAGCGATCCACGTTGGGAGAAATCAGGCAGCGATCACCGACGTTCGGACAGTCGGCGTCCGTCGCGCACTGGGCGCACTGATTGCCCGTATCTGGGATGCAAATGTAGCCCTTTTCCGCGTTGAAAGCGCAGTAGCCGCCATCAGGACACGCCTGACCATCAATACACGGCCCGGTACACACCAGGTTTGGGCTGGACTTGCCGATGTCGCTGCACTGGCCCGTGCCGCAGTCTGCAGCGGTCTCGCAAGGTGAACCGAAGCCCGTGCTGGGCCAGCCGCCCCCGCTACCTCCAGTGCCACCGTTCCCCGTGCCGCCGTTGCCGGCGGATCCGGCGCTGCCCGCCACGCCCCCGGAATCCACGCCAGAGTCTGGTTGCGTCGTCGGTTCCTCAAGACCCGGATCGGAAGCACAAGCCACCGGCCACGCCAGCGCGGCGGACAGACCAAACAGCAGAACTCGGGTTGGCGTAAGCAAAGACCGCATAGTAGAGCTGTAGGGTAGGCGGCCGGCCATCCGGCGTCAAATCGATGGTGGCGACCCCCACACGGCCATCTGGCCTTGAGTCACGAGCACAGCCGCGTCAGGGTGCCGCGTGAGCCGCGCGCCTCCGTCACCCCGTCGCTGCAAGGTGTGTAGCGCGCCAATGCCTCCCCACGCGGCCGCGTGCGCGCAGTGTGGGACGCTGTCGGGAGATCAATTACATTGTCCTCATTGCCGCGCCTTGAGTGGCTGCGTCGTGGGGGCTGACGGGCGCTCCTACTGCCGCATCTGCGGAGGCCCGCGGGTGCCAACCCACGATCTACGCGTCGAGCGTAGCGGCCGCGAAGCGGTCAACCTGAAGGCAGCCAAACAGCACCTCGGTCGACGCCTGCGCTGGTGGGGGCTGAGCGGCCTGACGACCCTCAGCGCCCTCGGGCTGGGCGCGCTAGGCGGCTTGCTCTGGTGGGCTGCGCTGCCTGGGGCGCTGGGCGCGTTGATCCTCTCGGGCGCGCTCAGCGCCGCCGCGGTGCTGGCGTGGCTGAGAGGCAGCCGCCACCGAATCCTCGCGGCAGCGCAAGTCGACCAAGCATGGCTCCAGGTGACCGAAGATGCAGTGCGGACGTTTCAACAGGTCGACGTGGAGCAAGTCGCGGGTCTGCTGGGCACCGACGTCGCGCGCGCGGACGCGCTGCTCCTGCAGCTGGTGGGTCAGGAGCGCGTGACCAGCCGAGTCACTAGCGAGGGTCGCGTCGTCTACTCCACGCCGCGCGTTCGGGTAGAAGCGGCTGCGCCGACTCGAGCTCGCGTCGACGCGTCAGAGTCGGTGACACTCGACCAGCTCGAAGAGCTGGAGGGGCTCGAAGAGCTGGAGGAGCTCGAGGCTGCCTCCGCAGCAGAGACCCAGCGGCGGCGCGTGTAGCCGGGGCAGCGGTCAATCGTGAACTCGCTGAGCGCGTAAGCTCATTCTCAGCGCGAAATACACTTCGCAGCTACGGGTGAGCTGAGCGCCGCTTGAGCTAGCGCTCGGATGGGCGCTCACGCGGCGCGGCGCGCGGATTTCAGCGCACAGTTTGTGCTTCCGTGGCGCAGCGCGAGGCATGAGGAGGTTCCACCCCACGATGACGCGGCGCCACACGCCAGGCACCACGCAGCCCGCCGAGAGTCCAGCGTCGCCTGAGAGTGGACTCGGCACGCACCTCGCATAGAATCTGCGCAGCCGCCCAGGCCTGGCTAGCCAGGCTCCGTCGGGACCGCTGCGCGGCCCAGCAGCCCATTCGAAACAAAAGCCGGCAACACCAAGCGGCCGCGCTAGACCACCCGCCGCCCACCTCACGCTTGCCCCTCAAGCCGCACACCAACACCAGCATGGCCGTCAACCACGACATCGTCGCGCCCGCTAATCAAGGCTCAGCGACCCAGGGTATCAAGCGCTTCCTCCGTGAATTGGCGCTACAAGATTGGCTGGTCGCGGCGTTCTTATTGACCTTGACCTGCGCTGTATTGACCGCGCCTGCTGGCGCCGCGCGCTCCAAGAGCTTGGCAGACGTCGGGCGGCTGGCGCTGGTCTTCAGCGTGACGATCGTGCTGATCAGAGCCTCGCTGGTCAAGCACGGCGTGGTGGCGCCCCTGGTCTATCGCCTCGGCATGTTTGGTCCGGTACAGCTGAGTTATTTTATCCTTGCGGATTTGCTACCGCTGGTGAACCCAGGCTCACTTGACGAGCAATTGCACCAGCTGGACCTTAGCCTGCTGGGGGTAGAGCCCGCGGTCGCCTTGGATGCTTGGATCACACCAGCGACCAGCGAGTGGTTCGCCTTCTTCTACTTCAGCTATTTCTTCTTGCTGGCGCTGCATGTCATCCCACTGCTGTTTTTCGCGCGGCACCGCGGGTTGATGGGCGAGTTCACGCTGGGCATGATCGGGCTGGTTTGTATCGTGCATGTGGTCTACATGCTGGTGCCCGGCTTCGGCCCCGTCCGCCACCTGACGTTCGAGCACACGCTGCCGTCCGGCATGTGGCACGACATCGTCATCAACACCGTCAACAGCGGCGGGGCTCAGAAGGACATCTTCCCGTCGTTGCACACGGCCGGGCCTACCTTCTGTGCGCTGTTCTCGTTTCGACATCGAGACAAGCTGCCCTTCAAGTACAGCTGGCCGATCGTCACGTTCTTCGTAGCGAACATCATCATCGCGACGATGTTCATGCGCTGGCACTGGGCCATCGACGTGTTCGCCGGGCTGAGCCTCGCGTATGGAATTTCGATAGCCGCCCCGCAGGTCAGCGCCTGGGAGCTCCGGCGCCGCGACGCCCTCGGGTTGTCGGAGATCTGGCCGCGCTTCTCGCGCAGCGAGGTGGTCACCGCCTCGTCGCTGCGGCGCTCAACGCGCTAGCACTACAACCTCACCATGCGTCAGAGCGCGGACGCGGACGCGGCGATTCGCGAGCGCCAGAACGTTTCGGCCCACCCGCCTGTCAAGCCCGGTCGCTGGCGAGGCTTGGTCGAGAACCGGAGCGGAACATACTCCAGTGTTTGAGCGCCGGAAGCGCAGACCGAACGAAGCCAGCGGCGGGGATCGGCAGGCGTCGCAACGGTTATGATACCGGGGATGGGCTAGTTGCAGAAGCAGTTGGTGCAACTGGCGCACGGGTTCCAGCGACAACTAGAGCTGCAGAACTGCCAGCGGTCGGCCCCACAACACTGAAAGTGCGAGCCGCTTTGGTAGTCGCATTCGTTGCCAGTCTTCAGCTGACATCCGCCCCACGCGCAGCTGTCGTTGCATACCTGTTCAGAGCAACCATCACAGGTGCCCGCTCGCGTCGCTCCAGGCGCACACACGCCTTGCCCCGCACACGCAGAGTACGCCCCCCACCCACACTCGCTGGTGCAAGTCCGCAGCTTGGTGCCGCAGCTCTCGCAAGCTGCGGAATCCGTATCCCCGGGGCTACATTCGCCCACCGCCTCGCAGGCGGGGATCTGCCACCGGCCTTGCTCCGAGCAGCGTCGTGTCAGCACACCACAGCGGTCGCAAGGGATCGGCGGATCCTCGATCACCTCAACGCTGCCCGCGACGCAGGCGCCGCCCGTACCGCTCGCGCCAGCGCTCGCGCCACCCAAACCAGCGTCGACGCCTGCTGCCCCACCCCAGGCCAAGCTCCCTGCGGCACCAGACGCACCGGAGGCGCCAGACGCACCAGACGCGCCGGCTGTGCTCGCTCCGCCCGCCCCGCCGCCGATCACACCGGGACCGGAGGCCACGGAGCCTGGATCTGAGCAGCCAGCCAGCGCCCAGCCGATCAGCCAGGCCGCGGCCCACGGGTTGTAGGGGCACTCAGCCGCTCGTCGCCTCACACGCCATCCCACAAACGGTCAGCTTACACCGAACGGCCAGCGAAGGGAGAACTCACTCGAATCGCCGCGGTGGGTGCGTCCAGTCGAGGCTCCGTCACGTCACCGCTCGGGTCATTCGAAGCACTCGCGCTTGGGCACCCGCACACCCTTCGAATCTACGGTGTAAGGCGGCGAGCAGCCGCCCGTCGTGGGCGGCTTTTCACGCCGCGGGGCGACGGGGGTCGGCGCAGCCGACCGGCCGCTGACCGACACCTGCGACGCCGTACTGCTCGGCGACGCTGCGCTGTGTACCGGCTCTGGCACCAAATCGCCCAACTCCACGACCTCCGCCTTGGCGCTACGTGGCTCTAGCCCCTCGGGCTGAAGCGGCGCCATTTCAGGTTGTTCTGCGGCGTGGCGTGCTGCGGAGACGTCATCTGGCCGGTTGATAGCCCAGATCGCCAGCCCGCCCGCTCCAAACAACGCGATCGCCAGCGCGGCGCCCCACACAGCGGAGCGCCGAAGCGACGCCGGAGCGGCGGGCTCGCCGCCCGCCGTGGGGCTTAGCTCTGCGATCACATCCGTCGCGAGCGTGCCCACCTCGGGCTCCCGCAGAGCGCTGGCCGCGGTCGACGCACTAGGCTTCCTCGCGGTATAACCTAGCGCTCCAGGGGGGCCCCTGCCCAAGTCGGGCGCGTTGACGCGGGTCAGCGCGTGCCCGCTGATCTGACTAGCAGCGTAGTCCAGCGTCTCGCCAGGCTGGACGGCGACGTCAGCCTGGGGCGCGAGCCGGCCGAGCACCTCACCCTCCGCCCACTCAGATGTTTCAATATCGTAACTTTCAATCTGCGCTACGCGAGCCGAGCGCCGCCGCAGGCCCGAGCCGCAGATATCCATCACCCAGCGCTTGACATCACGGGGAGGCAAGTTGCCTACGCAGCGCTCCAGCGCCTCTGCCATCTCACCAGCCGACTGAAAGCGATCGGCGGCGTCCAGGCTGAGGCCACGCATCACCAAGCGATCGAGCTCGGGCGAAACATCACCTCGACAGCTCGAGACCGGGTCGTGGGCTCCCTGGGCGATCAGCTTGACGAGATCGCTCGGATGCTCAGCCCTGAACAGCGCTCTCAACGTGAGCAGCTCCCAGAGCACGACGCTCGCCGCGTAGACGTCCGTGCGGCGATCTACCGCGTGCTTGAAGATCTGCTCGCGCGGCATGTACTCTAGCTTGCCCTTGAGCTGCCCGGTGGCCGTAACCTGTACCCGCTCGTGCGCCAGCGCGATCCCGAAATCAACGACTCGCGCGTGCCCGTCTTCGCCCACTAGTATATTCTGCGGGGAAACATCCCGATGCACCAAGCCGAGGTCGTCACCTGCGTGGCTGAGCGTGCCATGCGCCGCGTGGAGGCCCTCGAGCGCGCCGATCAGGATCGCCACCGCCACCTGTACCGGCACCTGCTCTTGGCGGCTGCGCAGCCGCTGGATGAGGCGCGACACGGATTCGCTGGGCACGTAGTCCATGACCAGCAAGAGCTCCCCTGGGGCGCTCACCAGATCGATCACCGAGACCACGTTTGGATGTCGAACTCGGCTCGCCAGCCGCGCCTCGTCCACGAACATGCTCACGAAGCGCGGCTCCCGAGCCAGGTGCGGGTGCAGCCTCTTGATCGCGACCACGCGCGAGAAGCCGATCGGCCCGATCAACCTGCCGACGTGGACCTGGGCCATGCCGCCCGAAGCGAAGCTATCGAACAACAGATATCGGCCCACGCGGATCGGATGCGCCACCGCGTCCACCACGTCACGCCCGGCGTCAGCGTCGCTGGCTGGATCGCGGTCATGCGCTGGCTCCAAAGACAACCGCACGGCGTCAGCTGCGCTCGAGTCGTTCGCTTCGCGGGTCACGCCGGGCACCCCTCAGCGCTCAGGTGGCGCTGCCCGAGCGTCGCGGCGCGCTCGGCCACCGCGCGCGCCAGCGCGTCGCGAGTAGCTCGCACCAACTGGCTCACGTTGCCAGGCCAACTCCCCAAGCAGCACGCCTCGACGAACTCTACGCCTACGCCCATTACTCCGCGCGGTATCACGCTCTGGATCAACGCCGGGATCTCTAGCACGCGCTCGCGCAGCGGAGGCGAGCGGAGCTCGACCGCAGCATGAGCCAGCGCGCAGCGCACCAGCTCCGCCGAGTCAGCTGAAGTCAGGCCGAAGGCCAACGTCGTGTGCGCCGCCGCCGCCTGCTCAAACATCGCGGGCAGCAGCCGCGCGGGTAGCAGCTCGGGGCGGGAGATGTACAACAACCCGCGCGCCGACCCCGCCACGGCGCCGTGCACCCGCTGGTTGCCCAGCAGCTCGACCTCTCTCAGTTGCTGAGGTATCCGCAAGGCATCAAAATCGGCGAACTTCGGCGCGGCCAGCCCCCGACTCAGCGCCCGCGCCGCGCTGCGCTTGCCGCTGCCGCCCTCACCCCACAACAGCCACGGCTGATCCGCCACGCGCCGCTCATCAATCGCGGCGCCCACCGGCGCCAGCGCGCTGCCCCAAACTAAATCAAAGCGCCGCTCGAGCGTACACCGCGGTAGATCCTGGGCGCGGACAAGTCTCAACAACGTGCGCCCGATGCGCACCAGCGTCCCGGCTCGCAGCCACGCTCGGTCCACGCGCCTACCGTCCACCCACACGCCGTTCTTGCTCCCGAGGTCTTGGATCTCCACACCGCGCGGTCCAGCCATCAGCCGCGCGTGGCAAGTCGACACGTGAGGATCGTCGAGCGTCGACCTGGCGCTCAGCAGCTCACTTCCCGGCTCGGGTAGCGCCGCGGCGCTGGAGTTCTGACCTCGCGTCAGCTCGAGCGTCGGCCCGACAGGCTGAGCGCTGAGGTCCAGCCGGCGGGGCGCGTGCTCACGGTACAATGTCAAGAGCCACCAAGCGGGCGCCGAGAGATTTTCAAGCGCGGTCAACGAAAGCTCAGTCAGGTTGCAGCGGCAAGTGGTGAAAGAGCCGCATGGGATCGGGCAGGAGCCACCGCAAAGCTCCGGGCCGGGGAAAGCGGAGCCGCCGCAGCGTGGCATGTCTCACGGTCAGCGCCCAAGCTTACACTGAACGCCAGCCCGTCACACGGGCCCAGGCGGGGGAGCGCGCGGCGTCGAGTGCAACTCGGCTCGCGGTTAGCCGGCTGACAGACCAGGTAGCGTCAGATAGGCTCGAAAGTGTGCGCGTTCATCGGAGCCTTGGTTTGCTAGCACAGCTCGCCAGCGAGCCGCCCGAGCGCCGCGTCAGCGCGAGCCGGCGGCGGTGCGCTTGGTGGCTAGGGTTCAGCGCGTGCACGGCCAGCCTGCTCGCTGGCCAGCCCGCGTGGGCCGCCCCTGTACCCGAAGCATGCTTCAGGGCCTACGAGCAAGGCCAGCGCTTGGAGAAAGATAGACGCCCGCTGGCCGCGCGCGGCGAGTACACGAAGTGCGTCGCGCTGTGCCCCGAACCGCTACGCACAGACTGCAAGACATGGCAAGACCATGCGGAATCCAAGCTGGCTCGCATCGTGCTGCGGGTCGCCCACGGCGGGTCCGAGGTACAGATCACCCTCGACGGCGAGCCTGTCGCGCAGCAACCCGTGCTGTGGGTGGGGCCTGGCGCTCACGAAATCCGCGCGACCGCCCATGGCTTCGTGGAACAACGCGAGACCGTCGACCTGCTCGAAGGCGAAGAGCTCCCGGTCGTGATCTCGCTCCGCAAGCTCGAAGCCGCGCCCCAAGCAGAAGCCAGCCACCCCGCCGCGTGGATCGCGCTGGGCGTCGGCGCGGTCGGGTTGGCGAGCTTCGCCTATTTTGGGCTCAGCGGGCTGAGCAAGAAGCGCGATTTGGATGGCTGCCGAACACACTGCAGCGTGGCGGCGGTGGACGCCGCACGCAGCGACTTCTTGCTCGCCGACATCTCGCTGTTGGTCGGCCTAATTGGAGCGGGGGTGGGGGTGACGCTCCTGCTCGACTCCTCGAGTGACTCAGCGCCGCACGCTACCCCAGGGCAACCACGAGCGCTCTGGCTACGAGCCCGCCCGACGGCGGGTGGCCTGGGCGTGTGGCTGGGGGCCGATGCCTGGTAGACACGCGGCGTGTTGGACCTTGCTCTGCCTGCTCAGCGCCGGAGCGTGCAGCCTGACCCAGTCCCTTGACGGCTACGAAGGCGCGCCCGCAGCGGGCGACGCGGGCGACGCGGGCGACGCAGGCGACGCGGCGCTACCCGACGCGCCGGGGCCGTGTCCTAGCGGAACCAAGTCGTGCGGCGGCGACTGTGTCTCGATCACCGATCCGGCGTACGGGTGTCAGGCGCAAAGCTGTACGGCCTGCCCGAGCCCAGCGCACAGCGTCCCGGCTTGCGGCGCGACAGGCTGCGTCAGCGTGGGCTGCGAGCCGCAGTTCGCCGATTGCGACGCAGACGCGCTGAACGGCTGCGAGACCGCCCTCGGCACGGAGACGGCCTGCGGCCGCTGCGACGAGGTCTGCTCCGACGCCGCTGACAACGTCGCCTGCAACGCAGAGACCCTGCGCTGCGAGATCACAGCGTGTGCCGCCGGCACCGGAGACTGCAACGGGATCGTGGACGATGGCTGCGAGTCAACGCTGGACGGCTCGCCAGACTGCGGGGCCTGCGGCGTGATCTGTCCGGCGGCCTTCACCTGTACCTCGGGGCCCAAGCAAACCTGCGCTTGCGCGGGTGATCCGAGCTGCGACGCCGGCGGATCCGGCGCCTGCGTCCAGGGGCTGTGCGTGTGCGGCAGCAACCTTTGTTCCGCCGGGCAGCGCTGCTTGACCAACGAAACCTGCGGCTGACCCGCGAGCTTTAGCGCGCCGCGCGGGGCAGCCGGCGGCGCGCGACCCACAGCAGGCCCATGGCTCCCAGCCACAGCCAGCCGCCGGTGCCGGGGCGGCCACTGGCTCCGCTGGCCAGGCTGCAGCTCTCACTCTCGGTGACCACGCGCGTCGCAGGGCCCCCGCTCGTCGCGCCGGCGCCGCCCGCGCCCGCGGCGCCGCCGCCGGCGCTGCCGCCCCAGGCGCTGGTCCCGCCCGCGCTAGCGCCGCCCGCGCCAGAGCCACCCGCGCCAGCGCCGCCCGCGCCAGCGCCGCCAGCGCCGCCCGCACATTCTACCGTACGGAAACTGAGCCAGACCTCCGGCCCAAACCAGCCCCTGCCCTCATCCACCAGCTGCCAGCGGCTGACATACACCCCAGGTTCGCTGGGCGCGGTGCCGGTGAGGTCGAAGCGTGTCCTCGCACAGCCGGGGTCGTTGCACGCGCCGCCGCTGGGGCTGACCTGTGCGTTGCTGCTCAAGTTCAGCGACACGCGGCTCGACCCAACCAACGGGTCAACCGTATCCCCGGGGACACCAAGACGCACAGACTCGCCCACGCCGCTGCCCGCTCCGTCACTCCAGCCCGCGGTCCCAGAGTCCTCAAACTCGAACCAGAGATCTACGGCATCTCCAGCGCAGACTTGGTAGAAGGCGTCACCGCTCGTGTCAGCCTCGGCGCTGCTACCCTGCCCAACGAAGCGCGCGTCCAGCGCAGGCAGCGGCGGCACCGGCGGTTCGATGCAGCTGCCCGTGGCCTGCAGCAGCTGAATGTCGGCGCCATAGAAGAACTGGAGGATGCCCTGGTAGTCATAGCCGAGTGAGTTCTCGAGGCAACGCGCTCCCCACTGACTCATACAGCCACGGTTCTGACCAAAACCGGGCGGTCCTACGTAGCCGAGCGCGGTCTGCTCGACGGCGTTCCCCGCCTTACCAGCGTTATAGGTGACCCAGTGTTCAGTCGCGCCGCTGTTGCCGACACAGCTCGGCGCCGAGACGCCAGAGTCGCCGGCGACATAGAAGCCATAGGTGAGCGTCTTGTCGTAGCTCAGGTAGATGCCGGCCGTCTCTTTTACCGCTTGGTAATGTATGGCGCTGGGCGTCGCGCCACAAGAATACACCTGGCAGCCCTGGCTGTCGCAGATCTTACCCTGCGTCGCCATGTTGTAGTAAGCCACCGAGCGCGCCGCGATGGCTTGGGCTTTGAGCGCCTCAAGCTTCGCGCCGCCGTTCTCACACTGGATGACGTGGGGCAGGTAGTTCTCTTCCATTGAGATCGTACCGACCCCCGTCACGCTCACGTCGCAGTACGCCGACGCCAGCGGCGCGCTCACCGCGTCCCGCTGTTGATCGATCGACTCGTCAGCAGACGAGTCGGCCGGCGCGCCACACGCAGCCAAGCCGCCCAGCGCGCACAAGCCCGGTAAGCCGAGCAGCGCGAGCCGGCTCAACCCCCCTCGCCATTGGCTGCTGAGCGCGGGCGCTGCCCCAGTTGTCTGGCGTAAAGATCCAAAGCGAAGGTTCACAGGCCGTCCCTTGCAGGGTTAATGCCACGCAGCAGAGACGAATACCGCGGCCGCTGTCGTCACCCTGAGTGTGCAGGCAGGCGCTCAATTGCACAAGCGGCTGCGCAACCAAGTGTGCAGCCTGCACAGCCCCGGCGCGGCGACGGCGGCCGCGCGCGAGGTCGCGAGCAGCATGGACGGCGGCGACGTAGGCCGCGTCGCGCGCTGCGGCGACGGCTGCGCGCGGGTGGCACGGCTGGTCAGCGCTTACGCGGGCGAGGCATAC
The DNA here is from genome assembly GCA_964551615.1 of uncultured Polyangiaceae bacterium. Lineage (GTDB taxonomy): Bacteria > Myxococcota_A > Polyangia > Polyangiales > Polyangiaceae > JAHBVY01. The sequence goes on from CAZKDY010000019.1 coordinate 89,378, forward strand.
CAAAGCGCTCGAGGCGGTTGATCAGCGTGCGCCGGGAAACACCAAGCAGCTCCGCGGCTCGCGTCTGGTTGCCTCGCGCCTGCTCGAGCGCGGCGCTGATGCGCCCGCGCTCCCACGCTTCAGCGGCGCCGGGCTCGCTCGGGCGCTGCGTTGTATCCGCGAGGTCTGGTGGCGGAGCAGCTAGCTCGCTGCCTGGACGCCGCTGCCCCGCGGCGGCGCCCAGCGCCTGCGCGCCCAGCGCCTGCGAGATGCTGTCAATATACAGGTGCTCAGCCTGAATCACTCCGCCTCGACTGAGCACCAACGCCCGCTCGATCACGTTCTTGAGCTCACGCACGTTGCCAGGCCAAGAATGGCTCAGCAGGCGCTTCAGCGCCTGAGCGTCAACGGCTGGCGGCGGCTTACCGGCGCAGGCTGAGTGCTCCGCTACGAAGCTCTGGATCAGCCCGGGGAGCTCGTCCAGACGTTCTCGCAGCGGGGGGATCTGCAAGGTGATCCCGGCCAGGCGAAAATATAAATCCCTACGGAATCGACCGGCGATGATCTCCTGGTCTAGCTCACGGTTCGTGGCCGCGATAAAGCGCACGTCAAACGCCACCGGCCTAACCCCCCCGACCCGATACACCTCACGCTGCTCGATGGCCCGCAGCAGCTTGGCCTGCACCCCTGGGGGCATCTCCCCCACCTCATCAAAGAAAATGCTACCGCCACTCGCGGCTTCGAGGAGCCCAGGCTTGGCGTGTACGGCGCCGGTGAAGGCGCCCCGCTCGTGGCCAAACAGCTCGCTCTCGAGCAGCGACTCAGCGAAGGCGGAGCAGTTGAGGCGCACCAGTGGTCCACTTGAGCGCCTTGAGCGCGCGTGGATCTGGTTGGCCATCACGTCTTTCCCGACGCCGGTCTCTCCACACAGCACCACGCTGATGTCGCTGGCCGCGACGCTGTCAAGCAGCTGGGCGAGCTCCTGCATGCGCTCGCCCAGCGTCGCCTGGGGCAAGCCAGCCTGATCTGGGAGCGCCGCCTGCTCCACCAGCATGACCACCGAGCCAAGCTGCACCAGCGCGCCCGGCGCGACGCGGGTCCAGGTGTTCGGCGGCAGGCGGGCTCCTGACACCCGCGTGCCGTTGGAGCTGCCCAGATCTTCTATCTCAATGCCGTGGGGCAACAAACGTAGCCGCACATGTTCGCGCGACACGCTCTGATGGTCCACGCTGACGTCAGCCGTACGCGAGCGCCCGACGGTCAAGCAGTCACCGCTCGACAGGGTGCGCGTCAGCGATCCGCTCTCCCACAACAGCACCAGGCGCTCTTCGCCCGCTGCGGCCTGTGGCAGAACACGGGACCATGTGACGTCGTCGCTCATCTGCGCGGGTCACTATACCCAATTGCGGCCGCACGCCACGCGCTCACGCGCTTGCTGTGGGGCGAACGCCGCCGCCCCAATCCGCGACGCGGCGGCGCCTCCGACGTCCGCTCAGCCTCCAGCGCAGAAGCCTTCGTAGTCGATGTACCCGGTGATGCTGGGGTGCTCACCACACAGCGGGCACTCAGGATCCTTACGCAGCTTGAGCGTGCGGAAGGTCATGCCCAGGCTGTCGTAGGTCAGCAAGCGTCCAGATAGTAACTTGCCACGCCCCAAAATCAGCTTGATGGCTTCGGTCGCCTGTAACGTCCCGATGATCCCGCACAAGATCCCCAGCACGCCGGCTTCTGCGCACGACGGGGCCAGGTGCGGCGGCGGCGGCTCTGGGTACATGCAGCGATAACACGGCCCGTCGCCAGGTGTAAACGTCGTCACCTGCCCGTCGAACCGAAAGATCGATCCGTGAACAACCGGCACGTTGTTGAACACGCTGGCGTCGTTCACCAGATAGCGCGTCGGGAAGTTGTCACAGCCGTCGACGATCACGTCCCACTTATCCGCGAGGATCCGGTCGACGTTCTCACTGGTCAGCCGCTCCTGATACTTGACCACCTTGACGTCTGGGTTCAGATCACGCAGCGCGACTTCGGCGCTGTCGACCTTGGGTATGCCCAAGCGCGACGTCGAGTGGATGATCTGACGCTGCAGGTTCGATGCGTCCACCACGTCTGCGTCCACCAGCCCGATGGTGCCGACACCCGCCGCGGCCAAGTACAGCGCCGACGGGCTCCCAAGCCCCCCCGCCCCTAGCAGCAACACCCGAGCATTCAGCAGCTTTTCCTGGCCCTTTTCCCCCACCTCGGGCAGCAGCAGGTGCCGTGAGTAGCGATCGAGCTGAGCCTCGGTGAGCTTGGGCGGGGTCTCCACCGGATAGCTCATGTCCTTCCAACGCACGAAGCCTGGGTTGACGCTCAGCACGTTGGTGTAGCCGAGCTCAGCCAGCGTCTTGGCCGCGAAGGCGCTGCGCACGCCAGCCGCACAGTACACCACCAGCTCTGCCGACTTATCTGGGAGGCGCGCCTCCGCCTGCATCTCTAAAAATCCGCGAGGAATATGAACCGCGCCGGGGATGAAGCCGCCGCGGAACTCGTCCTTCTCGCGGACGTCAACCAGTGTCTGGATGTCACCTGCGTCGAAGCGCTGCTTGAGCTGCTCGAGGGTGATCAACTTCACCGCGTCGCGGACCTCAGAGAAGAGGTCGCCGTAGGTCTTCGCCATGCTGTGTCGCCTGCCTGTTCGGGGGGTTGGGGGGTGGTTGCGGCGCGCGTCGCCGTGCTGCCGAAGTGCCGCGAGCGCGCCCCGCGATCAAGCCGGAAGCATTTTCTTGACTTATCCGATGCAACAATGTCCGGTGCCTGAATATTGTCGAAAGTAACCCACCGTCAAGCCAGCGGCACAAAACTCCCACGAGGCTGGAGGCTACCGCGGCAGGCCTGGCGCGACAGGTAAGTGAACCCGCGCGAGGATTGAAGGCGATTAGGCGCCTGACCATTGATAGAGTCGGGGGCTTTCGTCCTACGATGCGGGTTCGCGCCCACGGCGCGAACCACTCCCAGCCGCCCTGCGGGGAGAACCGAACCTATCTCCCGGCCCCAACGCCGAGACCTGAGAGGAAAATGTCTACAAGTCGACTTGGCGAGCTACTGGTCCGGGAGAAACTCATCAGCCTGCAGCAGCTGCGCGCGGCGCAAGACGAACAGAAGCGCACGGGGACTAACCTCGGCTTCACGCTCGCTCGACTGGGTTACATCTCCGACGGAGAGATCACCACCTTCCTTTCCACGCAGTATCGTCTGCCCGCCATCAACCTCGATGATTTCGAGATCGAGCCGGACGTGATCAAGCTCGTCGGCCGCGAGGTCGCCGACAAGCACAAGATCATCCCGGTCAGCCGCTCGGGCTCCTCGCTGATCGTGGCGATGGCGGACCCCACCAACCTCCACGCTATCGACGACATCAAGTTCCTGAGCGGCTACAACGTCGAACCGGTGGTGGCGAGCGAGACCGCCATCACCAGCGCGATCGAGCGCTACTACAACGTGGGGCCGACGTACGACGAGGTCCTCGGCGACCTCGACCTTGAGGACGCTGACATCGACTTCGAGGGCGACGACGATGACGTCAACATCCTTGAGCTCGAGCGCGCGAGCGAAGACGCGCCCGTCATCAGGCTGGTGAACGTGCTGCTGCTCAACGCCATCCGAAAAGGCGCGAGCGATATCCATGTGGAGCCCTACGAGAAGCGGCTGCGTGTCCGCTACCGCATCGACGGTGTTCTCCACGAGGAAATGACGCCTCCGCTCAAGCTCAAGAACGCCATCTCCAGCCGGCTCAAGATCATGAGCCAGCTCGACATCGCCGAGCGACGACTGCCTCAAGACGGACGCATCAAGATGAAGCTCGGCAAGGGCCGAGAGATGGACTTCCGCGTCAGCGTGCTGCCGACCATGTGGGGCGAGAAGATCGTGCTGCGCTTGCTCGACAAGGGCAACCTGCAGCTCGACATGGCCAAGCTCGGCTTTGATCCCGGGCCACTCGAGGACTTCCTGTGGGCCATCCGCCAACCCTGGGGCATGGTGTTGGTCACTGGCCCCACGGGTTCAGGTAAGACCACCACGCTGTACTCGGCGCTCAGCGATCTGAACAAGGTCGACGCCAACATCAGCACCGCAGAAGATCCGGTTGAGTACAACCTCGCCGGTATCAACCAGGTGCAGATGCACGATGACATCGGGCTCAACTTCGCGATGGCGCTGCGCGCGTTCCTTCGCCAAGACCCCGACATCATCATGGTGGGCGAGATTCGAGACTTCGAGACCGCTGAAATCGCGGTCAAGGCAGCGCTCACGGGCCACTTGGTGCTCTCGACGCTGCACACCAACGACGCGCCCGCGACCATCAGCCGCCTGCTCAACATGGGCGTCGAGCCGTTCTTGATCACGGCCAGCGTCAACTTGGTGCTCGCCCAACGTCTTGCTCGACGCATCTGCGGAGACTGCCGCAAAGAGGTGCCCGTGGAGGTCGCGGTGCTCAACGATCTTGGCGTGCCTGAAGCCGACCGCGAGAACATGAAGTTCTTCCGTGGCCAGGGCTGCACCACCTGCAACAACAGCGGGTTCAAGGGCCGCGTCGCGCTGTACGAGGTGATGCGCTTCACTGAAGAACTCAAAGAGCTCGTGCTGCAAGGTGCGTCCACCGCCGAGCTGAAGACCGCGGCCATCCGCGCTGGGATGTCCTCACTGCGCATGAGCGGGATCAAGAAGATCGCCGAAGGCGTCAGCACACCAGAGGAGATCATGCGCGTCACCATGGCGGACTGACACCTGCTCCTGAGCTGGTTGTTTGCCCAAACCGACAGTGTTTTCGAGCCCATGACCCAACGCCTCCCCACCATCGCTGAGTTTCTATGACGCAACAAGACGGCCTCAAGATCAACCTTCATCAGCTGCTGCGCGCTATGATCGAGAAGGGCGCGAGCGACATGCACATCACCACCGGCTCTCCACCGCTGCTGCGGGTGGACGGCGCGATCGTGCCGCTGAAGCTGCCGCCGCTAGGCCCAGTAGAGACCAAGCAGCTCTGCTACTCCGTGCTCACAGAGGAACAGAAGATCTCCTTCGAGCGAGCAAAAGAGCTCGACCTGTCGTTCGGCGTCAAGCAGCTATCTCGTTTCCGCGCGAATATATTCATGCAGCGGGGCGCGGTGAGCGCCGCCTTCAGGACCATCCCGTTTAAGATCCTCACCTTTGAGGAGCTAGGCTTGCCAGATGTGGTCGCCGAGCTCGCGGTCAAGCCGAGGGGCCTGGTGCTGGTCACGGGGCCGACGGGGTCGGGCAAGAGCACGACCCTCGCCAGCATCATCGACAAAATCAACACCGAGACTCGCCAGCACATCATGACGGTCGAGGACCCGATCGAGTACCTGCACCCGCACAAGCGCTGCATCGTCAACCAGCGCGAGGTGGGCAGCGACACCGCGACCTTCAAGGACGCGCTCAAGTACGTGCTGCGCCAAGACCCAGACGTCGTGCTGATCGGCGAGATGCGCGATCTCGAGACGATGGAAGCCGCGCTCACCATCGCGGAAACAGGCCACTTGGTGTTCGCGACGCTCCACACCAACAGCGCCGCTCAGAGCATCAACCGGATGATCGACGTGTTCCCCCCGCACCAGCAGGGGCAGGTGCGCGCCCAGTTAAGCTTCGTCCTCGAAGGCGTGGTGAGTCAGTTGTTGCTCCCGCGCCACGGAGCCCCTGGGCGCGTGCTAGCGCAAGAGGTCCTCGTGCCAAACGCAGCCATCCGCAACCTGATCCGTGAGGATAAGGTGCATCAGATCTATTCGCAGATGCAGGTGGGCCAAGCCAAGTACGGCATGCAGACCTTGAACCAGTCACTGTACTCGCTCTACGCCCGCCGCCTGATCAGCCTCGAAGAAGCCATGGGACGCTCTAACGAGCCCGACGAGCTCCAAATGATGCTCGAGGGCAAAGGCACCGAGGACATCAGCAACCGCGTTCGCGAGGCGCCGCCGCGCAGGATGTCCTAGCGTGGTTCGCTTCAACCTGCCGCCAGTCGAGCCGCGGGCGCTTTTGTTCGCCCCAGAAGGGCCGGGTTGCTAGCCTCGGCTCCGAGCTCTCCAGGGGACGAGCCCAACGCAGTGTCCTCGGGGCTCGTGTCCTCGGGGCTCGTGTCCTCGGGGCTCGTGTCCTCGGGGCTCGTGTCCCCGGCGCGCGTGTCCTCGGCCAGCGCGGCGCGCCGCGCAGGCGAACAACCTAAAACCACTTGAGGTCTGATTCTATGCATCGCACGCAACTCCGAACGCGTCACGTCGCCGGCCTGTTCTCCGCAGCGGTGCTGCTGCTTGGGACCAACGTCCAAGCGCAAGACGGCGAGCTACCTCCGCTACCCGCACCGCCCGAAGCGCCCTGGTATGAGCTGGTCCAGCTGTCCGGCTTCGTGGACGGCTACGCCTCGCTGAACTACAACTTCCCTAAGCCCGCGGCCGGCGCGAACGCTACAACCCACGCCCACGACAGCGACACTGGGTTCGCGCTGGCCTGGGCAGGGCTCGACGCCAGCTACCCCGCGGAGCCGGTCGGCGGCACCGTCAGCCTACGTTGGGGACCGGCTGCAGACACCTACTCAGCCAACGAGCCGCGATCGCTCGTACCGGTGAAGCAAGCCTTCGCGTCCTGGAGACCAGGTGGCGCAGAGAGCGGGCTCACCCTGGACTTCGGCAAATTCAATACGGTGTACGGCGCAGAGGTTGGCGACAGCCAAGCCAACGTCAACTACACCCGCGGCGTCGTCTACTGGCTCGCCCAACCCACATTTCACACTGGCTTGCGCGCTAGCTGGCAGGCGGCTGACTCCCTGACCTTGCGCGCGCTGGCCGTCAACGGCTGGAACAACAGCGTCGACACCAACGTCGGCAAGAGCTTCGGCCTGCAGCTAGGCTGGGCGATGAGTGATCGCTTTGAGGTCTCACTCGGGTGGCTCGGCGGGCCAGAACAAGCCGACTCGTTCAACGTCGAGTGCGCCGCGGGCACCGCCTACGACCCGAGCGCGGAGGGCTGCGCCAGCGCTCCCAACACCCCCGCTGAGAGTTACCGTGTGGATCGAGGCGGAGCGAACGACCTCGACGCCTGGCGGCATCTGCTCGACGCGGTGGTCAGCTGGAACCCGAGCGATGCGTTGGGCTTCGTGGTGAACGTGGACTACGGCTGGGAGGGGATCCGCCAGACCACGCTGAACAGTGAGACTGACAAGCTCACCTGGTTCGGAGCGATGGCGGCTGGTCGTTATGCGTTCGACGCGACCTGGGCCATCGCGCTGCGCGGCGAGTATTTCAAGGTGTCAGGAGAAGAGGGCGACGACGGCCTGCCCAAGCTCGGCGCCGGCTACTTCCCGTTCGGGGTAGCCGACTTGAGCATGGCGACGGCGACGCTGACGCTAGAGGTGAAGCCAACGGACAACTTAATTATCCGTCTGGAAAATCGTGGAGATTTCGCGCTGGACGCCCACGCCAGCGCAGGCGATGGCGCGACCGAGGTCTTCCCCAAGAAGGTGCGTGACTCAGCTGATCGACAACTGACCACCACCCTCGGCGTCGTCGTCACCACCAACTGAGCGCCTAGGCGATGGCGCGGGCGCGCCGGCCATCGCGCCGCGTATCAGCGGACCAGGCCGATGGTCTTGGCGGCGATCACGACGTCGGGGTGGCTGCCGTGCGCCTTGAGCAGCGCTGACACGTAGCCTTTGGCGCGCGAGTCACCGGCGGCAGCCAGCGTCCGGGCGACCAGCAAACGGATCGGCAGCGGCGCGGCCTCTGAGGGCAGCTCCAACGTGCTCAGCTTGGCAGCGGCGAGCTTCGCCTTGCCATCCTCGGCGTCGATCAAGGCCTTCAGCCACTCGCCCATTGGACCCAGCAGCGTCGGATACCGAGCCGCGAGCTCCCGCGCCGCAGCCCCTTCTTTCGCCGCCAACAGCGCGTAGCAGCGCTCAAGCAACGCGGGCACGCTCGCGCCCTCTGCCTTCGCGGCGGCCTCGGCGGCTTGCTTCGATTCCCCCTGGTAGCGCAACAGGCGCGCGCGACGCAGGAACTGAGCCGCCGTGAGCTGACCCCAGCCCTTCGACAGCTCGGTCGCCAAGTCGAGCTTGCCGTTGTCGAGGGCGTAGTCGATGGCCACCAGCGACCCCCAGATCACCTGAGGGTCTACCAATTTGTGCAGCTCCTCTTCGCCAGGCATCGGCTTACCTTCAAGGCGACTCAGCCCGGTCTGAAGTCCAGCGAGCGTGCTGCCTTGCTTCGCTGCATCGCCGAACGCGCCGAGCGCGGCGCTGAGCTCGCTCTGGTCTAACGTCTCGTACGCGATCACGCCGCGCACCACCGCGACCTCCGACGAGCTCGGATCCAGGGTCTCGATGGCCTTCTTGGCTTCATCCAGCCGGCCCCCAAGCAGCGCGACGCGCGCTGCCAAGGCGCGTGCCCTGGGGTAGATGGCGCTGAACTTGAGCGCGCGCAGGGCAGCCCGGCGAGCTAGCTCCTCATCACCGTTCCTCACGGCAACGAATCCAAGCCAGGTGGCCATCGAAGGCCCGCGGCTGATCCCGATCGCCTCCTTCAGCTTGGTGCGTGACTGCTTGGGGTCCTTGGAGGTCAATGAGTCAACCAACAGCGGCACCGAGCGCAGCGCCATGGGGAGCTGGTCGCGCTCTTCGTCGCTCAGCTTCGCCTTGGCTGGCAGCTCACCCTCCGAGCCTCCGGCGACCCAACGCAGCGCGATCAGCGCCTTCGCGCTGGGTCGATCTCCAAGCCTGCGCAGCGCTTCGTCGACCACCGGCTTGGCCTCGTCCGGGCCCAGCTCGATCAGCGCCAGGGTGGACACCAGGATCTGAGCCGGGAGCAGATCGGGGTCGAGCTTGACGGCGGCCTGATAGCGCTCAAAGGCCCGTGAGTCGCCGGCGAGATCGAGGGCCGCGCCAGCCGTGAACTGATACATCGGATCCTTGGCGGCGCGCTTGTCCCAGCGGCTGAGCAGCGAGGCGGCCCCCGCTAGATCGCCCTCCGCCATGAACGACGCCACCTGGCCGAACGCCAGCTGCTCTTCTGGCAGCTCGAGCAGCTTGGCTCGATGGATCGCTGCGTCGATGCCCGTCACTTCGCCAGGCGACATCAGCGAGTTGAGCACGCGGTTCTCAAGCCACAACCGGGCTGCCTTCTGGTTGCGTGAATCGAGCTCCAGCACCGCGTCGATCTTTTGATCCGTCAGGACCAACTCCGACAGCTTGCCGCCGTGCAGCATGGCGCTGACCTCTGCGGTGAGGGCTTCGGCCTGCGCCACCCGCTGAGCGCGCAACTTTTGCGAGTACGCGAAGCCACCGGCCCCGCCCACGCCGACCAGGAACGCCAGCACGGCGAAGGTCCAGACGCCCCGCGACTTCTCCTTGGGAGCTTTTTCCCACGCGGGAGCCGCGCCCCCGCCCTTTTCGTACACGCCGACCAACGCGAGGTGATCGAGGACTTGCTCTGCGCCCACCTCAGCGGCGTCTTCGATTTGGTGGCGAATGACCGCGTTCTCGGGCTGCAGTGTATTTCCTGGCGGCACCAAGTGCTGCTGAAACACGGGCAGCTCCGGAGCGAGCTGGGCGCGGGCCGCGGCGGACAACTCCAAGGTCTGCTGCGCGTCGCTGTACGAGGGGCTCGGCCCCGCAGCGCGCGCAACCGACGCGCCTAGCCCAGTCGGCAGCCCGGCTGGCGCGGCACCTGGCGCGGCACCTGGCGCGCTCTGCTGCAGCGCAGGGCTCTGCTGCAGCAACGGGCCGTGCGGCGACGAAAGACCCGCGCCGAGCGGCTTGACCGCAGCGGGAAAATCCAGCGCTGGCGGGTTGGCTGAGCGCTCAAAGCCGCCAACCGCGACCGGGGCCGCTGCCGCTACCGCCGCTTGGGGCAGCGGCGGCGGCGCGACGACGCGTGGGGACGTGCTGAGGTTCAGCGAGGGACTCCCCCCCACCCCCGAGCCCAGGTCGGGCATGCGAGGCGGTCCAGGCAGGTTCAAGTTTGGTCCCGGCGCACGCACCACCGGCTGCGCCGCCGGGTGCGCGTCTACGTGCTGCTCTCCCGAGTCCACCACGCGCGTCGGGTCGCCGAAGCTGATCGCGCTCCCGCGCGGATTCGTCACCTCGTCGCTTAGGCTCCCGCTGCGAGGCAGCGCCGGGGGCGGGATTGAGTTAGCCTTCGGCAGCGTGCGAGCCACCTCTTGGGACACCGCCTGGATGCCCACGCGCTTCTGTAGCGCGACGTAGACCGTCGAGCGCTCATGCCACAGCTGCGTGTCCGAGTCCTGACTGCCGAGTTGGATCGCGCGCGCCAGCACTTTTTCCGCACGGATTGCATCACCGCGACGCAGCAGCACCTCGCCCAAGTAGCGAAAAGGACGCGCGTCGCGGCCGTCTGCCTTGCCCGCGCTGACCAGCGCCGCCTGCGCCTCCGGCAGCAGGTGCGAATCCAAGAACATGCGGCCGACAGCCAACATCACCTGGGCGTCAGTCAAGTGCCAGGTCTGGGCACTGGTCCCCACCTCGCGCACCAAGTCCTCCATGCCCACTTGGCCGCTCAAGAATGAGCACAAGGCGACGGTTGCGTCGGCGTCAGGATTTGCTCGCCACTTGCTAATCAACTCCTCGACTGCACCCATCGGCGACAGCATACGCACGACAACGCTACCGAGAAAAGCGGGCAAACATCAGCCGAGCGGGCAAGCAGACGCGGCGCCGCGACTGGGGGCCCGTCCCTGGACGTGAGGGCGCGTGCCATCCCCGGTATCTCAACCGTCACGACGCCTGCCGAGCCCGGCCGCTGGCTTCGTTTGGTCCGCGCAATCGGTGCTCAAATACTCGAGGATGTTCCGCTCCGGTTCTCGACCAAGCCTCACCAGCGACCGGGCGTCACAGGCGGGCGGGCCTAAAGGTTGCGGCGATAGGGCGCGTGCCCACCACCCGCCGACCAGCCTGTTTTTGATTGGATCGGCTAGACCGAACGCGGGCCGCGTCGCTCCAGGCGGCCGGCGATTCGTGCGGTCTCGAGCAGCAAAGCGAAGATTGTGTGCAGCGGGGTTTAATAAGCGAGTGTCACGTGCTAGCAGCTTCGTCCCCACGCCGCGTCCGAGGCAATTATTGACGCTGCGGTCAGTCCGTGTGCGCCGTCCCAGGCGTCAACAATCAACACAACACGCCGCGCAGCCTTGGAGTTGAAGCGGCGTGTCAGCCCCCAACGCCGCTCTGCTTGAGCGGCGAACCAGTCGGCCCGGCTCGCGAGCCGACGCAGCATGAGGTGGAGCGATGTGCGGCGTTTTCGGCATCTACGGCCACAGTGAAGCGGCCAACCTGACCTACCTAGGGCTGCACGGGCTACAGCACCGCGGTCAAGAGAGCGCGGGGATCGTCACCAGCGACGGCAGCCAACTCTACGCGCATCGAGCGATGGGTCACGTCATCGACGTGTTCCCTCAGGAACAGCTCGCGCGCCTGCCTGGCCACTGCGCGATCGGGCACGTGCGCTACTCGACCGCTGGCGGGTCCTACCTGAAGAACGCGCAACCCATCGCCGTCGAGTATTCGCGTGGCTCCATCGCCATCGGTCACAACGGCAACCTGACCAACGCGCAGCGTATCCGCGAGCAGCTTGAAGCGGCGGGCTCGATTTTTCAGAGCGCCAGCGACACCGAGGTCGTGGTGCACCTGATCGCCAAGAGCACCCAGCGCGCGGTAGAAGACCGGCTCGCCGACGCGCTGAACAAGGTCGAAGGCGCGTTCTCGCTGCTCGCGCTGAGCCACGACACCATGATCGCCGTGCGTGATCCGCGCGGCATTAGGCCGCTCTGCCTCGGCATCGTGCCAGGGCGCCCCAACGCCCACGTGGTCGCTAGCGAGTCCACCAGCTTCGATCTGATCGGCGCCGAGTTCGTGCGTGAGATCGAGCCAGGCGAGATGCTCGTGATCGACTCCCGCGGGCTGCGCAGCTCGCGGCCGTTCCAGGCGACGCCGCCCAAGCCGTGCATCTTCGAGTACGTCTACTTCGCGCGCCCAGACTCGAACATCGACGGCATCAGCGTGTACGAGGCGCGCAAGAACCTAGGCCGACGGCTGGCCGTTGAGCACCCGGTAGAAGCCGACATCGTGATCCCAGTGCCCGACTCAGGCGTGCCAGCGACCATCGGCTACGCCGAGCAGACCGGGCTACCCTTCGAAATGGGCCTGGTGCGTAGCCACTACGTGGGGCGCACCTTCATCGAGCCAGAGCAGCGCATCCGCCACTTTGGCGTAAAGCTCAAGCTCAACGCCATTTCCCGCGCGCTAAAGGGCAAGCGCGTGGTGGTGGTCGACGACTCGATCGTGCGCGGCACCACCAGCCGTAAGATCGTGAAGATGGTCCGCGACGCCGGCGCGCGCGAAGTCCATTTCCGCATCTCAAGCCCCCCCAACCGCTGGCCCTGTTACTACGGCATCGACACGCCCACGCGGAGCGAGCTGATCGCCTCCAACCACACCATCGACGAGATCAACAACTACATCACCAGCGACAGCCTCGCCTACCTGTCACTCGACGGCATGGTGGGGGCCGTGGTCGCCGCGAGGAACTCGGACCAGCCTCCAGCAGGCTCCGGCGCAGGGCCAAAGCACCTGCCCGTCATCGCGACGGCCAGCGACGCCAGGGACCAGTTCTGTCATGCCTGCTGGAGCGGTGAGTACCCGGTCGAGTTTCGGGGCGAGCCTGCTGCGCGGCAAATGCGCCTGCTTGAAGCCTGAGTCTAAGAGGGCGACCTCGACGCAGCCACGGGCAAGCGAGCGGGTGCAGGGAGCGGGTGGAGGGAGCGGCAACTCCCGGCTCAAACAACACAGGACCCGCGCTGGCTCAGCGCGCGGCGGCGCTTGCGCAGGCGCGGCGTGAGGCGCACCCTCTCGGCTGAGCGTCGCGCGGCGCGTGACCAGCGACCGCGGACTCTGCTAAGCACTCATCTGCTGGCCCCGTTGCCCAGCCAACCTCCAACCGACAAGCGATCTTGGGATGCTCGACAATCCGCCTGACCGCGTATCAATCTACGAAGTCTCTCCGCGCGATGGCCTCCAAAACGAGGCGCTGCCCATCGCGACCGAAGCCAAACAGCGCTTGATCGAGGCGCTGGTGGCGGCTGGGCTGACGCGGATCGAGGTCTCAAGCTTCGTCTCGCCCCGTTGGATCCCTCAGCTGGCTGACGCCGAAGAGCTGCTGAGCCGGCTGTCGGCGCCCGAGGGCGTGACCTTCAGCGCCCTGTGCCCCAACGCTCGAGGCTTCGAGCGCGCCAAGGCCTGTGGCCTCAAAGAGATCGCCGTCTTCATGTCGTCCAGCGAGACGCACAACCAAAAGAACACCAACAAGTCGACGCAAGCGTCGCTGCGCGTATTCCACGAGGTGGTCCCGCCCGCACTAGAAGCCGGCATCGCGGTGCGGGCCTACGTCTCGACCGTCTGGGGGTGCCCCTACGAAGGGGCGATCGCGCCAGCGCGATCACTCGAGATCACGCGGAGCTTGCTTGAAATGGGCTGCTATCAGGTCTCTCTCGGAGACACCATCGGGGTCGGCACGCCGCTGCAGACTCGAGAGATCTGCAAGCTCTTCCTGAGCGAATTTCCACAAGAAAAACTCGCGCTGCACCTGCACGACACCCGCGGCACGGCCCTCGCCAACGCGCTGGTCGGCCTGGATCTCGGCTACCGCAACTTCGACGCCTCGGTGGCCGGCCTGGGCGGCTGCCCGTATGCACCCGGTGCCGCAGGGAACTTAGCAACTGAGGATCTGGTCTACATGCTGCACGGCATGGGCATCGCGACGGGGGTCGACCTGGAGCTGCTGGTCGAAGCGGGGCGAGTGGCGGAGGCCGTGGTGGGTCGGCGCCTGCCCGGCAAGGTCCACCAAGCCGGCGTGACCAGCCAACGTCCAGCCTGAGCAGCCGCCCGCGAGCGGCCGCCCTAAGGCACGACCCCTGCGCTGCACTGCAGGCGGGTAAAGTACGTCTGCCAAGCGCCGCTGCGCCGATCGTCGAACAAAACACCCACGTCGCCGCCTGCGCCAAACGCAGCCAGCGGGCCTACGCTGTCCGAGCCGTCGAACGTGATGCGCTCGCGCGGCGTCAGCTCCTCCAAATCGGCGCTCAGCATCTTGGAGTAGAGTTCGTAGTTTCCGTCATGATCGTCCGCCCACACCAGCAGGACCCGATCGCCGAGCGGCAGCATCGCGTGGGAACGCGCAAAATTCGCCCCCGATGTGAGCTGAGTCGCCGGACGTAGGACGTTGCCCGCCTCGTCCACCGTGGCGCCCCATATGGCGTCGCCAGGGGCGACGCCGCGGCGCCCCCAAGCCACGATGAACCGATCGCCCAGCCAGACCACGCTCGGCTCTACCGCGCCGTCAGCGTCCAGCGAGATGGGCTCCGTCACCAGCTCGAGCTCCGGCGACAGCAGCATGAACCCTGCCTCCTGACCGAAGCCCTGGTCGCGGTTGAAGGCCAGCGCGAGCGAGCGTTCGCCCTCGGCTAACATGGGCGACTCAGCCTGGGTGCTGGCCAGCGTGAACTGCTGCTCTGCACCGACCAGCTCACCCTCGGCGCTCAACACCCGCCCGATCAGCACGAAGGCAGCGTTGCGCTCCTCCTGCCACACGATGATGTACTGGCTCCCGTTCCACAAGAGCGCTGGGTTCAGCGAGAACCCTTGGGCGGAGCTCACGCGCAGATCAGCGCCCAGCTTTTTTCCCGACGGATCCATCCTGTTGAAGTAGATCTCGTAGTCGTTGTCCCGGCGATCTTCCCACACCGTGGCGAACACCGCCCCGGTCCAGACCACGGGACCTGTGAAGTTGTCGTTGTTCACGCTGGTCAGCCGGGTCTCGGGGAAGCTCGGCACGCTGCCGCCTGTCTCGCTGATGCCTTGGGCGAGGTTGGTCCAGTGCTTCGCTTGTCCCGTGTAGGTGGCGGCGTACCTGCCCTCGCCAAACACCAGCCCCCCCGCCGCGGCCTGACGTAGCTCAGCGCCCGAGATCCGCACGTCCCCATCGCCGATGGGCAGATAGGTCGCGTTGTCGTCGACCACCCCGTTGCAGTCGTTGTCTACCCCGTCACAGATTTCAACTCCGCCCGGAAATGCCAGCTTCGACGTGTCGTCACAGTCGTCGCCGCACGAGCCAGGTTCACCCGCAGAAAAGCCGGGCCGCGGGCCAAAGTGGCCATCCTGATCCTCATCGCGGACCAGGCTCACGAACTCGCACTCGCCGCTGATGGGATCGCAGCTGTCGCGGGTGCACTGGTCGCCGTCGTCGCACACCGTGGGCGCGCCTGGTTGGCAGCTACCCGCGACGCACGCCCCGGTCGAGCAGGCGAACTCACCTGCGCAGTCGTTGTCCGACGTGCACCCGGGAGCGTCCAGCGCCGCGTCCGGGGTGGCGTCCACTCCAGCATCCGCGCTGGGCGGACCGTGTAGTCCTGTCCTGGAACCGCACCCCGCACCAGCGAGCCACGCCGTCGCGACCGCGCAGGTCAACAGGGCGACAGGCGGCTTGCCGAGGCCAGCTAAAAACATGCGCCAAAGCCCTCAACGTCCACCGGCACGCAGAACAGCCCGGGTGGGCAGCCGTCTTCGCCCTGCAGCGGACACAGCTGCACGCACTGGTTCCCCTGCCCCGTCACCACGCACACGAAGCCGCTGGCGCACGGCTCGCCAGCACACGGATCTCCCTGCTGCCCAGTTCCGGGCGGCAAGCAATAGGTCCCGAAGGTCTCCTGCTCGCACACGCCGCTCGGGTAGCTCACGAACGGGTAGCAAGCGTCCCCGAATGAGCAGCCGGTGGGAGTGGAGAACGGATCGCACTCGCGCACCGGCTCAACGACAGCAGCGTCGGGGCACCCGGGCTCCACGTAGCCGCTGTCAACCAGGCTGCCCCCCGCGCCGCCCGCTCCCGCGCCAGCGTCGCGGCCAGCGTCCCGCCCCGCGGCTCCGCCAGCGCTAACACCGCCGGCAGCGCCTGCCGCGGCGTCGGTGCCCGCATCTGGGGACGGCTGGTCGCCGCTGCTCGCGGCGCCGCCGCAGCTGACCAGCAGCGCGCTCAGCGCGGCAGCCGTCAGCGCGCTCAAGCCAAGCCGCTGCCTCAGGCCCGGTGGCCGCCATTTCTGCTGCATGCAGGGAGCATAGGGTAGTCTGGCCAGCGACGCGAAGTCGCATTCTGGATTCGGCCCGCCGCCGTCTAGCTGGTGGCGGCGCCGGAGCGTGGTATACGCGCCGCGATGGCCAGGGGCAGCTTCCGAACAGCATGGATCGTGGGCCTGGCAGTGTCCGCGAGCGCGTGTGAGCCCATCGGCAGCTCCAGCTCATCTGGCTCCCAGCAAGCCAGCGCCGTCCCACGCGCGGAAACGCGGCCTAGCCTCAAGGCGCCAGCCCTGGCTAGCGCCCAGCCGAGCGCGAGCTGCGTGGTGCCGATGGCGCCGGCGCCCCCTGAGCGCGCTCAACCAGCGCGCGAGTGCCCCAAGAGCCCCGAACCCGCGCCGCACATGTCTCGGGGTTTCGTCAGCTTCCCTGACGCGCCGGGCACGCCGAGGGTAGCGGTAGAGGTGGCGGCTGACGAGGCTGCTCGTCAGCGCGGGCTCATGTACCGCACCCAGCTGGCGCCTGAAGAGGGCATGCTGTTCAGCTGGCCGACTGACGCGCCGCGCTCATTCTGGATGAAGAACACCTGCTTGCCCCTGGATATGTTGTTCTTGGATAGCCGCGGTTTTGTCACCGGCATCTTGGAGCAAGTGCCTGTCTTGAACGAGCACCCCCGACGCGTGGCTTGCCCGGCGGCCTTCGTGCTGGAGATGAACGCGGGCTGGGCGCGGGATCACAAAATACAGCCAGGACAGCGCGTGACGATCGACTACAGCTCGGAGTAGCCGCGCTACATACAGCGCGCCCAGACCCTGAAAGAAACACGGATGCGAACGCAGACTTTTTCCCTCGCTTGTTGCTTTGGTCTCCTCACCACGGGCTTCGCGCTGGTGGCTTGCGACGATGCTCCCAAAGAGCAACCCACCAAGCCCCGAGTCTCCGCAGAGCGACTCAGGGCGACCCCGGCTCTCAGCGCTCGCGCCGAGATGAGCCGCAGGGCGCCTAAGGACCTCAAGGGCCTGTTGTCACGCCTCAACAAGCGCAACGGTGCAACGCCCGACAAACTGCCCGCGAAGCCCGTGGCGCAGGTCGTGCCGAGCCCCGACGATCCGGTCAAGGGCAAGTTCGATCTGGCTGACGCGGGCAAGGGGTTGACTGGCTCAGGCTACTTCGTGGCCACCATCGACACCACCGCTGGCAAGTTGAGCTGTGAGCTGTGGCACGACAAGGCGCCGATCAGCGTCGCCAACTTCGTCGGTCTGGCCCGCGGCCTGCGGCCATGGAAGACCCAAGCTGGCAAGTGGGTCAAGAAGCCGCTCTACGACGGCACGCCGTTTCACCGCGTAATCAAGGGCTTTATGATCCAAGGTGGCGATCCGAACGGAGACGGCTCAGGTGGCCCAGGCTACGTGATCCCAGACGAGGTGTGGGAAGACGGCCGCCACGACAAGCGTGGCCTGCTGTGCATGGCCAACCGCGGCCCCAACACCAACGGTTCCCAGTTCTTCATCATGGACGGCGTGGCCGCCCACCTAGACGGTGGCTACACCATCCTCGGCAAGTGCGGCCCAGATGAGCTGGTGGAGAAGATCGCGTCGACGCCGACCAACGGCGAGCGCGCCACAGACCCGGTCAAGATCAAGACAGTGAAGATCCGCCGGGAGGCGAAGATGCCCCCTGCGGCGGCGCCAGCACCAAGCGACGCCCCAAGCGCTGCTGCACCGAGCCCCAGCGTGCCTAGCCCGCCCAGCGCAGCGACAGCCAGGAGCGCGGCGCCAGCCGTGGCTCCTTCCAGCGCGAAATAGCTGCGCGCCGCTCCGCGTGACGTGCGCGCGCCGCAGCAGCAGGCGCGCGGCGCCACCCTGTGGGCTGCGTGGGACGCAGCCACGCAACGATCCCTTGAGCAGGGGCCGTGCTCGGCGGCAGCGGGCGTCCTTTTTCACCGCGCAGCGTGTAAGCACCGGCTAGGGTGCGCGTTGAGGTCCAGCGCATGAATACCGTTCACAGACTCACCCAGTGGTTTGCCTTCGCGTTCGTGCTCTCGCTGCTGCTGTTCAGCGCGGCGTGCGGCGGCAGCGCCTACATGGCCGAAGCTGCTGCCCAGCCTGAGCCCCCGAGCGGCGGCGCGATGCCGACGTCGGACGCCGCCGGACTGGAGTCAGACGGCGACCGCATGGAAGTCGCTCAAATCAGCGAGATGCGCTCGCGCAACAGCAGCGCGCCGAACCCCGCACCGCCTGGGGCCGCGCCGGCGCGTCCCCCGACCGCTACGGACGCGACCCCTCCACCCCCCGAGCCCCCGCCCTCGCCAAACGAGAAGACCGCAGCCCCAGGCGACCAGACGCCCAAGCAGGTCGCCAGCCCCCTATTAATTTACCGGGCGGAAATTAACATGGCGGTCTTCGAGACCCGCGCCACCATCGACCACACCGAGAAGCTCGCGCGTGATATGGGTGGCTATTTGGTCCGGCGCAGCGATCGCGAGATCATCATTCGGGTCCCGTCAGCGAAGTTCCGCGACGCCTTGGCCAAGGTGAGCGGCTACGGGGATGTCCTGCACCAGAACGTCGACGTCGAAGACGTGACCGAGAAGTTCTACGACCTGTCGATCCGACTCAAGAACATGAAGGCCGTACGCGACCGCTTCGAACAGCTGTTGACCAAGGCCCAGAGCGTCGAAGACTCCCTGAGAATCGAGCGCGAGCTAGAGCGCGTCACGACGCAGATCGAGGTCCTTGAGGGCAAGCTCAAGCTGTATCGCGAGCTGATCGCCTTCTCCACCATCACCCTGCGACTAGAACCGCGCGGTAGCGATCAAGTCACCCCCAAGGTGAACCTTCCATTTGATTGGCTACGCAAGCTCGGGCTGCCCAGCCTGCTCTCGATGTGAGGCCCATGATGCACCGCTCACTCCTCTTCGCTCCATTCCTACTGCTCGCCACCGCGTGTGGTCCCGGGTTCAGCGCCGCGACGCCACCGGGCTTCGTGGAGGTGGACGATCACCACTACGACGATCGCTACGACTACCGCGCCACCTCCGCCGACGGCCTCGTGCTCGCCGTGCGCAGCGTTGACAACCAGGAGGGCGGCACGCTGGAGTTCTGGGCCCGCGCGGTACAGAACCAGCTGCGCAGCCAGGGCGGCTACGCCCTGCTCGAACAGGTCGACGTCAAGACGCGCGCTGGCCAGAGCGGCAAGCAGCTGCGCTTCGGCCTCGACCAAGCCACCACGCCCCACCTGTACTACCTGACGCTCTTTGTCACCGAAGATCGCGTCTACATCCACGAAGCCGGCGGCTCAAAAGAGCTGATGACCAAGAACGCCGCCCAGGTCGCCTGGAGCGTAGAGAACCTAGAGCTCAAGTAAACGGCGCGCGCTAGAGCGCTGCAGCACGAGCGCTAGTCTGGCTGGTAGTACTCGCTCGGGTTGAACACGTAGTAGCCGCGGTACTGCGGCTTATCGAAGGTCCAAGCGCCAAAGCCGTTGACCACGATCGCCCACACGCATGCCGCACGGAAAAGCCACCCAAAGCGCTGACCGTTGATGGCCAGCAGCACGAACAGCAGCGGAGCGTAGTCATTGGAGAAGCGCTGCCCGAACTGCTGCCAGCCCGTGTTCTGATAGAGCAACGTCCAGATCGCGACGCAGCCAACGGCGATCCACAGCCCCCGGCGCAGCTGGCGAGCGTCGGCTGAAACCAGCTTCGCAGGGGCGAGCAGCCACAGGTAGATCGGCGTCGTGAACCACAGCGCTAGCCCGTGCAGGTTGATCTGAAACGGCACGAGCCCGCCCTTCGACACGTAGGGCAGCCCTGTCAGCAGCATGCCCAAGTTACGCGCCAAATAGTGGTAGTTAAATAGCCCCCAGCGCTCCATGCGCGCTGCCCAGCGCACCTTCAAGAAGCGATACCCGACCTCAGAGACACTGCCAAACCTCGCGTAGTTGTGCCACATCGCGATCCCTACGCAGATCAGCAACGGGGCTGAGAACTGCGCACACAAAACCAGCAGCCGCCGCTTGTCGAGGGCCGCCCACCAGGCCGCCACGCGCTTCCCTGTGGATTCTGACCTGGCGGCTTCGGAGCGCAGCGGCTCTTGAGCAACGCTCAATTCCCCCTCAGGGCTCGCAAGAGCGGGTGGAGGGCCAGGCTCTGGGCGGCTGCACACGCGCAGCGCCTCAAGCCCGAACAGCACCGCGGCAAAGATCAGCGGCGTGCGGGTGAGGAAAGCCAGCCCGAGGACAAGACCCGCCAGAAATGGGCGCTCTGCGTCGATCGCGAACAGCAAGAACAGCGCGAAGAGCCCGGCTCCAACCACGTGCGCGGCGAACCACACGGTGCCTTGCTCCGCGGTAAAGAAGTACACGCTGCCAAACGCGAACAGCGCGGCCAACGCGAGATTTTCCAGCGTCGAGCGGGCGCTCAGCGACAGGCGAGAGAGCTTCTCGAGCGCCAAGAACAGCGCCGCCGGGGCGACGCCAGCCAGCCAGAGAAACACCTGGCCATCCCGCACGCCGGCGGCGCTGCCCGCGAGCCACACCCAGGGCAACATCAAGACCGCAGGGAAAGGAGGAAACGGAATGTACCAGCGATCGCCGAACTGCGCAAAATCGTTCATCCCCGCGTAGGCCGGGGGTGGCCCACCAAGATCGAGGCGTCCCTGGAGCCAGCTCTCCGCAAGCAGCGCAAAGTGGTTGTACGGCGTGTGCAGCGTCAAGCGCTCCGGCTTCGCGAACACAAAAAACACCAAGGTTGACACGGCGTAGAGTAAGAGCGCGCCGAGCCAGCGCCGGCGCCTCGCGTCCTGAGCAAACCAGTGCCGCATCCCGCAGGGACGCTAGCAGGCCAGCATCGCTCTAGGACAGCGCGACGGGGCGCGCGCCCAGGCCACCAGCGCCGCGCCGAGGCCGCGCCTCCACCCGCGGCGGTGCAGATCGCAGTCAGCGCGCTTGCCGAGCCGGGTGACCCGGCTATGCTTCGCTCCCTTTCCATGGCCCCCAAAACCGAACACCAGTTCAGCGTCACCCTCGCCGACCTCGAACAGGACGACCAGCACCTCAAGCTGAGCATCCCAGCCGGGTGGCTGGCCGGCGCCCTGAGCGGCACCGAGGCGCGCAGCTGTGGAGCTGATGGCATGCTTGACGTCGTGGTCAGCAAGAGCGGCCGCGACGTCTTGGTGCGCGGTCAGCTACGCGCTCGCGTCGAGATGGACTGTTCGCGCTCCCTTGAGCCGTTCGAGTTGCCCATCGAGACCGACGTGTTCTTGATGCTGGCGCCGGCCGCGGCAGAAGCCAGCCCGCGCCGGCGCCCCGCGCGCGCGGGGTCGAAGCCGGGCTCGGCCGAACCGCAAGCTGGCGGCGCCAAATTAACCGGGAGCGGTAAGTCAGCGGGCAGCGCCAAAGCAGTCGACGCGGCCAAGGCCGCGAAGTCTAAGAAACCAAAACATGAGTCAGATGAAGAAGAAGCGCTGAGCGACGAGGACGCGGCGCGGGACGTCTACAGCGGCGACGAGGTGATCCTGGACGGCTTCATTCGGGAGTTCATTCTCCTGGAGCTTCCGCTATTTCCCTTGCGCTCTGAGGACACTCCCCATATAGCTCCGCCCTCTCAGGAGCCTGCCGCAGGAGATCGCCCGCTCGATCCGCGCCTGGCTCCCCTCGCAGCGCTCAGAGATCGTCTGCGCAACAAGGAGTAAGACTGTGGCAGTTCCCAAGCGACGACAGAGCAGCACCCGACGCGACACGCGCCGTGCCCAGCACGACAAAGTGTCCGCGCCCAACATCATCCCGTGCCCGCACTGCTCGGCGCCGATGATCCCCCACCGAGTGTGCCCAGCTTGCGGCCACTACAAGGGCCGCGCAGTGATCAAGCCCAGCGACGAGAGCTGAGCACACCCCCGGCGGGCGCGCTGTGTTCAAGGCGGGCGCTGTGTTTAAGCCGGGCGCGCTGTGTTTAAGCCGGGCGCGCTGTGTTCAAGCCGGGCGCTGTGTTCAAGCCGGCGCGCGGTAGACCACCCGGTGAGCAAGCTGTTGCGAACCGGGTTCTGCTTTTTGTGGGTGAGCACTGCGCGGAAAGGCACTCGGTGCCGCCAGTTTGCCCTGAGGCCCACGTCGCAATTATTTCCCGCCGCGCGGCAACCAGCAATTCCGCGCAGACTCCCACATTCGCGCGGAAGCGCGGTGGCGGACCACCAAACACAGCACGCAGCGGTCGCGATCTGGTTGAACCAATTCTAGACGCGGCGGCGTCAAAATCGTAGGGATGCCGGCATGACGTCGCGGGAGCTGAGCCCCAAGAGCCGCATTGTTGGTACCGGTGCCTACGCCCCTCAGAAGGTGGTGACCAACCACGATCTGGAGAAGCTGGTAGACACCTCAGACGCGTGGATCCGTGAGCGCACCGGCATCGGTGAGCGCCGAGTCGCCGCGGATGGCGAAGCGGCCAGCGATCTGGCGCTACAAGCGGCCAAGCGCGCGCTGGAGATGGCTGGCGTGGCGCCAGAGGAGCTCGACATGATCATCGTCGGCACCATCAGCGCAGACATGCCACTACCCGCGTGCGCTGCGTTCTTGCAAGCCAAGCTGGGCGCCCGCGACATCCCTGCGTTCGACATCGCCGCCGCCTGTGCAGGTTTTTTGTACGGACTCTCGATCGGCGATCAATATATCCGCACGGGAATGTGCAAGAAGGTGCTGGTCGTCGGCGTGGAGCTGCTCAGCCGGGTGCTGAACTGGGACGATCGAACCACCTGCGTCCTCTTCGGTGACGGCGCTGGGGCCGCGGTGCTCGCGCCGTGCGACGCTGGGCCAGCTGGTATCCTGTCCACCCGGCTGTACACGGATGCCTCTCTGGCCGAGTCGCTGTGCATCCCCGCGGGCGGGAGCCGCGAGCCGCTGACCGCAGACGGCATCGCCAACCGCCGCGACAAGGTTCACATGATCGGCCAGGACATCTTCAAGGTCGCGGTCAAGAACCTCTCCAGCGCCTCCAAATCCGCGCTTGAGGACGCCGGAATGGAGATCGACCAAGTCGACTGGGTGGTGCCCCACCAAGCCAACCTGAGGATCATCTCCCAGGTCTCTCAGCGCCTAAAGATCCCCATGGACCGCTTCGTGCTGAACATCGAACGCTACGGCAACACTTCAAGCGCCTCGATCCCCATCGCGCTAGACGAGGCCCTACGCGATGGCCGGATCAAGCCAGGGCAGACGGTGCTGATGTGCGCGCTGGGCGCTGGTGTGTCCTGGGCGAGCGCGCTGGCGCGGATGTAGCATGCCGTCCGCGGCCCTAGTATCGACACCCGGAGGAAACAAATGACTGTCGCCTGGCTATTCCCGGGTCAAGGCACCCAGTTCGTCGGTATGGGCAAGGCGCTCTACGCAGAGAGCGCAGCGGCCCGCGAGGTGTTTCGACGCGCCGACGACGCGCTCGGCTTCAGCATCAGGCACCTGTGCTTCGAAGGGCCCGAGGCGGAGCTGGGGCTCACTAAGCACACCCAGCCCGCCATCGTCACGGCGAGCATCGCCGCCTTGGAGGCGCTGCGTGAGCACTTCCCCGGGTTGCCACCCCCCGCCCTCGCAGCAGGTCACTCGCTCGGCGAATACAGCGCGCTGGTCGCCGCGGGAGCGCTGAGCTTGGAGGACGCGGTACGGCTGGTACATCTGCGCGGAACCGCGATGCAGGACGCCGTGCCAGCTGGTGAGGGTGCGATGGCTGCGATCCTTGGAGGCGACGAAGCAGCCGTGCGGGAGCTGTGTGAGGTCGCGAGCGGCGCCGGCAGCGTCACACCCGCAAATTTCAACGCGCCGGGGCAGATCGTGATCGCCGGCACCAGCGCCGGGGTCGCCCGCGCGCGCGAACTGGCCGCCGAACGCAAGCTGAAGGCGATCCCGCTCAACGTGAGCGCCCCGTTTCACTGCAGCTTGATGCAGCCCGCGGCCAAGGCCGTCGAACAGGCACTGCGTGACATCGCGGTCCAACCGCTAGCCTTTCCTGTGATCTCCAACGTCGAGGCCCGGCCCAACCACCAGGCCAGCGCCGTCGCCCAGCTCTTGGTTAGGCAGATTGACGGCCCGGTGCTGTGGGAGCACAGCGTGCGCAAGATGCGGGAACTCGGGGTGGAGCTCGCGCTGGAGATCGGCCCGAAGAACGTGCTCAGCGGCCTGGCGCGCAAGATCGACAAAGCACTCAAGGTGTTGTCGGTGTTTGAACCCGACAGCTTGACGCGCGCAGCCAACGCGCTGCGCAGCTGACGCGATCCCCGCGTCAGGCTTTGAAAGGGCACGAGCGGTCGCTCGGCTGCTCCACTTCAGTCTGCCGCGCGCGCCTGGCTCGGCTGCCACCTGAGTCGCTCGCGATCGGAGCGTGTTCCCCGAGGCGCCGAGGGTCGCGCGCGTAGGACGCTACGCAGGGCACAGCGCGAAATCACCGATGGCGAAGCGCGCTCGGCATCGGCGCGTAGCTCGGCGTCGGGCCGTAGACCACGCAGCGCGTCGACGCGGCTCGGTCTGTCAACTGGATTGGCGCTCCGCGGAACTTTCACCCTTGTTATTCCATCGCCCGTGGTAAACACGGCCCGCCCTTCGTTGGGGAAACGTCATGTTCGAATTGAAAGCTAGAGTTGCAGTGGTCACGGGCGGCTCCCGCGGCATCGGACGCGCGGCGGCGGTCGCCCTAGCGACCCAAGGCGCGCACGTTGTCGTGGGCTACGCCAACGGTGAAGCCGCCGCGGAGCAGGTGGTCGCGAGCATCCGACAGGCCGGGGGGAGCGCTGAGACCGCGCTCCTTGACGTTTCCACGAGCGAAGTCGAGGCGGCGATCGCGGCGCTGGCCAAGCAGCACGGGCGCCTGGATATCCTGGTGGCCAGCGCGGGCATCAGCATCGACGGCCTGCTGCTGCGGCTGAAGGACGATGACTTTGACCGCCAGCTGACGGTGAACCTGAAAGGCGCAGTGTACAGCGCTCGTGCAGCCATCAAGGTGATGATGCGCGCGCGCTTCGGCCGCGTCATTCTGTTGAGTAGCGTGGTCGGCGAGATGGGCAGCGCCGGCCAGACGGCGTACGCAGCGACGAAAGCTGGCTTGATGGGGGTGGCGAAGTCGCTCGCGCGCGAGTACGCGTCTCGCGGCATCACAGTCAACGCCATCGCGCCTGGCTTCGTGGAGACCGACATGACGAGGGCGCTGAACGAAGAGCAGCGCAAAGCCATATTGAGCGCGGTGCCCGTCGGGCGCATCGGCTCGGCCGAGGAGATCGCCGCTGGCGTGGTCTTCCTCGCGTCGGAGGAGGCCGCTTATATCACTGGGGAAACGCTCCGTATCAACGGTGGCATGTACATGTAGCTCGCGGCGTCGCTGACCGAGCGGCGCGCAGCCGCACCTGGTGCACGGCGCCGCAACCAAGGCGCGCTCCCGAGCGCGGAACAGTACTTAAAGGTCGCGCCATTGAGGCGCGCATAGACAACAACACATCACGGAAAGTACGATCGCACCCCAAGCGGGCGGTCTGGAGGCAGCATGGCGGAAGGTATCGAGGCGAGGGTCAGGCAGATCATCAAAGAGCAACTCGACGTAGACGAGGCAGACATCAAGCCCGCGTCGACGTTCATCGATGACCTCGGTGCGGACTCTCTAGGTCTGGTGGAGCTGGTGCTCGCCTTTGAAGAGGCGTTCGAGATCGACATCCCGGACGAAGACACTGAGAAGATCCGCACGGTTCAGGATGCGGTGGACTACATCCAGCAGCATCAAGCCAGCTGACACGGAGGCGAGCGGGTCGGGCTAGGCTGACTCGCTCGATCGGGAACGCGGGCGCCAGCGGCGCGCCGCCGTCGGTTGACGGCTCATGCGGGGCGTAAGCTCACGGGCGCGGCTGGGTGGCTCGGGGTCTTGGCCGCCGGTCAAGCGGCGTACACGAGGAGCCCTGCGCGCCGGGGCGTGCCTGACGATCAATGCACGTTCAGACGCACGACTGGTTCGCGCCTAGCGCTCGTGCGCTGCCGCACCCAGAAGCACCCAAACCACAAGCGCAGGAAGAATTTCAAGGATGGAACGCGTTGTCATCACGGGCATCGGCCTGATCACCCCTAGCGGGCTCGGCACCAAGGCGACTTGGGATGCCCTGCTCCGCGGGGAAAGCGGCGCGGCGCCGATCACTCAGTTCGACGCGACCGACGCCTACAGCACCCGCTTCGCGTGCGAAGTCAAGAACTTCGACCCGGCTGAGTACATGCCCCGCAAGAAGCTGAAGGAGGTGGCGCGCTTCATCACGTTCGCCATGGCCGCGAGCAAGCTCGCCGTAGAAGACGCAGGCCTCGAGCTCACCGACGCCGAGAGCGAGCGCGCAGGCTGCTTCATCGGAGTCGGCCTAGGTGGCCTCGAGAACCTCGAGCGGATCAAGACGGTCATCGACACCAAAGGCCCCGGTAAGGTCAGCCCCTACTTCATCCCGTCGCTGATCGGGAACCTCGCGGCCGGTCAGGTCAGTATCCAGTACGGCCTGCGCGGCCCAAGTTTTTGCCACACGACGGCGTGTTCATCCAGCGCTCATTCCCTCGGGGAAGCGGCCGAGTGGATCCGTCGCGGCAAAGCGGACGTCATGTTGGCAGGCGGAGCAGAGGCCACCATCACCCCAGTTGGCATCGCAGGGTTCGGCGCCATGTTCGCGCTGTCGCGGCGCAACGACGATCCACAGGCAGCGAGCCGACCATGGGACCGAGGGCGCGACGGCTTCGTGTGTGGCGAAGGCGCTGGCACGCTGATCCTCGAGTCGCTGACGCGAGCACGTCAGCGCGGAGCACGCATCTATGCGGAAATTACCGGCTTCGGTGCCAGCAGCGACGCCTACCACATCACCAAGCCGGCCCCCGACGGGGCGGGCGCCAAGCGGTCGATGGCGCTGGCGCTAAACGACGCAAAGCTCGACCCCAGCGCCATCGGCTACATGAACGCGCACGGCACCTCCACCCCGACGGGGGACATCGAGGAGTCCAAAGCGGTGCTGGACGTCTTCGGGGCCCACGCGAGCGACCATGCGCTGTGGGTAAGCTCCACCAAATCCATGATGGGGCACTTGCTCGGCGCAGCGGGCGCGGTGGAGACCGCGATCTGCGCCAAGGCGATTGAGACGGGGGCGATCCCTCCCACCATCAACCTGACCGATCCCGATCCCGAGTGTACCCTCGACTACGTGGCGAACACCGCTCGTGAGCGCCGCCTCGACCACGTGATGAGCAACTCCTTTGGCTTCGGCGGAACCAACGCCACCCTGGTGCTCAGTCGGCTGCGTGACTAGCGGCAGACCCATCGCCAGCGCTTCAAGGTCCGCCCGCCTTCATGCCCGGTCGCCGGCGAGGCTTGGTCGAGAACCCGAGCGGAACAGCCTCCGGCTCTTTGAGCGCTGGTTGCGCAGACCAAACGAAGCCAGCGGTCGGGATCGGCAGGCGTCGTGACCGTCAAGGTACCGGGGATGGCAGCAAACCTCGCCGCTCGAGCTAACCCCGTGGCGCCGAGCAGCACCCGCTGCTCTCGCCCGCGGTGAGTTCGCTAGCCATTTGGCCGTCGTAGTACTACTACCCGAGCCCGATCGAGCATCCCCAATGCAGTGCCCCTTCTGCAGCCACACCGACAGCCGCGTCACTGATTCGCGCCTCGCATCAGGTGGCACCGTTGTGTGGCGACGCCGCGAATGCGACGCATGCAAAAAGCGCTTCACGACATACGAGCGCGTAGAGCACTCGTTGCCCACCGTTGTAAAGAAGGACGGGCGGCGTGAGCCGTTCGACCGCCAGAAGCTACTGCGTAGCCTCCAAATCGCCTGCAACAAGCGCCCAGTCCCCGCCGACAGCCTCGACGAGACCGCCGAAGCGCTAGAACGTGAGCTAGGCCAAGCCGGAGAGAAGGAAATCGCGGCGCGCTTGATCGGCGAGAAGGTGATGGAGCGGCTGAAGCACTTGGACGAGGTCGCGTACGTTCGCTTCGCCAGCGTGTACCGCTCGTTTCGAGACATCGATGAGTTCATGGCAGAGATGGGCAAGCTCGTGCAGTCTCGCGCCAGCGACCCCGGCGTCTAACTAGGAATGAAATGGGAGATCTCGACGCCGAACTGATGACCAAAGCCTTAGAGGCTGGACGCAAAGGCGATCCATCGCCCAACCCACACGTGGGCTGCGTGGTGGCGGTCAACGGCGACGTGATCGCGACCGGGCATCACGAGCTCGCCGGCGGTGACCACGCCGAGCTGGTAGCGCTCAAGCAAGCTGGCGAGGCAGCCGCCGGCGCGACGCTGTACGTGACCCTAGAGCCGTGCGCGCATCAAGGTCGGACTGCGCCGTGCGTGGACGCAATTATATCCGCAGGGATTAAGCGGGTAGTGATCGGTTGCAAAGATCCCAACCCTCATGTGGTCGGCGGCGGCCAAGGCTTACTAGAAGCCGCCGGCGTTGAGGTCAGCTACGGTGTGCTCGAGGCTGAGGCTAAGCACCTGATCACGCCGTGGGAGAAATACATCACCCGCGGCTCATCCTACCTGACGCTCAAGCTGGCCTCGTCCATCGACGGCAGGACTGCCACTAGGACCGGCGCCTCCAAGTGGATCACGGGCTCAGATAGCCGCGCCAAGGTCCACCTCCTGCGCGCTCAGAGCGACGCGGTGATGGTCGGTATCAACACCGTCGTCGCTGATGACCCGAGGCTCACGGTTCGTGACGTCCCCGGCCGTAACCCGGTGCGGGTCGTGGTCGACAGCAAGCTGCGTTTCCCCCTGGATAGTCAACTCGCCCAGGACGCTGGGGAGATCCCGACTTGCGTGATCACGACGTCTGACGCTCCAGAAGAGGCCGCGCGTGCCCTGCAAGAACTGCAGGTCAACGTGATCCGCGTCCCAGCGGGCACAGACGGCCGCGTCGATATGGCCAAAGCGCTTGAGGCGCTGGCAGCCCGCGAGGTGGTTAGCGTGTTGTGCGAAGGCGGCGCGGAGCTGGCAGGCTCGGTGCTAGCCGCTAAACTGGCCGACGAACTCCACGTGTTCATCGCACCCGTGATGCTCGGCCCGCGCGGCAAACCGGGCGCAGTGGACTGGGCTGGACCAGAACAACCCAGCGAAGCCCCGCGCATCGAGCCCGTTCGCTGGGAGCTGTGCGGCTCCGACGCCTATGTCTACGGGCCGCTGAAGTACCCGCGCAAGCTCCGCAAATAGCCGCGTTCCCTCGCGGTGTCGCGCGCACGCGCCGAACGCGAACCGCGCCGACCGTCCGCTGCGCAGGGCACGACATCGGCTCGCTGCGTTGCGGCGTCGTGCATCGGGTGATACGTTGTAGCGTCATGGCGTTGCGTGAGATCCTAGAGTTTCCTGACCCTCGACTCAGAGAAATTGGGCAGCCCGTCCGGGTGTTTGACGCTGATCTTCGACAGCTGGTCGAGGACATGGCCGAGACGATGTACGACGCACCAGGCGTGGGCCTAGCGGCCCCGCAGATCGGCGTCACGCAGCGTATCTTCGTGATCGACATCGCCGCCGAAGATGAGCCGAGCGATCTGCACGTGTTCATCAACCCGGAGATCTTAGACGCGGAGGGCACACAAGTCTGGGACGAAGGCTGCTTATCTTTCCCCGGGGCAACAGAAGAGGTCAAGCGCGCTGAGTTCGTGCGCGTGCGCGCGCAGAATGAGCACGGCGAGACGTTTGAGCTGGAGGCTGAAGGTCTGATGGCCGTCGCCATCCAGCACGAGCACGACCACTTGGACGGGGTGCTCATGATCGACAAGCTGAACCCGATCAAGAAGCGGCTATTTAGCCGCAAGATGAACAAGGCTAAGCACAGCTCCGCTCGAGCCTAACCACCCGGGTGCTAGCTCAGCGCTGGCCAGCCAGCTGAACTTGGCCGTCGTCAGCGCGAGCTGCGAGAAAACAGCCCAGCCTCAATCGGCACACCACGCGAGCCGAGCTCCTGCGCTAGCCTCGGCACCGCGCCCGTGGCGGCGAAGGTGCCCTCGACGGCTCCACCCGCTGCGGTGCGTTGGAAGCTAAACGCGAAGATGTCCTCAAGCTCAAAGCCGTCTACCGTCGCGCCGGACGGCTCCGCGATGCGTAGCACGCGGAAGCGGTGGTCGCGGAGCTGAGCGACCTCGATCACCAGGGAAAATGCGCTGGCGACTTGCTGCCGCGCGGCGTCACGCCCTGAGCCTGCGCGCGCCATGCAGTCGGTCACCAAGCGTTCAAGCCCCTGCTCCAGGCTGCCAGCGACCAGCGACGCGATCAGCCCCGACGCTCCAGCGCCAACGCTCTCAATCACCCCAACACCCAACTCCGCGCTGGCGTTCTCAACCAGCAGGCGGGCGCCGCCGAGCTGAGCCGCAGCGGATAACACGCGGCGCGTACCCACGTCTTCGCGAGACAGCGACAGGCGGGTGACCCGGGAGTCACCGACCAAGAACTCCGTGTCGTCCCCCACGGTGATCCAGTAGGCGTCGCTGAGGCTCGCCAGGGCATTGGCGACATCGGATGCGCGAGCGTCTCTCGCGCCGACCACGAGGATATTGCCTCCAGCCACCACCACGTGGCGTAGAAAAGTCGCCATCGCGCGAGACAGCGTCCCGCGCCGGACCAAGTCGTCCACCGAAGTGGCGACTCGCCGCGGTTTGCGCAGCGCGATCATCGACCTGCCACCAGCCAGCGAGCCACGCACAGCCCGTAGCCGCGCCCCACCGGGCAGCACGCGGTCGACCACCGCCTCAGCCGCTGTGGGCTCCCGGCCAGCCAACCGACACAGGCGTTCTATCACGCGTTCGAGGGACTCCTCAGATGAGAACGGCGGCTCAATCACCCGCCACGAGTCGCCCGCGGCCGCCACCACATGGGCGAAGCCTGTCACGCTCACCTCGCTGAACTGGTCATCGTTCAGCAGCAAACCGAGGGGGCCGAGGGCGCTCAGCTCAGCGCGGGAGTCGGCGATCACCCGCTCTTCGTCGATCTCAGCCGCGACCACGCCCTCACCGCGCAAGGCGGCGAACTGCTCAATCGCCGCCTGCTCAATTCGTTGCCGTGCGGTTTCATCCACCGGCTGCGCGAGGCGTGCCCCTGTGAGCATCTCGGTCACTCTGCCCACCACGGCGCGGACGGCAGCGCGGTGAGCGAGCACGTCGGCTGGCAGCAAGAACTCACGGCTCTTGGACGACGCGCGATCACTCGATGACTGCTCAGGCGGCTCGGAGCTGGCCCCGGCAGCAGGTGGCATGTGGGTGGTGGCCGCGGGAGGCGGGAGTGACGCGCTCGATGGGTACCCCTCAACGGCCGCTGGTGCTTGGATCAAAACACCCGGCGCGCTGCTCCTTGGATCAGGGCTTCGGACTGGCGGAAGCTCTGGTGGGGGTGGTGGGCCTGGCGCTGCATCCCCTGCCCCGGCAGACAGCGGACGCCGCACCGGGTTGGGCTCGACGTCTGCGACGGAGGCCAAGGCGGACTGCGGTAGCTCCACCGCGCCAGCTGGAGCGGGTGCGCTGACGCTCACTTCGTCGCTGCTTGACGGGGCGTCCTCCGAGTCGCTGTTGGGCAACTCAATGCGCAGCACGAAGTCGCCGATGTAGATGCGATCGCCCTCGCGGACGATGGTCGCCTGGGAGATCCGCCGACGGTTGACGTAGGTGCCGTTGGTGCTGTTCAGGTCCGTGACAATGAAGCGGTTGTCTCGGAACAGTAAGCGCGCGTGTCGCTTCGAGACGTTGCCCTTGGGCAACATCAGCTCGTTGCCCTGGACGCGGCCTACGCTGATCTCAGGGCGATCAAACGCCTCACGGCGCTCGGCTCCCCCCTTCTCGCTAATCACGACGGCGAACAACGAAGGATTGCTCGGGTTGGGCGTTGCCACGGCGGGGACTCAGGGATTCGTTAGGGTCTTCGCGGGGACGCGCGAAGCAAGTTGAACTCAAAGGCCTTCATCGCACGGAGCGATTGGCTACGGCAACAGGGGTGGGGTGTATCCTCCAAAGATATTGAGGATCTAGCAAGCCTCTGGCGGCCGTTGGCGGGCCCGTGGGTACGGTTTAGGTGGGTTTGACCGCCGCGGCCTCGTCTGATCGAGGTTTTGCGCTGGCTACCCCTCGCCGGACGAGTTGGTACTCGGCTCCGAGGCCGCCTCGACCGGCGCCCCGGCAGCTGGCTTACGCTAGGCGTAGCTCTGAACGACGTGCTTCTCGGGGCGTTCCACCGCGCACAGCACGCTCGTCACCAGATCGCGGCCGCCATCACCGAAATACAAGGCCTCCCCCACCACGGGCGCGCCGCTGACGGGGATCGCCACGCCGTTCTTATGAAACCGCACGGCTCCGCTCAGGCTGCGCCCATAGGCCAAGTGGGATTTCAACCAGTTCCCTGTTCGTCGGTCGCGCACCCCCACGCACGTGCGATCTCTGAAGTGGTACTCGGTGTTGCGAGTCACCATCATCTTGTGACGCCGCCGGTCGCTCCCCGGCTCATCTGGGTTGTCCTGCCGCGAACGCGGCGCCTGTTCACCAGTTCTTGCTGCCATAAAAGCCTACTCTCCAAACTGATCGACCTCCGCGAACCCGTCGAACCTCCGCGAACCCGTCGAAGAACGGGATGTTCGCAGTCGCACCCCCACCCGGCCAAGTTCTCATGACGCGGCGAGCTGCCCAGGGCTCCGGCTTGGCGATCCCTTCGACCTACGACCGCGCCCGCGGCGGCTCGTCCGCCAAACCAGACCGCGAACGGCACCACCCAAACCGAGCCGGGCCCCATCGCCACAACTTCGAGGCCCACCCACCTGTCAAGCCCGGTCGCCAGCAGCCTGTCCACGCGGCAGCTGGGAGCGACGGCCTCAACGTCAGCCAGCGCCTCTGCTCGCCATGTCACGGAGCGCGCCGCGCTGCCGATCCAGAGCGATGATCAATTCCGTACGGCACTCGATAGCGCCATCAATCGCTGGCGACGCTAGGGCTGCCCTTAGGCCCAACAACAAGTCCGTTGGGTCAGCTCAGCCCCCTTGGCCGCTGCCCGCCTGCCGCGACCAGGCGCGTACTGCTCGCGGCGTCAACAAGCATCGTACGTCGCGCTGAGAAAACGCTGCCCCTCGTCCTG
This sequence comes from uncultured Polyangiaceae bacterium, assembly GCA_964551615.1. Lineage (GTDB taxonomy): Bacteria > Myxococcota_A > Polyangia > Polyangiales > Polyangiaceae > JAHBVY01. The sequence goes on from CAZKDY010000019.1 coordinate 122,561, forward strand.
CGCTGCTCCTGCTCACTCGCTGCGCGGCGCTCGACGCGCGCGCTGACGCGAATTTATTTGGATCCAATTTCAGTGACAAACTAGCACAAACTGAGGCTCTGCGAAGCCGACGCTTGACACCAGCGGGCCAGAGAAGGATTTGCTCATGGGTCTCGCCTGTGAGAGTGAGCATCCGCGCCGCAGTGGCGACATACGAAACACCGCCGCCTAACACCGCGTAGCAGCAACAGAACACGTAGCGGCACTAGCGACACACTGCCCGCGCACACAGGTGGGGAGCGAAACCGATGTGGTCACGGACAAGCGTCCGTAAACTGAGATGGGTTCTTCCGAGGCACAATGGCTGGCCGTAAGCGCAGCACAAATCGCAAACGCAAGCTGCCCGAAGGCAAGCTGATCCACGTCGTATTCGGCCCCGGCGGAGGCCGCGTCAGATCCCTTGAACCGGGAGCGGCGAGCGACGATGACGAACCGCAGCGCACGAACCGCGAACCCATCACGGATCTGTTTACGCGCGCAGAGATCGCCCGCCTGCTGCATATGACCCCCGGCAGGTTGCGGACCCTCGACAAGAACAGCGTAGTATCCCCTTCCGGACGGCAACGAGGGAGGCGCGCATACACGTTCCAAGATCTGATCGCGCTGCGCGCGGCGCAAGCCTTGCTAGCCAACCGCGTGCGGCTGCGTGACGTCACGCGCGCCGTCGCGACGCTGCGCCAGTCACTTCCGCGCGTAACTCGGCCCCTGTCGGAGCTGCGCATCGTGAGCGACGGGCGGCGCGTGGTGGTCCGTACGCAAGACGGGGCGTTCGAAGCGCTCACAGGCCAGATGGTGCTCGACCTCGAGGTCAAGACGCTCCGTGATGACGTGGTGCGGGTGCTGCGCCCCAACGCGGGTCGTGAGCGCGCGAGGACAGCCTACGAGATCTACTTGCAAGCGAGCCAGTTGGACGAAGACCCAGCGACCATGGACGAAGCCGAGGCGCTGTATATGCGCGCAATTGAGCTCGATCCATGGCTCGCCATCGCCTACACAAACCTCGGCAATATCCGCTTTCGGCGGCATGACGCGACCGGCGCAGAGGCGCTCTATGGAAAGGCGCTGCAGATCGATTTGCGCCAACCCGAGGCACAGTACAACTTGGGCTACGTGATGCTCGAGCGCGGTGAGGCCGACAAGGCCATCCCGCTCTTCCAAGGCGCTATCTCAGCGGACCCCAAGTTCTCCGACGCGTACTTCAACCTCGCGATGGCCTTCGAGCAAACTGGTGAGCCCGAGAAGGCCCGCCCGTTCTGGCGGGACTACATCGCACTTGAACCGCACGGAACTTGGACTGAGATCGCGAAGCGCCACCTGTAGCCAGGCCCACGTCGACTGGCGTTCAGGCGAGCGGCGCGGCCAGCAGCGCGACGACTTGAACACGCTAGAGCTTGCGGTGCGCTAGGCACGGTAGGCGCTCACGCACGCCGCGCAGCAGCGCCAAATTGACGTCGGCCAGCGCGTACCCCAGCCCCTCGGAACACTGCGACACGACTTGTCCCCACGGATCCGCGATCAGGGCATGGCCAAACGACGCACGACCCTCCGCGTGTCGCCCCCATTGCGCAGGCGCCGCGACCCAGCACTGGTTCTCGATGGCGCGCGCGCGGAGCAGGACATGCCAGTGTGCGGGCCCGGTCTGCAGCGTGAACGCAGACGGGACACTCAACAGCTGCGCGCCAAGCTCCACCTGCCGACGGTACAGCTCAGGGAAACGCAAATCGTAGCAGACGCTGAGCCCTAGCTTGAGCGGACCGACATCCGTTACAACCACACGGTCCCCAGCAGAGGTCGCGTGGGACTCCCGCAGAGCAGTTCCGTCCGGCAAGTCGATATCAAATAAATGCAGCTTGCGATAGTACGCCTTCGGTCCTCCTTGCGGAGTCAACAAAAGCGAGGTGTTGAATGGCCTGGCCGGGTCACTGCTCCGCTCCGCGAACCCGCCCAGCAGCAGGTGGCACCCGGCGCGCCGCGCCAGCGCCGCCATGCGGTCTTGGATGGGGCGCTGACCGAGCTCTGCTAGCTCGCCGAGCAGCGGCTCCGCCAGCGCGACCTTGTGAGCTTGGGGCCCCATAAACGCAAAATTCTCGGGCAGCATCACGAGCTCTGCTCGCTCGTCCACCGCTCGCGTAACCAGCTGCTCGACCGAGCTAAGGTTGGCGTCTACGTCTTCACCCGAGTTGAGCTGCAAGACCGCGACGCGCAGCGCGTCGTTCGACACAGGGTTCGACATCGCGCGAATCTAGCGTGGGGCCCGCATATCACCTAGCTCGCAGCTCAGGCGTGATCGCAGCTCAGGCGTGATCGCAGCTCAGGCGTGATCGCAGCTCAGGCGTGATCGCAGCTCAGGCGTGATCGCAGCTCAGGCGTGATCGCGGCTCAAGCGTGGCGGACAGCGGCGCGGGGCTGGGGATTGGCGACGCGCGACGCCCAGCACCCAGCAGGCGCTCCAACGCCGCCGCGCAGGCGGAGTGAGCACCAACTGCCGCCCGTGGAGTCGGCAACCCGCAACAACGCGCCAGTTTGCGGCGGATGGCGGCCCGTTTCGCCCGGGGCGCGGGCCGGCGCGCGCAAGTCGTTTCGTCAAGCTCGAAAACCCGATAAACCATCCATCCAGATCGAGCTTTCCCGTATCATGAGCGACACAACCACCGGAGCCATGCAAGAGTTCGGGGTGCCGTCTTCCCCCAAAGGCGGCCTCGGGCCGAAGTGTGGCCTGACGTTGCTCTACGCCGACGAGCACGCATCGCTCCCCGGAGGCTGGGTGTTTTCCCGCAGCCCGATGATCATCGGCCGCGAAGAGGCCGTGGATCTGTGTATCCCGGTGCAGTCCGTGTCACGCCGCCATGCGGAAATACGCTGGGAAGACGGCCACTGGATCCTGCGCGATCTGGGCTCGCGCAACGGTAGCCTCGTGGACGGGCAGCGTGTAGCCGAGGCAGCGCTCGAGCCGGGCGAGGAGGTCCGCGTCGGCGACGTGTTGCTCAAGTTCGTCGACCAGCACGCCGAGCTGTTGTCGGGTTACCAGATCTCGGGCGCGATGTGCCGAGGCCACACCCGCAAATGCAACGCACCCTCGCAGCTCGTGGGCGGGTACCAAATGGACCGCATCGCCGCCGACGTGGAGCGGATCGCACCATCAACGCTCAGCGTCATGCTGTTCGGAGAGAGCGGGACGGGCAAAGAGGTCGTCGCGCGCGAGCTACATCGCATGAGCCTGCGGCGTGGGCGCTTCAACGCGGTCAACTGCGCAGCCATCCCGGGTCCGCTGCTGGAGAGCGAACTGTTCGGCTACAAGCGGGGCGCGTTCAGCGGCGCAGCGAAGGACAAGCCCGGCCTGATCCAAACCGCCGACGGCGGCACCCTGCTGCTCGACGAGATCGGCGATATGCCGCTTGAAGCTCAGGCCAAGCTGCTGCGCGTCCTGCAAGCCAAAGAGGTGTTTCCGCTCGGCGCGACCTCACCCGAACCAGTCGACGTCCGCATCGTCTGCGCGACCCATCGCGATCTGTGGCGCCTCCAGCGCGAGGGCAATTTCCGTGAAGATTTATTCGCGCGACTCAACGAGTACCAGCTGCGCCTGCCACCGCTGCGTGATCGCAAAGAAGACATCTACACGCTCTTTCGCAGCTTCTTGGATCGGCACGGCGGCAGCGAGATGGTGGTGACCTTCCAGTTCATGTTGGGTCTGCTCCACTATGACTGGCCGTACAACGTGCGCGAGCTCGAGGCGGCGGCGAAGCGCTGCGTGGCCCTAGCTGACGGTGCGCGACTAGCTAGCGACCAGCTGCCGCCTCAGGTGGCCGAAGCGATGCTAGAATACGGCGCGCGCAGGAGCTCGGCGCACGAGTCTAGCCAACAGTTCGACCGAAGATCAGCCCCAAGCGCGCGCGCCAGCATGCCCGATGAAAATGAGCTGCGCGAGCTCTTACGTATCCACGCGGGAAACATCGCTGCGGTGGGGCGAGAGCTCGGCAAAGCGCGGATGCAGATCCATCGCTGGATGAAGCGCTACAATATCGAAGTCGACGACTACCGCGGCTGACGCCCCAGTCAGCGCCAGCTCCAGTCAGCGCCAGCTCCAGTCAGCGCCAGCTCCAGTCAGCGCCAGCTCCAGACGACCCCGGGCCTAGCGCCCCGTCCCCTTGCAGGGGCGCAACCTAGACAGCGCCGCGCAAGCCTCAGCCTCGCTGGCGCAGCGCTGGTTGATGCAGGCGCGCACCCGCGCGACGGGCGAACGCTGCCCCAGTCTCTCATCGACCTGACACTCCGCGCAGCAGTGCCCACGGCACACGCTCGCTGACTCACAGCGCGAACCCGGGGCCCCGGCGTCCAGCACAGCCTGGCACTCGTTCAGCTCGATGCAGCCGAGGCTCTCGATTTGAATGCTTCCTCCGGGAATCACGCGGTGTAGAGCGTCACCGGCTCGGCACTCGAGCAGCCTCGCGCGCAGCGCGCTCTTCTGGTCGGCGCAGGCGTCGCCAGGCGGGCTCGTTCCGTATCGCAGATCCGTCGCGCAGCCATGCTGGGCGACGCAAGTCAACAGCTGCGATGCCTGCGCCTCAGCACCAACAAGCAAGCGCAGCCTGGAGCACTCAGCCGCGCACTGCGCGGGGTCTTCACCGCAGCGGCCCCGGTCCTGACATACAGCTAAGCAGCTGCTGGGCGGGCTCGCGCCTGGCTCCGCCTCGCAGCGACATCCCTCCACCCCCCAGGCCAAGATCAACAGCACGGCGATGGATCTCAGCCCGTTGGCCGGCAGGCAGGCTTGAGGCTGGCTCGAAATCACGCGCAACACGGCAAATCGGTATCCTTGAGCACTCGAGCAGAAAGTCGGCTGAGGCGCCAATTTGGCCCCCTGGCCCGTGGTAGCTCGCGGCTTGGCGGTGGGCGGGCGAGCCACGGTGTTTCCCGTCACTCGAACCTTGAGACCCTCGCCGCTCTAGGCTACGCAGGCGCACCATTCGCACGGAGGCGCGTTGTCTCCACGAAGCTTATCCCCCTGAAGTCTCGAAGGTTTTCCTTAGAGGAGCTCGGAATCCCGGCCGCGTGAACATGCAACCGATCCTGATGGCCCGCGCGCTGTTGTCATGGCTCCGCGGCGCCGGCTCGCCATGTCGCGTGCGTGCCTGCCTCCTAACCCTGCTGCTCGTCGGCCTGCAGTCTGCGGCCTGGGCGCAGGGTGGCGCGCCACGCGCCGTCGCGCGCGGTGCAGAGGTCGAGCTGCCTCGGTCCGAGGGCGAGAAGGCCCGCGGGCTGCCGATCATCCGGGTTGATGTCGCGGGCAACCGCCGCATCACCAAGGACGACATCATCAGCTACCTGCGCTCACGGGTGGGCCGGGCGTTCAGTCCTGAGACCCTGAGTCAGGATGTGCGCGAGCTGTGGCAGTCGGGGTTCTTCGACGACATCGAGGTCGACCTAGAGACCGAAGACGCTGGCGCCGTGCTCCGCTTCTTGGTCCGCGAGCGGCCCTCCGTCGCCGCCGTCGAGTTCGAGGGCAACTCCGAGATCGACACCGACGATCTAACCGAGGCGCTCGAGGTCAAGGCCTCGACGGTGCTCAGCTACCCCGCGGTGCGGCGCAGCGTCCAGAAGATCCGCGATATGTACGCGGAGCAAGGGTACTTCCTAGCGGAAGCTAAGAGCGAGGTCATCCCCCAGAAGAACAACGAGGTCGTGATCAAGTTCACGATCAAGGAGCACGGGCAGGTCACCGTCAAGCGGGTGACGTTCATCGGCAACGACAGCATCCCCGAGTCGGAGCTGCGAGCGGCGATGTTCACGGGCAACTCCGGCTTCTTCGCCTTCGGCTCCGGGGGCCCGTTCCGTCAAGACGCGTTCGAGCGGGACATGGCGCTGATCAGCGCGCTCTACTACGATCGCGGCTTCCTCGCGGTGAGCGTCAACACCCCGCGGGTGATGCTCACCCCGGACCGCTCCGGCATTGAGGTCTCTGTGACCATCAATGAAGGTCCGCGCTTTCGCATCCGCCAGCTCCGTGTGTTTGAGCGAGGCGAGGACGGCAAAGAGGTCGACCCCATCGGAGGGCGCCGAAACCTACGCAACTTGGTGCGCGCCAAGCCGGGCGACTACTTTAACCGAGCTGAGCTGCTCGAAGATCTGCAGGCGGTCCGCACGCTGTACCGCGACCACGGCTACGCCAACGTCGAGGCCAACCCGCAGACCAACCTGGACGAGAAGGACCACCTGGTTGACATCGTGGTGCCGGTGGCGCGTGGCCCGCTCGTCCGCTTCGAGCGCATCGAGGTGCGCGGCAACGGCAAGACCCGCGACAAGGTGATCCGTCGGGAAATGGAGGTCGCCGAGGGCGAGCTCTTCCACGAGACCAACCTCGAGCAGTCGCGCTTGCGGATCACCGCCCTCGGCTACTTTGAGCGCGTAGACATCTCCACCGAGCAAGGCTCCGCGGACGATAAAATGAACGTCTACGTGGAGGTGACCGAGCGCCCAACCGGCACCTTCCAGGTCGGCGCTGGCTTCTCGAGCATCGAGAACTTCATCGCCACGGCGCAGGTGCAGCAGGCCAACTTGTTCGGTCGCGGCCAGTCGCTCTCGCTGCAAGCCCAGCTGAGCGGCATCCGCCAGCTGATCAATATTCGGTTCTTCGAGCCGTACTTCCTGGACAGCGATTTCTCTACCAGCATCGATTTGTTCGATCAGCTGCGCATCTTCAACGACTTCTCGCAGCGAACCCAGGGCGGCAGCCTGACCTTCGGTTACCCCTTGGTGGAGCCAGAGCTCCGCGCATCGATGACCTACACGCTAGAACGAGACGAAATCTCGACGTCCGCCGGCAACACGTTCCTCGGGACGTCGAGCGCGGTGAGCGTGTTCACGCGCCTGCCCCTCGCCAACCTGTTCAACGACGGGGTCACCTCGAGCATCAAGCCAGCCCTCACCTACGACACCCGCGATAACCGCCTCTTCCCGACCAAGGGCGTGTACCTGCGCGGCTCATCAGAGCTGGCCGCGAGCACCCTCGGCTCCGACAACGAGTTCCTAAAGCACACGCTGAACGGGCGCTTCTACTATCCGCTCGGTGGCGGCATGGTGATCAAGCTAAACAGCGAGCTCGGCCACGTCACGAGCCCGTCTGGAGAAGGCGTGCCGATTTTCACGCGCTACTTCTTGGGCGGCATCCTCGATCTTCGCGGCTACCGCTTCCGTACGGTTGGCCCACGTCTTCCGCTCTACACCACCACCGACCCGAACGGTCGCCCCTTCTCCATCGGCGCGGCCATCGGCGGCAACTTGCAGTACTTCCAGAACCTGGAGCTAGAGTTCCCCATCGTGGAGAGCGTCGGGATCCGCGGCGTGTTGTTCACCGACGCCGGCAACTCCTGGAACCTCGAAGACATCTACTGCAAAGCAGCGGGCGCCGGGGTGCCGTACAAAGAGATCAGCCCGTGCTTCGACGGCCTCGACACCCTGGCCACCATGCGCACCTCGTACGGCTTCGGGCTGCGCTGGTTCTCGCCGCTCGGGCCGCTGCGCTTCGAGTGGGGCTTCCCAGTCAAGCCCCTGCCCTACGAAGAGACCAGCGTGTTTGAGTTCACGATCGGTAACTTCTTCTAGCCGCGCGCCGTCCCTGACGGCGCAGCGCGGGCCGCGGTGGTGCAACGCCGAGCACGATCGCCGCTGGGCGCGAGGTCGGGCTTGCCCACCTCAGCTTCCGCCTTCAAGCTGCGCGGAGCGTCAGCGCGCTCACTCGCTTGGTCAGCCGCGACGGCTGGCTCACACGGCACCAAGCGCGCGTTCTTAAGCGGCACCCAAGGTGCGTTGGGGGATTTGATGACACGATGGATCTGGATCGGCGCGCTCAGCCTAGTCGCGCTCAGCGTGAGCTGTGGTGATGACAGCGCCTCAGGCGGCGGCGCGGGCGCGGCAGGCGGCAGCGCGGGCAGCGGCGGCAGCGCGGGCAGCGCGGGCAGCGCGGGCAGCGGCGGCAGCGCGGG
>CAZKDY010000020.1:0-55787 GCA_964551615.1 uncultured Polyangiaceae bacterium
GCGCTGCTCAGCGGCTTCCCGGATCGAGTGGCTGGCCGACGCCGCGCGCGCCAGGGGATCTCGCGCGAGCTCAGTTTTTTTAGCGGACAGACGGGGCGGCTGTCTGAACGTAGCGTCGTGCACCACGCCCCGCTGCTGTTGGCGCTAGACGTCGCCCCCGCGAACCAGCCCGGCGCTGGTGAGGTGACCATCGCGTGCCGGCTGGAAGAGGACTGGCTACTTGAGAGCTTCCCCGACTTCTTTACAGATCGAGACGAGCTGTTTTTCAACGCAGAAACGCAGCGCGTCGAGCGCATCGCGCGCATCTACTACGGCTCGGTGTGCATCGATGAGCGCCGCGCCCGGGCGACTCCCGGCGCGGCCGCGGCGCGGGTGCTCAGGGACTGGGTGCTCGCGCGCGGCCTGACTTCGCTCGACCCAGCAGATCGGCTGGGCGATCTGGCCGCGCGCATCGCGCTGCTGCTAGAGCAGTTCCCGGACCTCGCCGTGCCCGGATGCTACGCAGCTGTAAACGAGCCGCACACCCGTGAGACCTTGCTTGAGCTGAGCCTAGGCGACGCGCTGAGCCTGGACGACGTCCGCGGTTCGGCCGCGGGAGAGCCCACGAAACGTGACATCGATCTCGAGGCGCTCGCGCAACAGCGACTCCCCGCGCCGCTCGTCTCCGCGCTGTATCGGGACGCACCAACCGAGCTCCGGCTACCCGGCGGTCGGCGCCTCGCCGTCCAGTACGCGGGCGGGAGCGGCCCCTGGGCCCAGTCATTCCTTCAAGATTTCTTCGGGAGCAGCGAGTCTCCGCAAATCTGCCAGGGTCGCGTCGCGCTCACGCTGCACCTCTTGGCGCCGAATCGACGCGCGATCCAGGTGACGCAAGATCTGGCCGGCTTCTGGCGGCGCGCGTATCCGGAGCTGCGTCGTCAGCTGAGCCGTCGCTATCCCCGGCACCCTTGGCCAGAAGACGGCGCCACCGCCACCCCACCCGAACCGAGGCCGCCGCGCGCCACGCGCAAGCACAAGTAGAGCCTGGCGCGGGGTGCCGCCCGAACCGCGCGGCGACCTGTACTACCGCCGCATCAACCGCTGCTTGGCGCCCCGCGGGAGCGCCGGCAGCGCCCCTTAGAGCTGCTTCTTGAGCCTCGCCAGCAGCTTCAGCGCGTCCAGTGGTGTCAGCCGATCCAGGTCGGTGTTGCGCAGCAGCTCGAGCGCTGCGTTCCCTGCGGCATCGCCATCAGGGCTTGAGAACAGCTCAAGCTGCGGTCTGACGGCTCGTTTGCGGGGTACTGGGCCCGGCCGCGGCTGAGCACCCACGCTGAGCTTCGGCTCCACGCCCGACGCCGTCACGCCGGGCGCCGCCTCCGCGCTAGCCCCGCCCCCGCCCTCGAAGGACTCGAGCAGCGCGCTGGCGCGGGCCAGCGCGGCCTCAGGCAGGCCCGCGAGCTTGGCCACCGCGACCCCGTAGCTGCGGCTCGCCGCCCCAGGCACTAGGCGGTGCAGGAACACGATGTCACCATCGAGCTCGCGCGCGCTCACGCTGTAGTTCGCGACGTGCCCGCTGCCCTCACCGAGCTCGGTGAGTTCATGGTAGTGGGTCGCGAACAGCGCGCGGCAGCCGATGGCCTCGTCGAGGTGCTCGGCCACAGCCCACGCGATGGCCAGGCCGTCGAAGGTGGAAGTCCCGCGGCCGATCTCGTCCAAGATCACCAGCGATCGCTGGCTGGCGGAGCGCAAGATCTCGGCGGTCTCGCGCATCTCCACCATGAACGTGCTCTCGCCCCGCGCTAGGTTGTCGCTCGCGCCGACGCGCGACAAAACACGGTCAACCAGCCCGACGCGCGCGCTCCGCGCGGGAACAAACGACCCCATCTGCGCCAGGATCACCACCAGCGCGACCTGTCGCAGCAGGGTGCTCTTACCAGCCATGTTGGGTCCGGTGACCACCCACAGGCGCTCCGCGCGCGCGTCAAGCGCGACGTCATTGGGGACGAACCGCCCAGCGGCGGCGAGGCGCTCTACCACCGGGTGTCGGGAGTCGGTCAACACCAACTCGTGGCTGTCGTCTATTTCCGGACGGCAGTAGTCGTAGCGGTGCGCGAGCTCTGCCAGGCCGGCGGCTACGTCCCAGCGCGCGATCCGCGCAGAGAGCGCCTTGATCCGCTCCGCGGCGGCGCTGGCCTGTCCGACCAACGCCTTGATCAGCTCCAGCTCGCGCTCTCGGTGCTGGTCCTCCGCGCTCGAAATCGCCTCGGACAGCTCATCCAACTCGGGGAGCGTGTAGCGCTCTGCGCTGGCGACGGTCTGCTTGCGGCGCCAGTCTCCCGGCACCTTGCGGGTGTGTGAGCGGCCCACCTCCACGTACCAGCCAAAGACCCGCGTGTAGCGGATCTTCAACTTTGGTAAGTCGAACTGCGCGCGCAGCCGGCTCTCCAGCGCAACCACCTCGGCCGTGCCAGTTTTCCTCAGGGTATCAAGCCTCGCCAGCTCTGGGTCATACTCCGCGCGGAATACGCTGTCATCCTTGGGCAGCGCGGGGGGCCGATCGACCAGGGCGCGGGTCAGCTCGAGGGCCAGATCGGCGACGCAGTCGACGGCCACCCCTTGGTCACCCAGCCCCAGCGCCTCGAGCACGCCCGGCGCTGGCCGCTGACTGAGCAGCGCGGTCGCGCCGGCCGCTGCGTGCAGGCCATCGCGCAGCGCGCCCAGATCTCTCGGCGTCGCCTCGCCAAGCTCGGCGCGGGTCGCCAAGCGCTCGAGATCCCCGACGTCGCTGAGCAGCTGGCTGAGCTCGCTGCGCAGCGCGCTGTGCACCACGAACACCTCAACCTGATCCAACCGGCGCCGGATCGCCTCCACCGCGAACAGCGGCGCGAGCAGCCGGCGCCGGAGCAGCCGCGCGCCTGCTGGCGTGCGCGTGTGATCGATCACGCGGAGCAAGGTGGTGCCCGGGTCCCCCGTCATGGATTGCACCAGCTCGAGGTGACGCTGGGCCGTCGGGTCGATCACCAAATGACCGCGGGGATCCCAGCTACCGATACGACGCACCGGCAGCTGGGTGAGCGGGTTGCACGCAGCCGCGAAGCGCAGGGCCCGCGCCGCCGCGCGATACGCGCCCGCTCCAAGCTGAGCTGCGTCTCGATCTAGCCCCGCCAGCACGTCCGCCGCCTGGCTGGCGTCGAGCGCGGCGTCTTCCCGACAGGGTACGCTGGCGAGGATCTCTTTCAGCGCTGCTTGGGCGACCGCGCGCTGCTCTCCCTCCACCCCTGGCCCGAAGCCCAAGATGATCTCGCTCGGGTTGGCGCGGGCTAGCTCGCTGAGCGCCGCGGTCAGGTCCACCACGTCAGCCGCCACCAGCTCAGCGGTGGAGAGGTCAAAGAGCCCCACGCCGACGGCAGCCTGACCGACGTCTAGCGCCGCCAGCCAGTTATTCCGCGAGGCATCAAGCTGCTCGCGATCCGTGATGGTGCCCGGGGTCAGCACGCGCACCACCTCACGCGGTACGATGCCCTTGACCTTCGAGGGGTCGACCATCTGCTCGCAGATCGCTACCTTGTAGCCTTGCTGCAGCAAGCGCGCGACGTAGCCGTGAGCCGCGTGATGCGGCAGCCCGGCCATCGGAATTTCGTCTTGCTTGCCCTTGTTGCGGCTGGTCAGCGTGAGGTCGAGCAGGCGCGACGCGAGCACCGCGTCCTCCTCGAACATCTCGTAAAAATCACCCATCCTGAAGAACAGGATGGAGTCGGGATAGATGCGCTTCGCAGCGTAGAATTGCTGCATCAGCGGCGTGCTCCGCGCACCCACGGCGGCCTACCCTTGAGCCTGCATGACGCTAGTAGAAGAGCCGCGAGACCGACAGCGAGCGCAGGCTCACCATGAGCAGGCCCTGAGCCGCGGCGTCGGTCACCGCCAGCTCACCGGTTTGTGGCAACAGCACCATCGACAGCGGGCTGACCTGCGCGCTCTGCGAGGCCAAGCTGATGCTGAGCGGGATGAAGCCGCCCGTCACTTGCCAAGAAAAGCGCATGCCCGCGACGCTCGGCTCTTTGCCGCGGTAGACCACGAAGCGCTGGGTCAGGTTCTCGAACACGCACGCGGCGGGCGCCGCGCCGCTGGTGCGGCACGCCACCGCGGTGGGGTCCGGCTGCTTCACTACGGAACCATCCGCTTGCTCTACGTCGACGGTGGCCTGGCCGATGCCAGCGCAGCTTGAGCCCTCGCAGCTGACCTCGAACGCGCGGCTCTTGAAGCGGCTGATCGTGTCGCGCTCGTCCCGGACGCAGCGCCCCGTGGCGTCGTCTTTAGTGACCCGGTGGCGGAAGCCGCTGCGCGAACCGGTGAGCACCCACTGCTTGCCGGCCCGGACCTCGTAGCTGATGGCGCCAGGGAAACAGCACTTGAGCACTTCCACCGCGCGCGGCGTGTCTCGCGGCACCACCAGCAGCTGATCGTCGTAGGCCTCGACCACCGTCATGTCGCGGGAGGTGGTCGGCTTGTCTGGGCTGCCAAAGATGGTCTTGCACGCCCGGTAGCCAGCGCCGGAGTCGCAGCTGCGGCCAAGATCGCTCTGCCAGTAGCTGTCGTCGCTATCGAGCAGCGGCTGGGTGATGCTGACGTAGTCGCTGTAGTTCCGCGCGAAAATGTCCAGGTCGCCGCCTTCGACGCCCAGCTCTTCTTCCGCTACGCGCCGGGCCAGCGCCTGGTCTTGGACCCCGCGCCGACAGAACCCACCCCCTGAGTCACTCAGCTGGTCAGCGGCGGCGTTCAAGTAGCCCGCTGGGCGCCCCACCAGCGCGCCCTCGTAGGTCAACGCCAGGTCCTCTTCGATGCTGAAAGCGCGCGGCTCATCCGTGATCAGCGCCAGCGAGTTATCACTGGCCGTGGCTGGGTTGACCGGCAACGGCTCCAGCGCGTCGGCGCTGCCAATTAGCTTCCGCGTGGCAACGAATAACTCGGGCACGGCTCCGTTCGAAAACTGTGTCGCCAACAGCTTCGGGTGGTTCGGTGCGTCGCCCTCCAGCCCCACAGGCAGCGCCCGCCCGTCTTTGTCGCTCAGGCGCGGGAGGGCGCGGACCCCAGGCGAGCGCAACCCAAACCTGGAGCTGGTGGTCAACATGGTCGCGCTGCGCGAGCGGTGGGCTTCCACCACGTGGCAGCTCGACTCACCTGTCACGGTCAGCGTGCCGTCCTCTAGGCCATCTTCCGTAAAGTACGCGACCGACGACGGGTCCCCAGCGCAGCCGCGGAAGTCGGGCACCGCCGACGGGTTTGACTTGGCCGGGCGGCGGCACGGAGCGTCGTAGTCTTCGACGTCAATCACCGCGATCTGCCCGCTGGTCAGCGCCAACATGCCGAACACCCCGCGCAGCTGCCCTGGGCGGGCTCCGCCCGACTGCTGCCCATTCGGTCGGTACTCCGCGCCCAGCGAGCCAGCGTTCAGCGGGTCGCACAGCTGAGCGCCCAGCCCAACGCCGTTGCCGTCGAGCACTGGGATGTCGCGCTGCACGAACTCAAGGCTGCGCACAGGCGCGTCGAACGCGATGCGGTCCGCAGGCTCAAACGGCATCAACTTGGCTCGTTCGCGCACCAGCGGCGTGGGGTTTGCGGCGCCCAGGCTGACGTCGAACATCATGACCGAGCCCTCGAGCTCGTCATTCGCGTACACAAATCGCTTCCCTGCGGAGGTAACGGGACTGACCGCGACCGTCGAGGTGGTGACCGTGGTGCCCGGGCGGTCGAGGCGCACTGGCAACAGCGGCTCGACCTCATGCATCGCGCACAGATCACTGATGTCGATGCGGTGCAGCAGCGGCGCCCCGCGATCGGTGACGTACAGCGTGTTGCGTTCGACGTCGATGCCAGCCGGGAACGGCGTCCAGCTGGTCTGCTCGTAGGGGCGGACCTCCGGGACCAGGTCCAGATCATCCGGCATCGCTTGAGGGGGTGGAGCGTCGGGCGTGACGCCAGACAACTTCAGCGCGACGTCCGGCTGGCAGTAGTCGAAGGAGCCGGGCTCTGCGTCGAGCAAGCGCTGAGCGTCGAGCACCCAAAGTTCGCCCCACGCTGGCAGCGTCACCAGCAGCTTGCGGCGGCCAGGCGGTGATGTCTCGACAGATAGATCCGCAGGGCAAGAACGACCAGCTTGGAGCGCAGGATCACCCGCCAGCGTATCCCCGCTGCAGCTCGAGCGAACGCTGCCGTCGGCGGCGGGTGCGTCCACCAGGACGCGCAGCTCGCCGGGCGCCACGGGCAGCGCGCAGGCCGGCCAGGTGGATACGTCCCGTGGTGGCTGGTCGGCATCGGGTGCGTCCACGCAGGACGAAGGCAGGGCGAAGATGCCTTCTCGGCCTAGCTCACCGATGCCCACGAAGCTGGCTTGGCCACCGGGCGTCGACGCGATGCCGGTCGGCTGCGCGCCGATGGGCAGGAAATTGAAGCCTGGGCTGCCGGGATCCACGTCCTCCACTCTGCCCCGGGACAGGTTGACGACGGCGATCTCGCCGCGCGCGGTCTGCGTCACCAGCGCCAAGAGCTGATTCAGCTCGCCGCCGTCGTCGGTGTCGTCAAAATCCGGGCAGTCGTCGACCGACCGGCCGGGCGCGGCCGACACCGACTGATTGACGCACACAAAAGACACCTCGCCGCTGCGCTCGAGCGAGCGCAGGGGCAACGTGATGGGTTCATCCTGGCAGCCCGCCCAGAACACGGCGAGGGCGGCGACGGCCGCCACTTGGCAGGTTGATCCCGCGCGGAATAGACCCTGTAGAGCCCGCTTCACTTGGACGCCCTCGGAGCCAGCGGTTCGCCGATCGTAGCTAAGAACGCGCCATAAGTTGGGCTGCCTTGGTCCAAGTCGATCACGCCGAGGTAAGAGTCCGTGAAGTGCGCCAGGTAGCCGTAGGCGTGGGTGTCTGAGGCGGAGAGCCTGACGTCGCTCGCGAACGAGTGCGGCCCGCGCCCGGTCTGGAAGACAGACTCCACTCGCGCGCTGCGTGGCTCCACCACGTAGACCTTGCGCGAGTCGAAGCACAGCACGAACAGCCGCTTTTCCTTGCGGCGACAGGGGTCGTCGGGTGCCTGGGTCGCGCTGCAGCGCGCCAGCACTTCCCCGCTGATCACCCGGCTTGGGCCTTGTGACAGCACCAGCGTGTCGAAGAACGCTGGCAGCTCTGACCCGTGCTCTCGGGTGCGGCCGCGCAGCAGCGTGGCAGGCGTGCGGTTGGCGACGTACACGTCCACGGGCACGTCATCGCGACACGCGTCTAGACAGCTCTGTTGCTCGCTCAGCGCTTCGAGGGACGTGCCAGCCGCCTGAGCGACGCAGGCAGCTTCGCAGGCCTCGCGGCTGGTAGGGTCGACGCCCAGCCCGCGCGAATCGAAGCCCTGCGAGTTGGCGCTCACCGGGACGCTCCCCGAGCGCGACAGGAACGGTCGGGGGTTGTTGGATTCGAGATCGTCGAAATAACGCAGCAGCTCGATGGACGCGGAGTTGCGAAACGAAAGCAAAAACGAGGGCCGAGAGGAGCCGAACAAGCGCGAGCCGAGCGGCTCAGGGCTGTTCACCACCCCCACCGCCCCCGAAGGCATGCCGTCTACCACGAACTCGAGCTTTGGACCGTCGGTCCAGGAGTTGACGAACAGCGACGCGCTCCCGGAGCTCTGGTGGGTTACCACGATGGCGTCACTATCAGGCGTGCTCGCGATTCCGTACGGCTCCGGTGGCATGCGCAGGTCGCGGGTGTTCTCTGCGTCGGGGTCATCGCCGCGGCGGTGATCATCATCGCACGCGCCAGCGTTGCGGCCCTGGCCGCAGTCGTACTCACCACCGACCACGTCGATGAAGTGCAGGGTCGCGTCGCCGCGCACCGGGATGAGGGCGCGGAGGCCCTGCCGCGTGGCGCAGAAACCCGCGTAGGTCGCGCCCATTTCCGCGCCGACCTGAGTCTCGAGCCACGGCCGGCACTCGCCGCTCGCGCAGTCTCCTTCGGGCGCGTCCACGGTCGCGCTGCAACCGACAAACTCGCGCTCTGGTGTGCTGGGATCGTCGCCGTCGTCCCAGGCTTCCTTGACCAGGACGTCCGTCGCGAAGGCCCCGATGCCGATGGCCTGCTGGATCAGGCTGGGGCCCGACGGAGGCGCGGTGGGGTGGATGGGCTTGCAGCGACCAGGCGCCAGCGACTGCTCCGCGTTCGACTTCAAGCCAAGCGGTCCGCAGTTGGGAGCGCCCGAGGTCTCCCGTGTCACGCGGCGCAAAGCCGCCAGATCGAAGACCTGAAATGTACCGGCGTTGAACTGCAGATCGAAGTCGCTGTTGGCCAGCATCAACTGCGTCTGGTCAGGCGTCACCGCGACCCCAACTGGGAAGTAGATTTGATCGAGAGGCGGCTCGGGTCCGTCCCCCGGAGCAAAGCAACCTTGCGCTCCAAGGAGCATCAAGCAGGTCAGAAGTCGTCGCATGGGTAGTGGCTGTCTCGATCGTGTTCGCGCCGCGCGAGCGCATCGTTCTTCGTCCGCGCCTTACCGCAGCGCGAACTCCGCCGCACGAGCGGTTGGGCGGCTGCTTCGCGTCGAATCAGCTTGGCTGGCCTCATAGCGAATTGTTGACCGGGTTTCACTAAGGAATCCGCCTGATCTCGCCTCGCATCACCCCGCAAAATCGGCCAACAGGCCAGCGAAAGCTGACCACCTCGCCCAGTGGCGGCCTACGCTGCCACGCCTGAGGTCGCACAAACGCGGTCCCTGAGGCGATCAAGCGCCGCGTGCAGCGCCGAACCGATGCCCAGCCAGGCAAGCTCGCCCCCAAGACCCCCCGCCGAAAATCGCGCAATTGTGACGAGACGGACAGCCTTGGCAGCGCGACCTGCCACAAAAACCAAACGCCCACCTGTTATCAGGTGGGCGAACCGCGCTCACGCGCTGGTTGGTCTGGCAGCCGCTACGCCGCTTGCTGCAGGCAGCAAGAAACTTCAAGCGATGTCGAGGATGACAACGCCTCGTTCGGGCTTTTCTTCTTCACGTTCCCGCTTGGGACGTGGGCGATCGTGGTCGAGTGGGAGCTCTAACCGTGGCTGGTTTCCGTCCTGCTGACGGCGCTTCTCCTCCTCTAGTCGGCGGATTTGCTCGATGATGAAGGGCGGTAGCATCGCGACCTCGCTTCGCTTTTTAAGAACCTAGCAACGACCCAAACGGCCGTGCCTTACTCTAGTAACGCTGAACCAGTGGTCAAGTTCGTAGGGGTTGGGGCTCCAGAAAGGTGTGACGGTGGGCGCCGGTGTCAGCCTTGAGTAACGCCGCCCTGCCAGCCAACGCTAAAAAACGCCCAGCCGATGGCGATGCTCACGCTGCTATAGACGGGCGAACCCGAAGCCAGCTTCATTCGTTGCTTTAGCGTGGGGTTTTGGGGCGGCCGAGGTTGCGTGGTCCACGGCTAGCTGCTCTCCGAGCTCAGGCTGCAACCTCAGCGCCGCGACCGGGTGCGAAGCGGGCTATGGTTGCCGAGTTCTAATGCCCCGATTTCAGTCCACGCCCGCTGCCTCGCGGCTCAACGGGAGCTCACCGATCGCAGCGCCCCGATGTGCCGCGCGGCCAGCGCCACCCGGGCTGACGCGGTGGCTGAGCTACGTGCGCCTAGCCGCGACGCTGTGCTGCCTGTTGGTGGCGCAGATCGCCTCAGCCGCGTTCAGCCTAAACGACACGACGTGGGAAGGCGGCAGTGATTTCTTGGCGTTGGCTCGCGATCAGCTGGGCAAGCAGCGCGTGATGGTGGTCGCGGCCCTCAACTGGGGCGAGCTTAAACCAGAAGACGGCGTGATCATCGTCCATCCCGAGGTCGAAATTGACTACGACCAGGCCAGCGCGTTCATGCGGGGCGGCGGGCGGATCGCGGTGCTTGATGATTTCGGCAAAGGCGCTGCCTTTTTAGAGCGATTTCAGATCCAGCGGGTCCCTGCCCCCTTGCGCCCAGCTATTGCCCTGCGGCAAAATTCGAACCTCGCAGTGGCGCTGCCGGCAGTTCAGCAGGTCGCGGGACACGAGCAAGGCCGCCACCCCATCGTGCGCGATGTACAGCAGGTCGTCACTAACCACCCGAGCGGCTTTAAACACCCAAACCTGACCCCTGTACTTAATATCCCTGCGGTCGGCGAACCCGACGTCACCCTCGCGGTCACCGGCATCATCGCCGACAAAGGCCGGCTGTTCGCCATGGGCGACCCATCGGTGTTCATCAACCTGATGCTGCGCTACCCCGGCAATCGCGCCTGCGCTCAAGGGCTCGTCGACTACCTGGTTGAAGCAGACTCGTGGGGCCCGCGCGGCGGCAAGCTGTACATCGTCGTCAACCGCTTCAAGCAGACGGGACATTTCGGTGGCGGCTCGGGGTTGGCGCACGAGATCGAGGAATACTGGAACGGCTTCAAGGAGCTGCTCAGCGACACCCACGAAGCTGGTCTGCCCGACTGGATCGCGCTCGGGTTGGGTGGACTGGTCGCCCTGGCCGGGGTGGTGTGGATGGGCATGGTCGCGACGCGGAGCTACAAGCGCCTCGCGCCTCGCTACGCGCGGCCCACGCCACTGGTAGCTCAAGGAGGTGTCGCGGGGCGGGCTGCAGTGCTCGCTGCCCCTACGACCCACCGGGCGCTCGCGATGCTTGAACTCAGAGCCGGGCTGTGCGAGCGGCTCGCCGAGCGCGTTGAGCTACCCCTCGCCAGCAGCGGCCCGCAGTTGTTGGTTGAGCTGCAGCGCCGTGGGATCTCGGAGCCGACGCTGCAAGAACTGAGACAGCTACTGGCCGAGCTAGCTCGGGTGGGAGACGCGGTGGCCGCTTCTCAGCCGATTCGCGTGACGACAGCGAACGTCCGGCGTATGCGGGAGGACGTCACTCGATTGGTCAACGGGGTCGAGGAACAGCTCGGGAGAGCCGCGTGAGTCAAGCAGTTCAAGTCAGCGAGATTGAAGCAGCGCGAGAGCGCTTGAGCGAGGTCCGGCGTCAGGTCAGCAAGGTGTACATCGGAGCGGCGCGTCCAGTCGACCTGATGCTGGTCACTCTCCTGGCGCGCGGACACGTCTTGCTGGAGGGTGTGCCTGGCGTGGCCAAGACCACCTTGGTCAAGGCGTTCGCCACCACCCTGGGTTGCTCGGTGCGGCGTATACAGTTCACCCCTGATTTGCTCCCCGCGGATATAACGGGCACCTACGTGCTGTCGCCTAAGGACGGCACCTTTTCGCTGCGCGCGGGGCCGGTGTTCGCCAACGTAGTGCTCGCGGATGAGATCAACCGGGCCCCGGCCAAGACGCAGTCGGCGTTGCTTGAGGCGATGCAAGAGCGGCAGGTCACCATCGAAGGCGACCGCTTCGAACTTCCCAACCCATTCTTCGTGTTGGCGACCCAAAACCCCATCGACTTGGAGGGCACCTACCCGCTCCCCGAGGCCCAGATCGATCGCTTCTTGGTGCGCGTCGCGATGGGCTACCCCACCGCGGGTGAAGAGGTCACCATGCTCAAGGCCCACGGCGTGGAGGCGCCTGAGCCCGTTGCCGTGCTGAACCCAGCGGACGTGCTGCGGCTGCAGTCCATCGCGAGCCGTGTCCACGTCGAAGACGACATCTACGAGTACGCGGTCAGCCTGACGGCGTTCACGCGCAGCCACGCGAAGGTGGTGCTCGGCGCTTCACCTCGCGCGTCCTTGGGGCTGCTGCGCGCCGCTCGTGCGGGCGCGGTCTTGGGTGGACGCCCCTACGTGTCGCCCGATGACGTCCGTGAAGCCGCCGAGCCTGTGCTGGCTCATCGTCTGGTGATGGTCCCGGAGCTGGAGGGTGATCAGCACGCACGCTCGGCGGTGATCCACGAAGCCCTAGGTAAAGTTGGGTATCGCCGCGCTGTTCGACCGGTGTGAGGGGCGCGCCCGGGCTCGCCGCGCCCCTCAGCCGGTGCGCAAGATGGCGTCAGCAGGCTTGGGGTAGGCGCCGCTGTCGTCAATACGGCGGCCATCCTGTGCAGCCTGAGGCGGCTCCTCGCAAGCAGCGTGAGCCGCTGCCTCACCGAGCGGCGCGTTGACTCCGCCGGCGCTCACCGGCGGCGCGGCGCTCGCTGGCAGCGCGGCGCTCGCTGGCAGCGCGGCGCTCACCGGCAGCGCGGCGCTCACCGGCAGCGCGGCGTCCACCGGCAGCGCGGCGTCCACTTGCAGCGCAGCGTCCACTGGCAGCGCAGCGTCCACTGGCAGCGCAGCAAGCGGGTCCGCGTCCTGAGCCTTGGCGACGCGCTCGAACACATAATCGCGGCTGAGCGGGTGATTCCAAGTCGCGAAGACCGTCGCGCGCACGAGCAGCCACGCCAGCTGATACGGCACGCCTGGTAGCATCAGCAGCGCGCCCACCAAGCCCGAGTTTAGCAGCGCACCGCTACCGCTGACGATCAAGTAGCGTGACGCTTGCTCCGATGTCTTGAGATCCCCATGGAAAGCCCAGGTGCGGCCCAGGGTGAAGTGGACCGCGCCGCCTAGGCCACACCCGATCAGGGTGGCGAGGGGCACGTTCATCCCACCGCTGACTAGCGTCGCGACCAGCGCGAAGTCCACCGCGGTGGCGACGCCAGAGCTTGAGAGATTGCGAAACATGCTGCCGCGCGAAAATAAACCTGAAGGCCGGGCGCTGTCACTCAGCGCGCCACGTCCAAACGCCAAGCGCTGAATGGCCGTGATGTGAGTCGTGGCGGCCAAGATGATCACCCCCACCACCGCTAGACGATGGATCGGGCGCGGATCGGTGGGGACCACCAAAGCTTCGATGATCGGACTCAAGGCCAGCGTCGCGCTGAGCAGCGCGATGCGCTCAGGGCGCTGCATGATTCCGATGTTGGGGAACGCGACGCCCATCGCCTCGCCCCGCGCCTTGACGTAGGACACCATCATGGAACCAACCAGCGCCGCCATGACAGGGAGCAACACCCAGGTGTCGCGGTAGTACATGGCGAGCCCCAGCAGCACGAACGCCTCGCTGTAGCGATCCAGCACGGAATCAAACAGGGCGCCGCTCTCGCTAGAGCGGCCGGTCTCCCGCGCCAGGCGACCATCAATGAAGTCACAAATCGCGGCGCCGATATACAGCCAACCGCCCAGGGCGAAACGCCCTGCCGCGAGGGAGACGCCCGCTGCGCCGGCCAGCAACAACGACAGGGTGGTGATGGCGTTGGGCGGTAAACGCGACCAGATCGCCAGCGAGAACAGCGGGCGCACGATCCACGCGAAGTAGTTACGCAGCCACGCACCGAGGATCGCGCTGCTTCCGCGGGCGACCATCTCTCGGTCAGAGTACTGACCCCGCATTCGATTCCGCACGGCGAAGACTAGGGTCCCACCTAGCATGTAAACCGTCAGCACAAGGGGTGGTCCCGCCGCGGTCCAGATACGAGCAGCAGGAGATAAGTCACCACCGAGCCAAGCTTGAAGCTGCGTTACCACATCCATCGGGGGCCTATGTTGGGCCCAGAGCGATAAACGTCTACCCGCGAACGCGACCTCGTAGCGACTTCAAGGCTCCGCTGGACCGCCGCAGCGGGCCAGGTCGTGGAGCCGATTCCAGTCTCGCGGCAAAGCCCCGCGCCCAAACTCCGCGCGAAAGTGGACGTGCGACGATACGCCGCGCAACAACGCCACACCTGGCTGAGCGCGCGCCGCGGGCACGTCGTCACGAGACGGCTAGCCGCCTATTCCGCGTTGGCGAGCCCAGCTGTGACTGACCGGGGCGTGACCTGCGCGGGCAGAAACGCCTGTCTGAAGGTGAGCAAGAAATTTCCCGGTAGCGTCGCGTAGTGACGGCTCGCCACCGGAAACCCCCAGTCGAGGCGGAACACGATGCGGTCGAACATGGGCAGCAGGCCACGCACCCCTAGCCCCAGCGCTTGGTTGGCTTCAAAGTGCTCGAAGCCGTTGAACGCATCGCCGACGTCGTAGAACAACACACCGCCAAGCGCGGCGCCCAAGAACTGCACGGGCGTGGAACGGAACTCCACGCTGCTCTCAACGCGATCTTTGCCGATGAAGGCAAAGCTTGGATAGCCACGCGGTCGTGAGTTGCCGCCGAGGGCGAAGCGCTCATTCAAATAGTCAAGGTAGCGGTTGACCACCACGCCATCGTACACTAGCCGCCCGACGCCGAACCTGGGGCTCGCGATGCGCAGCGACCCTTCGAACTCGGCGTCGGATTCCCCCGGCGCCGACATCTCGATCCGTGAGGTACCGATTGTGCGGAGCAGGCCGTCACCCAGCTGAAACGTATAGCCAAGCGAACTGTGCACCCCTAGCAGCGTGCGGCTCGAGCCCACCCCGGTAGAAGCTGGGTAGATCTTGAGCAGCGCCGCGTGCCCGAGCTGGGCGTCCTCCTGAAGGCTGAGCGTCTCCAAGTTCAGCGTTCGAAGATACCGCGTAGAATATGCTTGAACGCCAACGAACGGGCTAACCCGAGTGTCTGCCTGGGGGACCTCGCGCTCCAGGAACTCCGCGGCCGCGCGCGGATCGACCCGACCCACGTCAGGCAGCGCGAAGGCCCGCCGGGTCGCCTCGGCGCCAAGGCTTAGATCTAGCTTGTTGCGCTCACCGAACGAGCGCGTCAGCGCATACTCACCGGCCAGCTTGTCGCTGCTGTACACATATGGAAGCTGTCCGAAGGCTGAATCGAACTGAGCGAGCTCGCCACCCACAAACCGCCGCACGATCTCCCGGCGCCAGAGCAGCGTGACACCCCACGCCCAGGTTGCCTCCGTGCTGAAGAGGGGTTGTCCGTAAGAGAAGCCGCCGTACGAGCCCTCACCCTCACCGGTCTCTCGATTGATGATCACGTTGGCCAGCGCCGTGGACTGGATTCGGCTGCCTCCGACCTTCGGGTTGATGTAGGCGGCGCCAGCGACGTAGCGATCTAACTGCAGCGAGAACAGACCGCTCACGGTGCGATGTGTCCCGAACAGGTTCTCTTCACTTGGCTGAAGCAAGAGCTGCTCAAGTTTCCCCGCTTGGAAACGTGCGCCCCAGTTGAGGCGCAGGCTCCACACGTCACGCGTGATGACCAGCAGACGCACCTGGTCGGGTGTCGAGCCAGCTAGTGGCACCACCAAGACCAGCGAGAGCTGGCGCGCCGCGCGCAGCTTGCGCTCGCTCTCGGTAACTAGATCCGTACGGTATTGATCTCCGACGTGTACGAGCAGCTCGCGGCGCACGATGCGCGCCCGCGTCGTCACGTGCAGGCTGTTCATGACCAGCGGGACAGGATCCTGCTCGTCGAACACCTCGAGTGGCACCACCCGAATCGACTCAATCCGCTTGCCCTCGGGCGAGGCCTCGACCCGCGCGGGCTGTCCAGCTCTGCGCAGCAGGCCAAGCTCGCGGTTGATCGTGTACTGTTCGAGTTCGGAGTACTCTGGGTCCTGCTGTTCGGTCTGCTGCCTCGCGAGCTCAGGCTCGGGCGCCTGCTCGGGTGCGGTCAGCGCGGGCTCAGCCAACCCGCGCAGCGACACCAAACTCAGGCACACCGACGCGCCTACCAAGAGCACGGCGCGTCGGGCTTTCACCGCCTGAACCTAACCGGGCTCGCTGTGAGAAGTCACTCATGCGATGATGCCACGCAGTGAAGATGGACCGCGGGATCTGGCTTGGCGTGCTCGCCGGAACGTTGCTGGGAGGCGGGCTGGCCCTCGCCACCCGCGGGGGGGAGCCGAAGCCTCAGCTGGCTCAGGAGCCGTTCCGCCCGCTTGGTGCGCTGCACACCCACGCTGCGGACGCCTCCGTCGTGGACGTAGCGCTTGGCGCCGACGCGGCGCGCGTCGCCCACCTAGCGGGCCCAACCCGATCTGAGGTCGCGCCCGGCCCAGCCAGCAGCGTGGCCCCAGCAAGCCGCCCCGTCGCCGTCGCCGCGCTCGGAGCAAGCGAGCCGCGCGTGTTGAGCGCTGAGCTAGTGGCCCAAGAAGAGCTACGCTGCGCGCGCGGCGCCGCCAGCGCGTGCCTTGACGTCGGACAAACCTACGCTGCTAGCCAAGGCGGAGACTCCCGCGCCCTGACCTTCCGCCGCCGCGCGCTGGTGCTCTACGCCGAAGGCTGCCAGCGCCGCGAGGCGCAAGCCTGCCGCCAGCTGAGCACGCTATACGAACACGGCGTTGGGGTGTCGCGTGACGCCAACACCGCCGCGGCATTGCTCCAGCGCTACCTTGAGTTGTGCGCCAGCAGCCAGAGCGGCTGTCAGACTCCGCCAAGCAAGGGCGGCGGCGCTGCCGAGTGACGCAGCAGGCGGCCGGCGCTTTGAGTCGACCCAAGCCGCCTCGGCGCAGGCCGTCAGCCAGCGCGAGCAGCGCAGTGAGTGGTCGCGCCAGCCATCGTTGGCTATAAGCCTGGCGCCAGGCTCGAGGTTCATTTGCAGGTCCACCCCACGCGCTCAGCAGTCGATCTCGCAGTAGCAGGCATGATCGCGGTGGCCACGGCCATCGTCGCGCGCCAAACACCAGCGCTGGCCTGGGGTGGCGCGATCTTGGTGGGCTTGGCCATCGCGCGAGCCGTCACTCGGCTCTCAGTGGCGCGGATCCGCGCCGCCGGCTTTGAGATGCTGTGGCGCCAACCCGAGCGGGTACGCGCCGTCGCGCGCAACGAGACCGTGGCGCTGCAAGCTGAGGTGCGCAACCGAGACACTCGGGCGGCTCGCTACGTGGAGCTGCGCGCCGTGGCGTCCCCCAACCTTGAAATCGAGGTTGAGCCCAGTTCAGGTGAGGTGCCCGCCGGCGGCCGGCTCGAGGTGATCGTTCGGGTGACCGCGCCGCGGGTGGGACAGCACGGCGTTCATGGGCTCTCGCTCGAAGTGCAGGGCAGCCCGGGGCTGTTCGAAGTCCCGCTGACCTTCGCAAATCCATACGGCATCAACGTGTTGCCCCGCCCGTACTCGACCGCCCTGCACAGCGCGCGCGGCGGGCGGAGTCGCCACGGCGCCGACGTGGGGCGTCCAGGCCCGCTGGCAGGCCATGGCCTAGAGCTCAAAGAGTTGCGTGAGCACGCGCCGGGCGATCCGTTCAAGCACATCGCGTGGAAGGCCAGCGCGAGGCGCGGAAAGCTGATGGTCCGCGAGTACGAACAGGAAGAGCGCGACGTGGTGTGGCTGATCTTGGACGCATCAGTTGAGCTGTGGTCGGGCGCGATCGGCAAGGCTCCGCTAGATATCGCCATCGACGAGGTCGCGGCGATCGCAGGTCGTCACCTGGCTCGGGGGGATCGGGTGGGGCTAGCGATTTGCGCGAGCCGAACGCTGTGTTATCTCCCTGCGGAATCTGGACCAGGCCACCTGGGCCGGCTGATGGCAGCCCTCGCCCACAGCGCGGCCACAGTGGACGCTGATCGCTCTGACTTCGACGAAGCCGACGTCGGGCTCCGCGTCCTCGAGCACTTGCGCCCACTTGACCCGGAGGCAGCGAGCCGAGTCCGTCCGGCTGAGCTAGACAGGATCGCGAGGCGAGCGGCCCGCGCGTTACCCCGGGCCCCGTTCCAGGTCAGAGAACCGCTCGGAAACAGCAACCGTGAACGCACGCTGCGCCAGTACTTGCTGGCCTTTGGCATCGGGTCAGCCCCGCGGCAGGAGCCTGAGCGCGCCGCGACCGATCGCACGCTCTGCGCCGTGCTGGCCAAGATCGGCCGTGAAAAGCCTAGACCCAGCCTGCTCGTGATCTGGTCCCCCAGCCCAGATCTCAGCGCGAGGTCCGACATCGCGCAGGCGCTCTCTCGGCTGCCACGACGGCGCTCGCGAGTGCTATGGGTGCCGATGAGCTTTGAGCCGGGGCTACCGCGGACCGATCTAGTGACCGACGCGGTGGCCGAAGCCCTGAGCCTCCGCGAGCGCGCGCAAGACGGGCGCGGTGAACGCGGGTTGAGGCAGCTCGGCGTCCGCGTGCTCCGCGCCAGGCCCAAGCACGCGAGGCTCCCCCTGAGCCCCCAGGCCACGGACGCGGCGCAGCCCGAAGCGGATGAGCGGAGCGTCACGTGAGCCATCGTGAGCCGTCAGGTGACGCAGCAGCGCACCACAAGACCAGCCTCAACAGCCCAAAGGCGCAGCTAGCGGGGCTGGGCCTCCAAGCCAAGCGCAGCTTTGGTCAAAATTTCCTCTCGGATATTAACATCGCGCGGCGCATCGCCAGCCTAGCGACGCAGCCCGCGGGCGGCACGGTGATTGAAATCGGGGCTGGGCTCGGCGCGCTGACGGCGCCGCTGCTCGACCGCGCGAGCCGGGTGATCGCCGTCGAGCGCGATCGTGACCTGGTGCCGTACTTGCGGGAGCGCTTTGCAGCCGACGTCGCGTCAGGCAAGCTCAGCGTGGTGGAGGCCGACGCCAAGAGCTACGACTACGCAGCCAGCTTCCAGGCCGCGGCTGGCCCCTGCGTCCTGACTGGGAACCTACCTTACCAAATCACAGGCCCCCTGCTGGAGCTGACAGTGCAGCTCTCGGCGCAAATCGAGCGCGCCGTCTACATGGTGCAGCTTGAGGTAGCAGAGCGTATCACTGCGGCACCGGGCTCCAAGATCTACGGCGCGCTCAGCGTCTTCGTGCAAGCCGCCTTCGTCACTCAGCGAGCGCTGGTCGTTAAGCGCGGTGCCTTCCACCCCCAACCCGGGGTAGACTCCGCGGTGATCGTGCTTGAGCGCCGTGACGTGCCTGTCGCCTTGGAGACAGATCTGTTCCGCAAGCTCGTGAAGGATGCCTTCGCGGCGCGGCGCAAGACCTTGCGCAACGCATGGCGCGGCGTAGGTGGCGATGAGCTTGACGCCGCCGCTGCGGCCGCGGGCATCGATCTGAACCTGCGCGGAGAGACGCTCGGCGTTGAGGCCTTCGCTGCCATGGAACAACAGCTGTTGGTAGCGCGCGGCAGCGCGAGCTTGGTGGAGGCTGAGCCGTGAGCCGGCGATGGACACCCCGCGCGCGCGGGGCGCGGGTGCCCCTGACGCGGGTGTGCCTGACCCTCGTGGCCGCGGCGCTCACGGCGTGTACCCCTAAGCCCGAGCAGCCGAAGCTGGTGGACCGCGCGGTATTCGGCGTGTTCTTTGGTGGCCAAGTGCAGGAGCTCAGCGCGATTCCGTTCGAGATCGATCGCAAGAAGCAGACCCAAGGGCTGCGCATCGACTTCACGGCACCGCTCGCGGCGCCAACCAAGATCCACTGGGAGTTCGACCGCCCAGCACCGCGCGGCAAGCGCCCCAGCCCCACCTCACGGGTGACTCAGCTGGGCGACGCTGAGGCTCGCGCTGGTAGTGAACGCTTTGAGGTGCCGCTTGAGCTCGCGCCTGGCGACCCCCTCGGCGAATGGAACGTGCGCGCGCTGGTGGCCGACGAACTGGTGATCGACCAACGCTTTGAGGTCTACAGCGAGGCGAGGCGCGCCGCCAAAGAGCGCGCGCTCGAGGACGACGAGTAGCGACTACCCGCGGTCCCCATGCGTCCGACCCGCAGCCATCGCGCTGAATTAGGTCGCGCTAGGTCTCGCCGCGCTAGCTGTCGTCGCGCTGCGCCCCGTCACCCTCAGCCTCACCCTCAGGCGATCCCTCATGGTATTTCTGAGGCGCGACCGCGGCGAAGGTGAAGGTGCGCACGATGGGCGGCGGCGGATCGCCGTACAGCTCAAGTTGCGTGGCCGCCCACAGCTCCTCAGCGACCAACTCCATGTGCTCAGCTGCGCCGGGCTCACCAGCGTAGGCGTCGAGCTTCTCGTCGACTGCTTTTAGGGCGAGGCGTACGCGGACTGGATCCACGTCGGCCTTGGTGATGAAGTGGTCAGTCAGCAGGACGGCTTTGTCCTTGTTCACCTCAACGAAGCCGGCGCCGACCGCCACCTTCACCTGCACGCCATCTTGGTGATAGCTCACGATGCCCGTGGCCAGCGCGGCCAGCAGCGGACGGTGGCCTGGCAGCACGCCAAACTCACCATGCACGCTAGGCGCGGTGAACTCCGTCACCTGCACGTCTAGGGCGAGCCCGTCGGGGGTGACGATCTCCAGTTCGAGGGTTTCAGTGGCCATCCAGATCTCCTAAGGCTTGCGCTGGGTTCTCGACGCGCGAGGTGAGCACGCTCAGGTGCTTGCCTTGAGCTTCTGGGCCTTGGCCTTGACGTCATCGATGTTGCCCACGAGGTAGAACGCCTGCTCGGGCAGATCATCGAGGGCGCCGCTCAAGATCTCTCCGAACGCCGCGACGGTCTCTTTGAGCGGCACGTAGCGCCCCTGAAGCCCGGTGAACTGGGTGGCCACGAAGAACGGCTGAGAAAGGAACTTCTGGACCTTGCGGGCGCGGTCGACGACCAGTTTGTCGTCTTCGCTCAGCTCGTCCATACCGAGGATCGCGATGATGTCCTGCAGATCTTTGTACTTCTGCAGGGTCGACTGCACCTGGCGCGCGACGGAGTAGTGCTCTTCACCGACGATGTTGGGGTCGAGCATGGTGGACGTGGAGTCGAGGGGGTCCACCGCGGGGTAGATGCCCAACTCGGAGATCGCGCGGGACAACACGGTCGTGGCGTCCAAGTGCGCGAAGGTGGTGGCCGGCGCGGGGTCAGTCAAGTCATCGGCGGGCACGTAAATGGCCTGCACGCTGGTGATGGAGCCCTTGGTGGTCGAGGTGATGCGCTCCTGCAGCGCCCCCATCTCGGTAGCCAGCGTGGGCTGATAACCCACCGCGCTGGGCATGCGGCCGAGGAGCGCCGACACCTCGGAGCCCGCCTGGGTGAAGCGGAAGATATTGTCGACGAACAGCAGCACGTCTTGGCCCTGTTCATCGCGGAAATACTCGGCGCAAGTCAGCGCGCTCAAGGCGACGCGGGCGCGAGCGCCAGGCGGCTCGTTCATTTGACCGAAGACCAGCGCCGTCTTGCTGAGCACAGGCTCACCGCTCTCCAGCAATGACTCAGCCATTTCGAGGAACAAGTCGTTGCCTTCACGGGTGCGCTCGCCGACGCCCGCGAACACGCTCACGCCGCCGTGGGCCTTCGCGACGTTGTTGATCAGCTCCTGGATGAGCACGGTCTTGCCTACGCCTGCGCCGCCGAAGAGGCCGATTTTGCCGCCCTTTCGGTAAGGAGCTAGCAGATCGATGACCTTGATGCCGGTCTCAAAGACCTCGACGTTCGTGGACTGATCCACGAACTTCGGCGCCGGACGGTGGATGGGCAAGGTCTTCACCGCGTCCACGGGACCGGCGTCATCCACGGGCTTGCCGATCACGTTGAGGATCCGGCCGAGCACCGCCTCGCCGACCGGCATCATGATGGGGTTGCCTGTGTCCCGCACTTCGCCGCCGCGCACTAGGCCTTCAGTCTGGTCCATGGCGATGGCGCGCACGACCGATTCGCCCAGGTGCTGGGCGACTTCCAACACCAGGTTGTCCTTCTCGGACGAAATGTTCGGGTTGGTCGTGATGATCGCGTTGAGGATCTTGGGGAGCTTGCCCGGGGGGAACTCCACGTCCACAACGGGACCGATAACCTGAGCGATTTTTCCAACCGTGGTGGCTGTCTGAGTCATTTCCGCCGTCTTTGTTCTTCGAGGGTGGGACCTGCCGTGCCGTCAGGCTCAGCATGAGGGGCTTGTTGAGTGGGCGCGGCCAATCTCGCGGCCGCGTCTAGCACGACCAGCTAGCCCTGCCAACGCGAACCGTTCACGGGTCTGAGCCGCGGATCTGGCCAGAAGTCAGCCTCCGCGACACCAGGTCGCAGACAACGCCCCTGCTATATCGCGGTGCAGTGCAGCCGCTGCTGGTGCTGACGGCGCCCCAGCTTACACTGAACAATCGAGTAGTCAACGCGGCGCGCTGGTCAGGGCCACGCCGCCGTGCTTGATGGACCAGAGCGTGCTTGTGGGGAGATCAGCGTGATCAGCCAAGAGACAGTCGATCGGGTGAAGGGCGGCATGAACGCCATCCGCATCATCGGCGAGTACGTCAAGCTTGAGCGGCGTGGGCGCAGCCACCTCGGCCTTTGTCCTTTCCATAAGGAAAAAACCCCTAGCTTCCACGTCAACGACGAGCGCAACTTCTACCACTGCTTCGGCTGCGGCGCGTCGGGCGACCCGATCCGCTTCCTGATGGAGCACGAAGGCCTCAGCTTCGTGGAGGCCATCCGCCACATCGCCGAGCGCGAAGGCATCGAGGTGATCGAGACCGGCGATGACCAAGATCGCCGCCAGGCAGCCGAAGCTCGGCGGCGCTTGGAAGAGATGTACGACGCCGGCGCGCTCGCCGCGGGCTTCTATGAGCGCATGCTGCGCGATCATCCGCTGGCAGAGTACGCGCGGCTTGAGCTGAGGCGGCGTGGCCTGAACCCAGATCAGCAGAGCGGCCCAGAGGTCGACGCGCTCCGCGCTTTCCGCGTCGGATATGCGCCGTATGGCTGGGACGCGCTGGCCCACCAGCTGCGCGACCAAGGCGCAGGGGCGAACCCGGCGGAGCGCGTGGGGCTCTTGGTGCCACGCAAGACAGGCCCGGGGCACTACGATCGGTTTCGGCACCGCTTGATGTTCGCGGTGCTCGATCTACGCGGCCGCGTGGTCGCGTTTAGCGGCAGAGCGCTGGACGAGCCCTCTGAAGCTGACCTCAGGCGGGCGGGCGTCGCCCCACTGAGCAGCGGTCCTAGCGACCCACCCGCCAAGTACCTGAACAGCCCCGAGAGCCCAGTATATCGCAAGCGTGAGGTGCTGTTTGGCTTGTACCAAGCCCGACACAGCGTGCGCGAGCAAGATCAGTGCGTGTTGGTCGAGGGCAACTTCGACGTGGTCGGCCTGCACGCGCGCGGCGTGACCAACGTGGTGGCTCCGCTGGGGACCGCGTTCACCGCGGAGCAGGGCAAGGAGATCCGCCGCTACACCAACCAAGCGGTGCTGCTGTTTGACGGCGATTCCGCCGGGAGAAAAGCGGCCGAGTCGTCGCGCACACCAGCCCGCGAGGTGGGGCTAGTGGCCCGCGTCGCGAGCCTGCCAGACGGCGTCGATCCAGACGACCTAGCGCGCCAAGCTGGGCCAGACGCCGTGCGCCGCGTGATCAGCGCGGCTCGCTCCATGTTGGAGTACTTGATCGAGACCACGCTGGATGAGCGCGTAGATGGCGCGCTCGACAAGGCAGACCGCATCCGCAGGGTCAGACGACTGATCGATGAAGAGAACGATCCGACGGTGCGCGCCATGGCCAAGCGCCACGTGGACTCCATCGCCATGCGCCTAGGCATCGCCGACGTGGGGACGCTGCGCGCGTTAGAGGCCAGCGTGGGGGTGGAGCCCCGGTTACCCCAGGGCCCAGCGCAGCACCCCGGGCGCGCTGCGGCCGGCAGCTTCAGAGCGCCCGTGGCAGCGCAGCGCTTCGCGGACGGTGACGACGAGCGCTGGCGCGACGGCGCGAGCTCGGGGGCCAGCACGCATGACCCGCCGTCAGCCCGCCCAGGGTTACGCCCACCACCCCAACCTCCTGAGCGCGCTCGCAGCCGAAATCAAGCGCATGAGATCGAACAGCAGGTGTTTGGTGCGTTCCTCGACTTTCCGCGTCTGCTGCTCGATCCACTGGCGGGAGCGGCGGCCGCGATCTTGGAAGGCGAGCTGGCCCTCGGCTATGTTGCGCTTCGGCAAGCATTTGAGCGCCTAGGTCTGTTTGACGAGCGCGCGGATCTAGGACAAACCGTGGGAGAACTCAGAGCGGAACCGGAACAAGTCCTTGCAGCACTTCCAACGGCGATCCACGACTTTTGTTCGATGCGCATGGCGGCGCCAAAGCATGAACAGCTCGACGAGTGTCGGGGCGAGCTGGTAGCCAACTTGAGGCAACTGGAGAAGTTGAGATCTGTGCGCGAGGGAGCCCACACCGTCGACGAGCTGCATCGCGCGGCGGCCCAGGGCGATTTCGAGACAGAGCTTTCGCTCTTGAGTGAACGGGTCAGGCGTGCAAGGGAACGTCGCCGCTAGGGCGACACAAACATCGCCGCTACGCGTCCTCCCGCTGGGTGGATGGGCCGCGGGACTTGAGGAAGCCGACGAGCGTAGACAACGCCGCTCGGCTGAGCTGAGAGGGAAACGGTGGGAGCGAAACACTCAAACGGGGCGAACAACAAACGCGCCGCGCTAAACGGCTCAGGCCTTGGACACGCCGGCGTCACTAACTTGAGCGCTGGGGGGCGTGTTTCAGCTGCGGGCAGCGCGGGTGACGACGAGCCCAGGGCTTTGGGGGCCAGTGACGAGCACGCCGCTGATTTTCCGCCCGGCAATCGTACTAGCGTAAGCGACGACGAGGCTCGGGTTAGGCAGCTGATCGACCGCGGAAAACTCCGCGGCTTTCTCACCTTCGACGAGGTCTCAGCTGCGCTCCCCGGCGACGCGGTGGACGCTGAGCAGATGGATCGCGCCCTAGCCAGGATCGAAGGCCACGCGATCAGCTTGGTCGAGGCTTCAGGCGCTGAGCCCGCCACGCCACAAGCGCCTGTGGCGAGGCAACCGAGCCCGGACAAGCCCTCGCCGCCAGCTAAGCCGGCGGCGCGCAAGGCAGCTGCCTCAACGGCCGACGACGCCGTGCGCTCTAATGACCCCGTGCGCATCTACCTGCGCCGTATGGGCGGCGTCTCGCTGCTGACTCGTGAAGGCGAAGTTGAGCTCGCGAAGCGCATCGAAGACGGCGAAAACGAACTGCTGAGCGCCGTGCTGGACACGCCGGTCGCCATGCGTGAGCTGATCCTTTTGGGTGAGAAGCTCAGGGCGCACAGCGTGCGGGTAAAGGACATCGTCCGCGAGCGTGGCGACGACGAACCTGAGATCGACGAAGAAGAAGCGGACCGCAACACCCTGCGAGCCATCGATAAGCTGAAGCGCCTCGACAAGAAGCTGCGCGAGGTCCGCGCCCGCGAAGCGCGCAGCGCGCAGGCAGGCGAAGCCGCCTCGGGTGGGGAGGCGTCAGCTGAGTTCACGTCGCTCAAACGCGAAGCCGTGCGCACCCTGCGCGACCTGCGCTTGAACCGCAAGACCGTAGAGAAGCTCATCTCCGCGCTCAAGCGGGCGGTTCAGACGTTCAACCGCGCGGTCGCTAAGAGCTCCGAGCTCGAGCGCAGGCTCGGCGCGGAGCCCGGTGAGCTGCGCGCGCGCTTTGCAGCCTGCCTGGGTGACGCCGACGCTTGGCACGCGCTGTGCGCTGAGCGCGACGTCGACAGCGCGACGCTGACCCGCTTGATCGAGGCCGTCGAAGACACGGAGCGCGACGCTGCCCACACCGAGGCGGAGCTGGGGAGCCGCCGCGAGGAGACGCTGCGACTGTACGCACGCGTGCGTGAGGCTGAGCAGCGGACGGAGCGCGCGAAGGCAGAGCTCGTCGAGGCCAACCTGCGCTTGGTGGTCTCGATCGCCAAGAAATACACCAACCGCGGCCTGCAGTTTCTAGATCTGATCCAAGAGGGCAACATCGGCCTGATGAAGGCCGTTGAGAAGTTTGAGTATCAGCGCGGCTACAAGTTCAGCACCTACGCGACGTGGTGGATCCGCCAGGCGATCACGCGCGCGATCGCCGATCAGGCCCGCACCATCCGCATCCCGGTGCACATGATCGAGACGATCAACAAGCTGGTGCGGACGTCGCGCTACTTGGTCCAAGAGCTGGGGCGAGAGCCGACCCCAGAAGAGCTCGCGCTCAAGATGGAGCTGCCCGTCGACAAGGTGCGCAAAGTACAGAAGATCGCCAAAGAGCCGATCAGCCTGGAGACCCCGGTGGGTGAAGAAGCCGACTCGAGCCTGGGCGACTTTATCGAGGACAAGAACGCCATTAACCCTGCGGAAGCAATGCTGACCAACAACCTCGAGGAACAGACCGCTGAGCTCCTCAAGACGTTGACGCCGCGCGAAGAGAAGGTGCTGCGCCTCCGCTTCGGCATCGGCGAGAAGAGCGATCACACCCTTGAAGAGGTCGGCCAGGACTTCGAAGTGACGCGCGAGCGCATCCGGCAGATTGAGGCCAAGGCGCTGCGCAAGCTGCGCCACCCGAGCCGCTCGAAGGCGCTCAAGTCCTTCTTAGAGTGAGCCCTAGAGCACCGAGGCCAGGGCTGCGCAGCATCGCCCGGCTAGCGTCGCCCGGCTAGGGGCGCCCGGCTAGGGGCGCCCGGCTAGCGTCGTCCGGCTAGGGGCGCCCGGCTAGCGTCGTCCGGCTAGGGTCCGTCCCAGGGTCGACCCAGCTTCTTGAGCGCCTCTTTTGCTTCCGAGCGGTAAGGAGAGTCACGAGGGCCATCCCGCAAGTACGCCTCCCAGTGCCGCGCGGCTTCTTTGCGCCCGCCGAGGGCCTTGGCGTACAGCCGATGTGCTTCCCACATCCAGCGCGGCTTGGGGTCGGCCTTCTCGCCCTCCTCGATCGCCTTCTCGAGCTGCTCACGCGCCTCGTTCTCTTGGCGATTCGCGGCCAACAGCTTTCCGTACCGGAAGCGCCAAGTCGGCTCGCTCGGATCGGCTTCGATGGCTTTGCGCCACTCTTCCATGGCCTCACGCTCGCGACCGAGATCGTAGTACGAGTCAGCCAGCGCGGCGTGCGCCTCATAGCGAGTGGGGCGCAGCTCAAGCGCCTTCTTCAGGTCGGTGATGGCGTCACGCACCGCGCCCTGGCGGTAGCGCAAGACGCCACGCTGCCAATAGGCGTCTGCCATGCCTTGGTCTAGCTCCAGCGCCTTGGCTAGCGACTCCTCAGCCTTGCGATGATTTCCGGCCTCGTTGGCCGCCCAGCCCACGTACAGGTGATATTCCGCGCGGTTCGGATCCAAGTCCCGCGCTCGCTCGAGTGACTTCAGCGCTTCCGCGAGGCTGTTACCCTTGAGCAGCAGGGCTCGGCCCAGACAGTGATTGGTCTCTGCCGAGGTGGGCCGCTGTTGCAGCACCTCACGCAA
Source organism: uncultured Polyangiaceae bacterium (assembly GCA_964551615.1). Lineage (GTDB taxonomy): Bacteria > Myxococcota_A > Polyangia > Polyangiales > Polyangiaceae > JAHBVY01. The sequence continues at coordinate 26,882 of CAZKDY010000020.1, forward strand.
GATCTTCTCCGCCTGTGCGCCGCGGCCAGCGCTGACTTTGCCGCAACCCACCCGCAGCTTGAGATCTGGATCATTAGGCGCTTTGGCTAGCGCTGCCTCGTACTCCTTCAGGGCTTCTTCGCTGCGACCGGCCGCCTCAAACAGCAAGCCGCGCTCGAGGGCCAGCCCAGGATACTCACGATCGACCTCAGCCACCGCGTCGAATTGCTTGCGCGCGGCCTCAAAGTCGCGACCACGGCGCAGCGCGACGCCGAGCCTGAACTGAGCTCCGATGTCTCGCTTGTCTAAGCTGAGCGCCTTCTTGAACTGGGCGACAGAAGCGTCGTAGCGACCTTGCGCGAGGGCGACCTCGCCCAGCGCCTTAAAGATGGCCGGAGAGTCTGGCATCTTCTTCTGAGCCGCGGCGAGCTGGGCCTCTGCCTCGTCGTTGCGACCCTGCTGGCTCATCAGCATCGCCATGCCGATGTAGGCCTCAACGACCGCTGACTCATCCTGCCCAGTCTCGATAGCCCGCTTGTACGCCGCCTCCGCTTCCTTGCGGTTGCCGAGCGCCTCTTCGGCGCGTCCAAGCCAGAACCCAACGCGCGCGTCCGTCGGGTGCGCGGCAGACAACTTCTTGAGCATGCCCTTGGCGTCTTCAAGGCGCTCGAGCGCGATCTTGGTCTTGGCCATTCCGATCGCCGCGGACACGCCGTCAGGGTCTGCCTCTAGCGCAGCCTTGAAGCGCGCCAGGGCCTCGCTGTAGCGGCCAGAGCGGTACAGCGCGTCACCGAGCCCAGCGAGCGCCCCCGCGGCCTTGGGCGAGATAGTCAGCGCGCGCTGATAGGCTTTTTCTGCATGGGTAAAGCGAGAGCGGCTCAAGTGGACGTCGCCTAACAGGGTCTCGGCGTCTACCACTTCGCTCGGGCTGGCGCCGGAGTCCTCGCGCTCTACGAAGGCCAGCAGCTTAATCGCGTCGTCCTCATCGTGGGTCGTCCAAGCGGCGCGCGCCAACAGGATACGAGCGCCCGCGTGGTCCTTACTGACCTCAGTGACCTTCTTGGCGAGCGCTTCGGCGCCGCTGGTGTCCCCCGACAGCAGCTTGGCGCGCGCCAAGCCGAAGTCTGTGCGCGGGCTAGCTTCAACCGCCGCAGCGCTGGTCCAGGCGGCCATCGCCGACGCGGGCTCTTTGGCCAGCAGCTCGACCTCGCCCAGCGCCACCAACGCGTCAATGTTCTTCGGATCTGCCTGAATCAGCCGGGTGAAGACCTGCCTCGCGCGAGCGAGGTTGCCGTCGCTCGCCGCCTCAGCGCCTCGCGCGAGCTCCAGCTGCTCGACGTCAGACTCCTCTGCGAGCTCTTGTAGGATCACCTTGGCGCGAGCGCTGACCTTGGAGTCAGAACCAAAGCGCAGCGAGCTGAGGAAGCCGACGAACGCCGTGTAGGCAGCCAGAGGCTTGACGCGCTCGGCCTTGGCGCGCGCTTGATCCACCTGAGCGAACGCGGCGTTGGCAGAGGCGAACGTGTCTTTTGCCATTTCCGCACGGGAGTCTAGAATGGTCTTCTGCAACGTCTCCGTGTGCGCTCCGCTCTGCACACGATCCATGATCCAATAGGCGCCGAACGGGCCCACGCTGGGCACCAGCGCCAGCGCGCCTCCGCCCAACAAGGCCGCCACGACGACGCCGAGCGCGACGCGTCCGCGGCGCTTCTTGGGCGGCGCCAGCTCAGCGGTCTCTCCAACCCGAAGCTGGACATGGGTAGCTAGCGGCTGCGCGGGCCCTGGTCGGTCTTTGACCTGGTCCTCCTGTGGGATGGCGCCGAACTCCATGTCGTCGTCGCCCCCACCCCCCTCGAACGACATCCCGTCGTCGTCACCGCCCTCGAGGTTGACCTCGCCATAGCTCACGCCGCCGCCCGCCTGACGCACGACGTCAGCTGAGTCGCGCGACGGGGGAGGACCCGAGCCACCGAACTCACCGAAGCCCTCGCTCGCGCCGCCCGCACCTGGCGGCACCGAACGCGGAGGAACTGACCCGGGGCGCCCGAAGCCGTCCTGCAGCCCCGCGGCGGGAGTTCCGAACGGATCTGACTGCGGAGCAGGCCTACCGAAGGGATCGTCGTCGCCAAAGGGATCTGACGCAAAGCTTCCGCGCGGAGGCATGCTCCCCGGGGGTGGAGGGGTGACCCCGATGTCCGGCAAGCTGTCGTTGCGGAGCCTGGGCGGTGGCGCGCCGCCACCTAGGTCTATCTCCCCAAACGCTGGCGATGGCAGCCCTGCCCCCACTGCAGGCAGCCCTGCCCCCACTGCAGGCAGCCCCGCAGCCACCGCAGGCAGCCCCGCAGCCGCTTGAGGCAGCCCCGCTGCGCGACTGGGCAACTCAGCCGCGGGTGAAGGCAGACCCCCACCTAAGCTCGGCAAATCAGCGCTCAGCGCCGGAAAATCGTAGTCTCGGCCCACGCTGGGCAAATCCGATGCGGGTGAAGGCAGCTCCACGGCTCCTGGGCGGCCGCGCCCGACCGCGGGCAGATCAGCCGCTGTCGCGGGCAAGCTGGGGCCGACCGCCGGCAGGTCGACGCCGAAATCACCACCCACGCTGGGTAGGTCGCTGGCGTCGAACTCCACCGGGCTGGGCAGGTCCAGACCGCGCGACCGCGCGACATCGGGCAAGTCGCTCAGCTTGGGCCGCGCAGGACTGGGCAAATCGGCTGGCGGAGCAGCCTGTGGCGGCGGGGTCCTCATGCTGCCAACCGACGGCAGATCGATCTCGCCAAACGAGTCCATCTGCGGACGGCCTTGGGGGGCACGAGGCGCAGGTAAATCGGTGCGCTGCGGCGCGACGGGGCTGGGTAAGTCCGAATCCGCCGCAGCGCGCGCATCGCGCTGCTGCCCGACGGCAGGCAGACCCAAGTCGTCGAGGTCTGGATCGTGAGGCGCGGGTGCTGGAGGCTTGCCTCCTAACCCCGAACCGCCGATGCCTACGCCGACCTGAGTCGCTCGGCGTGAGCGCTGCGGGACAGGCGGCGGCGAGGTGCCTGGCGCTGGATCAAAACCGAGGCTGGCCCCCAGCACGGGGCTTGGCCCGGTTCGGCGATTGTCCGGCGCTGGTGGTTCGACCTTGAAGGTCGTTCCGCATTTCGGGCAACGCATCTTGAGGCCGCTCGCAGGGACGCGGCGCTCGTCGACTTGATAGGGAGCCTTGCAGCCAGGGCACTCAACCTTGAACATCTGACCTCCAAGCCTAGCGGTATCGACAACCCTTGTCGTGGTTTCTGCGAAACCTTGAAGACAGATCGCTCGGCGAGTCGGCGTCGGTCAAAGGAGTTTCGCTTCGCGATCCCAGAGCCAAGTGGTAACAGTCGCGGGCGTCCATGTCGGATCGTCAACACGCTTGCGGTGATAGCGGTAACACGGACACAGCGCGGGGCGGCTCAGGCTCCGGGCAACCGCGCCAGTCGAGCCTAGTCCGCTGGCTGGGCGTCACGTCGCTGCTCGGCCTCGGCTTGGCGGTTGGGCTGGCCTGGCCCCGGCCAGCTCAGCCGGCGCATCCACAGACAGCGTCGTCTATCAGCGCCGCTGAGCTGCCACTACCAAGAGACGCTGGATTGAGCCTCGACGAGTTCGACTCCAGCTTGGCGCTGGAGCTCCAGCTGGACGGAGCCGACAGCGATCCGCTGATGGCGTATGCTGGCTGGTCTACTTGGCCGGACGGCGGTGCGGTGCCACCACTGCCACCTACAGCTCCGCACGCTGTACGCTTCGGCGCAGCGCTCTTTCCTTACGCCGGCTCCGAGTTCGCCCCAAGGGACGCCCCAGCGCGCGACGAAGCATTGAAACAGGCAGAAGCAGCCATCGTGATCGCCCAGACCGATTTCGGAAAGGCTGTGAAGCTCAGCCATGGCGGGGGCGAAGATCTAGGCCTGATGCACCGTGGGATCTTGGAGCCACCGGTAGAGTACGCGTTGTTCTCCCTCAAGGTCGGCGCAGTCTACCCACGCCCCGTGGACACCCCCCGGGGCTACTGGGTGCTGCGCCGCATCCGCTGAAGGCCTTGTCTCGGGTTGAGCGTCGCCCCGACGAGCCAAGGCGGCCCGCCGCGCAAGGCCGGCTACACTGAGCGCACCGCTGGGTAAACGGGCGTTTTCAGCGAAGCGCGCTAGGCAACTCCGCGTGTCCGGTAATACAGTCAGGCGAATCCACGCCGCTTTGGCGAGGATGCTGAGCGATGCCGAACCTCTCGAATCCACACAGCTCTGACAACGGCAACTCGCGCGAGGAGGCAGCACAAGATCCAAGTTGGGTCGCAGCCACCATCGAGCGGCTGCGCGCGGAGCATGACGCCACCTCCAGCCAGGCGGCCCAGGCCATCCTGCTGCACGAAATCGGCTTGCTGGAGGAGTCGTCCGGAGATGAAGCTAGTGCCGCGCGGGACCAGCTTCAGGCGGTCAACGCCGACTCCACCTTCAGGGAGCCGCTTGAGCGACTGATCACCATCATCGAGCGCCGCAAGTCGTTCAAGAACCTCGGCAAGCTGCTGGATCGGCTGCTCAAGATCTCTGAACGACCCGGCGAGCGGGCGCGGGCGCTGATGGAGAACGCCGCGTTCTTCTCCGATCACATGAGCGATCTCGGTGCCGCGCGGGAAGCGCTCATCGAGGCAACAGAGCAAGCGCCAGACGACGAGGCGCTGTGGCTCTCGCTTGAGCTGCTCGGTTGGACCGCCGAGGATCTGACCCTGGTCACTCAGGCGCTCAGCCGGCGCGCAGATCTCGCCCAACACCCCCACTGGCAGGGCTTGCTGCGGCTAGATTTGGCCGCGCTTCAGCAGCAACGCGGTGAGGTCGATGAAGCCATCACCAGCATCGAACAAGCGATCGAGCTGAAGGGACCCGCGACGTTTCGCGCGCTGCTTGCGCTTGAGCGCCACGCGACGGCCGCAGATCGATCCGAGCTCATCGCACGAGCGCTGGAGGCTCAAGCCAACATTATCCTCGGCGCCCTCGAGAGCGCCCAGACCGCAGCAGCTTTGGGGGTCCCCGTATTTCGGCGCAGCAGAGCCTACGCTGCGGACGCGTGGCTGCGCGCCTCAGAGGCCCATCGCCGCGCTGGTGATTTGCAGGCCGCGCACGAGCTCTTGGGCCGCGCGCTGGAGCGGATCCCGGATGATCCAACCCTGATTCACGCGCGGCTGCTCACCGCAGAGGCCAGCGGCGACACGGCGCTGGCGGCGGCGTTGGCGGAGCAAGAGTTGGCGGCAGGGGTGGTGGGGACGGTGGCCGCGAGTCTGTGGCTCCGGGTTGCAGAAGCGGCAGCATCAGAGCACGACGGCGAAGCAGCCCTAAAGGCAGTCAACGCGGCGCTGGCTCACGACTCAGGTAGTATCCCCGCGCGCGTGTTGCAGCTCGATCTGCTGATCGGCGGAGCGGACCCTCCGGCGCTCGCCTCAGCCCTCGAAGCCGCAGCGGCCGAGCTACCCAGCGACGAAGCGAAGGCAAGACACTTCCTCGCGGCAGCAGACATCTGGGCGCGGCTGGCTTCAGATACGCAGGGAGCGAAGGCCGCGCTGTCTCAGGCAGCGATGTTCGGCGCGACCCCCAGCGTGGTGGCGCGGGTCGCGCGCATGTTGGCAGCGCTGAGCGGTGAAGGCGGCTGGTACGAAGAGGCCACGCGCCGACTGCTCGCGGCTGGCGCTCAAGCCGGCGAACAGGCGGGGCTGTGGTTTGAGCTCGGTCGCCTGCGGCTGCTGCGCGGAGACGTCTCTGGGGCGCAGGACGCATTTCAGTCGCTCAGCGCGTGTCCGGGAGGCAGCTGGCTCGGCCCAGCGCTCAGCGCCTTCGTCATCCCCCTCGCTCCACCCGGCGCCGACCCAGAAGGCAGCACCAAAGCACCCACGACGGACAGCGGCCCGGCCCTAGCGCTCCTCACGGCGAACGAGACCGAACCAGATGCGCGGCGCGCGCTGCTGATCGTCGCGGCCATCCGGGCACGGCTCGCGGGCGACCTCGAGCAGTCCAAGACGCTGCTACAAGATCTGCACCAAGCAGACGCCTCGGACTTGGTCGCCGCCACTGCGCTGTCCATGGTGCTGCGTGAGCTGCAGGAGTTTGACGAAGCGCGCGAGGTCTTGTCGACCGCGGCCTTCGCCGTGGACGACCCGCCGCTCAGCGCCGCGCTGCTCGCCGAGTGCGGCTTGCTCGCCTGGCAGCAGGCCAACCGCGCGACGGCCGTCGATGACTTCACGCGCAGCGTGGAGTTCGGCGGTGGCAGTACCAGCACGCTGCTCGCGTGGGCGCTACGCGCGGCGAACCCGGACGACACGGACGCCAGGCGCCGCGCGCTCGGTGCAGCTCGCGAGAGCGGTGCAGCCCAAGAGAGCACCGCAGCTCGTGACACTGGTGCAGCCGGTGAGCGCGGTGGTGAGGTGCAGAGGTCGCTCGCGAGTCTGTCCCTTGAGCTGTGGGGCCTCGAGAGCGGCGGCGACGGCGATCCGGAAGAAGCCAGGCGCGCGATCGGCGAAGCAATTTCCCACGCGCAAACTGACTCAGGCGTTGATCACACCTTGCTTCACGCGGCGCAGCTAGCGCAGTCGCTCACAGACGACGCGGCGCTTGACGAACTCGCGGTACTTGGACCAACCGCCCTGGCCCTAGCCGCAGCTAGCCGCTATCAGCGGGCGCTGGAGGGCGCTGCCAGTCCAGAGGTCCTCGAAGAGCTGGCCGCGGACTGGGCCCGGACAACCACGGAGCACGCCGGCAGCGCGTCCCCTGCCACCACCCGCGACGCAGGCCTCGAGTGGTTGGCGCAGGCGATGCGCGTCGGTAACGCTCAACACGAGGTGCTGGCGCGGCGCCATGTCGCCCGCTACCTGTCCGAAGCTGGGCGCGCTAGCATCGAGGCCAGCGCGAGCCTCGTGGACCTACTGGCCGGTAACGCTCAAGCGCCACTGGTGGCGCCGCGCAGCTCCGCCGCGCGCCTAGTCAACCTTGAGCTAGCTCCGCCCGGAAGCGATCCCCGACGTCGAGCCCGCGCGCTGTCCGAGGTCGATGAGTCCTTAGGCGAAGACGCGCCGCCGCTCGGGCTGACCCTCTCGGGCTGGAACTACCTGGCGTCCGGCGAGCTCGCCCTAGCCGAAGCGTCTTTCCGCATAGTAACGGAGGTGCTCCCCAACGAGCTGATAGGTTGGGAGGGGTTGCGGGCCACCGCAACCGAGAGCGGCGACCGAAATCTGATGGCTGAGGCGTGCGCAGCGCTTGGTGATGCCGTCGCCGATGCCGCGCTGGGCGCCGAGCTGTGGGAGACATCGGCGCTGATTCTACTCGACGAGCTGAGCGACGCAGAACGTGGCGAGCTCGCGTTGGCGCGCGCCGTTGAGCGCGACATCCGGCGCCCCGTGGCCTTTGACCGCCTGTTTCGCATCGTGCGTGGGCGTAAAGACGGCGCCGCGCTGCTTGAGCTGATCGAGAAGCGTCTATCTGTCGCCGAAGATCCAGAAGAGATCGTCAAGCTGTTCTGGGAACGCGCGCGGGTGCTGCGCAAGGCGGGCGACCTGGACGCGGCCCTCACGGCGCTCGAGAACGTCACCATGCTCGAGCCCGAGCACGTCGGCGCGCTGGCGCTGATGGGCGAGATCGCGCTCAGCACGCGGCGCTTCGATGAAGCGGCGGACTACCTAGCGCGGCTCGCGCAGCTGGACGAGGCGCCGACCAAGCAGCGCCTGATGAGCGGCATCGCCGCGGTCGACATCTACGAGAACAAGCTGTCTGACATCGGCAAGGCACTTGAGGTGCTCGCGGCCCTACACACCAGCGGCTTGAGCACGTTGCCGATCCGTGAGCGGATGGCTCGCACAGCGGGCAAAGCCGGCGCCTGGGACCAAGCCACCGAGGTCCTTGAACTGCTGATGCGGGAGCGGGAGACCACTGAAGGCCGTGTGGAAGCAGCGCGCTTGGCGATGGCTATCCATCGTGATCGTCGAGGTCAGCCGCACGCGGCGGCCGACGCGGTCGAAGCGCTGCTCAGTGAAGCACCAGAGGACGGAGAGGCGCTGGATTTCCTGCTTAGTGGAAACCTTCCAGAGACCCTTCAGGCGCAGCTTATCCCGCGCGCGCGAATGACGCTCGTGCGCTCCGTCGAGCGCGACGCCACAGACGTGGAGGGCGTAAATCGCTTGGCGCGCGTAGCAGAGGTGATCGGTGACGCTCCCATGCGCCAGGCCGCGCTGGGCGCCTTGACGGCGTTGGGTGCCGGCACGCCGGAGCTGGATCATGAGCTAGCAAGCCTCGATCAACGGGTAGCTAGAACGCCGCAGATGGCTATCGCGCCGGGGTCGTTCCCAGAGCTGTTTGACCCGGGGGATCAAGGGCCAATCGTCGATCTGATGCTGGCGCTCGCGCCCGTGTTTGCTGACGCTATTGGCCCCAACCTGGCCGCGCTTGGGGTGGGCAAGAAGGACCGGGTGGACGCAAAAATTGGGTTGCCCGCGCGCAACGAGCTCGCTCACTGGGCGGGCGCGCTCGGCATCGGTGACTTCGATCTGTACGTCGGCGGTCCAGATCCGTATGGAATTTACGGTCTCTCCGGCGAGCGCCCCTCCTTGGTCATCGGGCCACAGGTTGGCGCCCCCTTCAACGCCTCGCAGCGGGCGCTGGCAGCGCGAGAGATGTTCGCGCTGCGCCGCGGCTCGACGCTGCTTCGACACCGCAACCCGACGGACATCGCCGCGCTCCTCGTCGCCGCGTGCCGCCTTGGTGGCGTGCAGGTGCAGGCTCCGGCGTACGCTATGCTGGCAGAGTTCGAACGTCAGCTCAGCAAGGCCATGCCACGCAAGGTAAAGAAGATCCTACCAGACCTCGCCAACGCCTTCGCGCGTTCGGCGCAAGATCCTGCCGCGTGGGTCGAGGCCGCCAACGGCACGCTCGATCGCATGGCCGCCATCGCTGCCGGTGACGTCTCCGCGGTCGCTAGCTTGATCGAAAACACACCGCGCGGCGTACGGCCCCAGACTCAGCTTGGGAATCGTCGCCTAGAGCGCCTCTTGGGCTTCGTGCTCTCGCCTGCTTACCTAGACCTACGAGCCCGCCTGGGCATGGGCGTTCGATGAGCGATCAGGACAACTCCGACGACAAGAAGCACCCTGCACCCCTGGCCGGGCGCAGCGGACGTGCTGCTGAGATTGGCGCAGAGCTGGGCGAGCTCGACTTCGAGCCCGATGCCTTGCTCGACAGCCTGCTAGCCGACGATCCAGCTTCGACACCGCTACCGCTCCCAGGTCGAAGGTCTAGTGCGCCACCGACCACACCGACGCCGAGCGCCGGGCCACCACGTCCGGGGCCGCCGCACGCTTCGGCTCCGCGCGGCACTGCGCGGGGCGCGATCCCCCCCCTGCCACTAGCACCGCCACGTGAGCCGGCCGAGACCCTGCCGGATCGAGGTGAGACGGCGGACGCGCTACGCAGCATGGACGCGGAACCAAGCTCCGCTCGCCCAGGCTCGCCCTTTCTCAGCAAACGTCACTTCGCCACTGTCCCGCCCCGAACAGCCGCGCCAAGAGTCACCGCGCCCCAGGCACCCCGTTCGCTAGCCCGCGACCGCGACTCTGTGGCAGGCGCAGAGCTACCCGACGCACAGGCACCAGGCACACAGGCTCCAAGCACACAGGCTCCAGGCGCAGACGACGGCGGGTTTCGTGGCTCCGGAGAGTGGAGCCCGTTCCAGACAGCGGACGCCGACGCGCCGACTGCCGATGGCCCCAAGCTGCACGAGCCCGAGCATCGGCTGTTCTCCGCTGACGACGAGACCAAGGCCTATCGGAGCCCGCTCGCGACTGGCCCCGCCGCGCCCGACACGCCCGCCGCCGCGCCGCCCGCGCGCGCGAAACCGCCGCTCCCGGGGGCGCGGACCGTCGGCAGCCCTGGGTCCGTACCCCGGGTCCCCGGGGCTCGCGGCGCGCAGGTGAGCTTGGAGGCGACACGACAGCCTCCGGCGGTGAACCCCGCGGGACACCCACCCCGCGAGCCTTTCCCTCCGGCAACCAGCCCCGTGGCGCCCCGAGCGACCGCGTCGGTGGCTCCTACGCCGCGCGCGCCGGGCTCCAGTGAGGCGACGAGCGCGCCTAGTTCCATTTCCGTGCAGCAATATCCTGGCACAGCCGGTGTGGCGGGTCGTGACACCCCCACCGGCGAGATCGCGGACGTCAGCGACATAGAGGCGGAAACCCGCGCAGCGTTCGAACTCGCGGACGACGCGGACGTCAGCGACGTCAGCGATGATGGCGAAACGGGCGACGCGGACGCGCTGCTCGGCGCCATCGAGTCTGGTAAGCCTTCTGACGCGGAGATCTGGACTGAATCGGAGGACTGGGGAGAGGCCGAGGTGAACGCGCCTTTCCAGGCTATCAGCGGCGGCACGATGGGCGCTGAGGCGTTCGATGACCCGCTCGCGGACGAGTTTGCCCAGGCACAAGAAGAGGCAGCGCTGGACGTTGGGTTTGAAGGCACCGAGGTCGCCACGGAGGTGTGGGAAGACGAGCACGACGCGACCTCACACCTGATCGCCAGTGGACAGCTTGAGGCCTGGCTGGCGCGCGCGCTGTGGTTTGAAGGCGAAGCTGAGTCTGTAGGTGATGCTGCCGCACGCAGCAGGTGTCTGACGGTCGCCAGTGAACTTTGGGCCATGGCGGGCGAGCCCGAGCGTGCCCGAGCGGCTGCTCTCGCGGCAACCAAGGCCCACAAGAGCCCCTTGGCCCTGCGTCAGCAACGCTGGCTAACTCAAGCCAGCGAAGAGTGGAGCCAAGTTGCTTCCGCGCTTGAGCAGGAGGCGATCGCTGGCCCAACCCCCGAGAGCCGAGCCCACGCAGCATATTTCTCCGCAGAAATTCACCGAGTTGTGCTCAACGACGCAGAGACGTCTAGTAAGAAGCTTGACACGGCTCAGCGCTTGCTCCCGTCCGACCCACGCGGCCCCCTGTTCAAGCTGACGACCGAGCTCGCGGGCAGCGCCGGGGCACCGACCTTAAAGCTGCCAGACACCGCGGAGCTTGAGCCGCTTCAGGCCGCGTCGCGCAGCCTCAGAGCGCGGCGCACGGCCGCCTCAGACGAGGCGCTGCCCATCGAAGCCCACCTGACCCTGGCGCGGCGCGCGCTCGCCGTAGGCGACGCCGCGGGCGCTGGCTCAGCCATCGCTGAGCTCGTCGCGGTCCCCGAGTTAGCGCGCGCCGCGCGCTGGGTCGCGGCCTCGCTCCTCGCCCCAAGGCCAGAGTCTCGCGCGCTCGCCAGCAAGCTGCTGGGCGAATTGCTCGACGCTCACCAGGCGGCGCCCGGCAGCGCGCCGGCCTATCTGTCGCAAGCCGTCGCGGCCCGCGCGCTAGAAGCCTCGGACTCCACGGCCATGCAGAGGGCCCTGGCATGCGCAGCAGAGGGCGCGTTTAGCGTGGCTGATCAGGCGGCGATGGCGACGCTGAGCGGCAGCGAGCCACGACCTGAGACCCTCGCGGCGCTCGCGGCCAGCAGCTCGGGGCGTATCCTCGCGGCTTCCATCTACAACTTCCGCGGCGCGGCAGATTCGGCCAGCGGCGTAGAGCTTGAGACGCCACAACACAAGGCGGCGGCGCGCCTTGGCCGCGGCTTCAAGAGCGCCGCGGCGCTAAGGGCCGCGCTCCAGCCGCCGGCTGACGGCGCGGCGGCCGCGACGCAAGACGACGCGGGCTCCCCGCAGGCCTTGCAGCACGCCGCCCTGACTGGGCTGTTAGCGCTCGAGCATGCGGTCGCCAATCAAGACTTCCATGCGGCGGCCGAGCGGCTGAGCGCGCTGGCTGGGCCGGAGGCGGACACTGGCCGCCAGCTGGTGGCGGCGCTAGCCCATGAAATCACCGGCGGCTCGGCGGGCGCGCTCGCCGCCTATCAGCGCGCTCACTCCAAATCGCCCAGCCTCGAAGCTCCGCTGCGCGCGCTGGTCGACCCCAGCGGACAGCGGCGCGCGGCGGCGCTGCTCGAGCAGGCCGCCGAGGCCAGCGATGACACGTCGCGACGCTCGCTGCTACTAGTCGAGGCGGCTATCCGCGCTCAACTCGAAGCGCCTGAGCGCACCGAAGGCCTGCTAGAGCGCGCGCGGGACGCCGACCCGACGCTCCCCTTCGCCTATCGTCAAGCCGAGCTCTCCGCGCGAGTAAACGGTGACCCAGCTCGGCTGCTCGAGTGGCTACGCTATCGGCGCGACGCCGCTAGCGATCCGGTCGAGCGCGCTCACGACCAGGTCAGGGAGGCGCTGCTCACCGCCGATGAAGATCTGGCCAGCGCCGCTGAACTGCTGGGTCAGGCCGCCGAGGTGCGCCCTGATGACGTGGGCCTACGCGAGCTGAACGAGCGCCTGAACCCGGGGAGCAGCCACGACCGAGGCGCGTGGCGCGAAGCCGCGGCCGCGACGGCAGACCAGTCGACGCGCGGTCGCTTGTTGCTAGAGGCGGCGCTCAACTACGAGCGCGATGGCGATGGCGAGGCGGCAGCGCGCGCGGCGCGAGCCAGCTTGGACTCCGGCGGGGACGCGTTCGCGGCCCTCACCCGGGAGCGCACCGCGGCGGGCACCCAAGAAGCCGCTGACCTCGCGGATCTCCTGCTGACTCAGGCCAAGACCGCCACCGAACCTGGCGCGGCGCGTGAGCTGTATGAGCGGCTGAGCGCGTTGGATCTCGCGCGAGGCGATAGCTCGAGCGCGCTGCTCTGGCAGTCAGCCATCCTGGAAGACTCGCCTGGGCACCTGCCCTCGCTGCGCCACCTGGAGCACGCCTACTTGGCCGGCCAGCGCGACGAGGATCTGATCGCGGTAGAGAGCGCCCTCGCGACATTGCTTCCGCATGGCACTGGGCTCGCCCACTGCGTGCTGGCGACCCGCCTGATCAAGAAGACCGACGAGTGGATCAACGCCAAAGACGTCGTCTACACCAGCAACCACCCGACGCCGAAGCCCTACTGGCTGCTGCGCCACCTCGCGGCGTTCTCTCAGGCTACAGGGGACGACGCCAAGGCGCTAGAGATGCTGGGCGAGCTCGCCTCGCAGAGCGACGCGGATCTAGACGCCGCCACGTTGTATCTCCGTGCGGCAGAGACTGCGGCGCGGCTTGGTGATCGAGAAGAGGCCAGGCGGCTGCTAGAGCGCGCGATCGAGCGTGTCCCCGAGCACCTGGTCGCGCTCACGACTCGCGCCGACGTGCTGGAGACCAGCGGCGATAGCCTGGCGGCAGCCAGCGCTCTCGAAGCGGTCGCTCAGGCCAGCGCGGTAGAGCGCCATCAACTCGAAGCTTGGTACCAGGCGGGCGTGCTCTGGCTCGACCGCGCCGGTGATCCCGAGCGCGGCGCGCTGGCCTTGGAGCACGCCGCCACACTAGACGTCACCCACGCCGACGTGTTTGAACGGCTACGTCAGCTGTATATTGACCAGAACGAGCGCGGGAAGCTGGCGTCGCTGTTGGAGGCGCGGCTATCGCGCACCACCGATCCAACCGAGCGCGTGGCGCTCGAGGTCACGCGCGCGCAGGCGCTCGCCGAAATTGGTGATCGCGGCGCGGCGCGCGCGGCGTTGGCCGCGGCGCTGGACGCAAACCCAGATCACGTCGACGCCCTCGCGGCGTTCGCCGAACTGTGCTCGGTCGAACAAGAGTGGCCCGACGCAGAACAAGCCTGGATCCGCCTGGCGAGGCACACGCAGGATCGAGAGAAGCAGGCAGAGATCTACCGCAAGCTGGGCGCCATCTATGAGCACCACATCCCGACACCAGACCGTGCGGAGCTCTCTTACCGCGAGCTGCTCAAGCGCGTGCCGGATGACATCGGCGCGCGTGAGCGGCTGGTGCAAGTCTACGCAGCGCGGGGCGACGCCGAGCGCGCGCTGGCCGTGCAAGAGGAATTGGTCAAGCTCGCCGACACTCCCGACGCAAGCCGAGATCGCTCGCTTGAGCTAGCTCAGGTCTACGAGCAGGTCGCCAGCGACAAACGCAAAGCGGAAGCCATCTTGGAGCGCGCCCGCAAAGCGGCGCCCACCGACGCCCTGGTGCTGCGAGCGCTGGCCGCCTTCTACACCCGCACCGGCGAAACGCGCGCGCTCACGGTGCTCCTCGACCGCACCGCTAACGACGCGCGACGGGCGCTCAGCACAGGGCGCTTTGACCCAGCGTTCTTTGAAGCGCTCTCAAGCGTCGCGGATCTGCGCGGAGACACCGACGCCGCGCTGGTAGCAGCGGCCACGCTCCACGCCATTCAGGGTGGCGAGCCGTTAGCCGTGAGGGGCGGCGGCGCTGCCGCAGGGCAGCCGCGCCTCGACGATTTCTTAGCTCCCGATCTGCTCACGCTGCCGCTGCGTGCTTTCTTGCAGAAGACCGGCAGCGCCCTCGACGGCGCCTACCCCCTCGACACCCGCGCGATGCGAGCGCAGCCAGTGCCCCAAGAGGCTCAGGCGTTTCGTAGCCAGATCCTGCAGCTCGCGACCAGCTTCGGCATCCACAACATCGATGTCTTGATAGCCCCAGGCCTAGGCATGACGGTGACGCCGGTCAGCACCAACCCGCCTCAAATCGTGATCAGCAAGGAGCTGCTCGATGGCGCCGACCAGGCGGTGCTCTACTTCCTAGTGTTCCGTGCGCTCAAGCTGATCCAAGCCAACGCCTGCGCGCTGTCACGCACCGCGCCCATCGACCTATGGCCAGTCCTCGCCGCCCTGCTCTCGCTGTTCGCCGAGAACTGGCAGCCCCAAGGCGCAGATCCCAAGCGGTTCGCCGTGGCGCAGCAGCGCCTCCGGGCCAGCCTGCCCCGAAATCTTGATGACGACGTGCCCGTGCTAGCTCTTGAGGTGATCGGGAGCATCGGCAACCGCGCGAGTCAGCTGGCTGCGTCACTGCACGAGTGGGGTAGCCGCACTGGGCTGCTCGCTGTGGGCGACCCGCGCGCCGCGCTGCGCGCCATCGGAGGCGGCGAGCTCCCGGACGACGACGCCGAGCGGGCAAAATGGGTCACCCGCAACACCGAGGCGCGGGATCTAGCCATCTTCAGCGTGAGCGAAAAGTACGGTCAAGCGCGTCAGGCGCTCGGCCTGTAGCCTCACAAGCAGGCTGCGCGCGGCGCCCCAGCTAGCGCCTCAAACCGCGCTCGAGCTGTCTGAGCCGCCGGCGCGCCACCCCAGGTTTGATGGGGTCTTGGGCCAGGAGCTACACGCATCCGTGCGGACTGCACCGCAGCCAAGCGAAATTCGCGCACCCCCTCGCGTAGCCGGGCTAAGCTCTAGCGATGCGAGGTGCCGCCCCAGCTTGGATAGCCGTCTGGCTCTGGAGCTGCTCAGCTAGCGCACAACCCGTGGGGCGCTTTCCAGATCCTCCGGGCAATACACCTGGTGACGCTCCCGCGCCCGCAGCCAAGCCACCGGCTCCCCCCCGCCCCGCGCACACGGCGCCAAGTCAGCCAGCGGCGCCGCGTGAGAGCTGGGCCACGCGGGGAGCGCGGCAACTGACCGAGCGCGCGGACGCCCTCACCCGACGCGGGGAATTGCCGCGCGCGCTCAGCGTGTACAACCAAGCGGTGGTGATGGACCCAAGCTACGCGCCTGCCTATTTCGGCCTCGCGCGGCTGCGCGAAGCCCAGGGCGACGTGCGAGAGGCAGAGCGCATCTACACGCAAGCCGCGCGGCTCAACCCCGGGGCGGCACAGGCGCTTGAGCTACGCGCTAGGCTCCGCTACGCTTCCGGGCGGCAAAGTGATGCGATCATCGACCTGGCAGAGTCGCTGCGCCGCGATCCCGATAACTTGGCGCGGCTAAAGCTAGCCAGCACGTGGTACGTAAAGAGCCAAGCTTGGGGCGCGGCCCTCGCGGTCTGGCGACGCTTGCTCTCAATCTATCGCGACACAAACCAGGTGGACGCGGCCCGAGTTGCCCAGATCCAAGTGCGCGCGCTCGGGGTGCTCGCCGCTGAGAGCGATCCGGTGCTGGGTTCTACGCAAACCGGCTGGGTTCAGGCCGCCCTGCGTAGCATCGCGCGCCGCGGTGGCTGAGCCGCTGAGCCGCGAAGCCACCGGGCCGCGAAGCCGCTGGCCGCGAAGCCGTACGCTTTGCGCTGGCGTCAGCCCAGCAAATGCTCCTTGGCCAGCGCTCTCAAGTCGTCAGGTAGGGGCTGGCTGCGCTGCGCGTCTAAATTGGTACACACGACGACCTGCGTCACCTCCGCGCACAGAATTTCTTCGCGGCAAAATTTGTAGCGTAAGGTCAGGCTTGAATTGCCAACTTTCACCACCGCCATCTCGATCCCTGCGACGTCACCGTGACGCAGCGGAGCGTCGAATCGCGACTCGACGTGGACGCTCGGCAAGCCCAGGCGCCGCCGTTCAATCAGGCCAGCGTAGCCGCCGCTGAGCTCGTCACACAGGTCCTCCATGGCTTCGTGACACATCACCAAGAAGTTGGGGAAGAACAGCAAGCCTGCAGCATCCACCTCTTGAAAGCGCACGCGGCGCTCGTATCGCTTCATGGCTCTGCCTCTAGCGCGGGGGTCGGCGCGCGTCGCGCCTGCGCTGCTTGACGACAGCCCTCAGCCTCGCAGCGCAGCCTCCCAGCCCTCAGCCTCCCAGCCCTCAGCCTCGCAGCGCAGCCTCCCAGCCCTCAGCCTCCCAGCCCTCAGCCTCGCAGCGCAGCCTCCCAGCGCTCAGCCTCCCAGCGCAGCGCAGCGCAGCGCAGCGCAGCGCAGCGCAGCATAGATTGACCGAACCCGCGGCGCGACAGTGCTGCCGCGTGGCGTCAATGCAGGCTGAGCCGGGCCTACTGGAGCACCGATCCGTTTGCCGGCCGATAAAACCGAGCGCGCCCTAAGCACAAGACCCACCCGCACGCGCCGCCCCGGGGAGGTGTACGGCG
The DNA here is from genome assembly GCA_964551615.1 of uncultured Polyangiaceae bacterium. Classification (GTDB taxonomy): domain Bacteria; phylum Myxococcota_A; class Polyangia; order Polyangiales; family Polyangiaceae; genus JAHBVY01. The sequence goes on from CAZKDY010000020.1 coordinate 43,745, forward strand.
TGGCGAGGTTCAGCGTGCTCCAAGGTGCTGCGTGCGCGGGCAAGCGTCGAAGCACGCGCAAACCCACACCGCCCTACTTCGGACTTCGCGCCCTTCAGCGGCAAATGAACGACCTTTTCGCGTGGGCTTGGGCGAGATGATTTGCGGCTGGGCGTCCGATGTCCGAGACTACCGATTATGCGCTCCACAATCGCCCGCTCCCTCTTATTGCTCACAACTCCTCTCTGTCTTTCCCTGGTTGGCTGCAGCGACTCTGGCACGAGCGACGCTGCGGCGCCGTTCGGTGGCAGCGGTGGCCAAGGCGGCAACGCAGGCGGCAACGGCGGAAGTGCGGCCGCCACTGTGGGCGGCAACGGCGGCAGCGGCAACGGCGGCAGCGGCAACGGCGGCAGCGGTAACGGCGGCAGCGGCAACGGCAGTAGCGGCGGCAGCAGCAACGCCGGTAGCGGCGGCAGCGGCGGTAGCGGGGCCGGTCCTCAGGACGCGGGGATCCCTGACGTCGTCTTCACGTACGACGCGCCGGTGATCGTCGAGGAGGCGTGCGCCGCGACACGCATCGAGGCCGACCCGATTCCTGTCGACATGTACATCGTGCTCGACAAGTCGGGCAGCATGGGCAGCGACTGCAACGTAGGCTCCTCCACGAACTCCAAGTGGTGCCACGCGGTCAACGCCCTCGACGGCTTCTTCAACGCCTCGTCCTCGGTCGGCATGGGGGTGGCGCTGGGTTACTTCGGCGCGACCGGGTGCACCGGCACGACGGTCTCGGTCGCGCTTGATACGCTCCCAGCTCACACGGGTGCGCTCCGCAGCTCCCTGAACAACACCAACCCAAGCGACGGCTCGACGAATACCCGGGGCGCGCTGCTGGGTATCGTCAACCACACCACGCTGCTTCAGCGCGCAGGGCGCCAGATGATCGGGATCCTGGTCACAGACGGCGCGCCGAACGGCTGCGGCAGCAGCTCAAACACGGACCTCAACAACATCGTCCGCAACCATTTCAACGCCACGGGCATCCCAACGTTCATCGTCGGTATGACCGGCGCCGCGTTCGGAAACCTCGAAGCGTGGGCCGGTGGCGCTGGAGGCACTCTCCACTCCAATTTCTGTGGCAGCGGCGCGCCCAACCCCTGCCTGAGCTACGACGTGGGCGGAGGGGATCCCACTGCCTTCATCCAGGCGCTGCAGCAAATTCAGAAGGCCGCCATCGGCTGCACCTTCAACATCCCCACGCCGCCCAGCGGCATCCCCGACATCACCAAGATCAAGGTCATCTACTCCAGCGGCGCCAACAGCGAGGACCTGGTGCGGGTCGATAACGCTGGGGCGTGTGGCTCGGCGCCCTCGGGGACAGGTTGGTACTTCAACGACAACGTCAACCCGACGCAAATCTTGCTCTGCGCGGACAGCTGCACGCGGGTCTCGGGTGATCAGAACGCGCAGATCGACGTCGAGATCCCCTGCCTCGGCAGCTGACAGCCCTGCAGCTGAAGCCGCGCGGCAGCTGAAACCGCGCGGCAGCTGAAACCGCGCGGCAGCTGATAGCCCAACCGCTGAAACCGCGCGGCAGCCGACGGTGCCCAGCGCCTGGTGCTGCCCCTCGGCAACACTACGGCGCAGGGCTAAGGCGCGGCTGGGGCGCGCCCCAGCTCGCGCCGTGGTCCTTTGACATCAGCACCGGGTAGGTCATGCCTGGCTTCGGCGCGCCGCCGTACAGCACCAGCATGTCGCCCAGGGTGAGCAAGCGGCTTGGCACCTTGACCGCGGTGTTCACCCCGCTCGACTCAGCGTCGAACGCCACCGTAAACGGCGTCCAGGTCTTGCCGGCGTCACGCGATGAGCTGACCCGCACCACGCCGTGCTTCGACGTCGCGAGCACCGTCGTGCCATCGATCCGCGCGATATCCACGGGGTAGCGCGGCTTTTGACCCTGAGGTCCTACGTCGGGGAGCTCAAGCGCTCGACAGGTCAGGCGGTATTCGCAGTAGGCCACGCTGACCTCCGCTGCTTTATCCTTGCGCGTGGCGATCACTAGGCCGGTGTCATCACACGCCGCGCCGATCAGCTGATCGGTGGCGTGTGCGAAGCGGCTCGCCATGGGCTCCGCGTCGAGCCCTTGAGAGGTCGCGACCCAGTACTTTCCGCTGTCGTCGAGGCCGATCGTATAGGCGCGACCGCTGGCAGTTGGGCAACGCTCGGCAAACGCCGAGAGCTTCTGATCGTTGATGGCCCCGCTCTTCCAGGTCACGCCGGCGTCGGTAGAGCGATACACCGCCAGGTTGGCCTCGGCGCCCATCGCCAGCGTAAAGTCGCGTGGGCCATTTTGCATGACCGCACGGTACCGTACACGCCACGCCGGCAGGCCCTGGCCTATCGCCGCGCGGGGTAGCTCGCTCGGGTGCGGCGCCCCCTTAGCGGTGGAGCTCGGCTTGATCAGACGACTGTAGCCGCCGCGGATGAACGGCCAGCCTTCTTTCGCCAGCTTGCTGAGCGGCTTCACGCTGACCTTGAGATCGGCGAGGGTCGGGCCCGTTGCAGCTCCAGCGCGCGCGCCGTCGGCGGCGTCGCCACCATACTCAACGAAGCTCCAGGCTTGAGTCTGGTGGATGCGCTCCACGCCCTCGCTCTTGGTCAGGTCGCGCCCGAGCGCTGCGCAGGCCTCAAACGGTCGGTCGGAGGCGTGAGCGGCGAGCAGGCGCCGACGCAGCAGGCGCCGGAACTCTGGGGGGTTGTCGCGGATCAGCGATGGGCCGGTCGGCCCTGCCATGCACAGCGCGTAGTCCGCCAGCTTGCTCGACTGGTCGTGGAGCTGCCAGCCGGCCATCGCGCGCGGATACGCGCCCCAGCACAACGCACCGAAGCCAACCAACATCACCAAGTGCCGCAAGCGGATGGGCGGCTGCGCGGCGGCGCCCTCATCGTCGTACGGGGCCTCATCGGCTTCGTCGTAGGTCGGCTCATCGTACGCGATCGCGCGGTTGCGCAGGCGCGGCGAGTGGTGGATGAACCCAGAGTCGACCATGCCTCTGGCCTACCGAGGCCAGCCGAATCGGCCAAGTTTTCGAGGCTTTCGGCGGCGATCTCAGGCGTCGGAGGCAGACACCGCGCGCGCTAGATCACGGCGTAGATCCGCGGTGTCTTCGATGCCCACGCTGAGCCGAAGTAGACCGTCGCTGATCTCTGCGCGGAGCCGGGTCTCGACCGGCATACTGAAGGCGGTGGTCGACGCTGGGTGCGTGATCAGCGTGCGCACATCACCCAGGCTCACCGCATGCTCAATCAGCTCCACCGCCTCTAGCAGGCGCCGCCCCGCTGCGATGCCGCCGCGCAGCTCAAACGAGAGCAGCGCGCCGTAGCCATGCATCTGCCGCTGCGCGATGGCGTGGCCCGGGTGGTCTGGCAGCCCTGGATAGAACACGCGGCTGATCGCGGGCTGGGTCTGTAGCCACTCTGCCAGCTCTTGGGCGCTGGCGCTGGCCTGACGCTGGCGCAGTACCAGCGTGCGCACCCCGCGGCTGATCAAGAACGCGTTGAACGGAGCCAACACGCCGCCAAAGCCCTTCACCACCAGCTCTGAAGCCTGCGAGATCCGCGCGCGGCTGCCACAGATCACGCCGCCGATCGCGTCTCCGTGTCCGCCGAGCGCCTTGGTCATCGAGTGCACCACCAGATCGGCGCCGAGGCTGAGCGGCTGCTGGTGGACCGGCGTCGCGAAGGTATTGTCGCAGATCAGCTCGGCGCCGTGGGCATGTGCCAGCTGCGCCAGCACCTGCAGATCACACAGCTTGAGCATGGGGTTCGACGGCGTTTCCGCGTAGATCACCCTGGTGCTCGGCTCGAGGGCTGCGCGGTAGGCGTCCACGTCGGTGCCGTCAACGAAGCTGGTGCGGATCCCGAACTTAGGTAAGTGCTCACGTAGCAAGCGCGACGTCTCGCCGTAGCAACTCCAGGGCGCCACGACATGATCGCCGCTGCTCAGCGTAGAGAGCAGCGCGCCCGTCACCGCAGCCATACCGCTGGCCGTCGCCACCGCGGCTTCGGCGCCCTCCAGCGCCGCGAGCTTTTGTTCTAAGCTCTCGACGCTCGGGTTGCGCCAGCGACCATAAATGTACTGCTCATTTTCCCCCCGGAAAGCTTCAGCGGCCTGCTCAGCTGTCCCCAGGTTGTAGGCGCTAGAGAGCACCAGCGCCGGCTCGAGCGCCCGCGCCTGCAACAGCGCCTGCTCCTCGCTGGTGCTCTCGCCAGCGTGCACGGCGCGGGTCGCGAGCCCCGAAAGATCAACGGACGTTTGCGGGTCAACGGCAGGACGCGTCACGTCGTCGAGCATAGCCCGTGCGCCGCGCCGAGCTCACAGCGTCGTGAGTTGGCGCCCCAAAACCCCCTGCTCGTGCTGCGACGGCGGCAGCGTCGCGTGAGCGCTGGTGGGACGCCACCAGGCTCCCTGAGTCTATCCGTGGCCAGAGCAGAGACCACATGGAACACCAAAACACGGCGTCCCTAGCCGCCCAATTACTGAGCTCAGGGAGACCGTGTGCCAGATGATCGCGGCGCGCCAGGAGCCAGCGCCTTAACCGGCGCTAAACTAGCGGCGCCATCGGCACCATCTTCTCGCGCTTGCGGCGCCGGCGAGCAGCTTCGCTCATCTTCTTTCGCTTCTTCACGCTCGGCTTCATGTAGTGCCGACGACGCTTCAGCTCACGCAGGATGCCTTCACCGGCCAACTTGCGCTTCAAGTGCTTGATCGCACGCTCAATCCCCTTATCTCCGACGGAGACCTCAAGGGGCTTACACTGGACTGATTCGGTAGGATTAGACAAGGGCCGGTCGATATGACAGAGCCCCGCAGTTGGCGCAAGGGATTTTGGACTCACGCCAGCCCAAAACCTCTCGCCAGAGCCTTTAGGCCCGCCCGCCTGTCACGCCCGGTCACTGGCGAGGCTTGGTCGAGAACCGGAGCGGAACATACGCGGGTATTTGAGCGCCGATTGCGCAGACCAAACGAAGCCAGCGGCCGGGCTCGGCAGGCGTCGTGACGGTTGAGATACCGGGGATGACCCAAAACCTGGCTCGGGGTTCAGTGTGCCTCGATCGGTCGCGCGACGATTGGCCACGCCGCGCTGGGCCACGCCGCGATGGGCCACGCCGCGATGGGTCACGCAACCCGACGTAGGTTTTTTTTGGGGGTGGGTCGCGTTGTGCGGCGCGGGCCTGAGCTGTATAGCCCGCTGATGGCGGCCAACCCGAAGACCACGCCCACCAACGTCAAGGCGCCCCACGGCGCCCGCGTGCTGGAGATCGCCTGGCAAGATGGGCACACCTCACGCTTTCCCCATCAACTGCTGCGCGGCTACTGCCCGTGCGCGGGCTGCCAGGGTCACTCTGGCACCATCGCGTTCCATGACGGAGGCAACCTCGATCTGCGCAAGCTGGAGCCGGTGGGCAACTACGCGCTCAGCTTGGAGTGGGGCGACGCCCACGCGAGCGGCATCTATTCGTTTGGCTACTTGCGCCTGCTCGGCGACCTAATCGAGGCCCACGGCGACCAGCTGACCACGGTGCACCCGGAGCTGTCACGCTAGTGCGGCGCGGCCCGTCTCCTTGCCCGCCGCAGCGCACCCTGATCGTCAGCACCTCGTACCCCGAGTACCCCGGAGACCCAGCTGGGCATTTCGTCGAGAGCGAGGTGCGGGCGCGCCTTGAGCGCGGCGAGCGGATCTCGTTGATCGTTCCGCGGGGTGTCAAACCACGCCCGCAGCTAGCGGGGCTTGAGCTGTTCGAAATCGCCGCAGCGGATGCCTTCGGCGCGCCCGGGGTGCTGACGCGGCTGGCGGAGCCGGGGCGCCGTAAGCGCGCGCGGCGCCTGCTGGGCATCGCCGGCTTCATCGCTCGGGCGCGGGTCACCGCGGCGCGGCTCAAGCGCCGCGACGGAGCCTTCGATTTGGCGCAGGCACACTGGCTGGTGCCCAGCGTCTACCCGGCATTACCGCGAGGTATTGCGCGGGAGCTCGAGGTGGTGGCTCATGGCAGCGACGTCGAGCTGCTCAGGCGCGCCCCGCGCGCGCTGGCTCGCGGGCTGCTCCGGCGCGCTGATCAGCGCGCGTCGCAGGTGCGGCTGCGCGTGGTGTCATCGGCGCTGCTGCGCGGACTCCACGACATCGCGCCGCGGGGCTGGCTGCAGAGCGCGCAGGTCCAGCCCTGCGCGGTTGAGCTGACGGGGGTCGTGGCGCGCGAGGCAGCGCGGGAACAGCTAGGTGTTGAGGGTGAAATGTGGTTGGTGGTCGGGCGGCTGATCCCAAGCAAGCGCGTGGAGGTCGCGCTGCACGCAGCAGAGCTGATGCGGCGCGCGCGGCCGCTGCGGGTGGTCGTGATCGGCGATGGCCCCCAGCGTGCGCGCCTGCAGCAGCTGTTTCCGCGAGTGGAGTTCCTGGGCCCGCTGAAGCGCGATGTGTGCTTGCGCTGGATCGCGGCGGCGGATGGCCTGCTCAGCGGCTCACGCAGCGAAGGCGCGCCCACGGTGGTGCGTGAGGCGCGGGCGCTGGGCGTGCGCGTGGTGTGCTGCGACGCGGGCGATCTGATGCGCTGGGCAGCGACGGATCCTGGGATCCGCGTAGTCGCATAACTGCGGCCCTGCGGCCCTCGGCGGCTCAGCGGGCGCAGCGGCTCAGCGGGCTCAGCGGCTCACCGGCTCAGCCGCGCATGCGAGGTAAGGTCGCCGCAAAGCTACAGGGCAGCGTGCGCGAGTCGAGCTGCGGCAGCAGGATCTTTTCCATGGCCAAGCGCACCGCGCCGGTGGAGCCGGGGAGCAAGAACACCAAGGTCCCGCCACACAGCGCGCCCTCAGCCCGCGACTGGATGGTGCTCGCGCCAATTTCCGCGTAGCTAAGCATGCGAAACAGCTCGCCGAAGCCGGTGATGGGCTTGGTCACCAGTGGCGCCAGCGCCTCGGGCGTGACGTCGCGCGCCGTCAGGCCCGTGCCGCCGGTCGCGATCACGACGTCGGTCTCCGAGTCTGCGATCCAAGTCGCCAGCCGGGCGCGGATCCCCAGCACGTCGTCTTTCAGCAGGACATGTTCAACCAAACGATGCCCCGCCTGCTGAAGCTCACTGCACACCAGCGCGCCGCTCTTGTCGGTAGCCAGGGTCCGCGTGTCGCTGACGGTGAGCACACTGACGCCGAGCGCCTGAAAGTCTTTCGCCATGGGCCATGTTTCGCGCAGCGAATGCCAACAAGCAAGGGGAAGCTGTGAGCGCGCCGCGCTCTAACGCGCTGCGCGCTTCAGCGCGCCTGTGATATGAGCGGGCATGGCCATGCCCCCGCAGTTTCAACCCCCAGCCGCAGGCTATGGTGCGGCCGCGCTCGCCGTCGGCAGCCACGGCCCACCCCCCGAAAAGATCGAGGTGATGCGCGCTGTCAAGTTCGTGCTGAGCGACCAGCAGAACTGGAAGGCGCACGTGCTGTACGCAGCGCTGCTGCAGTTCATCGTGCCCATCGTGGGTCCCATCACGCTGCTCGGCTGGCAGGCAGAGATCTCCCAGCGCCTGGTGCGCAACCACCCCCGGCCGATCCCCAAGTTCGATTTTGGCGATTTCATGCACTACCTGCAGCGGGGCTTGACCCCGTTCCTGGTGCAGCTGGTGGTGATGCTGCCGATGGTCATGCTCTGGTACGGCTGCTTTGTCGCGGGCATGTTCGCGTCGGGCTTGCTGGCTGCCGCCGTCGGGATCCCCGAACTGTTCCCGGTGTTCTTCGGGCTAGTGGCGATCCTGGCCTATTTTTTCTTGATCCTGTTCATCGTGGTGTTCGCGGGCGCGTTCTTGCTGCGGGCTGAGCTGACTGAAGATTTCAGCAAATCCCTCAGCTTTGGCGCCGTCTGGCGCTACTGCGGTGCCACATGGAAGCGCTCACTAGGCTACGGGGTGTTGCTCGCCATGTTGACCTTCGGCATGGCGCTGCTCGGCATCGTCGCCTGCTTCATCGGCTTATACTTCGTGGTCGCCTTCATGAGCTTCGCCGGGATGCACCTGCGCTATCAAATCTATGCGCACTACCTGGCAGAGGGTGGTGAGCCCATCGAGTTGAAGCCGGTGCAGGTGTTGCCCAGCGAAATGACCGCGCAGTACCAGACCCCCAGCGGCGGCGCCGGTGGCGGCTACGGCGGCCCGCCTCAAGGTGGCGGCTACGGCGGCCCGCCTCAAGGTGGCGGCTACGGCGGCCCACCTCAAGGCGGCGGCTACGGCGGTGGTCGCGCTGGTTACTAGCAGGTGCCGTTGAGGCCGATCTCACGACGCCTGCGCCGCCGCGCGCGCTCGGTGTGCGGGCTCGGCGCGCTGCTGAGCCTCGCCTGCACCCCCACAAGCTCTGGAGGCGCTCCGGCTCAAGCGTCAGAGGCGCGGCCTCAGCCGTTGCCGAGCGTTAGCAGCGCCGCGACCAGCACGCCAACCGCACGGTCCGCACGGTCCGCTCAGCCCGCGCAGCGCGTCGCGCCGGCAGAGCTGAAGCTGAGCGGCGGCAGCGCGGTCAGCAGCCGCGCGGGCGTGGTGACCTCGGTGGAGGCGCAGGCCACTCAAGCCGGCGTGCGAATCCTCGAGGCCGGCGGCAACGCCGTCGACGCTGCGGTCGCCGTGGGCTACGCGCTCGCGGTCACCCACCCCAGCGCTGGAAATATCGGAGGCGGCGGCTTCATGTTGGTGCGCCCAGCCGGCGGACCGACCGTGGCGATTGATTTCCGTGAGGTAGCACCCCTGGGCCTCACGGCCAGCGACTTTCGCGCCATGATCGCCGCGCGCGGCGTGGGCCCAGCCGCCTCCGGCGTGCCAGGCACGGTGGCGGGCCTAAACCTCGCCCACCAGCGCTTTGGCAAGCTGCCGCTGGCCACCGTGCTCAAGCCAGCCATCGATCTGGCGACCAACGGGCACCGCATCGGTCAGCGTGAAGCGCTGACCCTCGGCTGGAGCCACCAGGCGCTGCGCGCCGATCCTGAGGCCAGACGTCACCTCGCGCCGAGTAGGCGCCCGCTCTCAGCGGGCAAGCGCCTGGTGCGCGCCGATCTAGGGCGCACCCTCGGGCGCATCGCGGCCCAGGGCGATGACGGTTTTTACCGTGGGGTAACAGCCGAGGCTATCGTGCGCGCCATGCGGCCGAGCGCTGGCGCCGCGCCTGGCCGCATCACCCTACAAGACCTGGCGGGTTACCGCGCGAAGATCCGCGAGGTGCTCAGCGTCAGCTACCGCGGCCTGACCGTCGAGATCATGCCACCGACGTCTGCGGGCGGGGTCGCGCTGGCTGAGATGCTAAAAATGTGGGAGCGCGTCGAGGGCTACGAGGCCGAGCCCGGCTCGGCGCTGGCAGCGCACTTGTTCATCGAGGTCGCTAAGCGCGGCCACGCCGATCGGCGCTTTGACGTGGTAGATCCGGACACCTCCAGCCGCGACGAAGCCGCCGCCCGCTCGCGCTGGCTCAGCCCTGAGCACTGGCTCACGCCCCACCCGATCAGCGCTGAGCGCGCGACGCCAGCCTCAGAGCTGCACCCGCTGTACGCCAAGGCGGCCAAAGAGCTGGAGCACACCACCCACTTCAGCGTGGCAGATCACGACGGCATGCTGGTCAGCTGCACCACCACGCTTTCCGCGGGGTTTGGCGCCAAGTACGTGGTGCCCGGCACCGGCGTCGTGATGAACAACTCAGCCGGCGCCTTTGGGAGCGTCGGTGAGAGCACGCTGCTAGGCGGCCGGCGCATGACCAGCTCCATGACCCCCACCCTGGTGCTCCAAGGCAGCACGCCCATCTTGGTGCTGGGGTCGCCAGGTGGCGACACCATCCCGAACACGGTGTTTCAAGTGCTGCGCAACGTGGTCGACTACGGCATGAGCCTCAGCGCGGCGGTGGATCAGGGTCGCCTGCACCACGGCTTTCTCCCCGACGAGGTGCGCTACGAGCGCCGTAAGCCGCCGCAGCCTGGGGTGTTGAAGGCGCTGGCCGCCATGGGTCACACCATCTCCAAGAAGACGATCCCCATCGGGGACGCCAACAACATCTTGATCGCCGACGGCGTCTTCTACGCGGTGGCAGACACCCGGGAAGGCGGCTTGGCTGCAGCGCCGCGGCTGGGGCCTCAACCCTAACGGGATCTCTGGCGTAGCCAGCAGGGTTTAGGCGGCGTACACAAGCGTCACGCAGGACGCGCGTTTCAAGCAGACGCAGCACACACAGAGAGGCGACTGGTGGCAAAACTTCGATTCGAACGCACCCCCGACGGCGCGCAACGCGTGCACGTTTCCCAGCGAGGTAAGTCCCTGTTGTGCAACGCGCTGCTCAACAAAGGCACCGCCTTTAGCCAGGAAGAGCGCCAAATCTTTGGGCTACGTGGGCTGCTCCCCCACCACCCCGCCTCGCTCTCGGTCCAGGTGGAGCGAGCGTACGGAAACATCAGCCGCAAGACCGATCCGCTGGAGCGCTACATCGGCATGGCGGCCCTCCAAGATCGCAACGAGACGCTGTTCTATCGCGTGCTGGCAGAGCACGTCGAAGAGTTCATGCCCATCGTCTACACGCCGACGGTGGGTGAGGCGTGCAAGCACTTCTCGCAGATCTTTCGCCGCGGTCGCGGGATCTGGATCACCCCTGACGACGCCGGGAGCATCGACGCCGTGCTGGCCAACGCAGGCACCGACGACATCCGGCTGATCGTAGTGACCGACAACGAGCGCATCTTGGGGCTCGGCGATCAAGGCGCTGGCGGCATGGGGATCCCCATCGGCAAGCTCTCGCTGTACACCCTGGGCGCGGGCATTCACCCCAGCCAGACGCTGCCGGTGAGCCTGGACGTGGGGACCGACAACCAAGCGCTGCTGAACAACGAGCTCTACGTCGGTTGGCGCCAGCCGCGGCTGCGCGGGCCCAAGTACGACGCGCTGGTGGAAGAGTTCGTGGTCGCTGTCAAAGAGCGTTTCCCCAAGGCACTACTACAGTGGGAGGACTTCAAGAAGGTCAACGCATTCACGCTGCTCGCGCGCTACCGTAAGCGGCTCTGCTCCTTCAACGACGACATCCAGGGGACCGCCGCCGTGGCGCTGGCCGGCGTGTACGCGGTGTGCCGTAAGCGCGGCGTCGAGCTCAAAGATCAGCGGATCGTGATCTTGGGCGCTGGCGCGGCGGGCATCGGCATCGGGCACCAAGTGCGCGACGCGCTGGGCCGCGCCGGCCTGACCGGGGACGCGCTGCTGCGCTCGGTGGCCGTGCTGGACAGCCGCGGCCTGATCGTCGACTCACGCGAGATCGACGATCAGCACAAGCTAGAGTTCGCCTGGCCCGACGCGCTGGCGCGCGAGGCAGGCTTTGACACGAGCAAACCGATCGACCTGCTCGAGGTCGTGAAGAGGCTCAAGCCCAGCGTCTTGATCGGTACCTCGGGGCAACCCGGCGAGTTCACCGAAGACATCGTGCGCGCGATGCACGAGCACTGCCCCGCCCCAGGTATCTTCCCGTTCTCCAACCCGACCAGCAAGAGCGAGGCCATCCCAGAAGATCTGCTGAGCTGGACCGACGGCGCGGCGCTCGTGGCCACCGGCAGCCCGTTTGAGCCGGTCACCTTGCCGGACGGTCGCACGGTGCGTATCGCTCAGGGCAACAACGTCTACGTGTTTCCAGGCGTTGGGCTCGGCGCGCTGGTGGCCGAAGCCACCGAGGTCACCGACTCCATGTTCACCGTCGCCGCCGACACCCTAGCCGGCGAGCTCACGAGCGAGGACCTGGCCGAGGGCGCCTTGTTTCCGCGCCTACATCGCCTGCGGGAAATCACGCGTAAAATCGCCTGCGCGGTGGTTCAAGAGGCAGGGGCTCAGGGGGTGGGCCGGGCACTCAGCCGGGAAGAAATCGTGGCTCAAGTGTCGCAGGCCATGTGGCGCGCCGAGTACCCAGAGCTTATCCCGGTCAGCGACTGACCACCCGCGCACAGCTAGCTCAGCGCTGCCTAAATAGACAACGCCCTGCCTAAATAGACAACGCCCTGCCTAAATAGACAACGCCCTGCCTAAATAGACA
>CAZKDY010000020.1:55887-130560 GCA_964551615.1 uncultured Polyangiaceae bacterium
ACGCCCTTAGTGGACCATCCACCAAGGGCGCCGATTCGGTGTTCGTAGGAACCTAAGTCATGCGGGCCAGCGCCCAGGCGCTGATCCGAAAGCGATCAGCCGCCGTTGCGGCGTTGATAAGCAGGCGTGTCCCAGTCGCGATCGACGTTGGACGGGAAGGTGATGCGTTCACGCACGCTCGGCAGCCCCGAGTTCGGTGCGTTGGCCTGCAAGCTGGCAGCGGCCGCTGCAGGACGCCGCGTGGAGTAAGCCGTCATGGGTTCACGATCCAGCTCTTCTAGAGCCCGGGCCGACAGCTCGGGCCGAGGGTACTCAGAGCGCTGAGGCTCCGAACGATGGACCTCCTGACGCTGCAGCTCGGGTCGAGCGTCACGCCGCGCGACCGGGTGCTCGCTGCGCAGATCGTGAGCCACAGCACGGGGAGCCGAACGCTCCAGGGGCTGACGGCTCGCCTGGCGCAACAGCTCTTGCGGCTCTTCTGCGGCGCGCTGGAAGCCCGTCGCGATGACCGTGACCTTGATGGCCTCAGCCATGTTCTCGTCGATGGTCGCGCCAAAGATGATGTTGGCGTCCTCGTGGGCTTGCTCTTGGATGTAGGTCGCGGCTTCGTTGATCTCCCGCATCTTCATGTCGGGGCCGCCCACCACGTTGATCAGCACGCCGGTCGCGCCGTCGACGCTGATGTTGTCGAGCAGCGGGCTCTGGATCGCCGCCTCTGCGGCCAAGCGCGCGCGGCCTTCGCCCTTGGCGCAGCCGGTGCCCATCAGCGCGCGGCCCATGTTCTCCATGACCGTACGCACGTCGGCGAAGTCGACGTTGACGATGCCCTCTTGGGTGATGAGATCGCTGATCCCCTTGACCGCTTGGTACAGCACCTCGTCTGCCTTGCGGAAAGCGTCTACGAAGCTCATGTCGTCGTCACCCAGGGCCACCAACTTCTCGTTGGGGATGGTGATCAAGGTGTCGACGTGCTCGTTCAGTGCGACCAGGCCCTGTTCCGCACGGCGCGCTCGCTGGCGGCCCTCGAACACGAAGGGCTTGGTGACCACGGCCACGGTGAGCGCGCCCTCTTCGCGCGCCAGCTGCGCGATGACAGGAGCCGCGCCGGTGCCAGTCCCTCCACCCATGCCGGCGGTGACGAACACCATGTCGGCGCCGCTGATGGCCTCCTTGAGGCGCGTCACGTCTTCTAGGGCGGCCTTGCGCCCGCGCTCTGGATCTGCGCCAGCGCCGAGACCGCGCGTCACCGCGTGTCCGACAGACAGCTTGAGGGGAGCCAGGTTCGCGTTGAGCGCCTGGGCGTCCGTGTTCACGCTGATGAACTCGACGCCTTCCAGGCCAAACTGGATCATGGTGTTGATCGCGTTGTTGCCGGAACCTCCGACGCCAATCACCTTGATCCTGGCCTGGTACTGCGGCGACTCGTCTGCGAACTCAATCGAGAAACTCATTTTTTGCTTCCTCCCGGTGGCGCCTGCTCGTCACGCCGAGCGGGTGCGCAAACACCGCCCGGCCGCGGATCGAGCTATTTCACGCGGCTTTGCCGCGTAAACACCCCGGCTTCTGGGCTGCCTCCCGTCCACCGAAACCCGATCCGCACCTCGATCGGTGCGTTAATCTCTTACTGAACCAAAACCCCTGCGCTGGCCTAATAAACGGCGCTCAAAATCTCGAGCTGCCGTGGCCCCACGCCAGGGCCAGGGCCCGCAGACCCTAGAACGCGTCCTTGAGCCAACCCCAAAAGCCACCCTGACGCCGACGAGCGCGCACTTCAGCCGCTTCGGGCTGGGCTGCCTCCTCGTAATACTCCTCGTAGTCACCGCGAGCGGCGGCTTGAGCCAGCTGCAGCGCGCCGTACTGCACCAGGCCGACGCCGGTGGCGTACTGCGGCCCCTGGACGAGCTGCACGATGCCTTTGACGCCCACGGGGAAGCCGAGGCGCACCGGCATGCCGAGGATCTCTTCGGCGCACTCCACCATGCCCTCCATCAACACCGAGCCGCCGGTCAGCACCGCGCCGGAGGCCACCTGGTCCAACAGACCCGCGTCCTCGATGCGGCGCCGCGCTTCACTGAAGATCTCCTCCACCCGGGGCTCGATGATGTCGCTCAGCACCCGCCGCGCCACGCGCCGCGGTGAGTGGCCCCCCACCCCCGGGACCTCGATCTCTTCGTCTTCGCTGATCATGCGGCCCAAGGCGCAGCCATAGTTGCGCTTCAGGCGCTCAGCCTCGCCCATCGGAGTCCGCAACCCCGCGGCAACGTCGCTGGTCACGTTGTTGCCGCCCGCCGGGATCACGCTGGTGTGGGCGATGCCGCCGTCGGCATAAACCAGCAAATCGGTGGTGCCGCCGCCCATGTCGATCACGGCCACGCCGATCTCTTTCTCGTCTTCGCTGAGCACCGCCTCGCTTGAGGCTAGGGGCTCTAGCACCACGTCGGCGACGTGCAGGTTGCAGCGCTCGACGCAGCGGATCACGTTCTGCACGCAGCTAGTGGCGGCGGTGACCAAGTTGACCCGCACCTGCAGGCGCACGCCGCTCATCCCGATGGGGTCACGGATCCCGTCCTGGGTGTCGACGATGTACTCCCGGGGCAACGCGTGGAGGATCATGCGATCTGCATCCACGGGGATCGCTCGAGCGCCTTCAAGCACCCGCTCCAAATCGCTGCTCATCACCTCACGGCCGCTGATGGCGCACACGCCGTCAGACATGTGGCTGCGGATGTGACCGCCGGCGACGCCGGCGTAGACGGTGGTGATCTCGACCCCCGCCATGGTCTGAGCGGCGTCGATGGCCTCGCGGATGGCGCGCACCGTCCACTCGATGTTGCTCACCACGCCCTTACGCAAGCCGCGGCAGGGCACGTTGCCCACGCCCAAGATGGTGATGCCGTCTGTATCTACCTCGCCGACCACCGCGGACACCTTGGTGGTGCCCAGGTCGAGCCCAACGACGATCTCGGGTTGGCTGAGGCCATTGTAGCTGCGCATGGCTGGTATCTGACTCCTGGCTTTCGTGCTGCCCCGCGCCCCCCAACCGCTGCGGTCAGAGGACACTCAAATAAGTGAAACCGTGGGGTTTCTAGCTCTCTGAGGCTCGACCGACGCTGCCACGCAGCCCGACAGCGGGCCAAATTATGCGCGCGCTGGATCAGCCACAAAACACCTAGCCCGGCTTTTTTTCGGGGGTGGGGACGGCTGAACCACCTGGCTGGCTGCCCACCGAAGGCAAGCGTGAACCGACGCGTGAGCTGAGCTGCGGCGCGCCGGGAGCTATCAGAAATTCATCGCCAGGCTGAGCCCTGGCTCGAGACCGCGGAAGCCGGTGCCGCTGTCGGCTCGCAGATCGCCAGGCTGAGTGAGGCTAATAGGCGCACCCGGGATGAAGCGGATTTCGGCGTCATCTGGAGTATTCGCGAGGATCAAACCCACGAGGACTGCAGTCACCGCGACACCAGTCCCAAGCAGCAACCTTGTCGTGTCGAGGTCTTCATCACCACCAGTGAAGGCGATTGCGAAGCCGCCAGCCATGCCGCCCACCACCACCACCCACCCAGCGACGCGAAGCCCGGCTTTCGAAGAGTACTTGCCCTGCAACGTACCGTCACCGTCGATGCTGACTGGTTCTGCCTCCACGGGCACGCCGTCGGATGACAGTGCCAACGTATACTTGCCGCGCGGCATCGAGACCTCGCACGGCGCCGTACACATGGAAGAGTAGACCGTGGTCTGCACTGCCACGGCCCGACCGTTCGCGTAGCCCGTGCCGGTTCCGCTGCCGGCGTTGCGATGAAACGTGACGCCGTCGCCGCGCAGCTGGAGCCGTGCCTCGACCCCGTGCACCGTGACCAACGGCTGAGTGCCCCCGTAGCTGCCTTGATGCGGCCCTTGTGGGCCGGCGGGCGGGGGCGAGTATGGAGCGGAAGCGGCTGGCGCGGGAGCTGCCGGGGCTGCAGGGGCTGCAGCTGCCGCCGCCGGGCCCGCGTACTGCACTTCGCTCATGGCGATGCTGCGCTTTTCGCCGCTCGAAAGCTCAATCACCACGTTACCCTGTGGATCCATCTCCGAGATGGTGCCGCGCAGCATGCCGCCTGACTTCATCACCACCAGATCAGGAGGCGTCTCCGCGTAGGCGAGGGGCGCGACCGCGAGGGAAGCAAGGGCCAGAGCGGAGGTGGCGAGCAGATGACGAAGTCGCATGGCGCGAACTAGAGCAGAAGGCAGCGAACTCGTCTAGACGATTCCCAGCAGCCACCCTCGTTTCGCTACGCGCCAGGTGAGATGGCCGCGTAGTCGTCAACTGAGGCGCGAGCCGAGCACGAGTCGCCCAACGACTGCCTCTGTGCCGAGCGCATGCGAGCCCGCGACGCCGCAAACTGCGCAGCTATTTCAAGAACGCTTGCGCGAAGGCCTGGCAGAAGCTGACGACCCGCTTGTAGTCGCCGAGGGCGATGCGCTCGTCCGAGTTACGGCTCCGGCTCATGTCGGCTGGACCTAAGATCACCGGGCGGAAGCGGAACACGTTCGGGCTCAGGTCGCGATAGTGCCGGGCGTCCGTCGACCCCAGCACCAGGGACGGCGCGAACACCGACTCAGGAAAGACGCCCTCGACCACCCGCTGCAGCGCCAGGAGCTCCGGGGCGCTGACCGGCGACACCGGAGGCGCAGCGCTGGCCCCGTCGAGCAGCGTGAGCGTGATGCTGCTGTCCGCCACCACGCGGGTCGCGTGTGCCTTGACCTGCTCCAACGTGTCGCCCGGGCGCAGCCGGTAGGTGACGATGGTCGGGTGCTCCGGCAGCCCCTTGTCGTCGTATCCGGGAGGCACGTTGGTGCTGGTGACCAGCGTGCGGATCAGCGCCTCAGAGCCCTCGGACTCTGCGATGCGGCTCTCGAGCAGGGAAGAGAACAGCCAGCGGTTGGCGACCGCGACCCGGATGGCGAACGGAAACTCACTGGCCAAATACTCAAACTGGTACTGCGCCGGACCTGAGAACGCAGCGGCCATAGGCGCGGCCTCGAGTCTCTTCTGGGCTGCTTCGAGTTTGTCAGCGCTCGCGTCGCCCGTCGCTTGGAGCAGGAAGCTAGCTTGCCCCTTCTCTCCCACCCCCACCAAGGCGATGGGCGCAGGGATCTCTGGCACGAAGCCGGTCACGATGACCATGCCCTCAGTCAAGACCACATGGAATTTTTGCGAGTGGGTCGCCAGGGCGGCGGCTAAGGCGCGGGTGCCCACCTCGCCGCCCCTCAGCTGATCGTGGCTCAGCGCGAGGAACAGGCTGCGCTTGGGCTGAAACCCAGCCTTCGATAGCGCCTCGATGGCCTCAAACAACCCGCTGATGAACGCCTTGTCGTCGAGGGTGCCGCGGCCCCAAATCACGTCGTCCTTCAGCGCGCCCGAGAACGGCTTCTCGGTCCACGACATCAGCGTGCCGGGCGTGATGGGCGCGACGTCCATGTGCGCGCCGATCACTACGGGCTCAAGGCTCGGATCACTGCCCCGCCATTCGTAGAGCAGGCTGTGCTCGGCGATCACCTCGCGGCGCATGACCCGGTGCGCCTCAGGGAAGCTACGGCTCAAGTAAGCGTGCAGGGCCTTGAACGCAGCGCTGTCCTCGCGGCGCAGCGCGGACAAGCTGTGTCCGTGGACGGACCGTGAGATTGTGCGTATCCTCACGGCACCGCCCAGGCGCTCAGCTGCGGCCACCCAGTCGAGCTCGGGCATGGGGGTGGGAGCTACGACGATTTGCCGAGACTCAAACCGCGCGGCGCGCACCAACAACAGCACCGCCAACGCGACTAGCCCCAACAGCACCAAGTGTAGAGCCCAACGCAGCTTGCTGCGACGTTTGGGCTCGGGCGCCTCCAGCCCGGCTCGGCTCGGCGGCTCAGGGTTCACCGTCAGCCTCAGCGTCAGGAGGCTGGCTGGCGCGCAGATCTTGCCCCACCAAGAACACTTCAGTGCTGGCGTCGCGGGTCGCCGCTGGCCGGATCACCTTGCAGCTCTTGTAGGCATGAGCGACGGCGCGCTTGGCGGCCTCGAAGTCTTCACTCATGAAGATCTTGGCGACGAACGCCGAGCCAGGCTTACCCACGCGCCTAGCGACCTCCAGGGCGCCGACGGCTAGCTCGTAGCTGAGGTAGCGATCCCGGAGCTTGTCGCCGCTGGTGCGCGGCGCCATGTCACTAAGCACCACGTCGTACGGCGCGTGCGCAGCGATCAACTCCGAGCCGAGGTCGAGGGCGTCCCCTTGGGCGAGCAAGACGTTCTTGCCCAGGTGCGGCTCGCTGATTTCTTGGAGGTCGATGGCGACCACACGGCCTCCAGGGCCAACCCGGGCCGCGGCAAACTTCGTCCAAGAGCCGGGCGCGGCGCCTAGGTCCAGCACGCGTTGCCCGCTGCGCAGCAGCTGCGTGCGCTTCTGGATCTCCTCCAGCTTGAACACGCTGCGTGCAGGAAAGCCCGCCGCGCGCGCCGCGCGAGCCAGCGCGTCGTTCTGATAGGGGTTGTGCTTCTTGGACACGAGACTCGGCAGCGGAGTGAACTGGGCGGTGGGTGGGTTGTGCTGTGTTCCCGCCGCCGCGGGCGGGGTTTGCGGGGCGCTACAGCCTGCATCAGCTTGATGTCAGTCTCAGCGGCGCTGCAACCAGACGGCTTTGGTGGGGCTGCCCTCGCTCCAGGCTGGGCAGTCGAGAGGCGGCTTGCCAGCGCGCGCGCTCTCAAGCGGGCATTTGGCGGCTTTGGCCGCGTCGGTGAGCCAGCGCCGGAAGCACTCGGCCCCGGTCTTGCGATGATTAGTCACCGCCAGCAAGCGACCCCCCGGCGCGAGCAGCGCGGCGGCGTCGGTGGCCAGCGCTGGATAATCGCGGGCCACGCTGAAGCTGCGCTTGCCGTGGGAACCAAAGCTCGGCGGGTCCAAAATGATCAAGTCGAAGCGCTCTTCGCGGCGCCGTGCGCGGCGCAGGTAGTCGGCGGCGTCGGCGCGCAGCAGACGGTGCTGCGGGCCCGCGAGCTGGTTCTCTTTTAGGTTCTGCTCGCACCAGCTCAGCATGCGCGCGCTCAGATCGACGCTCACCGTCTCGGCTGCTCCACCCAAGGCCGCGGCGACAGTGAACGAACCCGAGTAGCTGAACAGGTTGAGGACCCGCTGTCCGCGGCTGGTCGCCAGCACCCGCGCGCGGTTGTCTCGCTGATCGATGAACAACCCAGTGGACAGGCCGTCGTCCAGCCGCACCACCAGGCGCATTGAGCCCTCGCTGACCACCAGCTCAGGCGGCGCTGCCTCCCCGCGAAACACGGCCGCCGGCGCCAGCTGCTCCTGATCTTGGTGGCGCAAGTCCGCCTTCACCCGCTGCTTGAGGTAAACGCCGCGAAAGCCCAGCTCGATCAACCAGTCGGCCAGCTCGCCTGACCGCCGCTGCGCGTCCCTTGAGTAGACCGAGAGCACAGCCCAGTCGGCGTAGGCGTCGCACGACACGCCCGCCAGCCCGTCGCCTTGTTCATGCACCAGGCGCAGCGCCTGGGTCTGCCCCTTCAGCGGCCAGCGGCGCCCGACCGCCTCCCGCAACTTGCGCTGCAAGCGTTCGCCCTCAGGCAGCGGGTCGAATGATATTTCCCCCTGGCTATCTGCAGCCGCGCCCCGAGGCTTATGCTGCTCTTGCCGAGCCAACCACAGCCCGAACTCAGCGGGCAGCGGCGCTTCAACCCGCAGCTCGACACAGCTCAAGCCTAGCTCGGCGCAGTGCAGCATGAGGCGCTCGGCCTGCCACCCGCCGTAGATCGAGTCGCCGACGATTGGCAGACCTCTCGACGCCAACTGCACGCGGAGCTGATGCGTGCGCCCTGTTTCCGGGTGGATTTCAATCAGGGCACGCCGCCCCTGAGCCTCCAGCACGCGGTAGCGCGCGCGCGCCAGCTTGCCTCCAGCCTTGACGACTTGGGTCGTTAGCCCCTGCGACGCCTTGCGGGTGAGCAACTGGTCTTCCATCAGCACCCACTCGCCGATGGCGGGTGTCTCCCCGGGCGGCGCGCTCACGCACGCGACGTAGACGCGGCGCGAGCGGTGGGCTTCCATCTCCTCCGAGACCGCAGGGTTGAGCGCATGATCTCGAACAAAAAACAGCACCCCGCTGGTGTCTTTGTCCAAGCGCTGGTGAACGCCTAGGTAGCTGGCTTCACCGCGAGCCTCGAGCCACGCGGCGAGCCGCGTAACCACGTCGTCCCCGAGCCCCTCAGGGCCACCATGCACGGGCAAGCCGCAGGGCTTATCTACGACCAACAGCTGAGGCGATTGATGCAGCACGCGCTCATCAGGCCAGGGGCTCAGCCAGGACTGAAGCGCGCTGCCAAGCGCGCCGCCGGACGTCTCGTCGTGGGTAGTAGGCACGGCGTCTCACTACGCGTGATAGCCGAGGGGTGCCAGCGCAACTGAGCGCGCTGCCGCGGATGCCCACCACCCGGCGCCGCCCAGATTTTGCCGCACGGAAGTCAGCTCCGACTACCGGGACCGCCGACGCAAGAAAGCCCGCCGGTCCGTGGGGATGGCGGGCTATTCACAGCGCCGAGGCGAGCTCAAGGCCTAGCTCAGCCCCAAGAACTCAGCTGACAGCCGCTCAGCTGACAGCCGCTCAGCTGACAGCCGCTCAGCTGACAGCCGCTCAGCTGAGAGGGACCTTGCCGCCGTTCTTCTTCTTCACCGAACCGCGCACCGTGATGACCGCGTTGCGAGCGCCGGGCACCGCGCCGCGAATCAACACCAAGCCGTCATCAGGCAGCACCTTGGCCACCCGCTGGTTCAGCACGCTGACCGTCGCGTTACCCGACTGGCCGGGCATTTTCTTGCCCTTGAAGACGCGACCGGGGGTCATGTTGGAGCCGATGGAGCCGCCGTGGCGGTGGTACTCGTGGGCACCATGGCTGCGCACCGCACCCTTGAAGTGGTAGCGGCGCATCACGCCTGTGAAGCCGCGCCCTTTCGAGGTGGCTTGGACGTCAACGAACTGACCTTCGTCGAAGATCTGGTCGAGCTTGATCTCCTGACCAAGCTCGAACTTCGCAGCGTGCTCAGCGCTACAGCGTAGCTCGCGCACGTACTTCTTCGGATCGACGCCGTTCTTCTTGAAGAATCCAGCGACCGGCTTGGTCGTGTGCTTCTCCTTGAGGACGTCAAACCCTACAACCAACGCGTCATAGCCGTCGGTCGCCTGAGTCCGCTTCGCGACCACCACGGCGTGCGCCTCGATCACGGTGCAGGGGGTGATGGTGCCATCAGCAGCCACCAGTTGAGTCATGCCAAGCTTGCGTCCAACGACGCCGGGGTTCGTATTCATGCTGCTGTCTCCTCGTGTCTCGGCCCGTTGCCCCAAAGCTGACTTCCAGCTGGGGCCGCTACCGTCCGCTTGCATCGCGAGCGATGCGGCGCCTTCAAGTAGACGCGCGGTGTTACGCTGCGCGGCGATCGCCACGCAACAAGGACGCGCGGGATAGCCTCAGGCTAGCGCGCGGTCAAGGGTTCGAATCGTGCTCGCTGCGGGCCCGCCCCCTGCGTAGCAGGTACGCGGTGAGCACTGACGCGCCCAGACAAAGTTTGGATGAGCATTGACTAGCGAATGCCTCAGTGCATAATCCCGCACCCCCCGCTGGGGAGCCCGCTTTCTTAGCGGCTCCTACTAGCACAGCAAGCTTCCCGATCAGCGGGACCAGACCCCATTTGAGGCGCCAGATGTCCAGCACAGTTTCCGCCAAAATCGAAGCTCTCGAGGCGACTAACCTCCGAACCGATTTGCCTGCGTTCCGCGTCGGTGACACGGTCGCCGTCCACTACCAAATCGTCGAAGGCGACAAGCTTCGCGTGCAGATGTTCAAGGGCGTGGTCATCAAGCGCCACCGCGCCGGCGCTCGCAGCACCTTCACCGTGCGCAAAGTCAGCTTCAACGTCGGCGTCGAGCGCACATTCATGGCTCACACGCCTCGCCTGGAGAAGGTCGAGTTGATCAGCCAGGGTGTCGTACGCCGCGGACGGCTGTTCTATTTGCGCGATCTGCGCGGCAAGGCGGCGCGCGTGCGCGACGTCAAAGACCGCAAGTGATGACCCCTCGCTAGTCAGCGAGCACAGAAGCGCAGCGCCGACCCCAGGCAGGGTGTCGGCGCTCGGCGTTTTGTTTGACCCGCGGCGCGCTCCCGACGCCTACACGCGACTCAGTTATTGAAGCGTCCCCAGATCCCGCGTATCTCGTGCTTCTCGGGGTACTCTGTCGAGAGCGGAAAAGGTATGCTGCCCGCGACCTTGCGGCGCCCGCAGGAGTTGGTTTCCGGCAGGTTGGCTCAGAGGAACAAACGGCTTCGGGTCAGTCTGTGTCTATTGGAGGTTCCGTAAAATGATTCAGTGCCCGCGCTGCGGTCAGAACAACGACGACGCAGCCAAGTTCTGCGCTTCCTGTGCCGCTCCACTGCCAGCTGCCGCTGCACCCCCAGCCGCGCCACCCGGCCCACCCGCAGGTCCTCCCGCCGGTCAGCCACCAGCGGGCTGGGGCCCACCTGCTGGCGGACCGCCCCCGGCCGCACCGCCAGGAGCAGGAGGTTGGGGCGCTCCGCCGCCTTCTCCGTACGGACCGCCACCTGGCGCGCAGCCGCCCGTGAACCCAGAGGCCGGAGGCTGGAGCCCTCCCGGCGACAATCCGCAGCGCGTTGGAGCTCCAGCAGCGGGTCTCAATCCGTTTGGTGAGACCATGGCGCCTGAGCTTCAAGCCGGCGGCGCTGCCGCTGCTGGAAGTGCCGGCGCGGGCTGGGGCCCCCCGCCCGGCGCGCCTCCTGCAGGGGGAGCGCATCCTCCCGGATATGGACCCCCGGCGGGCGGACCACCTCCTGGTGGATCACCTCCTGGCGCGCCTCCTCCCGGATATGGCGGACCACCGCCGCAGGGGCCACCGCCCGGGGCGCCTCCTCCCGGATATGGCGGACCACCGCCGCAGGGGCCACCGCCGCAAGGGCCACCCCCCGGATATGGACCACCCATGGGCGGACCGCCGCAGGGATCACCTCCTGGCGCGCCTCCTCCCGGATATGGCGGGCCGCCGCCCGGGGCGCCGCCTATGGGCGGACCGCCGCAGGGATCACCCCCCGGATATGGACCACCCATGGGCGGACCGCCGCCTATGGGCGGTCCGCCGCCTATGGGCGGACCGCCGCAAGGACCACCTCCCG
Source organism: uncultured Polyangiaceae bacterium (assembly GCA_964551615.1). GTDB lineage: Bacteria > Myxococcota_A > Polyangia > Polyangiales > Polyangiaceae > JAHBVY01. Next base: position 67,091 of record CAZKDY010000020.1, read on the forward strand.
GATATGGAGCACCCATGGGCGGACCACCGCCTATGGGCGGACCGCCGCAAGGACCACCTCCCGGATACGGAGCACCCATGGGCGGGCCGCCGCCTATGGGCGGACCACCGCCTATGGGCGGACCGCCGCAAGGACCACCTCCCGGATACGGAGCGCCCGTGGGTGGACCGCCGCCTATGGGCGGACCGCCGCAGGGGTCGCCCGTGGCGGATCCGCCCCACGGCGCTCCCGGCGCGCCTCCCCCCACTGGCCCTCCACCCCCTGATCCACAGGCGGCGTATGCTCCGCCTCCCGCGCCCGCTGCCGCGCCTGCAGCAGATCCTGGAGCCCGCGTACTCGCCGGTTTCATCGTGAGCTACGAAGGCAATGAGCTCGGCACCTTCTGGCCGGTGTATTCCGGGCGCAACGTAGTTGGGCGCAAAGACGCGATGGAAGGCCTCGATATCGAGATCGACCACCCCACCACCTCGAGTCGGCACGCCGTGATCACCGCCACCGCGCGACCCGGCAAGCTGACCCTTGAAGATCCAGGTAGCACTAACGGCACCTATTTGGCTGGGGAGCGTTTGGCTAACAATCAGCCGCGTGATTTGAAGGACGGCGACGCCATCCGCTTCGGCGGCTATAACCTCACGGTAAAGGTTATCTAGCCAGCTGGATTGAATCGCGCGCAGGCGCCGGAGCTATCCACCGAATGTGGCGACCGACCCGTCAGCGGGTCGGCCGGCTCGCCTGAAGCTCTCCGATTTCGTGCGCAGGCATCTCATAAGGTAGCAATTCTCACATGGTAAAAAGCTCTCACAACGCGCCCCTGAGGCTCAGCTTCGGCCTGCTAGCTCTGACCCTGTGCATTTGGTTGCTTCCAAGCCTCGCGTTCGGTGCTCCTGAGGCACACATCCTCCGCATCGATCCGCGCACGAGCACCGAGAGCGGTGACCCGGTGATCACCATGGTCGCTGAGATCGTCCAAACCAAGCGCGTGGGCGACGCGACCAGCAGCTGCGCGGCGTTGCGCGGGAACTCGCTGTATGACTGCATAAGCGGCGCGCTGGAGAAGCCCGGCGCGCTGTATGAGGTATTCCCATTTCCGCGCGACAATGCGATCTTCACGGTCAAGGTCGACGGCAGCGACACCCCTGGCCGAATCGAGAAGGTTGACCGCTGGGGCGAGCAGCTGAATCAACCGGGGATCGGTACGGCCTGGCTGATCATGATCGACGCCGACAAGCGCATGAGCACAGGCTTCGAAGAGGCGAAGCAGGTCGCCGAGCGCTTCGTCGCCAGCATGGGGCGCAACGACATCGTCAACGTCATGTTCTTCAATGACCGCACGGTGTTCAAGGACTCAAAGTGGCTCTCCTCGGCGGACAAGAGCAAGGCGTCAGCGGTGATCCGATCTCAAACCAGCGTGATGCCCTCCGCTGGTCGCAACCGCGCGCTGCTCACGTTGATCAAGACGGGCGTCACCGACGCCTTCAAGAACCTGGGCAACGTCGGCGAGACGGTGAACGTGCCGATGCATCAAGCGCTCGTGGTGCTGTCCAGCGGCTTTGGTGGCACTGACCCATCCACCACTGGGCCAGGCGCGATGCAGCTGCAGCAGTACCTGACTGGCGGTCGCTTCCCCGAGAACAACACGGCGCTGCCCAAGACGCCGTTGCCCGTGGTGAGTATCTGGTTTCCGCACACGACCTACGACGAGTTCAAGCAGAACTCGATGGAGTTCATGCAGAACCTCGCCAACCCTGAGATTGGTGGGCTCTACACCATCATGCGTGGTGGCCAGGGTGCTCGCGCGGACACCATCGTAAAGGCGGTCCGCACCCGCTTCTCCAAGATGTACTTGGTGAAGATCCGGCTCTCATGTGTTGAGACCAGCGTCACCCAGACCTTCAGCTTGGTCTTCAACAACGTCAAGCCGCCCATGCTGGGCGACAACACCTTTAAAGACGTGCCGGTCGGCATCGACCCGACGACCTGGCCCCTCGACGTCAATCACAAGCTCACCCAGGATGAAGCCACTCGCAGCGGTGGCGTATATCCAGGCGGCAAATTCAAGGTCTTTGGCAACTTTTGTTGGGGTGGTGATGTCAACCGTGCGGAAGTGTATTTCCTACCCGCCGGCCAGGCCCCGCCAACCGCCATCGCGGGCGCGAACATCGAGCAGGCTAAGAAGGCTCAGACACAGCTGATCCAGCAGGGCTTGCGCGGCAAGGCCATCGAAGCAAACGACAGCTACGCCGAGTTCGAGGCCCCTGACAAAGACAAGATGATCCACGGGTCGGGCAACCAAGCGGTGGCTCGCATCGTGCTGTTCGACAACAAGGCAAAGCGCACCAGCGGCGTGACCGCCGACACCATCCTGCAGGTAAAGGCCACGAGCAGCGGGCCGTTCCCGATCCTCCACGTGTTGATCGGGCTGTTCGGCGCGACGGTGTTGCTGCTGCTGGTCGTGGTGATCGTGCGCAGCGGCGGCAAGAACCGGCGGCCCCCCACTCCGCCGCCACCCCCGGCGATGCCGCCGGGCGGCGGTTACGGCGGCCCCGGCTACGGCGGCGGTGGCTATCCTCCGCAAGGTGGCGGCTATCCACCCCAAGGCGGCGGCCAGTACGGTGGCGGCGGCCAGTACGGCGGCGGCGGGCCATATGGTGGCGGCGGCGCGGCTGGCGCGGCGCCTGTGGCGGCGGCGCCTGTGGTGATCTCGGCGCCCGTCGGCGCCGACGCTCCGGCTGCGCCGTATGGAACCGGCGGCCCACCAACACCAGCCGCGGCGCCACCGGCGTTCGCGGCGGTGGTGCCGCCGGTGGTGGCGCCGCCCGCTGCACCCATCGATCGCCCACCGGATCTACACCGGCCCGTGGTGAGCCCCGAGTTCATGTACGGGGCCGAGCCACCGAAGTACGGCGTCACCACCGACGCCCCCGCGCAACCGTTGAGAGCACCGCCCGACCCCTACCAGTCGGGCGTTTCTGCTTCGAGGGCTACACTTCAAGGCGCGCAAGGCGTGTTCACGGTGGTCGCGGGTGCGGAGATGCGCGTCGGCAGAGACGGATCTCAGTGCGCCATTCTCCTCACGGAACCACGCGTGAGTGGTCTGCACGCATCAATCAAGATAGACGCAGGGCAGCTCCTGCTGCGAGACGACAACTCGAACAACGGCACGTTCATCAACGACAGTCGCCTCGCGCCTGGCACTTGGCAGATGGTACGTGACGGCTCTCAGCTGCGATTCGGGCCGGCTGAGTTCAGCGTCACGTTGGAGTAGCCATGCGCAGGACCGCGCAGAACGTCGTCATCGATTTCGCTGAGCTCAGCGATCCCGGTCGGGACCCGAGCAAGCAGATCAACGAGGACTCTACGGCTTACGCTGAGACCCCGCTCGGACACCTGGCGGTGCTGTGCGATGGCATGGGCGGTCACGTCGGGGGGCAAGAGGCCAGCAAGCTCGCGGCAATGCAAGTCACTTCGTCCGTGTGCCAGGCGCCGGCGACCAGCGACGCCAAGACGGCGTTGCGCGCCGCCCTCGAGTCCGCCGCTCGCGCGGTCTTCGCCCTCGGCGCCGAGCTGCCAGCAGATTCTCGCCCAGGCTCTACTTGCGTCGCCGTGTTGATACATCCGGCAGGCGTCTCCGTCGCTCACGTCGGTGATTCTCGCTGCTACCTGATCCGGGATAGCAACATCACGCGGCTGACCCGCGACCATTCGGTGGTTCAGGAGCTACTCGACGCTGGCGTCCTCAGCCGCGAGGCGGCAGCTCAGCACCCCGACGCAAACCAGATCACCAGGGCGCTCGGCACCCGCGAAGACGTCGACGTGGAGCTGAGCGGCACCGTGGCGCTGAGACCGAGAGATTCGCTGCTGCTGTGCAGCGATGGCTTGTCAGATCTGGTGAGCGACGCTGAGCTTTGCCACGCGGTACAGACCAGCATATTGAGCGGGCCAGCCGTGGCGTGCCAACAGCTAGTTGACTTGGCGAATCAACGCGGCGGCCATGACAACATCTCGATCCAACTGATCGAGATCATCGACATCCCACAAGCGCAGGCAGGCCCACTGCCCACACGCCATGAGCTCACGCCAGCCACGGTGCGCACGGTCGTGGGCGATCAGCCGACCTTGGTCAACGACGGACCAAGCGCTGGCCGCGGTGAAACTCAGCTGCTCCAGCCGGTGCACGGGGAATCACGCGAACAACTGCCGCCGCCGCTGCACCACGAACCGGTCTCTGCGACGCAGCTCGACCCCGCCCCATACACCGAGCGCTCCCACGAGGCCCGCTTCGATCCTGGCGACCACGACGTCGCGGGTCGAGCCACGGGTACGGGCCGGCACGCTGTGGCCATCGCCGCCATCCTAGCCGGGCTGATCTTGGCGTCCATCGTGGGCTGGTGGCTGCTTGGTGGGCGTTCCCGTGCGGCCCCACCCGAGCCCACGCACAGCGTCCCGCTCCTCCAGCCCTCCCAAGCTTCCGCTCCAGTGCTTGAGCTGACTCCTCAGCCAAGCACCGATCCTGAGACAACCCCAGCGCCTATCCCGCCCGACGCTCAGCCAAGACCAGCTGAAGCTGGCCCTCGCCGGGAGGCCGGAGCGCTAGATGCTGGCGTGAGCCCGTAGAGACCACCCGCGAAACTATGTAAGAGTCGCGCATCCGTCGCAGCGGGATGTGTCCGCGCGAAGATCAACCGGAGCGCGTGGCTCCCTGCCTCTGATGACCAACCCGAGAGTGATGAATAAGAGATGATCCCAGGCTTTGGCAAGCAGACCATCACGGTTGGCAGTGCACCACACTGTGAGATCCGACTGGGTGGACCGGGCGTCGCCCCCGAGCACGCCCGCATCGTTCACCAAGGCGGCGGTCAGTTGGTGCTCGTCGACGGCGGCACAGGTCAGACTCAAGCAGATGGCGCGCCCCTCGCGCCCGGCGCGACCGTCCCGTTCGACTTCAGGACGCAGTTCGTGGTTGGGCAAGCAGCGGTCCCCAACGCGCACCCCGCCATCGCGCTGATGCTGCTCGATCGGGGCGCCCTCGCGCCGACCCCCGGGGAAATCACCTTCGGCCGCGACGCGGCCCGCTGCCAAATCGTCGTTCACCACAAAAACGTTTCCGGGCGGCACGCTACCTTCAAGCTCCAGCCGCTGAGCGTCGTCGACGATGGCTCGACGAGCGGTACCTGGATCGGCTCCGTGCGCCTGGCTCCAGGGCAAGTCCACCCCCTGGACGCCAACTCCCTCGTCGCCGTGGGCCCGGTCCCCGTGGCGATGCCGGTTGTGCAGCAGCTAGCGGCCGTCATCTTTGGCGGCGCCGGAGCCAGACCTGCTGCTGCTGGCGCTGTCGGCGCGGTTGGTGCTGGTGCTGGTCCCGCCGGTGCTGCGGTCGCCGCCGCCGCGGCCCAGGGCGCTGGCCCCCGCAAGAAGCACAAGACCGTGATCGGCCAGGTGCAGCTTGGCGGCGCGACGGGGGTGGCCTTCAAGTCCATCGGTCGAACTGAAGAAAACGACATCACCATCCCCCACCCCCAAATCTCGAGCAAGCACGCGCTCTTGCACAAGATCCAGGGGCAGCTGTTCGTCGAGGACCGCGGCAGCGCCAACGGCACCTACGTGCGCGGCCAGCGCATTCCCCCGGGGCAAAAGGTTCCGGTTCAAAGCGGTGAAAAGATCTTCATCGGCCCCATGCCTCTCTTGATCCAAGAGCAAAATCAAGAGGTCGCGGTGGTCGTCGAGGACTCGGCGCAGTGGGCGGGGCGGCCCCTGTACGAGATAGAGGCGTGGGACCTGATGGTTCAGGTTCAAGATCGCGACAACCCGAGAGAGCAGAAGACGCTGATCGATCACATCAGCTTCAAGGCCCTGCCGGGCGACTTGATCGCGCTGATGGGCCCTAGCGGCGCGGGAAAGACCACCCTGCTCTTGGCGCTCAACGGCTACATGCCGCCGACCCACGGGCAGGTCCGGATCAACGGCGAAGATCTGTACGCGATCTACGACGTGCTGCGCGGCTCCATCGGCTACGTACCTCAGGACGACATCGTCCATCCAGAGCTCACCGTCTGGGAAGCTGTACGCTACAGCGCCAAGTTCCGGCTGCCTCCGGACTTCTCGGAGGACGAGATCAATCGCCGCGTGGATACGACGCTGCGGCAGCTGGGCTTAGATGCCGTCAAGCACCTGCAAATCGGCAAGCCAGAGAAGAAGGTGCTCAGCGGCGGTCAGCGCAAGCGCGTCAACATCGCGATGGAGCTGGTGACCGATCCGATCATCATGTTCCTGGACGAGCCCACCAGCGGCCTAGCTGCGGACGACACGACGGCGCTGGTTCAACTCCTCGCGGATCTAGCCAAGCAGACCGGCAAGACGATCATCACCACCATCCACCAGCCGGCCAAGGATGAGTTCGAGAAGTTCAACCTGACCCTGGTGCTGGGCACCGGCGGCGTCCCGATCTTCTTCGGGCCCACCACGCCCGACGCCTATCGCTTCTTCGGCAGCTACTTGGAGCGCCAGGGCAAGGTAAACGACATCGACAACCCGCGCGACATGTTCGACATGTTGAACCAGCGCGAGCGGCCGATCTTGCAGCAGCTCCGCGCGCAGAACCCTAAAGCCAGCAACCAAGAGGCGCGACTTCTTGCCGCGCGGGAATGGCATAGTGAGTTCTACAGCCCGCAGAACCCGACCTTCCAGCGCATGTACTCGGGGCGGCGCGCAGTAGGCACCGGGTCCAATCAACAAATGACGCGCAGCCGCCCGAAGGGGCGCGGGCAGTTCGGGCTGCTGCTAAGCCGCTACTTCAAGGTAAAAGTCAGAGACACCAGCGGCATCGTGATCATGCTGGCGCAGGCGCCGATCATCGGCGTGCTGTTAGCCGGCGTGTTCGGTCTACAGCGCGACGCGATCCCCTACTGGTGCCTCGGGGCACTACAAGAGCTCGGGCGCAAGTTCGGGGGGTTGGGTGGTGGGGTGGGTGACACCCTGGCCAACATGCAGACCACCCCAGACCACTCGGGCGCCGCCAACTTCCTCGTAGTCAGCGCGGTCTGGTTTGGCACCAGTAACGCAGCGCGCGAGATAGTCAGCGAGCGCGCCGTTTACATGCGGGAACGCATGGTGAACCTCGGCCTGTTCAACTACGTCTTCTCCAAGTTCTTTCTGCTCAGCGTGTTCTGCGTGATCCAGTGCACGGTGCTGCTCGCCATCGTGTTCTTCGCCCTCGGCTTCAACGGCGGCCCGCAGGCGTTCGTGATCGACCTGGTGATGCTGGTCGCGGTCAGCATGAACTCCGTGGCGCTGGGGCTCTTGCTCAGCACCATGGTCCAGAGCTCAGAGGCGGCGATGGCGCTCACCCCCATCGCGCTGATCCCCCAGGTGGTGCTGGGGGGGCTGATGGTGCCCATGACCACCAACCCGTACCTGAAGTGGCCCATGTACGCGATCCCCGCGCGCTGGGGGTTCGAAGGGGTGATCGGGCAAGAGCGCATGGCGATCAAGGGTGATGCCGCGTGGATCATTGACATCAACAAAGCAGACGCCTCAAGCCCTCCAGATTTCCTCACCGCGGGTAAGTTCCGCTGCGCTGAGGCGCAGATCGCCAGCGATCACTTCAGCGGAGCCTGGGGGTTCGAACACTGGGAGTTGACCTGGCTGCCCCCGGTCGTGCTGGCTGGGATGATGTTTGGTATCCTGATGATCATCTTGATGATCCTGAAGCGGCGCGATCAAGTCTAGGCCATTGGCGCGACCCGACGGGCCACCAGCGGCGGGGCAGCCCCCCACCGCGCCGCGCGGAAAGAACCGGGCGCGCCGCATCGTGCTCTGGGCGACGCTAGTGGGCTTCACGCTGATCTTCGCGCGGGTGCTGAGCCTGGAGCTCGGCCGCGCGCGGCTCAGCCGTGAGTGCGGGGCGAAGCGCATCGAAGCCTGCTTCAACCTGTGCGTGCAGCGACCTGAGCTACGATCAGCGTGCGATGCTGTGTACGCCGCGTGCGCCACCGGTGATCGCTATGCGTGTGGCGCGCGCAGTTACCTGGACCGCCACCCTCCACGCCGGCGCTGGTAGTCGCGCCCCCCAACTCATCAGCGCTCGCGTCGCGGGCCGCGGCTGTGCGGCAGCGCGCTGCTCTACTGCGCCGCCGCTAGCCCGATACTCGCCAAAGTGGCGGCTTCGATCTTGAGATCGCGCATGCTGACCACCACCAGGCCGGCCGCGTGCAGCCACTCGACGCTGGGGCTGTCTTCAGCCACGCCCCAACACACCACGGCCCGCACTTTTCTGCCCAGCAGCTCGCGCGCTTTGGCCCAGATCAGGCTGTCTGCGACGGCCACTTGCGCGCCGATTTTCATCCCCATGGAAATGCCGCTGCGGCGCCGCTGCGCGGCTTCGAGGCCGACGCGCCGCGCCCAGTCAAACGCCGGGCGTTGCGCTGGGGAGTTGGCCAGCGCCTCGACCCGCTGAGCGAAATGCTCAAGCTCCGCCGGGCCGAGGATCACCAGGCTGGGGTTGATCCGAGATACAGCCTCGCCCAAGGCGCTGTACGACTCCACGCGCGCGCTCGCCATGAACGCCGTGGTGATCCCGGCGGTCACGCGGCCGTACAAGCCAACCACGTGCTCAGCCATGTCGTGCATCGGGAGCACTGGCAGCGCGACGTCATCGACGTTGAGCTGTAGCGCTTGAGACAGACAGCCGGCGAGCCGCGCCAGCTGCCCGTGAGTGAAGCGCACGAAGCGGCCCTCGTGATGGAGGAGCAGCGCGAGCTGGTCCGGCGCGAACACCGCCGCCTGGGCCGGGCGCCTCTGCCCGCGCGACGACGGCGGGCGCGTCAACCTCCCCTCCTCGGCCTCGCGGCCCATACCCATAAGATCGCCGAACGGCAGCACCGCGTCGACCGAGGCAGCGCCGCTGAACCCGACGACGCGCTCGAGCGCGGGCAAGCTCGACTTAGCCGCGCTCGCGGCTTCTGCATCCGTGCGGCAACCACAAACCAGGAGCTTCACCTCAAGCGCGCTGAGCATCTCCCGCAGCTCGTTGATCTCAAGGCCGCAGGGGAGCGCCACGGCGACGCAACCGGACGCTAGGATCCCGAGATCTGCGATGGTCCACTCTGGACCGTGCTCGGCGACCACCGCCACCCGCGAGCCTGCCGTCAAGCCGAGCGCTTGAAGTCCCCGCGCGAACAACCGCACCTGAGTCGAGAACTCTCGAAACGAGACATCGCGCTGTCGGGTTGGACGCTCAAAGTAGCGGTAAGCTACGTGGTCTGGCGACTGCAGAGCGCGCTGGAAAAACAGCTCGCTCACGCTGTCAAATGGCATCTCACTTCGACGTAACTCAAGCGGCATGCAAGCAACCTCATTCACGAGACGGGCGTGGTCCGCACCCGCGCGCGAACGCGAGCAGAGCTTGAGGTGTGGCCTGCCAAGGGACGAGCCTGCGTCTGGGGGCGGCAGCGCTGGGGCCAAGCGCTGCCCCGCAGGCTCTCCGACCTGCGCTGCGCCCCCAAGGCTTTGTTGATGCCGGCTCCGGCAAGCGACTCAAGCAGTTGCTCCGTTGTTTCCGATCAAAATGCTGTTTTCGATCCGAGCTGAGCTGAGACGCTTGAGCGCGCCAACTCGGCTCAGCAGCTTGCTCCAGACAACGAAACCGCTCGCGCGAGCGTACGTATCAGCTCCCAATGCGGAAACCCGAGCTACAGCGTTGGACGCCCCGCGCCCCTCAACCGCCGACGCGTACGTTGTCGGCGGTCGTGGGTGTGTGTGGGTTGGTGGTGAGCTGGGCAGCGCTCGCGCAGTCGCCACCAGGACCTGCTGAGCCCATGAACGCCGCTGAGCGGCTGACCGCGCCGCTCACCGCCTACGGGCAACTCGGGCCAGGTGAGAACACCTTATACGTCGGGCTTCAGCCACCCGAAGGCGCCAAGCTTAGCCAGGGCTCGCCGGTCGAGATCCGCGCGAGCGGTCGCGGGCTCAGCTTCCCAGCCCGCGTGAAGGTGAAGCTTGAACCCGGAGCGCACATCCCAGTCCCGGTCAAGATCAGCCCCGGCGCCAGCGAGCGAGCTGAGTTCAAGCTCTCGTACTTCTGGTGCCACGACTCAGAAGCCGGGAGCAGCGGGCAGTGCGTCCGCGAGAACGCCCACGTGACCGTGCACTTGGACCTCTCCGGGGATCGGGGTGGGGGGGAAGCGTACTTCGACTACCGACCCGGGCGCGCCGCCCACTGAACGCAGCCCGTACAGTCTGCTGCCCGCGCCACGATCGCGTGTAGAGTGGGGCGCAATGATCACCCTGCCCCAAGGCCGCATTTCTGGTGCTGCGCTACGCGCGCTGGTCCGCGCTGTACGTCACACACCCGCCCATCGCCTGGCCAGCGTCGTGCTGCGTCAGCAGCTCGGAATCACCGACCTCAAGCGCCTGCCAGAAGATCTCCGCGGTGCGCTGCCTATGAGCTATTTGCCGATCTCAGCCCGAGCTGGGCACGGCCGGCAGAGCGAAGAGCTCGGCGCGCCACGGGCGGCGGGCTGGCCGCGCACCAGCGCCGAATATCAGCAGCGCCTGCACAGCGGATCGATCAGCGCGAGCGAACTGTGCGAGCGGGCGTTCGTCGCCGCTGGTGATCTGGCCCGTGCCGAGCCGAGCCACGGACCGCTGTGCGAGCGAGACGAGGCTGGAGCGCGGGCCGCGGCAGAGGCGTCCTCCCTTCGTTTCCGCAACGGTTCACCGATCGGACCCCTCGACGGCATCCCGCTGGCTGTCAAAGAAGAGATCGATTTTGCGGGCCTGCCGACGCGGATGGGCACGGGGTGGATGCCGCGCACGCCCGCGGCCACGGACTCAGTCTGCGTAGCTCGCCTACGCGCCGCAGGTGCCGTGTTGCTCGGGCAAACGCCTATGACGGAGTACGGCCTGTCGCCGCTCGGCGGCAACTGTCATCGAGACATGCCACGTAACGCCCATCACCCCGGGCACTTGCCGGGCGGAAGCAGTAGCGGCTCTGGCGTCGCGGTCGCAGCGGGCGTGACACCGGCCGCCCTGGGCGTAGACGGCGGCGGCTCGATCCGCATCCCAGCGTGTTTCAACGGAGTTTTCGGCTTGAAGCCTACGTTCGGGCGCATCCCAGCCACCGGCCATGGCTCAGCTGGAGGGAGCTCGGTGGCCCACCTAGGCCCGATCGCCTGCTCGACCTACGACTTGGCGGTCTTCATGCAAGTCACCGCTGGCCCTGACGCTGGCGACCCAGCGTCGCTGGCCGCGCCCGCCTTTGCTCGAGGTGAGCTCGTCAGCGCGCTCGGTCGGGGCGTACGAGGCCTGCGCATCGGCGTGATTGAGAGCGAGTGGGACGCGGCCAGCGATGAGGTGAGCAAGGCGGGCCAGCAAGCGCTGCGCGAGCTTGAGCAGCTAGGCGCGGTGCTGGTCGCCGTGAAGCTGCCTCTGATCCGCCACGCGGCGGCGATGGGTTACCTAACCATCGGGCTGGAGAGCTATACGGGGATGCGGATCGCCCGGGAGCTGCACATGGACGCCCTCGGCCTCGACGTGCAGCTCTTGATGCGTGGGATGGCCGCGTTCGATTCCGACGACTACCTCGACGCTCAGCGCCTGCGCGCTAGCCTGCGCGACGACACGGCAGCGATGCTGCGCCAGGTCGACGTGCTGGCCTTGCCCACCACCGCGACGACCGCACCGCCGATCAACGACCTAGAGCAGGCCGCAGGGTTCGTGGATCCCCCCGCCCTCGAAGATGCGTGCCGCTTCGCGTTCTTGGCCAACTTGACGGGTATCCCTGCGGGCACGGCGCCGGTTGGCCTGGGCAAGCTCGGTCTGCCGATCGGACTGCAAATCCTGGGAGACGCCTACGACGAGGCCGCCGTCTTGCAAGTCCTAGCGGCGCTCGAGCGCTCCGGCTGTGCGCGGCCGGCGCGCCCTGCCTGCGCAATTGACCTCCTCGACGGCTAGGGCGAGCCGCGCCAGGGCGCGGCCATTGAGCCGCGCCAGGGCGCGACCATCGAGCCGCGCCGGCAGATCCTCGAGGCAACGGCGCCCGCTGGAGAGACGGCGAGGCGCCTCAGTCAACTCCTGAGGTGATGGCTTAGATGACTGAGGCTCCGGGTCGCGCTTAGAGCTCCCCGTTCTTGGCTTTCTCAACCCACTTCTGGATTTCTTCCTCGATAATCCCCAGCGCCTTGCCCTTGAAGGGACGGAGCAAGAACGGCACCTCAAGGTCCATCTCGATCTTATCGTCGTACACCTCAAGGCCGCCGTTGAGGCTGATGCCCTTCGCGGTGAAGCCGATCGCCGCGCGATCTTCCGCGACCCAGGTCGCGGTCGGGTTGTACTTGGCGAAGCGCTCCCGATACGCCTCGAACGCCTTCTTGCAGACTTCAATCGCCTTAGGCTTGCCTAAACTGTGGGACACGCTGTGCTTCATATTTTCTCCGGGGCGGAACCTATCACTAGCTGAGGATTGCGCAGGCTTTACTCACGTTTGTGGGGCAATCACAAGCACGCTCCACGTGGGGCAGCTTGGCGCGGCCCCATCCCCGGTATCTTAGCCGTCACGACGCCAGCGACCGGGCTTGACAGGCGGGCGGGCCTAGAGGTTCTGGCGATGGCCGCGGGCCACAAGCCTGAAGTAATTTCGGCCCGTTTGACGTCGAATTCGGAGCGTACACGCCTGCATCCGGGAGTTGCTCGCCCAGCGCCGCGGGCGCGCTCAGCCCTCCGCTCCCACGCCCGCTCCCACGCCCGCTCCCGCTCCCGGTCTCGGTCCACGAACTAACCTCAGCGCTCGCCGAACTTCCGAATCGCTCAGGTCGCTCACGAACACCTCGTGCACGGAATCCCCCAGCGACTGCGCCGCCCTTTCAACGACCATGGCCCACGCCCCGGGGATTCAACCCGCCAGCCAACCTGACCAGCGCCGCGCGAAACCCCGCGGACGCCGGGCACAGCCTGAGTACCGAAAACAACCAGGCCCGAGCGTGAGCAGCCGGTGTAGCCTGAAGCGACGTGGCTCCCCGATCAACGCCCCCGGCTCGTCCCATTCCCTTCGCAGCGCTGCTGCAGGCGAGCGCACAGGCCGTGCTCGTGTGCGCTGATGGTCAATGGGTGTTCGCCAGCGATCAGGCGTCCGCCCTGCTTGGGGACGCCGCGGCCCCCGGTGCTTCAGTCAAGGCGGCGTTCGTCGGCGAGTCCGACGAACGGTCCAGCATCGTCGACGCCGCGCACAGCCTGAACCTCCAGCAATTGCTGGAGACCGCCGAGCTCAAGGGCGAGGCCCGCACCCGCCTGGTGTGCGCGCAGACGCACATCCGCGTGGACGCCCGAGCCGTCAAGCTCGAAGGCGGCTTTGTCGGGGTCTTCCTCAGCGATCAATCGCCCGCTGACGCGCTACAAGCGCGCCTGCGAGCGAGCGAGCGCCTACAGGATAAGATCGTCGAGACCCACCCAGCGGTCGTCTACGTCTTCGACCTGCTCGAGCAACGCCCGATCTACGCGAACCGGCAGATGACCGCGCTCTTAGGTTACCCTGCGGATCAGAAGGAAGCCATTATGAACGGCTTCACTAGCTTGATTCATCCCGATGATTTGCTGCGCCTCGAACAACTGCTTAGCCGCTGGGACGACGCCACCGACGACATGATCCTCGAGACGCTCCACCGCCTACGCAGCGCTGACGGTAACTGGCGCTGGTTCTTGGGTCGAGACCGCGTGTTTCAGCGGGACGCCGACGGCCACGTCATACAGATTATCGGGATCTCCACCGATATCACGGACCGAGTGCTCGACGAACAGGCGCTGCGCGCCAGCGAAGAGCGCTTCCGTGCGATTTACGAGAGCGCCGGCATGGGGATCGCGCTGTGCGCGCTGAGCGGCAACCTGCTCGACTGCAACGCCGCGCTATCTGAGCTAGTCGGCGCCGACGCCGACGACATGCGCGGCCTCCTGCTTGATGATCTGCTAGCGAGCCACGAGCGCGCGCCCTTTCGCGCGGCGCTCGACCGACTGGAGCCGAGCCAAGTCTACCGGGCAGAATTTGAACTGGCGAACGCGAAGCACCCCGCTTGGGCCCAGCTCACGGTCACCGTGGCGGGTGACGCGTCGCACCCCGGCTACCTGATCGCCATGTTCGAGAACATCACGCTGCGCAAGCTCGCAGAGGCCGAGCGCGAGCAGCGCGACGCCGCTCAACTCCAGTCGAAGAAGCTGGAGAGCCTCGGCTTGCTCGCGGGTGGCGTGGCTCATGACTTCAACAACTTGCTGTTCGGCTTACTTGGCAACGCGGCCCTCGCGCGAAAACTAATCCCCACGGATTCAGCAGTGGGTCGCCACTTGGCGTTGATCGAGTCAGCGGCTGTCGCTGCCGGTGAGCTGACGTCTCAAATGCTCGCGTTCAGCGGCCAAGGAGAGCTGAATAAGAGCCGTGTAAACCTGGGGCGCCTGCTGCGAGAGACGGTTGACTTGCTCGCAGCTCGCACCGCTGCCGGCAGCGCGACGCGGCCTGACTTCGTGTTCTCCATCCCCGCCGATTTACCCGAGCTGCACGCCGACGCGGGGCAGCTGAGACAGGTCTGCATGAACCTGATCACCAACGCCACCGACGCGATGCGCGGCCGCGAGGGTCAGATCCTCGTCCGCGTATTCGGCATAAAAAGCGGCGCTCTCCAAGATCAAGCTGGACCTTGCATCTGTCTAGAGGTCGAAGACCAGGGCGGCGGCATGTCCGAGGAGACCAAGAGCCGCATCTTCGATCCCTTCTTCACCACGCGACCCGGCGGACGCGGACTCGGGCTCGCGGCGGTGCTCGGTATCGTCCGCGCGCACGGCGGGACGATCCAGGTAGAGAGCAGCGTCGACGTGGGGTCTACGTTCCGTGTGTGGCTCCCTGAGAGCACACCTCCATCCCCAGCCGAGGCGACTAACGACCGCCCGAACGATCGTGGGCTGGCGCTGGTGATCGACGACGACGAGATGGTACGCGACGTGACCAAGGGCATGCTGGAGCTAGACGGCCTGCGTGTGTTGGCTGCTGGGAGCGGGCACGCGGGGCTGGACTTGTTCAAGTCGCACGCCTTCGACGTGGTGATCCTCGATCTGACGATGCCGGATATCTCGGGCGAAGAGGTGTTCACTCATCTGCGTCAGCTGAGCCCCAGCATCCCCGTCGTGTTCACGACTGGCTTCATCTCCCACGAAGCGAGTGAGCGCCTGCTCGCCCACGCGAAGGTCGCGCTGCTACAC
This sequence comes from uncultured Polyangiaceae bacterium, assembly GCA_964551615.1. Classification (GTDB taxonomy): domain Bacteria; phylum Myxococcota_A; class Polyangia; order Polyangiales; family Polyangiaceae; genus JAHBVY01. Next base: position 82,325 of record CAZKDY010000020.1, read on the forward strand.
AAACCGTATCGGCTGCACGCGCTAAAAGAACACCTCGAGCGCGTGATGCCCTGAGCGCGCGATGCTCTAAGTGGGGTGAGCCAGCCCGGGCTAACCGCCTGCGTCGCGATCCGGGCTGCCCCGACTGCTGGGGTTTGTGATAGCCTGCATGCTCACGAGTTTTGTGCTGCTTCACCGGGAAAGCAGCGGCGACGTCGCAGGCAATCCACGATGCCCACGGTTCATCACGGAAGAAAAGAGATCCTGCTCAAGCTCGTGTATTACGGGCCCGGGTTGGGAGGTAAGACCACCAACTTGGAGTACATCCACGCGCACAGCCGGCCTGAGTTCCGCGGCAAGCTGCTGAGCCTGACCACCGAGAGCGAGCGCACGATCTTCTTCGACTTGCTGCCAGTGCACCTCGGCAAGTTCAAGGGCTACTCGATCCGGCTCCACGTCTGCACCGTGCCTGGACAGCTCGCGTACGACGACACGCGTCGGCTGATCCTACGCAACGTTGACGGCGTGGTGTTCGTGGTCGACAGCCAGCCGGCGGCGCTGGAGGCAAACATCCAGAGCATGCAAAACTTGGAGATCAACCTGGCGCGCCAGGGCCTAGACTTCGCGCGCGTCCCCATGGTCGTGCAGTACAACAAGCGCGATCTCGCCGGCGTGCTCTCCACGCAGCACCTCCAAGCGGCGCTTGGGTTGTCGCCATCACTCACCCAGGTGCCGGCCTGTGCGCGCAGCGGCAAAGGCGTGTTCGACACGCTGAAGGCCATGGTGAAGGAGTGCCTGAAGCTGATCGGTGAGCCGCGTGAGGCAGCTGAGGGCCGCACCCCATCTATTTTGCCTGGTCGGCGCGCGAGCATGTTCCCCGAGTCAAGGCCTGACGCCGCAGCGCAACATCAGCTGAGCGCACCCTCGCGGGAGGCGCTGCGCGCGCCGCGTGTGCCTGGCTCGTCCGATCCTCAAGCTTCGTAGCTCGCCAGTTGTTCGCCCGGCACGGCTGCCCCGACGAACCATCGCCAGAAGCTTCCGACCCACCCGCCTGTCAAGCCCGGGGTTTCAAGCCCGACCACGATCAAACCAGGCTGGCAGCGTGGCGTAGTGTAGGCGTGACGCGCCTTGGCTCTGCAGCAGCTTGGTCCCCTCACGGGGCGCGAGGCTGCCCCGCGTCGCGAGATCGCACTCAGGGTGCCTGGTCAGCATTGACCCCTGCCCAGCGTTTCGTTTGCATGGGCGCCACTTGCAGCGCGGGACAACAACTTGTTGAAGACCGAACCGGTCCGAGCCTCTCCAGAGAGCCACGAGCTAGACGCAGCGATGGATCGCTACGCGCAAGGCGACGACGCGGCGTTCGCCTACCTGCATCAACCGCTCACGCGCCGCCTGCTGCCGTTCTTGCGCCGGCTCACCGGCTCCGTAGAGCGCGCCGAGGATTTGCTCCAGGAGACGTTCCTGCGGATACACCGCGCCCGCGGCTCCTTCGGTCACGGCGCGCGGGTCATGCCCTGGGCGTACGCCATCGCGCGCAACTGCTACATCGACTCCTACCGCGCCAAGAAGAGCCGGCCGAAGGAGGTCTCCCAGAGCCGAGACAGCGAAGACCCGCCGTATCCCGAGCCGCACGCCGGCCCCGAGGCGAGCGGCGAAGCGCAGCTGTTAGCGGCGCAGATGGCCAGGGTGGTGGAGCAGGCGCTGAGGGACATGACGCTGGCGCGACGCGAAGCCTTCATCCTCGTGCGCTACGAGGGACACAGTATCCGCGAGGCAGCAGCGATCCTCGGCACGACAGAGGGCGCCGTGAAGCTGCGAGCCTTCCACGCCTACCAAGAAATCCGCAAGACTTTAGAGCAGCTCGGCTTGATGGCGAGCTCAGGGAAAGAGGCTAGCGCGTGAGCCACCACCCCCAGCCCCCAGTCGGCAACGATGACGCTGCGCTCGACTTCGACCTAGAGCGCCTCGCCGGGATCCCCGACCCGCTCAGTCCTCAGCTCATGACGGCCTCAGCGGCGGCATCAACCCAGGCCGAAGCGAGCGCTGGCGGCCCACTCACGTTGCCCGGTGGCCGCAGGCTGACCCGCGCTCGGTCGCGCGCGCTCCGTGGAGCGCTGTTCGGCGCCGCGCTGCTGTGGCTGGTCGGCCGCCTGGGCAACGCCGCGCGGTTGGGCGCGTTCGACAACCTCCCGCTCTGGTACTCGGCCAGCCACGTGGTGCTGCCGTCGGTGCTCGGTTTGATCCTCGCGGTATTAGCTCTGCGCGGCGGCAAGCTCGGCCTAGGCTCCACGACAGCGCAGTTGGTGGGTGGTACGCTGGGCGCGATCAGCGTGTTCTGGCTGGCGGCGATGCTGCTGCCCTCACTGAACCCAGTGGCGCCTGAGCCGATGGGCACCGTGCGTTGCATGAATCACACCCTGCTGTGGCTACTTGGGCCGCTCGTCTTGTGCGCGGCGAGCGTCTGGCGCTATTTCCCTGCGGGCTCTCGGTGGCGCTGCGCTACCCTCGGCGCCAGCGCTGGGCTGTTCGCTGGCGCAGCCACCAACCTACAGTGTTCTGGCGGCGGGCACCTCCACATGGCGCTGGGGCATGGCGCCTCGGCGGTGCTGGCGGCGCTGGTGGGGGGCATGCTGATCGCGCGCAGCTCCCAGGCATAATCAGCTAGTTACGCGGGCGACCGTCAGCGGGGCGCTCACCCGCGCCCGAAAGTTGTCCTGAACAACGCCGGATGGTTAGGCTTTCGCCGCGTGCCGTCTGTCTCAAAAGCGCGCCCGCTGAGGCGCCCGCAAGCCAACCAGCCCGTCCCCACCCGCGGCGACCAAGGCGCCTGCAGGGGCGTGGTGCTCCTCGCTATGCTGATGAGCTTTGGCGCTGGCTGTGCGCGCGCGGCGGCCCCGGCAGAGTCTCCTGATCGGAACCCCGAAGCCAGGCCGCTGACCTACGCGGCCTACCCTAGCTACGCCGGTTACCCTAGCTACGCCGGTTACCCTAGCTACGCGGCCTACCCTAGCTACGCCGGTTACCCCAACTACGCAGCGCAGCTTCAGACCGGCATCCATATCCCTACGGCAACATACTTTAACCCTAGCAGCGGGTCTTCGGGCAGGGCCTACCCAACCGCCCCACCCGCCCTAGCTCCCGGTCAGGCGGCGGTCCCGCCGAGCAGCGCTCCGGGAGAGCCTGCCCCGGCTGCAGCGCAACCCGCGGCGCTACCGGCGCTGCCAAGCCCACCTGCTGGCGCGGAGCCGGCCCGCCGCTACAGTGATCTCTCGCCAGACTCATGCCGCGCGGAACTTCGTTCGCGTAACCTCGCGGTCGAGGACTACCAGCCGAGCGCGGCGACCAAAGACGTCGCGGCCCCGGTCCGCCTGACCGGCGCGCTCAACGGCGTCAACATCGTGATGAACGGCTCAAAGCGACCTGGCAGCCAAGGTCAGCTAGATGTCATGGACTGCCGCCTAGCGCTGAGCCTGGACGACTGGACCAAGCTGCTGGCTGCGCGCGGAGTCAGCACGCTTCACCACGCCAGCATGCTCCGCCCTGGTGCCCGCATACGCCAGAGCGGCAGACCGAGCCAGCACGGGCTCGGCCTCGCCATCGACATCGCCGCTGTGACCTTGAGTGACGGCACGCGCCTGGAGATCTTGCGGGACTTCGCCGGCGCCATCGGCGCCGAGGTGTGCACCCAAGACCCCGCAAACCCAAAATCGAACTGGCTGCGTCAGTGGACGTGCGAGACCCACGCGGGGCGCTTCTTCAACCTGATCCTCACGCCCAACTACAACGCGGACCACCACGACCACGTCCACCTGGACCTAGAACCCGGCAAGACCTGGTTCAACCTGCATTGACCGCTGAGCTGGCGCTCGGGTCACGCCGCGGCTATCAGAGCCGCCGTGGCAACGCGGCTAAAAAACGGTGACCTGGTCCAAGTACGCGTCGGCAGCCTGGGCGCTGATGGTTTGGCTAGCGCCGAGTTGGACGACGCAGCGTCTGCGCTCGGCGGGGTCGCGGCCCCGGCGGGCAGCGCAGCGAACGGCACCCGCACCCAGGCGCCCGCGCTGGTCGTCGGCAACGCCTTGCCTCAAGAGACCGGCAGCGCGCTGGTGATTCATGCGGGAGCTCGGCGAAGCGTGCTGAGGATGGTCGACCTAAGCTCTCCTCCGCACCCCGCGCGGGTTGAGCCCAGTTGCCCGCGCTGGACCCCTGCCAGCCCTTGCCAGTTGTTGCACATGTCAAAGGCAGCGCAGCTCGAGCTGAAGCGCGCCCAAGTGCAGAGCGCCGTAGGGCACCTGGCCCCCACCCCCAACGTGAGCGACTGCGTGAGCCACGGCGCCGCGCTCGGCTGGCGTAGCCGCATCACCTACGCGATGCTGGACGACCGCGGAAAGGCCGAGCTCGGGGCCTACCGTCGAGGCTCTCACCAAGTCCAGCCGATGCTGAGCTGCCTGTTGCCCGAGCCTGCCCTACTGAAAGCTAGCGAGCGCATCCAGGCGCTGCTACAAGACTACCTTCGTTTATTGCCTCGCGGCAAGGTGGCTCGCGATGACGGCTGCGGCGAGCCGGCTAGCGTGAGCCAGCTCAAGGGCACGCTCGGCCGCAAGTTTCCTGCTCCGCGCGCCGGTACACCACCAGCGCTGCTTGAGCACCTGACGCTGCGCTCAAGCGCCAAAGGGCAGGTCATGGCCTGCTACTTGGGCAAGATCCCGAGCGGCTCGGCGGCGAGCCGCGACCTGGCAGAGCTGTGTGAGCGCACCGTCAGCCAAGCCGGCGTCCACAGCGTGTACGCAGGCCCAAGTGGCCCTGGCGATGCCATCTTCGGGGCCAGCGCGCCGACCTGGATGGCAGGCGCAAAGAGCCTTTGGGAGAGCGTCGATGGCCTCGAGTTCGAACTCCTGCCGCGCACCTTCTTTCAAGTACACCGCGCGGCAGCAGCAAGACTGCAGCGTGACACCATCGATCTGGTCGTGGGCACGCGCGTGCTGGATGTCTTCTCGGGGGTGGGGGCGCTGGCGCTGCGCGCAGCGAAGCAAGGCAAAGTGGTGACCGCCATCGAGGCCATCCCCGAAGCCATACAGCTCGGCAACAGCAACGCCGAGCGCAACGGCGTGAGCGTGACGTTCGTGCTGGGCGACGCGACAGCCCAGCTGGCGGCGCTGAGCCCAGGCTTTGACACCATCCTGGTGAACCCCCCGCGCAAGGGCCTGGGCAGCGATCTGGCCGGTGAGCTTGGCCGCCTTAAGCCGCAGCGCTTGCTCTACATCTCCTGCAATCCACGCAGCTTGGCCCGCGACCTGGCCGATCTCGCCGTCGTTGGCTACGTCAGCCGCGAGCTGCGACCCTACGATCTGTTCCCGGGCTCCGAGCACGTGGAGACCCTGGCCGTCTTGGAGCCAGCGGGTTGAAGCTCCCGCCGCTGGTCAGCGGCGCCCTGCTGCGGCGCTATAAACGCTTCCTTGCGGATATTGCGCTCGACAGCGGCGAGACGATCACGGCCCACTGCGCCAACCCTGGCTCGATGCGCGGGTTGGCTGAGCCTGGGAGCCGCGTGTACCTGAGCCAGAGCGACAACCCAAAGCGCAAGCTCAGCTACAGCTGGGAGCTGGTGGCGACGCCATCGGGGCTGGTGTGCGTGAACACCGCGCGGGCGAACCCGTTGGTCGCTGAAGCCTTGACCGCTGGCAGCATCAAAGAGCTAGCTGGATTCAATGAGCTACGTCGCGAAGTCCCCTATGGGGACAGCCGGATCGATTTCGAGCTGTGGTTCGGCAGCCGGCGCTGCCTGCTTGAAGTGAAGAACGTGACCCTAGATTTTGGCGATGGCACCAGCGCCTTCCCAGACTCAGTCACCACTCGCGGCGCGCGCCACCTCGCGGAACTGGAGCATGCCAAGGCGGCGGGTGCGCGCGCGGTGCTATTGTTCTGCTGCAGCCGCAGCGACACGCGCCGGGTCGTCCCCGCCAGCGCCATTGACCCGACCTACGCAGCGGCGCTGAGGCGAGCAGCCGCGGCCGGCGTCGAGGTCCTGGCCTACGCCGGCCGGGTGGAGCTTAGGCGCCTCAGCCTGACACACGCAGTGCCGGTTGAGCTCGGCGTGCGTTAGCGCTGCGCCACGCGGCGCGGCCCCGGCGCTGGGGCGTGCCACGCGGCGCAGCGGCACGAGGGAGCGGGTGCGCGGCGCCGCCTGCTGTTCGCTGGGGCCGCTGAGCCACCTGCTCACCTGCAGACCCTGGGAGCCGAGCTGATCTACAGCCACGCAGAGCACGATTGCCATGTGGAGACGCGCGAACCAGCGGACCAAACGATCGCGTCCGCTTGTACTTCCGTGTGTAAACACTGGCGCTAGGTAGGTTCGCCAGTGCCAGCTGCTGCGCTGAGACTGATCACGCACGCGGCCGAGAAAGCGCCGGGCCACACGCCGCGCCGCGCTGGCGCTCGTCTGCGCATGCCCACCCAAAGTCATTCAGCGGTGCTTTGCGAATCACGTGCCAGCGCCGGCCAACCTCAGACGCCGGCCAATCTCGCGGCTCCTAGCCTGAGCGAGCGGCGCTTGAGCGTGCTCGCTGGACACGCTGTCAGCCGCGCCAGCCCAACCGCGCGGCGGCAGACAAACTGTCAACCTCACGGGATACCCCATCGCGCCCTAGGCGGTGATCACCGGCCGCACCGACGACGCCGCCTTGTCAGCGTGCAGCCGAGCATCCTGAGCTCCCAGCTCGAGCAGGCTGAGCAGCAGCTCGTATGCCTCGCTCGTCTTGGCGCGATCGCCGTCCAGTAGTTCTGCCAGGGCAAGACCATCCGTCACGGCCATCACCAGCGAAGTCACCGCGCTCACGTGCATGGAGGTCGCGCGCGTCGCGCGCGACTCATCAATCGCGGCCTCGAGAGCGTCACGCAGGCGCGAACGCGTCTCCCCCACGCTGGTCTGAACGTCGCTTTCGCGGCGCGATTCAGCCCAGAACTGTAGGCGCATGGAAAAATCTGCTGCGTCACCCTGGGCTGCGCGAAAGAAAGGCCGCAAAAAACTGCGAAAGTCTCGAGGTAGGTTGTCGTCTGCGGGGTGCAGCGCTGCCTGTACCCGGGTCAGCAGTCGACGCTCTGCCAAGCCCTGGACTGCGTTGACCAGCGCCTGCTTGTTCTCGAAGTAATAGTGGACCACGCTCTTTCGCATGCTCATGGCTCGCCCGACCTCCGAGACGGTGGTCTCTGCGACGCCGCGATCCGCGATCAGCTTGGCTGTGGCGTTCAAGATGGCCTGAGCGCGGGGTCGCGCTGCGCGGCTCTCGGGGACGCCTCGGATCTTCTTCGCGGGGGTGGTGTGTTCAGCTAGGTGCTCCATATGGGGGCGGAGCGTGCACCAGAATTCAAGCAGTGAAACCGCGGAATCACCGACGGCGTTCAGCGTTCTGCTTTCACTGCAACGACCGAAAGCACCTAAGATCCAGATGTCGTGAGATCTCACACATCTAGCTCGCCTAGCGGACGTTTGGCTGGGATCGAAAAAAAATGCGCGCTGTGCGCCGCTGGCCGGCCCTCGCCGCGGAAACCACTTGGTGTGCGCGTGTCACCGGGTGCCGATCGCCCTCCACCGCCCAATCCGGCCGTGAGCGGCGAGGCGACTTGAGCCACCTGTTTCCACAAAGAATTGGTCGCCACGCCTCCCCGCGGCTCAGCGCCGCCGTACGGAACGACGCTCCAGATCAGCTCGAAGCTCAGCGTGGCAGCGCCGCGCCGCCTACTTGACGATGGATTCGCAGCCGAAATAGATGTCGACGCTGCCCTCGCCTTGGGACTGCACCGCCGCTTGCGCTTGGCTGCACGAGGTCGGGCACAGCACCACCTGGGTCGGGGCTGCTGCGTCGTCGTAGTACCAGCCGCCGCTCAGATCGCAGTCCGTCGCGCCATCCACCTTGAACAGCACCTCGTTGCTGGCTGGGGTCGACACGCTGACGTTGACCTTGCGCGGATCCAGCGTGCCCACGCTGGGCTCCGGGATGTCCAGGGTGCAGTTGATCTTCGCGGAAGACTCGACCGCCGTGGCGACCGAGTCGAAGAACGGTGCCCAGGCGCTGGCGCCGTCACAAATCTTCGCCCGCACGCCCCCCGTGCGCTGGACGAGGGCCGAATAGACGTTGCCAGGATCAGGCTGGGTTCCGCCGCCGGTATAGCTGCAGGCCACGTTCGGATCGGTGTCAGACCCCCAGCCGTAGATCCCAGTGAACACGTAGCCGTCGAACAGGCCGTTCCAAAAGCTCTCAAGGATTCCGGGCGGAAGCTCTGCGCTGGATGAGACGCCTGCGGCCCAGCCCTTACCACCAGCGTAGTGTTCAAACTGGTCAGCGGTCAGCCGCGAGTTGTCATCGGACACTAGCACGATGGTCCGGGTGGCTTCGGGGCGCAGCTCAGCGCGCCAGTTAGCGTCCGCGGTCGACTCGGGGCCACGCTCGTCCCCGACGTGGTAGGCGTCGCGATCGTCCAGCGTACCGAGGAATTGCTCCAACGGCTGGGTGCTCTTGATATCGATCGACGAATGGAAGAAACGCGTCGCGTTTCCGCACGAAGGGCCGGCGAGGCCCTCAGGGACGCAGACCGGATAGCGTTGCTTGCCACCAATGGTGCGCGGCGTAGTTCCGCGCAGACTCAGCATGATGACTTTGTAGTCGAGATCCTTGGATCCGATGCTGGCGGCGAAGGCGTTAATCCCGCTCTGCACCTGCTGAATCGCTGGCGCCATGCTGGCCGAGTTGTCGACCACCCAGATGATGTCCACGGGCAGCTTCTCGACTTTGGCTGCCTCTTTCGCGACGGCACACGAAGCGTCTGGATCAAAGGTATTGCCTCCAGCCTCAATAATGGAGGCGTCGTTGCCACCAGCGCCCCCGCTCGCGCTGCCGCCGCTAGCAGCCGCGCCGGCGCTGCCGGCGCTGCCGCCCGACGCCGAACTGCCACCTTGGCCAGCTGGCCCAGAACCAGCACCTGCCGCCTCACACCCAACCACTGCCAACGCAGCAAGACCGAAAAAGCGTCCCAAGCTCATCTTGGCCGATTAGCAGTCATCCTGTGGCGTGTCCACGTGAGCAATCCAACCTGAGCAAAATGTTGCACGAAGCCTCGGGCCCCAGCGGTTTCCGCTGCCCGTGCCACTCGTGCCCGCTCGGGAACCTGCCGTGCACGACCCGACTAAGCGGCGCACGGACACTTGGGAGGCGGCTGGTCCAGCCGCAGCGCGCTTTGCTTCAGACACCGGCGTGTGTCAGCGTCCGCCGATGCGAGCACGCGCGGCTTGGTCCGCTGGTTTCCTGGCTTTGATCCTGATCGCCTGCGAGCAACGACCCGACCAGACGCCCCACACCTCGACCCCGCCCACCACCCAAACAGCCGTGATCCGAGCCAGCAACTCAACCCCGCCACCGCAGCCCACCCCCACCCCGCGCAGCCCCCAAGAGCGCGCCGAAGCACTGGCGCATCGCTTCATCGTGCTGGATGGCCACATCGACGTCCCACACCGTCTGTTTACGCAACGCAAGGCAGGGGTCGCGGTCGACGACATTTCCTCGCGCACCAGCGAGGGCAATTTCGACTACCCCCGCGCGCGAGCAGGCGGCCTCGACGCGCCGTTCATGAGCATCTACGTGGCGGCGAGCTACGAGCGAAACGGCGCCAAGAAGCACGCTGAAGAGCTGATCGATCTGGTGGTCGCTGCCGCGCGCGAACACCCCGACAAGTTCGCGCTCGCGCGCACGCCCACCGAGGTGCGCGCCAATTTCCAAGCGGGAAAGATGTCGCTAGCCATGGGGATGGAGAACGGCGCGCCGCTAGAGGGCAAGCTGGCGAACGTCGCGGCCTTCCACGAGCTAGGCATCCGCTACATCACCCTCGCCCACTCCAAAGACAACCACATCTCTGACTCTTCGTACGACGAGCGGCACCTCAACAAGGGCCTGAGCAAGTTCGGCAAGCAAGTGGTGGAGGAGATGAACCGCGTCGGCGTTATGATCGACGTCTCGCATATCTCCGACGCTGCGTTCTGGCAGGTCATCGCCCTGAGCAAGGTCGCGGTCATCGCCTCTCACTCCAGTTGCCGGTCCTTCACCCCGGGCTGGGCGCGGAACATGGACGACCCCATGATCAAAGCGCTAGCCAAAGCTGGCGGGGTGATCCAAATCAACTTTGGCTCTGGTTTCATCGATGATGCTTCACGGAAACAAAGCAGCCAGCTCTACACCAAGCTCGGAGCCCAGGCGCGAGCCAAGCACTTGACCCACGGCAGCGCCGCCTACGACGCATTTGCCAAGCAGTTCTGGGCCGAAAACCCGGTCAAGAAGGCCACGGTCGAGCAGGTCGCAGATCACATCGAACACGTCGTGCGCCTGGTCGGCGTGGACCACGTGGGGCTCGGCTCAGACTTCGACGGCGTGGGAGACACGCTGCCCATCGGCCTGGGGGACGTCTCGGCCTACCCTAACCTGTTACGGGTGCTGCTCGAGCGTGGCTGGTCCGACGCAGACATCGAGAAGCTGTGCTCAGGCAACGTGCTGCGAGTGTGGCAGCAGGTCGAAGACTTCGCCGCGGACGCCCGGCGCGCTCAGCCATAGCTGTGCGGAAATCTATGGCGACCTAGCGCTGCCGGCAGCCACGGCTAGTCGCGGGGCTGAAGCGCAAAGCGCGCAAACACCCCGAAGTGATCCGTCGGCCAAACCGGCGCGCCTGCCACCTGGGTCGGCTGGTTAAACACCAGCTTCGCCTCTATTGGTTCCCCGCGGAATTTATGGTCTGGCCCGCGGACGTAGATGTAGTCGATGCGCCGCGGCGGCTCATGGGCCAGCGCGGCGTAGGGGTTAACCGCGTCGAAGGTGTAGCCCGGCGCTGATCCACCCCCAAAAACCCAGGCGTCGGTGAAATAGACCGTTCGGCCGTCGATAGCCGTTAAGCCACGCAAAAATCTCATCTCGTCGGCGTCGGGTTCGGCGTTGAAGTCGCCCATCAGCAGCGCTGGCAGGTGCGCGTCGCTCAGCGGAGCCAGTCGAAATACTTGGTCGACGATGGCCACGATCTGGCGTTGCCGCACCGAGCCGTGGTGCAGCTTCCAGTTGAGGTGGGTGACAAACACCGGCAGCAGCCCGAGCGGGTGCCGCACTAGCGCATAGAGCAGGCTGCGGCGCTCTCCAGAGTCCAGATCAGGCAGAGCGATGCGCGTGTGCGCTTGGATCGGATAGCGGCTGAGCAGCGCGTTACCAAGGCACAGGCCGCCCCCATAGGCTTGAGCCGGGGCAAAGGCGGCGTGGTAGCCGAGCAGCTGGTTCACTTCAGCCAGCTGATCACCAGCGGGGTCACCTGCTTGGCCGTCGAGCTGAAGCACCTCTTGCAGACCCACCAGATCCGGAGCCAGCGCCGTGAGCTCGTCCTGAATTAGGGCGCGGCGCGCGCCCCACGGCCCAGACTTGTTCCAGATGTTCAGGCTGACCACCCGCAGCTCGGACACGTCGCTCATCTCGCGCAGGCTACATCAGGCCGCAGCTAGCCGCCGGCTTGGGATAGACTCGGTCACCACAATACAAGCCGAGGTTTCCATGAACGGAAGAGATCCCCAGTCGCAGCGACACGACCCGCGTCGCGAGCACCACGAAGGCCAGCGCCGCGAGCACCACGACGGTCATCACCGCGACGGCCAGCGCCGCGAGCAGCACGACGGCCAGCGCCGCGAGCACCGCGACGGCCAGCGCCGAGGACCGGACCAGAGAGGTCCGGCCAACACCGAGTTCCTCGATCTAGAACCCACCCGCGTGTTGCTGTCTGAGGCGGCGCGCCTCAGCCGCTCGGTCGCCGAAGACATCCTGCGCAGCGCCATCCGCAAGCGCCTAGAAGAGCGCCTGGGGCCTGAGCTTGAGCGCATCGGCCGCGTCGCCGCCGATCTCTTGGCGGACGACTTCGAAGCCAACCTACGCGTTGAGCGCACGATCGCAGAGCATGTGTCCACACGGCAAAGCCTAGAGCAGCGCCTGGCCTCAGCGGTCAGCGCGGATCTGGCCGCCGAGCCCGCAGCGCAAGCCAAGCCCGCAGCGCAAGCCAAGCCCGCAGCGCAAGCCAAGCCCGCAGCGCAAGCCAAGCCCGCGGCGCAAGCCAAACCCGCAGCGCAAGCCAAGCGCGGCCGCCGTTAGCGCGACGCCTCCGTCTTGTTTGGGGGTGGGAGGGTGGCCCCTGCACGCGGCGCGCGAACCACCGCCAAGCGTAGGACCCTACCCGTTGGAGACAACCGCGAGACACTCTGACCACCCAGGGCTCAGCCCCGGCATGGCCCGCCTGAGCATCCTGGCGGCCGCTGTCCTGTTCTCCACCGGCGGCGCGGCGATCAAAGGCACTCAGCTGTCCGGGCTCCAGGTAGCCTGTTTCCGCTCGGCAATAGCGTGTGTGGCGCTCTACGCCTTGTTGCCACGAGCCCGAAGCGGCTATCGGCTCGGGAGCTGGCTGGTGGGCGTCGCGTACGCCGCCACCCTGGTGTTGTTCGTGCTGGCCAACAAGCTGACCACCGCGGCGAACAGCATCTTTTTGCAGTCCACGGCGCCGCTCTACATCTTGATCGCGGCGCCGATCCTGCTCAAAGAACCGGCGCGCCGCCAAGACGTCGGCTTCATGCTGGCCATTGGCCTCGGTCTGGGGCTGTTTTTCCTTGAACAAACGCCTCAGCGCAGCGCGCCCAACCCAGCGCTGGGCAACCTGCTCGCGTGCTGCGCCGGCGTCACCTGGGCGGCGACCTTGATGGGGCTGCGCGCCCTCGCCAGCCGCGGCGTCGAAGGCCTCACCGCCGTGGTAGCGGGCAACGGGCTGGCTGCCGCGGTGTGCTTGCCTTGGGCGTTGTGGGGAGCCAGCGCCGTACCCCTTGCGGAAACAACCAGCGCGGATTGGCTGGCGGTCGCCTACCTGGGCAGCATCCAGATCGGCCTGGCTTATGTGCTCCTGACGGCTGGTTTACGTCGGGTGCCAGCGCTGGAGGCGTCGCTCTTGATCCTGCTCGAGCCAAGCCTGAGCCCGCTGTGGGCCTTCGTGTTTCAGGGCGAGCGGCCCGGGCTGTGGTCGCTGCTCGGAGGCCTTTTGATCCTCGGCTCGAGCAGCTTGCGCGGTTGGCTGTCAGCCAGAGCCGCCGCGCGGGGCCGCTCGGCCCTCGCTGCCTCCGCGGGCCTGTCGCCGCGGGAAGCTGAAGCGGCCGACCACAAACCTTTGAGCTAGCGCGGCCGCCATGATACCAAGCTTGAGATGCGCACGATCTTAGCCGGGCTTTGTGTTCTGGGGGCCGCGCTCCTCGCGTGTAAGAGCGAATCGACAGGCTCCATCACCGTCAACGGGGCTTCATTCGAGCTGAACGAGTGCCGCTCGGGCCAAGCGAACGGCGCGTCACCGTTCGGCGGCGTGATGTTCTTCGACGGCAGCGGCGCCCAGGTGCGCTTCGTCGGCAAGGACGGCGGCGGCTTCAGGCTGTTCTACTTTGCCCCCAACCAGACCATCGGCACCCTAGTCGGCGAAGACTGCGGCACCTTCACGCTGGCCAAGACCAACACGCAGATCAACGACATCTACAACATCGAGGGCAACGTGAACGCCAACTGCACCGGCGCGGGCTTCACGGTGGTCGCCAACGTCAACTACGCCAAGTGTCACTAGCGCCGAGCCTGACGCTGATACTCGCTGAGCTGCGAGGCGCTTGAGCGCGTGTACAAACTAGAACGGCGAACCACGCGTTTGCTCTGGGTAAACCGCCGCTGGTTTGTTTGATTCGTGCAACCTGTTAGCCAGTTGGGGTATGGCGCTCGACGAGACTCATCGGCTGTTTGCAGAGACGTGTTTGAGGTTCGCCCGTGAGCGCATCGCGCCCCACGCAGTAGAGTGGGAAGAGGCGGGTACCTTTCCCCGTGAGCTCTATCAAGAGGCGGCGGCGGCTGGCATCTTAGGGGTCAGCTTCCCCGAGGCCTACGGCGGCGGCGGCGGCGATCTGCTCCACGGGCTGCTCACCGTGGAGACGTTGCTTGAAGGCGGCTCAAGCGGCTTGGTGGCGAGCATTGGATCCCTAGGGATCGCGCTGCCGCCAATCCTGAACTTGGGCAGCGAAGAGCAGAAGCAGCGCTTCATCCCGCCGGTGCTGCGCGGCGAAAAGATCGCCGCCCTCGCCATCACCGAGCCTGGCACGGGCAGCGATGTCTCCGGGGTGCGTACCCGCGCGGTCCGCGACGGCGACGACTACCTGCTCAGCGGCTCAAAGATGTTCATCACCAGCGGCGTGCGCGCAGATCTAGTGAGCGTGCTCGCGCGGACTGGGCCCGACCCGCATGGTGGCTTGACGTTCTTCGTGGTGGAGCGCGGCATGCCTGGGTTCACGGTGAGCCGGGCGCTCAACAAAACGGGCTGGTGGGCCAGCGACACCGCCGAGCTAGCCTTCGACGAGGTGCGAGTCCCCGCCGCTAACCGCATCGGCGAAGAGGGCTCAGGCTTCGTCGCCATCATGCAAAACTTCCAGAACGAGCGGCTCTCTCTCGCCTTCTATGGCCACGCGACCGCAGAGATCGTGCTGAGAGACGCGCTAGCCTACGCTAAAGAGCGCCAGGCGTTTGGGCGCGCGCTGGTCGGCTTTCAGGTGACTCGGCACAAACTCGCGCACATGGCCACCCAGGTGCACGCCGCCAAGGCGTTTAACTGGGACGTGGCCAAGCGTGTTGCCGCGGGGGAATACCTTGTGGGCGAGGTCAGCATGGCCAAGAACTTCTCGAGCCAGGTCGCCCAAGACGTCTGCTACGAGGCCGTCCAAATCCTGGGCGGCATGGGCTACATGCGCGAGACGCGGGTCGAGCGCTTCGCGCGCGACGCCCGGCTGCTGCCGATCGGCGGCGGCACCACCGAGATCATGAACGAGGTGATCGCCAAGCACCTCGGCCTTTGACGGCCTCAGCGATCAGCTGCCGAAAGGCAGGTGCGTCGAAGCTATCATTTCCTTTCAGAAATGCTTGAGCCAGCTCAATCTGCTCTGCCGCCAAGTGATGCAGCGGCGCCGCCAGGCCAAGCTTGAGCTGAGTAAAGCCGCCCTCAGCCAACCCATCGCGGGTCGCCAGCAGCAGCTGATACAACACGAACAGGTCATGGTGGCGCCCAAGATCTTGCTGCAGGCCCTTCAGCTGCGCGTGCACGGCTTCGTAGGCCTCACCGAGCAGCGGCGCGAGCAACTCCACCGCGTAGCGCAGGCGCTTGATGTGGATGCGCACCACGTGCAATTCCTCGCCGAGCCCCGCCGGCAGGCCTCCGCCGTGCGCGGGGAGCGCGGCGAGCAGGCCCTCGACCCGAGGGCTGAGCACCGCCTCGGCGAGCTCGCTGAGCGGCGCGACCAGCAGCGCGCGCACCAGCGCCTCGACGAGCTCATACAACCGGCGCTGGAGTTTTTCCGTGGAGATTTTACCCAGCCGGCGCGTAGCGCGACGCCGCAGTCGATCGCGCTCAGCGTCTAGGTGCACGCAAACGTGTTCAAGGCTCGCCGCCTCCAGCTGCGATGAGGGCCTGAGCCTCAGCTGGCTGAGTTCGCCGGCGTTCACGTCGGCTTCGCGCAGGGGACCAGCGATGCGCGTCACCTGCCGCAGCTGGCGGCGGGTCGGCTCATGCTCAGGCACCAAGTGCCCAAACACTTCGAGCAGCGCCCGGAGCCGCCGCGACGCGACCCGCAAATCGTGGAGCGCCTCGATGGGATCCTTGTGGTGCTGAAACTCCCAGTTGTGGAGCATGGCCTGGGCGTGGCGAGCGGCGTAGCCGCGCAGGTGTCGCTCGTACTCGACGTTCTCGGGGGCCAGCAACAGCGAGCCCTCGACGGCGAGGCGGGTCGGCGGCGCCGGGTGGGGCTGTGGGTCGGTCTCATTTTCCATTGGCTGACGCTGCTCTAGACACACGAGAACCGCACCTGAAGCGGCGTGCCGTGCTGAGTGCTCCGGCGAGCTGAGTGACTCGGCGGGGTGTTGATTGAGCGCGCAACGATTGAAGCTCGCGCTTCCCCGGCGTACCAGGGGTCGTAGCCGCCGCGCGGCGCGGCGGCAGGACGCAGCGAGACTACTACAAATGACTCAAGTTGGCGTGGACATGGGCGGCACCCGCATCAAGGCGGGGGTGGTGGACGGCGGGCAAATCGTGCGCAGCGAAGCCGTGGACACCAACGTCGGCGGGACGCCGGCGCAAGTGCTGGATGCGGTGGCCAAGCTAGTCAGATCCCTAGAGCACGAGCTCAGCCACGTGGGCTTTGCCATCCCCGGTGAAGTGGACCCCAGCGGGGCATGTTGGAAGCTCCCGAATATCCCGGGCTTCGCCGGGGTAAACATCCAGGCTGAGCTGGAGGCGCGGCTCGGCTGCGCGGTGAGCGTCGAGAACGACGCCACCACCGCGGCCCACGGTGAAGCGCTGTTTGGCCATGGTCGAACCTATCCAAGCTTCATGCTGGTGGCCTTGGGCACAGGGGTGGGTGGAGGGCTGGTGTTGAACGGCCAACTGCGCCGCGGCAGCCACGGCTTCTGCGGTGAAGTCGGCCACCTGCAGCTGGACCGCAGCCTCGCCGCCCTGCACGACTCGGCGGGCCTCCCTGGGACCCTCGAAGCCTACGCTGGCACCCGGGCCGTGCTCGAAGCGTTTCGCGCGCGCGGCGGCGTGGGCGACGAGGTCCTGCACGTCGCCGAGAGCGCGCGCCGCGGGGAAGCCGCTGGCTGCGCTGCGTTCGAGATGATGGGCCGCGCGCTGGGCGAGGGCGTCAACAGCGTGCAAAACCTGCTCGACTTGGACGCTATCGTGTTCAGCGGCGGGATCTCACGCTCGTTCGATCTGTTGGAGCCGCATATCCGCGCGGCGATGCGCGAGCGAGCCTACGCAGAGCCGCTGGTCAGCGTCCCGCTGCTGCTCAGTCAGCTAGGCGACTCAGCTGGGCTGGTCGGCGCCGCGCACTTGCATCGGCTCGCCTGAGGCAGCGGCGCGTCTGAGGCAGCGGCTCACCCAAACGTGCGGCCCAGCCGGCGCGCCGGCTACGGCTCGATCACCAGCTTGCCCAGGCTCTGGCGAGAGTCGATCAGATCCAGCGCTTCCCCCACCCCCTCTAGCCCGAACGTGCGCTGCACGAAGGGCCGAACCCGCTTGCTCTCGACCAGCTTTAATACCTCACGAAACAGCTCCTGCACGCGCGCAGGTTGGTGCTCGAACATCGCGCCCCAGTGCAGGCCGAGCAGCGCGATGTGCTTGAGCAACACGCGGTTCAGCTTGACTGACGGGATCTGACCGCTGGCGAAGCCCATCACCACCAGCCGCGCGTCCCAGGCCAGGAGCTTCATGCAGCCTTCGAACACCTCGCCGCCGACGTTCTCGATCACCGCGTCGACCCCCCGACCGCCGGTCACCGACATCACGCGCTCGGTCCAGTCAGGCTCGCGATAGTTGACCGCTAGCTCCGCGCCGTGGGCCCGCGCCAGCTCGAGCTTGTCGCTGCCGCCTGCGAGGGCGATCACGCGGGCGCCGAGGGCCGCGCCGAGCTGCACGCAGGCTAGCCCGACTCCGCCGGCCGCGCCGGTGACCAATATCGTTTCCCCGCGGCGTATTTTGACGCGATCGACCAGCGCCGCGTACGCGCAGGGGTAGGCGACCGGCAGGGCCGCGCCGACCCGATACCCCACGCTGTCGGGCAGGGGCGAGAGCTGCGCAGGCTTAGCCAGCACATGGGTCGCGAAGCCGCCGTACGGCAAGCTCCCCAGCACTCGCTGCCCCACGGTAAACTCACTGACGCCGCTCCCGACCTGTGTCACCTCGCCGGCCACCTCGCCGCCTGGAGTGAACGGGAGCGCTGGCGAGACTTGGTACTTGCCCTGACAGATCAGCAGATCAAAGAAGTTACAGCCGGCGGCGTGCACCTGCACCAACACCTCACCGGGTCCGGCGCTCAGCTCAGGCAGCTCAGCCACGCGCAGCTGCTCTGCAAAGCCAGCCTTTGGATCGATGAGCTCCGTGAGCAAGATCGCGCGCATCCGCGCCTGATACACCGCCGCCGCCGCCGCCGCCACGCTGCGCGTCAGCTGGCGCTTAGCTGCCGCGTCGAGGCCGCGCGCGTGTTGTGATAAACCGTGCACATGCAAGCCATCGTGATCCGCGAATTTGGAGGGCCGGAGCAACTTGAGCTGCGTGAGCTGCCGAGCCCCGAGCCCGGGCCGGGACACATCCGCGTCGCCGTCCACGCCACAGCGCTGAACCGCGCTGATCTGCTGCAGCGGCGCGGGCTTTACCCTCCGCCCAAAGGCGAGAGCGACATCTTGGGCCTAGAGTGCGCGGGGGTGGTGGACGCGCTGGGCCCAGGCGTGACCCAGGTGAAGCTAGGCGACCGCGTGATGGCGCTGCTGGCCGGCGGCGGCTACGCGGAGCAGGTGGTTCTCCACGCGGATATGGCCATCCCGATCCCCACCGGCATGAGCTTTGAGCGCGCGGCGGCGATCCCCGAGGCGTTCTTGACGGCTCGCGAGGCGCTGTTTGGCTTGGGCCAGCTCAAGCCAGGTCAGTTCGTGCTCATCCACGCGGCGGCGGGCGGCGTGGGCTCCGCCGCGGTGCAGCTCGCGGCCTTGGCCGGGGCGCGCGTGATCGGCACCGCCGGCTCTGGCGAGAAGCTCGAGCTGGTGCAGCAGCTAGGCGCCGAGTTGACGGTTAATTACCGCGAGGAAGACTTCGTAGCTCAGACCCGACTGCTCAGCCCGCGCGGGGCCGATCTGGTGCTCGACTTCGTGGGCGGTAGCTACTGGGAGCAGCACAGCAAGGTGCTCAGCGTGGGCGGGCGCTGCGTGGTGATCGGCGTGCTGGGCGGCGCCGTGGCCCAGGTCAACCTGGCGATGTTGCTGATGAAGCGCCAGCAGATCTTGGGCTTGGTGATGCGCTCCCGCGAGCTGAGCGACAAAATCCGCGTCACCCAGGCGTTCATCGCCGAGAGCCTGCCGGAGTTCGCGAGCGGCAAGCTCAGGCCCGTGGTGGATCTGGTGTTTCCGCTGGCCGCGGCCCAGCAAGCCCACGAGCGCATGGAGCAAAACCTGAACCAGGGCAAGATCGTGCTCAAGCTCCGCGACTAAGCGCCGCGAGCTGCGCAACCTGCGCTTCCTCAAGGCAATGCGGCGTGGCGTCTAGTCGCCGACGGGGCGCACGCGGATCAGCCCGGGCCCAGGCAGCACGCGGGCCTGGCAGGCCAGGCGGGTGTGCTCTGGTCCATCGAGCAGCTCGAGCAGATCGCGCTCAACCTCCTCTGGCGGCGCGAGCAGCTCTTCGCCCTGCAGCACCTCGATCTGACAGGTGCCGCAGCTCGCCGAGCGGCAAGAGAAGGCCACGGGCGCCAGCACTTGATCGCACAAATCGACTAGCTCACCGCCGTCTGGCGCGTCTACCTGCTTGTCGCGCGCGGAACCGATGCCCAAAAATTCTACCCGAGGCACCGGGCTGGCTTAGCGGAGGCCGCCCAGCGCGACAAGTCGGGGCTGCCGCCGGGGCCGCAGAGAGGCTAGGCTGCGCGGCATGTGGAGCGTGCTTTTGAGTCCTGGTGCGAGCAATCCGGTGGCGCTGACCAGCCAGGCCGAGCCCCTCGTCCGCGCCCCAGGCGAAGCACGCATCGGCGTGCGCCTGGCAGGCGTGTGCGACACCGATCTGCAGCTGGCTCGCGGCTACATGGGCTTCGACGGCGTGCCAGGCCACGAGTTCGTCGGGCGAGTGCTCGAGGCGGACGACCCTGCGTGGGTCGGGGCGCGGGTGGTGGGGGACATCAACGCAGGCTGCGGCAGCTGCCCAGACTGCCTCGGCCAGAGCTTAGCGGGCCACCACTGCCAAGGGCGCAGCGTGCTCGGCATCGTCGGGCGCTCCGGTGCCTTCGCTGAGCAGTTGTGTCTGCCCGAGCGCTGCCTGACTCGGGTGCCAGACAGCGTGAGCGATGAGCAAGCGGTGTTCGCGGAGCCCCTGGCCGCCGCGCTGCATGTGCTAGACGAGATTCCGCACGGCTACAACCAGAGGCAAGCTCCGGGTGACCCCATCGTGGTGCTGGGCGACGGCAAGCTCGGGCTGCTGATCGCGTTGAGCTTGGTCGGCAGCGGGCTGCACGTGCGCCTGGTGGGCCACCACGCCGCGAAGTTTGAGCTAGCGCGGCGCGCCTGCGGCGCTGAGCACCAAGGCAAGCTGCACTGCCTGCTAGAGTCACAGCTCGGCGTGTCAGAGCAGTCGTCGATAGTGGTCGAGGCCACGGGCAGCAGCGCCGGGCTCGCCCGGGCCTTCACGCTGGTGCGTCCCCGCGGAACCGTGGTGCTCAAGACCACCGTCGCCGATCCGCTGAGCCTCGATTTGGCGCCGCTGGTGATCCACGAGCTGCGCCTGGTGGGCTCGCGCTGCGGCGACATGCAGCGCGCCGTCAGGGCGCTGGAGCAGGGGGTGGTCGACCCCACCCCGCTGATCGAAGCGCGCTACGCGCTGCGCCAGGCCGAGGCCGCGTTCGAGCACGCGGCCCGCCGCGGGGCGCTCAAGGTGCTGATCGCCCCGGACTGAGCAGCAGCAAGCTGAGCTGCCGCTAACTGAGCTGCTGCTAGGTCAGCGCCCGAACGCCTCAGGCGTTGTCGATGATCTGGTTCAATGTCGCGCTGGGGCGCATGGCCTTAAACACCAGATCGTCGCTGGGGTGGTAGTAGCCCCCAAGCTCGACCGGCGCGCCTTGGGCGGCGCTCAGCTCAGCGATGATCTTGGCCTCGTTATCTGCCAGGGCCTTCGCCACCGGGGCAAAGTGCTTGGCTAGCTCCGCGTCCACCGTCTGCGCGGCCAGCGCCTCGGCCCAGTACCAGCCGAGGTAATAGTGGGTGCCGCGGTTGTCGAGCTCGTTCACCTTGCGCGACGGCGCCTTATTTTCCATAAGATATTTGGTGTTCGCGGCGTCCAGCGCGTCGGCCAGCACCTTGGCCTTGGCGTTGCTGAAGCGCTCAGCCAAGTGCTCAAGGGACACCGCCAGCGCCAAGAACTCACCTAAAGAGTCCCAGCGCAGGTGCCCCTCTTGCACGAACTGCTGCACGTGCTTCGGCGCCGAGCCGCCGGCGCCGGTCTCGAACAGCCCGCCGCCCGCCATCAGCGGCACGATGGACAGCATCTTGGCGCTGGTGCCCAGCTCTAAGATCGGGAATAGATCCGTGAGGTAATCACGCAGCACGTTGCCGGTGACCGAGATGGTGTCTTGCCCCTCGCGGATCCGCACCAGCGAGTAGGCGATGGCGTCCACCGGCGACTTGATGCTGATCTCCAGGCCGCTGGTGTCGTGCTCCTTCAGGTACTTCTCCACCTTCTTGATCAGCTCGGCGTCGTGGGCGCGGCCCGCGTCAAGCCAGAACACCGCGGGCGTGCTGGAGGCGCGAGCGCGGTTCACCGCGAGCCCCACCCAGTCGCGGATCGGCGCGTCCTTGGCCTGGCACATGCGCCAGATGTCCCCGGCCTGCACCTGGTGAGACAACAACTCTTTCCCTGCGGCATCTACCACGCGCACGATGCCGTCGCTGGGCACCTCGAAGGTCTTGTCGTGAGAGCCGTACTCTTCAGCCTTCTGCGCCATCAGGCCGACGTTGGACACGCTGCCCATGGTGCGCGGATCGAACGCGCCGTGCTCACGGCACGAGTCGATCACCACCTGGTAGATCCCGGCGTAGCAGCTGTCAGGGATCACGGCCTTGGTGTCCTGCAGCTTGTCTTCTTTATTCCACATGCAGCCTGAGCTGCGGATCATCGCGGGCATAGACGCGTCCACGATCACGTCGCTGGGCACGTGCAGGTTGGTAATTCCCTTGTGAGAATTGACCATCGCCAGGTCCGGGCCGCTGGCGTAAGCCGCCTGGATGTCGGCCTCAATTACAGCCTGCTTGTCGGCGGGCAGGCTCGCGAGCTTAGCCAGCAAGTCGCCGAAGCCGTTGTTCACGTCCACCCCCAGCTGGTCGAAGGTCGCAGCGTGCTTCTTGAACAAGTCAGCGAAGAACACCCGCACGCAGTGGCCGAAAATGATGGGATCAGAGACCTTCATCATAGTGGCCTTCATGTGCAGCGAGAACAGCACGCCGCTCTGCTTTGCGTCAGCCACTTGCTGCTGAAGGAAGCTGACCAGCGCTTGCTTGCGCATCACGCTGGCGTCGATCACCTCGCCCGCTAGCAAGCCGAGGTTGTCCTTCAGCACCGTCGCCTTGTTGTCTGAAGACACGTGCTCAATCCGCACGCTGGTCGCCTCGCTCAGGGTCACCGAGCGCTCGGTGTGATAAAAATCACCTGCCTGCATGGTAGAGACGTGGGACCTACAGTCCTTTGACCATTTCCCCATGGAGTGTGGGTTGGTGCGCGCGTACTGCTTAACGGCCTTGGGGGCCCGGCGGTCGCTGTTGCCCTCGCGCAGCACCGGGTTCACCGCGCTGCCCATGACGCGACCATAGCGCGCCTTGAGCTCCTTCTCTTCCGCTGTCGTCGCTTCCTCCGGGTAATTTGGCAGGGCGTAGCCCTGCGCCTGTAGCTCAGCGATGCAGGCCTTCAGCTGCGGCACCGACGCGCTGACGTTGGGCAGCTTGATGATGTTGGCTTCAGCCTTCATGGTCAGCTCACCCAGCTCTGCCAAGGCGTCGTCCACCTTCTGATCCGCCTTCAAGTGCTCGGGGAAAGCCGCCAACGTGCGCGCCGCCAGCGAGATGTCCCGCGTCTCAACGCTCACGCCCGCGGCGGCCGCGAACGCCTGCACGATGGGCAGCAGCGAGTAGGTGGCCAGGGCGGGAGCTTCGTCAGTCTTGGTGTAGATAATCGTCGGCTTAGTCATGGTAGATAGAGCTTCTGGGCTTGGGGGTGGGCGGGGCGTGCGCCTCACGCGGGTGATCGGTCAATATTGCGCGCCGCGACCCACGGTCAGCAGCCGTGGCGCGGCTCACGGCGTAGCCCAACCCTGCGCGGGGAGCCAGCGCTTGCGCGGAGGCGCTGGTTAGCGCTGGGAATGAGCGCGATGGGCCGCGGAGAGCACGGGTTGGAGCTCAAGGCACGCGCTCTGTGGGTCGCCGAAGCGCTCTTTCACCAGCCTGAGGTGAGGGCGCGTCCGATCGCGCCCCCCACCCCCACCCCCTAATCCTCAGCGTTGCTTCCGCGGCGCTTGGACTGCTCGTGACAGATCTCGGTCTGGCGCTTAGGGCACGATATTCTTACGTGGAAATGATCGTCGTGGGCGCTGGAGCGTGAGGGTTGCTTGAGCAGCGCCGCCGCCTTGCTCACGTAGCTCTTGAAGCGGGCGTCATGGCGCGCGTAGTCGAGGAGGCGCGCGCGCAGCGGCGTGGACACGAACACGTGGCTCAGGCCGGCTCGGGTGTCGTCCACCCACGATTTGACCAGCAGCCAGTTGCGGTAGTCGTCGAAGCGCAGGCCGCTGCCGTCTTTGGCTTTGCCGTTGCCGTCGAAGGCCAACAAGCGCGGGGCGTCGATGGGCTTGCCTTGGGCGTCGAGCATGTAGAACGCCACGTCGGCGTCGCGCCCGCTCTGCTGCGAGCGGTGGCCGCTGAGCGAGCCGCCGTACTTGGCTGAAATGTCAGCCACCAGCAAGCGCGAGCCATGTACCGAGCGGCCGATTTGCTTCGCGCTGCGCTTCAACATCAACACCAAGGCTGGGTGCCCGTAGGCTTTGCTCGAGCTGCGCACCTTCAGGTACTTGTTCGGCTTTAGGCGCTTGGCGCGCAGCTGAAAACCGTCATTCGGATGCCCCACGGAAAGGGACATGAGCGAGTACGGCGACTTGCGGAACTTGGCGGGGAGCTTCTTCTCCAGCTCCTCGCCGCGGTCGGCCCCTAGGGCTGCGCTGCTCAGGGTCACGCTGCACAGCGCCACAGCGCACAGCACCAAGGCGCTCAGCGCCACAGCGCACGGCTGGGCCAGAATCAGCGCTCGCTGGCGCAGTCGACTGCGCGTTTGACCATCGCTGCCCGCGGTTAGCGGCGGTGACTGGCTCCGGCTCGCGCTGCCTTGTCTCGTAGTTTGTGCGATCTCTAACCTCCGGTGTGTCTGGTTGAACCCCCAGCAGACTGATCTAGGATGCGGGCCCTGTCGAGCCAGACGCGGAGAGCTTTCAATCGCAGCCGCCGCGAGCGCAGCCGCCGCGAGCGCAGCCGCCGCAGTCACCAACGAGCCGCCAAAGCACAGCTGACTGAGCCCATCCCCTGGCTGAACGCCTAAGCCTAAGACGTCGGTCCCGTGCGCGCGGCCTGGGCTAATACGCTGCACGGCTCTGGGATCTTCCCCAGGCTGTGAGTCCCTGCGTTTTCGCCCGCGCTCGCCTCGCCGCCGGAGTGTCGACTGTGTCCGACGCTTTGCCTAGTGACCAACACGTTAGACAGTATTAAGAATGTCGACTACAATCGACACTATGTCTGCCGAGCCCCTTGAGAGGCGGCAGGCTCCGAGCTCAGCCTGCGCCGCGTCGCCGCGGCCATCGGGCTGGCGACTGACACCGCGGGGTCCTACTTGGACGCCTGTGAGGCGGCCTACCTGCTGTTTCAAGTAGCCTTCTTTGCTACATCCGAACGGAAACGCATCCAGCGCAACCGCAAGGTGTACCCCATCGACACCGGGCTACGCCGCGTCGTCATCACGCCGGGCGGCGCCGATCGCGGCAAGTCCCTGGAGGTGCGCGACGCAGCTGGTGCTCAGGCGACGCTTTGGCGAGGTGATGTACTGGCGCGGCGACGGCGGCGAGGTCGACTTCGTGGTGCGCGACGGCCGGCGGATCATCCCGGTCCAGGTCACCTGGGGTGATCCGCGACCGCGCCACGAGCGCGCGCTCAGCAGCTTCTATGAGGCGTTCCCTCACGCTGACGAAGCCTGGCAGGTGAACGCGGAGACGTTCAGCGAGCTCGAGTTTCGCTAGGCCCGTCGCGATCAGCGCCGAGGAACGGCACGCTGCAGCAACGACTCACGGGCAGTATGGCACGCCCGGCGACGCTGGCCGCTGCTCGCCGGCTGCGTACCACAAGTCATCCACGATGCAGTCTTGACCGTTTCCGTGAAACTGCGTGGTTTCGTCGAACACGCCCGGGAGTTCAGTCCAGGCGCCGGCGACGTGGCCCCCCGCTGCGCTGTTCCCCGTCACCACGCTGTCCCGCATGACCACGGCGGAGTAGTAGAGATAGAAGTTGAAGCCCCAGTTGCTGTTCTGGCGCAGGGTGATGTGACTGAGCTGCGCTCGCTCAGGGCCATCCAACTGCAAGCCGGCGGCCTCAGCGTCTCCCCCGCCCCCAGCGTACTCGATGGTCACGTGCTCCATCTCCACGCGGACTCCGTTCGAGCGCGTCTGCACCCCGATCCACGCGCCCGGGGTAGCTTTCTCCCCAGTCAGCAGGATTGGGTCAGCGGCCGTTCCAACCGCATGGAACGTTTGACTACTTTCGAACCGCAGCCCTGCGCCCGCGGTGAACTTCAGCTTCGCGCCCGGTCCTAGGGTGAGCACCGCGTCCTTGGGCATGGAGGGCGTAGCTTGCACGAGCCAACAGCCCTTGGGGATGGTCGTGCTCTCGGTGAACGTCGGAGCCAACAGGCTGCAGATCTCCTCCACCGGCGCGGCGTCCGGCTGGCCGTCGCCCGCGTCAGCGCCCGAGTCAGCGCCGGGACCCGAGTCAGCGCCGGGACCCGAGTCAGCGCCGGGACCCGAGTCAGCGCCGGGGGCTGCGCCTGCGGCTTCACACAGCGTCCCTGCGCACACGAGGCCCGCGTTGCACGTACCGTTGCCGTAGCAAACGCAGCCCAAATCACCTTCGCGACAGGATGGATCGTCGCTCGCAGCCTGAGCTGCACAACCGCCGACCAAAACGCCCAGAAACCAAACACTTACTCGCATGACATTCCTCCGGTAACCCAATGAGCGCAGACTCGGTGCGGGGCGCGATCAGTTGCGAGAAATCGTCCGAAAGGAGCCCGTCGCGCGTGCGCGAGATCGGGGCACAGCGCGGTTGGCACGAACTGGGTGCCGCCCCAACACCCTGCCCTGGCCGGACGAACACGGCGCTAGTAGCCGTCCATGAATGTTACCGCGCGGTCCTTTTCAAAGCCTAGGCTGTTGTAGAAGTTCATGACGCCGGTGTCCGCCTTGACCAGCGGCGTGATCTTGACCTTGGCCGCCAGGGTGAAGCTGTCGCGCAACCACGCGATCAGTTGCTTCCCCACCCCCTGATGCCGAACGTCCGGATCCACGAACAGCTCTTGAATGAACAGCACCAGGCCCGTCTCGCGCTCGTACGAGTAGCTGAGCAGCGCGCCCGCGAGCTTGCCGTCTACGCACGCCACCAAGCAGCTCTCCGGTTCGATGCGCTGAAATTTGCCGATGTATTTCTGGGCGCCGGCTTCGTTCCAGTCCACGCCATAGGCCTTGAGGTAGAGCCGTGCGACTTCGGGGAGATCGCCCTCCCCCATCCTGCGAATGTCCATGCTGGATCTACCCACAGCCAGCGCCGCTTGGGAAGCCCGCTCAGCCTAGAAGCGCTGGAACCCGTGGCAGCGCTGCGCCCTACGCGCGCGCCTGCGCCAGATGGGGTCTCCGCGCACGGCGCGCTTCGACGCCAGCGTGAGCCATTTTGGACGCTGCGCCCGATGATGCACCAGTGGATAACCCCCTGAGCCGTCAATCTAGCGCGCTCCCGAGGCTCTCAGCCCACACGCCGCGCTTCAAGGCTGCGCGCACAGGGCGTGTCTTCGGCTAGCCCGCGCGGGGCGGCTCGAGGCGGCGCTTCGCGCGCTACGCCCGCGCGGGGCGGCTCGAGGCGGCGCTTCGCGCGCTGCGCCGGGTTATCCGCCAGTGCATCATGGTCGGCGGCGTGCCATCGAGCGCTGGCGCGGCCGCTCGCCGTGGAGCCACAGCGCCCTCGCGCAGCGCGCGCTCACGCGCTCATGTGGTGCGCACAGCGCGCTTGGCGCGCTGCATGGCTTGAGGTCGCTCGGCGCGCAGGAGCTGAGCGTCGCCTGACACCACCATCGCCGTGGCGATGACGCCAAGTTGCCACACGGCAGCAGCGACAACCGGGTCGCGCCGCGCTGGGGCGACCTTTGAAGCTCAGCGCCACGCATAACGCAGCGCTCTACACACTGCGGAACCATCCCAAGGCTGGCTAAATTGGGCAGATGAGTGTAACGTGCGCCTGCCTTACTCCGCGTTTTATTTCCGTATAGCTTTGATCTCATTCGCCACGACCCGCAGGCTCCATCAGCCACGCCCGCGCTGAGCCCCGCGCAGCGAACAACCCGCGCAGCGAACAACCCACGCCTGCGCTGAGCCCCGCACACAGAACCAGCAAGGAAGCCCTGAATGCCACCTGGCACACCGGATCGCGAACGAAGCATTGGCCTGTTTGGGGCCACCAACATCGGCGTCGCGGCCATCATCGGCGGCGGCATCCTCGCGCTGGCTGGCGCAGCGTTCTTGAGCGCGGGCGGCGCCGCGATCGTGGCCATCGCGCTGAACGGCGGCATCGCGTTCCTCACCGCCATGAGCTTCGCTGAGTTGGCGACCGCGTTCCCGCGCTCCGGTGGGGCCTACGTGTTCGCGAACCGAGTGCTGTCGATTCGCGCCGCCTTCGCGGTGGGCTGGGTGCTGTGGTTCGCGTACATCGTGGCCTGCGTGCTCTACGCCCTGGGCTTCGCCGCCTTTGCGCTGTTGATGCTGCGAGAAGTCTTAGCTGTCGCCGGCATCGCGGCGCCTGCTTGGACCTCCTCCCACGCTGCGATGGTGCTCGTAGCGGGAGCGGCCACGGCCTACTACACGTTGCTGCTCACCCGCCACGCCTCGGGCGGCGGCAACTGGATCAACGTCGCCAAGATCGGGATCTTCGTCGTGCTGATCCTCGCGGGAGCTGCGGCGATGTTGCTCGGCCAACCGGCGGAGCAAATCCGACCGCTCTCGCCCTTCTTTCACCACGGGCCCAGCGGGTTGCTCCACGCCATGGGGGTGACCTTCGTCTTGCTGCATGGGTTCGAAGTGATCGCGGCGGTCGGGGGCGACGTGAAGGATCCGAGGCGGGTGATCCCCCACGCGATGTTTCTATCCGTAGGCATCGCGGTGGCGATCTATATCCCGTTGTTGTTCTTCACCGGGACCGTCGGGGTGCCCGCGGGGACCACGCTCGCGGAGTTCTCAGCGCAGCACGGTGACACCCTGATCGCCGCAGCGGTGCGCGAGTACTTCGGTACCGTAGGGTATTGGCTGGTGATCGTGGTCGCGATCCTGGCGTTCTTGTCAGCCCTGAGCGCGAACATCATGGCCGGCTCGCGGATCGCGCTTTCCATGGCGCAAGATCACACGCTGCCCACGATCCTCGGCCGCATCGACACCAAGCACCAGACCCCGGCGAACGGGGTGATCGCCACGGGGCTCGGCGTGGTGCTGGTGCTCTTCGTGCTGCCTGACCTGGAGGCTGCCGGCGCGGCGTCCAGCTTGATCTTCTTGCTGTCGTTCGCGCTGATCCACGCCACCGCCTACTTGGCCAGAAAGCGGGCTGCGCCGGACGCGAACATCTATCGCGCGCCGTGGTTTCCGCTGGTCCCCCTGGTCGGTGGGCTCGCCTGCCTCGGGCTCGGTGTGTTCGAAGCCATCGCGGTGCCCGCCGCAGGCCGCATCACCCTGATGTGGCTGGCGTTTGGGGTGTTCTTGTACTTTTCGCTGTTCAAGACCCGCGCGGAAATAGCCGACGCCGGCGTTGAAGGTATGGATCCATCCTTGGGGCGCTTGCGCGGCAAACAGCCATTGGTCGTCGTGCCCATCGCGAGCCCCGCCAACGCCCGCACGCTGGTCGAGGTCGCCCACGCCCTCGCCCCAAACGACTACGCCCGCGTCCTGCTGCTGTCTGTCGTAGCACCCACGCCGCCTGGCGGCGATGCTCGCGTGCAGCTCGCGGGCGCGCAGCACGCGGTCACAGAGGCGCTGAGCACCTCCCTCGCGGCTGGATACAGCCCTGACGCGCTGATCTCGGTGTCCCCTGACGCGTGGGCCCAAATCCGAAGGGTCGCGCAGTTTCACGAGTGCGAGAGCCTGTTGCTCGGGCTTGGGCAACTTCCGTCGGGAAAGAACACGCTGAGCCCCGAGCTCGAGCAGCTGATCGACGACGTCGACTGCGACGTCGCGATGATCCGCGCACCCCCCGGCTGGGCGCTCGCCGCAGCCAAGCGCGTTATCGTGCCCATCGGCGGCAAGGGCGAGGAGCACAAGCTGCGCGCTCGCATCCTGGGTGCCTTGTGCCGCGCAGGGGAGCGCGACGTCCGCTTCGTGACCGTGGTACCTGGCAAGGCGACAGACGCCGAGGTCGCGGAAGCTGAGCAGCGGATCCGACGCCTGGCGAGGGGTCAAGTGGTCGGCGAGCCCCAGGTGGATGTCCTGCGCGACGACGAGCCAGTCGCCGCCCTGAAGCGCGCCGCGGCCAGCGCCGACTTGGTCGTGCTCGGCCTCAGGAACGACGGGGGCCGGAGGAAGGTCGTCAGCCGCATCGCCCTGGCCATCGCCCGCGACGCCCCTTGCGCCAGCTTGCTGCTCAGCAGCAAGCGCTCCCTCGGCTACCGAGATCTGTACAGCCCGATCCAGGGCGTGATGGACGCCATGGGGCCGCAGCCGGACAAGCAGCCCGACTAAAACTCCCGCTTGCTGTCGATCAGCAGGGTCACCGGCCCGTCGTTCTCGATGCTCACGCGCATATGGGTGCGGAAACGCCCGGTCTCTACCACGCAGCCGAGGCTGCGCGCTGCCGTGCAGAAGTGCTCAAACAGTCGCTCTGCCTGCGCGGGCTCCATGGCCGCGGTGAAGCTCGGCCGGCGCCCCTTACGCGCGTCACCTAGCAGGGTGAACTGGCTGATGGCCAACAGCGCCCCGGACACGTCGAGCAAGCTGAGGTTCATCTTACCGTCGGGATCTTCGAACAGCCGCAGGTTGACCAGCTTGTCAGCCAGCCACGCCGCGTCTTGCTCCGTGTCTCCCACGGCGACGCCGACCAGCGCCGTCAGGCCGTGGGCGATCTGTCCGACGCGCTCGGCGCCTGCGCTCGCGCCGGACGCCTCGGCTCGCAGCACGTCCACATGGCTTGAAGTCACTCGCTGAACGACGGCGCGCATGGGGCGCATTGAGCGCTAAGCAGCCCCTGCGATCAACCGCAGACTCGCGGGGGCGTACTTACATGCCCAGGCGATCGTGAAAACCCAGCGGTTCGCGCTCCAGCGCGCGGTTCTGCAGATACGCCCGCGGCAACACCGAGCCCCGCGGATCGTTGCGGCTGCCGCGCCCGATCAGCACGAGCAGCAGCAAGATCTCGAACACCAGCAAGGTCAGGACCATCCCCGGAGCTTCACTGAAGAACTGCATGGTGTTCTATCCATGCGGCAGGCCACTTCACCCGGCCAAGTATTCGGGAGGGGATTTGGCGAATTTTTCCACGTGCGTATTCGTCACTCCGCTACGCAGCGCAGCAGCGGGTCACTACGCAGCGCAGCACGCAGCGCAGCTCTCCCCTTCCCCTCGCGTCATTCAGCGCCCAAGCTCTAGCCAGCTGGTGGGTCCATTCACCGCGGCCGGCGCCATGCACGACGCCGAGCCCAGCGTTCTATAAGGCCATATGCAGCAAGAGCAGGATCAGGGGGTGGGAGGCAGGCACGCCCCACGGCGTTCAACGCAGCCCGTCATACGCGGCGTCATGGCCCGCGTCGCGATCACCGCGATCACCGCGATCACCGCGGGCGCCGCGGTCGCCACGCTGAGCGCCTGCTCACCTGGCAGCAGCGAGCAACCGACCTTCACGCCGCCCAGCTATTTCAAGCCAGGGGTCGCGCTGTCGCGCATCAGCTGCAGCTGCTTGGCCTGCGTATCAGCCGGCGCCTGCGAGGGTCGAGCACCCATGGCGCGCGATGAGCAAGGCTGCCAAGACGGCTTTCAGATGCAGCAGTCGACACGCTTTGAAGCCACCGTCTCCAGCTGCCAACCCAGCTGCTTCAAGCGCAACTGGAGCGTGCCAGAGTCCAAGGAGTGCAGCGATCTACTGCCCGACGACTGCTGCCCCGACTAGGGACGCGCAGACCTCTGGCTAGCTCAAGCGTCTAGCTCGAGCGCCTCGCGCAAGCCCGCGCTCAGATTTCTCGCGCGGAAACCTAAGTCGCGCTCCGCCTTGCGGGTGTCGAAGCCGACCCACAGCGGCAGCGGGATGCTGAGCACCCGGGGGCCGCGGCCGCGCAGCGCGACCAGGTCGGAGAGCACCCGCGACAACGCCTCGGGCGGGCCGCACACGTTGTAGGCCTCACCAACGCTCGCTGGGCTGCTGAGCGCGCCCACCACCCCGAGCGCCACGTCTGCGGCGTGCACGAAGGGCAGCCCCACGCTCGGCACCGGCAGCAGCGGCCCGCGCAGCCGGCGTAACAGCCGCGGCATGAGCTTGGTGTCGCGGGAGCCGTACACTGGCCCTGGGCGCAGGCTGGTCAGCTGTAGGCTGAGGCGCGCCGCCTCTGACCAGGCTAGCGCCTCCGCCAGCGCCTTGCTGTGGGCGTAGCGCCAGTCGGTGGTCAAGTCACTGACGCCGCGCGTTCTTTTCCCGGAGGCAACAGCGTCGGTGTCAAACAGCGGCGAGTCTTCGGCCTGCCAGCGCAGCACGCGGTTCTGGTACACGGCGACGCTCGAGATGTACACCACCCGCCCCACGCCAGCCTGGGCGGCGGCGCTCAGGGTGTTGCGCACGCCGTCGGTGTTGCCGCGCACGAGCTCTTCGAGGCTGCCCTGGTTTGAGCCGAGCGCCGCGTTGGCGACGACCGCGGTGCAGCCCGTGAACGCCTGAGTCAGCGCCGCCACGTCGTTTAGATCCGCGCGGTGTAACTCAACGCCGCGCTCAGTCAGCCACTGGCCCTTGCTGGGGCTGCGCACGGCGGCGCGCACGCTGGCCCCCGCGCGGCGCAGCTCGAGGGCGATGTGGGAGCCTAGAAAGCCTGTGGCGCCCGTGACCGCCACCACGTGCTGCGCCAGCTGCGCTGCGCTCACCTGCTGCGCCGCGCCTGGCTGCGCCTCGACAGCTCGGCGATCTACGGCAGCTTCTGCGCCCGAGTCTGGCTGCGACATGACATTGCATAACACAGCCTTGCCCACCCCCTGGTCCGAACGTGTAGAGTCTGCGGCGTGATTGAACTGCCCCCGCCCGAGCTCCCGAGTTGGCTG
Organism: uncultured Polyangiaceae bacterium; assembly: GCA_964551615.1. Classification (GTDB taxonomy): domain Bacteria; phylum Myxococcota_A; class Polyangia; order Polyangiales; family Polyangiaceae; genus JAHBVY01. Next base: position 114,516 of record CAZKDY010000020.1, read on the forward strand.
AACCAACAGCTGCCCTTCCGCCGCTACCGCGTGCAGGTGGGCGGCTATCGCATGCACGTGATGGAACAGGGCCGCGGCCGGCCGGTGCTGTTACTGCATGGGAACCCCACCTGGGGCTACCTGTACCGCAAGATCGCCGCCGACCTGGCGGCACAAGACGTGCGCTTGATCATGCCGGATTTGATCGGCCTCGGCTTCTCGGACAAGCCGCGAGATCCCCTGGTTCACCAGCTGGATCACCACGCCTCGTGGATCGGCTCGCTGATTGACCAGCTGGGGCTGGAGGACTTGATCTTCGTGGGGCAAGACTGGGGTGGCCCGATCGGGCTGCGCGCCTTGGCAGATCGCAAACAGCAGCTCGGGGGCCTGGTGATCTTGAACACGGTGATCGGCCCGCCGCGGGCTGGGTTCAAGGCCACGGCCTTTCACCGCTTCGCGCGCATGCCGCTGGTGAGTGACTTTGCCTTCAAGCGCTTGGGCTTTCCCCAAATCGCCCTGGGGCGCGCCCAAGGCGACCCGAGCAGCATCTCTGGTGAGGTGGCGCGCGCGTATCGCCTGCCGCTCAGCCATTACCACGACCGTGAGGCGCCGCTAGCGCTGGCGCGCATGGTGCCAGACAGCTTCGACCACCCGTCGATTGAGCCCCTCACCCGCAGCCAAGAGCTGGTGCTGGGGTTCGATGGCCCCGTCGACGTAGTGTGGGGCAAGCGAGACCCAGTGCTCGGTTCCGTGGGGCGACATTTGGAGAAGATCTTGCCGAGCGCGAACTTCACCTGGACCGACGCTGGTCATTTCCTCCAAGAAGAGGTGCCGAAGCCCATCGCGCAGTCGATCTTGCGCGTGCACGCCATGAGCTCGAGCTGAGCGCGCCAAACCGCTGCGCTCCGCAAAAAACCGCGCGTAGGCCGGGCGACGCCCAGCTCACAAGTAATGCAGCTCACAAGTAATGCAGCTCACAAATGATAGAGCATGAAGTAGAGCACCACGCCGCTGACTGAGACGTACATCCAAATCGGAAAGGTCCAACGCGCGACCTTGCGGTGACGATCAATTCGATTAGTCCAGCCGCGATACACGGTGAGCAGCGCCAGCGGCACCAGCGCGGCGGCCAGCACGATGTGCGGGAGCAGCATGGCAAAGTACACGACGCGCACCGCGCCCGTGCCCTGAAACGGCACGCTGCCGACCTGCGCGTGGTGCAGCACGTAGGTCACGAAGAAGCCGCATGAAATCGCGAACGCCGTCAGCATGCTGCGCTTGTGAGCCAAGCGGTTGCCGCGCCGGATGAACACGTAGCCGAGGGTCAAGAACACGCCGGCGCTGCCGTTGAGCAGCGCGTTGATGGTGGGTAAAATCCCCGGCTTGCCCAGCTCAGTGCGCCCCGGAAACGCGAACATCACCATCACCACGGCCGCGCAGACCAAGATCGAGAGGCCGCCGATGATCCACTTGGCGGCGGCTGGCTCGCGCGAACCGAACTGACTGGGGGCGGCGGTCACCGCTGAGGGGTAGCCCGCTGCTCCGCGCGCCGCAACGCCACCGCCGCACCTGCGACGCCAAATCAGGCTCTTGACCCAGGTTTACTGCGCGCGCAGCGGCCCGAGCCCAGCGGGCGATCTGCCGAGGTGGATCCACCGCCGCATAATCCAGCGCGAGATCGCCAAACCGCCAGCGGCCGGTTATCCTGCCGCCCATGGATCTCGACGTTCGCCTCAAGAAGCTCGCGACAGGTGTCACCGCGCGCGCGGCAGCCACCGCCCACGCCAAGAGCCTGGCGCCCGGCTCTAGCTTGAACACTGACGAACAGAGCTTAGCCAATGAGTTTGAGGCGACCATCGAGCTGATGTTCTTGATGGCGGCGGTGGACGGCGAGATCTCCGACGAGGAGCTAGAGCAGCTGAGCGGCTCCATCGAAGCCATCGCCGATCTGCACGCCGTCCGGGGGCTCAAGCTGCACCCCACGCTGAACGCGCTGAATGAGCAGCTCGCGGCGGACGGCTGGAGCGCGCGCATGCACAGCGCCGCAGCGCGCATCAGCTCAGCGGACGGTCGCGCCTTCGCGTACCGGCTGGCCGCCGGGGTGGCGTTCGTGGACGACCACGTGGCTCACGCCGAGGCCGCGGCCATCGAGTCGCTGGCCAGCGCGCTGGAGCTCGACGCCGAGGACTCCCAAGCGCTGCTGCGCGAGGTCGTCGAGACATTGTTTGGGTGAGCGTCATGCAGCGCGACGTGCTTTGGCTATTGAGCGGGATGACGCTGGGCCTCGGCGTGGTGGGGCTGAGCGGCTGCGATGACGCGCCGCGCGGGCAAGCGGCGAGCAGCGCAAAGGCGCCCATCCTGGCTTCAGGCCTCGCGCGACCGCTGGGCAGCGACGGCGAAGCAGCGCACCCGCCCTCTGGGCGCTGGTGCGGCGCGCCGCCTTTGGCTGAGGGCATGCGCTTCCTCGGCTCACCCGACGTGGACGGCTGCCCTAAGTTCCTCGACGGCGGCAAAATGCCAGACGGAAAAGACTCAAGCCCTGAGTACGTCGAGCTACCCCGCAGCAGCCGCGCGTTCTTCGATGAGGTGTTGACCAAGATGCGGCGGGCAGACATCAACCACGCGCCGCTGTGCTGCTACAACTGGCACGAGAAGACGCCAGGCGGCAGGCCCCTGGTGAGCGGCGACCAGGCGCTTACCGCGGGCTTAATCAGCGATCTGGCTCCGCTTAACAATTTCCACCCGGAATCTATTGAACAGCTCCAGCAGCCACCCGAGGCGCTGCGCGAGCGGCTGGTCCAGCACTGGCTTGAGCAGGCTCAGCTCGAGCACGCGAGCATCGCGTCGTTCGCGCGCGCGCGGCTAGAGCTGCTCAGCCTGGGTGCGCCACGCGAGCTACTTCAGGCCTACATCCAAGCTGCCCGGGATGAGCTCGATCACACGCAAGTTTGTTTGGGGGTGGCGCAGAGCTGGGGCGCGCCGCGCACGCGCCTCGGCGCGCTGTACCTGCCCCACTACGACCGCAGCCAGGTGCCCGCGATGGATCGGCAGACGGCGCTCACCGCCCTCGCCGCAAACACCCTCGATGAAGCCTTTGAACCCGAAGCCAGCGCAGCCCTAGGGCTGTACCGCGCCAGCCAGCGCGCGACGTGTCCTGCGCTCGGCGCGCTGCTCTCGCAGGTGGCGCACGACGAGCGTCGCCACGCAGCGATCGCCCTGGCCACGCTGCGCTGGTGCCACACGCAAGGCGTGCGATTGCCGGCACCCAGCGCGGCGCGCGCGCAAGACACGCAGGCCAGCCCAGCAGCCGGCGCTGATCCGCCTCACCTCGCCCTGAGCAGCGGCGCGCTGTGGGGAGAGATCGACACCAGCGAGTGGCAAGCCTTGCGCGGGCTCTGCCGCGCCGAGCTGATCGATCCGTGCTTGCGCCAGCTCGCCTAGCCCGTCACGTCACGGCGACTCGTCAGTCCTTCCCCGGCGCGGCCTCAGGCTCGGCGCAAGGAGTAAGGGTCTTCGCGAATCCGGGCATCGTGCACTCCGCGGCCCGACCCAGCCGGTCCTGCAGGGCCTGCATCGCCGCCGCGGGGCTGTCCACGAACTGGAAGAGGTCGAGATCCCCCTGGCTGATAAAGCCATGGCGAACGAGCGCGTCGAAATGGATCACTTCCTGCCAGTAGCTGGAGCCGTAGAGCAAGATCGGGATCTTGCGGGCGATCTTGCCGGTCTGACACAGGGTGAGCAGCTCACACAGCTCATCCAGGGTGCCAAAACCTCCCGGAAACACGACGATCGCCTGAGCCAGGTGGGCGAACCAGAGCTTTCGAGTGAAGAAGTAGTGGAACTCAAAGCTCAAGCCCGCGCTGATATAGGGGTTGGGCCGCTGCTCGTGGGGCAGCCCGATGTTGAGGCCGATGCTGCGCCCGCCAGCGTCGGCTGCCCCGCGGTTGGCGGCCTCCATGATCCCGCCCCCGCCGCCGGTGCACACCACGAAGCGCTCCCCTTCACAGTGTAGCGCCGCGGACCACTCGGTGACCAGGCGGGCGAGCTGCCGCGCTTCGTTGTAGTAGCGCCCAAGCGGGCCGTCTTCGCGCAGCCGAGCTGAGCCGAAGAAGACGATGGTGTCCTCTACGTGCTCTCGCTGGAGGGTTCGCAGCGGGTGCAGGTACTCGGCCAGGATGCGCAGCGGGCGGCCTTCGTCGCTGTCGAGGAAGGTCTGGTCTTGGTAAGCGAGGATGGGATCGGGGTTCATGTGGAGGTGTGTGTCCTGGGTTGGGGTTGACGCGAGCGGACCTTGGATTGGGTGCTGGACAATGGAGTCACGCGGTCGCAGCGCCACGCGAGTCCGCGCAGCCCCATGGCCGAGTGCATCGGTGGGGTGGGATTGGGTGGTCGCGTCTTGCGCCGCGCCATCCTAAGGGGCTGCGGCCCCAGCGTGGTCCATATGTTTCGCGCCGTCGTCAGACATTCCCGTCGGTGCCTTACCGCCGGGCTCCTTGTGCACCAAAGCCATCGAGCACACCGGGCACTTCCCGTCGCCCTTGTTCTTCGCCGCGTAGTGAACGTGTCCGTTCATGTTACACATCCAGGAGCCGTCGGGAATACTCTCCACCGGGACCGCCGGGTCAAACCGCGTCCCCTCCGCGGCGACCACGATCGCGGCAGGTTGAGCTGCTGACGCCGAAGCCGCTGCCTCAGTTCTTGCCGGTTTATCCTCACAACCACTGAGCGCTAGCGCGCCAAACACCAGCGCGACGAGAAATCGGTCCAATTGCTGCGGTCGAGGGTTCCTCATTTTCTGAGCTCCTTGTTTCAATAATGTATTCCAAACAGCGATCCTCGACAGACGCATCCCCACCGACGACCGCGTGCTGCTCGTAGCTCTTGTAACCGTAATAGTCACAATTCGCAAGGGTTCTTGCACGCCCTCAGGTTGCTCGTAGCAAGTGCACGCGATCCTCACACTGAGGGCTCTATTGCCTGCAATTCACGCCCACTCGCTGGCTGAAGCCGCCCTGAGGCTGTGCATATCTAAACGGTAGACCGATGCCAAGCGGTCTGCTAGGGATTGCTGAAGGCGCCAGCTATGACCGAATCGACCACAACCAACCCTCGCTACATCGCGAGGCAGCTCGCGCTGGGCTACGTGGGGGTGAGTCTCGTCAGCCTCCTGATGTGCGCCGCGCTGCTCTTGGTCATTCGTGACGTCAGCGGGTTGATCGCTGGCATGCGCCAGAGCGAGGCGACGGTGCAGGGTGGCCTCGAGCTCTCGGCGGCCATGCGTGAGCTGAACATCCACATCGCGCATTCACTGATCGAGGGCGACGAGAGCCACTTGGCTCACTACCGTGAGTGGCGAGCCGTGGTCCATGAGCGCCTCGACCAGCTCGAGCGCGAGCTCCCACCTTCGGGGCGAGCGAGCGTCACTAAACTCCGCGCGGAGGAGCAGCAGCTGCACGAGACCTTTGTCTCCTCCGCGCTTCCGGCAGCCGAGAGCGGTGACACGATGGGTTACCGCCTGGCCCATCGAAAGCTTGAGCGACTGGGTCGGGATCTAGCGAAGGGCGCCGACGAGCTGGCCACCGCCTCGAATTCGAGGATGGCGCACTCGCATGTCCGCGCCACTACAGCCACGAACATCGGCTTGTTCGCGGGTGGGGCGTGCGCCCTGATCGTGGTGGCGCTGTCTATTGTCTTTACCGTGCGGCTCCGGCGTGAAGTGCTCGGACCGTTGGTTGATCTCACCAGCGCCGCCGACCACGTGGCGCGGGGCGATTTTGACGTGCGTGTCGGCAGCGCAGGCAAAGGGGAGCTGGGCGTGCTGTCTCGCGCCCTAGATCGCATGGCGAGTGAGCTGAAGCAGCGCGAAGTCCGGCTCATCCATCAAGAGCGCATGGCGGTCCTAGGTCAGATCGCGGCGGGCGTCGCCCATGAGCTGAACAACCCCATCGGCATTATCCGCGGTTACCTCAAGACGATGCTCGACGAAGCCGAGGACACAGCGCTGCGCGAAGAACTCGAGATCCTGGATGAGGAGGCGCGCCAGTGTCAGCGAATCGCCGAAGATCTCCTGTCCTACGCGAGGGCGCCCACGCCAGCGAAGCGCCGCATCGACGTGCCGACGTTCATTGCGGGTGTCACCGAGCGTTTCCGCGATCGGGTAGGAGAGCGGGAAATCGCCCTGCAAGTACAGCCCGGAGTTGTCTGCGGGGACCCAGATCGCCTGCGCCAGGTCGTGTTCAACTTGCTTCAAAATGCCGTCGACTGTAGCGCGGAGGGGACGCAGATCCACGTGCGCGGCAGGCCAAGTGATGGAGGCTACGTGGTCGAGGTGGAGGACGAAGGGAGCGGCGTCGCGCCTGCAGACAAACTGCGTATTTTTGAGCCCTTCTTTTCAAACCGCCCAGGAGGCACGGGCTTGGGCCTAGCGGTCTGCGCTGGGATCGTGCGCGCCCACGGCGGGTCCATCGAGGTGCTGTCCGGGGAAGCGGGCGGCGCCCTGTTCAGGTTGAGCCTCCCGCGCACAGTCACAGCTCAGACACAGCAAGGAGCGGACGCATGACCAACCAAAAACCCGTCCTGCTCGTGGTCGACGACCGCCCCAACATGTTGCGGCTGATGTCCAAGGTGATGAAGCGGGACGCGACCGTCCTGACCGCCAACAACGGCGCCAAAGCGCTGCGCCACCTCGTGACCGAGCAGATCCACGCGGTGCTGTGCGACCTGAAGATGCCTGACATGAGCGGGCTCGAGGTGCTGAGGGCCAGCAAGCGCCTGCGCCCACTAACGGAGTTCGTCGTGATGACCGCGTACGGATCCGTGGGGACCGCTGTCGAGGCGATTAAGCTCGGGGCCTTCGACTACATCACGAAGCCTTTTGAGCCAGCGGCCGCCCGCAGCGTCTTGCTAGTCGCGATGGCGCGGTCCGCCCTGAACGATGCCGAGTCGGGCTCAGGCGCAGAGGTACTTCCTGGGTTGGTCTCCCGGAGCCGTGATCTGCAGGACCTGGCTGACCGCGCGCGCAGCCTGGCGAACGCGGAGCCTCAGGCGCTGCTGCTGGTCGGCGAGCCAGGTACGGGCCGGGGCAGCGTCGCACGCGCGCTCCATCTGATCGGGCCACGAGCCTCTGGTCCGTTCGTGCACCTCAACTGTGGCGAAGCTGCCGCGGGCCGCGTCGAGCTAGAGCTGTTCGGTTCGCGCGGCGCGCCACCCCCTGCGGCGCGGGCTGGGCGCGAGGGAGCGCTCGAACGGGCCAAAGGCGGGGTGCTGTGGATAGAAGAGGTGGGCTCGCTGCGACCATCGCTCCAACAAAAGCTGGCGGACGCGCTGGGCAGCCGCACCGCCACGCGCGCCGATGGCACGACGCCCTACGAGGTCGACGCCTTGGTCATCTGCAGCACCCGGCACGATCTGGACGGGATGGTCGCCGCTGGAACTTTCCGCCCGGATCTCGCAGCGCTGCTCACACCGGTCTTGGAGATCCCGCCACTGCGCGCGCGCCCCGCAGACATCGACCTCCTCGCGTATCGCTTCCTACGCGAGTTCATCAGCGCTACTGGGACTACGCGTCTACGGGGCATCAGCCGGCTAGCGCTGGACGCCATGACCACCTACGAGTGGCCTGGAAATCTCGCGCAGCTGCGACGCGCAGTCGAGACAGCTGCCAGTAACGCTGCCGGTCCAGAGATCGAACTCGACGATCTCCCTGTAGAAGTCCGAGGCTGGCCGCTGGGCGTCGGCGGTGACCTAGGCAAATGGACAGACGCGATGAACGCCGGTCGATTCGAGTTTGGCCGCCGCTACCTAGAGGCCGTCTTGAAGCGCTTCGATGGAAGAGTCTCTGACGCGGCCAGCTACTCCGGGGTTGAGCGCGAGAGCTTCTACCGCCTGCTGCGCCGCCATGGACTGAACCCCGATGATTTCCGTGAGGTATCCGCATGATATGCCGGTCAGCCCATGCCAGTCACGGGTGGCGCTACCACCTGTCGCGCCACCAACGTCCAACCCAACACCTGCTGGTGCTCGTCGCCTGTGCTGCCTGGGTCGCTGGGTGCGCGGGAGCACACGAGTCAAGCGCCCGCCGCGACTTCGCCAACTACCCTCGGGCTGCGCGCAGCGCGCCGGATCAAGGTGGGTCCAAGCAAGCGAGCGGCTCTCTAGACAGCTACCTCAGCATCGCGCTGCGCAGCGATCCCGATTCAGAAGCAGCCTTCGCCCGCTGGGAGGCCAGCGTGCTCAACATCACCCGTTCGCGGCGCTTGCCCGACCCCATGATTCGCTTCGGCTACTTCCTCACCTCCGTCGAGACCCACGTCGGCTTGGAACAGGCGTTTCCGTGGCCAACCAAGCTAAGCGCGGGCAGCGACGCCGCGGCCATGCAGGCCCAGGCGATGCAGCGTCGCTTCGAAGCGGTGGTGCTCGGGGTCGCGGAGCGCGTCGAGGAGGCCTACTGGTCGCTGTGGTTGGTGCGAGAAAAGGCCAAGATCCGTCGAGACCACTTGATCGTCCTGACCGGCTTGTCGGAGACGGTGTTAGGCCGCCTGGCCTCGGGCGCGGCCAGCCTCGCCGAACAACAGCAGGTCGACCTGTCTGCCGCGCGGCTTGAAGACCAAATCGCGACGCTAGGCGAGCAGGAGCGGACGGCGATCGCCAAGCTAGCTGAGGCCTGCGGGGTCGAGCAGCTGGGCGAGGCGCCGACGACGTCAGCGCCGCCCGCGCCCGCACACCCAAAGCTCTCCGAGGTCAGGCTTCGCGAGCTCACGCGGAGCCACCCGACCGTGGTCGCCTATGAGGACCTCGCGGCAGCACAAGACACTGCAGCCGAGGCACAGGCTGCAGATGCGCTCCCTGGGTTTACCGTTGGAGCAGAGTGGATCTACATGGGCGAGAGCCAAATGCCCAACGCCTCCGATAACGGCAAGCACGCCGTGGTCGTCAGCGCTGGAGTGAGCGTACCGCTATGGCAAGGCAGCTACTCAGATGGCGAGGACTCCGCCCGCGCCGAAGCCAGAGCCTATCGCGCGGATCGGCGAGCAGCGATCAATCGAGCCCTCGCGCAGCTAGGCGTGGTGCTCTCGCGAGTTCGCGACGCTGCACGCCGCACGCGCCTGATCGAGGGTACGCTGCTGCCGCAAGCCGAGACGGCCTACGAGTCGGTGCTCGGCGCCTATGCGGTGGGTCGCGGAACCGTTGCCCAGGCGCTGTTGGCACAGCGCGACCTGCTCGAGCTTCGCCTCGACTGGGTAGACGCGCGGGCCGAGTACGCCAAAGCCTGGTCGAAGCTGGAAGAAGTCACGGGGAGGCGCCTTGAGGCCGCAATAGAACCACAGGGAAGCGATGTCGTCAGATAAGCAAGCACTCCGAGAGCGCGCAAAGGTCAAGCTGTCTCGTTGGGCCCCTCGCCTGTTGATCGCTGGTCTGGGCTTCGCCGCGGGGGGGATCGCCTTTCGAGGCACAGCGAGCCCGACCGCGCCGGCGCCGCCGGCTGCCGAAGGGACCAAGGCGCAAATCTGGACCTGCTCCATGCACCCCCAGATCCGCGCCAACGAACCTGGACAGTGCCCAATCTGCGGGATGGATTTGATCCCAGTCGCGCGGGACGATGGGTCCGGCGACCTAAGAGCCAACGAGGTCAAGCTGTCCCCTCGTGAAGTTGCCCTCGCCCGGCTCAACACGACGGTGGCCAAGCGCCTCCCGCATCAGGCGTCTCAGCTCACGCTGCTAGGGCGGATCGAGGCAGACGAGTCGACCCTCAAGACGATCACTGCGTGGACGGGCGGACGCATCGATCGACTGCATGTGCGCGAAACCGGGGCATCCGTCGGTGGCGGTCAAACCATCGCGACGCTCTACAGTCCCGAGATATTCGCCGCCCACCAGGATCTAATTGCCGCTGGGAAGCAGGTGTCTCGCCTCTCAAACAGCCCAGAGAGCTCAAAGGCCGCCGCGCAGGCCGCTCTGGACGCGACCAAGGAGCGCCTCCTGCTGCTCGGGATTTCACAGCGAGACCTTGAGCGGATGGCGAAAGCAAAGCGTCCGGCGAGGTCAGTGAGCATTCGGTCACCGTTCTCGGGCACGGTGCTGGAGCGCCTCGCCAGCGAGGGAGCCTACGTGACCACCGGTACCCCGCTGTATCGCATCGCGAATTTGAGCCGCCTCTGGGTGCAGCTCGACGCGTACGAGTCTGACACTGCCCGCATCGCGCTGAAGCAGAAGGTGAGCATCGAAGTCGAGGCCCTCGTGGGTCAGCGGTTCGAGGGCAGCGTGGCCTTCATCGAACCACTGCTTGACAGCCGCAAGCGGACCACTCGTATCCGCGTGGAGGTACTGAACAAGGATGGCAAGCTGCGGCCTGGGATGTTCGCCAAGGGCACGCTCAGTATAGAAGCCGCAGATCACGCGACTCAGCCGTTAGTGATCCCGGCGACGGCCCCGCTCTTCACGGGGAAACGGGCGGTGGTGTACGTGGAGCAACCCGGCGACACGCCGGGGCTGTACGCCGCGCACACGGTGCGACTAGGGCCGCGGCTCGGCGAATACTATCCCGTCATTTCGGGGCTCGCGGAGGGCGACCGAGTGGTGTCGCGCGGGGCCTTCGCGCTCGACGCAGATCTTCAGATCCGCGGTGGGGCGAGCATGATGTCCCTAGGAGACGACAGCTCACCGGGCGCGTGGGATGAAGTCATCGAACTGGCCGCGGCGCAGCGACAGCTGTTCGCTCCGGTGGTCGCCGCATACCTCAAGCTCCAAACCGCCTTGGTCAACGACTCGCTGGCGGACGCCGCTGCGTCTGCGAAGGCGCTCTCAGAGGCCGCGAAGGTGCTGCAGATCAGCAAGCCGGCGCCCGCTGTTGGCGCCTGGGGCGCGCTGCGAACTGAGATCACAGCTCACGCGGGGCACGTGGCGATGGCGAAGGATCTCGACTCCGCACGGCAAGGATTTGAGACCCTGAGCCAAGCCATCGTGCGCTTGCTCCGCCAATTCGGCAACCCGCTCGCGGATTCAGTCGAGATCGCCTTCTGCCCGATGGCCAGCGGCGCCAAGGGGGCGTCATGGGTGCAGCGCGGCACGAAGATCTCGAACCCGTACTTCGGAGCGTCGATGCTCACCTGCGGTGATATCGAGGAAGATGTGGCTCCCGGGGCGTACTTGAAGGCCCCGCCGCCTAAAGACACAGAGCGCCCCGCGCCGGCCGCGGCTGGAGGGCATCAGCATTGACGCAGCCCCCGCCTCGGCCCGCCTCCCCGTCATTCTGGCACAGCTTCATCGGGTGGTTCGTCGACAACAAACTCATCGTCTTCCTGCTGGCTGGGATGCTGGTGGCCGCAGGCCTGTACGTGTCGCCATTCCAATCATCGACGGCGTTGCCCAGCGATCCGGTGCCGGTCGACGCGATCCCGGACATCGGCGAAAATCAGCAGATCGTATTCACCGAGTGGTCCGGTCGATCGCCCAAGGACATCGAAGACCAGATCACCTACCCCCTGACCACTGCGCTGCTGGGGATCCCTGGGGTGCGCACGGTGCGCAGCTCCTCGGCCTTCGGGTTCTCGACCATCTACGTGATCTTCTCCGATAAGATCGAGTTCTATTGGTCGCGCTCTCGGGTGCTGGAGAAGCTAGCCTCGTTACCGCCCGGCACCGTTCCAGATGGTGTGACGCCGACCCTGGGGCCAGACGCCACCGCGCTCGGGCAGATCTTTTGGTACACGCTCCAAGGGCAAGACGCGGACGGTAACGTGGTCGGGGGCTGGGACCCAGACGAGCTCCGTTCCATCCAGGACTGGACCGTGCGCTACGCGCTGCAGGCAGTCGAAGGGGTCAGCGAGGTCGCCTCCGTTGGGGGTTACGTCCGAGAGTATCAGATCGACGTCGATCCTGAGGCGATGCGCGGCCACGACGTCAACCTCACGCAGGTGGCCAACGCAGTTCGCTCGTCGAACCTGGACGTCGGAGCGCGCACGCTCGAGATCAACAACGTCGAGTACATCGTGCGAGGCCTGGGCTTCGTAAAGAACCTCCAGGACTTGGAGGCCACGGTGGTGGTCGCGCGAGAGAACACGCCGATTCGCATCCGCGACGTGGCCCGCGTCACGCTCGGCCCCGCGCTCCGCCGCGGGGCGCTGGATGACGCAGGCGCACCGACGGCGGGTGGTGTAGTCGTCGCGAGGTATCTCGAGAACCCGCTCCAGGTGATCCAGGCGGTCAAAGCCAAGATCGCCCAGATCGAGCCAGGTCTCCCCAAGCGGACGCTGCCGGACGGAACCGTCAGTCAAGTCAAGATCGTACCGTTCTACGATCGGACAACCCTAATCCACGAGACCCTCGACACGCTCTCGACGGCCCTCTACCAGGAGATCCTGATCACCATCATCGTCGTGCTGATCATGCTCAGGAACCTGCGCAGCTCGCTCTTGATCTCGGCGATGCTGCCCCTAGGCGTGTTGGCTGCCTTCGTGGTGATGAAGCTCACCCGCGTCGACGCCAACATCATGGCCCTCGGCGGCATCGCCATCGCGATCGGGACCATGGTGGACATCAGCATCGTGTTCGTGGAGAACATGAATGAGCACTTGGACAAGATGGGGCCAGGCGAAGACCGCTCCGAGGTGATCAAGCGAGCAGCCGCAGAGGTGGCTCCGGCAGTGCTCACCTCCACGCTCACGACGGTGGTGAGCTTTTTGCCTGTGTTCGGCTTGTCCGCCGCTGAGCTACGTCTGTTCGCGCCCGTCGCCTTCACCAAGACGTTCGCGATGACGGGCTCCCTGGTCCTAGCGCTGCTGATCTTGCCCGGCGCAGCGCTGATCGTGCTGCGCCCTCGCCCCAAAGCGCTAGCGAACCGCAGCGGCTTGCGTGGTGTGATGGGCTCCCTGTTTCGTATAGAACATGTGCGAGACTGGCTACTCGTCGCCCTCGGGCTGGTGTTGCTCCGCTATAGCGTGGTCGCGGGCGTGTTGGTGGTCGGCATGGGTTGTTTCCGCCTGGCTCGACCACTCCTCAAGTCCAGCCTAGTTCAGCGCGTTGGGACGGCCGAGTCGATCGCCGCCATTGTCGTGGTCACCGTCCTGTTGGCGACCGATTGGTTGCCGCTTGGGGCAGGTCGCGGCTTGCCCCTCAACCTGCTGTTCGTCGGCGCGATGATCGTCGGCGTCATGGGCACGTTCCGTGGCTTCGAAGCCATCTACCCTCGCCTGCTTCGGTTGCTGCTGCGCCACAAACTGGTGTTCCTCGCGCTCCCGCTGTGCCTGATCGTCTTCGGCTTCACCGCGCTGCTCGGGTTTGACAAGGTCTTCGGCTTTCTCCCACACGCCGTACGCACCACCAAGCCCCTCTCCGCCATCGCGCACAGCTTCCCGGGCCTCGGGCGCGAGTACATGCCGCCGTTCGATGAAGGCTCGTACCTGTACATGCCGACCACCATGCCCCACGCCTCCATGGGAGAGACTCTAGACCTGCTGTCTGGGCTAGACGCAGCCATCGCCAAGATCCCGGAAGTCGACCGCGTGGTCGGCAAACTGGGCCGCGCGGATAGCGCGCTAGACCCTGCGCCCATCGGCATGTTCGAGACCATCATCACCTACAAGCCGGAATACCGAGTCGACGAGGACGGCGACCCCGTCCGACAGTGGCGAGAGCACATTCGTTCGCCGCAAGACATCTGGGATGAGATCGTGAAGGCCGCCCAGCGGCCGGGGCTGACTAGCGCCCCGACGTTGATGCCCATCAACGCCCGCATCGTCATGCTGCAAAGCGGAATGCGAGCACCCATGGGCATCAAGGTGCACGGGCCGACCCTCGAGGCCATTGAGACGTTTGGGCTCGCGCTTGAAGGGGCCCTGCGAGAGGTCTCATCTATCCGCACAGAAACTGTATTTGCCGACCGAGTGGTCGGCAAACCCTACCTCGAGTTCGAACTGGATCGCGAGGCCATCGGGCGCTACGGCTTGTCCATCGAGGAGGTCCAGCGCGTGCTGCAGGTCGCGCTAGGCGGGATGACCCTCACGCGCACAGTAGAAGGCCGAGAACGCTACCCAGTGCGAGTGCGCTACATGCGCGAGCAGCGCAGCAGCGTTGAGGATCTAGAGCGGGTGTTCGTGCCAACGCCTAATGGTGAGCACATCCCGCTCAAGCTCCTAGCGAAGATCCGCTACGTCCGCGGGCCGCAGATGATTAAGGCCGAAGACACGTTCCTGACAAGCTACGTGCTGTTTGACCGCCAGCCGAACATCGCCGAAGTCGACGCTGTCGAGCAGGCCAAACAGCTGCTTGAGCAGAAGATCCGTGACGGACAGCTCCAGGTGCCGGCCGGGGTGAGCTATGAGTTCGCGGGCTCGTACGAAAACCAGGTCCGCAGCGAGAAGCGCCTGATGATCTTGTTCCCCATGGCGCTCGCGTTCGTGTTCATCCTGCTCTATCTGCAGTTCCATCGGGTCTCGACCACCCTCGTGATCTACAGCGGCGTCGCCGTCGCGGTGTCGGGGGGCTTCATTTTGGTTTGGCTGTACGGCCAACCCTGGTTTCTAGATTTCTCTGTACTGGGGACACCGCTGCGCGAGCTATTTCAGGTCGGCACGGTCAACATGTCCGTAGCGGTCTGGATCGGGTTCATCGCGCTGGTGGGGATCGCGACGGACGACGGCGTCGTCGTGTCCACCTACCTCAAGCAGCGCTTCGAGCAGTCACCACCGATCGACGTCGCGGCCGTCCGCGAGCGCACACTGGAGGCCGCCTCTCGACGCGTGCGGCCTTGCCTCATGACGACGGCGACCACCATCCTGGCGCTGCTCCCGGTGATCACCTCTCGGGGGCGTGGCTCTGACATCATGATGCCCATGGCCCTGCCTTCCGTGGGAGGCATGCTGATTGAGCTGATGACGCTCTTCGTGGTCCCGGTGCTGTACTGCGCCATTGAAGAGCGCAAAGTGCTGCGAACCTTGACCCCCCGCGCTGAGTAGCTTGGCGTCCTACGCACTCGAGGTTAGCCCGAGCGGAGAAGGACGCGCGTAGCGCTGTGCAGCGCCCTGCGCGCCTGACAGCCAGCGTAGGCCACACGCCTCAGGCGTCGCCTGCAGACGACAGCAGCGCGAGCTGGGCGAGCCCAGGCAGCCGCTCCAAGATCTGCGCATTATTCGGCAGAATCCGCATATTTTTGGGCCAAACGAAGTTGGCTCACGTCCTGCATTGGGCTGGGCATGAACGAAGTTACTTTCTCAGCGCCGACCGCTGTTTGGCTGGTTGGAGACGACTTGAACGCGCTTGAACTGGCCGGGCGCTGCCTGCAGTCGGAGGCTTGGCAGGTGCGCGTTTTGGGTCCCAGCGCGGCGCTCCGAGAGCTGGAGCAAGGCAACCGTCCGCTCGTCATATGCGTCGAGGTAGGGGCCCGTGCGGCGACGCTGCTCGACCTGATCGCCGGTTTCCGTACGGCATCTACTGGGCTACGCTGCGTGCTGATCGAGGGCGACGGGGACCTAGGCCTTCAGCGTCCAGGCGGGGTGGGCGCGCTAGAGGTGGTGTCGAAGCCCGTGCAGCGCTCCCGCTTGGTCGGCGCAGTGAACCGCGCCGCCGAGCTGAGTCGCCTCGACTACCGCGTGGCGCAGCTGGAGCGGGAGCTCGAGCAGCAAGAGGGCGTGACCGAGAGCGGCGTGGCCTGCATCGTGCCGGAAGAGACGCTCAACCTACGAGAGCTTGAGCGCGAGACCATCACCCGCGCCATCCGCCGAGCAGACGGCTGCATGTCGCGCGCGGCGAAGCTCCTAGGCATCGGGCGGGCAACTATCTACCGCAAGCTCGCGAGCTACGACTCAGACCCCAGGGATACGTTGAACAAGAATCAGCGCAACCCAAGCCCGCCGCACTTAGAGGCACTGCACTACGCCAGCGATCTGAGCTAGCGGGGCTGACCGGCGACAGCATACGCTGGGCCGCCGCGGCGCCGCTGCTCTGCTCGTTCTGTGTCCATAGCTCCACGGACAACGCTGGGCCGCCGCGGCGCCGCTGCTCTGCTCGTTCTGTGTCCAGGGTGTGGCTCTGAAACTGACATCAAGCAACGCGGCGGATGCGGGGTTTCGGG
>CAZKDY010000021.1:0-115069 GCA_964551615.1 uncultured Polyangiaceae bacterium
GTTGCGTAAACCAAGTGGATTTGAGCGCTATAATTACCGGGAGGAAATGTTTCCAGGTTCAGGTTACAAAGGGTCCAGAAATGAGGCAGTTGCGGCAACATCGAGCGAGCACGGGAGGACGCCATGATTGAGCGGCAGCGCGTCCTTCTATCGTTCATCGACCGCGCCGGCCGTGTCCCGCCGAAGACGCACCTCATGAAGTGGCTCTTTCTGATGCGGGAGGAGCGGCCCGAGGCACTGGGGCGTTCAGCCTTCTACGAGTTCGTGCCCTACAAGTTCGGTCCGTTCTCCTTCCAGGCCTACCGCGACATCGCTGCACTCGAAGACGCTGGGCTGCTCAAGGAAGACGAGCTCGCCGTTCCCGGCGACGCGCGCTCGAACGTTCGCGACGAGCTCCGAAAGCTCCCCCGCCGCGCGACGCAAGGCGTCGAGGAGATCTTGCGCGCCTACGGCAAGGTGCCGCGCGAGAAGCTGCTCGACGACGTTTACGACCGGTACCCCTGGTACGCGACCCGGAGCGAGCTCCGGACGCGGAAGCGCCGCAAGCCTGCCGCAGCGGCGGTCTATACCGTCGGCTACGAGGGACGCACCATCGACGGGCTCCTCGACCACCTGCTGCGGTCCGGGATCGAGCGGCTGATCGATGTCCGCAAGAATGCGATGTCCCGCAAGTATGGCTTCGCCGGCAAGACGATCGCTCGCCTCTGCGATGACGTCGACATCGAGTACATCCACGTCCCCACGCTCGGGATCCCGAGCTCGATGCGGACGGACCTTTCATCGCAGGAAGCTTACGACCGGCTCTTCGACAAGTACGAGGCCAAGATCCTGCCCGGCGCGACAGAAAGCATCGTGTCGGTTGCCGAGCTCTGTTCGGAGAAGGCATCTGCGCTGATGTGTTTCGAGGCATCGTCCTGCCAATGCCACCGAGGTCGTCTCGCCCCGCGGGTCGCTGCCGAGTCCGGCCTCGAGGTCAAGCACCTGTAGGGGGGGCCTGAGAATGCAGGGGGCGGCGGATAGACAGCGCATTCTCATCACGGTCAAGACCTATCCGACGCTCTCCCGAAAGTACGGCGAGACCGTGTGCACGGCGGGTGTCCGTGAAGATGGCTCGTGGGTTCGGATGTATCCAGTGCCGTTCAGGCGCCTCGACGAGGTCGAGCAGTACAAGAAGTACGACTGGGTCGAATGCCGGCTGGCTCGCAACAAGACTGATCCCCGCCCCGAGACGTTTCGGCCCGTTGACGAGAGCGAGCTTCGGGCTGTCGATCACATCGACACTCGCGATCAATGGCGCGAGCGGCGGAACATCTTGCTCAAGACGGCGAAGGTGTGGACACGCCTGCAGGATCTCATCGACGCAGCCAAGGCCAACGAAGCATCACTCGCGGTGTTCAAGCCGTCCCGGATCATCGACTTCGTTTGGGAGGCCGAGGCTCGCGATTGGGACATCGACAAGGTCCGCGAGATGCGCGAGGCCACGAACCAGTACGATCTCTTTGCAGACAACACGTGGCGGGAGACCTTCAAGATCATCCCCAAGCTCCCCTACAGCTTTTCCTACAAGTTCGAGGACGCCGATGGTCGGCAGAGCAAGCTGCAGGTGCTCGACTGGGAAGCGGGCGCGCTCTTCTGGAACTGCCTGCGCTCGGCCGGCGGTCGCGAGTCCGACGAGCCGACGGCTCTCGCCAAGGTAAAGCAGAAGTACCTGGACGCCTTCACGAAGACCGACCTGCACTTCTTTCTCGGGACGACCCAGCAGTTCCACTTCGTGGCACCGAACCCGTGGGTGATCATCGGCGTCCTGCCGATCCCGCCCGAGCGGCAGCTCGGGTTGTTCTGAACGGGGCGAAGCGCCAGCGCGCGGCCGGTCAACGAGATTGCCTGCAATATCCATAGGTTATGGGAAAGTCGACCTCTGCGGCATCGTCCTTGTGTGTCGCCGTAGATCAGGCCAAACCCAACCAAACCCGATTGACGCCCAGCCGGCCGTAGGATACCCTGCGTCCCCTGGAAACGTCCGTCTGCTTCCGAGAGGACTCGATGGAAGACCGCTGGCTATCAGTCGATGAAATCGCGGAGTACCTCGGGGTCTCCAAGGACACGGTCTACACCTGGGTGACCGCAAAGGGGATGCCAGGCCACAAGGTCGGGCGCCTCTGGAAGTTCAAGCGTGAGGAGGTGGACGGCTGGGTGAAGTCCGGCGGCGCCAACGAACGGAGCGGGCAAGACGAAAGCCAGGAGTAACCATGGGGGAGGCCGCGCACATGTTGAGTGATTCAGGTTCAGAGCTGGTACCGGCGCTGGACCTGCGCGCGCCGTACACGTCTCGCCTCTCAGCCCGATCGGCGCTCTACACCGACCTTCACGTGTTGCTCGACGCCAAGGCGCGGGCAGAGAGTTCCGCAACCTATCGCTCGCTCGTGATCGATGAGAACTGCCTGGCGCGAAGCTCGACGGCCGCCCGTCAGAAAATGTGGAAGGAGCTGAAGGCTCGGTACCTCCTCGATGAAGAACACCCGCTCTTCGCATCGTTCCATGCCGAGTGGCGAGGTTGCGAATCCGAGTCGGAGCGGGGGCTCACCGCCTACGTCCTCTTGGCACTCAACGATCGGCTCGTTGCGGATCTCGGCACGGAGTGGCTCTTCCCCCTACTGCGCCGTGCCCCGGCCGCCCTTCGAGTCGCGGACGTCCGCGGTTTCATCGACCGAGCGGCCAAGGTGCACGTGGAGGTCGCATCCTGGTCCGATCAGACCCGCACGGCGGTTGCCCAGAAGTACACCGCAAGCATCCGCGACTTCGGCCTCGCGCAAGGCACGATCCAGAAAGCAACCGTGCGCCCAGCGCTCTATCCGGCGCCAATGCGACTCCTGATTCGAGCGCTGCGGCTAGTTCGCACTCAAGAGCTCGACATTGTTTCGGCCCCGATCTTCAGGTTGCTCGCCTTGGAGGGCAGCGAGGTGATCGATGCCCTCAGCGAGCTGAACCGTCAGGAGGCCCTGCGCTTCCGAATGCAAGGCGACATCGTCGAGTTGGCACTCGGAGGCGGGCGCTGATGCAGACCGGATTCACCGCGCTCTTTCAGATGCTCAAGGAGCCGCTGCGAAGTGACGGCGGCGTGAAGACCGACAGCTCCATCTTGTTGGTCTATCCGCCAGCTCAGGAGCTCGACTTCCGCGAGCGGCTCGTGGATTCCTTCATTCCGCGCCTCGACGCGGTCAGCCATCCCTACCGTCTTCTCGATCTCAGTGGCTTCCTATTCACCGACTTCGACGACGACACAGTTCGCGACCTCTGCGAAGACGAGTTCGACGACTACCGGTGGCTGCGCCAGGGCCTCGCCTCGCGCGTTGAGAAATCGTTGACGACGAGAGTCGCCGACCTGGCAGCTGAAGTGCCCGGGGGGACGGTCATCGTCTATTCAACCGTCGCCTTGTACCCCCTCGTGCGCTTCGGCGAGCTGCTGCGCGACTTGCGGGACCTGGGTAGCCGAATCGTCCTCGCCTTTCCCGGCGAGGAACGTGGCGGAAAGCTGCACTTCATGAATCAACCGGACGGCGGGAACTACCTCGCCGTGAAGCTGATGCTTTGACGGAGACCTACGACCCATGACGACCGTTCGGGAAACAATCAAGCGTGACATCGGTGTGAAGGTCGAAGGCGTTGTTAAGGTCTTCGATCGCTCGGCTCTAGCAACAGAAATTCGTGAGTACGTCGTCACGGACAAGATCGAGGCCGAGCTCAAGACCATCTTCGACACATTCACCCATGCGAGCGACGCCCTGCGGCGCGGCGGCATGCCGCGGGACGTGATGGGCATGTGGGTCTCCGGCTTCTTCGGCTCGGGCAAGTCCCACTTCGCAAAGGTTCTAGGCTACCTGCTGCAGAACGATGCCCTGGGTGACAGCTCCGGTGAGCATTGCATTGACGTCTTCCTGAAGCATCTCTCCGACACACCTCGTGGCAAGGAAGTGCGCCTGCGCCTCGGCGAGGTGAAGCAGACGACGCAGATCAAGACCATCGCCTTCGAGATCAAGAGCCGGCAGTCGCTTACGAACCCGAACTCCGTCGGCGAAATCCTGCTGGGCGAGTTCTACCGAAGCATCGGGCTCTCGGAGAACTACGTCGTCGCGAGGATCGAGCGCCGCCTCCAAGAAAAGGGGCTCCTCGACTCGCTGGCGAACGCCTATGAGACGAAATACGGCGTCTCCTGGCAGAGCAAGGACGGGCGTGGCGACCTTGCGACCGTGCGGCGGCGACTCAGCGAGGTCCTGCCGCAAGTGGACCCGAACACCTATCCGGATGAGCGCGCTGCCAAGAACTCCCTGGCCGACATGTTCCGGCACGAGATGATCACGGCCGAAGGCATCGCAGACGAGCTCGTGTCCTGGGTCGACTCTCAGAAGCCGACGGGTAACCGCGTTCAGCATCTTGTCTTCGTCATCGACGAGATGGGGACCTTCATCGGCGACTCCAACGACAAGATCGGCGAGCTCAACGCTCTCGCAGAGATGATCGGTAACAAGGGCAAGGGCAAGGTCTGGCTGATCGTGACCAGCCAGCAGGACCTCGAAAAGGTCGTCGACCGAACGAACTTCCAGCCGGCTCTCGTCGGACGCCTGAACGCGCGCTTTGAGCTGAAGCCCCACCTCATTTCCGACGAGATCAACAAGGTCGTCTCCGAGCGCATCCTCAAGAAGCACCCGTCGTCGGAGGCAGCGCTGCGAGCGGTGTACGACGCGAACGAAGGGAAGCTCGCGCAGCTCGCGGACATCAAGGCGAGCCGCCACCTCGGTGACCTCTCTGCGCGTGCGTTCATCGACTGCTACCCGTTCCTGCCCCATCAGATCCGACTCGCACAGGACATCTTCGAGGCGTTGTCGGGCTTCCGCATCTCTGGCGGCGTGCGCTCGATGATCGCCGTCATCATGGAGACCCTACAGGACCTCGGTGACGAGCAACTCGGCGTCGTGGCGAGCCTCGACCAGGTCTTCGACGCGGTGGAGAACGACCTCCTCTCCCAGGAGTACCTCGGTGCGTCCGGTATCCGCGCCATCCACGAGTCCGACGAACGCGTGCCCGGAGCTCCGCTGGATCCTGCCCGGGTCCTGAAGGTCCTCTGGCTTCTTCAGCGCATCACCTGGGTACCTCGCGTGCCGGAGACCCTCGCGAAGCTCCTGGTTCGCAACATCTCGGATGACTTCATCACTCTCCGAGGCAAGGTCGACGAGACGCTCGAGAAGCTGCAAGAGGCCGGATACGTCGCCCGAGACGAGGCCACCGGCGAGTGGAAGTTCCTCAACGAGCGCGAACGCACGATCGAGCAGGCCATCCAGGAGATGGTCCGCCCTGGCGGATCCAAGAGCATCAGCATCGCGACGGTTCGTCGAACGTCGCAGGGACTGTGCAAGACGGACCTGATCACCAAGAAGCGCCTTCCGAACTTCGCGGTCACTCACGGCAAGACGAAAGCGATGTTCTCTTACGGCGTGTCCCTGGACGGGGAGGCCGTGGTCAGCGGTCCGGAGATCGACGTCGTCTTCGTCAGCCCCTTGGCATCCGGTCGCAAGCAGACCATCGACGACATTCGCAGCGACAACCAGGCTGGCGGAGTCAAGGGCCGTCGCGTCTGGTGGGTAGCGAACCCGTCCGACGCGCTGGAGTCCCGATTCAAGCGTCACGAGGCCCTGGTCAAGGTCACGGGGGACAAGCGCTTCACGGAGGACGCCTCAGCAGACACGCAGGACGCCTTGTCGGAGAAGCGCAAGGAACGCGACGAACTGCGCTCCGCATTGGTGCGAGACCTCGAGCGTGCGTTCCTGACCGGCACCATCTTCTACGGAGGGCAGGAGATCGAGCTCGACGGCGCTGCCGACCTGAAGACTCCGCTGAACGACGCCCTCGCGTCAGTCATTCCACACGTGTATTCGCGCTTTTCGGTCGCCGACCGAGCGTTCGACTTCGGGAAAGACATCAAGGACGTACTGAACCCCTCCAACACCGCGCTCCACAAGGTCGCCTCCGAGCTCGACCTCTTCGACACCCAGGGGAGCCTGCAGCGTGAGTCGCCGCTCGTTCAGACGGTACTCGAGGTCATCTCGGATCTAGAGGACGAGGACATCGATCCGAAGGGCGACATCCTTCTCGACGCGCGCGACAGCAAAGGGTTCAAAGGATTCGAGCGGGCGCCATTCGGCTGGCCCAGCGAGATCGTTCGCCTCGTGCTCGCTGCGTGTTTCCGTTCGGGCGCCATCTACCTGGAGCACCAGACGGCACATGGGGCATCGCCGCTCTACGACTACAAGGGAGCCGCCGATCACTTCGTCAAGGTCACGAGCTTCAAGAAGACCACGTTCCGCGTCGCCGAGACGAGCCTCTCCGTCGAGCAGCTCAAGGCCGCCAGCAAGGCGCTCATCAGCATGGGCGTCACCGGCACGCCGGAGTCTGGCAACGCGATCGCGGGTGCTGTCCGCGACCTGGGCGAGAGGCTGAAGCAGGGCCTGGGTGACGCGAAGCTCCGCGCGGAGCAGGGGCTGCCCATCGACGCTGCTGTACTCGATGCGGGCGGTGCGCTGACCAAGCCTCTCACAGCCAAGGACCCCACAACGGCTGTCACAGAGTTCCTGGCAGCCGAGGCGACCTGGAAGGCGCTGCACGACGGGCTCGCCGAGCTCGATACGTTCGTCGGTGCGAAGCGCCACGAGGAGTTCGCCACATCACGCAAGCTGGTGGAGCTCGCCGAGAATCATCCCGTCCCCGAAGATGGCGGAACGCGGGCATCCCTCGAGCAAGGGCTCAAGGATATGGACGCGCTCATCGCGACCAAATCGGTCGTGGGGCGGTGGTCGGACTACCGCACGGCCTACGAACAGGCTCGGGATGCGTATCGATCGGCCTATTCCGAGGTCTACGAGGCGGTTCGCGCCCGGGCCGAAGAGACGCTGGCCGCCATCAAGGCCGGCGACGCCTACGCGAAGGCGCCCGCCGACAAGCGCGATGTCGTCGTGGATGCGGTCTTCGGGCCCGGCAAGCCCTGCCACTATCCGGTGATCTCGCTGCCAACGACGAAGACGCTCCTCGACGCCTGCGCACGGCGAAGCCTCTCGTCGTTGCAGCAGGCAGCCCTCGCCCTGCCTGGATACCGAAACCAGGTCGAGGCGGCCCTGCGTGACCTCGTGGTGCCCCCGCCGCCCCCCGAAACGACGTGGGAGTGGCGGCCAAGCAATGCCTTCGCCGGCAAGCGCTTCGCAACCGTCGATGAGGTCGATCAGGCCCTCTCCAGCGTTGCGGAAGAGCTCAAGCAACAGATCAAGAACGGGCTCGTGGTGGTCGTGAAATGAGCGATACCAACGGCACAGCGCAGACAGCGCTCTCCGACAAGCACAAGGAGGCCGTCAAGGCCTGGGTGCCGAAGGTACGCAAGGTGCTCGAGAAGGACCTCGCGGCGCAGTTGACCCGGCTGGGCATTCGCGACGGCGGGAAGGTGACTCCACTTGATGGGATGAACCTCCCCGCAGACGCGCAGGCTACCCGGCGCCGCATCGAGGCGCTCCTGCAACGCGACAGCGCTGCAGAAGGCAGCGCGAAACGTGGCTACGACAATGTGCTGCGGGAGCTGACGTACACCACCTTGAATCGTCTCGTCGGCCTCAAGGCGATGGAGGCGCGGGCTGTTCTCTACCTGCCGCCTCCGGCGGGCGGCGAGCCGGAGCAGACCGAGGTCGTCACGCCCATCTCCGGCCAGGCGCGCTCTCGCTACCTCAGAGACTTCAGAGCCGCCGGAGGTTCGCGCTACAAGTACGACGACGATGCCGAAGAAGCGCTGCTGCGGGATGGGCTGCAGAGCGCCTACGCGCACATCAACAAAGAGATTCGTCTGCTCTTCGACCCGGAGCACGAGTACGCCTGCGTGTGGCCGACGCACGCGTGTCTCGTCCAGGTCATCGACGCCATCAACAACGACCTGCCAGACGACGCCTATCGAGCCGCCGACTTCCTGGGTTGGATCTATCAGTTCTTCAATCGCGAAGAGAAGAAGCGAGTCCGCGAGGAGAACAAGGGCACGCCACGCAGCTCGTACGAGCTGTCCGTGATCAACCAGTTCTACACCCCTTCGTGGGTCGTGAAGGCCCTCGTCGACAACACCCTGGGGCGGCTGTGGCTCCAGATGCACCCGGACTCGGGACTCCAAGCTTCTGCACCTCCACCGCTGCCGGCCGAACGCAACGGTGGTCCACCGGTTGCGGACTACCTCGTTCCTCGCACGGGCGAGCGCATCCGCTACCAGCGGCTGAACGATGTCGGTGAAGTTGAGCGTTTCAAGCTCGCGCGAGACATCACGCTTCTCGACCCTGCCTGCGGCACCATGCATTTCGGACAATATGCCTTCGGGCTCTTCGTCCGCATGTACCAGGAGGAGATTGAGCACGCCGGCGAGGAAGGATGGCCTTCAGAGCCGTCCGTGAAGTCGGCCACGGAGATCCCCGCTGCCATCCTCGAGAACAACCTCTTCGGCATCGACATCGACCCGCGCGCCATCCAAATCGCCTCGCTTTCCTTGATGCTCACCGCCAAGGAGGCCGCGATCGGCCTTGGGATGTCGCCCCGTGATGTGCATGTGAAGCGAGCAAACCTGGTCGTTGCCAACGCCGTGAACGTCGGCAAGGACCGATTGAATCTTCTGATTCGACGCCTCGGCAACAAGCTCGGCTCGCCCGAGCTCCAGGACCGCCTCTTCGTGACCCTCTGGGACAACCTTCAAAATGTTGGCGAGCTCGGCAGCCTCGTCCAGGTACGCGAGGGCGTGTCTGCAGTGCTCAACGACTGGGTAGCGGCTCAGGCCAAATCCCGGGGCCTCGGACAAATCATCCGGCGGAAGGAGACCCCCCAGCTCGAGCTGGGTGAATTTCTGACGGAGTCGGATCGGCTCAAGGCGCAGCAGCTCGTCCTTCAGCGTGCAGCTCTGGAGGAGGAAGCCGAGGCCATCCAGCGCGAGCTCCTTGCCGCCATCGAGGACGCTGCCGGCCAGGCCGCCGTCGACCCGGCAGAGCGCCTGTTCGCTGAGGACACAGCGCGAGGGCTCAAGCTGCTGCAGACCCTTTCTCGGAGCTTCGACGTCGTCGTGATGAACCCTCCCTACGGCTCCTTCGTGCCGAGCGTGAAGGACTTCGTCGCCGCAGCCTATCCCCTCACGAAGAACGACATCTACGCCGCCTTCGTGGATCGGGCGACACAGTTGATTGAGCCCGAGGGCTACGTAGGCGCTCTCGTCTCGGCGACCTTCGTCAATCTCAAGTCCTTCGAGAAGTTACGAACGGAGATCCTGCTCAAGCGCAATCCGCTGCTCGTCTTGCTGGACCTCGGGTACGGCATTCTCGACGACGCCACCGTGGAAGCGGCTGCCATCGTGCTCAAAGGGGGTGCGCAGTGAGCGGAACGATGAGTCGTGTGGCGGGACGCGTCCTATGGCGCTGGGAGGAGAAGGACTTCGGGTTCCGCTTTCGTTCCGGCAAGGGCAAGCGCGAAGAGGAGTACTACCAGGCGGCTCGCGCCGGTGAGTTCTACGTGGTGCCCAAGAGCAAGCGGAAGCTCGCAAAGGCTCGAGCCGACGAGCTGGCCCAGGCCGCTGTGGCTCCGACGTCACCGCGCGTCGTCACTCTTCCCTGGAAGGACTACGACCAGGAATGGGATTGGGTCGTCACAGAAGACGGTGTGCTTCTGAACTATGCTGGATGCCTCGACCGCGAAGAGATCAACCGCCGCGAGGACGAGGGCGTCGCGCGGGCCATGGAGTATGTCGCGGGCCTTCTCGATCGGGCTGAGCCGGTACCGCTGACGATCGCTACCGTCCAGCAGGTGCACCGCGAGCTGATGGGCGAGATCTACCCCTTCGCTGGGGCCTGGCGCACCGTGGCCCTCCACAAGGGAGATGGCCCGACAAAGTGGCCGCTCCCGCCCGGTGGCATCGACCCGCTGATGGAAGTCTACGAGCGAGATGTTCTCAGTCGGTCTCCGGTCGTGTCGGAGGACGACTCCGAGGTCTTCGCATTCGCCAGCGAGGTGATGAACGAGCTGCTGGCCATTCACCCGTTTCGCGAGGGCAACGGTCGCACCGCGTTCATCCTCGGCAATCTCATCCTCATGCAGAACGACATGCTACCGCTCGACGTGTACGACCGACGCAATGACGAGTCGCGGTACTTTGCGGCCTGCGAGGCCGGGCGCCTCCACAAGGACTACACGCCACTCGCCGCACTCCTCGAGGAGTGGGAGGACGCGGCCGCGGCTCGCTGGGAGGCCAACCATGGCTAGTCGACGCCGCGTGAACATGAAGGCGCTGCTCGCCGATGCGGACCTGCGCAGGGAGCTGATGGTCTCGACCATCCAGGCGACCCAGGCCCGCGAAGGGATCGAGACGACGCGCGAGCAGGCGGACCGGGCCTACTACGTTGTTACCGAGTCCGATAAGGCGACGTTCTTCGACCTGGAGCGCTTTCGAGGAGGCAAGCGCTCGGAGCCGGACCGCCGTGAGGAGATGTTCGTCACGGCTCTGCGTGAGGAGGTCGAGCGAGTCCGATTCGACGTCGCTCGCCGAGACTTCGGCACAATAGAGACCTCTCCGCTCGCGTACCGCCGGATTGGACTCGTTGCGCACATCTTCCGGGAAGCACCTGCGCTTGGGTCTGGGATAGCTGTCGCTACCAAAGGCTTGGCGACGACCGCTGACTACATCTTTGCTCGCGAGCACTGGGAAATCCCGGAGCAACTGGACGGCTGGGTTCCGTTCGCCAAGGGCGGAAGCTTCTGTCGCTTCTACTTCGACGTTCACTTGCGACTTCTATGGAGAAACAATGGTGAGGCGTTGTACGCCTACTTGGATGAGAAGACGGGAGGATCCCCGAGTCGATGGATCAATGCAGTAGAGCACTACTTCAAACCTGGCCTTGGCTGGCCGCTGCGCACCCAGCGAGGGTTCAATCTTCGCCGAATGCCCGAAGGCTGTATCTTCAGTCACAAGGGACCAGTGATTCTTCCGGCGCACGAGGAAGACACCTGGTTCCTACTTGGCGTAGGCAACTCAGCGCCGGCTGAGTACATTCTGCAGGGGCTGATTTCGTTTGGTTCATGGGAAGTTGGAGCGATCCAGCGTCTGCCGATACCGAATGCCAGTTCTGGTCAGCGGAAGCGCATTGGGCAGCTCGCTGAGGAAATCCACGATGCCAAGGCTGCCTGGGACGCTGGCAACGAGACATCAACCCGCTTCGAACATCCATGGCTCCTGAGGGACGAACTGTCGGACGTTGACCTGCCCTCTCGCCTCGCGCACCTGGCCGAGAAGGAGGGCAACGAACAGACCTGCATTCAGGCTCGATACGCTCAACTCAACGACGAGGCGTACAAGCTGTACGGAATTTCTGACGCCACGCGCGCCCTCATCGAAGAGACGATGGGCGAACGTCCGCCGGAGATCATCTGGCCGGACATGGAGCGAAAGAGCGACGAGCAGAAGCGAATGGAACACGTCTCGCGGCTCCTTTCCTATGCGGTCAAGCGCGTGGTGGAAGCAGACGAGGATGGTATCGTCCCGTTCATCGCGGTCGGGGGCGAAGCCCCGATTGTGGACCGCGTGCGTGCCGAGTTGGACGCTCTGTTCCCGAACCTCGACCTGAACCAAGTTGAGGTCGGGATTACCAACGAGCTCAAGCGGCGCGTCAAAGGCTACCGCCGTGTTGAGACCCTCGAAGAGTGGCTCCGCGACGAGTACTTCGACTACCACACCTCGCTGTACCAAGGCCGGCCGATCTTCTGGCATATCGCGAGCGCGCAGGGACGCGGCGAGCACGCCTTCGGCGCCATCGTCCACTACCACAAGTTCGACCACGACCGCCTCGCCAAGCTGCGCGGCACCTACCTGCGAGACGCGATGGCCCACTTCCGCCGCGAGGCGGGCCTCGCCGACCAAGAGGGTCGCACCGAGGACCGGCAGGAGTGGCAGGCGAAGCTCGAGGAGGCTGAGCAGCTCGACCGTCGTCTTCAGTGGCTGCAGGAGGGCACCAACGGTCATCCCGCGCCCGGTGACTGCCGCATCCGAACGCCGTGGAAATCCGAAGAGGAACAGCCGAAGGGCTGGCGGCCTGACCTCGACGACGGAGTGGTGGTCAACATTGCACCGCTGCAAACCGCGGGCGTGCTCCGGACGGGAGGCTCGACGTGATCTTCGATGCCCTCCTGAGCCAGATCGGTCAGCGCTTCCAGCACGAGAAGCGCGCCCAGGTGTGCCTCTGGTTCGATCCCTCGGGCGAGTTCTCGCGGCTGCTTCCGGCTCTGCGACGACATCTGGGCTCGATGAACCAGCCACCATTCTCGCTGCTCGAATACGACCCCGAGCAGTGCCACGGGCAAGTGTGGCTCAAGCATCAAATCCACTCAGCACTCGGCGCGCTCTCCGAGGGCGAACGCAAGAGCCGCCGATTCGTCGTCTACCTGCCAGTCGCCGAGGACCGGCTCGACGCGCCCGACGAGCGCGGCCAGCACCATCTCGAGCTTCTCGAAGAGTATCGCACCGCCGGGCTCATTTGGCGGGTCGGCGGCAAGCGACCGTCGCTCTTTCGTTTTCTGCGCGAGGCCGGGGTCCGGCTCCCCTCGAACCCCTCCGATCAGCGCAAGCTCTACGACGGCGGTGCCGAGTCGCTGCTGTCGAAGTACGTGGCCAAGTTCGCCGAAAGGCCACCGGCGTTCTGGGAGACCCTGCTCACGCCGGACGTCGCGCAGTCACGGCTTCTGGGTGACGCCGACCAGAACATCATCCAGCTCGCGATCGACCCGGATGCGACCTGGGCGGAGCTCGATGACAAAGGACTCGTCCCGGAGTTCCTCGCGGCCGTCGAGGAGCGCTACGGGTTCTCACATGCTTCAGAGTCGCCGAGCGCCTGGATTCAGTCGTTTGTCGCTGCCGTCGCCTTGACGGAGACGTTCCAGGGGTACGACGAGCCAGCAGACTTCCCTTTTGCTGACCGCCTCCCGCCGGTGGGTCTGCGCCACCACTATGGCGACTTGCTCCGCCGGTGGCTTCGCGATTCGGAGGGCCGCGCCGCCTGGGACCACTGGGTTGGTGAAGTCGAAAGGGACATCGACCTCAGTGCCTGGGCTTCAGCGCGGGAAGGGCTCTCTTTCGCCTTTCCGCATATCGTTCGGCTGCGCTGGGACAACGCGATCGCCGCGCTGGAAGAGGCGGCTGCGAAGACCTCGGCTACGGAGACATTCTTTGCCGAGCGCTTGGACCGCATCAAGCTCGAAGCAGAGTTTACCCGCGCCAGCGACCGTCCAATCGGTGCGTGGCAGCTGCTCTTGGACCTCGGGGAGTTTCTCGAAGCCTGCAGGAAGGCCGAGCATGACGTGGCCGGTGCAATCGACCCTGGAGCGTTGGCGCAGGTCTACGTGCAGAACGCAGCTTCGGTCGACGCAAAGCATGTGCTCCTTCGGCGTGAGGCCGAAGAGCGGGATCTCCGATGCGTCACGGTCATCGCGGATCGCTGCTACGCCAGCTACACCAACGCCTTGAACGGGCGGTTCTTCAAAGAGTATGCGCACCAGGGTACGGCAGAACTAGCAGGCATCCCGTTGGTCACCGGCAAGCTGGAGAGCGACCTCTGGGGAAGCGACGGCCGCCGGGCTGTCATCATCATCGACGCGCTCCGATTCGACTGTGCCCTGGCCATCCGCGATCAACTTCGTGGGCAGAACGTCGACGTCGAGCCCATGCGCGCCGAGCTACCGACAATCACGCCCATCGGCATGACGGCACTCATGCCCCTGTCGGCGGCATCGGTCTCGTTGCAGATCAAGGGGAACAATCTGCATCCGAAGGTGAACGACAAAGACTGCGCACAGCGTGCTCAGCGCTTGTCGTTCATGACGGAGTTTGGGGCTGACTGCCGGGACATCGACGAGGTGGAGGCTAGCCAAACGGCCCCCGATGGTCTTGGGGAGCTGCTCGTGGTCTTCGGACACGACCAGGTGGATCACATCGGCCACGGCAGCGCCGATACGCTGATTCGACACATCGACCTCGAAGTGCAGCGCATTGCCCGGCTCGTCCGCAAGCTTCACCGATGGGGATACGAGAGCGTCCACGTCGTGACCGATCACGGGTTCATCCTGCTCGAGGAGTCGAAGCTCCCCGATGAGGTGCCCTGTGACAAGGAATGGTGCCACGTGCGGAAAGAGAGATTCGCACTGGTCCCGGCGTCGGCGGACATTCCCCTTGCAAGCTTCCCGTGCTCCTGGGACTCATCGATGCGTGTCGCCGTGCCTCCGGGTCTAGCCTTCTTCAAGGCAGAGAAGTCGTTCTCCCACGGCGGCGCTGCGCTCCAGGAGCTGATCATCCCGCACCTCGTCTCCAGGAGTCGGGTGCAGCAGGAGAAGCGCATCGGCGTCGAGGTCGTGCTGCCAACCTACGAGCTGAGCCGCACCGCCGTGAAGGTGGTGCTGCGTGCAACGACGAAGACCAAGGGAAGCCAAATGGCCCTCTTCAAGGAGGCGGGGCGGACCTTGACCCTCGACGTTCGTCGGCATGCTCCACCAGCGGAGAGTGTCCTCGCAACCCCTCAACCGAAGGAAGTCCGGCTGGAGGCCAGCGACGGCGAACGAAGCGTCACCATCTTCTTCCACACGGCCAAGACCTTCACCAAGGGTGAGCTACTCGATCTCGATATTCGCGACGCGGACACGGGCGAGCAGTTCCCGCCGGGTGGCATCAAGCTCAGCGTGGGCCGAGACATGTAGCGAGGACGAACTATGAACGAAGGCCCGATTATCCTAGATGAACTCGACCACCTTGCGAACGAAGCCTTCCCCGGCCTCGTCGTGCGCAAGGACTTGCTTCGCCGCATGCGCTCCGCTTTCGGCGTTCCGGCGTTCGTCATCGAGTTCCTGCTCGGCAAGTACTGCGCGTCGATGGACGAAGACACCATCAACGAGGGATTGGAGTTCGTCCGTGAGACGCTCTCGTCCAAGTACGTCAAGCCCGATGAGCGCGAGGCGGTGAAGTCGGCCATCAAGCAGCACACCACCTTCGAGATCATCGACAAGGTCGACGTCAAGCTGGTCGAGACGCACGACAAGTACTGGGCGCGTCTATCCAACCTGAACCTCGACTACATCAACGTCGAAGACTCGGACGTTCGCGCCCACGACCGGCTCCTGCTCGGGGGCATCTGGGCAGAGGTCACACTTCGCTACGACGACTCGTTCATCTTCAAGAACCAAAATCGCCCCTTCTTCATCGACTCGATTCGCCCGATCCAGCTTTCGAACCGCAACGTCGAGAGCTTCATCGCGGCGAGGAAACGATTCACGCGGGACCAGTGGCTCGACCTCCTGATGCGCTCAATGGGTTACGAGCCACAGCATCCCTACTACACGAAGCGCCGCAAGCTCCACTACATGCTGCGGCTCATCCCGTTCGTGGAAAAGAACTTCAACTCAGTGGAGCTGGGTCCGCGGGGTACGGGCAAGAGCTTCGTCTATCAGCAGATGAGCCCCTACTGCCATCTGGTGTCAGGCGGCCAAACGACGACCGCGCAGATGTTCGTGAACCTGTCCACAGGGCAGCGAGGCCTTGTCTGCCTCTGGGATGTCGTCGCCTTCGATGAGGCGGCCGGCATTCGCTTCAGCGACAAGAGCGGCGTCAACATCATGAAGGGCTACATGGAAGATGGCGCCTTCAGCCGCGGTCGCGACATCATCACCGCAGAAGGCTCGATCGTCTTCGTGGGGAACATCGACGGTGACATCGAGACCATCGTCCGCACGTCCAATCTCTTCTATCCGATGCCCAAGGAGATGGACACGGCGTTCTACGACCGCATCCATGCCTACATCCCGGGCTGGGAGTTCCAGAAGACATCGGATGCGGCCTACACCGACCACTTCGGCTTGGTCACTGACTACCTGGCCGAGGTCTTCCGCGAGCTCCGCAAGAGAAGCTACGCCGACTACACCGAGCGTGACTTCAAACTGGGAAGCCACCTTGGCGGACGCGACCAAAAGGCAGTCCGCAAGATTGTCTCCGGTCTCATCAAGCTACTTCACCCGGACGGCGAGGTGACGCGCGACGAGGTGGAGGAGTACCTGACCTACGCCCTGGAGATGCGCCGTCGCGTGAAGGAACAACTCAAGAAGATGGGCGGGCTGGAGTACTGGGACACGAGCTTCTCATTCGTCGACCGGCAGTCCGGGCAGGAGACGTTCGTGTCGCTGCCAGAAACCGGCGGCGGGAACCTGATCGCAGAAGGCGGCCTGCCCCCCGGCAGCGTCTACACCATCGGCACCGATTCAGCCGACAACCGCCTCGCGATGTTCCTGCTGCAGACGCAGATGAACATGGGATCGGGCCGGATCATCCCCTTGGGCAACCTGTCCTCCAAGATGAAGGAGGCTATCAAGACGGCCGACGCCTACTTGAAGGCCAACCTCCGCAACCTCGGCATCACCCACGACCTCAAGGGCTACGACTTTACGATCCAGGCCATCAACCTGAACCAGGCGAAAGAAGGCTCCGAAACGGCGGTTGCGTTCTTCATCTCGCTCGTGTCGTCGATCCTTGCGAAGCCAGTCCTGGACCAGACTGTCGTGCTCGGAGAGATGAGCATCCAGGGGATGCTGCTCAAGGTGGGCTCCCTACCGGAGCGCATGCAGCTCGCCGTCGAGGCTGGGGCCAAGCGCATCTTGATCCCGAGCGAGAACAAACGCGACGTTGCCGACGTGCCAGACGCCATCCTGACCGCGATCCAGTGGCAGTTCTACGACAGCCCCTCGAAGGCTGCGATCATGGCGTTGGGGTTGGGATAATGAACGCCAAAGCGAAAACCACCACGTCTGCTCGCGCCGACTTGTCCGGGTTCTTCGAGCATGTGCTCGAGACGTATCGTGGAGCGCGCCAGCGCGACACGATGGACTCCAGCCACCCGTTGTGGACTCGCTTCAAGGATGCGCAGGTCGAGCTCGAGCGCCTCGGTCCGGTCAGCAAGCGATCGAACGTGATCGTGAAGTGGTCCACGGGCCAGGGCGTCTGGGCGAAGGTGCCCTGGATTGCCCTGCTCGATACAAGGGAGACCAGCTTCACCAACGACGGCGTCTACGTCGTGTACCTCTTCCGGATGGACATGACGGGGGTCTACCTGACCCTCAACCAAGGCGTGAGCCGCAAACGCGACCGCCTCGGCACCTCCGAGGCCAGAGCCTTCATCCGCAACCGAGCCGCCGACCTCCGCGAGGGCTGCCAGCCTCTCAAGAAGCACGGGTTCGCCCTCGACAACAAGATCGACCTCCGCGCTGACCACACCCTCGGCGCCGACTACGAGATGGCAACCATCGCCTACAAGCTCTACGAGGCCGGAGCCGTCCCAGACCAGGCGGCGTTGACCAAGGACCTTGAAGCCGTCCTGGGCGCGTACGACGACTATCTGAAGGGGCGCTGAGGTGCATCGATGGTGACGCGGACCAAACCGTCTAGCGCGTTGCCCGAAGGAGACGCCCGTGTGGTCCGATAACGACACCAGAATCGACTATCTCAACTTCCGCTGCGTTGCGGAGACCGCTGCGGAGCTGATCGTTCAGGCGAACGGAACCCCGCTGTCGATGGGCGTGTCGGGTGGCTGGGGTGTGGGCAAGTCCTCGATGTTGAACCTCATCTCGGACGCCTTGGAGGCCCGCAACGAGGGCAAGAAGTACCTGTTCGTGAACTTCAACGCATGGCTCTACCAAGGCTACGATGATGCGCGCGCGGCACTTCTCGAGGAGATCGCGACCAAGTTGGTCGAGAAGGCGGCCGGCGACGCAACCGCGCTATCCAAGGCCAAGAAGCTCCTGGGGCGCGTCAACTGGTTTCGTGTCGCTGGACTTACTGCCGGCTCTGCGTTGGCGATGGCCGCAGGCCTGCCTCCAGTTGGGCTGGTTGGAGCTGCTTGGACCGCCATCCAAGGAGTCACGGACGGCGACGTAACGAAGAAGGACGTCGCGGCCATCGAGAAGTCCGGGAAAGACGTCGTGAAGGCAGGGGGCGAGACGATCAAGCCGGCGAAGGAAGAGACGCCTCCTCAACAGATCCATGCGCTGCGTGAGCAGTTCGAGGAGACCCTGAAGGCGATGAACACGACGTTAGTCGTCTTCATCGACGACCTCGATCGATGCCTTCCCGCTACCGCAATCTCGACGTTGGAAGCGGTGCGCCTGTTCCTCTTCTTGCCGCAGACGGCATTCGTGATCGCGGCGGACGACAAGATGATCCGGCAAGCAGTGCGCGTTCACTTCAAGGGGGTGGCGCTCGACGACGACTTGGTCACCAACTACTTCGACAAGCTCATCCAGGTCCCACTTCGAGTGCCGCCCCTCGGCACCCAAGAGGTTCGCGCCTACCTGATGCTGCTCTACCTGAACAAGGCGGGGTTGGACGATGAGGGAATGGAGGAGATCCGCGCAAAGGTCTGCGAGCGCCTTTCCGCCTCGTGGTCTGGGAAGCGCGCCGACCTTGCCTTCATGACCGAGCTTGTTCCAGACATCGGTGCGAAGGTCCGAGCGAACCTGGAGCTGGCCGATCGCCTCGCGCCGCTGATGACGACAGCCCAGCAGATCAATGGGAACCCCCGCCTGATCAAGCGGTTTCTGAACACGCTCTGGATCCGCCTGGCGGTGGCGAAGTCACAGGGGGTAGCCGTCGACGAGTCGACGCTCGCGAAAGTGCTGCTCTTCGAACGCTGTGCCACCGAGTCCGCGTATCAGCGCCTGGTGACGGCCGTGAACGATGGAGACGAAGGGCGCCCAACGTTCCTGGCTGAGTGGGAGCGCCAGGCGCGCTCAGGCGAGGAAATCAGCAGACTCGAGCGCGATTGGGACACCCCATTCGTCAAAGACTGGCTCGCACTCGAGCCGGCACTCGGGGAACTCGATCTTCGCGCCGTCGTCTACGTCAGCCGGGAAACGCTGCCTATCGTCACCTCGGCAGACCAGATGTCGACGGCTGCACTCGAGTTGCTCGAAGGGCTTCTGAAGCTGGAATCCGGCTCGTCAACCTTCACAGAGAAACTGCGCGCGCTCGCTGGCCGGGACCACAGCCTCATGGTCGAGCGTCTGATGGTCCGCGCTCGTCAGGAGCAGTCTTGGGGTAAGCCGAACGTGCTGTGGGCGTTCCTTGCTTTGATCGAAGCTGCCCCTGAGATGGCGAGCACGTTCGGGAAGTTCTTGGCGCAGCTCGACCCGTCTCGACTGACCGCGGCTATCATTCCCTTGCTCGGTGACAAGGAATGGGCACGAGAGGCACTCGGGGTGTGGGCGAAGAGCCCGGATGCATCGGGGCCGGTCAAGCGGGCGATCAAGGCGCTCACGGAGAAGGACGCCTGATGGGAACCTCCGCTTCCAGCTCCGGGCCCGGAGGCGGGGTACCGCTCGTTCCCCCATGGGTTCCCGAGGCGGGTCCACCAGATCCAGTCGCCAAACAGGAACAACCGGCGACTGGACCTCTCGCGCCTGCTGCGAGATTCGGTACTGCACGACGAGGGCTTGGCGACTTCGCACGGTCAGGTGATCGGTCCTCGCTACGCCGCGGCATAGCAAGCTACGCCGGCAAGGGCCTTGGTGGAGCGCGAAGCGCCGCGCGCAGAATGGGAGGCGCGGCCAGTCGCTCGGGCGCCCTCTTCGACGCCCTGGGTGGGCTCAGCGCCGGAACATTCGACCCCGCCCAACTCGGCTTTGATGCGGCAGGACTCGCGGGACGTTCGGCAAGGGAGATCATCGATCGGGTCGCGCGGTTCATCAGTCCAAGCGATGGCACTCAAGATGCCGAGTCGAGCCAGAGGGCGGTCAACGCAGCCCTGTCCGATCTACTGGACGCCAACCCGAACGCGGACCTCGCGGCGCTCACCGAGCAGCAGATCGACTGGGTTCTGGAGCGCCACATCGTTTACGAGATCGTGCAGCGAATCGAACTCGATGTGGGCAAGTCGATCTTAGACAAGGCACCCAGTCCGGCTTCCGCCATCGCCCGAATGAAGGAGATCCGGGAGTACGTCGAAGAGACGGTCGCCGCGGCATTCCGAGCACAACGGCGAACGGGTCGCCCGCTGGATGGCGCGACCGCATCCAAGGTCACTGGCAACGTCATCCAGGAGACGTTCAAGGTGTTCGAGGAGTACGTCGAGTGAAGATCGTGTGTTCCCAGAACCCGCCTGTGCTGGACGAGGCAGACGGAATCGCCTTCGCGATGTACACATCCCCCACCTCGGGCGAGATTGGCCGGATCGGGTCATCGATTCCGATCGAGCTCCGTCGGTCAGGCTTCGTTGTCGATTCCGTATCGTGGGATTTCCTAACCATCGCCCTGGCAGTGATCGCCGCTGATCAGGGGTGTCTGCGGCAAGGAAGCGCGGACGGCTGGACCCGTCAGATTGACCTGTGCGTTTCCGTGCAGTCCCCGTTGACCTGGAGACGGCATGCCGCTGCCCTGGAGAAGGCACTCGGCTTCCTCACGGGGGACATCTGGACGGTCGAGTTCGAGGGTGGCGGACCCACGCCTCCTGCGCGGCCGAAGCGACGACGGCGAGGTCAGAGGAGACCATCCGGGGACATCGTCTGCCTGCTCTCTGGCGGCATGGATAGCTTGGTGGGCGCTATCGACCTCGTCGACCAAGGGAAGACGCCCATCCTCGTGAGCCAGCGGGCTAGCGGGGATTCGGATCGGCAGCGCGCGTTCGCGACGAAGATCGGTCCCACGTTGACTCATCTCCAGCTCTCGCACGCTGCGCGTCCCCCTGGAACGGCCGAGCGCTCGCAGAGGGCGCGGTCCATCATATTCCTCGCGTACGGGCTGCTCGCCGCGGCTGCGCTTCGAACGTCGGGGGTAGCGGAACCTGTCCAGCTCGTCGTGCCCGAAAACGGGTTCATCAGCATGAACGTTCCGCTGACGAACCTCAGGATAGGGACGCTGAGCACGCGAACAACCCACCCGTTCTTCCTCGAGCAGATTCAGGCTATCTGGGCAGCCGTTGGGCTGAGCGTCGAGATTCAGAACCCGTACCAATTTCAGACCAAGGGCGAGCTGCTCACCGGGTGTCGACGACAGGACCTGCTTCAGAAGCTCGCCAGCCAGTCAACGAGCTGCGGCAGGTTCGGACGCTACGGCTACAAGCATTGCGGCCGGTGCATCCCGTGTCTGGTTCGGCGCGCCGCCTTTCTGAAATGGGGACAACCCGATGGAACAGAGTACGAGTTCGCCGACTTGAAGGCTCAACGCGACTTCGATGACGTTCGTTCTCTCGCGATGGCGTGTTTGCGCGTGCAGGCCGACGGTGTCGAACGATGGGCGGCAGGCGCGATCAGCTACGCCGAGCTCGGCGATCCGACGCCGTTCATGGAGACCGTGGGTCGCGGCATCGACGAAGCTCGCGACCTGCTTCGCGCATCAGGGGTCCTGTGATCGATCTGCACTGCCACATCGACCTCTACCCAGATCCGCGAGCGATCGTTGCCGAGGCGGTAAGGAGGCAATGCTACGTCTTGGCGGTCACGACCACACCGCTCGCGTGGGGCGGAACGTCGCGCGTGATTGACAACGCGCCACGAGTGCAGATTGGGCTAGGACTCCATCCCGAGCTCGTGGCCGAACGGGCGCGCGAAGTTACGCAGCTTGTTGAGCTACTACCGGAAGCCCGGTTCATCGGTGAGATTGGGCTCGATGGTTCGCGCCGGCACCGCCCGTCATTTCCTCTGCAAACAGATGTCTTCCGAACGATCCTGCGTGCGGTGGCGGACAGCGGAGGTCGCGTCATGAGCGTCCACTCGAGGGGGGCCGCAAAGGAGACCCTCGATGAGCTTGAGCAGCATGCGGGGTCAAGCACACCGGTGCTTCATTGGTTCTCCGGGACTCAGCGAGAGCTGCGGCGTGCCATCGACCTGGGCTGCTGGTTCAGCGTCGGGCCCGCGATGCTGAAGGGCGAGAAGGGACGGAAGCTCGCCGAACTGATGCCCGTTGACCGCGTGCTGACCGAGACAGATGGCCCGTTTACGAGGAACGGCAACGAGCCACTGTTTCCCTGGGACGTAGAGCAGGCAGAGCGCGTGCTAGGCGTGATCTGGCGGACCGACGCTTCGGCAACGCGCCGGCGCATTCGTGACAACCTTCGTAGCCTGGTGACCGAGGCTGGGCCGCGATGAGCGAAGGGAGAACTGGCTGTGCGTCGCCCACGTTCGCCCCACACCGGCGGCCACCCGCAACCCGGCCCCAGACCCCACCGCCGGCTCTTCAGGCCCACCACGCCCCCGACACGGCCCCGAGTCGGGGCGTCCCGCGGATGGCCTCCACCTGTTCACGCTCGCCGGGTCCAACCCCGCGGGATCGCATGATTTCCATGCCTTGCCGGGGACTCTGTGGTACTGGTTGGCAACAAGCTCGCAAGTGGGGAGCCATTTTACCCCACCGCGAGTCATCGACGGTGGGCGGTTTACAGAGAGCCTCGACGGTCACCCCGTCGGGGCTCTCGCCGTTTTGGCCCTGTTTCTCCGGGTGTTCCGCGCGACGCAGCGTCGGCGACGAGCGGCCGCGGCGCTCTCGGCCAGAGCACACGCGTCTCGTTCGAGACCCGCGGCGAGGTGCTCTCGGGGTCGTCCTGGGCTCTCGCGCGTCGAGAGACGCCCCGAGACGCCTCCGCGGCGCTCAACACCAAAGAGCACCTGGTTGACTCTGGCGAGTGGGACACGCGACGGGCGGAAATCCGACCCCGCGCGCACGCTGTCGGTGCGCGTCAGTGGAGCGCCACCGGAAGCCTTGCGCGCTGCACCTCGTCCTCGTCGATCGGGAAGCCGTCCTCGCCCACGAGCCACGTGCGCCAGCCATTCGCGTCCTGCTCGACGTACGCAAGGCGGACGCGCGACCAGGGCTCGCCCCACCCGGGCGCGCTGCCGACCACGACCTCAAGCGGCGCGTTCATCGCGAGCGCGGACCGCTTGAGGTCGTAGAGCATCGGCTCGTCGCGGTGGACCCACGGCGCGGGGATGCGCTCGTCGAGGAAGCCCCAGCGAAGGCGCACCGCGCCGTGGAGGCGGCCGTACTCGTAGAGCGCATAGAGCGACTTCACGTCGGCTTCGAGCCGGCGACGCAGCTTGGTCTCGTCGCCCTTGGCCAGGTACTCGGCGAGCTTCTTCTCGTCGCCGAAAGGCATGCCGATGCCGCAGGAGCCCTGCACGAGTAGCGCGGTCGTGATCTTCAGCGTGCGCCCGCGCTGGTTGAGCTTCTTGGTCTTCTGGGGCGGCCCGAGTTCGGCGAGCCGGCGCTCGCCAGGCTCGAAGCCGAGCGCGCGCAAGAGCCCGCGCACGTCGACCGCGCCGAGGATGTCGAACTCGGCGAGCCGCGACGGCAGCGATGAGAGCTCAACGCCGACGAAGGTCGTGATCTCGTGCTCGCCGACGTCGAGGAGCGCCACGGCCGCAGGCCGGGCCGCCGGGAACGCGACCAGCAGCGCTCGCGAGAGGCTCGCGAGCTCGGCCCCGTGTGCGGCGCGCTTCTTCTCCCACTCCGCGCGCCGCTGCTCGACGACGGCAGGGTCGGTGCGGCTCGTGCTGTGCCGCCGCGCGACGACGATACGGTCGCGGACGGCCGACCGCGCCTGGTGCACGGTCGCGTCCGCGTCCGCGGCGATCGCCCAACGGCCGTCCGCGAGCACCTCGACGGCGCTGCCGCGCCGCTTGAACTTCGCGGCGTCCTCCTTGAGGCCATGCCACTTCGTGCGCGCGGCCACGGCCGCCGCGACCTCGGCGGGCGTGAGCGGCCCGCCATGGGCGTCGAGCACCGCGACCGCCAGACGCTGGGCCGACCAGCTGAAGAGGCTCGCGTCCTTCCACGCCTCGTCCAGCTCGCCGACGGTGAGCGCGGTGTCGGGCCCGGGGAGCGGCGCGGCCTCGACCTCCTTCGGCGGAACCCGAGCGACCTTGGGTGGGCGCAGCCCGAGCCGGAACACCCAGAGGTCGAGCTCGTCGTCGTGCGGGTCGAGGTGGTAGAGGTCGCCCTCGCGGTAGACCGGCGGCCGGCCCGGCTTGCAGCGCTGCAGCGAGAGCAGCGCACGCGAGCGCGCCGCGATGCCGGCCTCCTCGAAGCGGGCGGCCACGTCGGTCAGCGTCATCGGCTCGCCGCGCTCAAGCAACGCCACGAGCAGCAGCGCAAACGTGTTCGCCTCGCGGTGGCCCGCGACGGCCTTCAGCTTCGGCGGCGTGATGCCGAGGGTCTGGCACCAGTCGCTCGTGGAAGTCGGCTCAGCCATCGCGCGTGCTGAGGTAGTCGAGGTCCAGCGGGTCGCTCTCGACGTACTCGCGGGCGGTCAGGTCGTCGAGCGTCTGCACCACCGCCTGGACGTCGACGAAGCGTCCGCCCTTCGGAATCCGCTTCTCCCACTCCTCGAGGAACTGATCCCAGCGCTTGCCCTCGAACGTCGCGTCGTCCGCGTCCCGGATGAACCAGAACGCGAGCTTCACCGCGTCGGCATCCCAAGACGGCTCCGCGCGAACACGAATCTCCCGCAGGGCTCGCAGCGCCCGGCCCTCGTCGCTCTGCTTGTCGTGCTTCGACGACATCCAGCTCATGAGGGGCGTGGCGAACGCAACGAAGTCGTCTGGAAACGCGACGCGCGCCCGCTTCCTCGCGAGGGCGAGCGCGAGCCGGCGCGCCTCGGCGTCGGTCTGCCAACCGGCCACGCGATCCCAGCCGGCGACGACCGCCTTCTCGATGGTCATCACACGATCAAGGTCTCCGACGAGGCGCCGGTCCGCCAACGCGGGGACGAACGCGTAGTTCGGTCGGCGGTCCCGCTCGATCTCCCGGTGCTGGGCCTCGTCGACCTCGACGAGCGGGCACACCTCGACGAAGGGCCGCTCGCTGGACTTCCTCACCAGGTCGCACGTCTGCGTGAGCACCATGAAGCCGAAGACCTCGGACTCCGCGGTGTCGACGCCCTCCACTGACGCTGCCGCGCCGTCCAGCGTCAGCGGCCGTTCGAGGTCCGTGCGGAACACGAACCACTGCTCGCCGGCGACGCAGTCACCCTGCCGCCAAGTCAGGAGCGCAGTGTCGACCTGATCGCAGCCATCGGCATCAAGTGGTTCCACGCCGCGAGTTCCTCACGGTGCGGGCGGCGCGTGCACGCCCGGGGTCCCGATGCACGCGGTCGTGTTGCGCCTCGACCAGCTCCTCCGGGGGAAGCGGCGCTCGTGCAGCTTTCGCCTCCGCGCTGAGCGCGCCGAGCACGGGGCGAGGACGCCCTGCGCCGACGCCGAGCCGCGCGCGCGCCTCGGCGAACCGCTCCTCCACGAGCAAGTCGAAGGCAGAGATTCCATCGTGAACGTCGAGGAGCGCCGAGCGTGTGGAGCCCGCGTCGCCCCGATCCGCGGTTCGGACGATGTCGAGCACCTGGAGGAGGCGCGTCTCGTTCTCCGCGTTGAGGGGTTTGCCGCTCGCCCAGAAGTGAACGCTCCGGCGGGAGACCGCGAAGAGCTGTCCAAGCTGCTCCCAGGTCAGGCCCGAGATGCGCCGCAGCTCCGAGACGGCCTCACGCGTGGCCTCATGCTGCTGCTCAGCGCCTTCGCGTTCGGGCTCGACCCAGCCCTCGCCGCTCGCTGTCGCGTCGTACTCGTGGACGTAGGGCGCCTCCCAGACGCGGTTGGGCTCGGCCGAGGACGTGCCCGACACGGCGAGCGCAC
This sequence comes from uncultured Polyangiaceae bacterium, assembly GCA_964551615.1. Classification (GTDB taxonomy): domain Bacteria; phylum Myxococcota_A; class Polyangia; order Polyangiales; family Polyangiaceae; genus JAHBVY01. The sequence goes on from CAZKDY010000021.1 coordinate 25,738, forward strand.
CGCTGACGACGATCACCGACAGACGGGGGAGCCGCTCCCGCCCGAAGACCGATGCCGACGTGGTGACCTCGTAAAGCGGTCCGCTGCTGTCGATCGTCTGGAGGTTCATGGCTGGCCTCCGTAGCGCCGCAGGAACTCGTCGGTGACCGCCCACCGGAAGATGCTGTAGATCCGCTCGGCGAAGCTCCGCGCCTGCGCGACCGTGGCGTCGACGTCGAGCGCGCGCGTGTCTGCCTGAAAGGCGTCGACGTCGAGCAGCCAGCTCGGCTCCTCGATGGGCTCGACCGCTGCCGGGTCGACGGTGGAGCGGCCGGGGACCAGGCCCCACCGAGCCGTCACGAGCCCCGCGCCCTCGGGCAGGACGAACACGTGCTCAGAGAGCGCGTGCCGCACGAGCTGCGCGAGCGGGGTCGAGAGGACGCCGCTCACTTCCGGACGCACCAGCGCAGGGAGATCGGCGAGGTTCGCACCGGTGACCCGATCGATGTAGCGGACGCCCAGCCGGTCGATCACCTTCGGGTCGACGTGCTCCTCGAGGGCGAGGAGCACGCTGCGGAAGCGCGCCAGGAAGTCATCGCGGCTGGTGTAGCGGCCCGTCTCGAGCGCCAGGAAGTCGGGGGCGAGCGTCACCCTCCAGTCCGACCCCACGTCGTGGAAGCGCCACGCCGTCGTGGCCCGCGCGTCGCGGACCCCGTCGGGGCCAAGCACCACGCTCCGGCTCTGTTCGGGCCGCAGGACGGGGTAGTCCTTCCGGACGGCCTCCTGAAACGGGGCGATGAACTCACGCTTCTCGACCGACGCGATGACCGGGAACCGCACCTGGGCGATCACGCGCACAAGGGGCGGCGTGGCCAGGGGCACCTCAGCTGGTGGCGGCCCCACAAGCGGGGTCTGCGGCGTGATCACGGGTCGTGTCTCCTCCGTCGGGCATGGGCGCGTCGGCACCCATGCGTAGAACATAGTGCACCGGCCGCGATTTGTGAAGAGGATTGTGAAGTGACGGGCGCGGCGCTCGCGTGCCGCGCAGAGGATCACGGCTCACCTCCTCAGAAGCCGCCGCTCACAGCTTCTCGGCCAGCCCCGCCGCGAGCATCGCGCGCTCCTCCGTCCCATCGAACCACAAGTTCGGCAAGCTAGACACACGCGTTCCGGGCACGCGTGAGCGCGCCGCGACGCTCACCCCAGAGCTGCTTCTTCCGCCGTCCATGTCTTGTTGCGCCACGATACTGGCATATAAGAGTCTCGGCTCAGAGCCACGGGAGAACCGCTGATGACCGACCCGAAGGACCTGGGCCTGCGCGAAGCCGAGTTCCTCCTCTACCAGACCGAGGATGGGCGAACCCGCGTGGAGGTCCGCTTCGGCGGCGAGACGGCGTGGCTCTCGCTCACGCAGATGGCCGACCTCTTCCAGCGGGACAAATCGGTCATTTCTCGCCACGTTAAGCACGTCTTCGAGGAGGGCGAACTCACCCGCGAGGCAACCGTTGCAGAATTTGCAACGGTTCAGCGGGAGGGAGACCGGGAGGTCACGCGACAGGTCGACTACTTCAACCTCGACGTCATCATCTCCGTCGGCTACCGCGTGAGGTCGCACCGCGGCACCCAGTTCCGCATCTGGGCGACCCAGCGGCTGCGCGAGTACATCGTCAAGGGCTTCACCCTCGACGACGAACGGCTCAAGCGTGCCGGCGGCGGGAACTACTTCGACGAGCTGCTCGCGCGCATCCGCGACATCCGGTCGTCGGAGAAGGTCTTCTGGCGCAAGGTCCTGGGGATCTACGCCACCAGCATCGATTACGACCCGCGCGCGGAAGCCTCCCAGCGCTTCTTCGCCACGGTGCAGAACAAGATGCACTGGGCGGTCCATGGACAGACCGCTGCCGAAGTCATCTCGGCGCGCGCCGACTCCACCCAGCCGAACATGGGGCTGACCAGCTGGACTGGCGAACGCCCCCGCAAGTCCGACGCTGTCGTCGCCAAGAACTACCTCGACCACGACGAGCTGGAAGCCCTGAACCGCATCGTCAACGCCTACCTGGAGTTTGCAGAACTGCAGGCGCTCGACCGCAAGCCCATGTACATGGCGGACTGGATCCGCAAGCTCGACGACTTCCTTCGCCTGTCGGACCGCGACATCCTCACCCACGCGGGCAAGGTCTCTCACGACGACGCGGTCGCGAAGGCCCAGCTCGAGTACGAGCGCTTGTCGAGCAAACGTCGGGAGTTGCCCTCTCCGGTCGAGCAGCACTTCGAGGAGGCGATCGACGACGTCAAGCGGCTCGAGAAGCAGCGAACCCGAGGCGCCCTGGGAGACGGCAAGAAGAAGCCAAAGCCGAGGCCCAAGGGAAAGAAGTGATGGCCGCGCCGCTCGGATTCGGACAGCGGTGCTGTCCATATCGCGCGTCGCCCCCTCGCCGGGACGCGATATGACCGGTAACCAGCTACAAGGCTTGGGGCTCAGCCCTGCCCAGGTTGAAGCGGTGCTCGCCCTCTCGCGTGAGGTGGTTGAGCAGGTGGTGTGGGAGGTCGTCCCGGTGCTCGCCGAGACGATTATCCACGAGGAAATTCGTCGGCTGACCGCGGAAGGCTGAGCGAGCACCTTCGAGAACTCTGAACGGCGCCTCACGGCGCCGCGGTACACACTGGAACGGCGCCTCACGGCGCCGTTCGTGCTTCAGGTTCATCAAAAACAGGTCATCGAGCAGCCCGTGGATCCGTCTGAGTAGGTCTTGCAGTATGGGCAGCAAGTTCCCGAGCAGTCACCAGGGCAATCATAATCGGAAGAGCATTTCTTACAGGTACCACTGCTCTGGCTGAGGACGTGGCCGCAGTTGTCCTGTTGCACGTATCCGGTGCCGGTGCAGATCGACTTCGATGTCACCCAGCAAGTAGTCGAAGAGCCACATGCCCATCCCGAGGGGCACTGCGAGCAAGGTGATACGCCGCCGGGGTAACAAAAATTTCCGTACTCGGGGTGCGACTGAAGGGCGCCACAATACCCCGACGCGCAGTCGCTACCGCTGTTGCAAGCGGCGCATAGCGGCGAGCCGCCGACACATGTACCCGCCCCGGTGCAACTCTGTCCATTTCCGCAGGGTGTACTGGAGAGCACGCGCCCACAGTTGTCCTTGAGCACCTTGTTGTTGCCGTTGCAACTCCAAGCCGTGGTCACCCGGCAGGCGTTGATGTCGCTGTTGCACTCCCAGCCGCCAGCCGGACACGCAGCGCCGCCCGCGCACGGCGTCTCCGGTGGCGCGCAAAAGTAGCCAAGCTCAGGATGGTTGGCGTACCCCAAGCATCTACCGGAGGCGCAGTCGGAGCCCGAGGTGCACGCTGCGCAGTAGTCCAGGTTGCCCGCAGGGACTGCGCAGACACCGTCCCTGGTGCAGGTTTCGCCCGCTCCGCAGGGGGTAGTCAGGAGCACGCGGCCACAGTTGTCGGTCAAAGTCTGGCTATTGCCGCTGCAGCCCCAAGCCGTGGTCACCCAGCACTCGCCGGCTGAGCAGTCCCAACCCGAAGGGCAGTCAGCGCTGGTGGAACACACCTTGTCGGGCGCGCAGAAGGCCCCCGCGTCCGGGTAGTTCAGGTACCCAAGGCATAAGTGGTCGGCGCAGCTGGCGTCACTGGTGCACGCATCGCACAGAGCACCCTTACCGCCTGTCGCGCCCGAAGCGCCGGACCCACCACTGCCGCCCGCACCACTGCCGCCGCCGCCCACGGTGCCCGCCCCACCACTGCCACCACTGCCGGCTGCACCGCTGCCAGCACTGCCAGCACTGCCGCCACTGCCGCCTGCGCTAGACCCACCACTGCCGGAGGCGCCAGCCGCGCCACTGCCGCCTGCAGACGTCGCTCCGCCGCCGTCGCTTGAGGACGAGCCACTGCCGCATCCCGCGACAGCCACCCCAATCAAGATCCCAACACACCAAACGTGCAAATTCATGAATGCTCCTGAGTCGGCGCTTGTAGGTACTTAGCCTGCCGTCTACTCCGCGTGGCGCGACAGACCACGCGGTCTACATTGGTGGTGCCGTTATGACACCCGTCGTTCTTGCCAGAACCGCGCGCGATGATGATTCAGCGCGACCACTGCCCGCGTCACCTACCCCGCGGCGAGCTGGAGCAGCGTCAGCTCCACCCGAGATTCCACATGCAGCTTGCGAAAGATGCCGTTGATCTGGTTGGCGACGGTGCGCACGCTGGTGCCGCGCTCCCGGGCGATCTCCCGATTGCTGCGTCCGCTCGCTACGCTGCGCGCGATGTCGCGCTCCGAGCCGGTCAAGGGCAGGTCGAAGGCAACTTGTCGGGGGGTGGTGGCGCGCAAGAACTCAAAGATGCTGCCATAGCCCAGCTCCGCGAGCCCGCGTTCGCGGAGCCGGAACGCGGTCGCGCTGGAGACGCCCAGCTCATAACCAATCTGCTTCAAGGACAACCCAGATTGGGTAGCCGCAGCGCGTGGTGCGCTTGGGATCAAGTTGTGCTGACGGGGGTCTGGAGGCAAAGCGCGACCTGCATGGTTGCACCGCAGTGCACGGCCCGTGCCGGTGGGGGCCTATGGCTTTGCCCCACGGTTTCCCTGGGCGTCCACGGCGTTACTGTCCAGCTCTTCAGACAGTCGTTGTCCAGCGCGTCGGACGGCTGTCCAGAATTCCAGACACTAGCGCTGCCAGGTGGCCGAGCGCGTAGCTGTTCGAAAGCTCCGGACGACCTCGACCGGCGGATCTTCTCGATGGTGCAGAGTATGGGGTCGACACGAACGACCCAGCTGCACCAGGCGCTCGGCCCCGAGGTCCCCCTGCGGACCCTGCAGCGCCGGATGCAGAAGCTCGCCCGGCGCGGCCTGCTCGAGAAACACGGCACCAGGAAGGATGCCTTCTACCGGCTGCCGCTGAGAGGCCCGATTCCCTAACGTCTTTTATCCGCCACAGAAGTGGCGCCATGGTCTGTCCCGAGGCATCGCGCAACCATTTGTTAAAGAAGGACATTCTGGCCGAGCTTGTTAACAGCCCGGCTGTTAAATCGAGGTTGTCCCAAAGAGCCATTTTTGCCCAAGGCGAACAACCTTGGGCGCGAGGTAAACGGAGGGCCTCATCGGGATGACCGGCGAGGCTCTCTTCTTTTTTCCGTGCTTCCGCAGGGTCTTGCGGCTTCTAGGTGATCGGCGCGCGCTCGAGCGAGCGTGATGCTCAGAGCACGAGGTCGTCGGCGACGACCTGATCGGGGTCGCAGAGAGCCGCGTCCGGGCTCAGAGCCGGGCAGAGCTCTCTAGGCCGCGTTTAACAGCTCGTGGCTCTGAGCTTTACAGCTCGGCCCGTTGCCAACTCCCCACCCGCTGCTTCACAGGACGCACGTCGTTGATGTCGCTCGCGTTGTCGTTGTCGCGCGCGACACTCAGAGCACGGGCGCGAAATAACTGGCCGCTGCCATGTGGTCGTTGCCAACGGAATGGCTCGGGGGTTAGCAGGGCTGTAAACCTCAGAGTCGGTGAGCACGAAATCGTGGGCTGGGCTTGGCGGCCATGAAGTGCGAAAAACAGGGTCATGAAGCGAGATCGAGAACCCTGCCCCTGCTGTGGGCACCTCACCCTTCGGGAGCGAGGTGGGTTCGAGATCTGCCCGGTCTGCTTCTGGGAGGACGACGGCCAGGACGACGTGGACGCCCACGTTGACCGAGGGGGACCGAACGGAGGTGCGACGCTGTGGCAGGCGCGCACCAACTTCCTGCGGTTCGGGGCCTGCGAAGAGGTCGCGAAGCAGCATGCGCGTCGGCCGACACCGGACGAGCCGCGTGTTCGTCACTGGTCCCTGCTCGAGGGCGTCGCCGTCGAGCTGATCCCAGCGACCGACGTATCGCCATGGAACCTATGCCACGACGGCACGGTTGTTGGGCTGAAGCGCGTCGGCGAGCGGGTCGCGATGACCACCCAGCAGCAGGGGGTTTTGGGCCTAGCCTCGTGGCGCCGCCCCTCCACCCCTACCCGAGAAACGTAAGCCCGCCGCGGCCCTTGCCCTTGGTTGTGCGCTCCACCCAAACTCTCTTGCGCCCAGCGCAGACCGCGCGGCCGCTCCTCCCACAAAACGCCGCGACGGCTCGCGCGATGTGCTTCGCGTCAGCGAGCGGGCGGTGTAGTCCCCCAAAGGAGTGTCTAAGTGAACCAGTCCATCCCAGCAGCGTACCGAGGCTGGTGGCGAGTCATCTCGACGTTCGCCCGGCGCGCTCAAGCTGCGATCATCAGCGCCGAATCATGGGCGAATGCAAGCTGATGGGTCGCGCAGCACCTCCGTGCGGGGTGCAGAATTTGCAACGGTTCACGCGACGAGGTTCAACTTCTCGGCTTGCGACGGCGCCCCTTGAAGTCCTGCGTACTCTCCTGTTTCGCGGGTTGCTTGGCAGCCGGAGAACCGCTCTGCAGTTCCTCGAGGTACTCCCCCAAAGCATCAAAGCTCGCTTCCCAGAAGCGCCGGTAGCTCTGCGTCCAGTCTGCGACGGTCTTGAGCGGCGCGGCCTCGAGGCGGCAGGGGCGCCACTGGGCCTTGCAGCGCACGTTGATGAACGGAAACGAGCCGCCGTTGTGCAGCGGCTCGTCGAGCTTGGACTGCTTGCCCATAGGCACCGAACTCGCGCTCCACCGAGTCGGCAGCGTAGAATGACACCTTCCAATTAGATGCTGTGTTGACGCAGCGACGGCTCTGAAGGGGCACGCCATGGATCAGCTTCGAATGGGGTTACGCTTCGCGGCGGCGTTCGTCGCCACGCTCATTTCGCGCTTGAGGCGCGGGCCTGCGCGGCCGTCGTGGTCGCTGCTATTTGAGGCGCTGATCCGCACGCTGCAGCGCACGGCGCTGGTGATCGCCGAGAGAGACGCGCTGGAGCAACGCCGGAGCTGGCAGGCGATCGCGGCTCCCAACGCCCTGCGCGCTGAAGTTCGGGTTGAGCCAGTCGACGCGGGTGGCGTTGCCGCACGGTGGGTCATCGCGCGCGGCGTGCCCGCCGACGCGCCAGCGCTGGTGTATTTTCACGGTGGCTCCTACCGCTACGGCTCGTTTGAGAGTCACGCAGAGCTCGCGTCGCGGCTGAGCCGCGCTGGCGCAGTGCGGGTGCTGTTCGTCGAGTATCGCCTCGCGCCACCGCATGTGTTCCCCGCGGCGGTCGATGACGCGGTCACGGCCACGCGCTGGCTGGCGGCGATCGAGGCGCCCTCACGCATCCTCGTCGGCGGCGACTCGGCGGGTGCTGCCCTCGCCCTCGCGACGCTGCTGTCCCTCCGCGACGCGGGCGACGCGCTGCCGGCAGGCGGGGTGTTGATCTGCCCGTGGGTCGACGTCAGCGCGCGCGGAGGGAGCCTCGAGACCAACGCCCGCTGGGACTGGGCGCTTCCACAGCACTTCATCGACTGGGCGCGGGGCTACGCCCCTGAGGCCGAGTGGACGAACCCCCTGGTCTCCCCTAGCTTCGCGGAGCTGCGCGGGCTGCCGAGGCTGCTGATCCAGATCGGCGGCGCAGAGATGCTGCTCGATCAAGTGCGCTGCTTTGCGGAAAAAGCCACGGCCGCCGGCGTCGACGTGCACCTCACCGAAGAGCCCGACATGGTCCACGACTGGCACCTGTTCGCGGCGTTCTCGAAGACGGCGGCGCGCTCAATCGACGAGGCCGGCGCGTTCATGCGCTCGGCGCTTCAACCCGCTGATGTCGCTGTTTAGCTCACGCGTCTTCGGCGACTGTGAAAGCCACGCCTCGAGTCCCTGGCGACCGAGATCGCACGCGCGGAGCGCGCGACGCTCACGAGGCTAGCTCTCTAGCTAAGTTGACGCATTTTCCCCATGGCGACCCCACCCCTCAAATCGTATCGATCAGCATGGACAAAAGGCCGCGCATCTACAGCATGTCGTTCGCTAGCGTGTACGTCCTCTACATCCAGAAGGCGGAGCGCAAGGGCCGCACCAAGGCGGAGGTCGATGAGATCATTGGTTGGCTGACGGGTTACAGCGCCAAGCAGCTGCAGCGCGCCATCGACACCCAGATCGACTTCGAAGCCTTCTTCGCCAAGGCACCCAAGCTGAACCCCAACGCGGGCCTGATCAAAGGCGTGGTGTGTGGGGTCCGCGTGGAGGAAATCGCTGAGCCGTTGATGCAAAAGATCCGCTACCTCGACAAGCTGGTCGACGAGCTCGCCCGAGGTAAAGCGATGGAGAGCATCCTCAGGCAGTAGCTGCGCCAGCGTGGCGGCGCGCGCGATGACCAGCTTCGTTGCCGCGCGCAACTAAGCCACCACACCTGCCAATCATGTAACCGCACGGCTCCACGAACGGACCAGCGCCTCGGCTGCGCGCGCGACGTCGCCCTGCGTGGTGCTGCGCCCCAGGCTGAGCCGCACCGAGCCCAGGGCGTCCTCGGGCGCCACGCCCATGGCGAGGATCACCGCCGAGGCGGTCTGCTGGCCCTCGTGGCACGCCGATCCGGTGGCGGCGGCGATCTCCGGCGCGCCAGCCAACACCGCGTCTCCGCTGGCTTCAGGGAAGCGGATGTTGAGGGTGTTGGGCAGGCGCAACTCGCGATGGCCGTTGAGCCTCAGCCCTGGGACGTCGGCCGCCAGACGCTCCCACAGCGCGTCGCGCAGCCCGCGCATGCGAGAGGCCGCGGCGTCCAGATCGCGCCCGAGCACCTCACACGCGGCGCCGAGCCCGACGATCGAGGCGACGTTCTCAGTGCCAGGCCGAAGCCCGCGCTCGTGGCTCGCGCCGAGCACCAGCGGAACCAGCGGCGTGCCGCGCCTCACATACAGCGCGCCGACGCCCTTGGGCGCGTACAGCTTGTGGCCAGCGACGGACAGCAGATCGACCTCGAGCGCTCGTACGTTCACGGCCAGCTTGCCCAGGGACTGCGCGGCGTCGGTGTGAACGAGCGCGCCCGCGGCGTGAGCCAGCGCAGCCAGCTCGCGGATCGGCTGCAGCGCGCCGGTCTCGTTGTTCGAGTGCATCACCGTGACCAGGGCCGTGTCAGCGTCCATCGCCTCCCGCGCCTCGTCCACGCGGACGCAGCCGGCCGCGTCGACGCCCAGTCGGCTGACGCGCCGCCCGTGCTCCCCGAGCCAAGCACACGGGCGCGCCGTCGCTGGGTGCTCGATGACGCTGGTGACGACGTGGCTGCGGCCACTGAGCGCCTCTGCTGCGCCACGGATGGCCAGGTTGTTCGCCTCGGTGCCCCCCGACGTGAACACGATCTCATCCGCCTCGCACCCGAGCAGCGCGGCGACCTGGTCGCGCGCGCGCGCCACGGCGCTCCGGGCGCGCGTGCCGTAGACGTGTCCGCTGGAAGGGTTCCCGAAGTGCTCGCGCAGGTAGGGCAGCATCGCGTCGACGACCTCAGGCAGCAGCGGGGTCGTCGCGTTGTGGTCAAGGTAGATAGGGTCACTCATGCTGAGCACTCGAATTTATCCGTGCGGAATGCAACAAGGTCACGCCCAGCCCTGCATCCAGGGCTGGGCGCGATAGCGATCCCATGAGTCGGGCAGCACGCTCACCACCGGGCCGTCGAGCCCGCCGCGGGCCGCGAGGCGCAGGGCGGCGACCACGTTGGTGCCTGACGAGCCGCCGACCAACAGCCCCTCTTCACGCACCAGCCGCTTCACCATGGCGAAGCTCTCTTGGTCGCTGATCCGCTCGGCACCGTCGAGCACGTCGCGCTGCAGGTTCTCGGGTGCCTCGCTGCCGCCGATCCCCTCCACCCCATACGAGCCATCCGCGCCGAGCTTCCCCGTCTCGACCCAGTCGGCGAGGGCCGAGCCGACCGGATCGGCCAGCACCACGCGCACGCTAGGCAGCGCCGCCTTCAGCCGACGCCCGACCCCGGTGAGGGTGCCTCCCGTGCCGGCGCCGGCGACGAACGCGCCGACGCGGCCGCTGGTCTGCTCGAGGATCTCCGCGCCGGTCGTCTCCTCGTGGACGCGGATGTTCGCGGGGTTCTTGAACTGGTCCGTGAGGAACCAGCCGTGCTCCTCGGCCATGCGCCGCGCCACGTTGCGGAAGTTGTCGGGGCTGGCCGGCGGCGCGTTCGGCGTGATGACGACCTGCGCGCCGAGCGCGGCGAGCGCCGCGCGCTTGTCGATGGACATCTTCTCCGGCATCACGCAGACCAGGCTGTAGCCACGAGCGGCAGCTACCAGGGCGAGCCCGACGCCAGTATTGCCCGCCGTCGCCTCGATCAACGTCATGCCGGGGCGAAGCACCTCGCGCTGCTCTGCGTCCTCGACGATGGCGAGGGCGATGCGATCCTTGATCGATCCGCCGGGGTTCAAGTGCTCGCACTTCACCAGCACGCGCACCGGCAGCCCCCGCGCGACTCGCTCAAGCGGCACCAGCGGGGTGCGCCCGATGTGCTGCAACACGCCTTGACGCTGGCGCTTCACGCTCATCGTGGGACCTCTTGGTTAGCTTTCATGGCAAAGACTCCGGATTGTGCGCCATCGACCTGCGCCGGAGCAAGCCCGGCCACCACGCTATTTGGCTGAAATATCGCTGGAAGGCATCACCGGACAGAAGCCCTGTGCGGGGATGCCCAGCGCGGCGTTGAACTTGCTCGAGGCGTTCTGAAGCGCGATGAGCGCCGTCAGCTCCACCAGCGCGTTGTCATCAAAGTAGCTCCGCAGTCGAGAGACCAGGGCGTCGTCGACGCCTTGGTCGCTCCGCGTCATGGCGACGGCGTAGTCCAGCACGGCGCGCTCCTTGGCCGAGAACAGCGCCGAGTCTTCGTAGTGAGCCAGGGCGTTGGCCTTCTCCATACCGACCCCACGGTCTTTCAGCTTCGCCCCGTTGAGATCGATGCAGAACGAGCAGTTGTTGATTTGCGATACCTTGACCATCACCAGCGATCGCAGCGCGGGCTCGATGGGCGAGCTCTTCCGATCGACCGCCGCTACTAGATGAAGGAACCCGCGCATCGGCTTGGGCGCACGCGCCCAGATCCGCGTGGGCTCTAGCACGACCCCGTTGCGGCGCCGCTGCAGCGCGTACAGCACCCGAACCCAGAGCGGCGCGGCTGCAGCAGACAGACCGTTGATGCGATGTGTTTCTTGCATAGCTTTCCAGGCTCCTCAGCGCTATCGGCGCCAGGCAAAATAGCGCTCAAACAGGCGCTTGATCCACGGCTTGAGCCGCGTGCGGGCGTGGGCGTCGCCGAGGCGCTTCCACACCTCGGCTTGAGTCGGGTACGGGTGAATGGTCTTGGACAGCGAGCCCGCCGAGAGCCCCTCGGTCATCGCCAAGCACACCTCCCCCACCATTTCGCCGGCGTGGCGGGCCACCACCGTCGCGCCCAGGATGCGCCCGCTGCGCTCATCGACGTGAAGCCGAGCAAAGCCCTTGGTCTCGCCGTCCAGCACCGCCCGGTCGTTTTCACCCAGCGCTACCGTGAACGTCTCGACGGCGAGCCCGCGCTGCTTCGCCTCCTGCTCGTAGAGGCCGACGTGGGCGATCTCTGGATCGCAGTACGTGCTCCAAGGAATCACCAGCGAGCTTGCCTTCTTGCGCCCCATGAACAGCGTGTTCTGCAGCACGACACGCGCCATCGCGTCGGCGGCGTGGGTGAATTGGTACGGGGTGCAGATGTCGCCAGCGGCGTAGACGCGGCGGTTCGTCGTGCGCAGGCGATCGTCAACCGTTACGCCTGATCCGTCGAAGGCCACCCCCGCAGCCTCGAGGCCCAGCCCCTCGACGTTGGGTGTGCGTCCGACCGCCACCAGGATCGCGTCCGCCGTGATCTCCTCTTGGCCCCGGCCACGATCGAACGAAATCTTCTTGCCCTCAGGGCCTCCCTCTACGCTCGTGATGTTCGCGCCGAGCCCAAGTGAGATCCCCTCAGCGACCAGCTGGGCTCGCAACACGGCCGCCGCGTCAGGGTCCTCCCGAGGCAGCACGCGCGGGTCGAGGCCAAGCAGGGTCACCTCGCTCCCAAAGCGCATAAAGGCCTGGGCCAACTCACAGCCGATCGGACCCGCGCCGATCACCGCCAGCCGCCTCGGCAGCGCAGTCAACGAGAAGATCGACTCGTTGGTCAAGAACCCCGCCTCTGCCAGGCCAGGGATCGGGAGCGCTCGGGCCCGCGCGCCGGTGGCGATCACAGCCCGTGTAAACCGGAGCCGCGCACCTCTGACCTCAACCTCCTCGGGCGACACGAACTTCGCGTCTCCCAAGAACACCTCGACGCCACTCTCACGGAAACGCCGCGCCGAGTCGTGCTCGGCGATGCCCGCGCGGAGCCTGCGCATCCGCTCCATCACCGCAGCAAAGTCGACCGAAATGGGCCCGGGCGCGCTGCCGCCGAACGACGCGACCGCGCGCGCGTCGAACACCGCCCTCGCCGCGCGGATCAACGCCTTGGAGGGGACGCACCCGTAGTTGAGGCAGTCGCCGCCCAACAGATGACGCTCAATCAGCGCCACGCGAGCGCCCAGGCCAGCGGCGCCCATCGCCGAGACGAGCCCCGCCGTCCCGCCGCCGATCACCACCAGGTTGTAGCGCCCGCTGGGCTCTGGGTTCTCCCAGCCCTGGGGATGGACGTTGGCGACCAGCTCGCGGTTGTGGGCGTCGTCGGGCTGCAGCTCGATGCGTGGCGGCGGTGAAGGGGTCGCAGCAGTGGTCAGGCTCATGCTTACCTCTCGTGAGGGGGTGGAGGGGTGTCGGCGCGGGTCAATGTCGTGTCGAGCGCGCGCCTGGCGACCCGCGTGATGACGATGGTGACCAGCAGCGTGGCCGCGAGCCCGCCCCAGTAGAGCGCGCGCCCCCAGGCTCCTGAGTCCGGGCGGTCTCCGCTGGCGAGCTGGGTCGCGCTGGTGACCAGCGAGCCGAGGTAGACGTACATCACGGTCCCAGGCAGCATGCCCAGCCACGAACCGAGGACGTAGTCGCGCAGCCGCACGCGGGTCAGCCCGAGCGCGTAGTTCATCAGGCTGAACGGCAGCACGGGCGACAGGCGGAGCAGCGCGACGATCTTGAAGCCGCTCTCACCCACGGCGGCGTCGATCGCCGCGAAGCGCGGCTCTGCCGCGACCTTGCGGGCGACCCAGTCGCGGGCGACGAACCGCGCGAGCAAAAACGACACCGTCGCGGCGAGCACGCTGACCGGCGAGATCAACACCGTCCCCCAGACCGGCCCGTAAGCGAAGCCCGCCCCCAGCGTCAGGAGCGAGCCGGGGAGCAACAGCGCCGTCGCGGCGACGTACACCAGGGCAAACACGCCAGCGCCTGCTGCGCCCGCGCCCTGCACCCACTCCACGAGGCTGAGCGCCCAGCGCGCGATGGGCAGGAACACGAAGCTCGCGACCACCGCCGCGAGCAGCCCGATGGCGAGCAGGCCGCGCCTTGCGCCAGCGCTGCCGGGCGGATCGCCGGTGCTGCTCATATCAACCACCGCCCCAAGAGGAAGCCACCCGCGCCGAGCGCCGCCGCCCCTGGCAGTGTATCGCCCGCGCGGTCACCTGAGCGCGCCTGAGCAACTCGAGCCCGCGCCCGCGGTGCAGCCAAAGCAGTGGCTAGCCGTCGCGACTCGGCCGTGCTCTAGCTCGGCTAGGGACTCGACGTCCCAGATCGTCCGGGCGCCGGCGCCCAGCGGCATCTCGAGCATCTGGTTGAAGTCGCAGTCGTACAGCTGCCCGTCCCAGCTCACGCTAAGCAGCGAGCGGCACATCAACCCGGACACCGTATCCGCGTTGAAATGGTTCACGAGCAGGCTCATGTAGCCTTCTAGGTTGTCCTCGCGCTCGAGCAGGTGGGCGAAGCGCTTGATGGGCATGTTCGTGATGGTCAACAGATCGTGAAATTCGATCCCGAAGTGCCCCCACAGCTGCTCCTTGTACTCGGCCTCGAGCCGCGCCTGCAGGGGCGGAAGAGACGCACCCACCGGGTTGTAGACGAGGCTCAGCTTGAGCGCTGAGCCGGGTCGGCCGTAGCCCAAGCGGTTGAGCAGCAGCAGCGCCTCGATGCTCTTGTCGAACGCGCCGCGCCCACGCTGCGCTTCGACGTTCGCCGCGCTGTAGCACGGCAAGCTGGCGACGATCTCCACCTGGTGGGCGGCGAGGAACTCTGGCAAGTCGGACAGGCCAGGCTCGAACAAGACCGTGAGGTTACAGCGATCGCTGACGCGCTTTCCAAGTCGTCGAGCCTCCTCGACCAGCCAGCGAAAATGCGGGTTGAGCTCGGGCGCGCCGCCGGTGAAGTCCACGGCCTCCACCTGCGGATTCTTCGCCAGCAGCTCAATCAACCGCTCGGCCACCCGCCGCGGCATGCTCTCAGTTCGCTTGGGTCCAGCCTCGACGTGACAGTGGTGACACGCCATGTTGCAGCGCTTGCCCACGTTGACTTGCAGCGTCCGTACTCGCCCGCGGACCAGCGCTGGGACGCCATGCCCGTCCAGCGCCTCATCAAAGGACGGGCGTTCGTCAAACAGCGGCAGCCGAGCGGCTGAGTTTGCGGTGGGCATGATCATCTCCGGTTCAAGGACCAGCCCATGCCTTGACTGATGGTCGGCCAGCGCGACGTCTCGCCAGACAACGGGGTTGCGCCTGGCTGCGCGTGGCCTGGCGCCAAGCAGCCCCGCGCGACACAGCGAGCCTACATGAAGCCGAACCCCACAGCACGTCACCAGCCGCGCTCCAGGCATTCGCACGGGAGTATCGCGCGAGCTGCTCGCCCCCAGCGCCGATTTGACCCGTGCTGGCGCGCTCTACATCCGCGACGCCCTCACCCCCGAGCCCGATCCCGCGCGAGCAAGCAGTTTCGGGGGGTGGAGGGAGCGGCGCTTCAAGGCCATGCTCGGGCAGCGACTCTGCAGGCGCTTGCGTCCTTAAAGCGGGGCTGCCAACGCTGCCTCAATGAGCGAGTATCAGAGCTACGAGTTCATCGCCCTCGATCGACCCCTCACTCCAAGCCAGATGGCAGCGCTGCGAGGCATCTCGACCCGCGCAGAGATCTCGCCCACCCGGTTCTGGAACTCGTACCAATGGGGCGACCTAGACGCTGATCCAAAGCGGCTGCTCGGCCGCTACTTCGACGCGTTCCTGTACGTCGCGAGCTGGGGCTCGCACCGGTTGATGCTGCGGCTCCCGGCGAGCCAGGTGGATCTGCGACAACTGAAGCCATACTTTCCGGGTGGATCATCAACGCTGACCCAGGTTGGCAAACACCTGATAGTCGATCTGTGCAGCGAGTGTGAGGAGCCGGAGGCAGACTGGCTTGAGGCGCAAGGACTCCTGGGGGCGCTGGTGCCGCTCCGAACGGAGCTGCTGCAGGGGGACCTGTCGGCAGCCTACTTGGCGTGGTTGCTGGCTGCGCAGGCCGGAGACGTCGCAGGGTCAGCCAAGGAACCACCAGCGCCGGCCGGCCTCAGACACCCAAGTGCTCCGCTCCTCGCCTTGGCGGAGCTCTTGCGCATCGATCGAGATCTGGTCGCGGCTGCCGCCGAAGGCAGCGTGGATGACCATTTCAGCGCGGAAGCACTGCGGAGCTGGATCCGGTCAACCCCCGCACGCGACAAGGAGCGCTGGCTGCTCAAAGCCGTCGACGAACCGTCGGCCAGCATCGGCGGCGAACTGATCGCTGAGTTTAGGCGACAACAGCCCAAGCCTCCGCGGCAGCCGCGCACGCTGTCGGCCCTGCTGGCCCGAGCCGATGAGCTCAGACCCTTGCGGGAGGCAGCGGAGGAAAAGCAAGCGGAGAAAGACCGCCGTCGCGCCGACGCCCGCCGCAAGGCGCACCTCACTGCCCTCAACAAGCAGGGCGCCAAAGCCTGGACCCGCCTCGATCGCCTCATCGAGGCTTATAAATACGACCAAGCGGTGACGCTGACCGTGGATCTGCGCGACGCTGCGTCGTTGTGCGGTCACGCTAATGAATACCAGACGCGAATCGCTGCCGTGCGTAAGCAGCACGCGCGCCGTCGTGGATATCTCGACCGCCTGAAGGCTGCGACCAGCTCCACTGACAGCTGACACACACCCTCGCGCGGCGGCTCGTTGGCGCATACGAGGGAGCGCCCATCGGGCTGCTGCCGACGGGGACCGAGTTCCAAATCAAACGACGCGGCGAGGATGAGCGCTTCGCCAGGTCGCCGCTGCGCGTGCCGAAAGGCACGCTCCGAGATCGCCCTCAGGACGTGGTCTCGCCCGAGGACTTGGCGCAACGCCATACAGGCTACCGAAACCGTGTGCTCATGGGTCCGTCGTTTCGCGCCGACGTGTGGACCGCGCTTGAGCACGCGCCCGACATGTCCATCGCCGACGTCGCGCGGAAGGCCTCATGCTCGTTCGCGACCGCATGGCAGGTGGCGCAGGACTACCGGCTCCTGCGCGCAGCCGACTCAAACGCAGCGCAGGAATGACCCGTCAAGCGCTCCAGCCCATCGTCAAGCGCCGCCTGCCGCCATCCAGCGGCCAAATACCGCAAAGCCGGCCGGCTCTCACAGCCCGCGCTCAACGGCCTCGACTAGCTCATCCAGGGCGCCGCTGACATCTCCCCGAATATGGATCCGCATGGCACGGCGCTTACGCTCGCCGAGCACCTGGAGATCCCCGCGCGCCTGAGCAGCCTTCACGACGCCGAAGCTGAAGCGCCGCGTCGGGACTTGAAGATCTTGTGCGTCGTCGCAAGTCAGCTGCAGGAACACGCCGCTGTTGGGGCCGCCTTTGTATGCTTGGCCGGTCGAGTGGAGGAAGCGCGGACCAAAGCCCGCGCAGGTGGCTACCCCGCGGCGGTCCCGGACCACGCGCCGGATCGCCTGCAGCCGCCCGTCATGCGCTTCGTCGCGCGCTAGGTACGCCAGCAGGGCAAAGTAGTCGCCTTGCTCGAGGCGCGTAAAATGCGCGCGCAGGTATCCGTGGAGGGACTTGTCCGCTGCCCGCTCCAGCGCGACCAGGTTCTGCTGATCTGCGAAGAGCGCGAACTGGCCCTCCCGGTAAAACGGCTCCTCATCGGGCAACGCGCCGCTTGTCTCGTAAGCATCGGTTAGCTCGCGCGCCACGAGCTTGCTCGCCTCGACATCCGGCTGATTGAACGGATTGATACCCAGGATCGCGCCAGCCACCGCCGTAGCAATTTCCCAGCGGAAAAATTCCTGTCCGAGATCGTGCGCCTCCCCCAGCGCGATGCGCACGACCGGGTGTCCAGCCGCTTCAAGGGCGTCGACCGCGGCGTCTTGCTCGGGGGCGGGCGCCGCGTCAAGCCGAAGGTAGACGAACAGCCGATCTGGGCCGTAGACGCCCGGCGAGCCGAGGGGCTCGCGGTCGATGGGGATGATCCCCCTACCCTCCTTGCCAGTCGACTCCGCGATGAGCTGCTCGAGCCACGCGCCGAGCGCCTTGACACCGGGAGAGACGACCAGCGTGAGCTTGTCGCGGCCCGCCTCGGCTGCCACCCCAAGCACCGCGCCGAGCACGACGCCGGGGTTTTGCGCGGGCGGCACGCACGAACTGCACGCGTGCACCATCAGCCGGGTGCGGTCGAGGAACCCCGCTACGTCAAGACCCATCACCGCTGCGGGTACCATTCCAAAGTTTGACAGCGCCGAGTAGCGCCCGCCGATCCCGGGCACGCCGAAGAAGATCTGCGCGAACTTCTGCGCTTCAGCGACCCGTTGCAGGGCGGAGCCAGGATCGGTGACGACCATGAAGTGTTTCGCTGCCTCTGCTTCCCCGAGGACGTAACGAGCACGATCGAAGAAGTAGTCTTTGAGGATGTTGGGCTCGAGGGTGGAGCCAGACTTGCTCGAGACGATGAAGAGCGTCTTGGGCACGTCAACCTGCGCCTCTACCGCGCGGATTTGCTGGGGATCAGTCGAATCCAGGACGTGAAGCTCAGGGTAGCCCGCGGCTCGACCAAACGTGCGTGAGAGCACTTCAGGGCACAGGCTCGACCCACCCATACCCAGCACGACAGCGTGTGTGAATTCGTGCTGCACCTGCTCGGCCAAGGTCGCGAGCCCCTGGGCGTCGTCCTCGTCGTCGTCGGCGACGTTCAGCCAATCAAGCCACTGGCTCTCGTCGTGGTTCGTCCACAGCGAGGCGTCACGCGCCCATAACCGGCGCAGCTTGCCGGTGGTGCGCCAGTCTTCGAGGGTCGCCTTGACCTCGTCTTCAAGGGGCTCCGGCAAGCGATAGCTCAGCCGAGCGAGCGCCGATTTGAGCACGCCGGCTCGCTTCTGTTCGATCGCCCCGAGGAGCGCGTCGAACGCGGAGGAGAAGGCCTCGACGCCTTGGTCCAGCAGCCGCTCCGTCAAGCTGTCGATGGATACGCCGCAGCGCGCGAGGCGAGCCATGACCTGCTTCGCGTCGTCGAGATCCGCTTCGAGCCGGTTCGCAGCCTCGCCGTGGTCACGAAACGCATCGAGGGTCGCTGGAGGGATGGTGTCGATGGTCTCGGGGCCGATCAGCGACTCGACGTAAAACACGTCGCTGAACCGCGCGTCTTTGGTGCTGGTGCTCGCCCACAACAGCCGCTGCGTGCGCGCACCTTGTGCTGCCAGCGCCTGCCAGCGCGGGCTGCGGCCACGCTCCTTCCAGTCCTGGTAGGCGAGCTTCGCGTTGGCGATGGCGACCTTACCGACCAGGCCCCGGCACGGGGCTTGCTCCTCGCGGATCCGCGCCTCCAGGATTGGGTCCACCAGCACGTCTAGGCGACTGACGAAGACGCTGGCGACGCTGGCGACGCGCGTAAGATCTCCGCCGCGCCCGGCGAGCGCCTCCAGGCCGTCCATGTAAGCCTCAGCCACCTGGCGACACGCGGCGCGTGAGAACAGGAGCGTGACGTTGACGTTGATCCCTTGGCTGATCAGCTGCTTAATAGCCGGGATCCCTGCGGATGTCGCGGGGACCTTGACCATCAGGTTGGGGCGCGCCACCCGCTCCCACAGGCGCGCCGCCTCGGCGATCGTGGCCTCAGCGTCGTGGGCGAGGTAGGGCGAGACCTCCATGCTCACGTAGCCGTCGAGCCCGTCGGACTCGTCGTACACCGGGCGCAGGATGTCAGCCGCCCGCTGGATATCCTCGACGGCCAGGTGTTCGTAGATGGTCGCTGCGGTCTCGTCCTTGCGCTCTTCATAGCGGCCGAGCGCTTCGTCGTAGTCAGTGCTGCCAGCGATCGCCTCTTTGAAGATGGAAGGGTTCGAGGTCACGCCTCGGATCCCGTCTTCCTGCACCAGCCGCGCGAACTCACCGCTCTCGAGCAGGTGGCGCCGGATGTAGTCGAGCCAGATTGACTGGCCGTATTTTGGATGAAGCTCCTTCACCGTAAACCTCCGTCTGGCTCTCGCCGGGCGAGCGCGAGCGCCTGTTCGACGACGTGCTCAACAGAAAATCCGTACTCCTCAAACACCGTGGCCCCAGGCGCCGAGGCCCCGAAGCGGTCGATGGCGATGATGGCTCCGCTCAGGCCCGTCCAGCGTTCCCAGCCAAGGGGCGACCCCGCCTCCACCGCCAGCCGCGCGGTCACGGCCTGCGGCAGCACGCCCTCCCGGTAGTCGGCGCTCTGCTCCTCGAACAGCCGCCAACACGGCATCGAGACCAGGCGCGCTCGCACGCTCGCCTCCCGCAAGACGCGCTCGGCCGCTACGATCAACGCGACCTCAGAGCCGCTCGCTAGCAGGATGACGTCGGGCCGCTCTGCCTCGGCCGACGGGTTGAGCACGTAGGCGCCGCGGCGCAGCAGCTCTGCCGGCGCGTAGACCTCACGGTCGAGGGTCGGCACCGCCTGGCGCGTCAGCACCAGGACCGTCGGGCGATCGCGTTGTTCGATGGCCGTTTGCCACGCCCAGCGCGTCTCGTTGGCGTCGCACGGGCGGATGACGAGCAGGTTCGGGATCGCTCGCAGCGCCGCGACGTGCTCAATAGGCTGGTGGCTCGGCCCGTCTTCTCCGACGCCGATGCTGTCATGGGTGAAGACGAAGGTCGCGCGCAGCTGAGCTAGCGCCGCCAAGCGGATCGAGGGGCGCATGTAGTCCGAGAACACCAGGAACGTCGCCGCGAAGGGCGCGAAGCCGCCGTGATAGGCGAGCCCATTGACGGCGGCCGCCATGGCGTGCTCGCGCACGCCGAAATGGATGTTCCTAGCGCCGTACCCCCACCCCCCGCCCACCAGCCCCTGCACATCCTGGTTCCGCGCGGGAGCTTCAAAGTCTCCGTCTTCCTTCAGCCAGGTGTAGGTGGAGGGGTTGAGGTCAGCCGATCCTCCCACCAGCTCGGGGATGGCGCGCGCGACCGACTGCATCACGCTCTCAGAGGCCTTGCGCGTCGCGAGCCCCTTAGGGTCTGCCGCGAACACCGGGAGCTGGTCAGCCCAGCCTTCGGGCAACGCTCCCGCGAAGCGGCGCGTGAGCTCCTGCGCGAGCTCGGGGAATTCGCGCTGATAGGCGATGAAGTTCTGGTTCCACTGGGTCTCGAGCTCACGACCCTGGCCCAGCGCGCTCCTGAAGTGCGCGAGCGCCTCGTCGGGGACGAAGAACGCGGGCTCAACGGGCCAGCCGAGGGCCTGCTTCGCCCGGCGGGTCTCGTCGCTGCCCAGCGGGCTACCATGTGCGTGGAACGTGCCCTGTTTGCTCGGCGCACCAAAGCCAATCACCGTCCGCACGGATATAAGTGATGGCCGATCAGTGACGTCCCGGGCGGTGGCGATCGCGCGCTCGAGCGCACCCACGTCGTTGCCGTCTTCCACTTCGAGCACGTGCCAGCCGTAGGCTCGATAGCGCGCGGCGACGTCCTCGGTGAACGCGATTGGGGTGGTCGCCGACAGCGTGACGTGGTTGTTGTCGTACAGGACGATCAGGCGACCGAGCCCCAGGTGGCCGGCAAGTGAGCTCGCCTCGCTCTGCACGCCCTCCATCATGTCGCCGTCGGAGGCCAAGACATAGGTAAAGTGCCGGAAGATCTCGCGGGTGGGGTGGTGGTAGCGCGCCGCAAGGTGCGCTTCGCCCATCGCCATCCCGACCGCGTTGCCGAGGCCCTGACCGAGGGGACCGGTAGACGCTTCGACGCCCGCGGTGGCGTGGCTCTCGGGATGACCAGGCGTGGCGCTGCCCCACTGCCTGAAGCGTTCAAGCTGGTCGAGGGGCAAATCGTAGCCTGTCAGATACAACAGCGCGTACAACAGCGCCGATCCATGCCCCGCGGATAAGACGAAGCGGTCCCGGTCCCACCAGCGCGGGTTTTGCGGAGCGTGGCGAAGAAAGCGCGTCCACAGCACATAGGCCATGGGCGCGGCGCCCATGGGGAGCCCAGGGTGGCCGGACTTCGCGCGCTCGATCATGTCGACCGCGAGAAAGCGCAGCGTGTTGATGCAAACTTGGTCAAGCTCCGATGGCTTCGTGGCGGTGTTCATGGGGCAGCTCAATCTCCGGGGCCAGGTGGCTCACGTCATTCCAAAGCCACATCACGTGGTGCTCATGCTCGTGGCCGACGACGCTCACCGAGGCAGCATCCAGCGCGAACCAGCGCCCCAATGCAGGGTCCATACCCAACCAGCGCGCCGTGAACACCCTCAGCAAGTGCGCGTGCGCGAACAGCGCGACGTCACCCGACTCGCGTTGGACGCGGGCGATCACGCGGTCAGCTCGGAGGCCGACCTGAGCGACGGTTTCCCCGCCAGGCACGCCCGCGCTCCAAAGATCCCAGCCCGGGACCTCTGCTCGTATCTGCGCGGTAGTGCGTCCTTCATAGGCGCCGTAGTCCCACTCGCACAAATCGGCGTCCACCACGGCGCGGTCCCCAAACCCGGCGAAGGCGCAGGTATCGTGGGCGCGGCGCAACGGACTGCTCAGCACGAGCGCAAACTCACGGCCTCGCAAGCGACGACGCAGGCCCTCGACTTGACGCTCCCCGCGCGGCGTCAGAGGGAGGTCAGTGAGCCCAGTGTGGCGTCCCGCCGCGCTCCACTCCGTCTCGCCGTGGCGGATCAGCCAGAGCTGCTGCGTACGGGGCACGTCAACTCGCCCGCCGCGAATCAGCTCCGCGGTTCCAGCGGCCTCGGCGACGCGGCTGAGCAGCAGGGTCAACCGCCATGAGTTCGTAATACATGGGATCCCATGTATGGCGGAGCGCTGTGTCCAGCAAGTGTGGCAAGAGCGCACATCGCTGGCCGCTTGACACGACCTACGGCGCGCGCCTCAGTTACGTCGTTGGTACTCGACGGAATCGGCAATGGCTGAGCACACGCACAAGGACGCACCGACGCCGGCGCCGGCGCCATCGCAGGATCGCGCGTCACCCGACGCGGTGGGCGCGCTTCGAGCCAAGCTCACCCTAGGAGAAGAAGTCGTCGATCCCGAGACCTGGGCTGGCTCCATCCCGTCCGCCTTCGGGATCGCGCCCCGGATCCGCATCGGCGCAAGCCGCTGGCTCAACCTGCTCTGGCTGATCCCGATGGGCTCGCTGGGGTTGGTGGTGTCGATCGCTGTGGCGAAGGGTCTACGCACGCTGCCTGGCGTGCAGCAGTTCATCCTGCGTCACCCAGGGGCTGGCTTCACCAGCCACTTTGGCGGCGCCATGCCCGTCTGGCTGCGCGTTCAGCACTTCTTGAACCTGTTCTTTTTGCTGTTCATCATCCGCGCTGGGCTTCAGATCCTGGCTGACCATCCGCGGCTGTACTGGACGCGGCACTCGACCCCTGGGCGCGAGTGGTTCCGCATGCAAGCGCAAGTCCCCGAGGATCCGCTGTGGACCGCGAAGCAGGACTCCATCGGGCTACCAAGAAACGTCGGGCTGCCCGGCATCCGCCATTCCATCGGGCTGGCGCGCTGGTGGCACCTGGGCGTCGACGTGCTCTGGCTCGTCAACGGGCTCGTCTTCTACGCCCTGCTGTTCTCAACCGGAGAGTGGCGGCGCCTTGTCCCGACGAGCACGGCGGTGTTCCCCGACGCCGCGTCAGTGCTGCTCCAGTACCTCTCCCTCGATTGGCCCCTGGACCAGACCTGGGTCGCCTACAACGGGTTGCAGATCATCACGTATTTCCTTACGGTCTTCGTTGCGGCGCCGCTGGCGCTGGTGACTGGGCTCGGGATGTCGCCCGCGCTGTCTACTCGGTTCAAGCGGCTCAGCAAGCGGCTCAGCATCCAAGCGGCTCGTTCGCTGCACTTCCTCGTCCTGTGCTGGTTCCTCCTCTTCATCGTGGTTCACGTCAGCATGGTCTTCACCACCGGGGCGCTGCGGAACGTGAACCACATCTACGCGGGGACGGACAGCGGCGGCTGGGTCGGCTTCGGTATGTTCGCGGCTTCGATGCTGGTGGTCACGCTCGCTTGGGTCGCCGCGACCCCCGTGACCCTGCGGCATCCACGTTGGGTGCAGCGCGTCGGCTTCGCGCTGATCGGCCCCGCGCAGCGGCTGTTTGAGCACGTCGACGCGACGCCCGGCGAGTACACCGAGCAGGACATCTCGCCGTACTTTTGGCACAACGGCAAGTACCCCGATTCAGCCGAATATCTCGCGCTGTTCGACAGCCAGTTCGCAGACTACCGGCTTCGAATCGGCGGCCTCGTAGAGAACCCTAAGGATCTGACGTTGGCACAGCTGCGCGCGCTGCCCCGCCACGAGCAGATCACCCAACACTTCTGCATCCAGGGCTGGTCGGGCGTGGCTAAATGGGGCGGCGTCTCAATGCAGACCATCCTCGACTTGGTTGAGCCCAAGCCCGAGGTGAAGTGGGTGATCTTCTACTCTCTGGGCGAAGGCGCGGACAAGGGCCTCTACTACGACGCACACCCCATCGAGCAGATGAGCTATCAGCTGACGATGCTGGCCTACGACATGAACGGTCAGCCGCTGTCGTACGGTCACGGGGCGCCGCTTCGCCTGCGCAACGAGGTCCAGCTCGGCTTCAAGCAGGTGAAGTGGATCGCCGGCATCGAGTTCGTCGCGCACTACTCCGAGGTCGGAGGCGGCGAAGGCGGCTACAACGAAGACCACGAGTTCTTTGGATATCGGCAGTCGATCTGAGCGCAGGAGGCGAAATGAGCCAAGGCAAGCCTGAGGTGGTCCAATGAGCGCGCGCGCCACTCCTGTTCCTCGCGGTCGTATCAGCTGGCGAAACGTACAGCTCTATACGATCGGGCATTCGACGCGGACGCTAGACGAGCTGGTGGGGCTCCTTCGAGCCTTCGAAGTCAGCGTGCTGGTCGACATCCGGACCATCCCCAAATCACGGCACAACCCCCAATTCAACGCCGACGCGCTGCGCGCGGGGCTGCGCGCGCAGCGCGTGCGCTACGTACACCTGTCGGAGCTCGGGGGCCTGCGCCGCGCGCGCAGCGACTCACCCAACACCGCGTGGCGCAACGCGAGCTTCCGAGGTTACGCCGACTACATGCTGACCGAGGAATTCGAAGCCGGGCTCTCGAAGCTGCACGCGCTAGCGAGCCAGCGCAAGGTCGCGCTGATGTGCGCAGAGGCCGTGCCTTGGCGGTGCCATCGCTCGCTGGTCGCCGACGCCGTGACGGCGCGGGGAGCCCAGGTGGAGCACATCATGAGCGCCAAGCACGCGGCGCCGCACCGCATGACAGCCTTCGCCGTGGTCAAGCGTTCGCGCGTCACCTATCCCGGAGACGACCCCACGGGCGCGTCCCTGGGGACTCGCGCGCCGTTCCACCTCGAAGCCACAGCGCGAGCGCTGCAGCGCCGCCCGGCCAACCTGGTCGATGTCTGGGATCAAGGGCGCTACCAGCGGGCGCTCGCGGCGCCGGGCGGCCTCGTCCTGGTCGCGGTGTCGAATCACGGGACGATCGAGGTCCCAGATGTTCGGCTCGCCGTCCTACACGGCAGCCCTGCCGCCGCTGCGCGCGCGGCCATCGAACACACCGTGCGGAAAATGCTCGGCCTGGACGTGGATCCGGAGCCCCTGCGAGCGCGGGTCGAGGCCGACCGCAGCTTGCGCCCCACAGCCCTCGCGCTGCGCGGCATGCGACCGCCACGCTTCGCTGAGTTGTTCGAAGCGTTCATCAACGTGGTGCCCTTTCAGCAGGTGAGCCTCGACGCCGGCGTGGCCGTCGTGGGCCGGCTGGTGGAGCGCTTTGGCCAGTCGCTGGAGCACGCAGGCCGTCGCTATTATGCGCCGCCCACGGCCCAAGTCATCGCCGAGGCGCGGGTTGACGCGCTGAGGGAGTGCGGCCTAAGCCTCCGCAAGTCCGAAACACTCCGCACGGTCGCAAGCGCGATCGCGTCGGGCGAGCTCAGCGAGGAGAAGCTCGCGCGGCTCAGCAGCGAGCAGGCGCTCGGGGCCCTGGTCGAGTTGAAGGGGATCGGGCCGTGGAGCGCCAACTTGGTCCTGTTGCGCGGCCTGGGGCGCCTCGACGTATTTCCGCCGGGTGATGTCGGCGTCGCGCGCGGGCTCGGTGAGCTGATGCGTCTCGCCCCCGGGGCGTCGCTCGAACCCGTCGCCCAGCGCTTCGGCGACCGCCGTGGCTACCTGTACTTCTACGCCCTGGGCGCCAGCCTGCTGGCCAAGGGGCTGATCCACGCGGCTCCGCCGCAAGCTTGAACCTCGCGCGCGGGGGTGGTCTCTTTCATCGCCCGCGCGCCGGGCGATGGGCTTCGCCGAGCCGTAGCGCGCCTCCCCTCCACCCCCCAATGATGACCTACTCATCGCGCTAGTGGGCTCACGCGAGTACATGCGACGCCGCAAGACCGCCACTATATCGAAGTCAGCGAGCGGCGGCGAAATGCTTGGAGCGCTGGTGACGGCTCTGCGCTCATCTCATCTCTCAATCGCCGCTCGTAGTCCTCGTAGGTGGCCAACGCGTCCCGCGGGCGGGCCAGCTGCACCAGCAGCTCGAGCTGTGCCAGCATCAGGTCGTCTCTAAACGGCGAGCAACGCGACGCCCGACGCAGGCACGTGAGTGCTTCCTCGTGGCAATTGGTCTTCGCGTAGAGCTGCGCCAGGCGCTCGAGCGCCTTGAGGTGAGACTCTTTCAGCGCTTCGCGATCTGCCTCACACCACTCGGCGAATGGATCATCCTCGAACAGGTCACCCCGATACAGCTCCACCGCCTGTTTAAGGCTGCTGATCGCCTCTGCGTCACGCTCCGGGTTTGACCGCAGCCCCTGGGTCACCAGCTGTCGAAAGCGGGCCACGTCGAGGTCGATGGGGGCGTTCATGTCGAGGTAGTAGAGGGCGCCGCGGTTGCGGACGTACAGCCACTCGCGTTCGGTGCGGTTCGGCTCGATCACCGAGCGCAGATCGTGCACCACCCCGTACAGCCGGTTGGTGCCGAGCTGGGGCTCCACCTCGGGCCACAGTTGCTCGATCAACACGTCGCGATGCACGGGCGCGCCCAGCTTGAGCGCGAGCAGCTTGAGCAAGACCAGGGCCTTGCTACGCGTGAACGACTCAGCTGAGATCGGTTTTCCCCGCTGAAACGCCGTAAACGGCCCTAGGCAACGCAGCTCAAAGTCGGGCGCGGCGCCACCCGTACCGCTGGCGGCGCCCGAGTCAGGCGCTTGCTCGAGCATGAAGCCCGCGCGGTGTGATTGGAGCCGGACCGCCACCTGATGGGCCATGGATAGCAGCTGCACGAGGCGCCCGACCGCGTGCTCGGTGCCCTCGCGCCCGAAGTCGAGGACGACGATACCGTAAATGCAGCCACCCGCCACCAGCGGCAGACAACACGGGCTCACCGCGCGGGGCGGCAGGCCGCGCCGACAGGACTCCGGCCATTCACGACGGCCAGGATCCGCGACGAAGCCGTGCGCTGCCAAGCCGGATGGGCACTTTGCCCAGCACCCCGCTTCCACATGGCCGCAGACCAGCGACGCAGGGCCGGTGGACACGACGCGGTCTGGACAACCGGTCTGGGGGTCGATCAGCGCCAGGGTCCCGTAGCGGGCGCCCGCGACTTGCCTCATCGCCTCGAGGACCGCGCGGAGCGATTGCCCGCTCGCGTCGTCGAGGTTACCAGACACCGCGTCGACCGCTTGGCGCAGCATCGCGAGCCCGGCGCGCACGGTGTTGCTGATCGGCACCGCCGCGCGCTCCAACAAGTCGAACACGCGGTCGACCGGGAAATCATCACGCCGCGACATCAAGTGGATCGAGCCGAGCGGCGCGCGGGTGTCCGGCAGCGGAGCCGCGACCAGCGAGCGGATCCCGGCGTCCGTGACCGCGCGCCTGAGGTACCGGGGGTCGTCTGCCAGTCCCCCCTTCATGCACAGCGGCTTGCCCTGCGCGACCACGATGCCCGGGTAACCGACGCCCACCGCGAAGCGATCTCGCTCGGCGATGGCAGCGCCGTCAGGTCCCGCCCACACCGAGAGCAACGGATCTTGTCCCTCGGGCTCGCACAAGAAGATCTCGCCGTCGTCTGCTCCAGTGGCCCGCAACAGCACGTTCAAGGCGTTCCGCAGCCCGGGCAGCAGGTCGTCGGCAGAAATCGCGACGGCGACCTCACCCACGACCGCGTCCACGTCAAACCCACCCGAGGCAGCCCCCGCGTCCAGGGCGCGGCGCACCACGTCCACCAGCGCGTCGTTGTCGAACGGCTTGGTCAGGTAGTCACACGCGCCGATCTTCATCGCGTCGATGGCTGAGTCGATGGTGCCATAGGCCGTGAGCAACACGACCTTCGTCCGCGGCCAGCGCGAGCGCACGCTCTTGAGCAGGTCCAACCCGCTCATGGCAGGCATTCGGATGTCGCTCAGGACCAGCTCGTACTCGCGCGCCTCCATCAGGCTGAGCGCCCGTCGCGCCGAGTACGCGACCTGGGTCTCGAGCGCGGCGTCGCCGAGCAACATGGCGATCCCGTTGGCCATGTCGCGGTTGTCATCTACGACCAAGATCCGTGCGCTCGTCATACGCGCGACTCCGCGAGGAAAAAGCTCGGCCGCTGTTGCACTGGATCCGACGGCCGCTCGCTGCGGCTCCAGTCCGGGAGCACGATGCGAAACAACGTCCCGGTGCCGACCACGCTCTCAACCTCGAGCCGACCGTGGTGGCTGTCAACGATGTTCTGGGCGACGGACAGCCCGAGGCCGGTTCCAGTGGCTTTGGTGGTGTAAAATGGCTGAAAAATTTGTTCGACGTCGGCAGCCGCGATCCCCGCGCCGGTGTCGCGCACCTCGATGGTCTGCGCCGCGACGTCTCCGTCCTGGGTCTCATAAGCGCCTATCGACACCTTGTCGCCCTCGCTCGCGGCCTCGATGGCGTTCACCGCTAGGTTGAGCACCACTTGGTGCAACATGCCCGCGTCAGCCTGGGCCCAAATCGGCACGTCGCCGGCGTGGTTGCTGCTGGTGATGCGTACGCCAACCTGCGCTGCCAGCGGCTGCACCGAATTGATTGCCTCGCGGCAAAGCTGGCGCAGGTCGACGCGTCGGCGTTCTGGCTGTGGCGCGCGCGCCAGCTTGAGCAGGCTCCCGACGATCTCGCGGCAACCTTCGGCGCTTCGGCGGATCGTCTCGAGGTGTTGGTAGACTGGGCTGTCCGCTGACACCTTCGCCAGGGCGTGCTGGCTGTACAGCAAGACAACGCCTATGGGGTTGTTGATTTCGTGAGCGACCGTTGCGGCCAGCTTGCCGACTACGCTCATCCGCTCCTCGTGCATCAGGTGCTTTGCCATCTTCAGTCGGTCGGTGACGTCACGGACAATCATCACCAGCCCGATCATCTCTCCCGGCCCACTCCGCACCAGCGAACGAGTCGCCTCATACGCACGCCCGTCACACTCGAAGGCAGCTGACGCCGAACCGCCGTCGATCTCCCCCAGCGGCGCGGCGAACGATCGGAGATCTTTTGGCAACCCGACCGCCCGCCAGAGCTCTCGAGCGCGCTGGTTGGTGAAGAGCGGGCTTCCTCCCGGATCTAGCAGGATCACCGCGTCGCCCATGCAGTCAATGATCGCCTGTAGCCTCGCGCGTTCGGTCTCTATCTCAACCCGGGTGTTCGCCAGCTGTTGTTTTTCGGCGGTGAGCTCAGCGACCGTGGCCACCAGCTGCTGCTGA
The DNA here is from genome assembly GCA_964551615.1 of uncultured Polyangiaceae bacterium. Classification (GTDB taxonomy): domain Bacteria; phylum Myxococcota_A; class Polyangia; order Polyangiales; family Polyangiaceae; genus JAHBVY01. Next base: position 54,695 of record CAZKDY010000021.1, read on the forward strand.
CCGACGCGTAACCTCGCCGTCAGGAAACGGGTGACCAGCGAGCTTGTGATCACCGTAAGCACCAGCCCACCCAGCACCGCGAGCGCCCGCAGGTTCAAGGTGCCGCCCGAGCACGGCCCCCTCTGCTGCAGGCAATGGTGCTCGACGAGCCCCGCGCCCTCCGCCAGGACGATCAGCGCGAGCAAAGCCACGGTGAGGCCCAAGACGCCCAAGGCGGCACGCCCAGACAGCACGATGTTGGCGTTGACGACGTGCAGCACGAACAGCGGCAGAAACGGGTTATCGATCCCGCCGCCGAGGTGGACGAAGATCGCGAGCGCGACGCAATCGATGGTGATCTGCCCAGTAAAGCGGGTCAACCACAGCCAACCGCGCCGCGGGCCGAGCAGGGCTAGAGCGGCGTTGTACGCGAGCAGACCACCTGCCGTGAGCCAGAGCCAGGGGGCTGTGCCCGCCGGGAGCGCCCCGAACACCGGACCCGCCAGCACCAGCACCAGCGCGACGCCGAACACGGCTACCCAGCGCAGGCGGACGAGCCACCAGAAGACCACGTCACTCGACTCGGGATCAGAGCCTTCGGTGACTGGCCAAGCCGGGAACATCGCACCGGCACTTTAGCCGAAACTACCCACCTGGCGACCGACCAGCCGCCGAATTCCATGGCTGGCGCGCGGCCAGGGCGGTGTCGTTGCGGGGAACGCCTATGGTCTAGGCCCGCACCAGGACGCCCCGGCAGGGCCTTTATGCATGACTAACACGGGCTAACACGGGTGCTCGCAGCCAGGCCTGACGTAGTACCACCAGTTGAGCGCCACCGCGCCGAGGTAGAAGACGGCGGCACCGACGAAAAAGGATACCGCCGAGCCAGTGCTGGTGATCGAGCTGCCCACCAGCATGGCGAAGACGAACGGACCATAGGCGGCCACCGCGCTCGTCCAACCGAGCACCTGAGCCCCCTGACGTGGCGAGTGCGCAAAGATGATCGGGAACTGCCGGAAGGTCGAGGCGTTGCCGATGCCGCTGAACAAGAACAACCCCAACATGCAGCTCACGAACAACGGAAAGCTGTCCAGGGAGGTGGGGGTGAGCACGCCCAAGAACACCATGGCCGCACACAGCGCGACCATGGCCAGCCCCGAGATCTGAGTCAGGATCGCGCCGCCTACCTTATCGGCGACGAAGCCAAACGCGACCCGCGTAGCCGAGCCAATGAGGGGCCCGAGAAAGGCGTATTTGAGCGGATCTGGAGCACCCGGGAAGTCGCCATAGATCGACTTGATCATCAGCGGAAAGGCCGCGGCGAACCCAGAGAACGAGCCGAAGGTCATCACGTAGGTGACGGTGCAGAACCAGGTGTGCTTGTTCTTGAAGATATCGAGCTGCTCGCGAAACGACGCCTTGATGGGGACGCTACGCAGCATCACGAAGCACAGGACGCCGAGCACGACCAGCAGCGGCACGTACCAGAACACCGCGTTTTGCAGCCAGACGTCCCGGGTGCCCGACCCCTGCTTGAGGACCTGCGAGCTCCCCGTAATCCCCCGGAGAGCCACGATGCCGATGATCCAGGGCCCCGCGAACTGCGCCAAGCTCACGCCAAAGTTCCCGACGCCCGCCTGGATGCCCAGGGCGGTTCCCTGCAAACGCTTCGGAAAGAACAGGCTCGTGCTCGGCATGAACGACGAGAAGTCTCCGCCACCCATGCCGGCGAGCAGGGCGAACACCACGAACACCCAAAACGGCGTCTCGGGGTTCATGACCGCGAAGCCGAGGCCGAGGCACGGGATCACCTTGAGCAAGGTGGCGATGGAGATCACGAGGCGTGTCCCGAAGATCGGCACCAGGAAGGAGTGAATGACGCGCAGCGTCCCTCCCGCCAACCCCGGCATCGCTGCCAGCCAAAACAGCTGCATCGTATCGAACTTGAAGCCAATCGCTGGCAGCCGGACGACCAGCACGCTCACCACGAACCAGGTCGCGAAAGAGAGCACAAGGCTGATCGTCGTGAGCACCAAGGTCCGCCAGGCGACCTTGCTCCCCACCTCGCGCCAAAACGTGGCGTCCTCTGGCTCCCACTTGGGCAGCCATCCTCCGGCCCCGCTGCTCGAGTCCGTCTCCGCACTCATAACGTCTTCTCCTCAAGTTGCTTCCCGACCTGTTCGAGCACCGCTTGGGAGGCGCTCGCATCCTGCAAGCGCACGGTGCGCATCAGCCACAGCAGGCACACCACCGACAGCGCGAACATGAACATCCAACAGCTCGTCCAGAGGCCCGTGCCTTCCAGCAGGTACCCAAAAAGGATCGGACAAGAGAAGCCCCCGAGCCCGCCCAGCACCCCCACGATGCCTCCGACGACGCCGACTTCCTCCGGGTAATAATCCGGGATGTACTTGTACACCGCCGCTTTGCCGATACCCCAGATGCTCCCCAGCAGCACGACGAGGATCGAGAAGATCCAGACGTTCGCCTGAAAGAAGATCCGGGTGACCCCCTTGGCGAGCAGATCTCGTCGCTCGATCGCTTGCCCCACGGTCACGGCGGGCTCCTGCCAGACCTCTTTCGTCGGAAACACCAGGAGCGTCGAGTCGAGGTCGACGAACGTCGTCGGCTTGGGCACCAGCGCGTAGCGCTCGCTGCCCACGGTGATGCTGTCACTAGTCACGGCGGTGACCGTGCCAGAGCGCGTGGCCATGATCCCCCTGCCAGGCGAGAGGATCTCCATCTTCGGGACGATCATCGCGAAGCTGATCAGGCAGGACCACACGAGGACCCAGAACATCACCCGCCGGGCTCCCCACTTGTCGGACATCCAGCCGCCGGCCGCGCGAATGACGCCAGAGGGAAAGCTGAACAGCGCGGCCAAGACGCCAGCGGTGACCAGCGGCAGGTAGTAGACGTTGACGAAATACGGCACCAGCCACTGCGAGAACGCGACGAAGCAACCGAAGACCAGGAAGTAGTACAGACCGAAGCGCCAGACCCGCACGTTGCGCAGCGGGGCGAGCTGCTGCCGCAGCGTCTTCCCGGAGCTCACCGGCTTTTTGTTCTTCGAGAGGACCAAGAACACGAGGCCCATCCCCACCAGCACCGCCGCGTAGATCATCGGCAGCTTCCGCCAGCCCTCCAGGTTCGCGCCGTCGTCGGTCAGCCGGTTCAGCAGCGTCGGCGCCAAGACCGTAGTCAGCGCTGCGCCCGCGTTGCCTGCGCCAAAGATCCCGAGCGCCGTGCCTTGCTTTTCCCTGGGGTACCATACCGCGGTGAACGCGATGCCGATGGAGAAGCCCACGCCCGCGAGGCCGAACCCGAAGCTACACAGCGCGTACGTCAGGAAGCTGTTGGCGTAAGACAGCAAGACCATCGGCACGGCGCACAAGAACAACAACCCGACAAACACCGGCTTTCCGCCGTACTTGTCGGTGAGGATGCCGGCGGGGAGCCGGAACACCGCGCCGGTCAACACCGGGATCCCAATCAGCCAGCCGATGGCGCTCGGGCTCCACGCGAACACCTGGTTGGCCGACAAAAACGTCACCAACACTCCGTTGAGCGTCCAGGCCGCGAAGCAGACCGTGAACGCGGTCGTGTTCAAGACCAAGGTCTTGTGGGCGGTGCCTAGCGTTGTTCCTGCGTCACGCGACATCCGTAATCACCCAGTGTTTGGAGCCGCAGATCTCGCGTCTAAGCGCCGAGCTATGGCAGCCGCTTAGGTGCTCTCAAATCTTCGCCCCGGCCTGGAGCGCGTCGAGCTCTTCTGTTGTGATCAGGCGATGCGCCGACGGGAAGACGATGTTATCCTCGCGGAACATATGCAGGCGCAAGAGCGCGATCAGGGTCTTGGTATGCCTCACCGCCGCATCGCGTAACACCAGCGTCGACCCATCATCGGGGAGGTGTGGCGCGATCTTGAGAAAGTTCGTGATCACCGCCGAGAGCTGGATGAACTTGAGGTGGTCATCCAACATGAGCTCCACCGCTGTCGTGGTCGTCCGGCCCCGGCTGTGCTCGCCAGACTGAATCAGTCGCTCGTGCAGCAACGGAAACAGGGTCATTTCCTCACGCCGACTGTGCGGGATGAAGTCCCAATCCACCACCTGGCAAAAGCCGAGCAGCAAATTCTGGAGATCTGCGTCGAAGCCCTTGTTTTCGACCTCTTTCAGCGACTCGTCGACGATGTTCAAGGCGGCCGACAGGGTAGAGTGCTCCTCGCACAGCGTCTGCAGCAGCGGGTGCATGTCTTCGACTGGCACCCGGTCGAGCCCTGGCGGAGCATAAGGATCTTCCGGGGGGTCCATCGGCGACAGCGTGTCGTCGCCAATCGATCCTTCTTCGGGCTGCTTGGTCAGTGGATCGACTTGATTCAGCTCCTGCTTCGTGGGCACCTGTTTCAAGACGGGCAACTGCTTCAACGTGGGCATGTGCAGACTTTTCCTATTCTCAGTTGTTCCTCGGCCGGGTCTTGGTCCAACCTGAGCCAGGATCGCGCTTTGTCTTGCGGTCCCAGTTCCAGATCACCCGCTGGTATGGCCGAGTGATGTAATGAAAGGGCGCGACCAAGAGGTGAACGAGCCGCGTGAAGGGGAAGATCGCAAGCAGCGTCCAAGCCAGGATGATATGCAGCTGAATCACGAGCGGCATCGCGCTGACGGCGCCAATACTTGGATCGAGCTTGAACAACGACATCAGGTAGGGCGAGAGGTCCGCGGCGAACCAAGACGAGCCCCAGCGGTAGCCGATGGCGATCCACAGCCCGAGCACCACCTGCGTGAGCAGGAGCACCTCGAGGACGATGTCCATCCGCGTGGTTTCCATCTTCACACGCGGGTTGGTGAGCCTCCTCACCAACAGCGCGCTCAACCCGAACAACACGCTGAGTCCGAAGGCGAACCCCGTGACCTCGAGCGCGATCAAGCGTGCCGGGTTGCTGTTCCAAAGCAACGTCCCGCGCGGAATCAAGAACGCTGACAGGTGCCCGAGAAACAGGACCAAGAGCCCGAAGTGGAACGGAACTGTCCCCCAGAACAGCGACTTGGTCTCCAGGAACTGGGACGAGAGGGACGACACCTTAAAGCCAGTGGAGCGATAGCGAACAATCGTACCCACCAAGAAGATGACTAACGCGGCGTAGGGTAACCCCACGAACAGAACTTCATTCATTACATGCCTCCCACGTCGCTAGACTCTTGGCTCTCGATTTGCATCTCGGCGTCGACGGCCCCAAGAAACCTCGACTCTTGGACAACTGGCAAGCTCGCTCTGAGACCGAAGTCCTCGCGTAGTACCTCGAGGATCGCAGCCAGCGCGTGGCGATAGGCGGTGCGCATGTCGCCCACGGCGACTTCGAGGACCGCCTTGTGATGCTTCTGGTAAAGCTCTTCCTTCTTCGCCAGCGGCGCCGGGTCAAACTCGCTGATCATCGCCTGCAGCGCCGGCGCGAGCAGCAACTTGACGAGCTCGTCGCGGAGCGCCACGTCCGTCAGCTTGGGCAGCAGGCGAAGCACGTTCGGCAAATGGTCCGCGAGTTGTCCTCCGCAGTCGTTACCAGCGCGTTGGTGTTCGCTGTTCAGGTTCGCGAGGATCGCGCCGCGCTTGTAGTCCTCACCGAACAGCGTGTAGCCGACATCGAGCGAGGTGATGGGTTGGATGTCAAACGTCCGCATGTACAGAGCCTGAAGCGCGACGAGATCTTCTGTCGGCAACAGGCGCTGAAGCTGTTCGAGCCGCTGCGCTGCGCGCGGGTAAAACTCGGCGTGTAGCGCGATCGCGCGGGTCATATCCGCTTCAAACTCGGGGCCCGGATAGGCGACCAAGGTCGCCAGGACATCGTAGTGCGCTGTCGACATCTCACATCCCTCGCTCTGGCTTCTCACGGAACCCAAAGCCCGAAGAACCCTTTACGTCGCCTGTGAACTCGATCATCTCGATGGCCTCCTCACGGTGGGCCGGTGGGATGACGAAGCGGTCGTCGAACTTGGCCAGCGCCGTCAGGTAGAAGATGCCCTCCGCAGCCTCTGCGGTCAGGCCAGTCTCTGCCAAGGCCTTGTTGACCTTCTCCTCGGAGATATCGCCGACGGTCTTCCAGCGGCGATACATGCGGACGGTCATCAGCCGCTTCAGGCGCAGCGCGATCACGTCGGTGTCCCCGGCGCTGAACAGGCTCGCCAGGTACTTCAGGGGGAACCGCGCCTGCTCAATCGTGCCGAAGATCTCTTCCATGCTGGTGTCGTAGAGCCGGTCTTCCGACCAGACCTTCGCCATGGAATTCAGCTTGTCCTTCTGAGCGCCGTCGGTCTCGGTCACGGACGCCATCACCGGCAAGAGCGGGGGTACGTAGAACAGCATCGGCAGCGTCCGGAACTCGGGGTGCAGCGGCAGCGCCATCCCCCACACCTTCACGAACTTGTAGGTCGGCGAGTCCTGAGCCGCCTTGAGGGTGGAGTCCGAGATCCCGTTCGCTTTGGCAGACGCGATCACCTCAGGATCAAACGGATCCATCAGGATATCGAGCTGGCTCTGTACTAGATCCTTCTCGTCTGCTGAGGCCGCGGCCTCGATGCGGTCGGCGTCGTAGAGAATGACCCCGAGGTAGCGAATGCGTCCAACGCACGAGTGCATACAGGCCGGCGCGAGGCCTGCTTCAATGCGTGGATAGCAAAGAATGCACTTCTCTGACTTGCCAGAGTGCCAGTTAAAGTACGACTTCTTGTACGGGCAGGCCGTCACGCACATGCGCCACGCGCGGCACACGTTCTGGTTGATGAGAACAACGCCGTCCTCACCCCGCTTGTAGATCGCCCCGGAAGGGCACGACGCGACGCAGGCTGGATTGAGGCAGTGGTTACAAATCCTCGGCAGATAGAAGAAGGCCATGCGCTCTAGCTGAAACATCGCCTCCCGCTCTGCCGGCGTGAGCTGCGCCAGGTTCGGGTCATTGCGGGCGAAGTCCGGTGTCCCGCTGAGATCGTCGTCCCAGTTCGGACCCATCTTGACATCCATCGGCTTGCCCGTGATGAGCGAGATGGGCCTCGCCGTGGGCTGATCGTCGCCGGCGGGTGCCTCGATCAGGTTCAGGTAATCGTAAGTGAACGGCTCGTAGTAGTCATCGATGGAGGGCAGGTTCGGGTTATGGAAGATGTTCAGAAGACCCTTCTTCTTGCCAGCTCCCTTTAACTCGACCCCACCGTCGCCGTTCTTCTGCCAACCACCCTTGTAGATGTCCTGATCTTCCCACTTGCTGGGGTAGCCAGTGCCTGGCTTGGTCTCGACGTTGTTCCACCACATGTACTCCGCGCCTTTGCGGTCGGTCCATATGTTCTTACAAGCGATCGAGCATGTGTGGCAGCCAATGCACTTATCAAGGTGAAAGACCATTGAGACTTGAGCTCTGATATCCATCTCTTTGTCCCTTCAGAAGACGACTGAGGTCATCTTTTTCACGATGACGTGTGTATCGCGCTGCGGGGCGACCGGGCCCCAATAGTTAAAGTGGTAGCTGAACTGCCCATACCCACCATTGAGGAAGTTCGGCTTCAGGTGGATCCGCGTGAAGCTGTTGTGGCCGCCGGCGCGCCGGTTGCCACGGACCTGCGACTTGGGGATGCCCAGCGTGCGCTCAGGCACATGGTAGACGATGCAGACGCCCGGCGGGATGCGCGTGCTCACGCACGCTCGAGTGCAGTACACCCCGTGGTCGTTGTAGACCTCGACCCAGTCGTTGTCCTGGATCCCCAAGGTCTCGGCATCGCGCTCACTCATCCAGCAGGGTTCACACCCCCGCGAGAGGGTGAGCATGCGTAGGTTGTCCCCGTACGTGGAGTGGATGTGCCACTTGCCATGCGGCGTGAGACAGTTGAGCGCCATGGCCTCACCCCCCGCCAGCGTCTCCTTGAGATCGCCGTAGGCGGCCGGCTTGGGTGAGGGCTTGTATGTCGGCAGGCTCTCTCCGTACGCCAGATACAACTCTTGATCCAAGTAGAAGTGCTGTCGGCCGGTGAGCGTCCGCCAGGGCACCCGGCGCTCATAGTTGTACGTGTAGGCCGCGTAGGCTCGACCACCATTCATCAACCCCGACCAGACGGGGGTGGTGTTGTAGCGCCGTGGCTGCGCCTGAAGATCCGCGTACCGCGTGAGCACGTCCTTGCTGCCCTCTGCCAAGTCGGCCAGCTTGAGGCCGGTCTTCTTTTCCATGTACTCGTACGCGCGCACCGCGAGCTTGCCGTTGGTGAGCGTGGAGAGGTGCAACAGGACGTTGATCGCGTGGGTGTCCTCCCGCAGCGAGGGATAGACCTTGCCGTCAACCGTCTCCGTGGGGAAGTGGTTGGACGTGATCAGCTCGTCGTACTCCTCCTCGCACTGGTAGTGATTGCCGTGGGCGCCCAGGCCCTTAGAGCGGACGTTGGTCCCGAGGGTGATGAACTTGTCGTAGATCTTCGTGAAGTCACGCTCGACCACCGCCATCTTGTGCATGGTCTTGCCGGGGATGGCGTCGCACTCACCCCGATACCAGTCCTTAATCTCGGGCTGGGTGATCTCGTCCGGTGAGTCGTGGGACAGGGGCGTCGCCACGACGTCCTTGTGCGTTCCCTTGAGGTGGGTCTTCGCGCACTCGCTGGTCGCCTTGGCGAGCGCCTTGAAGATCTCCCAGTCTGACTTCGACTCCCAAACCGGGGCCACCGCTTGTGAGAAGGGGTGGATGAACGAGTGCATGTCGGTCGTGTTGATGTCGGCCTTCTCGTACCAAGAGGCAGCCGGCAGCACGATGTCGGAGTAGAGCGCCGACGAGTCCATGCGGAAGTTCAGGTCGACGACCAAGTCCATCTTCCCGACGGGGGCGACGTCGTGCCAGTTCACCTCTTCGGTGTGCTCGTCCGAGTCTTGGCCGATGGCGTTAGAGTGCGTGCCCAGGTAGTGCTTGAGGCAGTACTCGTGGCCCTTCATGCTCGCCAGCAGGGCGTTTCCGCGCCAGATGTACCAGACCCGGGGGAAGTTCTCCTCCGCGTCTGGGTCTGAGATCGAGTACTGCAGCTCTTTGCTCTTGAGCTTATCGAGGGCGTACTGGACGATATCGGCGTCGGTCCCTGCGCCGTTCTCCTGCGCTTCGCGCGCGAGCTCGAGCGGGTTCTGGCCAAACTGAGGGTAGTATGGCATCCAGCCCATACGCACCGACTGGAAGATCGTGTCGGCCGTGTGCTGGGCGGTGTAGTCGTTCTTGGGCACCGAGTTGTAGTGCGAGAACTGCCCGTCGTAGCGGTACTGGCAAGTGTTGATGTAGTGCCACAGCGGAGCCTGCTGTAGCCGGCTCGGCCCGTACCAGTCCTTGGCGAAGGCGATGGTCGACCAAGAGTCGACCGGCGCGAGCTTCTCCTGACCGACGTAGTGGTTCAGACCACCGCCGTTCTTGCCGACGCAGCCCGAGAGCATCAGCGCCATGGCGCCGGCGCGATACATCAGGTTGCCGTGGTACCAGTGGTTGATACCGGCACCCACGATGATCATGCACTTCCCCTCGGTCGTGTCCGCCGTGTTCGCCCACTCTCGCGCGAACTGGATCACGGTCTTCGAGTCGATCCCAGTCAGGATCTCCTGCCACGCCGGCGTGTACGCGGCGTTGGGGTCGGTGTAGTCCTTCGGGTAGTCCCCGGTGAGGCCGCGCCCGACGCCGTACTGCGCCATGATCAGGTCATACACCGTGGTCACGGGGATCTTGCCTTCGATGGCGTCGATGTACCTCACCGGCACATTTCGCAGCGCCACCTTATCCAGCCCGAACTCGGTGAACTCAGTCGGCAGCGTGTCGTCCCGGTTGCCGAGCAGGGTCAGCATCGGGTCGTAGGACTTATCGTCGATGGCGTTCTCTTGGAGCGTGTTCCATTTGCCAGGGGTCTTGTCCCAGCGGTGCCCCATGCTGCCCTTGGGCACCACGAGCTCGTTGCTGTTCTGATCGATATTCAGGAACTTCCAGTCACCATTCTCGATGTCTTTCCAGTCCTCGATCTCCTTGGCGCGGACCAAGCGACCCGGGCGGTAGTGGTCCCCAACCTTATCGAGCCGGACGAGGAATGGGCTGTCCGTGTGTTGCTTGACGTAGTCAATGAAATACGGAGTCTGCTTCTCGTGGTGGAACTCCTTCAGGATCACGTGGGAGACCGCCATCCAGAACGCGCCGTCGCTGCCTGCGTGCAGCGGCACCCACTGATCGGCGTACTTGGACACCTGACTGAAGTCAGGCGCGAACACCACCGCCTTAGTGCCGTTGTGCCGAGCCTCCGCGAAGAAGTGGCAATCTGGGGTGCGTGTCATGTTCAGACACGCGCCCATGTCGGCGATCATCTTGGAGTTGTACCAGTCGGCGCTCTCGCACACGTCGGTCTGCTCACCCCAGATCTCGGGGAAAGCCGGCGGCAGATCGCAGTACCAGTCGTAGAAGCTGAGGCAGACGCCGCCGAAGAGCTGTAGGAACCGCGCGCCCGAGGCGTAGCTCAACATCGACATCGCCGGGATCGGCGAGAAGCCGAACACCCGATCGGGCCCATACTTCTTGGCCGTGTGGATGTTGGCGGCCGCCATGAGCTCCATGGCGACGTCCCAGGTCGTCCTACGGAACCCACCCTTGCCGCGCGCCTGCTGGTAAGCTTTACGCTTCTTGGGATCCTTCTGCAGGTTCTGCCAGGCGACGACGGCGTCGCCCTTCGCCGCGGCTTTCTCTTTCTCGAAAGCGTCAATCAGCGCGCCACGGATCAATGGATATTTGATGCGCAGGGGGCTGTAGAGATACCAGGAGAACGAGATCCCGCGCTGGCAACCACGTGGCTCATAAGGCGGCAGTGAGTCCTCGAGCAGCGGGTAATCGAGCTGCTGAGTCTCCCAGACGACGACGCCGTCCTTCACGTGGATCTGCCACGAGCACCCCCCTGTGCAGTTCACCCCGTGGGTGCTGCGGACGATGCGGTCGTGCTGAAAGCGGTTGCGATAGAACTCTTCCCAGTTCCGCGTCTTGGGCGAAATGATGTCCTGAATCCAGCTCATAGCGCTATCTCTCCGGATCTCTTGCCGAGCGACGATGTCGCGCGGGTCATGGCAAGGTTCTCATTCATTGCGATTTTATTTGGCGCTCGAAGATCTCGTGGTTGACGGGGAGCTTCTTGCGGCGCCTCCCAAAGAGACCGTACAGTCCCATCAGCAGCAGAAAGCCAATGCCTCCGCTGTAGGCCAACTTGAATCCATAGTCGCGCGGCTGCTGAAGCAGCTGATGTTGGTCGGCGTCCTGGAGAAACGCGACCAGGTCAAAGACCTCGTCGCTGGTCAGCGGCTTGTCCTGATACGCCGCTTCCATCACCGGAAAGGGTGGCTGTCCCAAGATCGCATGCAGACCAGGGCTGCCCATACGCCCGAACGCGGCGGTGAGGTCCTTGGCTAGGACGCCGCCGCCGATCACCGCGTCGTTCTGGACGTGATGACACGAGTTGCAGGCCGGTCCACCGTTGGTAAACCGGCGGATGCCCTGGAAGTGCTCCTGTCCGCGGCGGATGTTCTCCGGCGTGGCGGCGCGCTCCGGCGGAGCTTCGGCCTGTTCGCCGCCGCCACCCGCCTTGATGTACGCAAGGACCGCCTTGATCTCGCTGGCCGACAGCGTCTGATCCGGCATCGTCACCGGGAACTTTTTGTGGAGCTCCACTGCGGCGGGGTCGCCGCTGTCGATCATCTTCTGTGGCGACGGGATGAATTTGAGCAGCCACTCTTCAGAGCGGCGATCGTGCACGCCCTTGAGATCGGGCCCGACGCGGACGCCTTCGCCGATGGTGTGACATGCAGAACATACCGCGGTGAACTTCTGCTCGCCGAGGCTGGTCTGCGCGCCGGCGATCGCCGGGGCCGAGACCAAAAACATCACAGCAGCCGTCAGAAGCACACGATGCACAGGTCGCTTCCTCGTTGTCATCAGAGCCTCCGATTTACTTGCGCGCAGCTCGCATCAACCATGCGGGCATAGCTAGCAACGGCCACTTACACAGCGCTTACAGCGCGACGGCAAAGCCCGCGTAAGCCTCGGCGACGGACGCCTGGGGAGCCTCAATAGCTCACGGAAACCAGCAATTTTCCCCCAAATTCTCGGGTTTCCGGGAGCAACAAATTTCTGCGCGCGATCCAACAAAATTCCGATCCCATGCCCTCGCCCGCCTGCCCCACTCGCCGCACGAGCGTAGCGCCGTCGCCAGCCCGACCGCTCGCGGCATGGTCCGCCCACGGGCTGCGGTGTCTCCGGTTTCGTGAGCGGTTTTCGGGGGTCTTGGGCCTAGCCTCCCACGGCCGCCCCTCCACCCCCCTCCAGCCCGTTCCAGGAGGCGCATCACACCGCGCGGCAACACGGCGCGAGCTCGCTGAGGGCCCGCTTCGCCGCTCGCCACGCCGGCACGTCGCCGCCTAGGCGCGCCACCACGCGTTGGCAAACCTGAACGCGAGCTGTCGGGTAAGCGCTGACCCGCTGCTGACCACGGTCTGAGCTTGTCAGACCGCCGATTTCCGGCGATCCTGCGCTCATGCTTGTCCGCAATGCCGTGCTTGGTGGGGTGGGGCTCGTGCTCTGGGTGGTCTCCTGCACGGGAGAGAGCTTCACCGGCGCCGAAGGCGGCGCTGGCGGCGGCGGCGCTGGCGGTAGGCACTCCGCAGACGCCAGCGCGGGGCAAGCCGGCTCGGGCGGCAGCGCACTGGCTGGCTCCGGCGGCGCGCAGGCAGGCTCCGGCGGTACCCAGTCTGGCGGACAAGGCGGCGCGCAGGCAGGCTCCGGCGGCACCCAGTCTGGCGGACAAGGCGGCGCCCACGCAGGCTCCGGCGGCACCCAGTCTGGCGGACAAGGCGGCGGCGCCGGGTGCGAGGACGAAGTCGCGCCAGCAGACGCCATCTACGTGTCTAGGAGTTTGGGCGCCGTTGGGGCGCCTGGCACCCGCGCGCAGCCCCTGGCGAGCTTGGCCGCCGCCATCGCCGTCGCCCAAGGCGCAGGCAAGGTGATCGTCGTCAGCCAGGGTCAATACGACGAAGGACCGCTCCGGGTCGACCCGGGCTCGTGGATCACGATCCGCGGCGGCTACGACGGGGGGTCAGCCGGTGAGTGGAGGCGCACCTGCGGTGACCCACCCAGCCAAACCAGAGTCTCGTTGCCGCCGGGAACTGGGTTCGAATCAGCCGGCGAGCTCAGCCTCGACGCCCTGACCTTTACGCAGCGCGCGCCGGAGGGCAAGACCGGCAAATCCAGCATCGGGCTGATGATCAGCGGCGGTTCGCTGACGGCCGAAAACGTCGCGGTGACCGCGGCAGCCGGTGACTCAGGCGCCGCGCCACCCTCGGCCCCATCTGGTGCGCCTGGCAGCGCCCAGCTCACTGAGTGCAAAGACGGCAGAGACGGGGAGCCCGGCCCCGCCGGCACTCAACAAACGCCTTGGTCGATCAGCGCGGCGGGGTTCGCCGCGGGCAGCGCGGAGGCTGGACACAAAGGCACCAAAGGGGTCGCTGGCACACCTGGCGGCGCGTCTGTTACGCGCTTGGACTGCAAGAGCTGTAGTTGCAGCAACAGCTGCGAGCCGACCACGGTCACCGTCAGCGTCGGCGGAGGGACGTGCGGCGAAGGCGGCGAGCCAGGGCCAGCCGGCGCTGGTGGTCTAGGCGGTGGCGCTTCCATCGCGCTGTTCCTCGCGCCCGGCGTCTCCGTGTCCTTGGCGCGCGTGACGTTGACCGCCGATCGGGGCGGCAGCGGCAGTGCTGGCGCCCTGGGAGGCGATGGCGGTGAGGGCGCTCCCGGTGCAGCAGGAGCGAACAGCGGCGCGTGCTGCCGCGACGGCTGCGCCAAAGAAGGCAGCGGCGATTGCAGCAGCGGCTGCTACTCACAGCCTTACCTGGGCGGTGGCGTGACCGGCCCCTGTCCTACGAACCGCGTGGTCGCCTCATCGCCCGGCGGCGGCGGAGGTCGCGGCGGTAAGGGCGGTCGCGGCGCGAGCGGACCGCCCGGGCCTGCGTTCGCGTTGGTGCACGCTCAGAGCGATGCGTTCGTTTTACCCGGCTCAGTCACGCTGCGCTTCGCCAAGGGGACGCCTGACGCCGACAATGGCCCGAAATTCACCTATTAGGCGCCACGTCGTCGGTTCCTCTGGCAGCTAACTGCGGCGAGCTCGCGACCCCGCAGGCGCTGCGCCCGCGGCGCAACTCAAGCCGGGCGTGGCCCCCAAGCCAGCGAGGCCATCACCGCGGGGACGTCGGGGTTATCCATGTCGGCGACGACCACCAGCTCGAGCCCGCCGGCCGCGCTGAGGCCAGCGCCGTCGACCTGCCGCGCGAGCGCTAGCCCTTCGAGCTTGAGCGGCGTGGGCTGCCCGGAGGCGTCGAAGATCTCAGCTAACACCACGCGCTCAGCGTCGAGCAGGCCAACCTTGGCCCCCAGCACGGCGCCGTCTCGGTAGGTGTCCGGGGAGTCCTCAGCGCCCGCCAAGAACACCACGCTTCCGTCCGGCAGCGCAGTCGCGTCGGTGAAGCCAAACGCGACGCCGTTCACCTCCCCGAGGTCGACCTGCAGCACCGCAGCTAGCCGCGGCGGAGGGCCGGCGCCGTCTAGCCAGCTCAAGAAGACGCTAAGCTCGAGATCGCCGACGGCGTTGGCCGGCGCACGACCTGCAAGGACTGCTCCGTTGCCGCGTTGAAATAACCGTAGCCGACGGTCGACCACCACCGCGCCTTCAAGGTTGAGCTCAGAGCCGGCAAAGTCAGCCCGCGCGCGCAGCTGCTCATACAAGGCCTCACCGTCGACGACGCGCACGCGCTGTTCGTGATCCACCACGACCAGCCGCTCGCGCGCCGCCGTCGAGCCAGAGCCTATGGCCAGCAGGCGACCGTCGGGTAGCACGACGCAGGCTTCAAGATCCAGCTTGGACGCCTTGTTTCCTCGACGTTCGCTGAACTGGCGCCTGCCGTCGACGTCCGCGGGGAGCAGCAGCGGGGTCACCACGCCCGTGCGGTCATCGATCAGCGCCAGCGCGTTCACGTCATCTTGCACCACGACCAGGCGCTCGCCCCAGCGGCAGAGCCCGCTGCCTGCGCGCACATGGGCGGGGAGGTCCTTCGCCTGGTCAGCCCGCTGAAAGCGCAGCGGCCGCGCCGCGCCGAGCCGGGCGACCCAATCCCCTCTGACCAGCGCTGGCATCAGCGCAGCACGATAGCCCAAAGCGACACGACTAGACCACTCGCGCCTTGGGTCAAGAGGTCTGCGCGGGGGTCTTGGGCCTAGCCTCGTAGCGCGCGCTCCCCTCACCTCAACCCGCGAGCGCAGAAGGCGCCGTGCTTAGAGCGCTCCAGCCCCGCGCGCCAAACGCGCGACCGCCCAAGGCGGGGGACACGAGCCCGCGGCCATCGCGCGCGCCGACTTGCCTTTTAGTAAGTAAGCACTTACTCTCATGTCAATGGGAGAGCCGCGCCGCACCTCGGAGGTCCGTCAGACAGAGTTGGTCGACGCGGCGCTGCACGTCATCGCCACCCAGGGCATCGCGGCGCTGAGCACGCGCAGCCTGGCGAAGCACGTCGGCCTCAGCAGCGGCGCCATCTTTCGGCACTTCTCCTCGATCGACGCGCTGCTAGACGCTGTTGTGTCGCGGGTCGAGGCGGTGCTCGAGTCGACGCTGCCCTCCACCGATCTGCCGCCTGTTGAGCGCCTTGAGCTGTTCGTCGACGCACGAAGCCGCGCGGTCGGTAGCCAGCTCGGCATCCTGCGCCTCGTGCTGTCTGACCAGTTCCTGCTGGCGCTCCCCAGCGGCGGCTCGGCGCGGCTGAGCGCCTGCGTCCAGCGCACGCGGGCGTTCATCACCGAGTGCTTGTGCGAAGGCCAAGCCGCTGGCACCTTCCGCGCGGACCTATCCATCGACACCCTCGTGCCCATCGTGATGGGCACCGTCCAGATGCTGGCGCTCTCCTCCGCGAAGCCAGCGAAGCGAGCGGCCGAGGCCCGCGCGGTGCTAGACAGCCTGCTCAAGCTGCTGCTTCCCCCCACCCCACCCCCCCGGGATACTACGAAGAAATCCAAATGAACCACCTAACTGTTAGCACCCCACGGCAACGCGATGTGGTCTAAGCTGGCCGGTGGGCTCGCCGTCGCGTTCGGGCTCGCGACCCTGGTCGAAGGCGGCAAAGTGCTGTTTGGCGACCCAGCGGCGCGCGCCGCGGCCGGCGACGTCGTGGACTTTGTCTTGCTGTTCAACTTCACCGCGGGCTTCGCCTATGTGCTGGCTGGCTTGGCGACCCTCGCGCGGCGCCCCGGGGCGATCTGGGTGGCGCGCGCCCTGGCCATCGCCACCCTCGCCGTGTTCGCCGCGTTTGGTGTCCACGTGCTTCAGGGCGGGGCCTACGCGCCTCGCACCGTGGTCGCCATGAGCCTGCGGTCCGCGTTCTGGATCGCGCAGGCGCTGTTGCTACCTAGGCTGCTGCGCGAAGCCAGGCCGCGCGGAGCGCGCGAGTAGCGGGGCAGGCGCGCCGCTGTTCGTCAGCGCCGCGCGGAGCTCCCGCGCCCGCCAGCGCGCCCCCGAGGCTGGCGGCTAAACCGCGATCGCTTGCCGCAGCCGAGCGAGCACTTGCGCTGCCGTGACAAATCCCACGGCCAGCGGCGCTGCCACGCCGTCCTGCTCCAACAGCAGCGTCGGAAACGAGCGCACGCCCCATCGCCGGCAGCGCGCGAACTCCTCCTGGACCGCCTGCGCAGCGGCTGGCGACTCGAATACCGCACGGAAGTGCTCAAAGTCCAGCGCCAAGCTGGCGCAGACGCTGGCGTAAAAGTCCACCAGCTTGGGGTCTTGCCCCTCCGCATAGAACTTGCGCTGGACCGCCGAGAAGAATTTCAACGCGGTGGAGCTCGGGAGGTGGTCGCGGGCCTGGAGCAGCTTGACGACCGCCACGGCGCGGCACGCGGGCTCGGTGTCATAGTCGAAATGCGGCGCCTCCAGCAGCGCGAAGCTGAAGGGCTGCCCGGTGGTCTGGGCGATGTGGCGCCACTCGTTGCGCAGAAAATCCTTGAAGGCCGGGCTCCACGGATCGCCGCCCCCCGCCCGCAGGCCACCCATGGTGATCGAGAACTCGACGCCTTCGGCCTCGCAAAACGCCTCCACGGCGTTGACCGTGGGCGAGATCCCCCAGCACCAGGAGCACATCGGATCGCCGACATAACGGACGGCCCAACCCGGGCGCGGAGCAGGCGCTGGGGCGTCACCTGACTGGTCCTGGTCGGGGAGCAGGCACGCGCCTGTGACGGGGTCGCACTTCATCATGGTCAGACATCCCTGCGAGCTTGAACCGGCAGCTTAGCGCTAGCGTCCCTAACCCGCACGCGCTGAGTGCGACCCACCGCGACCAGCTCTTCCCAAGCCGGCCCCGCCTTTGGCGGTGGTTCGCACGTCAGGCGTTTGAGCTGGCTATTGGGCCACGAAGCGCGGGCGCAGCACGTGGTTCTCAAGGTGAACGTGCGTGAACACGTCGCCCTCGAGATCCTTCAGCTCCGAGAACAGCGTGCGATAGCTGTTGCACGCCCAGTCTGGCAGGGTGAAGCCATCGCTTGCCTCGCGGATCCTGTCGAGCAGCGCCGAGACGGCTAGGTGCTCCTCGTGCATGGATTCGAGGAGCCCCGCGGCTTCGGCCTTAGAAGCGATGAGCGCAGGGAACAGGTTGGCCTCCTCATCGTCGAGGTGTGGCCCGAGCGAGTCAGCCAGCTCTTCAACGGCCGCCAGCAGCTCACGCAGCTTGGGGTTCTTGTCCCCGTGCACGCGGCTGACCTTGACCGCGAGCCCCTTGGCGAAGGGCAGCACCTTGCGCGTGTACTCGTGGTGCTTCGCGACGATGTGCGCGACCAGCTCTGGTGTCGACAGCTCACGCAGATCGTCGCTGGCTACTTCCTGTCGTGCTTCGATGGCGCGTGACAGCTCGCTGACGAGCGCATCGACGTCGAGCCCCTTTTCCTTGGCCACCGCCTCGATGGACATCTCCCCACGGCAGCAAAAGTCAATGTGGTGCTGCTTGAAAATTTGAGCGCACGCCGAGTGGTCAAGCACCACCTTCGCGACGCTGTCTTGCGAGTTCAACATTTCGGAAAAGTCTCCTTTGGAGGTGAACCCCGCGCATAGCAAGGCACATGCCACTGCTGTTTGGTGGCAGAAGGCACTAGAATCACGAAAGAAATCCGCGCGCTCCTTGATTTGTTCCAGGAGCACGTTCCACAATGGAACGAGTGGAATGTTCTAGCTCAGGGCGCTGTGAGGTGTGTGGACTGGTCCCGGGAGGACCTCGCGTCAAAGGCTCGCCCCACGTGGTCGCCCAGAGCGAGGTGATGCAGGCCGTGCTCAAGCGCGCGGCGCGCTTCGCCGCGAGCGACGCGCCCGTCGCCGTATTGGGCGAGACGGGCAGCGGCAAGGAGGTGGTAGCTCGCATCCTTCATGCCAACTCTGCGCGCGCCAGTCAGCCGTTCGTCGCCGTCAACGTCGCCGCGTTGCCCGCCGACTTGCTCGAGTCTGAGTTGTTCGGCCATGGCAAGGGAGCCTTCACCGGCGCTGGCAGCGCCCGCCGCGGCCTGTTCGAAGCGGCGGACATGGGCGTTTTGTTTCTAGATGAAATCGGCGAGATGCCCCTGCCGCTGCAGTCCAAATTGCTACGCGCGCTCCAGGACGGCGAGCTGCGGCGTGTTGGCGAGAGCCAGTCGTTCGCGGTGGACGTGCGGGTGCTGTGCGCGACCCACCGCGACTTGGCAGAGCAGGTTCGACTGGGAGAGTTCCGCGAAGATCTGTTCTACCGCCTGAAGGTGCTGACGCTGGAGGTGCCGCCGCTGCGCCAGCGGCGGGATGACATCCTACCCCTCGCCCACCACCTGCTCGCGGACGAGAAGACCCCAGCGCGGGCCTTCACGACCCGCGCGGCGGCCAGGCTGCTCGGCTATTCGTGGCCTGGCAACGTGCGAGAGCTACAGAACGTGATCAAGCACGGCGCGGCCTTGGCTGTCGGAGCTGAGATCCGCGAGGAAGACCTGCCTGACGAGCTGGCGCGCGCCCCCGAGCCGAGCCGGACAGCCTCCCCTAGCGCGGCCGGGTTGCCATCGCTCGCGCAAGTCGAGCGCGAGCATCTGCTGCGAGTGCTCGACGCGTGTGGAGGGTCACAAGCACAAGCCGCCCACGTCCTGGGCATCGCGCGCAACACCCTATGGCGTAAGCTGCGCAAGTACGCGCAGGCAGACGGCACAGCATCTGCTTCAGCGCCGGCTGAGAGGAGCTTGTGATGCTCGGCCCGAGTTTGCGTGCACTGCGACTTATTCGCATGATGGCGGTATGCGACTAGCGAAACCCGGACTGGCCCTCGACGAGGCGGGGGTCACGCGAGCGCTCGAACAGCTGAGCGCCGTCGTCAAACGGCGAGGGCTCAAGTCGTCAGCGACCCGAGACGCCGTCGCTCGAGCTGCGCTGCTCCGGCGGGGTCACTTCTCGGTCGAGGAGCTGAGCGTCGCGTTGAGAGAACATGGCTCAGCTGACGTACACCCCGCGACGGTCTACCGAGTCCTCCCGCTGCTGGTTGAGGCCGGGCTGCTGCGCATGACGCTGATCTCAACCAGCGAGGGCGCGCGCTACGAGCGCGCGTTTGAGCGAGCACACCACGATCACCTGATCTGTACCCAGTGCGGGAAAATCGTCGAGTTCGAGTTCGAGGCGATCGAGGTGCTCCAGCACGACCTGGCGGAGCACTTCGACTTCCAGCTGACGGGTCACGTCCACGAGCTGCTGGGGATCTGCGCCAAGTGTCGAAGCTGAGGCCCTGAGCGGTCGCCGCGCCCCGCGGCAGCTTAAACAATCGGTCGCGCATGTGATGTGGGCGCGCGACGCGCGGCGGTGCCGCCCTTTCGCCCCAGCTGAGGCGCCGTAGCGATAACTCGCGCTTGACAGAGCGATCGTTGCAGAACACAGTCCCTGCGAATGATTCGCACTATCAGCAGGAGAATCCGATGAACCCCCACGAACACGCACTTGAGCTCCCCGGCGCACAACTCGACATCAGCCGGATGCCGGGCCACTGGCTGCTCGCGCGTATGGGCAAGCGCGTACTGCGCCCCGGCGGCCTTGAGCTAACACGCACCATGCTCGACGGCCTCGCCGTCTCAGCAAGCGACCACGTGGTCGAGTTTGCTCCTGGCCTCGGCATCACCACCCGGCTCGTGCTCGCCGCTGCGCCGGCCACCTACGTGGGGATCGAGCGCGATGAGGCGGCGGTGCGCGTGACGCAGCGGGTGCTGCGCCCCGGGTGCGACGAGTGTCGCCAAGGCGTCGCGTCTAAGACCGGGCTCAGCGACGCGTCAGCGACGGTGGTGTTCGGCGAAGCGATGTTGACGATGCAGACCACCGACCAAAAGACCGCGATCGTGCGTGAAGCGCACCGCATCCTGCGCACAGGCGGCCGCTACGGTATCCACGAGATCGCGCTCAACGACGACATCTCCGAGAGCGAGAAGGCAGCAATCCAGCGCGAGCTGTCCGACACCATCCACGTCGGCGCCCGTCCACTCACCATGAGCGAGTGGACGCAGGTGCTCGAACAGGGTGGCTTCGAGGTGATCTCCCGCGCGACGGCGCCCATGCACCTGCTCGAGCCCGCGCGGATGATCGCCGACGAGGGCGTGCTCGGCACCATGCGCATCGCCGCAAACATCCTGCGCAACCCTGCCGCGCGGCAGCGAGTAGTAGGGATGCGCTCGGTGTTCCGGAAGTACGCGCCGCAGATGTGCGCGGTCACGCTGGTCGCTCGATCGAAGGCGAAGGCCAGCGCTTAGCTGGGCGTTGGCGCTACGTTCGACTCCGCCGCGGGCCACGCCGCCCGTACCTGCCTCGCGGTAACGACGCAGCTCGGGGTGGCGCTTTGGCGGGCCCGCGACGTGAATCTGCACGCGCTCCTTCATCGCCGCAGCTCACGGCAGTCCATCGGGCGCGTTTGCACCTTCAACGCCAGACGTCTGCTCGCGCCTCGTAGCCCTCAGCCCACGCGATGACATCAACCTGTGGCGCGCTCTCGGTGGGGGGTCTTGGGACGTAGCCTCGCGGCGCCATCCCCCCACCCCCAAACGAGCAGCCACACCACGCCGCAAGAGCCCGCGCCCTGACGGCGTTGCTGCGTGCCCTTTACGCCCTTGGCCGGATCGGGCATCCGCAGTGAGATGGGAACTGAAGGCCAAGACGACGTCTTGACTGCTGATGAGCTCGACGCCATCAAGCAGCGGATCGAACGCAGTCAAGCGCTCAGCATCACGGCGCTCCCAACGAAGCTGTCTCGCAACGGCCGGCTGTGGTTGTTCGAGCAGCTTGAGCGTGCTGGCTTCGAGCGGACTCCGCGCGTGATCCGACGACCCTTGGAGCAGCAGCTGCTTGCGCGCATCGCGCAGGGCCCAGTCGCCAAGACGGCGCTGCTCAGCCAAGTCAAAGGCAGCTCCAAGCAGCAGAGCGCTCGCTTGCTGAGTCAGCTTGTTCGCGCGGGGCGCGTCTCGCTGGTGCGTCAGGGACGCAAAGACGTGGTAGCGCTACCCAGCGCGTGCGCCGCACCCGCCAGGGTCGATCAGCTCCGCGAGCTCAAGCTCGCCCTCGATCGCCTGCTGAAAGCGACGCGCGCCGGTAGCCAGCCGCGACAGCTGCTGCGCGCCGACGTGGAGCAGCTTATTCAACACATCCCCACGGCAACGTGTGAAGAGCCCGCGCAGGACCCTTCACGCGCGCTAGTGCTGCAGGTGCTAGAGGCGCTCAGCGCGGTCGACGCGGTCGTCTTTGTGCCGGACCTAGTGCGAAGCCTGACGGGTCGCTTGAGCGCTGAGCAGGCAAAGCACGCGCTGTTGGCGCTCGCCCGCGAGCAGCGCCTTGAGCTGCGCCCCGAGAGCGCCAGCGGGTTGCTCGGCGCCGCGGACGCCACCCTGTGCCCGGTGGGCGCCGGCGAGGTCCCGCTAAGCTACGCGCGCTTACTCGAGGGAGGCGCCACGTGAACAGTCACTTCAATCCGTTTCGAGCAGAGCATTCAGATCCGTGGGGAGATTCGCCAGACGTGGCGAGCCTCAACAAGAGCGCCAGCGACGCCGTCGTGCAGGCGGTCAAGGCGGTGCGCGAGGCCGCCGTGAGCGACACGCCGCGGTCCAGCGTGATCACCATCCTGGGGCCGGCAGGCGCGGGCAAGACTCATCTGTTCCAGCGCCTGCGGCGTCAATGCGGCCCCAAGGCGGCGTTCGTCTTGCTGCGCCCGGACCTGGCCGCGCCGTCGACGCCAAGGCACGTCTTGCTCAGCGTGCTCGATTCGCTGAAGCATCCACCTTCGCAGACCGCCGATCCCCAGCTCGACGTGCTGGTGGGTAGCTTCCTCACGGAGTGTGACCCGCTCACCAACAAGTGGCCGCAGGTGTTACTGTCCGAGTATCGAGCGAAGCCGTCAGAGGTCGAGCGGCTAGTTGAAGCCGGCGTTGAGCTCCTGGAGCAGCGCTTCACCGGTGACATCAGCACGGACTATCTAGAGCTCTTGCTGCACACGCCGTTCATGGCACCCGGGGACCGCAGGGCTGCGCTGAATTGGCTATCCGGCCGAGAGCCGCCCGAGGCACACCTGAGGCGCCTCGGCCGCACGCAGCCGCTGGCCGACGCTGACGTGGTCCCCGCGCTGCGCACGCTGTCGGTGGTCGCGAGCTTTGGAGCGCCCATCGTGCTGGTGTTTGACCAGCTGGAGAACTTGATTGAACCGGGAGAGGTCGCTCAGAAGGTGATCGCCCACGCGAACCTGGTGTCCGAGTTGTTCGACAGCATGCGCGGCATGGTGATCGTGCAGATGGGCTTAGACAGCGAGTGGCGACGCCGATTCCGTCCGGTACTGAGCGACGCGCAGCTGTCACGTCTTGAGCGCCAGCTGATTGACCTGCAGTTGCCCGAGCCGCAACACAAAGAAGAGCTGATCAAGAACTGGCTCGGGCAGCTGCCCGAGGCAGACCGCCCGCACCCCTACCCCTTTCCCTTCACGGGCAAGCAGATCGCGGCCTGGCTTGAGGCGCCAGGCCTGACGCCTCGCAGGCTGATGATCGCCTGCCGAGAGATCCTGGACGGCGCAGACAACGCTGACCAAACCTTGGGCGCAGCTGCGGGTGGGGGTGGAGGGACCGCGCTGCACGATGAGCTTGAGCAACTCTGGCAGGCGCACACCCGAATGATCCGTGCGGAGCTGACTGACGTGGCAGCCACGGGTCAAAGCCTAGACGGCAGCCGGCTGATGAGCGGCCTGCTCGCGGCCCTCAGCCTGCTCGACGCGACTGCGCTGCAGGCGTTGGAGTCGCGAGGCATGTCTGGCGTCAGCGTGGTGCACGCTGGGCGCACGCTCCACGTCTATGCGCTACAGCAGCCGCACCACGCGAGCGTGAGCGCCGCGCTCAAGCGCTTAACCAGCGAAGCTACTCAGGCCGACGTGCTCGCCATCAGAGAGTGGGCGCAGGAGTTCCCGCCGACGTGGAAGGCCGTCAACACCGCGGCAGAAGCGCTGAGCGCATCTCCACGTGGTTCACTTCACTGGATTGCGCAGGACGAGGTGTGCCAGCTCCTCGCGCTGCACGATCTATTGCGCTCGGCTCGCTCCCAGGACGTCACCGGCCTAAACGGCGAACCGATCCCCTCCGAGGAGATCCGCGCTTGGTCACGCGACACACTGCTCTGGCGTGAATGGGAGGTCATGCGCGCGGTGACGGCGCGTCTTGGTGTTCCGCTGCCCAGCGCGGCCGACGAAGCGCCTGAGCATCCGCCTGGGCTCACTCCAGCGGCCGCACCTGCTCCACCCCCGGCGAGCGCTTCGCCAGCCGCACCTGCTCCACCCCCGGCGAGCGCTTCGCCAGCCGCGCCTGCTCCATCTGCTCCGCGCCCTCTAGCAGCCAAATCAGCGCCACGCGCCGCGGCACGTTCCGCCGCGACCACGAGCCGGAGCCCCGCACCCCGGGCGGCCCTCGCCGTATTAGCCCAGCTTGGACTGGCGTCCGTCGAGCGTTTGGTGCGAGAGGTGCGCCACGCAGACTCGAACGCCACCCGTTCCCAGATCCTCGAGGATCTGCGCGCAGCAGGTGGCGAGGTGCATTGGTTTGGACGTAACCTGGTCAGCGTCAGGGCAGTGGCAGCCTCGGCGACTCATGAGACAAAAAATGACTAGCTTCAACGTAACCGAGGTCCGAAACGCCCTGCGCTGCCCGCGCGTGTTCGCGCTGGGCCGAATACGCGGCCAACAAGTCGCGTTCCCGGTTGGAGCGTCAGCGCTGGGCGGCACCTTCCATCGCATCGCAGAGCGCTTGCATGCTCACGCCGCAGCTCCACCACCTGAGCTGCGCGCGCTGCCAGTCGATGCGTCAGCCCAAGCGATCGGCGTGGTGTTGAACACTTGGCTTCTCAGCTACCTCGCGGAGACGCTGGTGAGCAGCGCAGCGCTCCAGAGCATGCCGACCGAGGTCGACGAATTGGCGGAGGCGCTACGCGAATTTGCAGCGTACCTGAGCCAGCGCATCGCGGGTCGACCCGAGGGGCCCGCGGCGGCGTTAGCCGCATTCCTCAAAGGCTCAGAGATCGCGGTCGAGCAGGTGCTCGGAGACGACTCCAAACAGCCTGTACGGCTTACGGGCCGCGTGGATGCGATCTTTGAGCCTGCAGAGCAGCGCTTCGAGGTGGCGGAGTACAAGCTCACCGACGAGGGCAACGATGAGCTCGACCAGGCCCAGGTGGCGCTGTACCGACAAATGCTGCGCTGGGATCGCGGCATCGACGCCACGCCGGTCGTGTTGCGCTTCACGCCGACGCTGACTAGTAGCCGCATGGACGCGGAGGCCGCCGATCGCCTCGCCGAGCAAGAGCTGTTTCCGCTCATTCAGCGCATGCTGACCTGGACAGACGAGCCGCTGACCGCGCCCGCCACGCAGCGGAGCGATCTGTGCCCCGCGTGCCCCGTGCGCGATGCGTGCCGCCAGAGCTACTCGGAGCGCCTCGCCCAACGCGACGAACCGCCGTCCAGCGCCTGGCGGCCGCGGCCTGATGCTTCCGGGCGGCTGGTACTGCCTCCAGAGCCCGAGCGCGCTCGGTCCGTCGCTACGGACGAGGTGGGTGAGCGTGAGGCGAGCGCGCTCGTCGACGCGATCACCCACAGCTTCCGCAAGCAAGGCGTACACGCGGTGGTGAAGCCGCCGCGCATCGGCGCGCGCCTGATCGCCCTGGAGGTGACGGTCCAGCGTGGCTCAATCAACCAGATCGATCGCCGCAAAGACGATGTACTCCACACCCTCGAAGCGACCTACGGCATCCGCGCGAGCTTTGAACGCCAGCGCAGCTTGCGTGTGTTCCGTGTGGAACGCAAACAGCCGCGGGTTGTTGAGCTCTCGACGTTGATCGAGCGCGAGCGAGCCTGGCTAGCCGAGCGCCCTGGCCGCTTCGTGCTGGGAGAGACCATCGAAGGCGACGTGATCCGCGGAGATCTCGGCGACCACTCGTCTTGTCATTTGCTGGTGGCGGGGATGACGGGCAGCGGCAAATCGGTGCTGCTCAAGGGGATCGTCGCGGGCCTGGTCCAGCTCCACGACCCTTCGTCGATCCAGCTGAGCCTAGTCGATCCGAAGCGGGTCACGTTTGGCAGCTTCGCCGCCTCGGTCTCCGCCTACCTCGCGCGCCCCCTGGCCTTTGAGGCTGAGCAGGTGTTGACGCTGCTCGAAGAACTCAACGCCGAGATGGACGAGCGCTATCGCGCCTTCGAGCAGGCTGACGCCGTCGACTTGGATGAGTACAACCAGGCCGCCAGCACCGACCTCCGCCTGCCGCGACACGTGCTAGTCGTCGACGAATTTCAAGACTTGGTGACCACCAAGGCCACGGCAGAGATCTTCTTCGCGCTCGTCGCCCGCCTCGGCGCCAAAGCACGCGCCGCGGGGATCCACCTGATCCTCGCCACCCAGCGCCCCGACCGCACGGTGGTGCCGGGCCGAATCAAGGCAAACCTCACGGGCCGCATCGCGCTGCGCGTCCCCGAAGCCATCAACTCGCGGATCATCTTGGATAGAAAAGGCGCTGAACAGCTCCTGGGCCGCGGTGACATGTACGTGAACCTGACCGGAGAGATGCTCAGAGGCCAGGCGCCGCGGATGTGATTAAATAATGCCCACGGGCTGTCGACCAGCGGTCGCGTAGGTGCACTGAGCACACCGCAATAGCGCCCCAGTACACGCAGCCCTGCCCCGGCTGGGCAAAGAGAAATCAGTAAAACCGCGGGGAAATATGCCGCGGCACGCTAACTGCTGTGGGCAGGGCCATGCTGTTGAAATCGATGCTCACCGCCGCGAGCGCGGCGATCCTGATACTGGGCCTCGGCGCCTGTGGCTCTGACTCGGACGACCCAGCTGGCGACGGCGGTCTGAATGATGGCGGCGTGACCAAAGACACCACGGCGCCCACGGTCGTCATCGTGAGCCCGGCAGACGGCGAGGCCGCGGTGCCCATCAACCGCGGCCTGACCGCGACCTTCTCAGCGCCAATGCAGGCGAGCACGTTGAGCGCGGCTACGTTCACCCTCCAAGGCCCCGGTACGACCCCGATCTCTGGAGCGCTCAGTTACGCGGGGAACCAATCGAGTCTTGTCCCCGCCGTGAACCTGGCCAAGAACACCCTGTTTCAGGCCGTCATCACCACCGGCGCGACGGATCTCGCGGGCAATGCTCTAGCGAACGACTTCACGTGGACCTTCACCACCGGCGCCAGCGAAGCCCTGGGGCCGAGCCCGGTGCAGCTCGGCATGGCTGGAGGCTATGTGATCCTCGCGAAGTCTGGCATCGACAGCGTCCCGACCTCCAAGATCACCGGTGACATCGGGGTGAGCCCCATCGACTCGACGGCCATCACCGGCTTCTCGCTAACGGTGGATGCGAGCAACCAGTTCGCGACCTCGTCTCAGGTCATCGGGCAAATCCGCGCGGCCGACTACGCCTCCCCCACGCCTTCGAAGCTGACCAGCGCGGTGCTCGACTTGGAGACCGCATACACCGACGCGGCGGGGCGCGCGACGCCCGACTTCACTGAGCTGGGTGCTGGTGAAATCGGGGGCATGACCCTGGCTCCGGGGCTGTACAAGTGGGCCACCGGCGTCAGCATCAGCACCGATCTGACCCTGAGCGGCGGTCCGAACGACGTCTGGATCTTCCAAGTCGCCGGAGATCTCACCCAGGCCAATGGCGCGCGCATCCACCTGGCTGGTGGCGCGCTGACTAAGAACATCTTCTGGCAGAGCTTCGGTCAGCTCAGGATCGGCACCACCGCGCACTTCGAGGGCATCGCCCTGTGCGAGACCGCCATCGTCCTCGGCACCGGCGCGACGGTGAACGGGAGGCTGCTCGCCCAGACCGCCGTCACCCTCGATCAGAGCAGCGTGACCCAGCCGGCGCCGTGACGACCAGCCTTGTACTCGTACATTACTCCGTACGGCAATAAATAGCGCGTACTCGCCAAGCGCGCCCATGCATTTACCCAGAACGCCCACACCGCCAAGGACACGGACGCCCGCGCCGAGGCGGTCGCTGACGTCTACGGTACCTGTGTGGGCTGCCACTCAAAGCTGAGCGTCACCATCAAGTGATCCAGCGCTGACCGCGACGGCGCCGATGTTGCGCCGAACCGAGGCTAGCTTCAACGGGGTCTTGGGGCTAGCCTTGTCGCGCCTGCCCCTCCACCCCCACCCGCAAGACCAAGACCAGCGGTGAACGCCAGAGCCCTAGGTGGGTGATGGGGGTGATGGCAAGAGCCGGCCGTCTTCCATCTCGTAGAGCACATCGAACACGTCGAGGGCTCGGTGATCGTGGGTCACCACCAACACCGCGGCCCCGCGGTCGTGAGCGACGTTCCTGAACAGCTCCATCACGCTTCGGCTGCGCACGCTGTCAAGGGCTGCAGTAGGCTCGTCCGCGAGGATCAACGAGGGCTCGTTGGCCAGCGCCCTGGCGATGGCTACGCGTTGCTGCTCGCCGCCGCTCAGCATCTCGGGGTACGAGTGCTCGCGGGCCGCGACGCCGAGGTACTCGAGCAGCTCCCGAGCGCGCCGCCTGCCGTCGCGCTTGCCGCCGAACTCACACGCGATCTCCACATTTTCTCTCGCCGTGAGGAAAGACGTGAGGTTCGCCTTCTGGAACACGAAGCCGAGGTGCCGCCTGCGCAAATAGGTAAGGTCAGCCAACGGCACGCCATCTTTTACGACCAGGCGCCCCTCGAAGAACACCTCACCAGTATCCGCGGGGGAGACAAAGCCCAGCGCCTTGATGAGGGTAGACTTACCAGAGCCGCTCGGCCCAAGCAGGGCGGCCACCGTGCCGCGGGCGATGCTGATGCTCACCTGGTCCAGGGCCTTGATCGCGGCTGGGCCGGTCCCGTAGGTCTTGGTCAGCTCGACGGCGCGGACGGCCTCTTGCATCCTTCAGCCCTCCAGCGCGCTCGACGGATCGATGCGCATGACGTGGACCAGACCGAGCATGCTCGCCAGGCTGACGATGACCATGGTCGCCAGCGGCCCCACCACCGCGATGGTGTCTGTGATCAGCACCCGACGCGGGAACATCGGGAACACCACCTCGCCCATCGCGTAGGCCACGCCATAGCCGAGGGCGCCGAGCAGCCACGCCTGCTGCAAGATCAGGCCGAACAGCCGCGTCCGCGGGGCACCCATCAGCTTGAGCACGGCGAGGTCGTGCGTCTTCTCCAAGGTCAGGTTGTACATGACCATCATGATGATCACGGCGGCCGTCAGGGTGAGGATCACGGTGAACAACCCGATCTGCATGCGCGCCCGCTGGACGACGCCGCTCAGCAGCAACGCCTCTTCTTCGTCCTGCGAGTACACGCTGACGTCGCCCCAGCTGCTCACCACCTCTCGCACCTCGGCGACGCGGTGCGGATCTACCTTGACGAGCACCGCGGCTATGGGAGGCGAAGCCAGCGCGGGCGCGCGCCAGCGCGGGTCGGTCGCGAGATCTTCTAGCAGCGGCTGCCCGCGGCCGATGTCCGTGCGGCGCAGACGCTCCACGACGCGCTGGCGCTCGAGCAGCGCCGCCTCAGGCGGCTGATCGAAGGCGATCAGCTCGGCGTCCGCCACGCTCACGAACGCCACAGAGTCGCCGCCGGAGGTGAGCGCGTTCTTGGTCAGGCCGACG
This sequence comes from uncultured Polyangiaceae bacterium, assembly GCA_964551615.1. GTDB lineage: Bacteria > Myxococcota_A > Polyangia > Polyangiales > Polyangiaceae > JAHBVY01. Next base: position 83,904 of record CAZKDY010000021.1, read on the forward strand.
ACGCGGTACTGCTCGCCCGCGAGCATCAGCGTCTCTCCGATGTCGAGCCCGAGGGAGGCGTCGACGATCATCTCTCCGTGCGGTTGTTGTAGCTGGCGTCCGCGCACCAGGGGGAGCAAGTGCCCGGGGTCGTCGGGCCAGCCCAGGCCGACCAGCGCGATGCGCATCACGGCGCCGTGGCGCTCTCGCTGAATGAGCTGGTAGGTATACGGCCGCGCGGTCCGCACACCAGGCACCGCCGCGGCTCGATCTACTACGCTTGGGTCAAGCTTCGAGCCCTCCGCGAACGGTCCACGGGTGTCGCGCTGGACCAACCACAGATCGGCGTGCATCGCGCGGGTGAGGATGGTGGCGTCATCCACCATCCCCGCGTAAATACCCTGCATCGCCACGACGACGCTGAGCAAGAGCCCCAAGCCCGCGCTGGTGCCGACGAAGCGCGCTAGGTGCCGACGGACGTCCCGCAGCGCCAGGTTCACCGGGCCACCCAGCGCCGGCCGACCGGGAGCGTGGCGGTCGGACCCGGCGCGACCAGGACGCGGTCCCCCTCGGCCAGCCCCTCCAGGATCTCAACCTGTTCGCGCCCCGTGAGGCCAAACTTTGGGCGCACCAGCGCCACCCTGCCGCCGCGATCAACGTAGACGAAGGCCCCCGTTGAGTCGTGGTAGACCACGCGGATTGGAACCTGAAGCGCCTGCTCATGGCGCGCGACCTCGATGCGGACGTCGGCGCGCTGACCGATGGCGACCCGCCGCTCCAATCGCTTGGGGGTGACCTCAACCAACAGCTCGTGGGTCTGTCGGTCGGCCTCCCACGGGATGCTGGTCACGCTGCCCGCCACAGGCGTGTCCGTGCCTGGAAAGAAGATGGCGGCGGGCTGATCCAACGCCAGCTTAGGCAACATCGTCTCATCGACGGCGGCCTTCACGTGCACTTGGCTGGTGTCGACGATGCGCAGCACCGTCGAGCCGATGGCGACCGTGTCGCCTGGCTCGCGCAGCCTGCGCGTCACCAGGCCATCGAACGGCGCCAGCAGCGTGGCCCGCACCATGGCGACCCGCCGCTGCTCGGCGCCGCCCTTCGCGACGTCGATGCCGCGCGTGGCCTCGGAGCGCTGCGCGAGCACGCGATCTAGCTCGGCGCGCGCCAATCGCAGCCGGTCGCTGGCCTCGTCGCTCTGCTGACCAGTCGCCGCCCCAGCATCGACCAGCGTCTGGGTCCGAGTCGCCTCTCGCCCTGCGGTGACGAGCAGCGCGCGAGCCCGCGCCTCCTCTGCAGCTAGTCTCCGCAAGGATGCGCGCGCCACGCCGATCCCCGTCTGCGCCGAGCGCAGATCTGCTTGGGCCTGGTCGGTCTCCAGGCGCGCCAGCTCTTGTCCGAGCGTGACGCGGCTGCCTTCGTCGACGAGCACCTCGCTCAGTCGACCCACTAAATCGAAGCCCACCGCGGCCTCGCGCTGGCTCTCGATGGTGCCGCGCCCGAACGCTTCTTGGGCGATCGCCCCGCGCTCGACCCGAACCACCTCGGCGCTGACCGGCGACCAGACCCGGAACCAACCGACCAGCAGCGCGACCGCAGCCAGGCCGATCGCCCACAGGCTTCGACGCAGGATGCCCAGCGCTCGCCGCAAGGCCCCGGCAGCGGCTGGGCTCATCACGCGGCGTCTCGCGGCTTGTCAGCCTGACGACCAAGGAACGGGACCATCCGCCTCAGCACGTCGCCCGTGCGGAACTGCTGGCGCATCACGCCGCCCACGTGCAGCACGATCAGGCCAAGCAGCGCGAACACCAGCGCCTCGTGCGCCTCCCGAGACGCGAGGGCCTCGAGCGCCGGCGCCTCCGCGAGCCCCCCCCGCAGGTAGTCGGGCCAAGCGCTGAGCGCCCCGGTGACGAAGCCGCTGGCGCCGATGGCGAACACCACAATGTAGAGGAGCCCATGAATGACCCCGATCCCCCGCCGGTGCAGGTCGGCGACGGGCAAAGGCGCGACCGCAGGGCCGCGCCAACGGACGACAAGGCGCGCGACGGTCAGCAGCATCAGCGTCGCTCCGCCCGCGGTATGCAGCCGCGAAATGAGCAGCCGCGCGCTGGAGTCGGCGGGCAGGTCGGTCATCACGAACCCAGCCGTCGCCAGGCCGGCGATGAGCACGGCGGCTAGCCAGTGGAACGCGACGCTCGCGGTAGACCATCGCTCGTTCATGACCGCCTCGCTACGGCACGACCGACGGACTTGACTTGGCGGACCCCAGAGGAACGATGAACCTGCATACCGCAAGAGAGTAAGTGCTTACTTACAATTTGACAAGCGTGGGACACAGCTACGCTGCGATATCCCCGGCAGGTCGAGGGCGCGGAGCGCGCCAGCCCGCAGGGCGCCCGCGCTGCTGCGTAAATCTGCCACACTCGCGCGCTTGGCAAGAATGAGCGTTTGACCTGACATCACCCGCTGCCGGGAGCACACTGGTCTACGCACCCACTACGGAGAGCCAGCTTGCTGATCAACCTATCCAAACGCGGCGCCAGCCGTCCCCAAGACCTGGTCGACCTGCTCGGTGAGTGCCACACGCGGATCCGCCGCTTCGTCGTGCTGGCCCGTGAAGCCGCGCGTCGGCAAGACGCGCCCGCTGATCAGATCGTCCAAGCCTGCGCCGACGTAGAGCGCTATTTCACCGAAGCGCTCCCGCTGCACGTGCTGGACGAAGAACAGAGCGTGGCGCCGCGCCTGCGCGGGCTATCACCGGAGGTAGATCGAGCGCTCGCCAGCGTCGAGGAGCAACACCGTCAACACGCGCCTAAGCTAGACGCGCTCCTCCGCGCCGCCTCAGCTTTCCGCATGGACCCGTTGCAAGCCAGCGCGCGGCGAGCCCTGGCGACAGCGGCCGCCGAGCTCGAGGCCGATTTCACCGAGCACTTGGCGCTAGAAGAGGCCGTGATCTTCCCGGCGATCCGACAGCTGCTGCCTGCCGCGACCCAAGCCCGCATCATCGATGAGCTTCGTCAGCGGCGTCACGACGCGCAAGCCGGCACGGCGCCGTCAGCGGCGCGCAGCGAGGGCCCTTGACCACACCCACGCGAGCCGAGCGCGCTGCCAGCCTTGACCTGGTGGCTCAACCACCTGCGCCGCGCAAGGGCGCGCCCCTCCACCCCACACGCCCTGAGCGGATTTGTTGGGGGTGTGATCTGTATTGTCCGGTGAGCGACATGGCCTGCGCAAAGGAGCGCACCCCTCACCCAAGCGAGCTGTTCGGCAGGGGGTGGTGGGACGACCGCACGGGCTCGGAGAGCCCTGCGGCTGAAGGCCCGGCGCTCCAAGGCTCAATCACCATCTGTGCGGCGTGGGCGGCGAGCTCGCGCAGGTGAGGCGCCTCGTGCGCGCGCCGGGCACGCAACACGGGATCTGTCACGCCGAGCGGCGTGAGGCTCTGGTTCACGACCCAAGCGAAGGCCTTGATGTCCGCGCGCCCGAGATCCCGCTCGAGCTGCATTGCCTCGTGGATCGGCGTCGCCTCGGGCGACGTCACCAGCAGCACGTGGGTGTACTCCGGATCGCGCAGCCGCGGCAGGAGCTGCTGCACCGCCTCCGGGCTGCCGCTCGGCTTCTTCAGCACCTCGCGGTGATAGGACTCGGCGGCGTCGAGCAACAGCAGGGTGTGGCCCGTGGGCGCTGTGTCGATGATCACGAAGCGGTCTCGCCCTTGCGCCACGGTCTCAGCGAAGGCGCGGAACACCGCGATCTCTGCGGTGCATGGGCTACGTAGGTCCTCTTCCAGCAGCGCCCTGCCCTGGGCGTCGAGGTGTTCGCCCGCCGTCGCCATCACCTCCTCAGAGTAGCGCCGGGTCTCGAGCACGGGATCGATCCGGGTGACCCGCAGCCCGCTGGCGCCCGCGCTCAGCTCGCGGACGGCCTGCTCAACGTGGGCAGCCGGATCAGTGGTGGTGAGCGTGACCGGCAAGCCTCGGCGCGCGAGCTCGCTGGCGATGCGCGCGGCGACGGTCGTCTTGCCGACGCCGCCCTTGCCCATGGTCATCACCACGCCTTTGCCCCGCCGCGCGAGCCGAGCCACCAGGTCCTCAATTCGTTCCCCGCGGAACTCGTCTACTCCAACAGCAGGAGTGGGCTCAGCCTCCCCCGGGGTCAACCTGCCCAGCTGACGGAGCGCCTCGACGCCCACCAGCCCGAAGGGCAGCAGCGGCACGTCCACCCGCGGCAGCTCACGCAGCCCCGCTGGCAGCGCCGCGAGCGAAGCGCTGCCCCGAGCTGCCATCGCCACTGCCGTAGGGTCCTGCGGATCTTGCGCCTTGAACACGCCGTTCAGGATCAGCCGCACGTTGACGACCCCGAGCTGTGCGAGCTCGCCCCGGGTGCGCTCAGCCTCGGTGAGGGACGAGCGCTCAGGCCTCGCCACCAGGACCAAGATCGTCTGAGCGGGATCGCGCAGCGCTGCGTTGGAGGCAGCATACAGCGCTCGCTGTGGGTTCAGGCCAGACAGCGGGCCAAGGCAAGAGGTGCCTCCGACGTTGCTGTCGATGAAGCTCGACCAGGCGGCTGGCAGCTCGAGCAGGCGCAGGGTGTGCCCTGTCGGCGCGGTGTCGAAGATCACGTGGTCGAACTGCGCCGTAGCCGCGTGGTCGCCGAGCAACTTCGAAAACTCGTCGAACGCCGCGATCTCGACGGTACACGCGCCAGAGAGCTGCTCTTCCATACTGGCGACGGCGGCCGCCGGCAGCACCCCGCGGTAGGGTCCGACGACCCGCTCGCGGTAGTCGTGAGCGGCCTGCTCAGGATCGATGTTCAAGGCTGACAGACCCGACACGCTCGGCACCGCGGTCGGCGTCGCTGACAGCTTGACCCCCAGCACCTCGTCGAGGTTTGAAGCTGGATCGGTGCTGACCAGCAGCACGCGATCGCCAGCGTCGGCCAGGCCGATAGCGGTGGCGCAGGCGCAAGACGTCTTGCCAACGCCGCCCTTGCCAGTGAAGAACAGGATGCGGGTGGGGTTATGGACCAGGGTCGACATAGGCGCTCCTTGTAGCGGCAGCTCGAGATCTTCCGTACGGCAACCTCACTCCGTGCGCCGACCCGCAGCAAGCCATTCACCCTGACAAAGCCACGGCCCGCGCGGCCATTTCGTTTATCGTAGGTGCACGATGAAGCGACGAGCAATCCGTGTCAAGTCGGAACGCTTGCGGGCCTCCTAAGCTGGCGGCGCGCTCGATTGAGCCTCTTCCTGCAGCATGGCGAACAGATCGGTGACGCCGGGGTCCTGTCCTGCTTGAAGCAGCAGAGTGGTGAGCTGCCCGCGGTGATGCGTCTGGTGGTTGAAGACGTGTGAGGCGATCCACCACAGCGGGACCTCCTGCTCTTGCCCCCTGCGCACGATCCGTGTGGTGCCTGAGAGGGCGGCTGCAGTCAGCGGCTCGACCCATGCATCCAGCGCGTCGTCGGTGGCCCGTCGCTCGCGGCGTAGTTCGTCGAAGTCTGAGCTGATCTCGTGATCGAGGGTCTTGATCCCATCAACACCGATGAAGCCCGGCTCCGGCACGCGACCTGCGAGGCGGCCAAGCCAGATCCGATCAGCGACCAGGATGTGACTCAGGGTGCGGTGGATCGAGCCGAAGAACGCGCCGCGGTCACGCTTGCGTTCTTCATCGCTCAAGCGCGCCGCAGCGGCGTAGAGCTTAACGTTCATCCAGCGGTTGTAGCGCGCGAAGGCGCGGCACGTTTCGGGGGTCATGCGGCTGATTTTGGCAGCGTGCCGGCTGGTGGTAAAGCGGGGAGAAGCCGCACTGGATGACCCGTCGCCAGGACTTTGAGGCCCGCCCGCCTGTCAAGCCCGGTCGACGAGGCTTGGTCGAGAACCGGAGCGGAACCTACCGCAGCATTTGAGCGCCGGTTGCGCAGACCAAACGAAGCCAGCGACCGGCATCGGCAGGCGTCGTCACGGCTAAGATATCGGGGGTGCTGGATGACCCGCTGTTCAGACATCCGAACGGCGCACCCAATCGCGCTCACGACCCCACACTCCACCCGCCAAGTCAGCACGCCTTCTGCACGATCAGCTCCGTGGTGGGGAGCAGGCAAATCGCGGGCTCGTCGTCGCGATCAACGACCAGCACGGCCGTGGCGCCGCCCGGTCGAGCCAGAACGGGCAGCACGCCCTCCGGGATCATTTCCCGGAGGAGAGGCACCAGCCCGTCGTCGCAGCCGATGGGCACGACGACGGTAGTGACGTCACAATCTAAGACTTCGAACCCGTCGCCACAGCCTTCAGCTAGGCAAAACCCAGCGAACCGACCCTCGGCCACGATGAACGCCATCTCGTGGGTGGGGATCTTCTCGTGGATGACCACGACCATCAAGGCCATCATTGAGAGCGTGTGCTCTAGAAGCAGGCGCTGATGGCTGTCGAGGCGGTCTGTAATGCGAGGTCGTTCCACGTCGGGCTCTACGACCCGCGACCGCCGCCTGTTAACCGCCGTCAACCAGAGCTCAGCGCTTGCCAGGCCGATGGTGAAGCGAACACCGTACGCCCCCCACCCCTTGCCCTGTTGCACGACCAGGTGCGAGCGCTACGACCAGTAACGCCTGGCAACCCGAATTGGCCCACACGCCATGTCTCCGATTGGCGGCGCCTCTTGTCGCCCGGGGCCGCTTGCGGCACGCTGCTCGCATGCGGAGGTGCCACGGCGCTCAGGTGCTTTATTGGGGACTGCCGTCCTACAGCCCCCCGCGCTGCCCCGCGCTGGAGCGCCGGCGCCGATGCTGACCAAGCTACGCATCAAGAACCTGAAGACGTGGGCAGAGCAGCTCTGGACGCCGGGCGTCGAGCTCGCGCCCATCACCCTCTTGCTCGGCCCGAACTCAGCCGGCAAGACCTCGCTGCTTCAGGTGCCGCTGCTGCTCAAGCAGACGTTCGACAGCCCCGACCGGACGCTGGATCTAAACCTGGGTGGCCAAGCCACCGACCTCGTCGATCTCGGGAGCTTCGAATCCGTGATTCACGGAAACGAGCTGCAGCGGGAGCTGGGCGTCGGGTTGTTGCTGCGGGCCCAAGACACGCTGCAGCGCGACGTCGAGTACTCGGCCACCTTCGCCCTCGCTGGTGCCGCGCCAGCGCTCCAGGTCCTCGAGCTTCGAGGCGGTGACCACGTCTTCGCGGCGAGGCGCCAAGCCAAAGGCGGCTATCTCCTCGAGGCGCCAGGCTACGTGCCAAAGCAGCTCGGACGGCGTCCCGGCGCCAAGCGCAGCTACCAACCCGAGCGCTCGGTGGCCTTCTCGGCCGACGCGGTCGCCGAGCTTGGGGCCGTGGGCGCTGAGGTCCAAGATCTCTCGTTGGCGTTCAGACAAGCTATCTCGCAGATCGCCTATCTCGGGCCGCTGCGTGAACGGCCCGAGCGCTCCTACCTGTGGAGCGGCGTTGAGCCGGGCGACCTTGGCAAGCGCGGGGAGTACGCGGTGCACGCGCTGCTGGCGAGCGACAACGCGCGCAAGCGCCAGAAGCCCGGGAACGAAGGCGGGCGACGCTGGCTCGTTCAGCGCGTGTCGGAGTGGCTGCGCAAGCTCGGCGTCGCCGATGAGCTTCGACTGGAACGCCAAGGCAGCTCGCGGCACTACGAGCTGGTCGTCGTGCGCGGCGCGCGGCGAGCCAACATCATGGACGTGGGCTTCGGCATCTCACAGGTGCTGCCGATGCTGGTGCTGGCCTACTTCGTCGCTCCGGGCGCGACCATCGTCGCCGAGCAGCCCGAGCTCCACCTGCACCCGCGTGCTCAGGTCGGCCTCGCAGAGCTGATGGCCGAGGTCGCGAAGGAGCGCGGCGTGCAGTTCCTTGTGGAGACGCATTCTGAGCATTTGTTCCGTAGGCTGCAGTCGCTGATCGCTGAGGAGCGGCTGCAACCAGCAGACTGTCGACTCTACTTCGCAGATCGGGACGAGCAGGGCGAGGCGTTGCTCACGCAGCTGGAGGTCGACGAGTACGGGCGGGTCAACAACTGGCCGAAGGAGTTCTTTGGCGACGTGATCGGGGAGACCGAACGCCAGACCAGGAAGCTGCTGCAACGCGTGGCGCGAGCCCGAGGGGCCAGCCGCGATGAGTGACCACGTGGTCGACACCAACGTCCTGCTGGTCGCCAGCGCCGTCGACCCGTATTCGCCCTTCGACGAGTCCCACGTGCCGCTCGCCGAGCAGCACGTCGTGTTCGAATGGCTCGCGGCCTTCCGCGCGGACTCCGCTCAGCACATCGTCCTCGATGATCTGTTGAAGATCTACGACGAGTACCGCAACAAGCTGTCAGAGCAGGACTACGGGCTCCAGGTAATTCACGAGAAGATGCAGACCATGCGGCAGGTCAACCTGGACTGGGACGAGGATGGGCACGCCGTCGTGCCCGCCGCCTTCGACTCCTTCGACCGCTCGGACCGCAAGCTGCTCGCGGCGGCCCTCACCGATCCCGCCAACATCGTCATCGTCAACGCGGCGGACTCAGACTGGCTCGAAATCGAGGCAGAGCTGGCGACCGCCGGTGTAGAGGTCGTCCACGTCCTCGAGGCGTGGCTTCGCTCGTCGCCGAGAGCGCCATGACCGATTTCTTCCGCTTCCCTCACACTCCGCACCTCGCGTGGCTCGGCGAGGGTCGGCCGCGCGGTGACAAGCTGCTCGCCCCCCACGACGCGCGCGACTTACTGTCCGCTGAGGTCGTGGTCGAGGAGAAGGTCGACGGCGCAAACCTCGGCTTCTCGCTGGACGAGGGCGGCGAGCTGCGCGCGCAGAGCCGCGGAGCGCACCTTGAGCTCGACAGCCCCAAGGCGCAGTTCAAGCCGCTTAGGCGCTGGCTAGCGCCCCGCGCCGACGCGCTGGCGGCCGCTTTGTCGCCGGACCTCATGCTGTTCGGTGAGTGGTGCTACGCGGTCCACAGCGTGCGCTACACGCGCCTGCCCGACTGGTTCCTCGCCTTCGACGTGTTTGACCGCGCGCGCGGCGAGTTCTGGAGCGTGGGGCGGCGCAACGCGCTCGCTGCCGAGCTGGGTGTCGCGGTGGTCCCACAGCTCGGCGCCGGCCGCTTCAAGCTGCCACAGCTCAAGGCGCTGCTCGGCAACTCGAAGCTCACCGACGGCCCAGCAGAGGGGCTCTACGTACGGCGCGACGCGGGCGACCACCTGGTCGCACGCGCGAAGCTCGTGAGGCGTGAGTTTGTGCAAGCCATCGACGAACACTGGTCCAAGCAGCCGCTGGTGCCGAACGCACTTGAAGGCACTTCAGGCGGCGACGGGGTATGGCGCTGAATCCGGCTTCAACAGCCCTCCACCCGCGGCGGCGTACTGCGGCGCCAGCGCGGCGTCGCGTGGTCCGCTCGTACGCGGCGGCCAGCACCGCCGACCGTTCGGACGTCTGAACACCTCACAGCGCGCGCCCTCCACCCCTGCCCTTTTTGCTCGACCACCCGCGGCAAGTCCAAGTACAGATCTTCCCATGGCTAAAAAGGCTCCACCCAATAAGAAGGCCGCGCCTAAAAAGGACAACGCCTCCGACGTGGCGATCATCCCGGCGGCGGACGTTGAGGTGATGCTGCCCGATGCGGCGGATGAGAAGCTGGTAGCGCGCGCGGTTAAGGATTTGCAAGGGATCTTGCGGGCCACGGTCAACCGCGGCATGGAGGCGATCGGCAGCTATTTGCTCGACAAATTCTACGCGGGCAGCCCGGAGGCTTACCTCTCTACCAGCCCCACCAAGCACGCCTCGCTCAGCCTGCTGCTGCAGCGCTGCGAGAGCCTGGAGCTACCTATCCGGCGCACCGCGCTGTCCAACGCGCTGCGCGTGGCGGCCTTCAGCCACAGCCTACCCAAAGGCGCCGCGTTCAACAGGCTGCCACCGAGCCATCGGGTGGAGCTAGTGCGCATCGGCGACCCAAAGCTGGTAGAGGCCGTCGCCGCCCAAGCCCTGGAAGACGACCTCAGCGTGACCAAGCTCCGCGAGCTGGTGCGCAGAGACCAACCCAAGGCCGCCACGGGTCGCCCGCGCACCCCCTCCCCGCTGCGCTCGCTCGACGCTTGCCTCCGCCAGCTGACCAACGCCGAAACTCAGCGCCTGGCGATTCACCGCACGGATATCCGCGCGCTAAAAGAAAAGGACCGCACGGCAGTAAAGGCGCGCCTCGAGACGCTCAAGCGGCGGGTCGAGGCGCTAGAGAAGCTGCTAGATTGAGCATCCCATGACCAACCAACTCGACGTAAAATTCCGCACAGCAACCAAATGGCGTGACGAGGGTGACCTGCTCCGCAGCGTTTTGCTCGGCTGCGGCCTGGTTGAGGAGCTCAAGTGGGGCAAGCCCTGCTACACGTTTGAAGGCAAGAACGTGGTGCTCATCCAGCGCCAGAAGGACTTCTTGGCGCTGTTGTTCTTTGACGGCGCGCTGCTGAAAGATCCCAAGGGGGTGCTGCACTGGACAGGCAAGAACTCGCGCGTTGGCAAGCGCATGCTGTTCACCAGCGTGAGCGAAGTCACCCGCAGCGAGGCCACCTTGAAGGCATATATCCGCGAGGCAATTCAAATCCAGGCGGCCGGGCTGAAGGTCGCAGCGCCAACCGAGCTCACGCTGCCAGCTGAGCTCAGCGCAAAATTCAAGCAACTCCCCAAGCTAAGGGCCGCGTTCGACAAGCTAACCCCCGGGCGCCAGCGCCACTACTGCATGTATTTCGCCGAACCCAAGCAAGCCAAGACCCGCGTCAGCCGCATTGAGCAGCACGCCCCGCGCATCCTAGCCGGCAAGGGCTTGCGCGATGTTGACTGAGCCAGCGCCGGGTCAACCGTTACCGAGGTTGGCGATCGCCCACGCTCTCCGATGTCGGCCGCGTTGACGTGAGCCCCATTTGCCGATAGCCACGCTGGGCGCGGCGAGGGCCGGCGCACGCAGAGGAGTTCAGCATGAGCACACGACGCAAGCTACAGCGCGCTCGGTCCAAGCAGCCCACCCGCATCGAGTGGGTTGGGGGGGTGGTCACGCTGCCCGCCGAGGTCGCCGACGATGACGCAGCGTACCGCCCCGAAGTACTGTTCTGGATCGGCGGCGACGGCGCCCTCGTAGGCTCCACCATGGCCGACCCAGGCGAGCTCCTCCCGCTGGCGTGCGAGAGCCTGCGCAGCGCGATGCGGCGTCCCATGGCCGGTGATCCGCGCAGGCCAGCGCGGGTGCGAGTGGCGTCACCTGCGCTGGCTGCGGTGCTCCGCGAGGGACACCCAACCCTCGAGGTAGTGTGCGCCCCCACCCCCGAAATAGACGAAGTGTTGGCGCAAATGGCCCAGCACATCGCTGAGCAAAGCGCCCCGGCGCAGTCCTATCTCTCGCCTGGGCTGACGGCTGATGGGCTCAAACCCGAGCACGCGGCGGCGTTCTTCGAGGCTACAGCTGCGCTGTTCGAGGCCAAACCTTGGGAGCTGGTGCCGCCGGAGTCCCAGATCGCGGTTGACGTCCAGCGGCTCGGCCTGCGCGGCGCGGTGCTGTCGGTGATGGGCCAGCTAGACCAAGACTGCGGCTTCATTTTGTTCGCGAGCGGCGAGGACTTTGAAGCTTACCTCGCGGCAGCGAGCGCCTTCGCAGCTGGAGATAAACCTCAGATCCCCGCGTACTTCGCCCTAAGCTTCGAGCGCGGCGCCGATCTGTCGCCTGAGCTACGCCAGGAGATCGCTCAGCAGCGCTGGCGGGTCGCGGGTGCTGAGGCGTTTCCGTGGCTGGTCACCACCGGCGTGGATTTGGCCGCTCATCCAGCGACGGCTAAGGACGTCACGCTGGCTGAGGCCATCGCGCGCGCGCTGACCCAGCTGCGCGTCGAGGCGCCAGCGCTCTTGGCGGCTGAGCAGCGAGGTGAAGCGCTGCGCCGCACGCTGTCGGTCGCGACCCACCAAGGCGAGCTCGAGGTCACGTTGTGCGTACCACCGCCCCCGCGCATCAAGGCAAGCGCCGCACGGAAACTGTTTAGGAAGGACAAGTGAGCCCGTCTGTGGCCTGGCTCGTCCTGATCACCGCGGGTCTGCTCGAAGTCGTCTGGGCGCTAGGGTTGAAATACACCCACGGCTTCACGCGCCTGGTGCCCAGCCTGATCACCGGGGCCGCGATCATCGCCAGCATGCTGTTGCTCGCGCGGGCGACGCGCACGCTGCCCATCGGCACCGCCTACGCGGTGTGGGTCGGCATCGGCGTGCTCGGCTCAGCCATCGGCGGCGCGCTGCTGTTCGACGAGGCGATGCCGCCGCTGCGCGTCGCCTTCGTCGCGCTGCTCGTGCTCTCGATCACCGGGCTTAAGCTCACGTCGGGCGTGGGCTGAGCGTTCAAAGCGCTATCACCCGCGCCGACGACACAAGCAGTACACGAACGACTGCGCGCTGCCCCACGGCGTCTGATGCTGCTCCGTCGCAGCTCCCACTTGCTCAAACACATCACCAAACTCCGCGTGGATACCTGCTGCGTCGTAGCGCGCTACGGGCAGGCCGCTGCACTTCAGCGGTCCGTCCAGCCCAAAGGTGGCCACCAGCACGTGCCCTCCAGGCTTCACGCTCCGGATCACCTGCGCGACGTACGCGGCCCGCCCCTCTGCTGCCGTAAGGAAATGAAAAACTGCGCGATCATGCCAAAAGTCGACGCTCTGCGCCGGCAGCAAAGCCGTGGTCACGTCGCCGGTGATCCAGTCCACCGCGGCCCCACGCTCGCCCAGCCGCTGCCGCGCCGCCGCCAGCGCGGCCTCTGCCAAGTCGATCACCGCCAAGTTAGTGTAGCCGTCACCAAGCAGATCATCGACCAGCGTGGAGGCGCCGCCGCCCACGTCGACGATCCGCGCGGATGGCCCTAACCGACAGCCGCGGATAAACTCCAGGGACCGCTCGAGGTGAGCTCGGTACCAGCTGACCTCCGCCGCTGCCTTCTCAGTGTAGACGCGCTGCCAGTGCTCTCTGCCGCCCATCGTTCACCCACCAGCGCGTTGACCGTGTACAGCTCGCCTGCTGGCCGCTAGCGCGGCGCCTGCCCGCCCAGGGTGAGCAGGAAGGCGCTGTCGACGTCGGCGGTGACGTCGTGCCTGAGACCGGACGGGATCAGCAAGAGCTGCCCGAGCGGGAGCGCGACGCTGTCTCCGGCGACGTCCAAGCGCAGCGCCCCCTCTAGGGTCTGCACCGAGGCGCTGACCTTGACGTGGTGCTCTGAGATGGTCTTGCCTGCCTTGAGCACGACCAACACCACCCGCAGATCGGCGCTGCGCACCAGGGTGCGGGCGGTCTGACCCTCGCGGGCGTACGGCGCCTCAGCGCGTAGCTCGCGCGCGATGGCCTGCAGCTCAAACGTCGCTGGGCGTTCAGCTTTTTCGGGGGGGTGGGTCTCAGGTATCGTCATGGCTATCGCGTCTCCCTAAACCTCGCGGCAACGAGCCAGCGTTTCAGCGCTGAGCGCGCTCCGACAAAAGCCCGCCGCTAGCGGCTCAGGCGCAGCATACCGCCCTCGCCAGGTAGCGCAAGCCCCTGGCGGTGCCGTAAAGTCGCAGGGCGTGCGCCCACGCGCTCAGGGCTAGCGCCTAATCTGGCGGCTCTTGTGCCCTGACGGCGGCGGTCTCGGCAGGAAATCTGCGCGCGCTTGAGGACCTGCTTGGGCAGGCGGTTGCTGCACCGCAGCGGGCGGTCGAGCCCAGGCGCTCCGACCCTGTGGGGTCATCCTTGAAGTGAGTGGCGGCGGCCTGAGTAAAATCGTCGACGCCACCCAACGCGCCCCGCGGCCCTCACAAATTAGCGCGCTGAACAACCAGCGCTAGCTCGTAACGAAGCGCGCGACTTCATCCGCTAAATCCCTAAGGAAATTCAACCGATCAGCCAGCGGCTCAATAGTTTGGGGTGGAGGGGCGTCCATAAACGAGAAGTGCCCGGCGCCTTCGACCACGCGTAGGTCAAAGGGACATCTCTCCTCCATCGACTGCTGCACCAGCTCAAGCTGCGCCGGCGGCGCGACGTTGTCTTGCGAACCAGCCCACGCGAGCACAGGCGCGCGCACGCGGTCGAGGGCGCCAGGGGCTAGCACAAACCCCGCAGCCGGCGCGAGGAGCACCAACCGATCCAGGCGCGGACAAGCTGCGATCTGGAGCTGTGTGCCTGCGCGCGTCCACAGCTGGCCACCGGCGAGCGCGAGCAGTAACGTCGCGCCGATAGAGTGCCCTACCCCCGCCAGCGGCGCGCCAGACTCTGCGGTCGCTAACGCGAGCGTGAGCCGCCGCGCGCGCAGCAAGAGATCTTCATCCGCAGGCGTCGGCGCCAACATCTCAAAGTGAGGCGCGACCACGGTGCAGCCTCGCTTCGCGAGCTCTGTCAGCAGCGGCAGGTGGCGCCGTGGATCGCCACCCCTGCCCACCCCAAACAACACGACCCGCGTCGGGTTGACGGCTTCGAGCCGCGTGACGTCAAACGCTGCCGAGCCGTCATGTAGCGTGAGCGTCGTCATGTACAGCAACCTATCAGGCCTCAACCCGGGCGAGCCAGCTAGGTAACCTGGCGGCTGCGACGCCTGCTGCATCCAGCTGGTCACGAGCTGCGCGTCGAGTTGGTCGTGCCCGTGGGTATCGAGCTAGCGCACCTGTTGCTTCTCGGGCGCCTGCTTCACCGATGCTTTCGCCAGCCCTGCGAATCATCTGCAGCACCCCCTCAAGCAGGTCGCAAAGCTTGCGGGAACTGGCGACCCTGGAGGAGCAGGCACATCAGCCGGCGTTCACGATGGCTTCGAGGTGCACGGGCGCCTTGATGGCGTTGGAGATGATGCAACGGCTCTCCGCGGTCTCAAGCAGCTTGCGGCCACGCTCCTCATCCCCTGCGGGGACCTTGAGCTCCACGCGCAGGTTCACGGCAGTAAACACCGGGCCGGTCGCCGACTTCTCCAGCACCCCGGTGCCGCTACCGGCCCAGCTCAGCACCTCCAACTTGTCGCGCCGCGCGTACGCATCGAACGTGGTCTTGAGGCACAGCAACACCGCGCCAACCAGCAGCTCTTCGGGGCTCCAGACGTCATCCGTCCCGCCAAATTGCGGGGGTACGCCAGCGGGCATCGGAGGCCGTGGGTCCGCGCGGAGCAGCCCGCCATCCAAAGAAACAACGTAGTGGTGAGGGAACGGTGCGATAGCCATGGAGCGCGCTGTGCACGTTGCGTGCCGCCGCAACCGTCAATCGAGTCGCCACCAACGCAGCTTCAACCACCGCTATTCTTGTCAAATCATTCTATTTAGGTCAGAATACTGCTCATTATGCCACGGAAGACCTCGCCACCACTGCCCGCCGTGCGACGTGTCCTCAGCGAGTTAGGGGAGAACATCCGCCTAGCACGGCTGCGCCGCGGGTTTTCCATGGAGCTGGTCGCGGAGCGAGCTGGCATGTCGCGCACGACGCTGCGGGCAGTGGAGACCGGAGAGCCAGGCGTCAGCCTGGGCTCATACGCCAACGTGCTCCACAGCTTAGGACTGCACACAGATATCGCGTTGGTCGCCCGCGACGACGACCTCGGACGCAAGCTACAAGACGCGCAGCTACCTGCCCGCAGGCGGGCGCCCAAGCGAGGCACTTCCAGCGCGGAAACATCCTCCACGGGGAAGCGCTGATGGTCGAGCAGCGGCAGATCGAGGTGGTCGCCGACTGGTTGGGCCTCGGTGGACCAACTCTGATGGGACACCTGACGGCGACGCCCGCTCGCGGCAAGCAGGTCTTTGCGTTCGAGTACGCGAAAGAGTGGCTCTCTTCAGACTCCCTGCAGCAGCTGGACCCGTCCCTGACCCTGTACCAAGGACCCCAGTATCCCGCACGGAATCGCGACAGCTCCGGAGTCTTCCTTGACTCGGCCCCGGATCGATGGGGTCGCGTCCTGATGCGGCGTCGAGAGGCGCAGCTGGCTCGGGCCGCGGGGCGCGCTGAGGCTCGCCTGCTCGAGTCGGACTACCTGCTCGGGGTCCATGACGGCCACCGCATGGGAGCGCTACGATTCCGTGTAGACGGACGATTCCTTGACGACAACGACCAGCTCGCCTCCCCACCTTGGACCTCCCTGCGCGAGCTTGAACACGCGAGCCTTCAGCTCGAACAAGACGGCGCCGAGGACGACGCCGATTACGGGCGTTGGCTGCGCATGCTGATAGCGCCTGGCGGGTCCCTCGGCGGGGCTCGCCCGAAAGCTAGCGTCCGCGACGCAGCCGGGGGGCTCTGGATCGCGAAGTTTCCGAGCCGCAGCGACGAAGCCGACGTGGGCGCTTGGGAGCAAGTCACTCATGACCTCGCGGAGCGAGCCGGCGTCGTCGTCGCGGAAGCAAAACTGCAGCGCTTTGGCTCTCCCGGGGGTTCTGGCCACCGCACGTTCCTCAGCCGTCGCTTCGATCGACGCGATAGCGGCGGCCGACTCCACTTCGCCTCGGCGATGACCTTGCTGGATCGAGTGGACTGGCAAGGCGCCGAACATGGCGTGAGCTACCTCGAACTAGCAGCGCTGCTGATGCACCGTGGTTCCGCGACCTCGTCGGATCTTGAACAGCTCTGGCGGCGCATCGTGTTCTCGATCTGCGTCTCCAACACCGACGACCACCTGCGCAACCACGGCTTCATGCTGAGTCCTACGGGCTGGTCGCTGGCGCCGGCGTATGACCTAAACCCCAATCCACACGGTGCTGGCCTGAGCCTGAACATCTCCGAAACCGACAATGCACAAGATCTTGAGCTAGCGCTCTCGGTCGCTTCGCTCTTCCGCGTAGCGCATGCGCGCGCCCAGAGCATCGTATCGGAGGTGACCAGCGCAACCAATCAATGGCGCGCGGTCGCCGCAGCTCACGGGCTCTCGCGAGCGGCCCAAGACCGTATGCAGCGAGCGTTCCGGGTGGCTGCCTTCGCACAGCGCTGAACCGCGCCCTTGCGCAGCCTGCCTGCATCTGCTGAAACACTCGGGTTCAGCGCCCCCACCCAACCCGAACCCCAAGAGCGACTATGTGGAACGAACGCTATAGCCAACCCGGCTTCGCCTACGGCAGCGAGCCCAACGACTTTTTGGCGGCCAACGCCGCGCGCTACCTCCCGGCCGGGGGCGAGGTGCTTTGCCTCGCGGAAGGAGAGGGTCGCAACGCGGTCTTCTTGGCGCAGCAAGGCTTCCGGGTGACGGGGGTGGATCAATCAGAAAAGGGCCTAGAGAAGGCCCAAGCCTTGGCCAAGCGACGTGGGGTAGAGATAACCACCCTGGTCGCCGATCTGAGTGACTTTGACCTCGGGAGCGCGCGCTGGGACGGCGTCGTCTCGATCTGGTGTCACACGCCGCCTGCGCTGCGCGCGCGGCTGCACCGCAGCGTGGTCAGCTCACTCCGGCCTGGCGGCGCGTTGATCCTTGAAGCCTACACGCCTGACCAGCTCAGCTATCGAACCGGCGGCCCGCCCAGCGCGGACCTGTTGATGACGTTGGCTGGGGTGACGGCAGAGCTTGAAGGGCTGGAGATTGTCCACGGCGAGGAGACGCTGCGCGAGATCCACGAAGGCGAGTACCACAACGGGCTGAGCGCCGTGCTGCAACTGGTCGCTCGCAAGGCGTAGTGTACACTGCGCGGGTGACCACCGCGCGGCACCTCCACCACTCCTACGCGCAGTACCTCGAGCTGCTTGAACGCAGCGGCATAAAGCTCGAGTTCTGCGGCGGGGAGATCTACGCCATGGCAGGCAGCACCCCCGCCCATGCTGACCTGGTCGCCTCCATGATTCGCCTGTTGGGCAACGCCTTGATCGACGTGTGCCGCGTCTCCGCTTCAGACCTCAAGGTGCGGGTCGAAGCCACGGGGTTGTCGACCTTCCCCGACGTGACGGTGGTGTGCGGACCGCGCGAGGTGGCCGCGGTCGACACCAACGCAGTCACCAACCCGACGCTCTTGGTCGAGGTCACCAGCGACTCCACACAACAGTATGACCGTGGGGAAAAGCTAAACCACTACAAGCAGTGCCAGAGCCTGCGCGCGGTCGTGTTCGTGTCCCATCAGCTCCTTCAAGTCAGCCTGGTCGAGCGCCAAGGCGGCGGCTGGACGCAGCGCGAGTTTCGCGCTGGCGACACGGTCCACATCGCCCAGCCGTCGGTTGAGTTTACGGTCGACGAGCTGTACGCCGGCGTCAGCCTAAGCTCAAAATAGCGCCGCGTAGGCGGCACCCCGCGGCGCGACCCACCCCCACCCCCGCGAGCGTCTAGGCAGCGATTGAGCCTGATGATGACGTGCAGGTCCTCCAGGCGCGCGCTCTGCTGTAGGCTGCGACGATGCCGGCTCGAGCGCGTGGGCTGTATGAGACCCTGATCACCGAGGAGCTCGAGGCGCAGCTCGCCGCGCTCGGGGAACGCCTGAGCGCGAATCACTCGGCGCTGCATGAAGCGGAGGCGGCGGATCGCATCGCCTCGCACCTGGCGCGCGTCCTTGAGCGCGCCATCGCCTCGCTGGGCACAAGCCAGCGGGTGGCGGTCGGCACGGCGCTGGCTAGGCAACTGGTAGACGTGATCGTCCAAGCCACCGCCGCCAACGCCCTGACCGCTGAGCGGCCCGTCGAACCAGCGCGCATCTTGCGCAGCGTGCTGGGGATGCTGCCGGACGGTCACACCGAGACGATCCGCGAGCCGCTCATCCCGTTGCTCGACACGACGCTGCTGACGAACGCACCGGGTGAGCCGCGGGTGGGTAGCCAGATCCTCACGGAGATATACTCGGCGAATCGCATCGACGTCGTGATGGCGTTCATCCGCCGCAGCGGCATCACGCCCATGCTCGACGCCCTGCGAAGCCATTGTCAGGCCGGGCGAGAGCTGCGCGTATTGACCACCACGTACACGGGCTCGACGGAGGCGCGGGCCCTCGACGCGCTGCGCGACATCGGCGCTGAGGTGCGGGTGTCGTACGACGAATCCGGCACTCGGCTCCACGCCAAGGCTTGGCTGTTCCACCGCGAGACCGGCTTCTCGACCGCCTACATCGGCTCCTCCAACTTGACCCACTGGGCCCAAGTCAGCGGGCTGGAGTGGAATGTCCGAGCGTCGAGCGCACGCAACCGCGGCGTGATCGATAAAGTCGCCGCCGTGTTCGAGAGCTACTGGGGCGCGGGGGACTTCGTCGCCTACGACTCGCAGGAGTTTGTTTCCCGCACACAAAAAGACCGCACGGCATCTCAAATCGTGATGAGCCCTGTCGAGCTGCGCCCCGAGCCGTTTCAGGAGCGCCTGCTGGAACAAGTCCGACTGTCACGACAGCTCGGGCGGCATAAGAACTTGCTGGTCTCAGCGACCGGGACGGGCAAGACCGTGATGGCGGCCCTTGACTACCTGCAGCTGCGCGACGCGCTGCCCCGGGCGAGGTTGCTGTTCGTCGCCCATCGAGAAGAGATCCTCACGCAAACGCTGGCCACGTTCCGCCACGCGCAACGTGACTACGACTTTGGTGAGCTGTGGGTTGGAGGTACCCGACCCAAGACGTTCGAGCACGTCTTCGCGTCAATCCAGAGCCTCCACGCGACGGGGCTTCAGCACCTCGATCCGGCTCACTTCGACGTCGTGATCATCGACGAGTTCCATCACGCCGCGGCCGCGAGCTACCTCGCCCTGTTGAACCATGTTCGCCCCGTGGAGCTGCTTGGGCTGACCGCGACCCCAGAGCGCAGCGACGGCCTCCCGCTGCTCGACTGGTTCGACGGTCGGATCGCCGCTGAGCTCCGGCTGTGGGACGCCATCGACCAGCACCGGCTGGTGCCGTTCACCTACTACGGCATCCATGATGGCCTCGACTTACGCCAGCTCCCGTGGCGGCGCGGCCGCGGCTACGATGTCGACGGGCTCTCTAAGCTGCTCACCGGCAACGACGTTTGGGCCCGGCTCGTGGTGAAAGAGCTCGCGCGGCGCGTGGACGACGTCACGCAAATGCGCGCCCTGGGGTTCTGCGTCAGCGTCGAGCACGCGCGCTTCATGGCGCGCACCTTCAACAACGCAGGGATCCGAGCCACGGCGATTTGGTCCGACACCCCCCACGTAGAGCGCCAGCAGGCCCTGCGCGACTTGGCCGCACGGAAAATATCCGCGGTCTTCTCTGTGGATCTGTTCAACGAAGGCGTGGACGTGCCCACGGTGGATACGCTGTTGATGCTCAGGCCGACCGAGAGCCCGACGCTGTTCTTGCAGCAGCTCGGGCGCGGCCTACGCCGACACCCCACCAAAGCCACGTGCACGGTGCTCGACTTCGTCGGCCAGCATCGCGCCGAGTTTCGCTTCGACCGCCGGCTCCGCGCGTTGCTCGGCGGAACGCGCAGCGCCGTCGCCGCTCAAGTCGAACAGGGCTTCCCGTTTCTGCCCGCCGGCTGTCACATGGAACTCGACCGGGTGGCAGCTGAGATCGTCCTCGCAAGCGTCCGCGGCGCAGTCCCGTCACGCTGGAGCGGCAAGCTAGACGAGCTGCGGCGCTTCGCAGGCAGCGCGCGCGAAGTCTCGCTCAACGCTTTCCTAGCGGATAGCAGCCTGGAGCTAGAGGACGTGTACACAGGCCAAAAGAGCTGGTCGGATCTGTGTGCGGACGCCGGGCTCGCCACCCTGCCCGTTGGGCCAAGCGAGCAGGTCCTCCGCAGAGCCTGTGGGCGCTTACTCCACGTCGATGACTCGAGGCGCATCAAGGCCTATCGGCGTCTCCTCAGCTCACAGGCGCCGCCAGATCCAGAGCAGCTGAGCGCAAACGATCAAAGGGTCTTGCGCATGCTGGTCGCGTCGGTGGTGCACAAGGCGGTGCGCCCCGGCGCGACCCTGCTCGACGGCTGCGCCTTGCTCTGGGCTCATCCGCAAGTCAGGCGTGAGCTCGTCCAGCTCTTAGCTGTGCTCGATGAGCGCATCACTCATTTCCCTGCGGTGTTGCACAGCCACCCCAAAGTGCCGCTCACGGTCCACGCGCGCTACACCCGCATCGAGATCCTCGCCGCGTTTGGCGTCGGCGAGGGAGCTAGGGTCGCTCCGTGGCAGACCGGCGTGTACTGGGCTGCCCCCAGTAAGACAGACCTCTTGGCGTTTACCCTCGACAAGACCAGCGGGCATTTCTCACCCACGACGCGCTACCGTGACTACGCGATCAGCCGCGATCTCATCCACTGGGAGAGCCAATCGGTGACCCGAGCGGCCAGTCAGACCGGTGAGCGTTATCAGCGCCACGCGCAGGCTGGGTCCAGCGTCATGCTCTTCGCGCGGCAGCGCAGCGACGAACGCTCGTTCTACTTTCTTGGACCCGCGACGTACGTCAAGCATCACGGCGAGCTCCCCATGGCGGTCACCTGGCGCCTGACACACCCGCTCCCCGGGGATTTGTTCGCGTCGTTCGCGGCGGCCGTTGCGTAGCGCCCAAGTGCTTGCTCCGCGCGGCACGCAACTAAACGCCCAGCATGCCCTCCAGGCGCGCGTAGCCCGCCTCCATGCCGTGTTCCATCCCCGAGCCGCGTCTCCCTCGGTGTCTAGGCTCAGCTTGCTCATGTCAGCGCTTCCTCGTTGTTTCTCCGGCTATCAGCCCGGTGTATACTCGCGGTTCATGCAGCCGACAACCTTCAGCGCGCTCGTCGCTACGCTCGCCCTCAGCGCAGGCTGCGAGCGTCCAACTCAGCCCACCCCAGCCACAGCGCACAGTGGTGGTTCCGCAGGGACAGCTGCACAGCTGCCCAGCGCGAGCGCGGCCCAGGGCGACGTCCCGTCCTCCGCGCTGCTCTCGCCCAGCGTGCTCAAGGCGGTCTGCGGGGCGACCTGCGGCGGCCCCTCTTCGAGCGTCAACGTCTACCGTGACCCCCAGGGCAAGATCGCCCGGCTGTACCGCCTCTACGGCTCGTGTAGTCACTCCCCGGGGATCTACTTCTCGGCGGACGGCGAACAGACCGAGCTGATCCCTGAAAAGCCCATCGTCCCCGGCTCTGAAGAGGACAAGGCGCTTCGAGCTCGTCACGACGCCCAGACCGCGGGGCTCAAGCTGACCGACGTGGTGTCTTGCTCAAACGGTCAGCGCTCAGCCCCAAAATAGGCCCGCCCGCGCCCAGGCCCCTAGGTTGGGGCGGTCACCTTGAGCGCCGGCGAGCGCAGGGGTGGCAAGTGCTCGTACAGCTCTTCCACCAGCGCGTCACGGCGCTTGCGTTGCCCGGCGTCAGCCCAGCGGTTGTGGCGCTGCGCGGGATCTTCACGCAAATCATACAGCTCACCCTCGGTGCCGTCGTAGTGGGGCACCTGAGTGCCACGCCCCCACAGGGACCAATACAGGGGGAAGCGCCCACCTCCCTGGGGATCTGTTGGCTCATACGCCGTGCAGACCACACCTTGCTTGGTGATGGTGCGCAGGTGCATGCCAACGGCTGAGAACTGCGAGTCAAAGGTCGTGATCACCCGCTCGCGGTCTGAGCCTGACTGCACAGGGAGCGGGCGCCCGTCCATCCAGGTAGGCACTGGCAGCCCGGCGATCACGCAGAAGGTCGGCGCGAGATCTTGATGGCCAACGGGCTCCGCCACCACCGCAGCCGCGCCGCCCGCGTCCGCGGCTGGCGCCCAAATCAGCGGGATCCGCATCAGCGAGGTCACGTGGTACGGCCCCTTGAACAGCAAGCCAAAATCGCCCTGCAGCTCACCGTGATCGGACGTAAACAGCACGTCGGTGGACGCGCGGCGCCCCGCGTCGTCCATCACCGACAGCACGCGCCCCACGGCCTCGTCGATCAGCTCATTTTCCACATGGATCATGGCGTTCACCTCCCGCACTTGGTCGTGGGTGAGCTCTGCCGGCACGAAGTTCGTCGGGCCGCCTTCGGGGTTACGGAAACGACCTTGATACCAGTCGAGCCAGTGCCGGGGTCGTGCCTTGAGGATCGCCTCAATCGCCGAGGGCGTCCCCGGGTGCCCCGCTGGCAAGTCAAGCTCTCGCCATCGTACGCGCTTTTGCACCTCGTCAGCGGGTGGGTCAAAGGGGTGGTGCGGATCGGGGAAGCTCAGCCACAAGAAAAAAGGCTCATCGGCTGGCAACGAGCGCAGCCACCGCACCGCGCGCTCCGCCAGCCAGTCCGTGTGGTACTGCTCCCGCGGGATGGGGTTGCACGCGACCTCAGGCGCCCCGGTGTCGCCCCCGCCGGCGCCGGTGAGCACCGCGGAGAAGCCGTGCATCGACTCCGGGTGCGCGCGCCGCAGCCACTCAGCGTAGTGGTGCCCGCCGACGGGTCCGTGCAGCGCCAGCTCGACGTGTTCGAAGCCGCGCCACGGCCCCTCGCAGCGCTCCACCCCCAGCTGGTTCTCGCGAAAGCGCATGAACGGGTCCAGGTTGGGCTCGAAGTGCGCCTTCCCAATTAGTGCCGTACGGTAACCGGCTGAGCGCTGCAGGTAGGCTGCCACCGACGGCGCGTCGTCAGGCAGGCCGATGCCGTTGGCCACCACCCCGTGGGTGCGCGGGTGCTGGCCGGTGAGCATGGTCGAGCGCGACGGCATGCACACCACGTTGTGTACGCTGGCCAGATCATAGCGCACGCCCCTCGCCGCCAGCGCGTCGACCACGGGCGTGCGGGCGACGCGACCGCCGTAGCAACCGAGGGCATCCGCTCGTTGTTGATCCGTCGTAATGAACAGGATGCTGCGGCGTCTCACTGCGCCACCCCCGCGCCTGAGCCCTGCGCCTCGTCCGCGCGGAGCGCCGCCAGCTCCCGCTTCGTCGCCGCGAGGCGCCCTTCGAGCAGGTCGACCCGCAGCGTCAGGTGCTCAACCTGTTGCGCGGTGGGGACACCGAGCTGAGCCGCCAGCCGCCCCCGCCAGGCGAGCTGCGCGCGACGCACGCGACCCATCAGCCCCGCCAAATTGATCAATCCGCTGTGCATGGCTCGGGGAGCCGTTGAACTGTTGAACACCACGCTTCCGCCCTCCTCGCTTGTTGACGCCAAGCCTACGTGAATTCCTGCTCACGTGCGCGGCCCTCCACGAGCCCATACGCCGCCCCACGTCGTCAAGCCTGCTGGGGATCGCCGGCACGCTCAGTTGCCGGGTCACCGCGGTTGCCGCGTGGCGCAGCTCGCGCCTGTCGCTGGCGGCTGAGCCCCGCGCTGCGCTGGCCCACGCCGCGGCCGCCCGTTGGGACAAGCAGCGACGCAGCGTGCCTCAGCTCTTCAAGCGGTAGCCGGTGCGGAACATCCACAAAATCACCGCCACGCAGGCGCTGAGGAAGACGCCGATGGCGATCAAGCTGGTCTCGATGCCGAAGTCGCCCTTACCAAAGAACGTCCAGCGAAAGCCGCTGATCAGGTAGACCACCGGGTTGAGCAACGTCAGCTTGCGCCAGAACGGCGGCAGCATTTCTACAGAGTAAAACGCGCCACCCAAGAAGGTGAGCGGGTACACCACGAGCAGCGGCACCACCTGCAGCTGCTCGAAGGACTCAGCCCAAATCCCGATGATGAAGCCGAACAGGCAAAACGCCACGGCGATCCCCAACATGAACAGTCCCATCCACAGCGGGTGGACGATCCGCACGTCGACGAACAAGTGCGCTGTGCCGAGGATGATCAACCCGATCAGCACCGATTTGGTCGCCGCCGCGCCGACGTACGCCAGCATGGTCTCCAGCGGCGAAATGGGCGCAGACAAGATCTCGTAGATGGTGCCGGACCACTTCGGCATGTAGATCCCAAAGCTCGAGTTGGAGATGCTCTCCGTGAACATGGACAGCATGATCAGGCCCGGCACGATGAACGCGCCGTACGGCACGTCGCCGATCTCGGTCATGCGCGAGCCGATGGCTGAGCCGAACACGATGAAGTAGAGCGACGTGGTGATCACCGGCATCACCAAGCTGGTCCACAACGTGCGCCCAAAGCGCGCCATCTCAAACCGGTACAGGGCGTAGACACCGCGCGGATTCGCGTTCACGAGGCGCCTCCCTCATGCACCAGGCTCACGAAGATCTCCTCCAGCGAGCTCTGCTTGGTCTGCAGATCGCGAAAGCCGATGCCGAGCTCCGCCAAGCACTTCAGCAGCTCAGGCACCCCGGTGGCCTCTGCGCTACCGTCGAACGCATACACCAGCTCGTGGCCCTGCGCCCGCAGCTCAAGCGCCCACTCGTCTAGTGCCTGCGGGATCTGCCCTAGCGGCGCTGACAAGTTCAACGTCAGCGTCTTCTTGCCCAGCTTCTTCATCAAGGTCGCGGTCTCCTCCGTGAGGATTAGCTTACCCTTGCGGATCACGCCCACGCGGTCCGCCATCTCTTCAGCCTCCTGAATGTAGTGGGTGGTCAGGATGATGGTGACGCCGCGCTCGCGCAGCGAGCGCACCATCGCCCACATGTCCCGACGCAGCTCGACGTCCACGCCCGCGGTCGGCTCGTCCAAGAACAGCAGCTCAGGCTCGTGGCTGAGCGCCTTGGCGATCATCACGCGGCGCTTCATGCCCCCAGACAGCGTCATGATCTTTTGGTCGCGCTTGTCCCACAGCGACAGATCGCGCAACAGCTTCTCTAAGAAGGCGTCGTCGCGGCGCTTGCCAAACAAGCCGCGGCTGAAGCGCACCGTGGCCATCACCACCTCGAAGGCGTCGGTGTGCAGCTCTTGGGGTACCAGGCCGATCTGCGCGCGCGCCGCGCGATACTCGCGCAAGTGATCTTTACCGCCGACCAGCACGCTGCCGCTGGTCGGGGTGACGATGCCGCAGATCACGTTGATCAGCGTCGATTTGCCGGCGCCGTTTGGCCCCAGCAGCGCGAAGATTTCACCCTGTTGCACCTGCAAATCGACGCCGCCGAGGGCGACCTCGCCGCTGGCGTAGGTCTTGGTTAGCGCGGAAACACGCAGGATGGGGTCCATCGCTCGGCCATAGCCGACCGCGCCCCGCGACGAAACTCCCAACGCTGAAACGCAGCATCCGACTCGCCGCTGCGTGGTCAGCGGCTACGCTGAACGCCCGCCGCCCATGCCTCACGCCGCCCGTCCCACCGCCCCCCGTCCCGACCGCGCCGTGGCTCAGTCAGCTGCGCTGCAGCTGCGCGACGCCCAGCTCAGCGACTGCCCAGCCGTCAGCGCGCTGTGTCTGCGCTCCAAGGCACACTGGGGCTACAGCGAGGAGTTCCTGCGCCAGTCCCGCGAGGATCTCCGGCTGACCCCTGAGCGGCTCACGGCGTGGCGGGTCCGAGTCGCGTCGTCGAGGGCCGAGCCAAACCAGCTAGTCGGCGTGTCCGCGTTCAGCGTCGACGCCACCCAGGCTCGCCCCAGCGCAGAGCTCGAGCTGCTGTTCGTGGAGCCCCGAGCCATCGGGTTGGGGGTGGGGGGAGCGCTCCTAGATGAGGTGCTGCGAGCGCTCCAGCTGCGCGGCGTTGAATCCCTGTGGATCTTATCTGATCCGTTCGCCGAGGCGTTCTACCTGCGGCGCGGCGCCACCCGAGCCGCGCTGCGCGAGTCCAGCGTCGTCCCCGGCCGCGTGCTGCCGTGGCTCCATTTGCCCGTCTAGCCTTTGTTCAGGCCTAGCTCCTCGCGGATCGCGTCGTTCCGCGCCTCGGCGCGCTGCAGCGCGGGGCGCGCCGCCAGCCGCTCGCTGTACGCCGTAAACGCCGGGCGGACGTCGATCATCTTGAACGCCAGCATGAAGCGCAGCGTGCCGCCGAAGATCACGTCAGCCATGGAGAACTTTTCTCCAAGGATATAGTCGCCACCTCCGATGGCCGCCTCCATCGCGCTGAGCATGGTGTCGTAGCCCCCCCACCCCGCCGAGCCCTCTTTGAAATCCCAGCCGCCGAGCTTCGCCATGCAACCGGGCTCGATCACCGACGGCGAGAACAGCGACCAGCGCAGGTAGGTCCCGCGCGCTGGGTCGTCGACCTTAGGCGCGAGCTTGCCGTAGGAGTGCGCATCCGCGAGGTACAGTCCGATGGCCGCGGCCTCCGTCACCACGGCGTCGCCGTCGGTCAAGATCGGCAGCTTGCCCATCGGGTTGAGCGCCAGGATTTCGGGCTGCTTGTGGGCGCCGGACATCAAATCGACGTGCTTTAGCTCGTAGGGCACGCCGATCTCTTCGAGCATCCAGACCACGCCTGAGGCGCGGGAAAACGGGTGGTGGTAGAGGACAATCGCCATGCTGAACCTGCTTTCTTTGAGGGCAGCGAGCCTGAGCGCCCCGAATATTTTGGGGCTGGAGGCATCGCGTCATTCGGCCAGCCAGTGTCACCGATCGAGGCACGGTGCGCAGGCGCAGACCTGGGGGCAGCGCGAGAAATTCGATGTTAGCGGGCCCGAGGTGCCCACACTTCGGTCAGCCAACCGATGCGCTCGATGCCTCGCGCGGAGCAGCCAGAGCGCATTTTTTTGCTGGCGCCCGCCCGAGGGCCTGCGGCGAGCGACGTTTACTGGCGCAGCGCTCCAGGGCGTGTGATACGCCACGGATCTAAACGCTCGGCACCCACCAGGGATCGAGTTCAGCTTGGATTGAAACAGGAGAAGCACCATGAAAATCTGGGGAATCATCGGACTCATCGTGATTGGTATCGGCGGCGCAGCGTGCACCACGGACGACGCTAAAGACGGCGCTGGCGGCACGGCTGGCACCGGCAACGGCGGCTCTGGCAACGGCGGCTCTGGCGGCACCGCAGGCAACACCACCGGCGGCACCGCAGGCAACACCACCGGCGGCACCGCGGGCAACACCACCGGCGGCACCGCGGGCAACACCACCGGCGGCACCGCGGGCAACACCACCGGCGGCTCCGGCGGCGGAACCAGCTGCGCCGACGAAGCGACCTTCGCCGAGTGTGGCCAGTGCTTCTGTACGGCGAACCAGCCGGGCTGCGGCGCCTTCAACACCGCCCAGGAGCAGAACCTATTTTGTGGCGAGACGTGTGGGACGGGCGACTGCGCGACGTTCTGCGCAGACACCTCGAAGGACCCCGACACCACCTGCTTCACCTGCGCCAATGGCATCACCCAGGGGAGCACCGACGCCAACGCCTTCGTGGCAGCGTGCCAAGCGGACAGTGACTGCGTCGCGTTCCTCACCGATCTGCAGACCTGCCCGCAGAACTAGCTCTTAGTCTCCGCTTCACGGCGGAAACACTAGCTGACGAACAGCCCGGCCGCCCACGCTGCCGGGCTGTTCTCTATTTGGGGACCCGGTTTGCAGTAGCCTTCGGCGCAGGTCGCCCAGCTGCTGCTCAAGAACAGCGCAGCGTCCGCGGTTTGACCGCACGGACTTCGGGCGGCCTACGGACCCTGACCGTCGCCCCACGATGCTGACCGTCGCCCCACGATGCTGAGCGCGCGCCGCCGCGGGCTCAGCGCCTCGGGCGTCCGGCGCAACGGTCGGAGGCGCTCTTGATCCTACGAGCGATTCCGCGACGATTAGCCCGCAGCTCACATTTGCCTATGGAAGCGCGAAACAAGGCGTGATGCGCCTCGCGGGCGCCGACGCGTAGATCTTATGTATCGCCTGCCGAACGCTTCGTGTAGCCTGCGCCGCTCGGAGGGAGCATCATGGCAAATCACGGCTTTACGCAGGTTCCTTGTAGTAGGTGCGGCACGGTGGTGTGGATCAGCCCCCAGGTCGGGATGGGGATCTGCCCATCGTGTCACACTCAGAATCAACTCGGTGGCGCGGCGCCCGGGGGAGGGGCAGCGCCCGGGGGAGCGAGCTCTGGGATGCCCAACATGCCCGGCATGCCCAACATGCCTAGCCTACCGGGCGGAAGCGGTGGCTTCACGCGCCTCAAGATGATCGGCGGCGGCGTGTTGGTCGTGCTGATCGCGGCGGGCGGTATCGGGTTCTCAGTGCTCAAGGGCCGCTTCATCGCGCCCAAGGGCAAGTCGACGTACAGCGGCCTCGGCCTCGACAAGAGCAAGCTGGACGGCGACAAGGCGATGACCGCCGTGGCCAAGCCAGCCAAAAAGTGGAAGAAGGACGCCTACTGGTGGTCAACCAACTATCAGGCCGTGCGCGCTGACGGCACGGTGGACGCATCCCAGGGCGCCCAGGTGATGTACGTCTCGCCCAGCCGCGTCACCAACGCCTCTAAGAGCGGGCGCAAAGACAGCATCCGCAAGTTCGTGTTCGGCGGCGTCAACGTCGATCACTCCAAGATATGGAACGCCACCAACCAATGGAAGAACGTCTCCCCGCCAGAGCTCCCGCAGTGCACCATCAAGGCGCTCGCGGCTTCACTAGCCAAAGACGGCCTCACCGGCGACAAGACGGTGCGCATCTCATTCGATCCACAGTTCGACTGGGGCGCTGAGCAGCTGTGGCACGTGACCGGTAAGGATCCCCAGATCGACGCCCGGTACTCTATGAAGACCTGTGAGAAGGTGACGCCCGGCGCGCCCCCTGTCGGCAAAGGCGACAGCGCCGCCGAGGGCGGCGAAGAGTGAGCTAGACGCTTAGCCGCGCGGTACTGCCCCGCTCTCCCCTCGCGCTCTTGTACATGAGCGCGCACCACCGGCCACCGCTTGGCCACCGGAGGGGGGGGTGGAGGGGCACCGCTGGGCGTCCATCAACGCAGCTCAGTCATGTTTCCCCACGACATCAGCGATGATCTCAAACGAGCGCTGGCGCTTAGCTGGCTCATAGATATCTGACACGATCATCAGCTCATCGGCCGCGGTCTCTGCCAAGAGCGCAGCGACGCCAGCGCGCACGCGCTCGGGCCCGCCGATGATGCTGCGGCCGAGCATCGCCGCGACCTGGGCCCGCTCGGCGCGCGTCCAGTAGCGGTCGATGTCGTCGATGGGCGGCGCCAGCAGGCCGCGGGCGTTGCGGAAAATATTGGTGAACGACATCTGCTGTGAGGTCGCGAGGCGCTGCGCCTCGGCGTCGCTCTCGGCGGCGATGATGTTCACGCCGATCAGCGCGTAAGGCGCTGCCAGCTGAGCCGACGGCTTGAACTGCTGGCGATACAGCGCCAGCGCCGGCAGCAAGGCTTGGGGCGCGAAGTGCGATGCAAAGCCGTACGGCAACCCCAACTCAGCGCCCAGGCGCGCCCCAAATAGGCTCGAGCCGAGGATCCACAGCGGCACCTCGGTGCCCGACCCCGGCACCGCCTCAATGGCTTGCCCGGGAGCTGCCGGGGCGAGGTAGGCTTGCAGCTCTAGTACATCCTCGGGGAATCGGTCTGAGCTGCTCGCGTCGCGGCGCAACGCGCGCAACGTGCGCTGGTCGGTGCCCGGCGCACGACCCAGGCCAAGGTCGATCCGCCCCGGGAACAGCGTGGCCAACGTGCCGAACTGCTCGGCGATGACGTAGGGCGCGTGGTTCGGCAACATCACGCCGCCCGCGCCGACGCGGATGGTCTGAGTGCCGGCCGCGATGTGGCCGATCACCACGGACGTGGCGGCGGTGGTCACGGCTTGCATGTTGTGGTGCTCCGCCACCCAGAAGCGGCGGTAACCCCACGCCTCTGCCAACCTGGCTAAGCTGCGCGCGTCATCTAGCGCTTCAAACCGCCCAAAGCCCTCACGGACACGCCCAAGCTCAAGAATCGAGAGTGAAACCACCCAAGCTACCTAGTGCGTCGCGCCCAGACCGGGAGCCCTCAACCACCCACGCGCCGCTCGATCGCGCGTTCTGGCTAGCCAGGCTCGCACAGCCAGACTACCTGCTCAGGCATGTCGGACAGCTTCCTGCGCGTCATCCCACGAGCGCCTGACTTCGTACCCACCAGCGCCGCCAGCGCCGAAGCCCAAGCCTTACTGCGCCGTGCGCTGAGCCCGGCGGCGCCGGCGAAGCTGCAGGTCAGTGGGCAGCTCTACGACCAGGTCCAGTTCGTCGACGCGGGGGAGAACTTTGAGCGCGTGCAGTGCCCACACTGCGCAGCCGAGCTGGACTTGGACTGGTGGAGCAGCGCCGTGGGCGACGCAGACGACAGCGGGTTTCAGCGGCTGGAGGTCATCTTGCCCTGCTGCGAGGCCACCACGTCCCTGAACACGCTGGCCTATGTATTGCCGCAGGGATTCGCCAAGTACGTGCTGGAGGTGACCAACCCGGGGGTAGACAGCCTGGAGCCCACGGTCACGGAGCAGCTGAGCGCGATCCTCGGCTGCGCTGTGCAGCTGATCTGGGCGCGCTACTAGCCACGGCACCGTGACGCTTGGCGGCGCCCTGAGGCTTGGCGGCGCCCTGAGGCTTGGCGGCGCCCTGAGGCTTGGCGGCGCCCTGAGG
>CAZKDY010000021.1:115169-118345 GCA_964551615.1 uncultured Polyangiaceae bacterium
CTTGGCGGCGGCGCGGTGGCGGGAACGGTAGGCGAAGGCGTCGGCGCCCAGGCCAAGGATCAGCCCCGCGCCCCGCGCCCCACCCCGCTCGAAGTACTGAACGCCGATCAGCACCCCACCGCCGAGCTTGACCCCGAATTTATCAGTCTGACAGCCAATACGCAGCGCGGCGCCGGACGACAGCTCATCGGCGAACGCGAACGTCAGGCTGCCTCGGCGGCGCTGCTGGTTGCCTTCCCAGCTGGGCGCGAACCAGAACGAAGCGTGGACGGCCCCGGGCGCCCCGAGCTCGATGCGCGCCTCTGTCGCGGCGGCGCCCGACGCCGGGATCAACGTCGTTGCCCCGCTGAAACGACCTCCACCGGCCACGGAGAGGAAGCCAAAATTGCCCAAGCCCATGCCCACCCCCGCTGGGTAGAGCTGAAAATCATAGACCAAGCTGGCCGGCAGGCTGCTGCCAAGCCGCCCGCCGAAGCCTGGCGCGTAGCCGAGCAGCTGTCGGTTAAAGCGCACCAGGCTGCGCGCCTCGAGGCCCACGCTAAACTCTTGTCTTAGATCGAAGCGGCTGCGCTCTTGGTAGCGCGCGGCTCGCGCGTCCGCGTGGACCGCGAACGCTGGCTTGATCTGCGCCTGCGCTGAGCTTGAGAACAAGCTGACGCTGAGCGCCCCGCCCATCAGGCAGGCCCACGCCGCGCGGCGGGCAGCGCTCCGGGCAGCGGTGCTCTGGGCGCCAGCGCTCCGGGCGCCAGCGCTCTGGGCACCTAGGGGGCGCTTCACTGTGGCTCCTTCGCGGCGCTGCTGAGCCACAGCACGAGCTGCTGATAAACGCGCGGGTGGTTGACCAACCCCACGTGGCTGACGCCGCCGACCAAGAACACGTCGGCGGCGGGCATGCCGATCGCGCGCGCGCGATCTGGGTGCTGGCCGCGCGCGCTGCCTGGGCGCACCATCAGATCGCCCAGCAGCTGACCTACGGGGTGCTCTGGATCTTGGCTGATGCTGCCTGCCGCGAAGTGGTATTTTACGTGCGGTAATGGATGAACTGGCTTGCGCCGATCGTCGAGCAACGCGCCCACCCCCACCCCATCCCAGTCCTCGTCGAGCAGCGCTCCAAAGCGCAGATCTTTAATGCCGGCGCTGCGCGCGTTGATCACCTTGGCGGGCACTTGGGTGCCGGGTGTGTCAAACGCCAGCAGCACGCTGGTCAGCAGGTGGCCAGCCTTTTCTAGAGGTGCCCCATGGTGCGGGGAGCCGAGGCAGATCAGGTGCGTCAGGCGCTCTACCCAGCTCAATTTGAGCTGATCGGCGTAGTGCGCGGCACTGCGGCTGACTAGGCCGCCCATGCTGTGACCGATCAACACGATCTCTTCGAGCGGCGCTGGGTACGCGGCGACGACTTGCTCCAGCAGCTGCGCTAGCTCACGGCCGTTGGTCGCGATCCGCAGGCCTGAGTTGTAGCGCAAATAGAGCACGCTAAAGCCGAGCTGCGACTCGAGCAACGCGCCGTAGTTGAGCAGCGGATCACCCCACGTTTGCTCGGCGTAGGCGCTCCAAGACCACTCGGTGCAGGCGAGCCCATGCACGAACACACACAGCTTGCGCCGCGCTCCTGGGAGCGCTGTCGCTAGATCGGCTGGGCGCACCAGCTCACCGCCGCGGCGCAAAGACATTTCCACACGGAGAGTATTGTCGCGCTGCAGCAGGAAGTCGCCCACCACACCGTTCAGCACGCCGAGCGCCGCGTCCCGCGTCCAGGCCGCCGTGCCCACCGCGGCCGAGCTCATGGGCGTCGGGATCTCTGCTCTTTGACGCTGCGCTTGACCCTGCGCTGGATGGTCCGCTCGCGCTTCACCCTGCGCTGGCGCTTGACCCTGCGCTGGATGGTCCGCTCGCGCTTCACCCTGCGCTGGCGCTTGACCCTGCGCTGGCGCTAGCTGGTCGGCTTGACGCGGCGCTTGCCCTTCACCCTGCCTCTGAGCGATCTCCGGGTGCCGCCCTTGACGCTCCGTCTGTATCCCCGCGGTCTCTTCCGAGAGCGTGAGCCGATAGCCAACGTCGACCAGGCGGCTCGCCAGCTGAGTGCCTAGGCGCACGCTGGCGTAGACCACGGCAGACGTGCTGCCCTCCACGCGCTCCGCCAGCTCGGCCGGTTCGCGCAACGTCGGCACCCACTTGACGTAGCGAAAGACGCGCGTGGTCACCGATTGGTGTGACTCCTGAACCAAGTCGGTGGTCTTGACGGCGGCGTCTGCGATCAGATCCTTCAGCCCAAGCCAGCGACGCACGCCGAGAGTGTAGGCAGGCCATGTTTCCGCGTCCACCGCGCTCGCCAATTATGCGTTCATGCATAAGGGCCTGCGGACGCGCCGACAGCGACTCCCGGAGACTGCGGAGGATTATGCGTTCATGCATAAGGGCCAGCGGGCGCACCGACAGCGGCTCCCGGAGACTGCGGAGGATTATGCGTTCATGCATAAGGGCCAGCGGACGCGCCGACAGCGACTCCCGGAGACTGCGGAGGATTATGCGTTCATGCATAAGGGCCAGCGGGCGCACCGACAGCGGCTCCCGGAGACTGCGGAGGATTATGCGTTCATGCATAAGGGCCAGCGGTGTCTGGAGACGCTGCGCGAACCGGCTCGACGAAGCGCTTCAAGAGGCAGCGATCACCTCGGCCATGCGGCGATCGCGCAGTCGGCCGCCCACCACGGGGATTAAGAGCAACGAGAGCACCTGGATGCCCAGCACGCAAGCCACGCCTGGCCAGCCCGGGATCCAGTCGCCGAGCCACCCCGCCGCGGTGAAGGGTGCGCACGGCAGCAGCGCCAGCAGCCGCTCCCCCGTGGTGCGCGCGGGCTTCAAACTCCAAATCGTACCCAGGACCAAGACCAACGAAAACAACATCGCAGCGCTCCTTGACTCGGGGCGCTCCATGCGCCGCGAGGAGCCATTCGGCGCAGCGTATGGACAGTTGCGAGGTTGTTTGCGTTTTGTCGAAAAGGCCTCCCGTAGCGGAGGATACGAAGGAATCTCGCTGAGCGTTCGGGCGTATCCCTGCGGAATGTTGACAGCATCGCGCGTGGGGGTGGAGGGTGGCGCGCCAAATGGCTGCGGCGCAGGGTGGCTGCGGCGCAGGGTGGCTGCGGCGCAGGGTGGCTGCGGCGCAGGGTGGCTGC
>CAZKDY010000021.1:118445-124250 GCA_964551615.1 uncultured Polyangiaceae bacterium
GGCGTGGGGTGGCTGCGGCGCGGGGTGGCTGCGGCGTGGGGTGGCTGCGGCGCGGGGTGGCTCGAATTGGGCCCACAGCGCCGCAGCCGTTCACTGCGCATCGTCTAACAACTGCTGGACCCGCGCTCCGCTGAGGCCTAGCAGATCGCCCGTGTCGCGACGGCTGATGCCCAACCGGTCCAGCTCGCAGGCGACCGCGAGGCGAGCACGCTCTGCGTCCTGCGCCGCCGCCGCGCCAAGCGCGCTGTACATCCGCACATCGCTCTTTCCCGTAAATTTTCAGCGCTTTCAGCCCTAGACACCGCCACGCTTGACCCCGGGCACCGCCGCTCGCGATCCTTTGGCTCTGGTGATGGATCCTCTGGCTGGCACGCCCTACCGCACGGTTGCGCCCATCGCTCAGGGCGGCATGGGTCAGGTGGTGGTCGCCGAGCACCTGGAGCTGGGGCGCACCTTCGCGGTCAAGCTGATCTTGGCAGCCCACGGGGATGATCCGCGGCTGGTGGACCGGCTACGCGTCGAGGCGCGCATCTTGGGCGCCCTGAACCACCCGAACATCGTCGGGGTGTCTGGCTTCGATTTGACGCCGGGCGGCCGCCCCTATTTGGTGATGGAGCACCTGCGCGGCTGCACGTTGAGCGAACACCTGCGCGCCCACGGCAAGCTCGAGATCTACGACGCGGTGCTGGTGGTCGGCCAAATGCTGGATGGGCTGCAGGCGGCCCACGTGCAGGGGGTGGTGCACCGGGACGTCAAACCCAGCAACCTATTTCTCGCGGAAACGACCACTGGGCGGCGCGTCAAGCTGATCGACTTCGGGATCGGTAAGCTGTTGCCCGGCGCGCAGCTAGGGCAGCCGAACTACGCAACCCAGGAGGGGCTCATGCTGGGCACCCCGCGCTACGCCGCCCCAGAGCAGATCGCGGCGAAGCCCGTGGACGCGCGCACCGACGTGTACGCGGCGGGGCTGGTGGCTTACGCGTTGGTGGCTGGGCGTGGGCCCTTCGATCACCTGACCGACACCCGCGCGATCTTGCTCGCCCACCTGAACGAAGCCCCGGCGCCGCCGTCCCACTACTGCCCGAGCCCACTGCCGGCGGAGCTTGATCGAGTGATTTTGCAGGCGCTCGCCAAGCAGCCGGGTGATCGCTTCGCTTCCGCAGAGAACATGCGCGACGCGCTCGACGCGGTAGCCTGGCGCCTGCGCGCGCCGCTCAGCTACGCGGAGACCACCACCTGGGATCTGTCTACGCTGCGCCCAACGCGCAGCCCGGCGGCGCCCGACGCACAGCCAGCGCAGCCAGACGGGGCAGCTGCGCAGGTGCAAATCGTCGCGCAGCGTCCCGCGGCGGGCGCGCCCACCCCCAACCCCGGAGGCAAACCAGCGCACCCCACGGAGCGGCCGGTCTGCCGTGACGCAACGTCCCCGTCGCCGCAACCCGGACAGCCAGCCCACCCGGTGACGGCTCCGACCCTGCTCAGCGCGGGCACGGCGCAGCCCCACTCGCGACCCGACGCACGGCCCCATACAGCGAGCGGCGCGACGACCCTGCCGCCGCTGCCGCCTCCCTGCTTCGTGCTGCTGGCGCTGGCGACGGCCCTTGGGGTGGCTGCGCTGCTGGCGGCGCTGTGGCTGGTGTTTGCATGATTTGCGGCTCAAATCCCCGGCGCAGCCCACGACGGCGCGAGCGGCGCGGCGTGTTGCGTGGGATCCGGCCGGGCCACCGAGTCGAGGTTCGTACCCAGGCCCAGCGTTCGGGTTTGGCTAGGTCGCGGGGTCGCTCACTTTTCCGGCAACTGGCAGCGCGCCGATCCGATAGGGCTCGGACCAAGTCGCCACCCCGAAGGCTAGCGGCCGTAGGATCCGCATACCGACTTGTCTATGCTACACGCCCCACCGCGATCTGAGAGATGGCTGATCCCCACGAAATCCAGCTGAGCGCCGGCGACGAAGTCGATCGCTACCGCATCCTGCACGAGCTCTCCGCGGGTGGCAGCGGCCGGGTGTTCGCGGCCAAGCACCAGTTTCTGGATCGCACGGTCGCGCTCAAGGTGATGCACGTGCACGACGTGGCCCGCGCGGGGGCGAGGGCACGCATGCAAGCTGAGGCGCTGGTGCTGTCGCGCATCATGCACGCCAACGTGGTGCGCGTCCACGACGCCGGGCTGCTGCCCGATGGCCTGTTTTGGATCGCCATGGACCTGCTCAAGGGACAAACCCTGCGGCAACTGATGCACTTCGGCGGCCGCGTGCCCATCGCGAGGGCCTTGTATTACTCGGCGGAAATAGCAGATGGGGTAGAGGCCGCGCATGAGATCGGCGTGGTGCATCGCGACTTGAAGCCAGAGAACGTGTTCGTCACCGAAGCGGATGAAGTCAAAGTGCTCGATCTGGGCACCGCCAAGCTGCAAGGCTACGGCACCTACACCACCGACCGCTACCGCGTGCACGGCACCCTGCCCTACATGTCGCCAGAGCACTGCGATGGGACGCCGGTGGACGCCCGCACGGACATCTACGCGCTCGGGGTAGTGCTGTACGAGATGATGGCCGGGCGGCACCCGTTCATCCACCCCGATGATCCGCTGCCGAGCCCGCAAGAGCTGGTCACCCGACACTTCGTCGCCGAGCCCACCCCGCTGCCCGAGCTGATCGAGGGCTTTCCAGCCTACGTGTGGCGGGTGGTGGAGCGCGCCATGCGCAAGAAGCGTGACGCCCGCTACGCCAGCATGCGGGAGTTCGCGGTGGAGCTGCGGGACGTGCGGCACCGCGCGCTCAATGCCGCCCGGAACCACCAGTTCCGCGCCCACGCCGATGGGCAGCTGCAGCAGGTCAGCGCGTCCTCACGCCCGGCGTCGCTGACGCCCCGCATGTACGCCGCGGCAGAGGCACACGCTGCGCCGTATTTCGGCCCGCGCGGCACCTTCAAGATGGAGACGCTGCCGCCCCAGCCCGCAGACGAGGGGAGCGACGCGCCACACAGCGCCGCGGCGCTGGCCGGGGCGCCGCTGGCCGCTGCTCACGGCAGCCGAGCGCCGCGAGACCAGGAGCCGCTGCGCGCTGCTCGAGACAGCCAAGCGCCGCGCGAGCCGGGCACGGCGAGGGCCGAGCGGGCGACTGACGACAGCCGCGCGGGCGCGACGCGCGACGTGTCCTCCACCCCTAGCCCGGTCGCTTCAGACAGCGCGCCGCCGAGCGCGCGGGCGCGCGGCCTCTACCAACCACGCCACGCGGTGCTGCTCGGCGCCGGGGTCACGTTGGCCGCCGCGGCTGTGCTGGTCAGTATCCGTGCGGTAGCTTTTCTGGCCCCGCCGAGGGACGGCGGCGCGCAGCAGCCGGCGGCTAGCCTGCCCGCCTCCGAACCCCCAGTGGCGGCAGGCGCGAGTGAGCAGGCGACCCAACCGCTGGCGCCCGAGCACTCCGCGCTGGCCGCTCAGGCGCCGCCGAGCACGGACTCCGAGCCGAGCGAGGCGGAGATCCAAGCCTTGGTGGACCGCTTGGCAAACTCGGCGAGCGCGACGGCGGCTGCCAGCGCCAGTGCGGCGCCCAGCAGCGCACCGAAGGCCCGCGCTGGCGCTGCGCCGAAGGCGACGTCAGAGCTATGGGACGAGTGGCCTTCGGCCAGCCCCGAGGCTGCCCCCGCGCCGAAAGACACCAGCGCACGGCCCCCCTCACCTCGGCCGGCTAGCGTGGAGTCAGGGCTATGAGCGGCGAGAAGTACCGCAGCGGCGACACCGTGCCCCCGGAGTTGCTCGGCGAGGACCCCGCTCTAGAGCGCGCCCTCGGTCAGCTTACCCAGGGGCTGCGCCCAGGCGAAGACGCGCTGTTCACCGGCCCCGACTGGGCGGAGCGCGCAGCCGCGCAGCAGGAGGCATCTGCAATCCCCACGGCAATGCCAGAAGCTTCGCTGGTCGAGCCCGAGCGCGCCAGCGGCGCAGGCGCGGCGGCTCAGCCGGTTGAGATGCCCTCGCTGTTCAAGAAGCAGCTGATCACCGTGCGCACGCGCACCGTCAGCGAGCACGACCGCGACGACGCCGCGGAGCTAGCCGTGTCGGCGCCGAACGGTCAGAGTTTCCTCACGGCATCTGTTGACACCGCGAGCCCCGGCGCCTTGAGCGACGGCCCTCTTGACGGGCCGAGCGCGGCGACGCGCACCGGCTCAGGCGCGCCGCTGACCCGCGCCTTGACCCTGGCGCTGTTACTGGCTGGCTTGCTGCTGGTGCTGTGGACGGCGCTGAGGCGGGGGCCCACGCCCGACGCGGGGGCCGCGGCGCTGGACGAGGCGGCTGCTTCAGCGCGCTCCACCGCCAGCGCTCGCGGAGCGTCGCCCCCGAGGCACCCGGCACGAGCCACCGAGCCCCAGGCAGCGCCGAGCACGACGGCTCCGACCACGGCTCCCAGCGCGACGGCTCCGACGACCACGACGACTCCCAGCGCGACGGCTCCGAGCAGCGCTCCCCGCGCGCAGCACCCGAGCGGGCCGCTGCCTGGCGCGCAGGCGCCTGCTCCAAGCCCAACAGCAACCATTCCGCGCGGCATCAAACCTGAGCCCGCTGGACCCGCCGCTTCAGCCCCGGCGCCCAATCCGCTGTGGCTGCTCAACGACTGAACACACATGTCTCACCTCTCCATCTCCCGCCGACTCACCCCTGCCCTGAGCGCCTGCCTTTGCGCCTGCCTGATCGCAGCAGCGCCCGCCGCCGGCGCGCAGCCCGCTGCCCCAAGCTCCGCAGACCAAGAAGAAGAGACCGCGCAGCAACTGCTGAAGCAAGGCCGCAAAGACTACGCGAGGGGCCGCACCCAAAAGGCCTACGAGGCGTTCCGCGCCGCCTGGGATCTGCGCAAGACCGAGGGGATTGGCTGCAATTTGGGCCAAGCCGAGCTCGCGCTGAAGAAGCACCGCGACGCCGCTGAGCACCTGCAGTGGTGCCTGGCGCAGCTCCCAGATCCCAAGCCCGCCCAGGGGCTCAAAGACCTGGCGGAAGCTAAGAGCCACGTCGTGACGTTGCAGCTCGAGACTACGCCTGCAGGCGCGACGGTGCAGATCGACGGCGTGCCGCTCGGCACCACGCCCCTCGCTCAACCGCTGTTCCTTGAGGTGGGGACCCACAAGCTTGAGCTATTTCGCGAGGGGCACCAGCCGGTGGTTGAGCAGCTTGAGGGCGCGGCGGGCTCGCTGATCATCAAACGGGCGCAGCTACGGCCGCTCCCCGCGCGGACAGCCCCGAGCCAGCCCCCCGCGCCGACACCAGCCAAGCCAGAGGCACCCGGGCCGCAGCCTGAGCCTGAGCCAAGCAACACCAAGCTGATCGTGGTGATCGGGGGTGCGGCGCTCACGCTGGGGGCTGTGGTGGCCGGGGCGGTGTATCGGTTTGACGCCCGCAGCGAAGCGGAGACCCGCGATCGACTGCAAGCCGACGTCGGAGACTGCTTCAACAGTACTTCCGCGGGGTGTCAACGGCTCGCTCAAGCTCAAGACGACTACGCGTCGCTCTCCAACACCAGCACCGCGTTCTTCGGGGTTGGCGGGGGCCTCGCGCTGCTGACGCTCGGCGCCTACCTGTTTTGGCCAGCTCCCGAGCCCGCGCAGCACGCGCGGATCGGGGTCGGGTTCACGGCTAATCACCTGCTTATTCAAGGGGAATTCTAAGATGAAGTTCAGAACAACGCTCGTATTCTCGGGTTTGGTTGGCGCGCTGTGCGTGTCGTGTGTCGATAGTAGCTGCGAGGACACCAACAGCTGCGCTCCCGCCAGCGGGGGGAGCGCGGGCGCGGCGGGTGGCGGCGCAGCCGGCGCCGCAGGG
>CAZKDY010000022.1:0-63502 GCA_964551615.1 uncultured Polyangiaceae bacterium
ACCGGCGACGCTGACCACCCCTTGCTGATGGCTCACGAAGCCGCTGCCGCCCATGGCGCGCACGCCGGCCTCGTCGTTGTAGAAGAAGGACGCGACACCGCTGGGGGTTGTTGAATCCTCACGGAAGAATGGCGAGGTGGAGATGCGGCTGACGCGGGTCTCACCCCAGGTGGTGCCCAGGCCGGGGCGCTTGGCGGGGGCCGGGTCAAAGTCGTCTCCGCCGCGCATGGAGCCGGCGCTCTCGTCAACAGGAGCGGAGGCTCGGGGTTCGCTCGCCGCTTCGCCCTCAAAGCCGCCGCCGGGGTAGGCTTGCTGAGCTTGGGCGCCGCTGCTGGGCGGAGGCCCAGAGGGCGAGTGCTGCGCCGAGCCGGCGCACGCGAAGGTGATGAAGGCGGTCCCGATTAGAGCTAGTTGGCGTCGCATGGGTCTTGAAACGGGCGCGGGGGCGGGCTCTTACACGGCGCGCAGATATTTTGTTTGAGCGCTGGTTCTAGCGCTGGCTGAGCGGAAAGGCGTTGGGCTGAGCAGGCTGCGCGAAGCGCTGGGGCGAGTCAAAGACCGGAATGCCGCGAGCTTGGAGGCCCGCGCGGCTGTCGTAGCGCACGCTGAGCACGGCGTCGGGGCGGCTCGGGTTTTGGCGCGTGAAGGACTGCCGGTCGACGCGCGAGGCTCGGTTTTCACCCCAGCCGGTGCCGAGCTCGGCTGAGCGCCGCTTGGGTTCTGCCCCCCAGCGCCTCTCCGAGGCGCTCCTGCCCGCCGGCGACGGCGTCATGCTGCGGGGGTTGGCCGGCAGTTCGGCGGCTGAGTCAGACTCGAAACGCGTGCCCGCGCCCCAGCCGTCGAGGGCTTGGGGCCGCGGCGCTTCTTCGAACACCGCCAGCCCGATCACCCCGACGTGCTGCGGCGAACCCTTCAGTGAAGTGTACGAGCGTTCTGGGGTAGAAAAACGAAAGCTCGCGACTTGGTCCAGGCTGCGGCGAAAGCCCTCAACCAGCACCGAGCCGTGGGCGGGGACGATGTACCCGCGCTGCTCAAAGCTGCCGAGCTCGCCGCTGATCACGTCGCGCCCGTCCACCGTGACCACCGCCTCCATGCGCCGATCTCCCCGGTTTACCAGGCGGATCGCGTAGCGCTCGCCCACCTCTCCCATGAAGAAGCGCTCGCCCTGATGAGCGAACACCGACAGCGGCCGGCCGCTCGCGTCCTCAAGCTGGATGTCCACCGGTGAACTTTGGCTGATCTCTCCGAGGTTCGCGAAGCCACCATTTAGAGGCGGATCACTGGTCTTCCCCAGACTGCTCATCGCCACCCCGATGCCGATGCCTACGGCGAGCAGCGCCCCCGCCTTGATCTTCCACGAGAGTTGCATGGCGTGGTTCTACGCGGCTGATGGCGAATTGATCTACCGAGCTAGCGAAGCGCCCAACCACCGCGAATACTCCGCGCTCGTCGTCGAACGCGCACGCCGCATCAGCTACCCAGAGCTTGGGGGTGGAGGGGCTAGGACGTCAGCCGCTCAGCGTGAGTGTAGGCGTTGAGGCGTCCATCGCGCACAAAGCCACACAAAATCAGCCCAGCCCGCTCAGCCGTCTCAACCGCCAAGGTCGACGGGGCCGAGACCCCAGCTACCACCGCAGCGCCGGCCATCACCGCCTTTTGTACGATCTCGAAGCTGGTCCGTCCGCTTACCGCGAGGATACGCCCACGCGCGGGAGCTGTCTCGGTGTCGGTCTCCGCGTCTAGCAGCAAGCGTCCGATCAGCTTATCGACCGCGTTGTGGCGGCCAACGTCTTCGCGCACCAGGTGTACAGCGCCGGCCAGGTCAGCGATGCCCGCCGCGTGGAGGCCGCCGCTCAGCTTGTGCATATGTTGCTGCGCGGAAATAGAGCTGACCGCCCGCGCGACGGCTGATACGCTGGTGACGAACGGCTCCACCGGGCTGCAGCGCGCGAGCAGGTCGTCGATCGAGCGCCGACCGCACACCCCGCAGGCAGACGTGCTGAGCGTGCCGCGCTTGGCGGGGCTGCCGTCCGCCACCTCGAGGCGCACGCCAGGGCCCGAGCGGACGTCGACTAGGTTGCCGTAGCCTTCGTCGCCGAGGTGGCCACAGTGGGCAATCGTGCCAACATCCGCGCGGTATCGAACGATGCCCTCGGCGAAGAGCAAGCCCAGACACAGCTCAAAGTCGTGCCCCGGGGTGCGCATGGTGGTCGCCAAGAGCTCGCCTTCGATCTGAATGGCCAGCGGCTGCTCTACGCTGAGCCAGTCGCTGCGCTCGGTGCGCTCTCCCGCGCCAACCTGCGTGACCAGCACCTCGGTCAGGCCGGCGTGCGGGCTATCTTGCGCCATAGTCTGTGGACGCTGCCACAGCTGGGCGAAGTATTCGATGTCTAAAGCGTAGAGCCACAGGCGCGGTGGCGACCTGTGGCTCTGTACCTGTCGGCGCCGCTCGGACGAAACCCAGCGGGTAGCTGAGCCGCCGCTGGCGCTTGACGCGGCTAGGGCGCGGAAGCGAACGAGGTGGACCGCGTCTGGTACAAGCGGAAGCGGCTCTCTTTGTCCAGGGCCGAGTCGGTTGAGCCGGTGGACATACGCGTCATCTTCACCTTGAGGTCACAGGTCTTCTCGTCCTCCGGCTTCACGCCCGTCGAGTCGATTTCGCCGGCGTCGATGGTGTACTCGGACGTCCCGCTCGGCGCGGTAAAGGTGCTCTTGAACACGCAATCGCCGTCGATCTCGATCTCCATCTCGCTAGCCGCGGCGTTGTCCCACTTGATGGTGATCGCGTCCGTCTTGCGTGACGGGGTGGTGCTGGGGACCTCGGTGATCTCGAACGGTGCCGGGAGGATACCCGTGTTGCCTGGCGCGTTGGTGTCGTCGGGCCGCTCCAGCACGATGGTGAACTCGGTGCCGCCCGCGCCGGTGGCGAAGTTTGCTTCATAGCGCCCAGCGCCGTCGCCGCTGTTCATGGTCTTCGATTCGGTGCCAGCCGACGCGATCAGCTTGTCGCCGTTGTCGAGGTTGACGTAGGTGTTGCTCTCATCGCCGCCGACGACCAGCGTCGCCTTGGCTGTAGACGAGGTCGCGTTGCCCGCGGTCACCTCAAACAGCCCCGCGATGCCGGCGGTCTTGATGTTGGTGGACGAGACCGTTTCCTCGGAGCAGCCCATCAGGGCCGCCGACGCGATGAAGGCGCCGGTGAGCAAGCGAGCTGTGGTGTAGATGCGTGAGGTGCCAAGCACTCCGCGCCCAAGCAAGCGCGAACCAAGAATCTTAAACATGTGTCAGAAACTCCGTTAATCGGATGGAACCAGACTCCGACGGCTTTGCCGAGCCGTCAATCGTTGGCCAGCCCGCGGGACGCGTATCAACTTTCGTGCCGCGGCCTCAAAATACGCCACGTGCCCCACACAGCGTTCCCCCAAGCGCGGGGGGCTCAGAATGAGCCAGCCTCCAGCGGCGAGGCACGCGGAGATCGCCCCTCGCTCCTGTGATCCTCGTGTCGCGACCTGTAGGCGAGGATTCACACCCCAGCCCGCTCCACGATTGGTTTGCGTACCAAGCGTTCCCGCGAGCAGCGGCGGGTAGCGCAGCGCGGCTTAGGCCAGCGCAGGGCAGGGCGGGGCCGCGGGAGGGGTGCTGGGACCGGCGCCAGCTAGAGCCGCTCGATGCTGACCACGGCGCCGTAGTCGGGTTCGCCGGATTGAGGGTCGTAGCGCCGCTCGAGCAGCACGTTGCACTCCGGCCAGAAGCCTTGAACGTGCTGCTGTCTGCACGGTCCAGGCCGCGCCACAGCGTTCATTTGCCCGGCCTCTGAGCGCACCACGATGGAGTCCCCGTCATCCACGCCCACCGCTTGCATGTCTCTAGGGTCGAGCAGGATCGTGCTGCGAGTGGCGCCGCCAGTCAGCGGATCGGTGTTGCCGTACGTCATCGAGTTGAACTGCTTGCCGCGGCGCATGCGCAACAGGAACAGCCCCTCCGGCACGTCGACCCGTGGGATCTTGACCTGCGTGAATACCGCTTTGCCGCCTGGCATATCTGGAAAGCCAGCTGACCCCAGCTGGGGCCCGCCCCACTGCACCGAGTCACCCGCTTGGGCTAAGGTCTCGATGCCTTGGTACAGCGGGACCAGCTCTGAAATTTCCTGGCGGATTTCAGTGGCGTCCGAGTAGTGGAATAGGTCCTGGCGCTGGGGCAGTAACTTCTGCCCCACCAGGCAGGGGATCTCCCACTCGGCGCGGGCCTCTGCGATGCGTGGCCCTGGGATCTCGGGGGAGAACCTGATGCGACGCTCCGTCGAGGTAGAGGTGCCTCCAGACTCGTAGCGGGTCTGACCAGGCAAGAGCAGCACCGCTTCTTTAGCCGGCAGCAGCGTCGACGTGTTGAGCACGATGTCCTGGTGCACGCGCAGCCCGACGTTCTTCAGCGCAGCCTGAGCGAACCTGCGA
Organism: uncultured Polyangiaceae bacterium; assembly: GCA_964551615.1. Taxonomy (GTDB): domain Bacteria; phylum Myxococcota_A; class Polyangia; order Polyangiales; family Polyangiaceae; genus JAHBVY01. The sequence goes on from CAZKDY010000022.1 coordinate 4,452, forward strand.
TCTGGCATGGTCTCGAGCAGGTTCCCGCCCACCAGGTACAGCAGGTCGAGCCCGTGCTCGCCGACGTGCTCGAAGAGCTCGGTCGCGCGCATGCCCTTACGGTGCGGGATCTTATGTTTCCACGCGGCCTCAAACGGGGCGCACGTCTCAGCGTTGATGTCGAGCGCGCCAGGCAGTTTGTCGCTGTCTGCCCCGCACTCAGCCGAGCCCTGGACCCCCGAGTGCCCACGGATGGGCATGATCCCGCACTTCGGGCGGCCGATATTTCCGCGCGCTAACGCGACGTTCACCACCATCTTGACGTTGTCCACCCCGAACTCGTACTGGGTGAGCCCCATGGAGTACACGATGACGGCGCTCTTGGAGCGCGCGTAGCGCTCGGCTAGCTGTCGGATCCGCGCCTCGTCGATGCCTGAGTCGTGGCAGATCTCCGCCCAACCTGTGGCAGCCAGCTGGGCCCGCAGCGCTTCACTGCCGGTGGTGTGGGCAAGGGCGAAGTCCTCGTCCCAGCCGCCGATCTCATCCAGCGCCTTCAACAGACCGGTCATGAACGCGATGTCGCCGCCAGGGCGCACAGCGTAGTAGTCGTCCATCAGCTTGCTGCCGAACACCGCGGAGCTGGCGACGCTTGGGATCCAGTAGCGATCCAGCGCTGGCTCACGGAATGGATTCACCACGACCACGTGGGTGCCAGCCTTGCGCGCCGCGCGCAGGTATTTGGTGCTGACGGGTTGGCTGTTGGGCAGGTTGCTGCCGATGATCAGCAGGAGATCGGTGCCGATCCAGTCCGACAGCGAGATGGTGGGCGCGGCGAAGCCGAGGGTCTGCTTTAGCCCGACGCTTGATGCCGCATGGCAAAGCCGAGCGCAGGCGTCGATGTGCGGTGTGCCGCCGATACGCGCGAGCTTTTGCAGGCAGTAGTAGGTCTCGTTGGTTAGCCCCCGGCTGGTCACGAACATGCCGATGCGATCAGCGCCCGCGGCTCGCCAGCGCGCTGCGATCAGGCTGGTCGCTTCGTCCCAGCTGATGCGCTGAAAGCTGTTCTCGCCCGCCTTGCGCAGCAGCGGGTACGGGATGCGTCCCAGGCGGTGCAGCTGTTCATTGCTGAGCACATCCAGTCGATCGGTGTCGGTCAGCCACTCCGCGGGGATCGGTCCCATGGTGTTGAGCTTCAGCAACTTGAGGCGTGAGAGGCACAGGTGGACGCCGGGGATGACGTCGTCTTTCAATCCGCGGGGACCCAGCGAGCAGCCATCGCACACGCCGTGTCGCAGGATGCGCACTGAGTAGCCCCAGCGCCCCCGGTTGTCCCACAACACCCGGAGCATCTCCCGGAAATGGCGGGGCTTGGTACGAACAAGCAATCCGAACGGCACCAGCAGGATCAGCCAGTGCCAGAATCTGCGCAAGGTCCCCATGCCGAGCAGGCTAGTACGGGGCGAGCGCGCTGTCGTGCCGGAACGCCTCAGGGAGCAGGTCGCGAATGTTGCTGCGCGCTGGCCGCGCCCAACAACGCGGTGGTCGCTACGGAGTCGCGGCGTCCGCGCCGGCGTCGCCTTCTAGCGGGTTGCCGTCGACGTCAGTATCCCAGTACGCGTCCTTGCGCGGACTCGAGACCTTGACGCGCAACCGAATGCTCATGCTGCGGGGCAAATCACGCTTCACGCTGACGAACCCGACATGCCCGTTTTCAAGACGTAGCTCTGCCAAGGCACGGCCTGCGAGCGGTGGGATGCGCTCCAGCGAGAGCTCTGCGAGCGGAAACAGGTTGTCTTCCAGTTTGCCAGTACCTTGGAGCTTGACGGGGACCGGAGCGCTGACCTTTCCGTCGTGATACACGTACTGGTCGACGTTGGATGGGCGCTTGGGGTCTTGCGCTTGAAGCACCACGCGCGAGGGGTACATACGCAGCTCGAGCGCCATTACCTCGCCTCCGACCGCTTGGGTCAGCGCCGCGATGGCTTGGGACAGCGGTTTTTCCGTGAGGAGAGAAGGGCCCTTGCTGGGCGCGGAGCTAGCTTGATCGGGAGCAGGATCCGGCGTCACGCGGCTCTTGCATCCGCTTGGTAACGCGCCGGCGCAGCACGCGATCGCCAACGCGACCACACGCACGCCTTGATTCCGGGTAACGTACGACAACTTCACTCGCTCGGCTGCTCCTCAACCTAGACGGCGACGTCGAAGTCGCGCAACGCGGAGTTCAAGCTCGTCTTTTTATCGGTGCTCTCTTGGCGTTGGCCGATGATCAGCGCGCACGGGATCTGAAATTCACCCGCGGGGAAGCGCTTCGTGCGCGTGCCGGGGATGACGACGCTCCGCGCTGGTACGCGGCCTTTGGTCTCCACCGGCTCGGGCCCGGTGACGTCGATGATGGTGGTCGACGCGGTCAAGGTGACGCCGGCGCCGACGACGGCCTCCGTCTCGACCATGACGCCCTCGACCACGATGCAGCGCGAGCCGATGAAGCAGCCATCCTCGATGATCACAGGCCGTGCACCGGGCGGCTCCAGCACGCCGCCGATCCCGACACCCCCAGACAAGTGGCAGTTCTTGCCGATCTGCGCGCAAGAGCCGACGGTCGCCCAAGTGTCCACCATGGAGCCCGCCCCGACATAGGCGCCGATGTTCACGTAGCCAGGCATGATGATCGCGCCCTTTTCGATGTGGGCACCGTAACGCACGGTTCCGGGAGGTACCACGCGTACCCCTGCGGCTGCGAGGCCTTGCTTTAGTGGGATCTTATCGAAGAACTCGATCGGCCCAGCGTGGGTCGTCTCCATGCTGGCGACACCGAAGTAGAGCAGCACGGCTTGCTTGATCCAGGCGTGGGTCGTCCAGTCGCCTGGCGCGTTGCAGGTCGCGACTCGCACCTCGCCCGCGTCAAGCAGGGCCAGCGTGTCCAACACGGCCTGACGATGCTCGGCGTCGCTGAGTAGGGAACGATCCTCGAACGCTGCGCCGATCAAGGACTCGAGTTGCTTCAACTTCTCAGGTGCTGATGTCGACATGGGGCGATGGATGTACCGACGCGCCCTGTTGCCCGCAAGTCGATGGCGATACTCAGCGCAGGACCGGCCCGATCGCTGGTCGGTGCGGTTCGTTGTAACTTCGCAGGCCCCTAGTGGCTCGACCGCGTGCGCTCGGAGCTCCAGCTCAGGAGCAGCTCATCTTCAGTGCGCGCCAGCTCGGCATGACAGAGCTGAGCGACACTGCTCAGGCATGCAGCCGTCGGAGGGATTAGCATTGGCAGCCCGACCGTGTGCGCGTCCGGTCCGGGTTCAGTCAGCGCACGGATGCGCAGGACGCACCCGCCCCCAGCTTTGGGTTCAATGCTGACCTGCGCCGGTCGCTGCCCGCCGCCGGTGACCGCTGAGGCGCCTAGCACGATCAGTTGGGTGGTTACCCGAGGGTTCACCAAGAGCTCTAGACCAAGAGTCGGCGAGTGGAGCGAGACATGTGCTCTCGGACCGCTGGCTTCACCACCCGAGGCTACCGCCTGCTGAGCCAACTGGCTGAGATCGACGTGGACCTCTCGACCGCTGAGCGCGTTGCTCAGGCACTCCACCAGCGCGCGCACGGCGTCGAGCTCGCCGGTGCGGGTTGAGACAACGTGCTCAAGGTCGAGGCGCCTTTTTGCCGTCAGCTGCTTGCGACGCCCTTTGGCGAGGGCGTTGATTAGGTCCTTTGCGCGCGGTAGCGCGTACGCCTCGAGCTCGTGCGCAGGCTGCGGATCTGCAGCCCGCTCTGCGAGCCCTTCGAACAGATTAGAGAGCGTCGCCGGGAGCGACAGACACGAGGCGTAGACATCTGGGATGACGGACGCCAGCGCGCGTGGGCCGACGCGTACGGATTTGAGCAGCTGCTCAAGGTTGCGTAGCGCGCTCAGCGTCTCGCGCAGCGAGCCGTGCGCCGCCTCACTTGCAGGGCGGATGGTTGAGGGGTTTCCGCTGGTAAGCATCCTGCAGTTCGCTCGCGTGACCTGGGGGCTATAGCAACTCGTGTCCAGGGAAGAAATATGCCGTTTCGATGGCTCCGTTTTCGGGTGAATCTGAGCCGTGGGCTGCGTTCTCACCAACGTTTGCGCCGTACAGCTGGCGTAGGGTTCCAGCGTCAGCCTTCGCGGGATCCGTCGCGCCGATCACAGCGCGCCAGTGAGCGACCGCGTCGGCGCGCTCCAGAGCGGCGATCACAACGGGCCCACGGCTCATGAAGGTGCACAGTTCGTCGAAGAACGGGCGCTCGCGGTGGACCGCGTAGAAACCTTCAACCTGCGCGCGGCTGAGGTGCGTCTGACGCATCGCGACGATGCGAAAGCCCTCGTCGAGCACGCGTTGCACGATGTGTCCTTGAACCTTTTTCTCAACTGCATCGGGCTTGATGATGCACAACGTGCGCTGGGTAGCCATGGGGGTGTTCCTATCTGGGTGCGCCGCGCCAGCTAGCGCTGCGTTGCGGCTAGGCAGGTCTGCGACGTGAACTTGCGGTTTAGCTGGCTCGCGCGCTGATTTGAGGCAACGCGTAGCTCACCGCTCGCGTGCGAGCGGGTGTCAGCGGCGGCCTCTTAGCATCATCCACTCGCCTGGGAAACCTTGAGCCGCGGAAGTTTTTGTTGTCAGCGCTAGGTGTCGTGGGCCAAAAGTAGCGTACGCTTCCGGATGATGGTGGGGGTTCGCGAGCATCAGCCTGAGTTGACGTCGCGAGCAGCTGACGCATGCGCGCGGCTGCTCGGCATCACGCCGACGGAAGTGCAAGCGCCACGCCGCGCTCGGGTTGGAGTCCCCGATTCGTTCCGCTGCGTGTTTGGACCGCGCTCCGTGATCGCCACGTCGCGGGCGAATCCCCGCGCGTTGGTGCTTGAAGCGCGGGCGCTGCGCGAGTTGGGCGAGCGTGGTGTACCCGTGCCCAAGCTGCTGGCCGAGGCTCCCGATTGGATCATCGTGGAGGACGTGGGGAGCCGGCGCCTCTCGCGCGAGATCAACCAGCGCGCAGATTTGCCTGTGGAAAATGTGCTCGACCGCTGCCTGGGCGCGCTCTCTCAAGCCCACGAGGCTGGGCGTCTCGCCGGCTTGGACGCGGTGTTCGACCCGCTGCGCGCGGGCCGGATCGAGGAGCTGCTGCAGATGATCCCAGTGTTGGCGAGTCAGCTGGGCGTTGAGCACCCCGAACTCGATCTCGACGGACTGCGCGCGACCATCAACCTGCAAGACACGACCTTTATCAAGCACAGCGCGCTGCCGTCGCACACCGTGTTGATGGATGAGCCGTCGCCGGACGCACGGGTCGTGTTGATCGATTGGCAGCAAGCCGGTCCAGGCGATCCGCTGGAAGACCTGGTCACGCTGCTTGGTGATGAGTCACTGCCAGATATCCCAGACATTGAGGGCCGCTTGATCGAGCGCCACCTGGCTGCGTTTGGTGGCGCAGGGCGGCGGGAGGCGCTGTTCGCGCTGGGGACGCTGCATGTCGCCCGCCGCTTGGTGATGATCCTGAGCTTCAAAGGTGACGACGACTGGTGGGACGGCGACGAGGCGCTCGCCAGAGATCTCCCGCTGGTGCGCGCAGCCGCGGTGACGCGCTTGAGCCTACGCGGAGCGCGTTGGGCCGCGGCGAGCGCCGCGACCCGGTCCCTCGCCGAGTGGTTTCAGGCGCTCGGTCGGGTCGCTATCACCAGCCGCGCCGACTGAAAGGGCGCGGCGAACTGGACGCTTGGAGTGTCCACGCGGAACCCAGCGCCGCGGAGCTGTTGGCCCAGCAGGGGCCAAGTGAAGCTCAGGTAGTACATGTGGAACGCCGGCTTGATCAGCAGGTTCCGCGCGCGAGTGAGCGCGTTGTAGGCGTGGGCAGCCAGCCAGCTGAGGCTCGCGACCGGGGGGTGATTGAAGGTCACCAAGACCAACCTGCCGCCCGGCACAAGGCAGCCAAAGAGCCCCTCCAAGAAGCGCTTGCTCTCGTGCCCTCGGATGTGACCTAGCGCTCCAAAACAGGTCACGCAGTCGAAGCGCTGTTGTAGCTCGGGTAGCTCATCAAGTCGCCTAGCATCCGCACGGATTAGCGCGACGTCGTCCATATCGACCACGCGCTGTCTGGCCTGCTCCAGCATATTGCGACTAAAATCCAGCCCCATGACCGATGTCGTGGTCACGCGGCGGAGCATCGCCAGGCCGGCCCCCGTGCCGCAACACACGTCCAGGCTGTGCCCGGGGCGCGGATCCACGCTCAGGTAGCGCTCGCAGGCATCGAGTAGCGCGCTTGGGGTACAAAACGGGGTAGCGTCGAACTTGGGCGCCAACAGATCATAGCCGCGCTCGGTTGAGCTGAGCGCTTGCTCGGCCAGCTCCCAAAAGGTCGGTCCGGATGGAGTGAACACGCGGCGGCAGCATATCAGGTGCCAGGAGCCGCGCCGCGCACCTGGATCAGCGTGAGCCGGTGCAGTACAACACCCTCGCTCTGGGCCCCCAGCGCTTCTGATTCATGTACTTCCCCACCCTCTCCGCCGTGGACCCCACCACGGGCGCTCCGCGCCTCAGCGCCAGCGCCGACTACGCAGGGCGCTACGAAGACATCGCCCAGGACGGTCACCTCAAGCTCGAAGCCGTGCCCCAGGGCGTTGGCTATAGCGTCTGGCGAACGCTGCTGCGCAATACCGCGATCCCCGAGCTCGCGCGCAAAGCCCACATCGCGGCGATCCCAAGCCGCTTCTGGATCGAGCGCACTGGTGGACCGATTTCGGTGCGCAACCACCTCCAGGCCACCTCCAGCTTTCAGCTCGCGCGGGCGGAGTCACCAGGTGGTGAGGTGACTCGTCTCCTGATGAATTTCTATACGGATATTTTTGGCGTGGTTGAACGCAGCTATGATCCTCAGCCGGCGAACCAGGGCGAGCGCGTCCACGTGGGGCGCATCTTTTCGGAGCAAGTCTGGACGCGCCCGTTCGCGCCGCCAGGAGAGCGCAAGCTGCTGCGCTTGCCACCTGGCATCGGCAGCGCTGAGGTGCCCGACGAGCTGTATATTTGGCGCCCGCCAAGTGAGGCGAGCCAACTCCCCGCTGGAGCTAGCTGGCTTGAGCCCGCTGAGACGCCTGATGAGGCCCCTTTGCGCTTTGGGCTGGTGCACACCGACTCCAATCACCACGTGAATAGCCTAGTTTATCCCAGGATCTTGGAAGAGGCTGCGCTGCGGCGGCTGGTGCGGCTGGGGCTGCCGTTCGAGCAATTGGGGCGCCAGCTCGAGTTGGCGTTCGCGCGTCCGTGCTTCGCGGGCAAGACGTACCGCCTGTTGCTGCGCGCGTTTCGCTTGGATGAATCCGCGAGGATTGGTGTGTGCGCGCGCCTGCTCGACGCGGTGGACGACGAACGGCCGCACTGCTTCGCGAACCTGGTGTTTTAGTCGCCCGGCGGCGGCGCTGCCAGTCCGTCAGCCATCGCCAGGACCTTTAGGCCCGCCCGCCTGTCAGGCCCGGTCGCTGGTCGGTCAGCACAGACCGGTAGGGCAGCGGGTCTAGGCGCCATTGGGCGAGCTGGGCGCCGTGAGGGCGAGCAAGTCGTGGGTCAGCTGCATGGCCAGGTTGCGCAGCAGGCGCACGCCGAGGGTGGGCCGACGCTGGATCAATCGGCGAAAGCGCCCGCCGTCCACGCGTATCAGCCAGGTCGGCTCGAGCGCTTCTAAGCTCACCTCTGAAGGGTGCGCCCCAAGCAGCGCCGTGGCCTGCGCGTGGTCGCCTCGTCGCAGCTCTCGCTCACCACGCTGCCCCGACTCCAGCAGGCGGCCGCGGACTACGACCAACATCCCCTCAGAAGAATCCCCACGGATAACCGGACGCTCACCGATCGCGAGAGCCGTCACGTCTGCCAGGTTGAGCACGCGCAGCAGGCCATCCATACGCAGATCTTGGCACAGAAAGCAGCTCTCCAACACGTTGAGCTCGACTTTGTTCTCGACGCTGAGTTCGAAGTCCTGCTCAAGCAGTGTGTCTGCCGGCGTGCGCGCCGAACGCACGCAGATGCAGGTCACGTTGTCGCTGCCGCCGCGAACGTTAGCCAGGTCCACCAGCGTCTGCGGGAGGCTCTGAACGTGAGTCTCCTCAAGGATCATCCCGAGCTCCTCCGGGCTCTCTAGCGCGCCGCTCAGGCCGTCTGAGCAGAGCACGAGGGTGTCATTGGGGAGGATATCGAACAGCAACGTATCGACCAGCACGGTCTCTTGCACACCGAGTGAGCGTGTCAGCACCGAAGCGTAAGGGTGACGTTTGGCGTCCTCGGGGCTGATGGTGCCGGCGCTGATCAGACTAGCGACGAAGGTGTGGTCAGAGCTGAGTTGGTGGACCTCCCCTTCACGGTGGAGGTACAAGCGGCTGTCGCCCACGTGGCCCATGACCGCGAAGTCACCAACCAGCAGCACCAAGGTCAGCGTGGTGCCCATGCCGCTCAGCTTGCGGTCGGCCTCGGCGGCCGCATGGACCTCACGGCAAGCAGCTTCGACGGCTGTCTCGACCAGCTGAACGAGGGCGTTGCGGCCGTCTTTGGTCTTCACCAAATCGGCGAAGCTTGTGTGGGCGTCTTCCAGGACCCGAGCCGCGGTGTTGATCGCCATGCGCGAAGCGACTTCGCCGGCTTGGTGACCGCCCATCCCGTCGCACACCACGTACAGGCCGAGATCGCTGTCGATCAGGAAGCTGTCTTCGTTGTTGTCTCGCTTTCGCCCGACGTCGCTCAGGCCCGTCGCGATGTATCGCATGCGTGGCTCCTTTCCCCGCGGGTTGTCAGCGCTAGCGCGGTCTACCCACCACGATTGTTACATCAATTCAGCGCCTTGAGGCGGCCGCAAGCCAACAAAATCTCACGCGCGCAGAGGCACAGCACAGCGACCGCTCAGCCTCGGCTCAGGCGCTGCCGCGGCGCTCTAGTGGCGGCCGAGGATTGACGCTCAGAGCAAGCGCGCGTAGCGTGAGCCCGCCGCGAGGGAGCGCGTTCATGGCTTGGGCAGCGCCGGTAGCTCGCCCCAGCTTGGGTGCGCTAAGCGTAGCACGGTGACCAGCTGGATTTCGGCGTCTTGCGCCTGATTTCTGAGCTGCGCTAGCGGGTAGAGCCAGCGTGGCGAGTGCCACAACGCGCCGGTCGTGATGCTCTCTGGTTCGCCGGGTACGCTCTCGCGCCACTCAAAAGCCAACTCGGTGAGCGGTCCATCGTCAGCCCAAGGCTTGGCATTAGAGGCGATGAAGCGCGTCACGCGGTACTCCCGCACGCTGTGCACGCTGCGGCCATCCTCCTGACGGTCAAAGGTCAGGCTCCAGCGCGCACCTTTTCCGAGCGGAATGGATGGGGCAATGTCCAGCAACATGCTCGGCAGCAGAGAGCGCCCGAAGCCCCGAGCCTCAGCGCTCGATCGATCCACAAATCCTTGGGGCAGGAGCTCAGTCAGCACCTCCAGGGGCTGCTCTTTGTGCGGCGCGAGGACAGAGATCAGCACCTGAGCCCGCCGCGGCGCGCGCTCTGGATCGGGCCGCACGGCCACGCTTGCCTGGAGATCGAGCGCAGCCGAGCGGTCGCCGGCTACCTGGGTAAAGCTCCGTGCGGTTGCAAGTCTGCGTTGCATCTCCGAGCCGGATAGGGCCCCGAGGTGCCGCTGAAGCGAGCGGCGATCGCCGGCGGCGCCCTGATCGAGCAGCGTCAGCGCGAACGCAGTGCGCGTCCCCGCCGCTGGTGAGGCAGCGCTGGGGGGCGCTGGCCGCGCGCTCGGCTCAGCTAAGTTCGCGTCGGCGATCGCGGCCTTGGTGCTCAGGCTTGGCGTCGCGCCGCCGCTAGCAGGTGTGCCGCCGCTAGCAGGTGTGCTGCCGTGCGGTGTGCTGCTGTGCGGTGTAGAACAGGCGCCGCCGCCAACCAAGAGCGCGACTAGGTAAGGCCTAGCCGCTTGGCTCACGGGCCTGGTGCCTGCGCTGCTCATGGAATTAGTAGGCTTGAACCGACGGTCCGGCGCCCCTCCAAGTCTTGGTGGGCCTGAGCCACTTGAGCCAGCCCATAGCGTTGCCCGATCTTCACCTGCAGCACGCCAGCGCGCATCACCTCGAACAGCGCCGCGCTAGCCAGCAGGAGCTCTTCGCGGCTCTGAATATAGGTAAACAGCGTGGGTCGGCTGAGGTATAGCGAGCCCTTGTGGCTGAGCAGCCCGATGTCCAACGCTGGCACTTTACCTGAGGCCTGTCCATAGCTCACCATCAAGCCGCGCGGGCTCAGGCAGTCTAGCGAGTCAAGGAAGGTATCTTTCCCCACGGCATCATACACGACGGGGACACCTGCGCCGCCGGTCAGCTCTCGCACACGCCGCGAGGTTTGTTCGGAGCGATATAGGATCACCTCATGTGCGCCATTCTCGCGCGCGACTTCGGCCTTTTCTGCGCTGCCCACGGTCCCGATCACCCGCGCGCCTAGGTGGCTGGCCCACTGGCACAGCAGGCTGCCGACCCCGCCTGCAGCGGCGTGCACCAAGATGGTCTGACCGGGCTGCACTTCAAACGTGCGGCGCAGCAGGTACTCGGCGGTCAGCCCTTTGAGCAGGCTGGCCGCGGCCTGTGCGTCAGAGACCTCGCTGGGCAGAGCGACAACGTGAGCCGCGGGGATACATCGAAGCTCGCAGTAGGCCCCTAGACCCCCCCCCGCGTAGGCTACTCGCGTCCCAACCTGCAGATCTTTCACGTCGGCACCGACCGCATCGATGACCCCAGCGGCCTCGCTGCCAGGGGTGAAGGGCAGGCTGGGCGGTGGGTATAAGCCAGAGCGGTAGTAGGTGTCGATGTAGTTGAGCCCGACGGCGGTCTGACGTATTCGCACCTCGCCAGGCTGTGGTGATGGCGCCTCGTACTGCTCCAGCTTGAGCACTTCGGGGCCGCCTGTCTGATGCACGACGACGCGAGTTGAGTTCATGGTTAGATCCCTGGGGAGTAGCTAGCGCCAGGCGAAGACGGGCTGCTCGTAGTTGAAGACACGCGTGGTTCGATCGAACAGCGCGACCTCCCGCCACTGATAGATCAACGCGGCGGTGGGTGTGAAGACGCGTATGCCTTGCAGCACCATGGAGAGCACGGGTCGCGTGCTCTCGGCGATGGGCTCGAGGTCGATCAGCGGCTCGCGTCGCAGCTCGGCGATCGGGACACGATGAATCGCGCCCACCTCGCGCGGCTCGGCGGTCAGCTGCGGCGCATCCCCGCCCCAAACCACGACAGGGGTGATGCAGAAGCCTGATCGCGTCTCGAAGTCGTCCAAGATCCCGAGCACCGCGCTGGGCTCTAGGTTGAGGCCTACCTCCTCATCCAGCTCTCGCAGCGCCGCGTCGGTCGCGCTCTCCCCGGCGTCCAGTCGTCCGCCTGGCAGCGCGTACTGACCTGCGTGACGCGACAGCGCCAGCGACCGCTGAGTCAAGATGATGCAAGCGCCCGCGGGCTCCTCCGTCACCACCAGCGCCACCGCCGCCGAGGTCAGGGCGGGGTTGTAGATCGGGCGCCGCTCAAAGCGCTCCATGCGCTGTCTGATCTGTTCGCTGAACTGCGTCACGCGGCGCCCCACGCCGAAGCTGCTTCGAGCTGCATGCAGGGAGTCTCGCACAGTCGCCACGCTCGCGCTGGCTGTTGAGCGCCAACCGCTGCGCGCGGCGTGGTTCAGATTGCTCTACCGCGCGGCTCGCTGTACTTAGGGTGCGCCGCTAGGATGAAGCGCGGCGTCCGCGCAGGCGCGGCATGGCAAACGACGACGCCGCCCGACGCGGCGACACAACTTGGCTCGCGGCCCGCTCGGTCGGTGACGCGACGCGAGGAGACAAGCATGGCGCTGGTGCACGATTCGGTTCTGGACACGGTTGGCGGAACTCCCCTGGTTCGACTCTCAAGGATTGGGCACGGGCTGCCCGCGGAGCTGCTCGGCAAGCTTGAGTTCATGAATCCCGGAGGTTCGGTCAAAGACCGCATCGGCGTGCGCATGCTGCTCGAGGCGGAGAAGTCCGGCCGCATCAAACCTGGCGACACGCTGATTGAGCCGACCAGCGGCAACACCGGTATCGGCTTGGCCATGGCGGCGGCTGTGCGCGGCTATCGCATGGTGATCACCATGCCCGAGAAAATGAGCCGCGAGAAGCAGGTGGTGCTAGAGGCGTTGGGTGCGGAGATCATCCGTACCCCCACGGAAGCAGCATGGGACTCGCCAGAGAGTCATATCGGCGTGGCGCAACGCCTGCGCGAGGTGATCCCAAACTCGCACATCCTCGACCAGTATTCGAACGAGGACAACCCGATGGCTCACGTCGAGGGCACCGGGCGTGAGATCGTAGAGCAGTGTGAGGGGCGCCTCGACGCCTTGGTCGCGACGGCTGGTACGGGCGGCACGATCACCGGCATCGCCCGGGTGATCAAGGAGAAGATCCCGAGCTGTCAGATCATCGGCGTCGACCCCGAGGGCTCGATCCTGGCGGGGCCGGGGGAGATCCGCTCCTACAAGGTCGAGGGGATCGGCTACGACTTCATCCCCGATGTGCTGGACCGCTCGCTGGTGGATCGCTGGATCAAGTCGAACGACGCAGACTCATTCCGCGTCGCGCGTCAGTTAATCCGTACGGAAGGGCTGCTGTGTGGTGGCTCCAGTGGGTCTGCGGTGTGGGCTGCGCTGCAGGTGTGTCGAGAGCTCCCCAAGGGCTCGCGGGTGTGCGTGGTCCTGCCGGACAGCATCCGCAACTACCTGACCAAGTTCGCCGACGACAGCTGGATGCGGCAACACGGCTTCGCGAGCGCAGACTGGGAGCTCGGGACCATCGGCGACATGGTACGTGGTCGGCCTCCGCAAGCGGTGATCACCGTGCCCGACGACCGCTCGCTGGGCGACGCCGTGGAGTTGTTCAAGCGCCACGGCATCTCGCAGATGCCGTGTACATCCCAAGGCCAGCTGTCGGGGATCATCACGGAAACGGATTTGTTGTCGCAGCTGGTGGGGGGCCGTAACCGGGACACATCCATCGCAGAGGTCATGGTGCGGCGCGTGGCCACGGTGAGCCCACAAGACTCAGGCTCAGTCCTTCAAGGCATCTTCGAGCGCGGAGAGGTCGCCATCGTGGTGGACGATGAGCGGCGGGTACAGGCCGTCTTGACCAAGATGGATCTCATCGATTTTCTGGCGTCTCGCGCCAGGTTGCCCGCGAAACCTGCGTCCTAGCCAGCTGCTCGCGGCGTCGGGTTAGCGCTCGCCAGCTGCGGTGATGGCGAGGCCCAGGTAGAGGCTGAAGCGTAGCCGGTGGCGCTCCAGCACCTCGCCATCACCACGGCTGACCCGCGAGTCGCCGAGCTGGACGTCGAGCGTACTCCCCAAGACCCCATCCACGCGATCGCTGAGCGGCAGCTTCAGCTCCGCGAGGGATGTCGCCAGGAGTGACTTGGCGGCGGTCCGCTCATCGTCGTGATGGAGCAACACGTTCTCGAGACTCAAGCCAAGTCCCCAGCGAGCGGGTAGCCAGCGCTCAACCCCTACGCTGGCCAGCCCGCGCAGGTGCGCGACGCGAGGCCGCGCTTCGGAGAACTCGAACGCGCTGGTGTTGTCAATTAGCAGCCTGAAACCAGGGTTCAGCGCCACGCGCTGGAGCACGAGCTCTAGGCCGAGGCCGATCCCGAAGAGCAGGCTAGGATCCTTCGCGTAGGCTGTCGCCGCGTAGAGCGCCTGGAAGTCAAGCCGCAGCGGCGTGCGGTGCCGAGCGGAAATGAGAGCGCCTTCGACCGGAGCAGCGAGGCCTGCTTGGGGGGATGTGGGCTGGCTAGTTGGTGCTGCGCTCGCCGCGCTCGCTCTTTCGGTCGCGTCGGCTTTGGGGTGGTCCGCCAGGGGAGCGTCGGAGACGGCAGGGCCTGCAGCGCGCAGCGCCTCGACGGCGCTCCGGATGAGCAGCGCCAGCTCCTGGAAATGCACCTCATCGCTGGCGCCGTCTCGCGGCAGCCTGCGCTCTAGGACGAGCAGCTCTCCGCGCGTGAAGCGCAGCTGCGAGGCTGCAGCATCCGTGACGTCGACTCGCACCAGCAGTCTATCTGGTTGACTAGGGCTGGCTGCGTTGGGCTCAGCCGCTGGCTCGGTGGCGTCAGCGGGCTGCGCGCCAGCGCTTGGCAGCTGCGTCGCCACGATGTCTCGCAGGCGGGCCACCTGGTGTGGTGTCCCCACGACTTGGATAGCGACGGTAAACTCAGCCGCTGGCGCGGACACGCTGACCAGCAGGGCGCAGAGCACGCTCAGCAAGGCCACCAGAGGACGCGGGTTGCCTTGGGGGGCGCGGCGCTTCATGGGGGCTAGCTGCAGCGACCCCGCTGGTCGCGGGGGCGGGTCACGGGTTGCTCGTTGAAGCCAAGCGTTGCTCAGCTTCTTTCCGTGCGGGTGTGGTGGGGAAGCGTCGCAGCAGCTCCAGCCACGCGCCGCGCTCGGCTGCACGATCCTGCATACGGCTGAGGGCTCGGGCGCGACCTACGAGCGCCTCTTCGGTCAACACGGGCGCGGCGTCCGCCGTGCTCAGGTAGCGGTCGTACTCTGCCAGCGCTTGATCTGGGCTGCCGGTGTCCAGCGCCAGTTGGGCGCTCAGCGCTCGCGCTGCCCGCGCTTCGGGGGACTTGGGGAAGCGCCGCACGAGCTCGGCGTAGTGCTGCTGCGCAAGCCTTGACCTGCCCGCGCTCCGCTCGCGGTTCGCGGCGACGAATAGCTGCGCGGCTGGGGCCCGATCGGGGCTTGGAGCCGCTGCGCCTGGCCGCGCCGCGGAGGTTGACGGCGAGCTTGGTGCGCTATGGGGCGGGATCGCCGCGTGCGACCGGGTGGAGCCAACAAGGCTGGCTTCAGAGACCTTGCGGATCTGAAGATCCAGCTCCGCCTCGTCAGGCCTCGGCGCTGCGTGTTCCGCTATGAACGTCGCTGGTCGCGCCTGGGACGCCGCTGGCGCCCCAGCTGTGGTGAGCTGCGGCTCAGCGCGGCGCTGGGTCATCCCCAGCTTCAGCTGCCAGGCCGCTGCCGCGCCGGTAAACAGCAGCGCTGCTACAATCAGCGAGGTCGCGCGTGCCCGCCGGCTGGCGCGCGGCCGAGGTCGTGGCGCGGCGACCTCAGCGATCCCATGGGGCGTCGATATGCTGCCGTGCGGGGTTAGAGCCCGCAGGACCTCGACGCTGCGTGCGTCGAGGGGGCGTGCGCTGATTGAGCCCGCTGGGGTGTCGTGAGGGCTAACGGATGACCGCGTGGCTGTGACGCCTTCAGGCTCCACCTCGACGCCGGCGGGCTCAGCGACGCCGGCGCTGTCGCGCGCCCCGCCGTGGCCGCGGTCACTGCCGCCTAGGCCGAGCAGAGCACTGATCGTGACACCCAAGACCAGGTCTCGAGGCTCAGCGTCGACTTCGAGCGCCATGCGGAACTCAGCGCGGGCAGCGCGCTCCACGCGACACGTGGCGCAACGCTCGAGGTGGTGCGCGAGCTCTAATGCTTCCGCGCGGTTTAATTCGCCAGCGTCTTGCTTGTCGAACAACTCCTCGGGGTGGAGCTCGGTCACGTTGCTCCGCGCTGGAGGTGCAATTTTTGTCTCACGCGTGCCCCTCATGACTCATCTCCCGGACCCGGAGTGCCGCTGCCTACAGGCGGGCCGCTCTCCACAGACGGGCCGCTCTCCACAGACGGGCCGCTCTCCACAGGCGGGCCGCTCTCCACAGGCAGCGCGTCGCGCTCGATTAGCCGCCTCAGCGCCGCCTTGGCCAGGCGCAGGCGGCTCTTCACGGTGTTGCGCGGCACCTGCATGCTCTCGGCGATTTCGTCGATCGAGTAGCCGAGCACCGTGCGCAGCGTGAGCGTCTCTGCCTGCTCCTCGACCAACTCGTCGAGGAGCGCGCGCAGCGAGCCGCTCAGCCCGAGGCTCGCTGCGTCCGCCACGCTGGCGTCCTCGGTGGCGGCTCGCTCTTGAGCGTACGACTCATACACCTCGACCTGGCGCTTAACGCGGCGCCGCGCTGCGAGCGCCGCGCGCGCGGCGATCCGACCGGCGTAGGTAGCCAGCTTCGCTTCCCCACGGTAATCTTGGAGGCCGCGCACGAGCGCCACCAGCGCTTGTTGCACCACGTCGTCCACGTCGGGGTGTTGGCTCCCCAGGATCACCCGCGCGGTGCGGGCCACCCCCGGTCCCAGCTGGCGCAGGAGCTCTGTGATGGCGTCCAGCTCGCCAGCGACCGCGCGCTGCACGAGCTCGTCCTGCTGCTTGGTCGCCTGACTAGCTCCGTCGACGGAGGATCTCAGCGTGGGCGGAGGGGCAGCGGGGTTAGGCGACATGTTGGGCGAGGGCTGGCTAGTGGGGCTGACAAGGCTAGGGGCTAAGGGACCAAGTGTAGTTCGAATTGCTCGGGAGTCCGCTTCAGGTGGCTCACGATCTTACGCTTGGCGCGCAGCTCGAGCTGTCGCACGCGCTCGCGGGAGATGCCAAGCGCGGCGCCGAGCTGGCTCAGGGACATTTCATCCTCAGGGTTCGCCATCAAGTGCAGCTCGACGATCAAGCGCTCGCGCTCATCGAGGCGCTCCAGCGCGCCGCGCACCGCGCGGGTGCGGGCGCGAGCCGCCTGATGAGTCATGAGCTGAAGCTCTGAGTTGGGGGTCTCATCCGCGAGCTCTTCCAACCGAGTCAGGGTGCCCCCAGCGATCGCCGGGGCGTCCAGCGCGACGTCTCGCCGGCTCCACTCGCTGAGGTGCCGACGAAAGCTCTCAACGCTCACCCCCGCGCGTTCGGCCAGCTCGTTGTCCACCCGGTCCTGATCGCCGGTCTGTCGTAGCAAGCGATCGCGCTCACGGCGCAGCGGGTGAAGGCGACGCTGGAGCTTGCTGCGGGTTGACGGCACGAGTGAGCGGTTGCTCCACACAAAGCTCAGCATCTCCGCGCGGACCCAAAAACTCGCGTAGGTCATGAAGCGCAGGCCGCGCTCTGGGTCGAAGCCCTCGCAAGCGCGTAGCAGCCCGACTCGCCCAACCGCTACCAAGTCCTCGAGGGGCGCGCGAGGCGAGACATACTTTTGCGCGATCGCGCGCACGCCGTCTAGGTGCGCCGCGACCAGCTCGTTTCGGGCCTTGACGTCTCGCTGGTCGCGCCACGCTCGGCACAGCGTGCTCTCGCGGTCCCTATCTAACGTGTGGGCGTTGCCCCCGCTGGGCCTTTGGGCGCCTAACGACACCAGCGCGGCGTGGAGCCGCCCCGTGGGAGCGTAGGCTGGGCGGTCAGCCGCCGACGTCGGGCTGGTGGTCAGCTGGGCTGCAGAACTCGTGTGCATCGCTGGCTTAGTGGGCTGGGGTGCGCCTACCGGGTCACCGCGTCCGCGATTTTGTTTGTCGTTCGCCCCGCTGCGGTCGGGGTTTAGCAAAATTCCAGCCAAACACACTGTTGGGGGCGCCAGAGCGGGCGCTCGCCCTCGGTCGCCGTGAGCGCACTTCGGCTGCAGGCTTGGGGTGCAGGTAGCCTGTGCCGCCGAAAGCGCGCACAAAATGCGGCTGGGCGCAACCTTACGGTAGCGCCCAGCTGTGCTCGTCTGTCGTCCTCAGGCGAAGCTGATGCTCTGCACCCAGCGCCAATGCGCCCGGCTCAGAGCAGGCTCTTCAGCGTCACACCCATCTCCGCGGGCGTAGGAGCCACCTTGATCCCGGCGGCCTCTAGCGCGGCGATTTTGTCGCTAGCGGCGCCCTTGCCACCACTGATGATGGCGCCGGCGTGTCCCATGCGCTTTCCGGGCGGTGCTGAGGTGCCCGCGATGAACGCCGCGACTGGCTTCTTCATGTTCGCTTTGATCCACGCGGCAGCGTTCTCTTCAGCGCTGCCACCGATCTCGCCCATCATCATCACGGCCTCGGTGTCTGGGTCATCATTGAACAGCTTGAGGCAGTCAATGAAGTCCATCCCGCCCACCGGATCGCCGCCGATGCCGATGGCCGTGCTCTGGCCGAGGCCCAGCGCCGTCAGCTGTCCGACGGCTTCATAGGTCAGGGTGCCTGAGCGGCTGACCACGCCGATCTTGCCAGGCATGTGGATGTGACCCGGCATGATGCCGATCTTGCATTCGCCCGGGGTGATCACCCCAGGGCAGTTCGGCCCCACCATGATGGTGTCGCTGCCCTCGAGCTTGCGACGCACGCGGATCATGTCCATGACCGGCACGCCCTCAGTGATCGGGATCACCAGCGCGCAGCCGGCGTCGATGGCCTCCAAGATGGCGTCTGCTGCGCCGAGCGGAGGCACGTAGATGACGCTGACCGTGGCCCCAGTCGCCTTCACCGCCTCTGCGACGGTGTCATATACGGGGACGCTGACCTGCTTTCCGTCCTTGTCTTCCGCGGCGAACTTCTCGCCGCCGCGGCCTGGGGTGACCCCCGCGACGATCTGTGTGCCGTAGGCGATGCACTGGCGCGAGTGAAAGGAACCGGCGCTGCCGGTGAGTCCCTGGACCAGGACGCGGGTGTCTTTGTTAACTAAGACGCTCATATTCTTATCTCCCTTGTCCTTCAGGCCGTTTTAGCGAGCTCAACGATCTTCTTCGCGCCATCAGCCATGCTGTCGGCGGCTTCGATCTTGAGTCCACTTTCCTTGAGGATTTTCTTGCCCTGCTCGACGTTAGTGCCTTCGAGTCGGACGACGAGCGGGACTTCAAGTCCCAGTTCTTTGGTGGCGGCGATCACGCCTTCAGCGATGACATCGCACTTCATGATGCCGCCGAAGATGTTGACGAAGATCCCCTTCACTTTGTCGCTGGACAGGATCATCTTGAACGCCTTGGTGACCTGCTCCTTGTTGGCGCCGCCGCCTACATCCAAGAAGTTCGCCGGCTCACCGCCGTAGTACTTGATGATGTCCATGGTGCTCATGGCGAGGCCGGCGCCGTTGACTAAGCAGCCGATGTTGCCGTCGAGGGACACGTAGCTGAGGCCAGCCTCTTTAGCCTCGATCTCGACGGGGTCTTCCTCGTCCTTGTCCTGAAGCTCGCTCCACTCGGGGTGGCGTGGCTCGGCGTTGGAGTCGAAGTTGATCTTGGAGTCGAGGGCGACGACGTCGCCCTTGCCCGTCACTACCAGCGGGTTGACCTCACACAGCGAGCAGTCTTCCTTTTCAAACAGCTCCGCCATCGCCATCAGGATGGCGCAGAACTGCTTGATGGTGCGCTTGGGGTCTGGGCTGCCTTCGCCGATCTTTAGGCCATAGGCGATCTGGCGGGCCTGGAAGGCTGCCAAGCCGATCAGCGGATCCACGTAGACGGTGATGATCTTCTCCGGGGTCTTTTCTGCGACCTCCTCGATGTCCATCCCGCCCTCGGTCGACGCCATGACGGCGATGCGCCGCGTGTTGCGATCCACGACTAGCGCCAAGTACAACTCGCGGGCGATGTCGAGGCCTTGCTCGACGTAGAGCCGGCGCACCTTCTGGCCCTCGGGGCCGGTCTGCGGCGTGATCAGCTGCATACCGAGCAGCTTGTCGGCGACCGCGCGGGCTGCGGCGGGGCCGTCTTTGACGACCTTGACGCCGCCACCCTTGCCGCGGCCACCGGCGTGGACTTGCGCCTTTACCACGACCACCGGGATCTTAGTTTCATCGATCAGCTTCTTCGCCGCCTTCTCGACTTCATCGACGCTGAAGCAGGGCACGCCCTGAGGCACGGGGATGCCGTACTTGGCGAAGATTTGCTTGCCTTGATACTCGTGAATCTTCATCGCTCAGCCTTTCGCTGGGACACCGCGGATGGCGGGTTTGAGACCATTCTCTGACGTTCAAAAATTGATGCGGCGCAGCCGCCAGCCGTTGCCGCTAGCGCCCCGCCGCCCGCGCGGTCAGTCGGCGAACTTCTTCACGACGTCCACCACAGCGCGGACGCTGGTCGCGCTCTTGGCGAGCATCGCCTTCTCATCTGCGCTCAGCTCAAGCTCCACGATCTTCTCGACGCCGCCCGCGCCAATCACCGTCGGCACGCCCATGTACATGTCTTCGTAGCCGTACTGGCCGGTGAGGAACGCCGCCGCAGGCACCAGGCGCTTCTCGTCGTTCAGGTAGGCCGCCGCCATGCTGATAGCTGACGCGGCGGGCGCGAAGTAGGCGCTGGTTCCCATCAGCTTGACGATCTCTCCGCCGCCCTTTCGGGTGCGGTCCACGATGGCGTCGAGCTTGTCTTTGGGGATGAACTTGCTGATTTCGATGCCGTTGATGGTCGTGTAGGACAACAGCGGCACCATGTCGTCGCCGTGGCCGCCTAGCACCATCGCGCGGACGTCCTTGACGCTGACGCCAGCTTCGCGCGCCAAGAACAGGCTAAAGCGCGCGCTGTCTAGCACGCCTGCCATGCCGATGACCTTTGCCGCGGGGAAGCCCGTGCGGCGCTTGAACTCGTAGACCATCGCGTCCAGCGGGTTGCTGATCACGATCACGAAGGCGTCGGGGCAGTGCTTCTTCGCGTTGTCGGCGACGTCGCGGATGATCGGCACGTTGATGCCGACCAAGTCGTCGCGGCTCTGCCCTGGCTTGCGCGGGACGCCAGCGGTGATGATCAGCACGTCGGCGCCTGCGCAGTCCTCCCAGTTCGAGGTACCGATCACGCTGGCGTCGGCGCCGCTCTGGGTTGACGCTTGCTCAAGGTCAAGCGCCTTGCCCTTGGCGAAGTCCTCCTTCTGCGGGATGTCGAACAGCACGACGTCGCCGAGCTGTTTGGTGAACGCGAGGTTGGCGAGCTCGCCACCGATGTTGCCAGCGCCGATCAGAGCAATCTTCTTTCTAGCCATGTCTGTTTGATCTCCACGAAACCAGTCCCGGCCTTGCAGGTGGGGCTAGCGTTACTTGTTCGCGCGTCCACGGGCGCGCAGTCTTCTCTTTGTTCGCGCGTCTACGGGCGCGCAGCTTCGTCACGTCGATGCAGGCGTGACCGCTGGCGCGAGTAACCCACCGCCACGCCCGCGGCAACCACGGACGCCATAGTTGTTGCTTCACGCATTACGGCCCTCTCTCTGGGGTCTCAGCGTGGGCTTTTCTGGGGTTGCTTGCTGGCTCTGGGACAGCCTGGGCACAGCCCGGCCAGCCAGTTTTCACCAGCATGCCAGGGACATAGCGTCGGCGGTCACCCGACTGGCGGCTCGCCGCCGCGATCACGGCGCGTCGAGAATGGCGGCGGAATGTGGGTCGGGTTTTGGGACGGTCATCGCCGCCCCTCCACCCCCGCGACCGGAGCCGACCACACAGGCTTAGTATCCGAGCATGTCCAGCCGCAGCGAGCAGTCCATGCGCAGGCTGTCGGCGTCCTTCACGCTGCCGGCCAGCTCGGCCAAGCGCGCGCGCCCCAGCACCGCGAAGGGCACTGCCTTTGCCGTGCGGCGACCGAGCAGCTCAGTCAGCCGGTTCAGCTCCCGGCGATCATCCTCACCCGGAGTGCGCAGCAGCTCCAGCACGCGGCTGGCGTCGCCGCGCTCTAGCTCGGGCAGCTGCTTCAGCAGCGGCCCGAGGCGTTCGATCAAGGCTGCGGTGTCCACGCGTTGACGCTAGCACGCTGAACGCCGTGGGACGGCTGGCGCTCGCATGTCGGCCCCGTCGCGGCAGCAGTTGACAGCGTTGGGCGGGCGCGGCACGTGCGCCGAGTGACCTATGACCCAGAGCTGTACGAGCTGACTCATCGCGGAAACCCTGGCGACGTCGCGTTCTACGTCGGCGCCTGCCGCGGCGCGACGAGCGTGCTGGAGCTTGGGGCAGGCTATGGACGTATCACCCTGGCGCTGGCCAAAGCCGGCCACTCGGTGGTGGGGGTGGAGCTCGCCCCGGGGCTGCTCGCGCGCGCCCAGAAGCACTTGCAGGACGCTAGCCAAGGCTCCGGTGGCGAGGCCGTCGCCGCCCGAGTGAGCTTGGTGTCGGGGGACATGGCGTCTGTTGACTTGGGTCAGCGCTTTGACCGCGTGTTGATCCCACACAGCGGGCTCTACTGCCTGCTCAGCGCTGAACGGGTGGAGGCTTGCCTGGCCGTGGCGCGCGCGCACCTTGTCCCTGGCGGGCTGCTGTTGCTCGATGGCTACGCGGCTGATGATTTCCATGAGGAATCAATGCCTGAAGACGTCGAAGCCGATCAGCTCGACAGCGTCGCGCAAGTTGAAGCAGCCGGCGGGCGCTACGCCGTCTTCGAGCAGAGCGCCTGGGATCGCGCCGCGCAGCTGCTCGACGTAAAGTACTTGTACGTTCGCGAGCCCTCCGGCGAGCAGCTGACCTTCAACCTGCCGCAGCGTTACCTGTTGCAGGCGGAGCTGGTCGGCATGCTGGAGCGAGCGGGGTTCGACCCGATCATCGTCAGCGGCGGCTTTCAAGGTGAGCCCTACGACGCCGAGGCCGAGCATTTGGTGGTGGCTGCTGAAGCACCGCGCTAGCTGGCCGCGGATCTGGAGTATAGAATCCGCGCCATGCTTCAGTCTTCTCGCGCGGCTCACCAGCGCACCTCAGCTGCTTGCCACGTTCGGTCTCCTCGCCCATGGCTTGGTGCTTCCTTGGCGCTCGGCTTGCTTGCCTTGGGCTACGCGGCGTGCGGTCCGGCCAATTCAGCCAAGCGCTGTATGTACGAGGGCTGGACCGGCACCTGCCAGCTGAAGGGCGTGACCAAGATCCGAGAGATCGAGTCATTTCCGCGCTCATATGCGATCTTCGAAATCGCGTATGAGCCGGTTGAGTCAGAAGATCCGCTGAGCCCACCTACCTCGCGCTTCGAGATCTCGATCCCCGCTCAGAACGAGGCGGAGTTGATGGCCCACGTGCAAGCTCACCCTCAGGCCGCCTGCCGTATCGACCCCACCAGCGAGGACACCTGCAAGCAGGGCAAGCTTCAGGTCTCGATCCCGACCTTCACTCCATCGGAGATCGCGCCGGAGGCTCCGCTGATGGCTGGCTGTAAGCAGCTCGAAGCGCGGGGCGCCGCCAACCCGGATTTCAAGGGTGGGAACGCGTTGGAAGTGGAGTTTACGTTCGCTGAGGGCGCTGGCGCGCCAGGCCCCGAGGCCGCGGCGGCGGCTAAGGCGCTGGCCGATCAGATCCGCGCCAACCCGGGCTGGGAGTGCATCGCCATCACGGGCTTCATCACCTACGGCGAGAGCCTAGCCCTGGCTGAGGTGCGAGCCCGCGCGGTGAAGAACTTGATGCTGGAGCAGGGGCTAGACACCGCGCGGTTTGTGACCTTCGCGGCGTCCATCGGCACGGCTCAGGGCGAAGACCGCGTGGCCCGACCCGAAGAGCGCCGCGTCAAGCTGAAGGTGCTGATCGCCAAGTAGACAACGCGCGGTGCTGCCGCGTGGATCAATGAGGTGGTTCGATCGGCGCCGAGGTCGTGGTCCCGGCGCCCCAGAACGAGAGGCCTGAGGGCGCGTTGGGGATCGGGATAGTGGTGCCTGCTCCCGTGGTCAGATCGATGCTAACTAGCGCACCGGTCGCGCTGAAGCCGTACGCGGTGCCTGCCCAAAACCCCAGGCCCCAGAGCTGAGGGAAGCCCGTCAGGCCGATCACGCGGAGCGCCTGGCCCGTGGCGGGATCGACCTCGATCAGCGAGTCGTTCGGGTGATCTGACGAGCTGAGCATCGGCCGCGCGGTCAAGTAGGTGCCACCGCCCTCAAGGGACACGATGTCTCCGCTGGACTGCCAGTTCGTGCCCGTTGAGTTGGGGTTCAGCGAGCCAATGTTCGTGCTCGCGCCTGTGACGGGGTCGATGCGCACGTAGGTTGAGTGGTCGTAGCCGACCAGCACCTCTGCGTTCGGATCGAGGATCCCTACGGGAACAAAGGTCAGGGAGTTGGGGAACACGCCGCTGGTGATCTTAGTGCAGCGCGCGTTGGTGGGGTCGATGTTCACCATCAAGCCGCCGCCTAGGCCCGTCGACGCGACGCCGATCATGGCTCCCGTCGCGTTCACCGCGATATCCCACATCTCCGCGGAACCAAGGCAGTCGAAGTCGCCGACCACGGTCACCGCCTTGCTGAAGGGCTCCAGCTCGTACAGGGTCCCCGGGCTGTGCCCGAAGACTTGTCCCTCTTCGGGTTGGGAGCCGCCCACCCCGGAGTCGAGCCCCAGCGCAGCCCCTGCTCCTCCGAAGCCACCGCTCGCCCCTGACCCAAGGCCGCCGCCGCTGCCAGCGTTGCCGCTACCAGCGTTGCCGCTACCAGCGTTGCCGCTGCCAGCGTTGCCGTCACTCGCCGAACACGCAGGCAGCGCCATCGCGCAGCCCACTAGACCTGTCGACAACCAGCGCAGCGCGGGGCTCATGGCTAATTCCTTATCACTGCCGGCAGCACTTCGCGAGCGCGCGCTTCGCTCCTCGGCTGCACGAGCGTGGCTGTCCTGGGTTCGCGCCTTGGTTTGAGGGGGATCGGCGGGCGTCGTGACGGTCAAGATGCCGGGGATGGGCTCGGGCTCAACAGGGGCAGCCGAAGGCCGGGAGCTCCAGTGGCAAGTACGTGCGGTCGGCGCCCGCCTGGCGTAATCCGCTGGCGTCGAGGAGCTGGATCCCGCCGCCGCTCAGCACCACGCGCTGCGGCAAGTCGCTGGCTTCGCTCAGGTCCACCAGCCTCAGCTCGGCTCCTTCACCAGCACCCAGCACCTGGTACAGCACGCTCAAATTCCCGTAAAAGTCGCCGCAGCCTTCGCCGGATTTGAGCTGCCAACCGATGAAGCGAGGCTCGCCGCCGCCATAAAAGGCGAGCTCGGGTTGGGCAGCTCCGTGGCTCTCCCAGGCCGACTCGTCCGCGAGCGACGTCGCCTCCGCGCCGGGGCTGGCGATGAAGTCCGCGTATTCTTGCTGCAAGCGGCCATACGCAGGCAGCTGGCGTAGTCCGACGTAGGCCTGCTGCGCGAGGCGATACACGCGGAGGTCGTCCGGGTCAGGTCGCGTCCTCTCCGCCACCTCAAGATCCGCTGCCGTGGAGAAATGAGCATAGCCCGCGTCCGCGCAACCAGGGTCAACGTGCTGCAGCTCGGCCACCAGCACGCCGAAGCCCGCTCCGCGTCGCCAGGCCTGTCTGACGAAAGCGGCGCTACCAACTCTCGGGGCGTCGTCAGCATCCAAGCCGAAGTCAGGCTCCAGTCGTCGCAAGATCTCAACCGCGCCGAGCGTCGCGCTACAACCCGCCGCAGCGTTGGGTCCGCCAAGCACGACCCTCGAGCCGGCCAGCTCGGCCCAGCCCGCTGGCAGCTGCCCCGCGCCCAGCGCCCGCGTCAGCGTCAGCACCCCAGCGCCCGCGCCACCTAGTTCAGGCTGGTCAGGGGACTGAAGCCACGGCTCTCCAACACCCCAAGCGTCGTCGGCGGAAGCCAGCGCGACCCAACGCTGATCGATGACGGGGAACACCCCGCTCAGCTCTGTGAATTCAGTTTCCGCGCGGCCGCTGCTAGCGAGCGGCAGAAAGCTCGGCTGATAGCTGGCGGTCGGTCCGGCTCCGCTTTCAGCTTCCGCGGAGAAACTAGCAATGGCAGGGTCCGGGCCGCCGGAGCACGCGATGGCCACGCTGCCAAGCAACGCGGGCGCCAGCGAGCGCAGCGCTCGGCGCGGGTGCGGCTGAGCGCCCTCTGGCTGGAGGAGCGCGCGCGGCGCCGCGCTGGGGTGGTCGCAGGTGTCCGAGCGCTGGTTTCGGCTGAGCATGCCCAACGCTGAGCAAGTCGCGTGCCGGCCGTCATTCTTCAGCGGTCCCGAAAAACTCGGGTGTTTGCCGCCTTCGGGGCTGCGCTGCGCAAGCGTGCTGTGGGTGGAGAGACACGCAGCTAGCCCGCTGACCCACGTGAAGCGGCGCTCCGGTTGCCCCGCTCCGCTTGGAAGCTCGGCTCGGCGAGATGCCGCGCGGCGTACGACCCACAAACAGCGAAGAGCCACACCGCGCGGTGTGGCTCTCCCGGTCTGCTGTGCCGCTGGCGCGTTGGACGTCTCGTGACCCTTGGCGCAGCGGGCTGCTCAGTAGCGGTAGTGATCAGTAGCGGTAATGATCAGGCTTGAAGGGACCGTCGACTGGGACATCGATGTAGTCGGCCTGCTCCTGCGTCAGCTTGGTGAGCTTCGCGCCCAGCTTCGCCAGGTGCAGCCGCGCGACCTCCTCGTCCAGCTTCTTGTCGAGCACGTACACGCCGACGGCGCGGCGGTTGGTCCACAGGTCGATCTGAGCCAGGGTCTGGTTGGTGAAGCTGTTGCTCATCACGAAGCTGGGGTGACCCGTCGCGCAGCCGAGGTTCACCAAGCGCCCCTCAGCGAGCAGGTACACGCTGTGACCATCGGGGAAGGTGAACATATCCACCTGGGGCTTGATGTTGGTGCGCTTGACGCCCGGGTAGTTCATCAGCTTTGCCACCTGGATTTCATTGTCAAAGTGGCCGATGTTGCAGATGATCGTCTGGTCCTTCATCTTTGCCATGTGGTCGATGGTGATGATGTCCTTGTTGCCGGTCGTGGTGACGAACAGATCGGCGTAGGGTAGGGCGTCTTCGACGGTGGTGACTTTGTAGCCTGCCATGCAGGCCTGCAGCGCGCAGATCGGGTCGATCTCGGTGACGCAGACTTGCGCGCGGTGAGAGGCCAGCGCTTCAGCGGAGCCCTTGCCCACGTCCCCGAAGCCGCAGACCACCACGGTCTTGCCTGAGATCATCACGTCGGTCGCGCGCTTGATGCCATCGACGAGTGATTCGCGGCAGCCGTACACGTTGTCGAACTTGCTCTTGGTGACCGAGTCGTTGACGTTGATGGCCGGGATCAGCAGCTCGCCCTTGGCGTGCATTTGGTACAGGCGATGCACACCGGTGGTGGTCTCTTCGGACACGCCGACCCAGTCTTCGACCACGCGGTGCCAGTGCTTGGGGTTCTCTTTCAGCACGCGCTTTAGCAGCTTGTTGATCACCTTGAGCTCCTCGTTGTCCGTGGGCTGGTCGAGGATCGACGCGTCCTTCTCCGCCGCCAGACCGCGGTGGATCAACAGAGTCGCGTCGCCGCCGTCGTCGACGATCAGCTGCGGGCCCTTGCCGTCGGGCCAGCTCAGCGCTTTGAAGGTCAGCTCCCAGTACTCATCTAGGGTCTCGCCCTTGAAGGCGAAGACCGGCGTCCCCGTGGCTGCGATGGCCGCCGCCGCGTGATCCTGCGTCGAAAAGATGTTGCATGAGCACCAGCGCACGTCCGCGCCCAGATCCTTCAGGGTCTCGATCAGCACCGCCGTCTGGATGGTCATGTGCAGCGAGCCCATCACGCGCACGCCCTTGAGCGGCTTGTCGGGGCCGTACTTCTCGCGGGTCGCCATCAGGCCGGGCATCTCGTGCTCGGCGACGGCGATCTCTTTACGACCCCAGTCGGCCAGGGTGATGTCCTTGATGACGTAGTCTTTTGCGTTCTTGCTGCTGGTAACCGTTACGCTCTGTGTCATGTGATGATTCTCCGTTTCTAACTCGATGCTGGTCGGCTCCGTACAGGCGCTTTCTTGGACAGCGACGGGCTCGAATCGAGCGTCCGGCGCTGCCTTGGGGCTGCGGCTCTAACGGCGTCCTAGCAGGCAAATCCAGGGCAGGTGCCCATCATTGGTTCCGCGCGAAAACGCGCGAGGGATGTGTGAGACCGCGATCTGGCTTAGGCCGGCGCTGGTCGCGAAGTCTTTGAGTTCATCGGGGTCAAAGCCCAGCCAAACGTCGGCTTGTTGCTCGCTCAGCCGCTCGTCGTCGTGGTGCAAGTAGTCGATCACCAAGAGCTGCCCTCCCGGTCGCACCAGGCTGACCAGCTCCCTCATGGCGTCCCGGGGCAGCGGCGCATGGTGCAAGATGCGCGAGGCGACCACCAGATCGGCGCCCTCGCCCAGCAGGCTCTTGGCGGCGCCGGCGCCCAGCGGCTCGCACATCAGCTCGACGTTGGTGAAGCCGCGCTCTGTCACCCGGAGCTTGGCGCGCTCAACCTGGGCCTCGCTGCGGTCGAAGGCCACGACCCGATCAAACAGCGGCGCGAGCACGTCTAGCCAACTGCCGTCTCCGGTGCCTGCGTCGACCGCCAGCGCGCGCTTGGGCAGCAGCGCCGCCAGCGCGAACAGGTAAGCCGGGAGCTCAGGGCAAATCCCTAGGGAACCGTTGCCGTGGCTAGGCTGCGCGAAGAACTCTCGCGTGCGATCGTCGCGGCGGCTCACGACGCCAGCGATCCGCGCGAGGCTCCCGTCGTGCTCACACAGGTCGCGGCCCGTCGTCAGCGCGTCGATCACCACCGCGTCGTTGCGCGTCGCTTGCCCCAAGCGAATCAGCGTGCGCGTGCCCTGCCGGCGATCCGAGAGCAGCCCAGCCTTACGCAGCGGCGCGGCGTGCCGGCTGACGTTGGGCTGCGATTCACCTAGCAGCTCGGCCAGCTCACCCACGCTCAGCTCTTCGACCGCCGCCAGCGCGAGCAGGCGCAGGCGGGTCGGATCGCTCAGCAGCCGGTACAGCTGCCAGCGGTCGCTAGCTACGGTGATGCGCTCCATCGATGCGGCATATATATTCCAACATCCGCATGAATGCAAGTAGCCATACCCGACTGATTTTATTGTTCTTTATGGCTATGTCCGGATTCCATGGGGGTGGAAGCTGGCTGCCTTTCGGCTGTGGCGCGGTTCCCCCCACCCCCGACCCTGAGGTCGTGTGCGTGATACGGTTTGGTTGTGACGAGCGCGTTGACGACTGCTACTTCGGCGCATCCCGAGCCGGGTCTCCCCTACGAGCAACGGCTTCGTCAAGATCCCCGGTGGGCTATGAGCGAGTCGGCGCGTTACTTCGAGGGTTCCAGCAAGCTGCATGAGACTTTGCGTGAGTTTCGGAAACACCTGGACGAGCTGAGCATCTCCTACGCTGTGATCGGCGGGATGGCGCTCACGGCGCACGGCTACGCGCGGATGACGGAGGACATCGACGTGCTCGTTACGCGTGCTGATCTCAAGAAGCTGCATCGCGAGCTCGTCGGCCGCGGCTACAAGACCGAGTTCGCTGGGGCCAAGAACCTCCGCGACACGCACACCGGAGTGAAGATCGAGTTCGTGCTCGCGGGCGCTTATCCAGGGAGCGGCGAGGTGCAGCCCGTCCGTTTTCCGAACCCATCTGATACAGATCCGGTCGAACACGAGGGCGTGAAGTTCATTGGCCTGGTCCGCCTCGTGGAGCTGAAACTCGCGTCAGGCATGACCGGCGGTGCCGATCGGGCGAAGGACCTCGTCGATGTTCAGCAGCTGATCACGATATTGAGGCTGCCGCGCACTTTCACGGAGCAGCTCCACGAATACGTTCGCGCTAAGTATCAAGAACTCTGGGGTGCCCTCCGTGCGACCCAGAAGCGGTATCTGTTGCTGTGGCGAAACAAGTTTTTTACCAGCGACGCGAAATCGCTGGACGAGCTGATCGCTACCCTCGACGCCGCAGTCGAGCAACTCCGCAAGATGCAGGCAGATGGCGTCGCCTTCGACCCGCAAGGCAGCACCGCCGACGACTGCGCGTACCTCGTGACCACGGATCCTGAGGTGGCTCGCAGGTACGACATGCACGATGAATCGGAGTTCTTCGGGCAAGACGACGACCACACGGAGTAGGCGTCTTCATGTTCGCCCCCGCTCTCGGCACAAACATCGGGCAGCCCAACCGGGGAGCGGGGGTCTTGGGAAGGCTACACGCTGCTCGTGTTGGCGTAGGCTTGGGTGAAGTGGCGCAGCTCTGGTGCGCTGCGCGGGACGTAGATCGCCGCGGAAACACGTCGGTCTTCCAGCAAACTCAGCAGCGTAGGTGGCGACACCTCAAGGGCGAACGCGGGCCAGCCAGAGCCGGTGAGTGGATCTAGGCGCTGGGC
Source organism: uncultured Polyangiaceae bacterium (assembly GCA_964551615.1). Taxonomy (GTDB): domain Bacteria; phylum Myxococcota_A; class Polyangia; order Polyangiales; family Polyangiaceae; genus JAHBVY01. Next base: position 34,264 of record CAZKDY010000022.1, read on the forward strand.
GCTCCAGAACCCAAGCTCTAGCTCAGCGGCGGTCGTCGAGGGCGCTGACGATAAGTGCGCGCGGTTCAACTCCGCGATGCGGGCCGCTAGGTTCGGCGCGTCGCTAGCGACGAGCGCTCGATGACGACAGCGCTCCGCGAGCTGACGTAGTTTGCTCCAAGCTCGGGCGAGCTGCTCGGGGCGCGAGTTCAAGGTGTAGAAGACGGGGATGGAGGGTTGCATGCTGGTCTTGCTGGCTCGAACGCCGACCGCGGTGGACGTCCCGATCGGGGGAAAGTTGTTGATTCCGTAAGGTATCTGGCCTTAGCGTCGCAGCAGCCAGCCGCTATGACGAGCTGAGCCTGACCTACGCTTGGTCAACTAGTTTGTGGGGTTCAGGCACTTGAGGCCCACGTACAGGTTGTCGTCTCCATTGACGTTCCCGTCGAGGTTCAAACCAAACAGCGTGACATCGCGCCCACCGAGCGCGTGGGTCTGGCAGGTGTTGTCTGAGCCCGGGCCGAGCTCGCAGGTGTGCTGGCTGACCCGGCCCCATTTCTCTGGAGCCAGGGTGCAACCGTTGCACGAGTCCCGAGAGCCGAAGTAGACGAAGCAGTCGTTCTGCAGCACGGCTTCGGCCGCCACCCCGGGGCTTGAGCACGCGACCTGGTTCTGGGCGTTGACGCCAACCACCAGCTCGCCAGGCGGACAGCTCTGTGTTGCCACGCTGGATTATGCCTGCGCGCCGGAGCACTGAAGGCCCACGTAGAACGTGTCGTTGCCGTCCACGTCACCATCGGCGTCCAGCCCGAATAGCTGGACCACCTCACCTCCCAGGGTGGGCGCGCTACACGTGTTGTTGGCGCCCGCAGCGTTGCTGCAGGTGTTCTGGCTGACCTGGCCCCACTTCAGCGGGGCCGTGCTGCAGCCGTTGCAGCCGTCATTCCAGCCAAAGTAGAGCTTGCAGGTCTGCTGAATGGAGTCGACGAGGGCTGCCTGGGCGGTCACGCACTGCACGCCAGCTGGGGTGACTGCCGACACGTAGCTGCCGGCGGCGCAGGGGCCAGCAGCGGGTGGATCCGCGGGGTCAATGCAGTGGAAGCCGAGGTGGAACTTGTCGTCGTCGCCCACGTCGCCGTCGGTGTTGAGCCCAAACAGCCGAACGGTCTCCCCACCCAGATCGGGAGCGGTGCAAGTGTTGTCGCCGCCGACCCCGTTGGTGCACCCGCTGTCATTGGCGTAGCCCCATTTTTCGGGCGTCGTCGTGCAGCCGGAACAGTAGTCGTTCCAGCCGAGATAGATCGAGCAGTGTTGATTCACCGCTGCCCGAGCGGCTAGGTCGATGGGGGCACACTGCACTTCGGCGTTGTCGACGCCGGTAACGAACTCGCCCGGCGGGCAGGAGCGAAAGGCTCCGCCATCTACGGCGCTACCCGCGCTGCCCGCCGCCCCGCCAGTTGGACCAGGCCAGCCACCCACGCCGCTGCCTGCGCTGCCTCCACTGTGCGCTCCTGCTCCAGACGCTCCACCGGCGCCCGCCCCAGCTTGGTGAGTCGCGCCACCCTGGGCCTGCGGCCCGTTGTCGAGGCTCGTGCCATCAGCACAGCCGATGGTGGCGACCACGCCAACGAGCAGTAGCCAGGGACGCGTGCACATGCGCTAGAGCGTATCAAGGCGTGGGCCCGAGGGGTAGCTTGGTGGTGCGTCGCGCGGCTGCGCTCGTGCTGCACGAGCTCAGTTACACTTCACCTCCACGCGGCGGTTCAGGCTGCGGCCGGTCTCGTCTGCGTTGGAGGCGATAGGCGTCGTCTCACCGCGCCCTACCGCAGAAATACGGCTCTTTGCTAGGCCGCGCTGCACCAAGTCGGCCACCACGGCTTCCGCGCGGCGCTTGGAGAGGTCTAGGTTGTAGTCACCCGCGCCCTCGCTCGAGGTGTGGCCCTCGATGACGACCTTGGAAGCTTTGTCGGCCTTCAAGCTTTCGAACACCTGCCCCAAGAGCACGCCCGAGTCGGCGCGAATCGTCGCCGAGTTGTAGTCAAAGTGGATACCGTGCAAGGTGGCACCGCAGCCTACGTTCACCGGCGCGATGCTCGGGCACGGCGCTTGGCCGCTGGTCAGCGTGCCAAAATCCACCAACTTAAACGGCGCGCCGTTGGTTGAGCGTACGCCTCGGATGGATCCGTCGGGCATCACCGTGAGCACGAACAGGCTCACCACCTTGGTGCGCGGCTCAACCCCGCGCGCCATGAGGATGTTTCCGCTCACCGTCCCGCTGAGCGGGGCAACGCCGTCGTAGCAACCGCCCACCGCGGCGCCGCTCTGCTTGAGTTCAAATCCAGCACTGCGCCTGCCCCAGCGGCCGCTAAACCCTGTGGCCAGGGCGGGTGTCTCCTGCTTTCCGCGCGCAATCAACTCACTGAACTCAAACGTCGACTGCTCACTCTCGACCAACACGCCGCCGCTCAGCTTCAGCTTGACCCACTTGACCGGCTTGGTCTTGACCAGCTTCAGCTCAGTCTGTTGATCCTTCTTGGGGTGAGTGGTGAGCGTGGCGCTGGCCAGCAACTCAAACCCGCTGTCGGCGCTGACCGCGGAGCCATACACTTCCACCACGCGAGTAAAGGTTTGGTACTTGCTGGGCGTCTCCAGCACGTTGGGCACGGCGAACCCTTCAAAGGTAGTGTTGGCGGGCAGCAAGTAGACAAACTCCGTGCTGGTGTCTCGCCGCCCCTTGTTCACCAGGGAAAAGGACCCGGGGTTGCCGTCGATGCTCTCGATCGCCTCCTCCACGTGAGCACCCAGCTTGGCGCCCGCACCCCCGACGCTGAGCGGGATCACGCCGTGCGCGAAGGTCATCAGGTCGTCGTGATCTGCAAGATCATTCCCTGCGGATAGAGCACTCGGAGCGGGCTCATCGCCTCCATCCGTCGCCGGGCCGTGTGTGGTGGCGCCGCTCGCGCTGCCGCTCGGGCTGTCACTGCTCGGGGCCACTGTCCCGGGCGCTGGAGCTCCTTGTCCGTGCTGTGGTGCTCCTAGTGTCGCGTCAGGCTGCGCCGACTCGCTGCCGCCGCCCTTTGGCGTACAACCTGCCAGCGCCGCCCCGCCGATCAGTCCGCTCAACAACGCGAGCGCGCTCAGCGCGCCACGACCTGTGTCCCGCATCGGTTTCCCCATGCGGCACAGGCTACTACACCGGCGAGCGCTGTAAAATCGCTGGGCCCTCCACCCCCACACTGCACCCCCACACTGCACCCCCACACTGCACCCCCGAGCGCACCCCCGGGCCTCCAGCGCAGATGGTGGCCGAAGGCGCTGAACCGGCCCCCGGTCTGTCGCCTGCGTGATGCAGATGCTGGATGCGCGGATCGGCGCACGCCGGCGCTAGGTCGGCTCCGGTCGCGATAGGGTCGTAGGGCAGATTGCTTGCGTCTTGCTTGCTTAATTGCCGCACGGTTATTAGTAAGGCAAGTCAGATAAGCCTAGGCCGCTGCGTCATCAGACCGGCGGCGTCGACGGGTGAGGGTAACCCGTCGCAGAGGCCCTCCAACCTGATGCCTTCGGCGGTTACATCGGCGTCATCGGCTCAGCTCCCGAACGCGTGCTCGAGGTAGCGGCCGCTGAGCTCCGAAGGGTCGTAGCTCGCAGCGGTCACGGCGTACGCGCGTGCGGCCTGCTTGGCTCGCGCGTCGTCGAGGTAGCGCTCTACCGCCGAGAGCACGTCACCGGGCGTGAACCGCTTGTGGCGCAGGCGCACCGCGAAGCCTTTGCGCACCACGCAATCGAGGTTGTGCTCTTGCTCGATCAGTCCATTCCCGATGCCGACGATGGGGGTGCCTGAGAGACACGCGGTGAGCACGGTGCCGATCCCTCCGTGGATCACCGACACGTCGGCCATCGGGTTGACCAGGTGAGCCGGGAGCAAGTCAGTCACCATTACGTTTTCCGGCACCCTCAACCGCCGCTCTGAGACCAGCTGCGCGATGGGCGCGACGACGTCATAGGGAGCGCGGGCGAAGCCCTCGACGATCTTCGCCACCGTCTCTTCGACACCCGAACTCCCCATCGCGAAGTACACCAGGGGGCGGCTGGGATCCCTGCGGACGAGCGCTGCAGGCACGGGGTTCGGCAGCCGCGCGATGAGCGGACCGATGAAGGCGTGTCGGCCCGCGAGGCGAGCGGGCACGGGCGTCGGCGAGAAGCCCTTGGGTTCGGCGAACAGGGTGTGGTCGCCCTCCAGGAGATCATAACCGGTGAAGCCAGTTAGGCCGTAGCGCCTCGACGCGCGGGTGAACGGCCGCGCCGCGAGTCGCGCGAACCGAGGCAACATGGCCCGCGCCAGCGCGTTGAGCCAACGCTCGGGCAACACACGGAGCCTGGGGTAGTCGAACGCATCGGGCCAGACGGCGTGTTCCACGGCGTATTCCCTGAGCCACGTGGTCTGCGCAATCCAGACTAGTGGCAGCTTCGCCACGCGCGCAGAGACCGAGACCGAGAGGCAGAAGCCGGTCACGACTCCGACGGCGCCGACCTGCTTGTAGAGCGCGAGCTCAGCCTCGACGCGGGCGAGCACCTTGTCGAAGGCGATGATCTCGCCGATCTTTTCGCCGCGATCAACCGCCCAAAACTGCTGGATGTCTTCGGGCGACATCTGTGGGTCGAGGTGGTGAAGCTCGAAGCCCTCACCCTCAATGAGCGCCGCGTGGCGACGCGCCCCGTCGTAGCTGATGAACACACAATGAAACGAGCGGCGGGCGCCCTTGGCCACCTCGATCATCCGGGTGACCTCGGCGAGGTTGAACGCGGCAGGCGCGAAAACCAAGGTCTTCTTCACGGACATGAGGCATGATCTGCCATGCGCCGCACCGAGTAAAGACCGCAGTCATCGCCTGGTTGAAATGGGTGGCCCCCTTCGTTGCACCATCGTTGTCGATGATCAGTTGAAAGAGTCTGGGTTGGGTAAAGGAAGCTGTGGGCCGAGCCGCGGAACGCGTGGAACTTGCCGCGAGGTAACGGAAATGGGCGCTGTCGCGGCGCCGTTTCAGCCGACCAGTGTGGTGGGTTGAGCCGCCCCCTCCACCCCCGCGCTCTCATGATCCCCGTCCTTGGCCGAGCTTGCCCGGATCCACCTTGGCCGATCCCGCTTCGATCTCCCACCCCGGCCCGCGACAATCCGGTTAGACTCGCCGACATGCTATCAAGAGCTAATGTAGGGTGGGCCGCCTTCGCGGCGCTCGGGGTGCTGCTCGTAGCTGGCTGCGAGAGTTCAGACGAGAGCGGCGCGAACACCCACCCCGCCGACGCGGGGTCAGGGGGCGCGGGGGGGAGCCAGGTGCAGGGGGACGCATCGGGGCCGCTGCCTCCGCCTCACGACGGCGCGACCTGCGGGTTCCAAGGCAAAGGCCGGCTGCTGCAGGTTACGCCGAACATCGAAGTCTGTGCCCCCGCGGTCGTGTGTACCGCCGAGACGTGCCCGCCCGATCTGGGCTCGTGCGTCGGCGGGACGTGTGTCTACCGGGGCGAGTACAAGGGGCTCTTGACCTTGCCCGAAGCCTGGGCGACGCACTATTGCGATCTGTCCGGCGAAGGCTGCCATGGCGTAACCCAGGTCGATTTCGCCGAGGTCACCGCGGGACAGGTCGCCGCCAGCTTGAAGCTGCCTCCTTGTTTCCAGGCTGAAACTACGACCCAGAAGTGCGTGGGCATCATGGCCGCGCCCCCGATGATGGTCGGCAACAGCCAGGAAGCGATCGACCCCGCCACCGGGACCTATGCTGCGCTCTGGGGCCTTGGAATGACCGAGGCGACGGGGTTCTGCTACGAGGTCACGGGACCCGGGGGGACCGCTGTACTTGCCGTAACCGACCGCTGCGGTGGCTACTGCAAGTGTGGGGGTTCGGGGTTTCAGGAATGTGGCCCGTGCGTGAGCGCCCCCGACATGCAGCCCCACTGCGCGTGCGTGGGACCGGTACCCGGGCTGTACGGTGAATGCTGTGGCCGTGGCTGCGGCACCCTGGAGGCTGACTGTGACTGGTGCGCATCGAACAACCACCCGCACTTCGATCTCGACACGGATTCATTCAACTGGGTCTGCGGCGCGTCTGCGGGCGACGGCAGCTGCGAGCTCAGCCGGGTCAGCTACGTCCCCTGCAACGCCATCAAGAAGTGGCCGCCAGGCGGCGGAGGGGCGGGCTGCGCAGCTCAGTCGTTCGCCTGCCCGAACGGTTCACCAGCCCCTGAGCAGCCTCAGATCCCGGACACCAAGTGCTGCTGCAACTGGGGTCTGAGCCCCAATGCCGACGGTTCGTGCTCTTGACGTCGCCCGCGATCTAAACACAAGCCAAAGCACTGATAGACCGGGCGGTCACTGGAGTCAGCGCCAGAACATGCCTAAAACGGCGTCAACCGCGTCGCTGGCTCAGCAAGGAGCGCGCCGTCGCCCTCAGCGGCCGCGGGCTGCCGCGGAGAAGATCCCCTTGGCCATGAGCGAGAGCTCCGAGCTGGCGCGGGCCTCGTACAGCTTGCTGCGCTCTTGCCGCACGGCTTCGTTGTCCGGAGCGGCCCTCCCGGCCCACTCCGCCAGGTGAGAGGCCAGGCGATGGTTGCCCGCGTCTGCCAGCTCGCGGGCCCGGGCGGCGAGCTTCTCCGCGCCGCCGGCCAGGGCGGCGACCTCACGGGCGAGCTCGTCGTCTGGCGCCGGCTTCAGGTTCGCCGGGTTGCCGTCATACCACCCGCCGTACAGCCGCCAGAGATTCCGCACGACAAATTCAGGCTCGTCGTACACAGGCCTTAGGTAGGGGCGTGCCAGCAGCTCAGCCGGGGCCTTGACCTGCTGCAGAATAGCGTCGAGGGGGGCCCCCGCGTTCATCAACGTGAGCGTTTGTTCGACGATGCTCTCTAAAAACCGTGCGGTCTCATCCAGGGCCTGACGGACCCGCCCCGCGCCGAAGATGGGCGGGCCATGCCCTGGGAACAGCATCTCCGCCTCGTAGGTCATCATCTCGCGTAGCCCGGCCGCCCAGTCCTTGGCGTAGCGCTGGACCTTCTGCGGGTTGCCGCAGTTGGGGCTGACCCACAGAAACATGTCGCCGGTGCACAGCAGCTTGTGGGCGGGGACCCAGACCCAGGTGTGGTCATCGGTCTCGCCGCGGCTGTGGTGGAGTTCGAACACCGTGCCGCCCACCTCCAAGGTTAGCTGATCGCGATAGGTCTGATCGGGGTAGCGGTAGCGATCGGGCCAGACGGGCTTGTCTGCGGAGAACTGGCGCTGGTTTATCAGGCCGTTGTAGCCGGCCGTGAGCTGATAGCGATCGAGGCGTGCGGGCACGTTCTCGTGAGCGACCACGTGGGGTGGTTCGATACCCAGGGCTTCAGCCTCGTCGTCGTAGGCGTAGGCGCCAAACGCGTGGTCCACCTGGCCGTGGCTGAACACGATGGTGTGGACACGCTGCTTAGACCACCCCCGCACCATCTCTAGGTGCATGGCTGCGTTGAAGAACGCGCCGCTGTCGATCAGCACCAGGCCATCGCTGGTGTCGAACACCGTGAAGTTGGCGAAGCTAGAGACGAAGGCCACGCCCGGGACAATCTCCTCCAGGCCTCCCATTTCCATGAACGGGTTGATGCCCGTTTCGCCCTCCATGTTCCACAGTCGCTCGGCTTGTTCTCGGACTCGTCCCATGGGGCGCAGCATAGCGTAAGACGCCGCGCCCTGTCCCATGCAAGGCAGCGCGGCAGCCAAGCTTCTGCCCCGCGGATTGACGCGAACCCGGGCGGCGAGAAATGGGTACCAGCGCGCCCGCGTCCTAAGGTCGCGGTCATGGCCGTGACCTAGGATCTGTTGTAGGGGCCCGTGGCCGATGTGGGTTCTGCGTTGCCTGAGTGTATTGACGCTGGCGCTGCCATTTTTGGCGGTCTCTTGCCGGCGCGAACATGCTTCCGCCCAGTCGTCGCGCGGGAAAGAGGTATACACGCGCTGTGTGGCATGCCACGGCCCCGACGGCTCGGGGAGTAAAGCGCTGGGCGCACCGGCGATCGCCGGAGTCGACGCCTGGTACGTCGCAGCTCAGCTCTACAAGTTCAATCACGGGATACGTGGCTCGCACCCCGGGGACGCAGAGGGTTCGCGCATGCAGTCAATCGCACGGGACCTATCTGAAGCTGATATCCCCGCCGTCGCCAAGCATGTCGCGCAGATGCCACCAGCGCCAGGGCAGGCCGTGGTCGAAGGTGATCCGGCGCGCGGACGGAGCCTGTGGGAGCGCTGCACAGCCTGTCACGGGCCCATGGCCAGCGGAAGCCGTGCGGTCGGTGCACCGCCGCTGGACCGGACCAACGACTGGTATCTGCTCGCGCAACTTGGGAAGTTTAGGCGGGGCGTGAGGGGCACACACCCAAGCGACACAACGGGCGCGATGATGCGTGTCCCGGCGCTGGCGCTGCCAGATGACCAGGCGACGCGCGACGTCGTGGCCTACATCGCCTCGCTACGCTGATCTGAACTCTACTGGGCGTATGGCCGATTGAGCCCGCCCGCCTCCGATGCTAGCGTGGCAAGCGCTCCCAATGCTCCCCGCCCAACTCTCCGACGTCGGCCTGCACGCGTCCGCGGCGCGCTACGGCGATCTGCTCATCCATGGCGTCATCGATCTCCGGCGTTCATTCTCTCGCGAGCGAATCGAGAGCGCTTTGCGCGCGACGATCGCGGAGTTCCCGGTGTTGGGTTGCCGCTACGAGCAACGCTGGTGGCGTGATCGCTGGCGAGTGGTCGAGTCGCCGTTGTCCGACTGCGTGCACGTCGTCGATGAGCCCGCTGATCTGGCGGAGCAAACGACCGCATGGGTGCGGCGACCGCTCGTGACGGACCGCGAGCGGCCGCTCCGGATCGTGAGCTTTAACAGGAACGGCGGCTCGCGCCTGCTCCTGAGCATCACCCACCTGGCCGTCGACGGCGCTGGCGTGGGGGCGGTAGCCCACGTGCTCGGCGCGCACCTGTATGGCGTGAAGCCCTCGTTGCCCGTCGATCAACAGCGTAGCGTGGGTGGGGCTCTCGCCGGGTTGCGTTGGTACCACCTGCCGGTCTTGGCGCGGGACCTGGCCGGGGCGGCGCTGTTGCCCTTGAAGGTGCTGCGCGCCGCCAAGCGCGAGCGTCAATTCCCTGCGGACGCATTGAGTCAGGCCAACTGGCGCCACATGGTAGTGGACGCCGCCGAGCTTGAGCGCATCAAGGCGCGCTGTCGACCCGCCAGCATCAACGACGCGCTGATCGCGGCGCTGGCGCGCGTCGCCGCTGGCCGCTCGAGCCGCGGACCGCTGGCGGTGATGTACACCATGGATCTGCGGCGCTACTCGGGTGCTGCGCGGCTGACGGCCGCGAATACGTCCAGCATCCTCACCGCGTTAGTGCCTCGCGAAGCCATCGGCGATCTCGCGGCGACCGCCGTGGCCGTCTCCGCCGTTACCGGGCGGCAGCACCGGGGCCTAGCTGGCCCCGCGTTCATCTTGGGGCCGTTGGCGATCAGCGCGGGTGCGCCACACGTGGTCGCGCGCCGCATCACGCGTTGGCTTCACCCGGTGTTCGTCGATTTGCCGCTTAGCCGCGGGTTGGTGTTCACCAACGTGGGCCGGCTCGACGAGGGCTTGGCCGCGTTCGGTGACGACATCGAGGGCCTGCGCGCCGTCGGCCCCAACATGGTAGGCGTCGACGTACCCGCGGTGGTCGCGTTTGGTTTCCGCGGGGAGCTCCACCTTCAGCTGTTCAGCCCGCCGGGCCTCGCCGTGGAAGCCCTAGACGAGCTGGAGGCCGAGCTCAAAGCAGCGCTAGAGCTAGGCTGATCAGGCGCTGCGTGGCCTGTTCACGCGCTGATCTGAAACACTTCGCGCTCGACGTCGAGCTCCCGCTTGCCCTTGGTGGTCTCGGCGGCGAAGAAGTCTCGCGGCGTGAAATTGGGCCGGCTCTTCATGCAGTGTTCGTTGAAGCCCCGATTCACCAGCTTTTGGATCTGCGCCGTCGACAGCGGCAGGCGGAAGCCCACCCGATCCGCGAGGTGCAGGATCTTGCGCACCATCGAGCCGCCAAATTCGAAGGAGTCGATGCCGAGCTCAGCCAGATCCCGCTCCAGCTGGATGAAGATGGGCAGAGCCGGCGCGATCAGGGAAAAGCGCCTGAGCTGAGCGGCCGGGTTGTACTGCTCCCATTTCGTCATGGGAAATTCTCTGAAATAGTTCCCTGGGAGCGCGGTGTGGCGGGATTCGTCGAGGTGAAACAAGCGCAGCACCTCAAGCCCGGGCAGGCTGCTCATCATCCCGAACAGGCTGAGGGCGAGGCCCTCGACCACCACGTTCATCCCGAAGAACTTCTCCAGACCATCCATGGTCAAGATGCGCTCCAGCGTGGCGTACTCCCAGGCGCTCATGCGGGGGATTTCGCAGTCGAAGGCGGCGATCAGCTCGCGCAAGACGACGAAGTGCTTGGCCTCCTCGAGCACCTGCATCGTCACCGCCGCGCGAGCGCCGGTGCTCTGTACATCCGGGAGGATCTGGCTGGCGACCATCCACGCGTAGGCCTCACCGTGGCCGATGGTGCTGAGGATGTTGACGATGGCCTGCTTCTCAGCCTGGGTGTACTCGCGATCGAGCAGCGCCTTGTAGTCTGCGCTCCGGAAGCGCTCAAGCTCCTTGCGCTCGTCCTGCTTGAGCGCGGTATCAGCCATCTGCATCATCGCCTTCTCCTCGCGAGTGCAGTCCCTAAACGAGGTGAAAGGCAGGTGTTCTTCAGCTTTCCAGAGCAGCCGCAGGCTCTTGTCGTAGTGCTTCTTGCGCAGCTCGTCCTTGGCCCCTCCGCGGAACTCATAGGCCAGGTCGTCATAGCGGCCCTTGTGGCCCCCGCGCCGCAGCGCGCCTCGCAGCCGATTCAGGCCGCGGACCGCGGTGTTGGCCCGAGCCTCGAACACGTCGTAGGGTTTGAGTGCTTCCTTACGGATTTCAATTTTCTGGAATTGCATGCTTGGTTCCTTGGCTGGGCCAGTCTCCTGGTTTGATCAGTTCGGCTCGCTGGGCGCTCGGGGGTGGGGGAGGATCAAGCGTAAGATCGCGACCAGGTCGTCGAAGCGATCCGGCGTGGCGAAGGACAACAGGCCCCCGAGCGCGAAGCGCGCGCAGCCGTCGACCGCGTCGTCGAGGCTCGGCTTGCCGTCCACCGCCATGGAGTGGGCGGTCTCGAGCAACATGCCGACTAGGCTGCCAGCCAGCACTTGCTTGTTGGGGACATGAATCAAGCCTGTGGCCTCGACCCGCGTGAGGACGGTCGCCAGGTCATTGCCTATCTCCTCACGGAAAGTCCAAATGCGGTCGTCGATGCGCGCGTTTACCCCGTAGCCTACGCGGAACAGGGTCAGGGTCAGGTCGCGCCGGGCGGTGAGGCACTCAAGCACCATCCGCGTGGCGGTCCGGATGGCAGAGAACTGCTCCAGCGGCGTGATCGCCTCAATGCCGTCGAGGGTGTCGGCCAAGCCCTGGCGCACCTCGTCGAATAGATCACCGATCAGCCGCTCGAGGATCGCGTCCTTGTCGGAAAAGCTACGATAGAACGTGCCGACGGAGAGCCCGGCGGCCTCGGTGATGTGAGCCACCTGGGTGCCGTGAAAGCCGTGCTCCGCGAATAACTTCTCGGCGGCTTGCAGCAGGCGAGCCTGATTCTCCGCGGTTTTTTTTTCGGCCGGGGTGATGAGTGGCAGATTCAAGGGATGCCTCTTCTTGGAATGACGATTCCTTCCGTTGGAGAGTACCGCTCGATTCGTGGCCGTCAACCATAAAATATTGGGCTCGGTGCTTGGAATTACCATTCCGTGGCTCCGCGCTCGGTCGTCGTGCGACAGGACACACCGCTTCTCGCGCGGCGGGCTCACGTTCCGGGCAGCTGCTCCGGTACGCTCTCTGCCTGTCAGGCGCCGCACGACGCGTGGGGTCGCCGTACACTGGTCCCCGTAGCTTCCGTTTACCCTAGGTGCCTCAAGCCATAGGCCATCGAGGCTCTCCTCGCGCAGCCCAGCGTCACGACGAAGCAGACGAGCTGCGGGACGCGCACCCTAGCCCTGCTCCGCAAGAAGTGATCCGAAGGTGCGGGCGACGCAGTAGCCTGCGCACCAGCCCCGAGGGAGGACTCTGGAAGCATGTCAACGTCAACACAACCGGAGCTCGGCGATCGGGCCGCCGACGTGAACGCTCAGGCGTCGCGCTTGTCGGAGGCGGCGTCAGCTAGCCGTCCCATGCCCAAGCCGCGCAGGCCCCACGATAGCATCTACGAGTGTGAGGCGTTTGACGTCGACTACTTCGATCACGCGCCGGTGCGCCACGTGTTCGTGCGGGAGCTTGAAGTTTCCTCAGAGAAATTATGGCAGATCCTGGAGGATCCAAAATCGTGGCCAGTCTGGGCCTCGCCAGGGATCGCAGAGGTTGAGTGGACCACCCCCACGCCCCACGCGGTGGGCACCGAGCGCACGGTGTTCTTTATCGGGGGTATGGAGGTCTACGAGCGCTTCATCGCCTGGGAACCGCGGCGCACTATGGCATTCTGTTTGCGTGGGGCAACGCAGCGAGTGTGGTGGCGCTTTGGTGAGCACTACTCCATCCGGGATCTGGGGAGCTACCGCTGCGAGCTAACCTGGACCGTGGCCTACGAACCTCGGTTCGTGTTCGCTAAAATCCACGCGCTGGTCGCACCGCTGATGCGTTGGTCGCTCAAGCGCTACGCTGACGGCTTGGTCAAGTACTGCGAGCCCGCTCGGTAGCGCACGCTCGCGCTGGATCACCTTGGCTGAGCCAGCGCCGATCACCCACCCCCCGACCTGTAACAGTTGTGGGAGTTGTACTAGGCTGCGCGCCCGTGCCAGCGCTGGATAAGAATCAAACCGATCCCGAGCCTGGGGGCTCCGCGGACCCGCCCGCTGGGTGGAAGCACCATGTCGCCTGGGTCGGCGCGTATCTTTGGCTCGCCGTCTTGCTGGCGAACTTGCCCGCTCGAACCGCGCTGGCCCGGCACCAGGCCCAGTTCGGGCTTGAGCCCATCGCCTATACCGTTATTGGTCTCGCGGTAGATACCTACGACGTCTTCGGCGTGTTCGTCGTGGTCAACCTCGTGGTCGCGCTGCTAGCCGGGCTAGTCCTGCGCCGCAGGTTGGACTCATTCTCGCGCGCGCTGCGGAGCACGCTGGTGGCGACCACCAGCGCGCTCGTGTTGGGCACCATGTTGGGATCCGTGTGGGCGGCCGAGCACAAGATCGAGCGCGGGCTGTACCCCACGATGTTTGAGTTCGCCAACGCCGCCGACGCGGGGTTCGCCATGGCGGGCGCGCATGTGTTCGCTCTCTCCCGGTTCTTGTACATCACGCTGTTCAGCCTCGCGTTGTTCGCCACCGCGTCCGTCTTGGTCTTGCGCGGGCTACGGCGAACGTCACAACCCACCGGGCCCAAGCTGGCGAGCTGGCTCGTCGCTGGCAGCCTCGCGGTCTCGCTGGCTGCTTTCGGGTGCCATCGCGCGAGCCCGCTGGTCATCCCCTCAGTCCCCAACTGGCGGACCATCGAGTCACCGCTGCACGTATTCCTCAGCTTCGGGGTGGAGCGGGAGAACGTTCGGCTCGGCGCCCTGGCGATGTTCCAGCGCCTAGCGCTCCCGCAGTCCGAGCTTGAGCCCGGCGCCGACCTGCTCGGACTGCCACGTGGTTCGATGGCGGAGCTTGGGCAGATCAAGGACGCCTCGCGGTGTCATCCTCACCCGGCGGCCGAGGCCATGGCGCCGCCGCCCGAAACGCTCGCCGGTGCAGGGAGCGGATATCACCTCGAGCTGCACCGCACCATCGACGAGCTCTCGCGGGCGTTGTTCGAAGGTCGCGACGGTCCGCTGCGGGTTTGGCTGCTCTCCCTGGAGAGCATGCGGGCCGACGACATCCACGCGCTTCACAAACCCGCCCATCGCGACGTCACGCCGTTCACGAACAGCCTGTACGAGCGAGCCCGCGCGGGCGCTACGAACGTGATCGTGGCCGAGCGGATGATGAGCGCGGGAAGCCGGACCTCGCAGGGGCTGTCGGCGATGACCTGCGGTCTGGGGACGATGCCCTACGGATTGAGCTCCGCGCGCGATCTCGGCCTGCTCCCCCTGCGCTGCCTGCCCGACGTGCTGAAGGACGCCGGGTTTCGCACGGCGTTCTACTACGGTTCGAACCCGGGCTTCGACAACATGCTCGCGTTCCTCAACTACCACGGGTTCGATCGCATCAAGGCCGAGAAAGACTACCAAGAAGTCATCCCCCACGCCGGCTGGAGCGTCCCGGATCACATCGTCTTCGCGCAGGCCTTCGCCGAGTCCGAGCAGGAGCCAGCGCCGCAGTCGCAGTTCAACTTCGCGATGTCGTTGACCAACCACTTCCCGTTTATGCTCCCGGAGGATTTCCCTCCAGAAATTGGAGAGCGGATCGCCAAGGCGGTGGCAGGGCGCGGCTTCGGCGCCGACGACGTCTCTCGGCTCAACACGCTGTCCTACATGGACTGGGCCTTCGGCCAGCTGGCTTCTACGATCAGCCAGGCCGACGTGGCGAAGCACACCTTCATCGTGGCGGCCGCAGACCACTCGACCAACGACTACTTTGTTTGGCGGAGAGACGGCGATAGCGAGAAGGGTCGGGCTGACGCGCTGATTCACATCCCGTTCGCGATCATCCTGCCCGAGGCGTTCATCGACGGGTCTCCTGACCCGGCCCGGGTGCGCGAGCTCGTCCTCCGCCTCAACCGCTTGCTCGCCACCACGGCGCTGTCTCAGAACGACCTGCCGCGGTTCATCCTTGGGATGCTCATGCACAGCGCGCAGCTGAAGTCGCTCCCCCAAGCCTGGCGCTGGCACAACCTAGGCGGGCAGCGCTTGAGCCTGGGCTTCAGCGTCCCGGGTCATCCGGAGGCGGTCACGATTGGGATCGACGGCACCGCGCGGCTGTGTGTTGCGTCGGCCGACGGCACGTTTACGCGCTTGCAAGAGCAAGCGAAGCTGACGTTGGACGCCGAGACGGCGGCGCAAGAAGGGCCGACGTTGCGGCCAGCAGCGGCGGTGTTCGCCGGGCTGGTTCAGAACTACGCCAAGCCTTGCTGGGAAGCCAAGAACATTCGTCTGCGGCCGTGACAGCGCGGCGCGCAGGCAGATCGAGCTAGCATCCTCGTGAATCCGCCAGACGCGCACTTCCCGGTGACTGCTCGAAGTATCCGCAGAGAAACTAGAAAGACGAGAGCTCAGGTTGTGTGCTCTCGCGCATGGGCCGCAGGCTTCTGTGGACAAGCACCACATCCACGTGCTGCTGACACCCCGGACGCGCTGGTCGCTCAAGGGCTGACCGCGTCGTGAAGTACTGCGCGGCCCCAGTCCAGAACTCGGCTCGCTGTAGCTAAACGCTTGGGGGTCGCGCCAGCATTGGGTATGCTCCGCGCGTGGGGCCAGCGAACCGCAGCGCAACGCCTATCGGGGGCCAGTGAAGGGTTCACGCTGGCAGGCTGCTAGCCAAGGCGCTGGTCGTCAGGGCGCTGACAGCCGAGGGACCACGCTCGACGGCGCAGGCAGCCAAAGCACGAGTCGGCTTCGCCGTGGGCGTGCTCTGACGCTGAGCCTGGCGTGCTGCCTAGGGCTCGCCATCGCGGCCCAGGCGGCGTGCGGGGGTAAGCCGCTGCCTCCCTCTGAGTCGCGGCCGCCCACCCAGGCGCAGTCTCCATCTGAGCTGCAGTCTCCATCTGAGCTGCAGCCTGCTGCTGAGTCGCGTGGCAAACGCCGCGCGGCCCTGATCGACGACTGCGCGCAGGAACCAGGAAAGCCCGCGCCCGACCCGCTCAAGCGCAGGTACCTTGGGGTCGCTGGCAGCGCGCGCTGTGACCGTGAGGTCTACACGATCATGGGTGGGCTGGTGCACAGCCTCGGGGTCGAGTGTGAGTACTGCCACGTCAAGGACGACTACCCAGCGATGACCCACCGAAAGCAGGTGGCGAACTGGATGGCGCAAGAGCTCATTCCAAGTATCCGTGCGAAAACAGGTAAGGCGGTCTGGTGCGCGGACTGCCACCGCACGGGTGAGCGCGGCACACCCAACCCCTTAGGCAAGCCGCGTAAGCAAGCGCAGGCTGTCGAGTGGATGAACTTGAAGCTCGCCGCGCGCTTCGAGACGAAGGCGGGCGAGCCGCTGTTTTGTAGAGGCTGCCACGGGGGCAACCTCGGTACGCCGGAGTTCAAGTCCAAGCTAATCCTTACGGATCTAATGGGCGACGGCACCTACCCCCAGGTGAAAGCGTCAGTCCCTGGGGCGCCAGCACCGGCGGCCATCCCAGACACCGCTGACGCCGGGGCTCTGCCTGGAGATGCAGGCGTCTCCGAGATGGGCGACGGCGAGTAGCGCGCAGCTAGCTTTCGCCGTCTAGTTGCACTTGGGGCCTGGTCCCGTGCAGCAGTTGCCCGCGTACTCGCAATCAGTGCTCCACTGGCAGCTGCTCAGGCAAAACTGCCAACTGCCTGCCGCGCAGCAGCGCCAGTTTCTTCCGCCCTGATGCTCGCACTGGCTGCCTGTCCGCAATTGACAGCTGCCCCAGCTGCAGTCGCTTTGGCAGACCTGCTCGGAGCACTTGTCACAGCTTGAGGGTTGAGTGCTGCCGGGAGCACACACGCCGCCTCCCGCGCAGCCGAGCCACGGGCCCCAGGTGCAGTTATCGCCGCAGGTGCGTAGATCTTCCCCGCAGTTGCCGCAGGGGCGGGTGTCTTCCTCGCCGGGGCTACACTCGCCAACGCACGCGCCGCCACCCGTGCCCCCGCTGCCTGCCATGCCGCCGCTGCTGCTGGCGCCCACCCCCGCGGAACCGCCATACGCCGCGCCGCCGTTGCTGCTGGCGCCCATCCCCGCGGAACCGCCCCAGGACATCCCGCCGTCAGCGCCTGTGCCCGCCGCGCCACCTTGAGCGCTGCCCCCGCCCTGCCCGCCAGCGTCCGCGCCGGCCGCCGCACCAGCGCCGCCGTTCGTCAGGGTGCCAGGGCCGTTCGATGCGACGTCGCCCGCTGTCGCGCAGCTCAGCGTAGGAAGAAACAGCACCAGCCAAAAGCGCATCGTTTGAGTCTAGCCCAGGCAAAGCGCGGCTGTCCGCTGCTCAGTCGGCCCCTCGACTCGGGGCACGCCCATTGGCTAAGCTGTGCCGCTCAGCAGCGTTCGAGTAGCCCGCCAAAGGCGCCGCCACGCGGTGCGCGCGGGGCTCGCAGTTTTGCACTGCGTCATTATTTGGCACTGAGTGAAATGTGTGTGATTTCATCTAGTTAACGGTGTGCTCCTGGCTTTTGCTTGCACCCACTACCAAGCGGTTGTCTGGTTGGCCCATGTCCATCGCCGCCCGTCGCATTCGTACCCCTAAGACGCGAGCAACTCAGATCCGCAAGGGCAACACGCGCTCCGACAACCGTCGCGATGAGCTGCTCAGCGCCGCGGCGCGGCTATTCAGCAAGCGCGGGTTCGAGGCGACCAGCATGCGCGACATCGCTAATGAGGTCGGGATGTTGGCCGGGTCGATGTACTACCACTTCCCCGCCAAGGACGACCTGATCGTGGCAGCCCACGCCGAGGGCGTCCGCGCGTTGCTCGTCGCGCTGGATGAAGCGTTGCTCGGAGCGGTGGAGCCCTGGGCGCGTTTAGAAGCGATGTGCGCGGCGCATTTGAGCAATCTGCTTGGTGGCAGCGATATCGCTGGGGTGGTCGCCGTGGACTTCTCACAGCTCCCCGATGAGCTCCGTGGGCGGCTGATTCAGCAGCGCGACGAGTACGAAGCCCGCCTGGCGCAGCTGGTTGATGCCCTTGACCTGAGAGCTGACGTAGACAAGCGGCTGTTCAGGCTTGCGCTGCTGGGGGCGTTGAACTGGACCCCGAACTGGTTCCGAGCGGATGTAGACAGCCCGAGCGAGGTGGCGCGCCAGCTGGTTAGTCAGCTGAGGGACGGCGCGCGTCAGGCGTCGCCAAGTTGTAACAACGCCAGCTGATTCGCCACCTTTGACGGCGATTGGCCGCCGCGCGTACGGTGCGGAGCGGCGCGATGAGGCAGCGTGCTGTCCCGCATCTCCCAGCGCCGCCTAGAGCAGGGCAGCCAGCGCTGCTCGAGTGCTCGGCGCCCGCGAGGCGAGGTCGGGCGGGGGTCTTGGGACAGGCACCCCAAGCCTGGCGAGCGCGCTGCCCTACTGAAACGAGACGCAGGCTCTGCCTGAGAGCCCCGACGCGCCAAGCGACGATCGCGCCGTCGTTGGGAGCGCCGGTCGCTGCGGCGGCGAGTGTTGTAGGTAGCGCCACGTACGCATGCCCGCCGCTCGCGCTTACTGAAACCCACAGTCGCGCCGACGTGACAAATTGACGCACGGAATCCCGCGTAGGAATGCCTGCGCGGAAAAGTTACGCGCGAAGCCTTGAGCGTCCACTTGCGTCGACGCCACCTGTGCGCTGACGCGGGCAGCGTGGTGCCCCGTGGACTGCGTGCGGCGAACTGGGCTGTGTTTCACTTCGGATCGCGCCGCGGCGGCGCGAATCTCAGGAATTCCTACGCCAGTTGCCATGTTCTCCCTCGCCAATTGGTGAATTTCCGCTCGGACGTGGCTAAATCCGACAGTCGTGAGCGTGCAAAGCCAGTGGCCCAAGCCTAAAGCGCCGATGAAATTCCGCGTGGGTTAGCGCTAGCGCCGGTCAGCGCCGGAAAAACGTCACCGCGCGGCGTTTGTCCATCGACGCAACCTGCCTTGGGTGTTAGCAACACGGCGTGGCGACAAAGAAGAAAATTTCCTGGCCCGACACTGCCTTTTCAGGCGCACCTGCCCTCGGGGGCAAAGACGCCGTAGAGATTGGGCGCCTCGTTTATGAGAGCTTCGAGGACACTTCGGTGCCCGAGATCGTTCGCAGCGAGAAGCTCAACCTCACGCCGATGACGCTCAACCGTTGCCTCGCCGCTTACCGCGTGGCGATGAACCTCGGCGAAGGCAAGTGGGAACACCTGTCCTTCGCGATGCTGCGCACGCTGGATTCGCTGGCCGAAGCGCAGCAAGCGGCGATGGCCAAGCGCGCCGCCAAAGAGAGCTGGTCCGCGCACCAGCTCCAGGCGGAGGTGGCTCAGCTGAACAAGAAGAAGAAGGGCAAGCGTCGCGGACGCCCCGCGCTCCCCAGCATCGTGCGCTCGGTCAACCAGCTGAAGAGCTTCGTCGATGGTCCGCGCGGCATCGCAGCGAGCCTCGACTCGCTGAAGGAGCTGACGCCAGAGCAGGTCGCCCACGTACAGACGCTGGTGCGGGAGCTGCGGAGCCAGCTGAAGGACGTCGACGGCAAGCTCAAGTAGCGCGAGCCACCATGGGGCAGGCCGGCGCTGCCGCCCGTGACACCTAATCGCCCGGCGCGGCGCCAACCTCCGCTGCGCGCTGGATGGCTCGCTCACACACAACGCCGCGCTGCGCGTTAGTCTCGCTCAGACGCGGCGTCGCGTTGCGCGCGGGTAGTCCACGGCTGCACCGACAGCTGCTCGATTACATGCTCCCGAAACGCGCGCACCTTGGCCGAGACGTGACGCGACGTCGGGTAGACGATGTGCATGCCACCGAGCTTGAGGCGGTAGTCCGGCAGCACACGTTCCAGCCGGCCCGCTTGGACATCGCAGTGTACGGTGAAGTGCGGCAGCAGCGCGATGCCTGCGTTGGCGATGGCCGCGCTCTGCAGAAACGAGAAGTCGTTCGCGGTGACGCGAGCGGGCACGCTGATTGACTCATTTCCGTGCGGACCTGTCAATGTCCAGTCTCGGCGTCCAGGCTTGCCGCGGAACACCAGGCAGCTGTGCTGCGTGAGGTCAGACAGTTGCTTGGGCCTGCTGTGCTGGTCCAGGTACGCTGGGCTGGCGACTAAGCCTAGCTCGGTGTCGCCCAGCTTGGTCGCGATCAGCGAGGAGTCAGCGAGCCGACCACCGCGCAGCGCCAAGTCGAAGCCCTCTTCTACTAGGTTGACGTTGCGCTGGGTGATCTCGACCTCGACCTCGACCTCCGGGTACTTCTCGCGAAATGTCGCGACCAAATCACCCAAGAAATTAAAGCCAAAGTCCAGCGGTGCCGTGACGCGGATTAAGCCACGCGGAATAGCCTGTTCGTCGCTGACCGCTCGCGAGGCTTCCTCCAGCTCTTCTAGCGCCTTGGAGACGCGGTCATAGAACGCTGACCCCGCGTCGGTGAGGCGCAGCTGTCGGGTGGTGCGGTGCAACAGTCGGGTCCCAAGCTCTTGCTCCAGCTTGGTCAGCTTGCGGCTTACGGTGCTCTTGGGCAGGGCCAGGCGCTCACCCGCGGCGGTGAAGCTCCCAGCCTTTACGACCTGGATGAACACCTCGATGCCCGTCAAATCAAGCGTTCCGTTCATGCAGCGGCGATTGTTTCACACGCGCGCTGGTGGAGCTAGCGCGACGCCGCGCGCACGCCCCGCACAGCGCTCACGCCCCAACGGTTGACGTCGCGGCTACGGTTCGCGCGCCGCTTACTCGCCGCGCCGCCCCTCCACCCCCACGGGCAGGGGCTGAGCTGTGGCGCTGTTCCGCTCCGCGGCGCTGCGCCACACGCCGAGGGCGCGTCGTTGGGTGCTCGTTTTCCGTACGGTGTTGGCCTGGCCTGAGCGCTGCGTTCGGCGTAGCCTGGCCGCCATGACGAGGACCTTCCAATGACCGGGCCGCGGTCCACCTCTGCGGGCTCGACACACCGCGTGAAGCTCGAGTTCATGGGTTCGCAGGGCGATCTGTTGGCCGCCCTGTTGGAGCTGCCGAGCGGCCCGCTGCGCGGCGTCGCGTTGTTTGCTCACTGCTTCACCTGCACCAAGGACACCTTCGCGGCGACGCGAGTGGCGCGTGGCCTGGCGGCGCGCGGCTTCGCGGTCTTGCGCTTCGATTTCACGGGTCTGGGGGCCAGCGGTGGGGAGTTCGCGAACACCAACTTCTCATCTAACGTTCAAGATCTGGTGCTCGCGGCCGATCACCTGCGGGGACAATTGTTCGCGCCGACCCTGCTGGTGGGGCACAGCCTAGGTGGCCCTGCGGTCTTGGCTGCCGCCCACATAATCCCTGAAGTTCAGGCCGTCGCGACCATCAACGCGCCCTTCGAACCCGCCGACATCACGCGCTTCTTTGGCCCAGCTCGCGCTGAGATCGAGGCGCAGGGTGAGGCGGAGGTGCGGCTGGCCGGGCGCGTGTTCCGCATTAAGAAGCAATTCCTGGAGGATATAAATGCGCAGACCGCGCTCCACAACATCCGGGAGCTGCGGCGGCCGCTGCTGGTGTTTCACGCCCCTGAGGATGGCACCGTAGGGATCGACAACGCGCGCCGCATCTACGACGCCGCTCGCCACCCAAAGAGCTTCATCACGCTAGACGGCGCGAACCACCTGCTCAGCAAGCAAGAAGACGCGAACTACGTCGCCGAGGTGCTGAGCGCTTGGGCTTCGCGCTACGTCACGGCGCCGCTGGGGACACCAGGCCCGCTCTATCCTGCCCCGGTTGAACAACCTGGCAAGGTCGTGGTCAGTGAGGCACATCAGCCGTCTCGGCTCACCCAACGTATCGTCTCTGGCAACCACCAACTGGTCGCAGATGAACCCATCGCGGTCGGGGGTGCGGACCAAGGACCTGCGCCGTACGATCTGTTGCTGATGGCCCTCGGGGCCTGTACCAGCATGACCGTGCGCATGTACGCGGATCACAAAGGGCTACCCTTGGAGGCTGTCCGGGTTGAGCTGGAGCACGCCAAGGTAGACGCCTCCGCGCGCCGCGATGGGACCGCTCAGACTGGCAAGATCGACCGCATTTCAAGGCGCGTTCAGCTGGACGGCGAGCTCAGCGCCGAGCAGCGCCAGCGCCTGCTGGAGATCGCCAACAGGTGCCCGGTGCACCGCACGCTCCACTCTGAGATCTGGGTTGAATCCGAGTTGGTTGCCGCGCCGCGAGATCTCGAATAACACACGGGTCGGGGAGTTGGCGCGCTGAGCACGCAGCGCGCTGCGATCGAGTCGTCTCATGGCGAGATCTAGCAGCCGCTGGTAATAGCGCGCGCCTGAGCCTCCCCCACGGCCGCATGGTCGTGTTTCTTGTGGAGATGTGTGATGAATAACCCGTGGTTGCGAGATATTTGGTCCATGCTGCAGGTCAAGCTGCCCACCCTGGGCATCGCCCTGGGCATCTTGATCGGCGGCTGGATCGTGGCGTGGTTGCTGCAAAAGTTGGTCTATGGGGCGCTCAAGCGCACCACGGTAGACGACAAGATCGCCACAGCGCTGGGCATCGAGACTGGAGGGGAGCTTGGTCACCGCGTCGAACACGCGATCTCCAAGTTGCTGTACTACATCGTGCTCGCGATGGTGCTGGTGACCTTCTTTGGTTACCTCGGCATCGACGCGGTCACCCGCCCCTTCATCACGGTGCTCGACGGCTTCGCCGGCGCGGTGCCCAACCTGCTCAAGGCCGTGCTGATCGGCCTAATCGGTTTCCTTGTGGCAACGGGGATGCGACGCTTGATCACCGGCGCCTTCGAGAAGAGCGGCATCGAGCGGCGCGTCGCGGCGTTCACCGGTGAGGCCGACGAGGAGAGGCCGGTCAAGAAGAGCAAGAAGCCGAAGCGAGACGCGGAGCCGCCACAGAGCCTGGGCGCGAACCTGGGTGAGGTCGCGTACTGGTTCATCATCGTGGTCACCGCCATCCCCGTGCTCGAGGCGCTCAAGATCGGCGCCCTGGCGGATCCGCTGAGCAAGATGTTCAGCGCGGTGGCGACGTACCTGCCGCGGATTTTGGCGTCGGTGGTGCTGCTCGTGGCGGGCTACTTGGCGGCGCGCTTGGTGCGCAAGTTGGTCGCCAGCGTGCTCGAGCGGGTGGGGGTGGATCGCGCGTTCAAGCGCGTTGGCTTCGGTGAACTAACGCGGGAGCACTCACCGAGCGGGATCATCGCCACCGCGGCGATGGTGTTCGTGCTGCTGCACTTCGCGATCAGCGCGGTGGGCCGCCTCGGGATCGACGAAGTCAGCGTGCCGCTGCGCACCATGCTGGAGCAGATCTACGCGTACTTGCCCAAGCTGTTCGTGGGTGGCGTGCTGATGGCGATCGGCGTCTTGGCTGCCCGCCTGGCTGGGAACATCGCAGCGCGGCTGCTCGCGGCGATGGGCTTCAACACCTTGATGGTGCACATCGGGCTGTTCAAGCAGCTGTCTGATCAGGCGAAGTTACAAGAGACCGAGGCCAAGGACCTGGTCGAGCAGCGCCGCGCGGGGAACGCTCCAGCCGAGGACGAAGAGGACGAGTTGCTGTCAGCACATGGTACCTCGGGGATTCACACACCAGCCGATATCGCTGGTGCTGTGGTCGCTGCCTTGGTCGTGCTGCTCTTTCTGCGCCAGACGCTGGGCACCATGGGCATGTCTGGGCTGGCGACGTTGCTCGATGGCTTGCTGGCGTATCTGCCCAACGTCGCCGTCGCCGCGGTGGTGCTAGGGGCGGGGCTGTGGGCTGGCGGCTGGGCTCACACCCGCCTGGATGAGCTGACTAAGAGCAGCCGTGATCGCCTGCTCAAGGCGGTCGGGAGCATCGCGCACGGCGCCATCGTGACCAGCGCGGTGATGATCGGTCTGCAGCAGCTAGGCATCGGGCGCCAGCTGATCGCCATCGCCTTCGCGCTGATCTTAGGCGCTGTCTGCTTGGCGTTGGCTTTGGCGTTTGGGCTAGGTGGCCGCGAAGTCGCCAGCAAGCTGCTGCAGAAAGAGTACGACGAGCGCAACAAGAAGCCCTGAGCTCTACATCTACCCGTACGTAGCGCGCTGCTCCGGCGCGCTACGTACGGGATTGGGCCCAGGGAAGGCGCCGCGGTTACGGCTGGGCTGCTCAGCCGCCAGCGCGGACGAGGCGCCCGGGCAGCCGACCCGTCAGCACGCCGTTCTGCGTGATGACCTGTCCGCTGACCAGCGTCGCGCGGTAGCCCTCGGCGTCTTGTAGTAGGCGCCGGCCCCCTGCCGGCAGATCCGCGACCAAGCGCGGTCGCTTCAGGCGGAGTTTGTCAAAGTCGATGATGTTGAGGTCAGCCTTTTGCCCTGGGGCAATGGTGCCGCGATCGGTGAGCCCGACGTAGCGCGCGGTGTCGTGGCACAGCATCTGAACCACGCGCTCCACATCGAAGCCGCCGGTCTTGCGGTCTCGAGCCCAGTGCGTGAGCATGAAAGTGGGGAAGCTCGCGTCGCAGATCGTCCCAACGTGCGCGCCACCGTCGCTCAGCCCAGGCAGCGCGAGCGGGTGATGCAGCATCGTGCTCACGTTGTTCAGATCAAAGTCGATGTAGTTATACAGCGGAAAATACAGCAGCTCTTGGCCATCGCTCTCTAGCAGCGCGTCATACATGGCCTCTAGCGGCGTCACCTCACGCTCGCGAGCCTCGTAGTACAGTGAATTTTCCAGCTTGGGCTCGTAGTCAGGGTACTCGCCCAGGCGGAACAACCGCAGCGACACGAACTCCAGGTTGCTGAGCAACATGTCGGCGAGCGGCGGGATCGGGCTGCCGTCACCGGCGACGCGATCGGTCTTCTCCGCGAGGATCTTTCGTTTGACCTCTGGGTCCTTCATTTGCGCTACCCGCTCAGGCAGCGGTAAATGGGCGATCGCCTTGTAGCTGGGGAACCCCATGAACGGGTGGAACGTAGCCTCCAGCCCTAAGAGCACGCCGATAGCTCTAGCGGCCACCTGCATGTTGATGCGCACGCCCCGCTTGTCCGCCTGCTCGCAGCGCTCGATGATGCGCTTCCACTGGTGGGCGACGTTGTCGCGCTGCATCAGCGAGATGCTCATGCGGTGGCCGGGCGCGGCCTTCGCCATCGCTTCAAGGATGTCAAATTCCTCGTGGAATCGTGCCTCAGTTACGTCGAGGTCGAAATCGCTGACCGCCTGCAGCACGCCGTGCTCGTGGTCTGTGAGCGCGGCCGCGATGCCGGCTAGCTCGCGCGCCGCGGCCTCCGAGGCTGGCGTGGCGCTCCCGTCTTTGGCGCGGTGGTTGTCGGACCGGCCCGTGCTGAAGCCGAAGGCGCCCGCGCCTATGGCTTCTGACACGAGCGCGCGCATGCGCGCGATGTCCGCGTCGGTCGCGACTTGATTGGCCAGCGCTCGCTCGCCCATCACGTAGACGCGCAGGGCGTCATGCGTCGCCATTAGGCCGTAGTCGATTGCGTGCGGAAACTCAACCGCGCGCATGTACTCTGGAAAGCTCTCCCAGCCCCACGGGATGCCTTCGGCGAGGGCTGTCCCTGGGATGTCCTCCACGCCTTCCATCAACTCGATCAAGCGGGTTCGATCACGCTCACGCACTGGCGCGAACCCGACGCCGCAGCTACCCATCACGCAGGTCGTCACCCCGTGAACTGAGGACGGCGCCAGATCGGCGTCCCACGAGACTTGGCCGTCGTAGTGGGTGTGGATGTCGACGAAGCCTGGCGTGACCAGCGCACCCGACGCGTCGATCACTTGGTCTGCGCTGGCGTCACACGCGCCGACCTCTAGGATTCGGCCAGCCTTGATGCCGACGTTGGCTAGACGGCGCGCAGCGCCGCTGCCATCGACCACTGAACCACCCACGATCTTCAGGTCAAAGCTCATCTACGGCGCTTACCACGCACGGTCCGTCGTTCGACCGGCTTTGGACGCTGCCCGATGGCAGGGAGCGCCCGCGGACGCGGATCCGGTGGAAGCGGTGAGCTTCGTCGGCTTGCTTGGCATCCGTTTGCTGGCTTACCCGAGGGCTGGAGCCGCCGCGGTCGAGAGCCCAGCGAGGCGCCGGCTGATCAGATCTGACATGGCCATGATGGTGGCTTGTGGGTTCACCGCGCTGGGGCTGGGGAAGGTGCTCGCGTCACAGATGTAGAGGTTCTCTACCCCCTTGACCCGGCCCTGCTCGTCCACGACGCCTTCGTCGCCTTCGCTCATTCGACATGAGCCAAACACGTGGTTCATGGTGGTTTGGAGGTGTCGTGCCCGGACCTTTGGGCTGAGCAGCGTCTCGGTGTCGGCTTTGGTGTGGAGCTCATCTGCGACCACGGGGATGCCCGTGTGTACGTAGCGCGCGCCTATGTCTAGCAAGCCGTCAGCGGCTTGCTTCATGCCACGCATCACCGTATGGGCCTCGCTGTCTGGGATCCAGAGCTTCATGCTGGGCATGCCGTTGCGCCGCGCCTTTACGGTCCCGGTGACGTTGGCGCGGTAGACCAGCGCGATCACGGTGGCGTGCTTGACCTCGGGCAGTTTCTCAAGGAAGCGCCGACCTACGTCACCCCAGCGCACCATCAGCACCGCGGGCGCCGCCCACAGGCTCTCGAACTTTAGCCCGCGGATGTCTTCGCTGATGGCCCCCCAGCCTTGGGTCGCGCCGATCCACGGATCGGTGACCTCGTCCAAGATGCCGACCATGCCACCGCCGATGTGGGCGAACAGGGTGGCGCCGACGCGGTCGCTCGGGTTGATGCCGCTCATTTGTAGGATGACCGGGGTGTGCATGGTACCAGCCGCCATCACGACCTGCTTCGCGCGCACCGTGAACTCACCGACCTTACGTCGACCGCGGGGATCCACAACCCGCCCGCGCACGCCGGTGGCGCGCTTACCTTGCGTGAGCACCTCTTCTACGTGGCAACAGGTGTAGACCTGCGCGCCGTCGGCCGCTGCGTCCTGGATATAGGTGCGGTCGACAGACTGCTTAGCGCCTACCGCGCAGCCGATCACGCAATCGCCGCAGCCCTCACAGTCGACCACCGCGCGAGGTAGCGGCTTGCCGTGGATGCCCGCCTTCTCCAGGGCCTCCATCGCCGTGAGGTTACGCCGGCCCATGATCGACATCGGCGTCGGCGCGACGCGGAGACGAGCGAACACCCGGTCGTACGCGGCGTCGAAGTCTGGATCGTGGAACATTTGGGAGTGGGTCTCCTCGCACCAGATGTCGCGCACCCAATCCGGGATCTTCAGCATGATCGCCGAGTTCATCACGGTGCTGCCGCCGAGACACCGCCCCTGCATGGACGGGCTCTGGGTGGTGCCTCCGATCATGCGGATCCCGCCCTCCCAGTAGTTGCGCGCTAGGAAGATGGGCGCGTCGCGCGTCATGTCTTCGGGCTTCACCTCCGGCCCGGCTTCGAGCACCACGGTCTTCATGCCCGCGTTAGCGAAGTTCGCCGCGGCGACGGCGCCTCCAGGGCCGCTGCCCACCACCACCACATCGCAGTCGATGTCGAAGCCTTGCTTTACGTCGTCTAGGCCGTAGATCATGGAACCACCGGTAGACGCTTGAGCGCATCTTTATCTATGCGGAAATTAAGCGGATCGGTCGGCCGCTCGCAGGTCTTGAAGCCCTCGATGTACGTGATGACCAGCGGGTGAGACATGTAGATCATGGTCATGGTGGCCTTCAGCGCGTCTCCCAGCCAGGTGAACGGCTGAAACCAGTGCCTGCGCCAGCGCTGCACCGCTACCGCCCGCCGCTCGGGCGTCAGCTTAGAGAAGCGACGGAAAGTTAGCGTGAGCAGCGGCGACGCCAGCTCGACGAACACGAACAGAAAGGTGACCAGACGTCCCTGCTCAGGGGGCAGCTCGTCCAGGTAGTAGCGGGTGCGCGCCACCAGCGCGGTGTCCTGCCAATCCGGCGCTCCCAGATCGTTGGTCGGAAACAGCGCTTCGCTGATCGCGCAGATCGAGGTCTGCGCGGTGCGACCCAAGAAACCATCAGCTTCAGGCATAGCGTGGCGGTTATGCCGCTATGGGCCGACAGTCACAAACGGTTTTCCGACGCGCTGCTGGCGAGGCCCAGTCTGGGAGTCGACCGTGAGGCGGGCGGCACTTGCTTGACGCCTCAGTTAGCGGCACCTTCGCGGCGGCCGCAGGCGCCGATACGACCGATTGGCGCGTGAATCAGCGTGCCTGCGCCGAGAGCGCGAGAAGTTCTAACGGTATGGATAACAAGATGAAGCGTCGCCAAGATGTTGAGCAGAACTGCCAGCGCCCCAGCCCCAGTCGGCCGCTGCGCCGTCGTCAGCTGGGTCGCGCGTGGCTATGTGGCTGTGTCGGTGTGCTGTTGCCTGTGTGGTTCGCGGCGGGTTGCGACGACCCAGCAGCCGCGCCATCGGCCAGCGCCGCGCCCTCCACCCCCGCGCCCGGCTCCGCGAGCGCGTCTGCGTCGCCCAGCGCGTCGGAGCTGGCTTCAGCCGCTGCAGCGCCGTCAGCCGGCCCTGAAGCAGGCTTTCCCAAGGCCAACACCGAGGGCTGCCCGGACGGCATGGTGCGCGTCACCGGCGACTACTGCCCGGGCATGATGCAGACCTGCAAGAAGCACCACCCTGAGTACGACAACGCCAAAGACAAGGCTAAGGTCAGCGAGCGCTGCCTTGAGTATGAGGAGCCGTCTAAGTGCATCTCTAAACAGCGTGAGCCTTTAGATTTCTGCATGGATAGATTCGAGTACCCGAATAAGGTCGGTGAGCTGCCGCGGGTGCTGACCAGCTGGCTGCAAGCGCGCGACATGTGCAAGGCAGAGGGCAAGCGCCTGTGTACAGAGGATGAGTTCAACTTTGCCTGTGAAGGCGAGGACGGTAAGCCTCATGTATGGGGTTATGACCGCACGGATAAGTATTGTAACATGGACAAGCCGTATCGCCTGCCCGACCACACGCACCAGATGAAGCACTACGACAAGTGCTACCAAGATGATCGCTGCAAGGCTGAGATGGATCGCCTCGACCAGCGCCATAAGATCGGCGATCGCCTGACCTGCGTCTCTTGGGCGGGGGTGGTCGACATGAACGGTAACGTGAACGAATGGGTTGAGCTGCCCGGAAAAGAGTACCCGAACCGCTCCGGGCTCAAGGGCGGCTGGTGGGGCCCGGTGCGTAATCGCTGTCGCCCCACCGTTACTTTCCACAAGGAAGAAGACTACGGCTACGAGGCAGGCTTTCGCTGCTGCGCCGATACGGGCGTAGACGCCGGCAGCGCGGCGGCTACGGGCAGCGCAGCGGCTCCCAGCGCAGCAGCTCCCAGCGCAGCGGCGCCTAGCGCAGCGGCGCCTAGCGCAGCGCCTTGACGCGCCGCGCGGCGGTGAGCTTCACCTCAGTTCGGCGCGAGGCGCTCGAGGATCCGCGCCAGGCTGCGCCTTGACGCGCCGCGCGGCGGTGAGCTTCACCTCAGTTCGGCGCGAGGCGCT
>CAZKDY010000022.1:63602-117495 GCA_964551615.1 uncultured Polyangiaceae bacterium
CGAGGATCCGCGCCAGGCTGCGCGCGGCGGAGCCACGGTGGCTGCGCGCGTTCTTCTCGTCCGGGCTGAGCTCGGCGCTGGTGCGCCCCAAATCAGGCACTAGCAGCAGCGGGTCGTAGCCGAAGCCGTTGCTACCTCGTGGCTCATCGACGATCAGCCCCTCGAAGCTGCCTTGTGTCTCTGCGATGACGCTGCCGTCAGGATCTGCGACGCACATGGCGCAGATAAAGCGCGCGCTGCGTTCTGCCTGCGGCACACCCCTGAGCGCCGCGAGCAGCTTCTGGTTGTTAGCGCGGTCGCGCTCCTGGCGCGTGCCTTGCGCCGTGGCGTAGCGCGCGCTGTACACCCCCGGCGCCCCGTCTAGCGCGTCTACCTCGATCCCTGAATCTTCCGCGAGGCAACGGTAGTTGGTCGCCTTGGCGTAAGCCACGGCCTTGAGCCGCGCGTTGCCTTCAAAGGTCGTCTCGTCTTCCACGGGCTCCGGCGGAACTTGCTCGAGTGAATCCAAGCCGAGCACCTGGATGCCCATCGGCTGAAGCACCTGCCTCAGCTCACGGAGCTTTCCAGGGTTGGAGGTCGCGAACAGGATGCGCATTGGGGCTTAGGGCGTTACAGCGGCGGAAATGCGCTGGCAAGCCGCGGCGATCAGCCCTCGAAATAGGCTCAAACCGTGGCTCCCTGACGCGCCACCCACGAAGTACTCGGGGTGCCATTGCACGCCGACGCAGAAGGCTGCGCGGGTGTGCTCGACGGCTTCGATGACGCCGTCTGGCGCGCGAGCGGCGACGCGCAGATCACGACCCAAGCGCTCGACCGCTTGATGATGGGTGCTGTTGACTTGCACCTGCGCGCCCACCAGCGCCGCGAGCAAGCTGCCGTCGACGCAGCGCACTAGGTGACTGGGCTGATCGTGCGCCGTGGCTTGTTCGTGGGACAGCGCCCCAATCACCTGCGCCGGGATGTGCTGGATGAGCGTGCCTCCCAGCACCACGTTGAGCAGCTGTGCCCCGCCGCAGATCCCCAACACGGGAAGCTCTCGCGCTAACCCGAGCTCCAGGGCGCGCCACTCAAACGCGGTGCGCTCAGGCTTGAGCTTTACGCTCGGATGAGTCGCGGACGCACCAAACGACGTGGGGTCCACGTCGAAGGCGCCGCCGGTTACGATCAACGCATCCAGCCGCGCGACGTACTCGTCTGCGAGCTCGGGGTGGTGGGGCAGGCAAATGGGCAGGCCTCCCGCGGCGACCACCGCGGCGGCGTAGTTTTGGCGCAGCGCGTACCAGGGCGCAGCGGACCAGCCTCCGGCTTGCTCGGCATCCAACGTCAAGCCAACCAGGGGCCGCATGGCGTCAACGCTAGCTTGGCTGCGGAGAAACGTCGAACTGGGGAGTTTCCAGGCCCCGCCGTGGGAGCCGCGACCACGCCTTGGCGATTCGTGATACCTATGCCGGGTGGCAATTCGGCTGAGCTTTGGCGAGTTCGAACTCGATCAGGCGCGGTTTGAGCTGCGCCGTGGGGGAGAGCCCGTTGAGGTGCAGCCCAAGGTCTTGGATCTGGTGTTCTACTTGGTGGCGCACGCTGAGCGCGTGGTCACCAAGACGGAGCTGTTGGATCACGTGTGGCCCGGGGTGGTGGTCACCGAAGCCTCACTGAGTCAAGCCATCAGCGCCGCGCGCCGCGCCTTGGGCGATGACGGCACTGCTCAGAGCTTAATCCGTACGGTACGGGGTCGCGGGTTTCGGTTCACCGCCCAGACGAAGCAGCTCGCGGCCGTCGGCGATCAGCACGGCGCAGCCGCCGCGCAGCCCCCTGGGCTCGCGCTTGATGCGGGAGCGCTAGAAGGGCCTCCCTCCAGCATGGGCACCTTCGAGAGCGCTCGCTCGAAGCTGTCGGCGGCTAGCGCTTCGCTCGAGCTGGAGACCCACGAAGAGTCAGCGCACAGCGAGCGCCAGCCCCAGCGCTGCGCTCACCTGTTCGTGGTTTGCCACGCCGACGATCCAGCCGCGGGTGGAGCTCGCTACTCGCTGGATGGCATTGATGACGTCGAGATCATCCGCGGGGTGGAGCGCGGCGTGGTGCGCCATTTGGATACTGCGACCAAGCGGCTCGCCATCAGCATCCCCGGTAACCTGGTGTCGCGTCGCCACGCCCAGTTGGTGCGGGGCCACGGAGACTGGCAGCTGATCGACCTGGACTCCCGCAATGGCAGCTATGTCGACGGCCAGCGGGTCAACAAGCACGCGCTGCGCGACGGCGACGTCTTCGAGTGCGGGCACACCCTGTTTATGTTCCGTGCGGATATGGTTACGCCGGCGGCCTTGAGCCCTGACGCTGACTCACGGGGCATGCGCCATCGCGCGCTCGCCAGCCTGATCCCAGCGCGCCAAGCTTTTCGGCACGCGCTCTCGCGTATCGCACGCTCCCAGCTGTCGGTGTTGATCTCGGGCCCGAGCGGCGCAGGCAAAGAGCTGGCGGCGCGTGAGTTTCACCTGCTCAGCGGTCGCCCGGGAGAGCTTGTAGCGGTTAGCTGCGGGGCCCTCGGTGAGCACCCCGAGGCGGCGCTGTTCGGCGCCAGCACGGCCGGCGGCGATCTGGGTTACTTGCAGCAGGCCAGCACCGGGAGCCTGTTGCTCGACCAGGTCGAGACCCTGTCTGCCGCGGCGCAGGCGGCGTTGGTGCGGGCGCTGGACAGCCAACACATTTCCCCGGTCGGCGCCGCGCACAGCACGCAGGTCGATCTGAGGGTGTTGGCGGTGACGACCAGCGATCTGGCACAAGACGTCGCGAGCGGTCGCTTCCGCGCAGATCTCTACTCCAGGCTCACAGGCTATCAGCTCGAGCTGCCCCCGCTCAGCGAACGCCGAGAAGACTTCGGGCTGCTGCTCGGCGACGTCCTCAAGGCCTTGGGCCTTGGCATCAAGCTCGCGCCAGACGCCGCCCGTGCCCTGCTGGCGTACGCTTGGCCAGGCAATATCCGCGAGCTAAAACAAACGTTGATCGCAGCGGCGGCGCTCGCGGCGGAAGAGACCATCTCGACGCAGCATTTGCCCGCCGCCTTGCGCGCTGCCGCGGACTAGCTCAGAAAGCCCAGCGCGCGCCGCCGCCGCCAGGCGCCGCCCACGGCTGGGCATTGCTGCGCGCCGCGGCCGGCTTGGTGTCGCTCAGCAGTAGATAAATCGAGACGCCCAGCGCGATCACCCCCACCCCCAAACTCAGATCGGAGTACAGCGCGTCGCGGCGGGCTGCTGAGTCGGCGTCCACTCCGGCCCGGTTGGTGCAGCGGGTCTCAGGGCACAGATCCTTGGCCGTGGCCTGGTGATCCAGCGCTTGCAGGCCGAAGTAGGTCGCTAGGCCAAGCCCAACTAGGCCGACGCCGCCGCTCACATAGGCCCAGCTGGTCTGGCTACTGGTCGCGCCAGCTGGCTCGCCGATGGGGCCCGGTAGAGCGCCCGCTCGCGCGCTAGGGGGCGGCTTACTCGGCGGCTGCCTGGCGGGCTGCGTGAGCGGTAGCGGTGTTAGGTTCAAGGTGACCAGCAGCTCCTTCTCTGGAGCTAATTCCGTACGGATGTTTTTCGAGCGATAGCCTTTGGCGCTGGCTTCGACCGTGACGCTCCCCGCCTTGACGCGCACCCGCTGCCCGACGCTCGCGGGCTCACCGGCGATCCTGACGGTCGCCTCCACCCCAGTTGGTCCGACGACGACACGCACCCACGCCAGCTGGCGCTGCGCGTAGCGGAGCGCGTCGCTCAGCAGCTGCTGGTTGGCGCGCACCCACTGATCGTCGGTGGCGGCCAGCGCTTCGCTCAGGTGTTGCTCTGCGTCGCGGGCCAACCCCAGCGCGCGCTCAGCCAACCCCAGGTGCCCGGAGATCCGCGGGGTGCGCTCGCTGGCGTAGGCCTCGCGCAGCAGCCCGATCGCCACAGCTTCTTCACCTTGCTTGCGCAGGGTTATTGCGCGAGCCACCAGATCGCTGTCGGCTTCAGTCGGCTCGTCCGCTGCAGGTGCCGCCGCGCTTGGTGCTGGCGGGCCTGGAGCCGGCTGCGCCGCCGCGGGGGGAGCGCCGAGCAGCAGCACGAAGCAGGCAGCGCTAGTCTGGGATGGCGAAACCATCATCATCCTTGGCGGCGGGCTTTGGCTTGCCGGGTGCTGGTGGCGCGGAGCTCGCGGCGCCCGCAGCCTGACCCGCGCTCGGTTGGATCACGCTGGGCTTGGCCGCGCGCGGTGTAGCAGGCTTGGCCGTCGCTGAGCCGGCCAGCGTTGGGCTGGGCTCGCTCGCCCCAGGCTCACCCGTGATACGCGCGGCCGGTGGGTTACGGGGCTCAGCCACTGCGATCCGCGCGGCAGAGGAAGAGCCCGCTGGTGCAGCGCCTTCTGGCACAGCGGCTGTCTCCGCGGAGTCAGCTGTCGCAGCGACGGCGGCTGGGGCGTCGGGCTTTCCTGGGGGGCTCTCGCCGTCGCCGCCGCTGGCAGTCTGTGCGCTCCCCCAAACGGCGGTGTCATCCGCTGCCGCCGTGGAGAGCAGGTGTCGCGCGCCGACGCCACCCAACAAGACGCCGCCCGCGATGGCCAGGGTGAGGCCAGCGCGGCGTCGGCCGCGGCGCGCCCTGAGCGCTGGCTGCGGCGCGAGGGTTTGCGCTGTGCCGTGGTTCAAGGTGCCGCCGTCGGCCGCGGGCATGACGTGGCTCGCCGCGGCGGTGGCCGCCTCGCCGCTGACCGCGTCCGCCGTGGCCTCTACCGCCAGTTGCGGTTGCCACGCGGAATGAGAACTCTCGGGCTGCCGGGTGTACAGGGTGTCGATGCGGGCTGCGCACAGCTGCCCCGCCTTCGACGCGAACGCTGTGAGCTGCGCCGCCAGCGCCGAGACCGACGCGGTGCGCTCTTCTGGTCGCTTGACTAAGCAGGCCAGGACTACGTCTTGGAGGGCGCTGTCGACGGCGTCTTCAGGTTGAAACGGGGCCGGCGGATCGGCGACGATCGCGGCGCACACGCCGTGCACGCCGTCGCCCTGAAACGGAGCGCGCGCCGTGAGCAAGGCATACAGCGTGACGCCCAGCGCCCACACGTCGCAGCGCTCATCGATCGCCTTGGCGCTGCGCACTTGCTCTGGTGACATGTACAGCGGTGAGCCCAGCAGCGACACCGAGGCCGTGAGGCTCGCGTCCAGCCCCTGATCGTCGTCGAGCAGCTTGCTGATCCCGAAGTCGACGACCTTGAGCAGCGGAGCCCCGTTCTTGCGTGAGCTGAGCAGCAGGTTCGAGGGTTTGATGTCGCGGTGGACGATGCCGCTGGCGTGAGCCTCTGCCAGGGCTTGGCAGGCGGCGAGGACGTAATCAACTGCTTCTTCCGCGGGGAGCTTGCCCTGGGCCTTGAGCAGTTGACCCAGGTCGCGCCCCTCGAGGTGCTCCATCACCAAATACGGGGTGCCGTTGTCGAGCACACCAAGATCGTAGACACGCACCACGTGTTCGTCTTGCAGCGATTGCGTTACTCTTGCCTCACGGAAAAATCGCTGCACTGCGTTGGCGTTCGAGGCGCACCCGATCACGAACTTGATGGCGACGTTGCGCTGCATCAGCAGGTGCTCGGCCGCGACCACACAGCCCATCGCGCCGCTGCCTAGCACGTCCCCAATTCGGTACTTGCCGGCGATGATCGTGCCGCGCGACGGCAAGCGGCTGAGCAGCGCCTGGCGCTCGAGCGCTGACGGGTCGCTCTCGGGGATGGGAACGCGGCTCACTCGGATCGGTTCTACTCCGCCGGGCACTGCAGAACCATCCGCTGGCTGGGGATCGTCGCAGGTTGGAGCTTGTCCAAGAGGCGAGCTGCTCGCAAATGCACCAAGGACGGATGATTGCACTGATAACGGAGCCCCGCGCAACCGCGACCACCCAGCTGTTGGCCAGGGAGCACGCCTCAGCCGTAAGATGCGCCGATCCCCGCCACCCAGGCGTGGGCAGACAAGCGATTTCCGAATGGTAGACGACGATCTCGACAGCGGCTGGGATGACACGGACGATCCAGGTCTCAGTCGGCTCGCGCCGGCGGTGGTGGACGCAGGTTGGGACGACGCGGGGCCAGCCGCGTCTGACTTGGCGAGCGGGCAAACGGCCGCTGCGGACACGGGCGACGCGCTGGACGACGGCTGGGACTCGGGCGACGCAGCAGGTTCATCAGAGCCCGCAGCCGCGGAGCCCAAGTGGAAGGCGTACCGCAAGCCGCGGCGCCCGAAGAAGCGCAGCGCGCGCGTCGCGAGCGGTGCGAGCGACGTACCAGCGCTGGCGCCCGCGCCTGCCTCGGCAGGCGTCAAAGCCCTGCGTAAGCTACAGCGCGGCGAGCAGCGCGCGAAGTCAGACGGGCGCTCGCGCCGCACGGAACGCGAAGTGGCTCGCCGCGCAGAGCGCGCGCGCCTGCAGGCTCAGACCCAGGCTGAGCAGCCGTCAAAGCCCAAGAAGCCACGGCCCTCCAAGCGCACGCCGAAGCGCGAGGCTGGTGTGCCGCGGGGCGCAGCCCCAAACAAATCCACAAAGAAATCTAGCCACGCCGCGGCCCCAGCCGAGGGCGCTCGGGGTCGGACAAAGCAGTCAGCGCGCAAAGCTCGAGCCTCGGCGCCCGCCGTTGATGATCCCAAGCAGCGCACTCGTGGTCTAATCATCTTGGTGGCGGCGCTAGCCCTGGTGGCGCTGGTGGCGTGGCTGCTGATGGGTCCGCGCTAGCCACTTCAGCGCTGGTCACGCGCCGCGCGCTTCACTGGACCTGGATCAACTCGAGGCTGACTTTGCGTCGCTTGCCAGAGTTCTCTAAGAGCACCTCAACCCGCGCGCCTTGCTGTTGCGTGTCGAGCACGTTGTACAGATCGTCATAGCTCTTCACTGGTTTGCCCGCGACGCCGACGATCACGTCGCCCAGCCTGATCCCGCGTGGGGTCTCCGTGATGCCGCTGAGGCCAGCTTTCTCCGCGGGGGAACCGCTGGTGGTCGCGATCACGATCACGCCGCTGATCTGCGCGCGTCGCTCCAGGCGACCTTGGGGGTCGATGCGCACGCCCAGCCCGACCTGCTTGGCGACGCCGTGCTCGATCAACTGCGGGACCACGCGCCGGATGCTGGACGCCGGCACCGCAAAGCCGATCCCCGCGGAGGTGCCGCTCTTGCTGAAGATCATGGTGTTCATGCCGATCAACTCGCCGCTCGAGTTGAGCAGCGGCCCGCCTGAGTTACCTGGGTTGATCGCGGCGTCGGTCTGGATCATGTCGTGTATGGTGACCCCCCCCACCCCCTGGACCTCCCGACCGAGCGCGCTGATGATGCCGGTGGTGAGCGTGTGATCCAGCCCAAACGGGTTGCCGATGGCCACTGCCTTTTGGCCGACCTCTAGGTTGTGCTTCTCGGCTTGGCTGGCGGCGCCTTGTAGGCTGATGGCTTTGAGCGCGGCCTTGGGAGCCCCGACCAGCGCGAGCACCGCGATGTCTTTTCGGGGCTCTGTGCCTACCACCCGGGCTTCGTAGGTCTGTTGGTTGTACAGCGTCACGCTGAGCGACCGCGCTCCGGCGACCACATGGTAATTGGTTACGACGTGGCCGCGGTCATCCCAAATAAAGCCAGAGCCGCTGCCGGCTGGCACCTCCAGCGCGCGCATCGACAGCCGATCCATGACCAGGCGCTTTTGGGTGACGAACACCACCGACGCCGCTGCCTCACGGAAGATTTGAATGCTGTTGCGCTCGTCTTCGATCAGCGCGCCGCTAGACAGCGGCGTGATGGGCGCCTGAGGTTGGGGCGCCGCCAGCGTCGGTGGGGCGGCCTGAACCCCCGAGGCTTGAGCCGCCGCTGCCTCTGCCCCGCTGACCAAATCTTGCTGGGCCGCGGCGACGGCTGGTTCGTGCCGCAGCGCTCCGCGGTCGCGGCACGCGGGGAGCAAGAGACTGGCCGCGAGGGCGGCCGCAACCAAGACTGCTCGGGCGTTCACAGGGCGTTGCAACCCAGAGCGCTAGCGAATTGTTCCCGGGCTCTAGAACGAAGTCTCGACGGTGTTGAGGCTCGGCACCTGGTCCTTCCACTCCACAGTTCGCACTCGCGCAGCGGCGCAGGCGGCGAATTTATCATTCTTGGGGCTGGTCTCGACGTCCACGCCCACCGGCTTGCCTTGCCAGATCGCCACGCGCACGGTCCACTTCTGCTTGGCGCTGGGCTTACACGGCTCATACAACGAGAACTCGCCGAGCGGCCTGCCCAGGACCTCAGGGTCCAAGTTCAAGCGCGGCGTACCTTCCGGAACCGCCTTGATCGCTTGATCGACGGTCATGCCCTCGGTAAACGCGGGCTCAACAGCCGGAGGCGCTTCAGGCGCCGCTTCAGGGGGAGCGCTCTCAGCGACGGGCTCGTCGATGGGATCAGGGGCGGGTTTTGGGGCGGTAACTTGCGGCTCGGGGTCTACAGGTGCCGCTGCCGGCTGTGTCGCCCCCCCGCAGCCAACACACAGCAGCCAGACCAGACCAACCGAACTGAGAGCGGGCGCGTTCATGGCGGCAGTCTACACCGCTTGCGTGTCGTGCGCCGCTTGCCCCAGCGAATGCGCTGCTCGCGCTGGTCCGCAGCCAGCGCCGCGTGCTTACCCAGCCCTGCAGCTTGCGTTACCCGTGAGCGATGCGGGACAATGAGCGGCGCTCGCGTGGAGGTCCACGCCGCCACGATCTCGCGCCGATTGTTTCAGGACGCACTGCGCCATTGATGGACGCCGCGCCGCGGCGTGATCCGCTACTCGCTTAAGGACCCGTGACATGCACCTACGACGAACTCAGGCCGCGCTCTCGGATCCCCAATCTCCCCGCTCGAAGCCGCGCCCTGCGCCCCGAGTCACGATCCGGTGGGCCGCGGCGCTGCGCAGCGTGGCGCTGCGGGTCGGGCTGTTAGGGCTTGGTTTCGCCTTGGTCAACGCCTGCTCAGCTGGCGGCGAGTCGGGCAGCGAGGTGGGTTCCGGGGGGAACGGAGCCCGCGCGGGTTCCGGCGCGAAGGGCGGCTCTTCGGCTACCGGCGGCGATGGTTTTGGCGGCGGCTTGATCGACGGCGGCGGCAACGGCGGCTCAACTATCGAGGACGGCGGCGAGTGCTTTGCGCAAACCAAGACCGCCGACAACACCGTGCGCCCAGTGGACATCATCTGGGCCCTCGATAACTCATGCAGCATGAGCGAGGAGGCGAAGAAGGTCCAAGACAACATGAACCTGTTCGCTGGCGGCATCTTGACCCAGGGCATTGATGTCCACGTGGTCATCATCTCCGAGAGCGGCCCGCCCAACTTCATCAAGTTCGGGGTGTGCATCCCCCCGCCGCTGGGTAGTGGCTCTTGCCCGGCGGATACAAACTTGCCACGGTATGCGCGCATCGACGACAGCGTGGGCAGCTCAGATGCGTTGCAGAAGCTGCTCATGCACTACCCGACCTACAAGCCGGTGCTGCGTCAGAACTCGTCCAAGTACTTCTCGGTGGTGACCGACGACAACTCGGCCATGACGTCACAGGCCTTCATCGACGCGGTCAACGTGCTGGATCCTGGCTGGTTCGATAGCTGGCGCTTCTTCGGGGTGTTTTGCACTGGGAGCTGCCCTGCCTGCGCCAGCACCGGCACGGTGTACACCGAGCTGACCCAATACGCTGGGACGACGCCCGGCGACTTGTGCCAGTCCAGCTTCTCCGGCGTGTTCTCAGAGCTGGCGAAGGCTGTAGTGTCAGGGACTCAGCTCGACTGCCAGTGGGAGATCCCCGCGGCGCCAGAGGGTCAAGAGTTCGACTCCGGTAAGGTCAACGTGAAGTACACACCAAGCAACGGCGGCAGCCCAGAGGACGTGTTGTACGTTCCCTCGGCAGCCGACTGTGGACCCGACGGTGGCTGGTACTACGACAACGCTCAGGACCCGAAAAAGATCCTGGTCTGCCCCAACACGTGCGATCGCATCAGCGGCGACTTGAAGGGCCAGGTCGATATCCTGTTCGGGTGTAGCCGCAACGAAGTCCCGCGCTGACCGGCGCTGGATAGCCCGCGCGGTCTGGCGCCCGCCGAGGCGCAATTATAGCGTATTTACGCTGTGTTTCTGGCTTTTTTGTGGCGTGGGTTGACAGCTCGCGTGGCGACCGCAGGTTGTCCGCCGTTCGACACGACGCCCGGAACCCAACCCGGCCCCCGCTGCCACCGCAGCGGCGAGCCCTGGAACCCGGGCGGCCAACCAGCATCCACGTCGCGAGATCGCGCGCAGGCCCGGCGAATTTGGTCAGCAGGTGACAGCCTGCTCGGCGGGCGGCGCGCGGTTCAGCGCCCAGCCAAATGAGGTCTACCATGAACGAGCTAAGTATTTTCCGTAGGGATCCATTTTTCTATGGCGTGGACAGCGTACTGCCGCGCTTCATGCGCGAGCTGTCTCGACTCGACGACACCGAGAGCCGCGCCGCGCGCTTCGCGCCCACCTTCGACGTCAAAGAGACGCCCGAGGCGTTCGAGGTCTACGCTGACTTGCCCGGGGTGAAGCCGGACGACGTCGACGTGCAGCTGAACGGCAACCAGCTGTCGATCACCGGCAAGCGCCTCGCCGAGAGCCACCAGGAGAACGAGCGCTTCCATCAGGTCGAGCGCAGCTACGGCAGCTTCAGCCGGGTGTTCACGCTGCCGGACAACGCGAGCCACGACGTCAACGCGGCGCTCAAAGAGGGGGTGTTGCGCCTCACCATCCCGAAGAAGCCCGAGGCCAAGCCCCGCCAAATCGCGGTCAACGCGGGCTAATTCGGGCGCAAGAGCTGGGCTCGGGTGCTTGCCGTACGGTGAGTGCCCGAGCGGCGTTCCATGCTCAGGGCGCGCGCGCTCCTCACAGCGAAGCCACGCCCTAGCGGGCGCTAGCCTTTGGCGGGCTGCGTTCGCCGCCGCACCAGCAGACCCACCAGCGTGAGCAGCAGCGGCCAGGCAGCAGGCGCTGGCGACTCAGAGAGCCGACAACCGCAGCCGCCTGAGTCTGACGAGCCGCCGCCCGTGGCGCTCGCGCCGCCGCTGGTCGTCGCTCCGTCGCCACCCTGAGCGCCGCCAGCCTGCGC
Organism: uncultured Polyangiaceae bacterium; assembly: GCA_964551615.1. Taxonomy (GTDB): domain Bacteria; phylum Myxococcota_A; class Polyangia; order Polyangiales; family Polyangiaceae; genus JAHBVY01. The sequence goes on from CAZKDY010000022.1 coordinate 74,678, forward strand.
GCTGCCAGCGGTCCCAGCCTGGCCGCTGCCACCGAAGCCAGCGCTGCCCGCTGCCCCGCCGTCCACGGGGCCCGGGTCGTCGGTGTACTCCAGCGCGCCAGCGCTTGGAGGCGTCGCGCGCTGCCGCCCGTCATAGTCCACGCTGACCTCTGCCACCGCGACGCCGGCGCCGTTGGCTGGTGAGTCGCTGGCGAGGTGGTAGTCTCCGGCTCCGAGAAATTTCGCTTCCGCGAGGCTCCCTACCTCTAGGTTGCCTGCCTTCGCGACGTCGACGTCGCCGCCCGCCGCGATGGCCGCGTTGGCCCCCACAGAGAAATTGCTCTTGAGCTCGTTCGCGACCAAGTCCCCACCGAACAGCTTCACGCCGCCGTCGCCGGCGTTGACGATGGTGTTGAACCAGATGCGGTAGCCGTGACCCGCCCCAAAGTCTTGCTGGTTGGCGTAGATCCCCGTGCCTTGAAAGTCGATGACGACGTTGTTGTAGACAGAGGTCTGATGGGCACCGAACACAAAGATGCCATTGGTCGGCCCGTCTTCCAGCACGTTGCCCCAGATCTCGCAGGCTGAGAACGCGCCGATCTGTAAGCCCTGCTGCTGATACTGCACGCCCTCCAGGCCGACGCGCCGGATCACGTTGGCGTAGACGTGGCAGTCGCTCCGCGCCATGCCGACCTGCGCGCCGTCCCAACCGGTGCGCTCGATCAGGTTGTGGTGTAGACGAATTCCCTCAAGGAAATGTGGCTGGTGGAGCTCTTGGTTGCCGTTGCAGGTGATGGTCTGACCCTTGGATTGCGTGCTGCCGACGTAGAAGCCTTCGCCGCCCGTGTCGTGGACATACAGGTGGTGCAAGTCCACGTCGCGCTGCACAAACGTGCCTTGATCGGCGCTGCCGTCGCACAGCGGGTCGGTCTTAGCGCTCACCCCAGCGAAGCCAGTGTGGTGGATCTCCAGGTGGTCGGCCTCGTAGTTGGTGCTCCTGCCCAGCGTCCACAGGCCTACGCCTGGGTACGGCTCTTTGGCGGGGGCGCTGATGTTGAAGCCGTAGGTGATGGTCGGATCACCCGTGCCGCTGACGTGGAAGTACTTCGAATCATCTTCGAACACCAGCGCGTAGGCTCGGGTGTCGTTGTGGATCTCAACCAGGCCGCCGCAGTTGATGATCTCAATCCGCGCGGATTCTGTCCCCTGGAGGTGCTGAAAGCGTAGGAACTCGCGCTCGCCAGCCATCACGCAGATACGCTCGCCAGGCTTCACCCCGGCCGCGACCCCGTCGAAGCTGGTGACGCTGGTGTCGAGTCGATGATCGCAGCCGCAGTCTTGAGCGGCCGCTTGCCGAGGCAGCAGGCTGACGGAAGTCAGGAGCGAGACACTGAGGGCGTGGAAGAGGAGTTGCCGCACGCGGCGAGCATACCAGACATCGATTACTCGGGCGCCCGGGCGTGCACTAACGCGCCGCCCGTTGAGCGCTCTAGTTGTTAGCGCAGCACTTCTTGTACTTTTTGCCGCTGCCGCAGGGGCACGGGTCGTTGCGCCCCACCTTGGGATCTTGTCGGGTGACGGTGCCCCGGCCCGCGCTGTCGACCGCGTTGCGGGCTGGCGCCAGGATGTCGAACGTTTCCAGGAGGATTTCAGCGAGGTCCTCGCGGGCGGCTTGGCGCCACTCGCTCACCTCTTCCAGCGCGGCCGCGTCTTGGTCTTGAGCTCCGGCGCGCTCGGCCAGCTGCTGCCCAGCCAGCAAGACGATGGAGGAGATCGCCTGCATGGCGTCCTCGTTGTCGATCCAGGCTTGGTCGCGATCGACGATCTCTAAGTAGCCATGGCAGAAATCGGCGATTTGCTGGCCTTCGCTGGCTGGTGGGCAGGTGACCCGCCCCTTAGAAAACTGCACGGAAATGTTGTTGTAGAAGCGCAAGATCAAGCCGATGAGCGGGTCGTCGGGGCCGCTGATCATGCGCTCACCCAAGATCAAGGGCAACCAGCCGCTGGGCGGAAAGACCGACGGAGCGCTGACGACGGCGCTGAACACACCCATCGTCGCGTACACGTTGAGGCCGCCAGGCTTGTCGAGCGCGGCATGCAGGGCCTTGAGCTCAGCTTGAGTGAGCGGTTCGTTGACGTTGGGCAGCGGTTTCACGGCAAGAACGGTGCATGAGGTTAGGGCAAGTGTCGAGCCTTGGTGCGCGCCACTGCGCTTTCAGCGGGCTCTGATTGAGGTGGCCGCTCGCGCTGGCCGCATCGCGCTCTTCGCTTTGCTCGGTAGGGAGGAAGCCCAGCGTGGCCCGAGCTTGAGGAGACGGACAGAGCGAGCCCACCCACCCCCACGCTCGGGTCCCCGAGCTCGAAAGCCGTGCGAGCGCCGTCGCGCTTGCCGTGTACGCCGCGCGCGGTCCTTTGAGCCCTGACACCGCTGAGCGACTGGCCAGTTCGCTCGCCAGCGCCCGCGAACGGCTGCTGGACGAGGCCGGGTCCTTCGCGCTTTGAATGAAGCTCGCCGGGCTCGTGGATCCCACAGCTGAAGACCATCGCGTCCCCTTGCGGTTCGTGCGCTGGGAAGAGCCTGTGGTGGGTGAACCGTTGACACTTGGAGACCCATGGTTCGACACCCGCCAAGCCGTCTTGCGATTCCTAGGGGAAAACGCCGATCCTTTGAGCAGTAGCGGCTGACGCGCCACTGCAGCAAGGCGATATGCTAGGCGGCGTCGTCACCGCCGGCGGGCGCTCCCGCCCACCCGAGCGCTGGAAGAGCCCACATTCGTCCGCTTGCGCTGCGATGCTCGTTGAGGTCACTCATCACACCTGATCCCTGACGTCGCTAGCCCTGTAGACCCTTTCCTATGCTAGCCCACACGCACGGAGCGGACACCCGCTCCCCCATTTACGCTGCTCGCATCGACTTAGGCAGCAGCCCATGCAGCAGCTCATGCAGTGCCATGCGGATTAAACCCTGTAGCGTGAGATCAGGCTCGCCCGGTCCCACGTGGGAGATCGGATCTTGGGAGCGCACGCAGCTCCGGCGCACGGCATCCAGGGCGCGACGTGCTTCGCCTTCTTTGTAGCCTAGGGTGGTCAGGGCGAAGAGCGCCTTGGCGTGGTGGTCGGCGGCTATTGGATCCGCGACGCGACCGTAAAGGCTCCCGTCCGCGTGCCTGACGCGAAAGCCGGCGGATGCGCTGCCGCCGCCACCCGCTGTCCAAAATGGTCACGCCCCTGAGTTTCCTCGAAAGAACACCGCGTTTTTGCGCCTGGACAAAACTGCAACAAAGCCGCGCTGGGCCAGCGTACCCTTGGGGGATGAGTCGCTTCCTCACAGCGAACGCACCACACATCGCCGACTACATTCGGGCCTTCGGGCCCTTACAGCGCCACGCGTGGCCCGAGCCAAGGGTCGAAGAACAGCTCGTCAACACACGCATCTCTCGCGTTGACCCTGGCGCGCACCAGCGGCCGCTGGTCGTGCTGTTCGCGGATGCGCTCGAGCAGCTGCGCGGCGTCTACCCGGCGCTGCGCGTGTTTTGGAAAGACGCTCGTCTGGATTTCCTGGGGGGCTGCCAGGCGCTGGTGCGGGAGTCTGGGGTGGGGGATATTGAGCGCTTCGTCGGCCTGAACGACATGCATGAGGACATCGTCTGGTGTCGTCAAGGCGCGCTCTATCGGCGAGACGACCGTAAGGTAATGGAATCAAGGCAGTCGCTGTTTGACATCCTTGAGCGCCAGGACGTGGAGGGCCGCGTCCGCTGGCTGCGCACCAGCAAGGCTCCGGTGTTCAACGGTCAGCAGGTGATCGGCGTGATAGGCGCCTTCGATGTGATCGATGCACAGACCGCGCGGCATCTTGCTGCGGCGACGTGAGTTGGCGCTATGCGATGCCGTGAGGCAATAAACAACGCGCGGCCTTGGGGTGGCGCTCCTCCACCTCCACCTCCACCCCCACCTCCAGGTCCAGCTCGGGCCTCGTGTGGGCGGCTCGCCAGCGTCGTTGTTCGGGTGTTGTGGCTCGGGCGCCGCTGCTGGTGGAGGAGCGGCCCCAGCGCGTTAGCCGCACCCACATTGGCGCCCTGCGTTTGCGCAGGTACGCGGTGTGATGGCGGCTTGAGACGTCAGGCCCCTCGTAGGCGTTGCGGGCTGGCCAGCTAGGCGCGCCCAGGCGACGCGGCTGGGATCTCCGCCGCATTGCGGCTTCCCTGTGCGCCCGAGCGGTGTCATGGTGTCGCTCAATGATCCGCTTACGCTACTTGACTCTGCCGCTGCTCGCCCTGCTCGCCCTAGGCTGTGAAGAAACCGACGAGGCAAGCCAGGGCATCACGCTGCCCGATCCGCCTGCAGACAACGGCGTGTATGGCTATGCGAACGGCTGCTACTCGGTGGAGGGCTTCGATGGCGCGGCGGCACCACGCCAAGTGGCGGCGGACGGCGACGTGTACGCCTTTTCAGCCACGGACGCCGCCGGCGCCGCCAAGTTTCGCATGCGCGCGACGGATCTCGGGACCTACCTGTTTTACGATACGGAAAAGCATTACCTCACGGCGCAGCTGGTCGAGGGCTCAGCGCCGGCAGCGTACCGCTTCAGCCGCGTCGTCAAGCTGGATTCGGACATTGAGCTGCTGGACGACACCTTCCGGTCCCCGGCCGAGTGGGAGATCGCGCCCTCAACGCGTGACGCCAAGCGCTACCAGCTAAAGCACTACCAGAGCGGCCTGTACCTTGGCGTGGCGGGCTTGACCAGCGACGAGGCCCAAGCTGCCATCATCACATTATTCCCGGCGGAAAATTGCGCAGAGTTCCCCGAGCTGACCCTCGACGCCACGGGCAGCATCAGCAAGACCCAGTGGGACGACGGTGATCTCTACGGATACGCCGAGCTCCACTCTCACATGATGACCAACTTCGGGTTTGGGGGTGGGGGGATCTTCCACGGCGCCCCGTTCCACCGTCTGGGCGTGGAGCACGCCTTGCCTGACTGCTCCCCGTTTCATGGCAGCGAGGGGCGCAAAGACGCGGTCGGGTACTTCTACGACAACCCAACCTCCCTCGATTTGGACAAGCTGCTGCCCATCGCCACTACGGGGGAGGTGCCCGAGTTCAACCACTTCACCGCGGGCTACCCCGATTTTACCGAGTGGCCGAACTCGTGGAAGCTCTCGACGCACCAGACCATGTACTACAAGTGGCTGGAGCGCGCGTACCTAGGCGGGATGCGCCTAATGGTGCAGCTGGCGACGGGCAACTCGGTGTTGTGCGACTTGATGACGGGCATCGGCTCACAAAGCGCCCGCTACTCGTGCAACGACATGGTGAGCGTGGAGCGCACGATCCAAGAGGTGCGCAACCTAGAGCGCTACATCGACGCCCAGTCGGGCGGCCCTGGCAAGGGCTGGTTCAAGGTTGTGGAGAGCCCCGCGGAAGCACGTGCTGCGGTCAAGAGCGGCAAGCTGGCTGTAGTGCTGGGGATCGAGATATCGAACCTGTTTGACTGCTTTTTGACGCCGCCCGAGGGCTTTGACAAGTGCACGCCGGACAGCGTGCGCGGGGAGCTAGACAAGTACGAAGCGCTGGGCGTGCGCGTGATTTTTCCCGTACATAAATACGACAACGGCTTCACCTCGGGTGATGGCAGCGACGGCATCATCGAGCTCGGCAACTTCATCAACAGCGGGCACGACTCAAGCTTCGTCGAAGCTTGCCCAGGGATCTCCACCACGTTCGACGGTGGAGGCGTGACGTTTGGCGGGCTAAACAAGCCCCGCGCGGTCTACGATTCACCGGCGCCGTATGACATGAGCGGCTTCGCCGCGAGTCCGGTGGGCACGCTGCTGCCGTACCTGAAGAAGATCCAGGAGCCGGCGCTGACTGGCGAGTATTGCCAGAGCTTCGGCTTCACGCCCCTCGGCGAGACGCTGATGCAAGAGATGATGCTGCGCGGGATGCTGATCGACATCGCGCATTTGCCCCAGCGCAGCCTGGCGCGCGCGTATGAAATACTCGAGGCCGCCGACTACCCCGCCACCAAGACCCACGGCAACAGCAACGACGGGCGGCTGTACGCCCTCGGCGGCATGCGCGGCGCTGAGTTCGGTCGCTGCGGCGACCCCGCGAACCCTGGTCAGATGGGCGCTGGATACCGCGCGACCATCCAGGAGCTGGTAGAGAACGCTAGTTACCCCGCGGAAGGCTTCTCGTTTGATCTGAACGGCTTCGCTGGTGGACCACGGCCGCGGTTTGGCGCTGACTCAGGCTGCCAGCAGCCCCAGGCCAACCCCATCACCTACCCGTTCACTTCGTACGACGGCGCGATCACCTTCACCCAGCCTCACCTGGGTTCTCGGGAGGTGGACTTCAACACCGAGGGCATGATCCACGTCGGCCTGTTGCCAGAGTACATCGAAGACGCGCGGCGCGACGGGATGACCGATGACGCGATCGAGCCGCTGTTCCGCTCGGCAGAGGCCTACATTCGCATGTGGGAACGCGTTGAGAGCCGGGCGGCAGCGTTGAAGAAGTAGGGCGCGGCTGGGGGCAGCACGGCCCCGAACCAAGAGCCTAACCCCACCAGCAGGACACCGGCGGGTGCCCTCAGGCACGATCACGGCTTCATGAGTCTGCCCGGCGCCCCAGCCCTCGGTGCTGCCGTCGAAGAACTCTTCTAGGCTGAGCAGCTGGATCGGGGTGCCCTCTGCGCCGGGGTGACCTTGGCGGGTGGCCCGCGCGGTGATGCGTGCAAGGGGAGTCATCGCGAGATATTGATGCTTGCCTGGCGTCTCTGCTGCTAGACTCCGCCTCACGGGGGACAAGCGTGAGATCCGTTCAAAGCCAGGGCGAGGCACGACTATGCTGAGGTTGCGCTCCAAGCTGATTGACGCGTGGATATACGTAGCGTGGTGCGCAGGGGCGGTGGTTTGCTCGGGCTGCGGTGATTCGGGCAACGACGGCGCCGCGAGTGGTGGCTCTGGCAATGCTGGTTCTGGCAATGCTGGTTCTGGCAACGGCGGCTCTGGCAACGGCGGCTCTGGCGCTGGCACCTCGGGCAGCGGCGGTTCTGGAGGTGGAAGCGGCGCGTGGCCCAACCAGCCTAATCAATACTCCTGGGACGGCAGCTGGACCCCAACCGCGCAGCCTGAAGGGATCTTCGACTCCATCTACAACGACGGTCACGTGGTGGAGGGCTCGCCGTCTCCGCTGTTGCCGCCGGGAGAGTGGGACTGGCAGCAGACCGCGCTGCTCGCCAATTGGAACGCCTTCTCCACGCGGGTTGGGACGTGGGAATTGCTGCGGGATGATGCTCACGATTTCGCGTTCGGGTGGCGCTTGAACCGGGCCACCGAAGCAGGCGTGGCCGTGGACGCGATCATGGAATACTTCCACGGGTCATCCGGTACCGACATCTTGGACCTTGGCGCAGGCGGCGCCTTTGAATCCACGGGGAATCTATTGTACGGTCCGGCGGTGCGCTTCGGTGATGGGCCCGACATGTTGCGCTATCGCCGCGGGCACTCCGCGGAGGTGCGCGTTGGCTCCAGCGTGACCGGAGCCGCGCGAGACAACGATCTGGCGATCATCGGCGGCCCTGGCTCGGCCGGCCTTGACAGCTATGACGTGGTGACGACCACGCTGCACACCGGGCCCGGCAGCGACCTGGTGTTCGTGAACAACTTCGAGCGCGCCGCGCTTGATCTGGGCAACGGCGAAGATGGCCGCACCGACGCGCTGGACGCGAACGACTCGGGCGACATCGCGGTGATCGGCGGAAATGCTCGAGATTTTCGCGTGTTCGGTGGGCGGGGCGATGACGTGTTCGTGTGGAACGTCGACGAAGTCAGGCACTCGCCTGGGATCTGGCTCGGGCCGAACTTCTTCGGCGGAGGCGGCTGGGGCGACGCTTTGTGGGGAGACGACGGCGTAGATCGCCTCGTGCTAGGGATCCCGGAGGATACGACGCTGGTCAGCAGCCCAGGCCAAGTCGTGCCTGGCTCACTCTTGATCTTGGTCCAGCCACAGGAGGGGACGGTGATCGATACCCCGACCGAGCACGACGATTACGCGCGGTACTACGTGTACGCGCCTCCGAGCCCGACCGGGCAGTTGACCGTCACGTTGCAGTACGTGTCCGCGGACAGCTCCGTGGACACCGCCTATTTCTTCATCACGGCGGTTGAAGAGATCCAGCTCGGGATCTCAGCGACGGCGCCTGTTTACCGCGTGGATGCGACCAGCGGCGCGTACAGCTTGGCCGCAGACGCGGAAGCGTTCGCGGCGGTCCCGTCGCGGGAGCGCTACGAAGCGCTGTTTGCCAGCTTCTTGCGCTGATCGGGGCTACAGCGGGCGTCCGCAGCTATTGCGCGGCGCCACCGACACGAATGCGCCGCACGGTCTGTAGATCTTTCAGCTTACGGATCAGGCTCTCAAGCCGCGTGTCTTCAGGGAGGCGCACGTTAAAGTGCAATTCGGTGCGTTGCTTGTCGCCCATGCGGGCCGCGTACTCGATGTCGCAGACCACCCCACCCAGCTCGCTCACGGCAGCTTGCACGTGTTCGACGATCTCGCTGTCTCGGGACACCACCAGCGTGATCCTGCGGTGCTGAGGCAAGGAGTCGTCCTTGTCTTCGAAGCGGCGCAGCACGGTGAGCGCTAGTGTGCCGAGGGCGGTCACGGCCACCGCTTCCCAGTACATGCCGCCGCCGCTGGCTAGGCCAATGGCCGAGACGAGCCACAGGCCGGCGGCGGTGGTGAGGCCTTGCACGGTGAGGCCCGTACGCAGAATAGCGCCGCCCGCCAAGAAGCCGATACCAGAGACCACCGAGGCGGCGATACGCGAACCATCGACCTCGACGATGCTGCCCTCGGTATAGCCTTGGTAGAACGCGAAATGAGCCGACACGATCATGAAGGTCGCGGACGCCATGGCGACGATGGAGTGGGTCCTGAGGCCGACGTGTTTGCGGTGGCGATCGCGCTCGTAGCCGATGACTGCTCCCAGCCCAGTGGCGAGCAAGACGCGTCCCAGCAAAACGGAGTGTGGCAGCATGAGTCCTCCAGTCGCGTGCAACGCGCAGTTGCGCGCGGAATCAGCCATAATCCCCCAACCGCGGGGCGGCGCAAGGGAAAACTGTTCAGGGTCGCCCGAGCGCTGCGCCTGCTGCGGGCGCAACGGCGAAGGGCTCAACGGAGGACTGATGGATCACGGGCGCCTTCCGTGATGTTGGGGGCGACATCAAGCGAAGAAGAACTGGCCTATCACGTCTCCGGCCCCTCCGGCCCTCTGCATTGCAAAGCTGCGATCGGCATCGTGCCGAGCGGTGAGCAGCGCCTGGCGCTCGCATGAGCTGCAGCGTCTCGGATGAGACCCCACCGTCTTGCCGGGCGTTGTGAAGTTGAGGAATTGAACGGGCAGCGTGTAGGGCGCCAGCGTGCAGCTGTAGTTGGCATTGACACGCGCGGCGCGACCAGTGACCATTTGACCATGTCTGTGCGGAAACATATCGTGGCTTGCGCGCTTGGGCTATTGGTACTGGCGAGCTGTTCAAGCTCGGACGACGAGAGCTCCAGCTTGTTGCCCCGGCGCTCGCCGACGTGTTTGCGCGGTCAGGACGCGCTGTGCACTTGGGTGCACGCTTGCGGCGATGAGGTCGCGGAATGCGTCGACCCCGGCGCAAGCTTTTGTAGGAGCGACCGGTCCGTGCAAAGCTGCATCGGCGCCCTCCCGGAATGGGCGTGCGCGTTCGGCTTTCCGGTTGAATGCAGTAACATCTTTGACCCGGCGCCAGCCATGGCGTGGTGCAAGCGCTTCCTCGACACGTACTGCTCCACGGGCGCGCCGTGTGATTCTTCGAAGGCGGAGTGTCTCGCCGCGATCTCCGCCAGCATAGACTGTGAGTCGGCCGTCGGCGTCGGACCGGGCGGCAACGAGTGCATGTCTGCCATGGAGCAACTCAGGTGTGGTGACGCGGACGATGGGTTCCCGGCTGCTTGCGCCGGCGTGTTGAAGGTGCGTTGATGTGGGGGGCGGATTTGGACTGACATCGGTGCAATCCGCGTGGTCTGCGCTGCGGCGACGCTGGTGTGCGCTTTAGCGTTGGCCGCGCTGCGCCTACACACCTACGCTACTTTTCCCCAGACGTTGGATGTGCTTGATGGCATGCTTGCTGCCGCGGGGCTGTTTGAAGCCATTTATTCGCGGGTTTCGGGGCGGCACTTCGACGCGTTGACGGCTGAAGCGGCTAAGCAAGCGTGAGCCCTCCACCCCCACGTGAGGATCATTTAGGAGCCGGGGACGCTACTGGTCAGGCGGCTGGCGCGCCTAAAGCAAGTGGCTGGCCCGCTTGCTGGCATGCCTTTCGCACAGTGCGCGTCACCGCCTGCTGGGAGCCAAGCAGGGCAGGGGTCTAAATAACTGTGTTTCGATGAAGAAACACTAGAAGCGCTGGCGCCTCCGGTGCCACCGCGAATCAATCGAGAGGAAGCAAAATGAGCGTAGCGAAAATTACGGAAATCTCTAGTGAGTCAACCCAGAGCTTCGAGCACGCCATGAAGGATGGAATCGCGCGCGCCGCGAAGACCATTCAGAACATCCAAGGCGCCTGGATCAAGGAGCAACAACTGGTGGTCAAAGACGGAAAGGTGACGGCCTATCGAGTCACGATGAAGGTCACTTTTGTCCTGAAAGACTAGCGACCTGAGCGATGGGGGGAGCGGACAATTGATGGACGTCCCGCGCCACACCGTGGCGCAACGCCTCCCCCGGGCGGGTGCTGGGGGGTGCTGCCCGCTCACTACGCCGAGCTGGGTATTGTCCACGTCTCCACGTGGTCTGCGATGTACTCCTGAACGCCGCGCCCAGGCCTGCCCAGGATGTGCTCAAGGGTTGGGTCGACCGTCGCGCCTTGGCCGAAGCGCAGCAGGAAATGCAGCACGGTCTGCACCGCGATGGCGCCGGGAGCAAGCCCTTGCCGTGACAGATGCCGCACATAGCCGAGCAGCGACGCGGCCTCGTAGCGAATGGGGCGGCCCAGCGCTGCGCTGAGCGCCTGGGTCAGCTCAGACCAAGGGACGGGCCTGGGCCCGGTCAAGGTGTAGCTCTGACCTTGGTGTGCTGCTGGCTGCGTGAGCACCAGGGCCGCCACCTCGGCGATGTCCCGCACGTCGATCCAGTTCACTGGTCGATGCCCCGCGGGAACGTAGATGCGGTTGTCTTCGACGAGATCCCGGCGATACGCGGACTCGAGGTTCTGGGCGAAGAAGCCGGGCCGCAGGTTGGTGTAGTGGGTGCTCGCTGCGCGCAGGTGATCCTCCACCTTGCGATGGGGAACGATCCGGTTGCTACCCGCGCCAGCGACGGACAGGAACGCGATATGTCCTACGCGGTGAGCGCGCGCGAAGTCGATGAACGGGTTGATGTTCTCGCGCACGTTGCTGATGGCCGGCGGACGCATCAAGAACACACGATCGGCGCCTTGCAGCGCGGTCAGCCACGATGCGCGATCGTTGAAGTCCAACCGTGCCGCAGTGACCGAGTCTCCGAAGCGCTCTACGACTTCGCTCGCTTTCCTCGCCGCAGCGACCACCCCCGCCCCCTTGTTCAGCAGCGCGCGCACCACCTCGCGCCCGACGTGGCCAGTTGAACCAGTGACTAGGACTTGCATGCTCTGCTGCGTGGTGAATACACGGGTGTGCGGCGGCGCGGACAAACAACAATTCGATCGGGACAGCTTCGCGCCTGCCCTGATAGCGTCGTGGGTTGTGTCAGATCAAGCATCGCAGTCGGCGGTCTTCCAAGAGTACATGGTCCCGATGGTGCGTGTTCTGCGTCGTGAGGCGCGACCCTTGGGCATAGCGGAGCTTGATGAGCTCGTGGGTCGGGAGATGGGGTTGAGCGAGGAGGAGCTCGCAGTTCCGCACAAGGAGTCGAGACCAGACCAGAGCGAGGCCAGCTACCGGATGGGCTGGGCTCGTAGCTACCTCAAAAAGACTGGCTGGGTCAGCAACCCAAGACGTGGACTGTGGGCAGCAGTCGGCGACCGGCCTCTGGAGCAGCTGGATCCTGAAGCGGTGGCGCAGACGGTGCGTGAAACACACCGCAGCGGGCCCAGCGACGAAGTGGCGCCCGAGCCTGACGCAGACCTGGAGCTCGAAGAACACGACAATGCGCGAGTTGGCGCCAAGCTCGCCTTGGCGCTGCAGCGAGCGTTCTCAGAGGCGACGCGCGCGGGCCACGTCCCTTCGCGCAAACTGGCCGATGGGCAACGCGCCCGTTTCCGCGATAGATTCGGACCCGAGGCGCTGAGCCGCTTGGATGGTGAAGCGCTGCTGCTACACATGCACGCGCGAGGCAACCATGACAGCCTCGTGTATTGGCTTGAGTTCAAAGATGACGAGGAGTTCGGCGGCTGGTTCGGCAGCATCGCGGGCGGGAGCGCGCTGAAGTTCGGGTTGTATCAGTCGGCCGAGTCTCAGGACTGGGTGACGGGTAGCCCTCAGAGGCAGACGATCCTAAGCTCGGAGCAGGCCATTGATGTCGCACGGAATCAGCGTGACCAGCTGGTCGTGGCCTGTCGCGTGGCGTCCGAAGTGAGCCGTGAGGCTGAGCCTGACTTTGACGATCTTCAAGCGCGGCTTGATGAATTGGCTCCGCTGGTCTGTGACAGCGCGTGGGGTCACAAGTACCTGAGCGTGCTCTATCCGGCGCTTGTCTCCGCGTTCCATTCCGTGCCCTACCAGCAGTACCAACTGATCAAGCTGGTCAAGCGCCCTACACACAAGCGCTACGAGAACGCGCGCTTCTTCTACTACATCGCCCGTCAAGTCGGGCTGACGATGACCGAGCTGAGTATTACCTTGCGGCAACTGTTCGGCGCGCCACGCGCCTGCTGGCGGGTCGGCACGTTAACGGACCAAGGCTCATATTGGCCGCAGATGCGCGAAGGTGGCTACATGGCGGTGCATTGGCCGCTGGGAGACTTGAGCTGGCTTGACGACAACGCCGGGTCGAAGGAGCAGCTGGCAGATCGGCTGCGCCAGGCGCTCCCGAATCGGCCCCCGCAGCTCGTGGCTCGCGAGGTCAACGAACTGGTGATGTTCCTGGTGACGGCGCAGACGGGGGACACGGTGATCGCCATGCAGGGCCAGAAGGTGCTTGGCATCGGGCGCATCGAGGGCGACTACCACTTCGTGCCCGACGCGAGCTTCGTTCACCGGCGCCCGGTGAAATGGCTCTCGACACACGAGTGGCAACAGCCCGAGCGCGAAGCGCTGCGCACCACGTTCCGCCCCATCAAAAGGCTTGAGAATTTGCTGCAGATCGAAGCGCGTCTGCTGGGAGTTGAAGCGCCGCTTGGCGCGCTCCCCACCACCAAACCCACGGCTGAGGCAGGGCCTTTGGCGCCGCTTGCCGGGATCTATCAGCGCATCGACTCCGCGTTGAACCGCAAAGGACAGGTGATTCTGTACGGTCCACCCGGTACGGGGAAGACGTACTCAGCCCAAGGGGCCGCCAAAGAGATCGCAGCGCGGTCGTGGTTTGGTGTCGCTGCGGGCGGCCTGAGCGACGAGCAAAGCGCTGAGCTGGAACAGGGACAAGCGATCAGCCTGATCTCGTTTCATCCGGGATACGGCTATGAGGATTTCATCGAAGGCTATCGGCCGCAGTTGGCCGAGGGTGGCGTTGCGTTCGCGCTTCGAGATGGATTGCTCAAGAGGCTGGCAAAGCAGGCCGCGCAGCAGCCAAGACGCAAGTTTGTTTTGATCATCGACGAGATCAACCGCGGCGACGTACCACGCATCTTCGGCGAACTCTTGACGATTTTGGAGAAGGACAAGCGAGGCGCTGGCGTGCTGTTGCCGTTGAGCGGCGAGCGCTTCTTGTTGCCGGACAACGTTTTGTTGATCGGCACCATGAACACCGCGGATCGATCGATAGCGCTCTTGGACGCAGCCCTGCGGCGGCGCTTTGGGTTCATCGAGTTGATGCCGGATCATTCGCTGCTGGGCGACGCGAGCGTGGCGGGGCTGCCCCTCGGGGAGTGGCTGCGGCGTCTGAACGAGCGCGTCGTGACGGAGCTTGGCAGGGACACGCGCAACCTCCAGGTCGGGCATTCGTATCTGCTGCACGACGGGCGCGCCATCAGCAGCGTGGCGCGTTTTGCCGACGCGCTGCGAGACGAGATCATCCCGCTGCTCCAAGAGTATTGCTACGAGGACTACGCTGCGCTGCAGTCGCTGTTGGGTAAGGATCTAGTGGACAGTCAACTGCAATTGATCCGCGAGGAAGTGCTGGCAGTCGGCCAGCACGACCGGCTCATCCAGAGTCTGCTGTCGGCGTTCGACGGCATCACCACGTCTGCGAGCGCGGTGCGTGCTGATGCACTGGCACAAGAGCCGGACGGCGAGGTCGACGGTGACGACGAGACTGAGCAGGGAGATCCGTGAATCAGATCTGGCTCAAAGAGTGGCAGCGCGCGGAGGTCCGAACCTCTGAGCTGGTGCTGTCGCCAGCGGATTGGGAGCTAGCGGATCAGCTCGAACAGCAGAGCATCCTCGCGCTGCGGGGACACGGGTCCAAGGTGCGCGTTGACGCCTTCGCGTTCGTCGGGCGACTTCAGCTTGGTAACCTGCAAATTACGATCACACCCAAGATTGGCACCAACGAGCTGCTCCAGTTGGTGCGCTACGCTTACGGCACCAAGGCACCGAAGCCGTTCGGCGCGACGCAGCAGACGCTCGGTGGAGCGCTGTTTCAGGATTTGCTGATTACGGAGCTACTGCGGGAGGCGACCGCGCTGTGGCGGCGTGGTTTGCGGCGGGACTATCGCGAACGCCGGGAGTGGCTCTCAAGTCCTCGCGGAAAGATCTGCGTGGGTGATCTAGCCGGCGAGCTGCCCCAAGCGTCACTGCCGTGCTCGCATCACCTCCGCTCTCTCGACATCGCGTTGAACCGCGTGCTGCTCGGTGGACTTGGGCTGGGTGCATCGCTGGCGGCGGATCGCAGCTTGAGGACCGAGCTGCGGCAACTGGCCGCTCGCTTCACTGGGCAAGTTGCACCGCTGCAACTTACCTTCGACAGCCTGAGTCGTGCGCGGCGATCTCTAGGTCGACTGACGCGGCACTACGGCTCGGCCCTGCAGCTCATCGAACTGTTGGTGGTGGGCCAAGCTCTAAGTCTTGAAGACGGACAAGCCCGGCGCCTCCCTGGGTTCGTGTTCGACATGAACCGCTTCTTCCAGAGGCTGCTCTCGCGCTTCCTCCGTGAGCACCTCGATGACTTCGAGGTGCGCGACGAACACTCGCTGAGGGAGATCTTCCGCTGGGAGCGCTCTGCCCACTCCAAGAGGCGCCCTCCACCGACCCCGCGCGCAGACTTCGCGGTGCAGCGCAAGGGATCGGGGCTGGGGGGTGAGAGCTGGCTCCTCGACGCGAAGTACCGCGATCTGTGGGAGCGGTCGCTGCCTCGGGAGATGCTGTATCAGTTGACGATCTACGCCCTTAGTCAGTACCGGGCGGATCCAGCGACGGCGTCGATCCTATATCCTACCGTGGGTCGAGATGCGTCAGCTCAGCGAATAGAGGTGCGTGATCCGCTGTCTTCAATGCCGCGAGGATATGTAGAGCTGCACCCAGTAGTCCTCTCCGAGTTGCTGGCGGGGATCGGGAACCAGGCTGGCAAGCGCCTAGCACAGCGTTTGGCGGCTCCCAGCGTTGCTCCCTCCACCCCCGATTCCAGCGGCTCCGTCGGCTAACGGGGCTGGTAGCAGCGGATCAGCTTCTAGCAGCAACGGCCCTCCCAAGTTCGCGGGGTTCAATCAGCACGCCAGGAGGGACTCGAACCCCCGACCA
Organism: uncultured Polyangiaceae bacterium; assembly: GCA_964551615.1. GTDB lineage: Bacteria > Myxococcota_A > Polyangia > Polyangiales > Polyangiaceae > JAHBVY01. The sequence continues at coordinate 90,497 of CAZKDY010000022.1, forward strand.
GTGGATTAGAAATCCACCGCTCTATCCGACTGAGCTACTGGCGCGTGCGTCGGGTAACGCGGGCGGGAATGTAGCGAATTGCCAACGCTGGGCGAGGGGAAAGTCGGGCTGGGTGGTGGGCGCTGCTGGGGGCCGGCGCTGCGTGTCAGCAAAGTGCGCAAAACACGCGGAAATTGCGGCTGCCTCGCGCCTCCCGCGGCGAACGCCTGGCCACGCTAGCGCTGCTGCACCAAGGCAGCCTGCTCGGCGCTCAGGTGAAACTGATAGTTAGCCGGGTGCTCACCAAACACGCGCAGGCTGATCTTCGTCTGGCTGATGTCGAGCAAGCCGTAGCTGCTGGCTGGGCGGCCTGGCGCGTCCGCGTCGACGTTCTCGATGGGGCTCTGCTGCGTCACGTAGGGGATGCCTGCGATCACGTCCAGGTGGTTCCAGTGCGCGTGTCCGTTGAGCACGAGCAGCACCTTACCGCTCTGCTCCATTACGCGCCGGACCGCCTTGCGCTCTGCCACGCGGCAAAGCTGGGGCGCCGCAGCGAACCAGCGGTTGCCGTGCAGATCGCAGTCGCTGAGCGGGTGGTGTACGCAGACCACGCTGCCGAGGTCGGTCTGCTTCAGATCCTGCTCTAGCCACTCAAGCTGTTCCGTCGGGAGACGCACATCGACGTCTTTGGTCTCTTGGCTGGCCAGCACGCAATAGTGGATGCCCGCGACGTCTCGCGAGTAGTACAGCCCGCTGCTCTGGTGACCATTGCGCTGCCACAGCTCGACCAGCTGCGAGTCGCTCAAATTCACCCGATCATGGTTGCCCGCGACGTGCAGCACCGGGCAGCGGAGGCGGCTGAGCTCACTCGTGAACTCGCCGTAGCGCGCGAGGTCAGCGGCCTCGGACTCGTCTTCTAGCACGTCCCCCAAGTTGATGAAGAGATCGAGGGGGGTGGGCTTGCGCTGAGCGTCGCCCAGCGCCTCTTGCTTCAGCTGGCTCACCAACTGGCGCAAGAACGGCGCCGCGTGGTCGCTTAACTTGCGGAGCTGCCCCTGAAAGCTGGCCTTAGGCCCTAGGTGCAAATCCGTGAGGATAGCTGCGCGCATTTTGTCGCCAGGCTACCTGATGTTTCGGGAGAGGCTGATTTGAACGACGCCCTGGGTGACGGCGACTCGTGCGCTGACTGTACCTGCGAAATGGGTTTGACCTCGCTGCATTGCTCGACCTCAGGGCGCAGCGTCCTGCCGCTGCGCGCCTCGGTCAAGCGCCAATCCAGGGTCAGTCCTCGACCACGGGCTTGCCGCTGCGTGGCGCCTCGCCGTACTGGTGCAACTTGTACTGGATCTTGCGCGGGCTGATGCCGAGCTTGCTCGCGGCTTTGCTGGTGGAGCCTCCCTCAGCGGACAGCGTCTCTAGGATGGCGTAGCGCTCGATGTCCGCCAGCGTAGAGCCTGGGATGCGGATCCCGTGTGACGATTGGGTCGCCTTGACCTCTGCGGGGAGATGGGCGGTCTCGATCGTCGCGCCCTCAGCCAGCACGACCGCACGTTCTAGCGCGTTCTCTAGCTCTCTGACGTTGCCCGGCCAGGGGTAGTGGCTGAGGCGTTCCAGGGCCGAATCCGAGAGGGTCATCTTGCCGCGCCCGTTCTCGCTGGCGTACTTGCTCAAGAAGTGGCCGGCGAGGGCCGGGATGTCGCTCGGGCGCTCGCGCAGCGGCGGCAGGTTGAGGTTGATCACGTTCAAGCGGTAAAATAGATCCTCACGGAAGTTGCCTAGCTCTACCTGGCGCTTCAGGTCGCGGTTGGTCGCCGCGATCACGCGCACGTCCGTCTGGATTGTTTGGTCCCCCCCCACCCGCTCGAACTCCCGCTCTTGCAGCACGCGCAGCAGCTTTACCTGGGTCGACTGCGGGATCTCGCCGACTTCATCTAGGAACAACGTCCCGCCGCTGGCACGCTCGAAGCGGCCCTCTCTTCGCCGATCGGCGCCGGTGAAGGACCCGCGCTCGTGTCCAAACAGCTCGCTCTCGAGCAGGGTCTCGGCCAGCGCGGCGCAGTGCACGCGCACGAAGGGCCGCGCGGCGCGGGGTGAGCGCTGGTGAATCGCCGCGGCGACTAGCTCTTTACCCGTGCCAGACTCACCGCTCAGTAAGATCGACGCCCGGCTCGACGCCACCTGCGCGATGATCTTGAACAGCTCCTGCATGGGTGGAGACGCACCGATGATGTTCTCGAAGCTGTAACGCTCGGCCAGGCGCTGACGCATTTCGCCGGCGTCACTGCGCAGCTTGCGCCGCTCGAGAGCGCGCTCCAGCACGATCAGCAGCTCTTCCAAGTTGAGCGGCTTGGTCAGGTAGTCGGTGGCGCCAGCGCGCATGGCCTGGATTGCTGACTCGACCGCACCGAACGCGGTCATCACCACGACCTCGAAATTCGGCTCGGCTTGCCTGACCTTGTGCAGCAGCTCGATGCCATCCATGCCAGGCATCTTAAGATCCGTGAGGATCAAGTCAGGCTGCGTCTCTTCAAACTTCGCGAACGCCTTGAAGCCATCTGCGGCGGTCTCGACGGCGTAGCCCTCTTCACGCAGCAGCTCAGCCAACGCGGTGCGCGCGTTCGCTTCGTCATCAACCACCAGGATGCGCTCTTTGCTCATGCTCTCTCCATCGCCTTAGGCGAGCGCCTGTGCTGTGCAGCATACGTGCCCAACCCGCCAATCTCCGCAAATCTGACGCATGAGCCGCTGAATCTGCAGTTTTAAGCAACTATCAGCGGTAATACTTGCGCGCGGGTCATGGCCACGAAAAATATTTTCGCGAAACTAGCCAGCGTGGACTTCGGCGGGGGTGGTGGGGAGGTGGATGATGAAGCGGGTGATCCCGCCCTTAGAGCTGGCGGTGATCCGCCCGCCATGGGCGGTGACTAGGCGATGCACGATGGACAGCCCAAGGCCCGTGCCACCCTCCTTGGTGGTGTAAAACGCGTCGAAGATCTCGGCGTCGGACGGAAACCCCGCGCCGTTGTCGCGCACCTCCAGGGTGACCTCGGCGGTGTGCCGCGCGCTCACCACCTCGACGGTGCCGCCGCCAGCGCAGGCGTCGATGGCGTTGCGCACCAAGTTCAATAATATCTGGCGGAAATGTTGAGGGTCGATGGGCGCGCTGCCGGCTTCTGGAGCCAGCCGGCAGAGCAGCTTAGTGTGGGCCTGCTTGGCCTCGGGTTGGAGCAGCTCGACCACCGACTCGGCCAGGGCGTTGATGGGGTGCTCAGCGAGCTCCAATTGGTTGGGTCGGGCGAAGGCCAGGAAGTCAGCGACTAGGCGCTCAAGCCGCCGGATCTCTTCTTTTACGAGCAGCACGACGGGCTCGAGCTCAGGTGGGCTGGTCTTGCCTTTGCTGATCCGGCGCTCCAAGACCTGCAGCTGAAGGAGCGCCGAGTTGAGCGGGTTGCGGACTTCGTGGGCAAGGCCCGCGGCGAGGGTACCCACCGCGGCTAGGCGCTCGCTACGCAGCGTGCGCCGCAGCATTTCGCGCTCGTCGGTGACGTCTGTGCCCATGGCATAGGTCAGGCGGGCTTCGCGTCGGTCAGTGACGACGGCTCGTTGCCAGCGCACCCAGCGGTGCCCCCCGTGCTTGATGCTAAGTGGCTGGTCCTCGTCGCCGCGGATTAGTGGCTCGCCAAGTTGCCCTAGCATTTCGGCGCGGGTGTAACCGGTTACTTCCTCAAGGTAGCGATTCCAGAGCACGATCTGGCCGTTTTCGTTGAGGGCCAGCACGAACGCTGGCACGTGCTCAACCAGGTTGCGGTGCTTTTTCTCGGACGCCTCCAGCTCAGCGCGCAGCTGCTTGCGCTCGATCAGCAGCGACGCTTGGCCCAGCGCTAGCTTGGCCCGCTCGAGCAGCTGCTTCGACTCGAACGGCTTCACCAGGTACGAGAAGGCGCCGCCCTCCACCGCTGCGATGGCCGTCTCGATGCTGGCGTCACCCGTGATCACGATCACCTGCGCGTGCTCAGAAAAGCGCCGGATCTCTGTGAGCAACGCCGTGCCGCGATCATCGGGCAGGTGGACGTCGACCAGGGCGAGCGCGATGTCGTTCTGGGCAGCGAACTCGCGCGCGGCCTGCGCGCTGTTCAGGAAGGTGCATCGGACCGCGAGGTCCTCGATGCTCTCCAGGATCTCGCAGATGTTCTCGCCCAGCTCGACGTTGTCGTCGACCACCAAGACGTTCAGCGTGGCGCCGGATGAGGTCATGGCTCTCAGGGTTTCGTGGCTCATCGGCTGCTGGAGACCTGTGCGACCAAGCGCTGCAAGCGCTCAAGATCGACCGGCTTGTCGAGGACACCCAGCGCGCCTGCTGCCTGTGCTCGCGCGACCACCGCATCGCTCGCGAACGCGCTGATCAGGATCAGCGGCGTGGAGTTGCCCTCGTCACGGAGACGATCGAGCAGATCGAGGCCAGACAGCCCTGGCAGCCGCAAGTCCGTGATGACGCCGGCGAACGCTCCCTCGTGGAGCGCCGCCAACGCTCGTTCGGCGCTGTCTACGATCTGGCACTGGTGCCCGTTGAGCCCCAGTATTTCCGCCAGGTTTTCTGCGAGATCGACGTGATCGTCTACGATCAGGATCCGCCCTCGCGCGTTCACAGCGCCTCAGCTTCCGGCTCTGGGTGATGATCCGGGAACCATAACCGCAAGTGGGTCCCCGTCGCCGTCGGCTGAAGTCGAATCTCGCCTTGATGGGCGAGCATGATGTTCTTGCACACCGATAGCCCGAGGCCGGTTCCTTTGGAGCGCGTCGTGAACAGCGCGTCAAAGACCCTCGCGCGCAGATCTGCGGGGATGCCGGGGCCATCATCGATGATGTCGATCTCCACCCCACCAGAAACGCTGCGGGCAGCCACCGTGACGCTGACGTCGGCCCGCGCCTGAACTGCGTTTTGAAACAGGTTGAGCAGGACTTGTCGCAGCTGATCGGGATCCGCGAGGACTTGAAGATCGCGGTCGATGCCCAACTTGATGCTTGACCCGGGGGGTGGGTCAAAATACTCCAGCGCCTGACTCGCCACCGCGTGCAGCTCCTTCCACGTGCGCCTGGGCGGCCTGTTTCGCGCGAGGTCGAGCAGTTGGGTGATGGTGTTGCTGCTGATCCGCACCTGCTCTGCGATCCGCTCTAGGTGCTTTTCGACCTTCGGATCCAGCTCAGACCCCAGCTGGGCGCGCACGATGTACAACGAAGACTCGATAATGCCCAAGGGGTTACGTAGCTCGTGACCCACGCTCCCGGCGACCTGTCCGATGGTGGCGAGCCGCTCGTGCGCGCGCATGCGATCGAGCGCGTCGGTGCGATAGGTGTCCAGCATCAGCGCCAGCTCCAGATCAAGGATCTGATTGATGGCTTCGATCGTCCGCTCTTGGCGAGGAGGATCCGTGCGGTAAGCATTGATCGCGATGCGGTTTAGGTGCCCACGGATGCGGTTCATGGCGCTGAACATGAACTGCTGCGGAAGCGCGATACGCACGTGGACGCGGCCGATCCGCGCGTGAGCGTCGACGTAGGCAGCGTCGTGGGGGCCCATCAGCACCGAGGCTAGCCAGGTGACCAGCGTGCGCTTGAGCCGCGCGATTTGTTGTGCGCCGCCAGTGATCGCCTCGTGCGCTTCTGGGTGCCGCTGGATCACGGCGTAAAAATCGTCGATGATGTCTTGGATGTGCGGCGCGGCCTGGGGATGAAACTCCCGCAGCGTCTGAGAGCTGCTGGCGTCAAAGCCGACGTAGTCGCTGATGCTCTCGAACGTGAGGTGCTGCACGGCCAGCTCAGATCTAGAGCTTCGAGTTGCCCAGGACAAGCTCCGTGAGCGTGAACGCACCCGCCCTGAGCTAGCCTGGGTTCCTCGCAATGGTTTCGGTCAGGTAGTCGGTGCGCGTTAGATTTGCGTGATGCTAGGGTGAGCACGCGACACAGGCGCTGAGGACAGCGCTGTACAGCGAATGCCGCGTTGGCACACCCGCTGCAAGCTTAGCCGCCACACGGGCGGTCTTTGCGGCCCGAGAGGAGTTGCAGAGTGAGCATCGAGGACAAGCCCAATCACGACACCGTTGTTGTCGGCGTCGACTATTCAGCGCTGGGAGAGCTCGCGCTGGATCGCGCCCTGGATTGGGCCCGCGCTCAAGCTCGCGCTGAAGTGCACGTGGTGAACGTGGCCCAGGGCTACGGGCCCCTCGTCGCGATCGAGGTGCCAACTGGCCCTGAGACCCTGAGCCTGGATGAAGCCGCCGCAACCCTGCGGAAATACGTAGAGCAGCGCGTCGAGGCCTTTGAGGCACAGCATGGCACGCTGCAGCTGGCGCACTTGGTGGCGCACATGCGGGTGGGCTCGCCTGCTCATGAGATCGCCCAACTCGCGACGGATTTAGAGGCCGAGCTGGTCATCGTAGGCACCCATGGACGGCGTGGGATCTCGCGCTTGCTCTTGGGGTCTGTGGCCGAAGCGATCGTGCGCTTGGCGCCCTGCTCGGTTGAGGTGGTGAGGCCCCGACAGGTGCCTCACGAGCCCAAGATCGAGGCCGCGTGCCCGCGCTGTATCGAGGCTCGCAAGAGCTCTGGCGGCCAGCAGCTGTGGTGCGAGCAACACAGCGAAAAGCATGGGCGGCCGCACACCTATCACTATCAGTCCAAGGTCTGGAGCGGCACGCGCCACAGCGAGATCCCCTAGGTTCAACACCGACAGGCTCGTCATGGACCCAGGGTCCAGTTGGGAGCCCAGGGCACGACTCGAGGATGTTTCCTTGCGGAGCCTGGCTTGCGCGTTTCGCCACGGGGCTAGCCTAAATGGGCGGCTAGCGTACGATGAGCACCGGGCAGCGCGCCGAGCGCATCACGCGCTGGGCCACGCTGCCGATCAGCAGGTGCTGCAGACCCGTTCGGCCGTGGGTGCCCAGCACCAACAGGTCGTAGCCGCCCCGGTTGGCTTCCTCCAGGATTGAAGCCGCCGGGCTGCCCTCCGCGAGTAGCCAACGCGCTCCGTCTGGCGCAGTCAGCGTTTGCCTTACCTCGTCCAGCCGCACTTGGGCCGCGTCGCGAGCGATTTCGGCCAGCGGCCGATGCTCCCCGGCGTAGGTCCAACCAGCCAAGTCAGGCATCGCGTATCCGCGTTGTTCGTAGCAATGCAAGAGCACGAGCTCCGCGCCGAAGTGTTGAGCCAACTCAACCGCCCGCTCAGCAGCGCGCTCGGAGCAGGTCGAGAAGTCGATCGGGCACAGGATCTTGGAGATTCGAAACATGGAGCCTGCAGCCGCGTTGCGACATTGATGCCAACCCTGCGCGGTGAATGGTCTCAGCCGCGTGCTGGGCAGCGAGCTGCGCCGCGAAATCGTACCATCGCGCGGCGTGGTCCCGAAGTGCGTCCCCAAGACCCCCCAAACCCCAGGCCCTTGATCTTGGAGCGGGACGCGGCTGTACTGTGGGTATCAAACTGCAACCTGTGAGGTAGTCACGTGGCACGTGATTTGGATACACGCTTCAGAGCCCAGCCATCCCCAGCCTATCGCCTCTAAACGGAGAGCCACGCATGCCTTTTTCATCGTTCGCTGATGAGCACCGGCTGATCTTGCGGGTCGTCAACGCCTTCGAGCGTTACCTACATGATTTCCCGGTGGATACGCCCGAGTCTCGCCAGGATCTCCAGCGGTTTGTGGTGTTTTTCCGCGAGTACGCCGATTTGATCCACCACGAGAAGGAGGAGACGATCTTGCTGCCCGCGATGGTGCACGCGGGCTGTGACTGGGAGGGCGCCGATCTCAAGCACGTGCGCGAGGACCACCAACAGGAGCGCTACTTGATGCGCTCGCTGCGCCAGATCGCGGCGCAGCGCGGGCTGTGGAGTGGGGAAGATCTACGGCACCTGAACGCGGTGGGCCAGGAGCTGATCGACTTCTTGCGCGCTCACATGGAGCGCGAGACGGTGCTGCTCTACCCCGCGGCGCGGACCCACATCACCGGCGAGCACGAGGTGAAATTGAAGCAGGCGCTGGATGACTACGCGCGGGTCCGCGGCGACCGTGACGCGTGGTTGGTCGAGCTGGGTGAGGAGCTGATCCGTGACCACCCCCTACCCACGCGGCCGCCCGCCCCCCACTGAGCGTCTTGAACGACTGCGCAGCTGATTTCGCGGCCGAGTGGTCGCCCCTGCGTGCTCATGGGGCAGCGGCGGACAAGCGTTCGCGAAGCGTGATACTGGTCTGACCAAACGCTGACATCCGCTGACTAGGGTGGTCGCATGCTCGCTCGCTTGCCTGAAACCCCTGAGTTGGTGCCCACGCAGGCTGCTGCTGTGACGAGCCGGAGGCAGCGCGGGCCGGATGAGCGCGTTCAATGGGGCAAGTCGCTCCCCTTCGCGTTGATGCACCTGGCGCCCCTCGGCGTTTTGTACTTTGGCCTCACCTGGCGCGACGTCGGGCTGTGCGTCGCGCTGTACGTGGTGCGCATGTTCTTCATCACGGGCGGCTATCACCGCTACTTCTCACACCGCGCCTTCAAGACGGGGCGAGTGATGCAGTTCATCCTGGCGTTTGGCGGCGCCACTGCCGCGCAAAAAGGACCGCTGTGGTGGGCGTCGCATCATCGCGTGCACCACAAGTACTCAGACACCGACCGCGACGTGCACCCGCCGTCCATGGGCTTTTGGTGGAGCCACATTGGCTGGATTTTGTGCGAGAAGTACGACGGCATCGATTCCGCGCGCATCAAAGATTTTGCCAAGTACCCGGAGCTAGTGTGGCTCGACAAGCACTTCTTGGTGCCCCCGACGTTGCTCGCCATCGCGTGCTTGGCGCTGGGCGGCCCCGGCGCGCTGTTCACCGGGTTCTTTCTGTCGACGGTGCTGCTCTACCACGGCACCTTCACCATCAACTCGCTCACCCATCGCTTCGGGCGTCGTCGCTACGCGACCACCGACAGCAGCAAGAACTCGCTGTTGCTCGCGCTGATCACCCTGGGTGAGGGCTGGCACAACAACCACCACTACTACCAAGCCAGCGCCAATCAGGGCTTCTTCTGGTGGGAGATCGACGTCTCGTACTACACCCTGGTGGTGCTGTCGTGGTTCGGCCTGGTGCGCGACCTGCGAAAGCCACCCGCGGCGGTGTTGGCTGCCAACCGCGTCGCAGACATTGAGGACAACACCGACACAACCGCTGCTTCGGTAGATGCCAAGGCCGATCCCAAGCGTGGGCGTCCCGTTACGCATCACGTCTCGCAACCTGCCCCACTCTGACGCGTTGAGGCGCCGAGCGCGACCCGGTCTACTGCCCCAAGCGCGCGCCGCGGGCCGCTGAGTCAGCCTAGCTGGATCTCACGTGTAGCATATTACCGTACGGAACTAAGCGCGGCGAATTGAGCCCAGGGAGGTCCTGCTGTAGTGGAGCGCGCTATCGGCTCGTGCTGTGGCCGCCGGCGGACTCGACGTCCGGTCGCGGCCAGCGTGGTCAGCAGCCTGACGTCTCGCCTCGGGACAACATCATAGGCCGTCCTGCCCCCGCGCTGCCAGCAAGAGAGGGCGGGGGTGGAGGGGGCGCCCCCACTAGGCGCTCCAAAGCCCGCGCCGATCGCCAAGGGTGGGGGGCGCTGCGCAGGCCGCGAGGCCGAAACAGCGGTTCAACAGAGCCGTTTTTGTGCTCCGCGCCGCAATCTTTGCCGGCTGACCAGGGTTCTGTGAATATATTGCGTGTGCCGTTTGGACGCAGCCGTGGTGGGTTGCCGCGATCAGTGATTTGGTGAGCGCGGCGGCTTGCTTCAGCAGCGTCCTTGGTGACACTTCAGATTCCGCGCGGAGCCTGCGTCGAAGTGACGCGGGCCATCGCCATATCTGGCCTACATCTTGAACAAGGGCGCCCGATGACCACCCGAGTCGAACGCTTCACCTACGACGACGCCATCGTGCGAAAGTTTGCTTTCGCCACGATCATTTGGGGACTGACCGCGACCTTACTTGGTCTCACCTTGGCCCTGGAGTTGGTGCTCCCCCAAATGACCGACGGGCTGCCGTGGTTGGCGTTCGGTCGCTTGCGGCCCCTGCACACCAACGCCGCCATCTTCGCGTTCGCCGGCAACGGCATCTTCGCGGCTGTGTACTACTCAAGCCAGCGCCTGCTGAAGGCGCGGATGTTCAGCGACAAGCTGAGTCAGATCCACTTCTGGGGCTGGCAGGCGGTCATCGTGGGCGCAGCGATCACGCTACCGCTCGGAATTAGTCAGAGCCGAGAGTACGCCGAGCTGGAGTGGCCCCTTGATATCGCCCTCGCCGTGGTGTGGGTGGTGTTCGCGATCAACTTCTTTGGCACCATCGCGCGTCGCCGCGAGCGTCACCTGTACGTGGCGATCTGGTTCTACATCGCCAGCATCATCACCGTCGCGGTCCTGCACATCTTCAACAACCTGGTGGTCCCGGCGGGGCCGTTCAAGAGCTACTCGATCTACGCGGGCGTGCAGGATGCCTTCATGCAGTGGTGGTACGGTCACAACGCCGTCGCCTTCGTGCTCACCACGCCGTTTCTCGGCATGATGTACTACTTCTTGCCCAAGGCCGCCGAGCGCCCTGTCTACAGCTACAAGCTGTCGATCCTACACTTTTGGTCGCTGGTCTTCATCTACATCTGGGCCGGTCCGCACCACCTGCACTACACGGCCTTGCCGGAGTGGGCGGCCACGCTCGGGATGGTGTTCAGCGTGATGCTGTGGATGCCGAGTTGGGGCGGCATGATCAACGGGCTGATGACCCTGCGCGGAGCTTGGCACCGCGTGGCATCGGACCCGGTGCTGAAGTTCTTCGTGGTGGGCGTGACCTTCTACGGCATGGCTACGTTCGAGGGGCCGCTGCTCAGCATTAAGAGCGTGAACTCACTCAGCCACTACACCGACTGGACCATCGCTCACGTCCACAGCGGGGCGCTCGGCTGGAACGGCTTCATGATCTTCGGGATGCTGTACTGGCTCGCCCCGCGCCTGTTTCAGGCCAAGCTCTGGTCCAAGAAGCTCGCCGAGTACCATTTCTATATCGGTACCATGGGGATCTTATTTTACATCATCGCCATCTACGCGGCAGGTGTCACTCAAGGCTTGATGTGGCGCGCCTTCGACGAGACCGGCCGGCTCGCCTACCCGGACTTCATCGAGACGGTGGTGCGTCTGCTCCCGATGTATTGGGTGCGCGCGCTCGGTGGCCTGATGTACGTCGCGGGGATCGTGATGTGCTTGGTCAACCTGCTGATGACCTGGAGGCATCGGCCGGCGACCTACACCGAACAGGTGCATGAGGCGCCCGCGCTCAGCCCCACCTACGAGGGCGTCGAGCCCAAGCTGGTGATCCCTGAGAACTCGCCGGTGCTCGACGTGGCGCACAAGCTCAACTACTTCGCGGTCGCCGACTGGCACCGCGTGTGGGAGCGCCGGCCAGCGAAGTTCAGTATCTTGGTCCTGGTCGCGGTGGCGGTGGCGTCGCTGTTCGAGATCATCCCGACCTTCTTGATCCGCTCTAACGTGCCGAGCATCGCGTCGGTCGAGCCGTACACCCCGCTCGAGCTGTACGGGCGTGATCTGTACATTGAAGAGGGCTGCTACAACTGCCACTCACAGATGGTTCGGCCTCTCCGCTCGGAAACAGAGCGCTACGGAGAGTACTCCAAGCCCGGTGAGTTCGTGTACGACCACCCGTTCCAGTGGGGTTCGCGCCGCATCGGTCCAGATCTGCACCGGGTCGGGGGGAAATACCCGCACCTCTGGCACGTGCGCCACATGCTGGACCCGCGCGCCATCACCGAGGGCTCGATCATGCCGGAGTACGGCTGGATGCTCGAGAAGCCGACAGACTTCTCGGTGATTCAGCCGCGAGTCGACGCGATGGCGATGCTGGGGGTGCCGTACGGAGAGGCGGTCAAGGTCGCCGAGCCGCTGGCGCGGCTGCAGGCCAAAGAGATCGCTGACGAGATCGTCAAGCAAGGCGGCCCGGCGGGCCTTGAAGACAAGCAGATCATCCCGATGGTGGCCTACCTGCAGCGCCTAGGCACGGACATCAAGAACGCGTCCCCACCGGCATCCGAGCCAGAGATCAAAGCCGCAGCGGCCACGCCAGGAGGCGACTAGCCATGCGTCTCAGCGATCTGATGAGCAGCTTTGGTCTGGCAGGGTTCGCAGAGATCGGCCTGATCATCTTCTTCTTTGTTTTCCTGGCGGTTATGTTTCGAGCGCTGAGCCCCAAACATCAGGCTGAGTATGAGGCCGCGAGCTATATGCCGCTGGATGACGACTTGATCCGCACGCCAAGGCAGGGCGGCGAGCAAGCAGCCGCCGTAAGCGTTACAGCAGCTGGAGACGCCGCAGCGCCTAAGTCTACGACCCAGTCAGCTAAGGGAGAGCCGTGATGAGTGAGCCCACAGCAGCGCCGAAGGAAGCGAGCGCGGAACCCACCGCGGATTTATTGGACCACGAGTACGACGGCATCCAAGAGTACGACAACCCCATGCCCCGGTGGTGGGTGTGGATGTTCTGGGGCAGCTTCTGGTTCGCCGTGCTCTACCTGTTTCATTATCACATCGGTGGGCGCGGCACCTCGGTCGCCCAAGCCTACGTGCTGGAGATGAAGGCCGCGCGCGAAGCCGAGGCTAAGGCCGCGATGGGTGACGAGGTGACGGAGCAGAGCCTCAGCAAGCTGATGGCCAACGCTGGCGTGATGGCGGACACCCAAGCGCTGTATAAGGAGCGCTGCGAACAGTGCCACGCGGATCAGGGGCAGGGGCTGATTGGCCCTAACCTGACCGACGACCGCTGGATCCACGGTGGCGGTGACCTGATGGGTATCTATCAGGTGGTCGCCAAGGGCGTGCCCGCCAAAGGCATGCCTGCCTGGGAACGGCAGCTAACTCCGGTTGAGCTGCGTAAGATCGTCGCCTACGTGGGGACCTTGCGTGGCAAGAGCGTGCCTGGCAAGGCCCCCGAGGGTAACCAGGTCGATATGCAAGCCGTGCTCAGCGGAGCCGCGCCCAGCACCGGCGCCGCGCCGAGCGCCAGCGCAGAGCCCGCATCCAGCGCAGAGCCCGCATCCAGCGCAGAGCCCAGCGCCGCCCCCAGCGCCAGCGCAGCGCCTGTACCCAGCGCCGCCCCCAGCGCCAGCGCAGCGCCTGTACCCAGTGCAGATGCCAGCGCCGCGCCCAGCGCCAGCGCGGCGCCGAGCGCCAGCGCCGCTCCCGCCGCGGGTGTGCATTAGCGTGCGGAAATAGAACATGGCTAAGCCCAGCAACGACGGCTCACTAGGCACGCTCAACGACGACGGATCTCGGCAGTGGGTTCGTCCGCGCCGCTCGCCCGGGCGCTTCTTGACCAGCCGGGCGGTGGTGGGGTGGCTGCTGATCGTGCTGTTTGTGTGCCTGCCCTTCGTCAAGGTCGGCGGGCGCCCCGTGGTATTGCTCGACGTCCCAGCGCGCCAGTTCCTGTTGTTTGGTCGCACGTTCCTGGCGACCGACGGCGTGCTGTTGATGCTGCTGTTGCTGTCGATCTTCGTCGGGGTGTTCTGGCTCACCGCGCTGCTAGGACGGGTGTGGTGCGGCTGGGCTTGTCCGCAGACGGTCTACATGGAGTTGCTGTTTCGCCCCATCGAGCAGTGGATTGAAGGGGGTCGCAGCGGCCAACTCAGGCTGGACTCGCGCGGTGGCGGCTGGCGAAGGCCGCTCAAGTACGTGGTGTTCGTCGTGCTCAGCGTGCTGGTCGCCAACGTGTTCTTGCTCTACTTCGTTGGGGTAGGCCGGCTGGGCGAGTGGATCGTAGCAGGCCCCGCGGCGAACCCGACTGGTTTCTTGGTGATGGCGGTCACCGCTGGTTTGGTGTTCTTCAACTTCGCGTATTTCCGCGAGCAAATGTGTACCGTCGCCTGTCCTTACGCGCGCTTTCAGTCGGTGATGTTGGACCAAGACTCGCTGATCATCGGCTACGACGCGACGCGGGGCGAACCGCGCGGAAAAGTGGGTAAGGTCGATGGGGACTGCGTGGACTGCTTCGCGTGCGTGGTGACCTGTCCGACTGGCATCGATATCCGCGATGGCCTGCAGATGGAGTGTATCGCTTGCGCGCAGTGCATCGACGCCTGCGACACGGTGATGGACAAGCTCTCGCGTCCGCGAGGGCTGATCCGCTACACCTCTCAGAAGGCGTTGGCGGGCAAGCCGACGCGCAAGCTCCGGCCGCGCACCATGATCTACCCGCTGTTGCTGACCGTGTTGGTCGGGAGCCTAGCGTTCGCCGGTGGGAGCCAGCGCAGCGCAGAGGTGACTATCCTGCGCGGACTTGGCGCGCCGTTCGTTCAAGACGAGCGAGGCGTGCGAAACCAGATCCGCGTGAAGATCCAAAATCGTGGCGGCGAAGCGCGGCGCTTCAAGATCGACCTGCTCGGGCCCAGCGAGGCGCAGCTGATCGCCCCCGAGAACCCGTTAGAGATCTCCTCAGGTGGGCTGCGCGAGACCAGCGTGTTCGTGGTCGCGCCGACCTCCGTCTTCACGGCGGGCAGCCGTAAGATCAACTTCAAGATCAGCGACGGAGCTGACTTTGAACAAATCGTTCCCTACAAGCTGGTTGGACCAGGAGACTCAAAATGAAGCGCAACCTGTGGCCCCTGCTGCCTGTTGGCCTGCTGTTGATGATGGCGGTCACGCAAGGTGTGCTGATCACCAGCGCCGCCGGTGGCGACGCGGTCGAGACAGATTATTACCGCAAGGCAGTGGATTGGGACGCTCACATGGCCCAAGAGGAGACCAATCGCGCGCTGGGTTGGCAGCTGCAGTTGGACGCCAAGCCGGCCCGAACGGGCGCGTTCTTGCTCACAGTCAGCCTGGACGACGCGGTGGGGCGAGGCATCACCGACGCGCAGGTCGACGTGGAGGCGTTCGCCAACGCGCGCTCAGACGACCGCGTCACGCTCACGCTCAAGCCTCACAACGGCCACTACCAGGCTGAACTCCCGGTGAGCAGCTTTGGCTTGTGGGAGTTTCGGTTCGTGGTGCGACGCAAGCTCGCGCTTGGCGGCGAGCAGCGCCTGACCTGGGTCGAGCGCCAAGATCTAGTCGGCCCGAGCAGTCAGCTACAATTGCTGCGCGGAAAAATTACAGAGCCTGAGGGCGGCGCGGCGCGCTGAGTTGTATGCTGCACGTCCTGCTCTCCGTCGCTGGCGCGAGCTTGCTTGGTAGCTTGCACTGCGCAGGCATGTGCGGCGGCTTCGTCGCCTTCTACGCAGGGGGAGATGGCTCCAGTAAGCAGATGAACTGGGCCCACGCGACGTACAGCCTGGGTCGACTGTTGACGTATTCGCTGGTCGGCTTGGCTGCCGGCGCGCTCGGCTCGATCGCCGATGTGGCCAGCACCACCCTCGGGCTGGGCAAGGTCGCTGCCGTCGTCGCTGGCAGCGTGATGCTGGTCTGGGGTTCGGCGCTGTTGCTAGGCGCCCTCGGCGTGCGGTTGCCTAGCGTGAAGCTGCTGCGGCGCTTACCGGACGGTATGGGGCGGCGCCTGGGCCGCGTCATGGATCGCGCGCGGTCGCAGCCGCCCACGTTGCGCGCGTTCATCTTGGGCATCTCTACCACCTTGTTGCCGTGCGGTTGGCTGTATGCGTTCGCGGTCGCCGCGGCGGGCACCGCTTCGCCCACCTGGGGCGCGCTGGTGATGGCAGCGTTTTGGTCCGGGACGCTCCCGGTCATGCTGGGTTTGGGGGTGGGGATGAAGCACCTGGGGGCGCGACTGCGGCGCCACCTGCCGACGCTCTCAGCCCTGGTGCTGATCGTGGTTGGCGCGGCGTCGGTGCTGGGTCGGCTGCGCATGGACGTGATGGTCCGCGACGCGACGCAGAGCTTGGACCAGCGCGCCAAGACGCTAGGGGCAAGCGCTGATCTGCCTACAGGAGCGCCCTGCTGTGCTCACGAGCAGTGAAGCCGCGGTGAGCGCTGGGCGCCAGCTTGACGCTGGGGTGGTCACGCCAACCCAGCCGGTGGAGCCCCCGAGCGGTCCTGCGGTGTGCGCCCACTGTGAGCTCGCTGTGCCTGCGGGCATGCTAGACGCCCAGGCGGAGCAGCAGTTCTGCTGTTATGGTTGCCGCACGGTATATCGCGTGCTGCACGAGAACGGCTTGGCTGGGTTCTACCAGCACCGCCGAGCGGGCGGCACCGACGGCCGGCCAGCGCTGGCGACCGGCGCCGCCTATCGCCACTTCGATGAGCCGCGCTTTCATGAGTTGTACGTCACCCAGGACGGGGCCGGCTCGCTCAGCTGCCGCCTGTTGCTGGAGGGCGTACACTGCGCGGCCTGCGTGTGGCTGATCGAGAAGCTGCCAAGGCTCGTCCCAGGCGTCAGTGAAGCTCGCCTCGATCTGGGTAAGGGCCTCGTGGTGGTGCGCTGGGACCCAGCCCAGGTCGCGCTGTCAAGCATCGCGCAGAGCATCGATCGGCTGGGCTATCCACCCCATGCCCCGCGGGCCGATCAGCGCGCCGACTTGGAGCGTCAAGGCGACCGCAGCTTGCTCATCCGCATCGCCGTCGCTGGAGCTTGCGCTGGCAATATCATGTTGATGGCAGCGGCGCTGTACGGCGGCTTCTTCCAGGGCATGACCGCGGAGTATGAGGCGCTGTTTCGCTGGGCGAGCTTCGCGCTGATCTTGCCCGCGGTGTTTTGGTCAGGCGCCTTGTTCTTCAAAGGCGCTGCGAGCGCGCTGCGAGCGCGTGTCCCCCACATGGATATTCCCATTTCCGTAGGGATTGGTGCGGGGTTCGCTTGGGGTACATACAACACGCTGCGGGGCGCCGGCGAGATCTATTTCGACTCGGTCGCTGCGCTGATCTTCTTGCTGCTGGTGGGGCGCTGGATCCAGCGGCGCTACCAGCGCCGGGCGGCGCGGGCGGCAGATTTGCTATACGCGCTGGCGCCGTCGTTTGCGCGGCTGGTGGTGGGGCCGCCTGAGGAAGTGGAGCCTACGCCCCGCAGCGCAGCTGACGGCGCTGCCCAGGTGCGAGAGGTGCCGCTCGAGGTCTTACAAGCCGGCATGCTGCTGGAGGTCCGCGCGGGCGAACGCGTGCCCGTCGACGGCCGCGTCGTCAGCGGTGAGTCCGAGCTGGATCGCTCATGGCTAACCGGTGAGGCGGAGCCGCAATTGGTCGCGGTGGGGGACGTCGCTCACGCTGGGAGCGTGAACTTGACCGCACCGATCTATGTGCGCGCTGAGCGCACGGGCCATGAGACGCGCGTGGGGCAGCTCATGCAGCGGGTTGAAGAGGCGCACAATCGCCGCGCGCCGGTGGTGCTGCTCGCCGACCGGCTGAGCGGGGTGTTCTTGCTGCTGGTGCTGGCGGCCGCGGCGTTCACCTTGCTGGTGTGGTGGGGTAGCGGGCCGACTCAAGCCGTGGAGCACGCGGTGGCCCTGCTGATCGTGACCTGTCCGTGTGCGCTGGGGATGGCGACGCCGCTAGCGCTGGGGACGGCGCTCGGCCGCGCGGCTCAGGGCGGGCTGTTGATCAAGGGTGGAGACGTGCTTGAGGCGCTGCAGAGACCGCACGGCACAAATCAAGACCAGCGGGCGCGCGTCGTGTTCGACAAGACCGGTACGCTGACTCGCGGCAAGCTGGAGCTATTGGAGATCTGCGGAGACGAGTCTGTGCTACCCGTCGTGCTGGCGATGGAGCGGCAGTCGGCGCATGGCATCGCGCGCGCGGTGGTGCACGAGCTGGAAGCTCGCCTGAGCGGCGCTGCCCTAGAGGCAGCCAAAGAGCTCTCGCGCGTGTCGATCAGCGAGCGGCTCGGCGCCGGAGTCTGGGCTGAATTGCACGGCGAGACAGTGCGCATCGGCAACGTCAGCGGCGCGCCGGCGCTGCCAGCCTGGGCTGCGAGCGCCGTAGGCGAATGCACCCGCCTCGCGCGCTCTCCGGTGATCGTATCCGTGGGAGACGAGATCAAACTAGTGCTCAGCGTCGGCGATGCGCTGCGCGCCGACGCGTCCCAGACGCTGCGCCGCTTGCGCGATCTGGGGTACAGCCTGGTGATGCTCTCGGGTGATCACCCAGCGACCGCGGACGCCGTGGCCGCGCAACTCGCGGTGCCGTTCGAGCAGGTGTCGGGGGGTGTCAGCCCTGAGCAAAAGGCGGCTCAGGTTGAAGCGTACAAGCTCCAAGGCGTGGTGCTCATGGTCGGTGACGGGGTGAACGACGCCGCAGCGTTGTCCGCCGCCAGCGTGGGCATCGCGGTGCATGGCGGCGCAGAGGCCAGCCTGCAAGCCGCGGACGTGTTCGCGACGCGCCCCGGTCTTGAACCCGTACGGCAACTGGTGGTGGGAGCCCGCCAGACGCTCGCCGTGGTGCGGCGCAACTTAGTGTTCTCCCTCGCCTACAACCTGGTCGGGGTCGGCTTAGCGGTGAGCGGTGTGCTCAACCCGCTGACCGCCGCCGTACTCATGCCTCTGTCGTCGTTGACGGTCCTCGCCAGCTCGCTGCGCAGCCGGAGCTTTCGAGTATGAGCGTGCTGTTTGTCCTGCTGCCGCTCGCGTTGTTGTTCGGAGCGCTCTCCGTCGCGGCGTTTATTTGGGCGACTCGCAAGGGGCAGTTCGACGACCTCGACACGCCGCCGGCGCGGATGCTGTTCGACGACGACGACGACCAAGACCAGGGTCGATCTTAGGGGGCCGTGAACGGCCAACTCATCGCGCGGAGGCTGGAGAGGCGCTGCGCTTACAGCGCGCTGGTGCCGGGCTCAGGCCTGACCACCAACACATCGCACTCGCATTGGCGCACGATGCGCTCGGCGGTGGAGCCAAGCAGTGAGCGCAAGAAGCCGCTGTGCCCGAAGGCGCTCACCACCACCAGGGGTGCCCCCTTGTCACGCGCGTAGTCGGCGATGGCCTTGGCAGGTTCCCCAAACAGCACGCGGGCCGTGATGCGCCCGTGGCCGCGTCGCGCGAGCTCGGCGTGGAGGCGATCTAGCGCGGCCTCGTTGCGGGTGCCGTCGTTCACCGCGCCCCAGACCAGGCCCGGTTCAACCGCCGAGAGCGGACGCAGGACATGCACCACATGAACGCCCGCCTCACCTTCGGCTAGCTTCAGCGCGCGGGCGAGCGCGGCCCAGGACGCATCGGAGAAATCGACGGGCACGACAATCGAACAGCTGTCTTCAGACATGGCGCGATCAGATGCACATTGCGGGCCAAATGTACAGCTAGTCGGTGATCGTATCAGCGCGGAAACAAGAGCCGTGGTCGCGCAAGGAATGCCGAGGTGGCGTGGATGCGCGCAGAGCTTGCGTGGGGTGGCCAGGGCGCATTGAGCGCGAGGCGGTGGCCCTACCAGTTGTAGCTGTCCAGGCTGGCACGAAGATCGCTATGCTCCGGCGCTATGAAACTCGCTACCGCGGATGAACCGATATCAATTTACATGACGCCTCAGCCCCACTCCATCGGCCAGGAGCAAACGCTCAGCGTCGCAGCCACGCAGATGCGTGAGCTCGGCGTGCGTCACCTGCCAGTGCTGCACGGTGGGCGGCTGGTCGGTTTGCTGAGTGAGCGCGACATTCGCCTGGTTGAGGCGCTGCCCGGGGTTGATCCAGACGTCGTCCGCGTTGAAGAAGCCATGAGCTTTCAGCCGTACCACGTCGACCCCAGCACGCCGCTGGCGGAGGTAGCCAAGGAGATGGCGGACAACAAATACGGCGCGGCGGTGATCATGGACGCCAACCGGCTAGTCGGGCTGTTCACGACCGTCGACGCCATGCAAATCCTTGCAGAAAATCTACCCAAGGCCGGCTAGCTCAGGGCCCGCGGCGTCGAGAGCAGCGTTGCCGGTGACCGAGCGGCGTTGCCGGTGACCGAGCGGCGTTGCCGGTGACCGAGCGGCGTTGCTGGTGACCGAGCGGCGTCGCTGGTGACCGAGCGGCGTCGCTGGTGACCGAGCGGCGTTGCCGGTGACCGAGCGCCGCTCGTCTGCGTGCTTCCGGCGGCGCTGCTGTGGCTGTAGACCTACTCGCCGCGTTGTTCCGGGGGCGGCGGCACCGTGAGCACCGGCACAGTGGACACGCGAACTAGGCGCTCGGCTACGCTGCCGAGCAGCAAGTGCTTGAAGCCGGTGCGTCCGTGGGTGCCTGTGATGAGCAAGTCGTGGTTGCCCTTCTTCAGGTGTTCGACCACCACGCTGGCCACCGCGCCCGACGACACCGTGTGGTGTACGGTCACGCCGTCTGGGATGCTGGCTGACGCGATGAACGCGCGCATGTCTTCTTGCGCCGTTTCCTCGAGGACTTCGGTCAGTGTTCGTGGTGTGCCCCCGCCGCGGCCGATCACCAAGTCTTGCTCCCGCGCGTAGTATGGGCGGTCCCAAGCGTGCAGCAAGTGCAGCTCGGCGCCCATGCCCTGGGCTAAGAAGCCCGCGTATTCCAGCGCGTGCTTCGAGCACGCCGAGTAGTCTACCGCGACCAGGATCTTGCTAAGTTTCATTTGGATGCTCCGTCGCTGGCCTACGCCAGCAGTGGCGGGATTGTAGCCGCAAACCGCCTGGGCGTTCGCCTATTCGCGCGCTCAGCGCGAGCTGGCGGCATCCTGCGCTGAGTCGCGCGCTAGATCGGGGGTTGGGGGTGGGGGGGCTGACGAGCGGTGACCCGAGCCGTGACAGGTTAGTCTCAGCGCCGCGCGATCACCCGCAGCTCGTGGGTGCCGCGCTCGGTCCAGCCTTCGAACACCTCGATCAGCTCAAAGGCGTCGAACAGGTGACGCTGGGCGGCGGTGTCGATCAAGAAACGAGCCGACGGCTTGGCGTGGCGTTCAAGGTTGTAGAGCGTGGGCTGGGCGAACACAAACAGGCCGCGGGGTTCGAGGGCTGAGTGGATCGCGCTGAAGAGATCGGGCTGGAAATAGTTGGTGCAAGTGATCAGACACCACCCGCCGCTCAGCAAGCGCGCGGCCTCCGCCTCAGCGCTGAGGTCTACGCAGACGCGCTTCAAGTTCACCCCAGCGCTCGCTGCTCGCGTGGCCGCGAGCTCAAGCGCCACCTGGGAGACATCGCTCAAGGTCACGTCCAGGCCGCGCTGCGCTAACCACACGGCAAGGCTGCCGCTGCCACCAGCCAGGTCCAGCGCGCGCCCGCGCGCGGGCAGCGCACCCGCTTGCGCGAGCAGCCACGGGTGTACGCTGCTGCCGCCGTGGTCTCCGGCGCGGTAGCGGGCGTCCCAGCGCGCGGCGTCCGACGCTGCTGATTGCGCTGGAGCAAGGGGTGTTGGGGTGGCACCGGGAGGCTTGAGATCAGTCATGGTACTTCGCGGAAACAAAGAGAGTGGTGACGAGCCGAGCACCACCCTCAGCCAGAGTGAGCGAAGAGATCTGCTGACGCTGGTAGGATGCCCGGGTCCGCCGTAGACTGCCTGCCAACCGCCGCGTTCGGTAGTCCCCGCAGGAGAAAACCCACAAATGACCGACCTCACCGACCCCCGGCTCGTGCGACTCAAGCAGGCTACTGAAGGCATGATCGCAGGGGAGTTTCCGGGTGACCCTGGCCTTGGACGAACGCGGCGACCTACTGGATGACCTGTCTGCGTCGCTGACGGCGTTGGGCCAATCTCTTGAGACGCGGTTCGAGCACGCCCGCAGGCTGAGCAGCATCACCGAGAAGATCAACACCGGGCTGCTGATGGACGATGTGCTCGAGCACGCGTACGCCAGCTTCCGCAACGTGATCCCGTACACCCGCATCGGGTGTGCGCTGCTGGAAGGCGGCGGGATCGTTCGGTCGGCCTGGGCAAAGACCGACGCCGCCAAAGTACACCTCAAGGTGGGCTACGCGGCCAAGCTCGAAGGCAGCAGCCTGCAGCAAATCCTCGAATCCGGCCGGCCGCGCGTCATCAACGACCTCTCAGCCTACTTAGACACGCACCCGCGCTCGGAGTCCACGCGGATGATCGTGAAGGAGGGGATCCGCTCTAGCCTGACATGCCCGCTAATTGCTCTGGGGAAACCGATAGGCTTCTTGTTCTTCTCCAGCTCGGAGCCTGGCGCCTACGCCGACGCGCACGTTCAGCTGTACGCGCAGCTGGCCAGCCACCTGTCGACCATCGTGGAGAAGAGCAGGCTCTACCAAGAGCTGCTCGAAACCCAAGCACAGCTGGTTCAAGCCAACAAGCAGCTGTCCTTGCTAGCATCTATGGACGGCCTCACTGGCGTGCCCAATCGGCGCTTCTTCGATGAACAACTCGCGCTCGAGTGGCGCCGGGCAACCCGCGCGGGCAGCGCGCTGTCGGTGCTGATGCTGGACGTCGATGAGTTCAAGCGGTTTAACGATCGCTACGGGCACCAAGCCGGGGACGACTGCCTGAAGGCTGTCGCCAGCGCCCTCTCGTCCCGCATCCAGCGCGCTGGGGATTTTCTGGCGCGCTACGGCGGAGAGGAGTTCGTGATCGTGCTCCCGAACACTCCGCCGGACCGAGCGCTGGTGCTGGCCCAGGCGCTGTGTGCTCGCGTCGCCGCCCTCAGCATCCCACACGCGGACTCGCGAGCGGGCGAGGTGGTCTCCGTTAGCATCGGGGTCGCCGGCACCGTCAAGGCCGATGGCTCACACGGCGAGCTGGTAGCCCTCGCCGATAAGGCCCTGTACGCAGCCAAGCAGGCCGGACGGAACCGCGCGGTCGTTGCGGACCCGATATAGCCGCCAGCGGTGCCTCAGCCGCTCCCCTAGCGGCGTCAGCGGCGGACCTCCCCAGTGTTTAGGTCGATGGGCAGCTCGCGCACGACCTTGGGATCGGCGCACAGCAACGCCGGCATGGCGCCCTTGACCTGCTTCTGGATCAAAGCCACGAGCTTCTTGCCGGTAGCGTAATCCGTAGGGAGAGCGCCAAAGTACTTTTTGCCGTTCTCTTCGGTCACCACAAAGCGTGTGCCTTCAAGCCAGGTCTGGCCCTTGACGGCTTTTCTAGTCAGCGGGAAGTCGTAGTCGTCAGGGGTGACCTTGGTGAAGGCATACATCATCGCGTAGGGCTGCTTGCAGTCGGCGCGCGCGGCGGTGGGGAGCTTGAATGAACGAGCGGGCTGTTGCGCCCACTCTAGGTCGAGCTGCTTGACCTCGCTGGGCGCCGCCAAGGCGTAGAGCGCCGTGCCGGTGCCCACGAAGACTTGAGTGTCGTCAGGGGCGAAGATGTCCAGAGCCTCGACCCCACGAGGCATAGTCAGCTGTCGCCAGTCGGTGCCCTTGGGCTTCTGCCATACGGAATCACCGGCGGATGCCCATAGCGTGCCTTGTTGGCTTCGAGTTAGTTTGATGACGCTAAACTCAAGGCTCTGCGGCGTGAACTGGTTGCCGTCGAACAGCACCAGCTTGCCGCCGAAGGCCAGGTAAATCTCGCTGTCTGAGACTACGGCGCCTGTGAGCGCGCCGCTCGCGGCCCCAAAGGGCGACGCCAGCACGGCGCCCTTAGTTTTTCCAGGGGCAAACCACTCAAGCAAGGCCACCTTGTCCTTTCCGCACTCCGTGCCGACAACGAACACGTGGCCCGTTTCGGTGGCGGTGAACCCCTCGGGGATAACTAGGCTGGTACAGGCAGGTGCGCCGTCAGTAGGCGCAGGGCCTGGATAAGGCGTGAGGCCCGGCACTGGCTTCTTGGGCGCTCCCCCGAGCACGCGGAACGTCGGCGGCCGGCGCTCGATGCCCCAAACATCCAGGCTCAACCCGAGGGTGCGGCCGCGATCCCAGTTACTCAGGCCCACGTCGATCCAGCGTGGGGGGTTCGCTGGTTGGTCGCGCCAGCCTGACCTGCCAAGCTGCATAGCTTGGCTCCAGCCCACGCGTCCGTTGCCCGTCACATAGCTCGCGAAGGTCGCGTCTGGCCACGTGCCAGTGATGTGGTTTAGCTCGGAGAACGAGCGGGGCACCCCACGATTCACCGAGTCTGGCCTGCTCAGTTCGCCGCTCCCTGACAGCACCATCAGCGCGAAGGAGCCCATGCCCTCTTTGGATGGCCCGCCGAGCAACGCCACGGCTCCTACAGGGAAGAGCCGGACCTCCGCACCAAAGCGCGCGTACTCGTGAAACGGGCTGGGCGCCGAGGCGGGGATGGCTGCCGTTGATTGAGTTGGCGCGACCGATGCGACGCTAGCGGGCGATCCCGCCGACGCTGCTGAGTGGTGCCCTGGGGATCTATCCGTGAGCAGCGGACCGCCGGGCGGTGGAGCGCTGCGCCCGCCGCACGCCGCGAGACCTACGGCCAACGCGGACACCAGCGCTAGAGCGCGGGTGGACGCCGCGGGTGCTAGACGTGCTGCGCCTTCAGGCTGCTGTTGCCGTTCACCGGCCGAAGTCGACGTTGACTGCATCTGATCTCTCCAGGCTGTGGGCACCGGGCTGACGGTCTAGTGGTCGCACGGCGCGCTTTGGGCCGCAACGGCTCTAGGCACGAGCCGCAATTTCTCCGAGACATGCGGCGCTTGCTGGCAGGGCTACGGCGTGTCTGAGACTTGCTCGCCGAGCGGCAGCAGC
This sequence comes from uncultured Polyangiaceae bacterium, assembly GCA_964551615.1. Classification (GTDB taxonomy): domain Bacteria; phylum Myxococcota_A; class Polyangia; order Polyangiales; family Polyangiaceae; genus JAHBVY01. Next base: position 114,994 of record CAZKDY010000022.1, read on the forward strand.
CCGCTGGCGAGGATGATGTCGGCTTCGATCTCCGCTGCTTGATCGCCAGCGCGCGGAAACGCGACGCGTTGGTACGACACCCACCACGCGATCCCGCGTGCGTCGGGACCAGGCGCGGTGACGGGGAGCTCCACCTGGCGTTCTCCAACCGGGCCGTGGTCGCCGCCAGCGCCCGGCAGCGCCGTGGGTCCGATGCGTGTGTCGCGCAGCAGCGCTCGGTGCACGAAGCTACCGGCGCCGTCGGGCTTGAAATGCCGAGTTAACAGCGCGGTGCTGCGCTGCAACACGCGGTAGTCATCAGCCACCACCTCGACCCCCACTTCGAGGCGTCGAAACAGGTCGCCGGTTGGAAATGCGTGGCCCACGCCCTGGCTGCGCAGCGTGAAGCGAACGACTCCAGGGCCGCGCTGGGCGCTGACCGTGAGCGCGCGCCTCAAGAACTCGGGGTCTCGCGAAGCGCGGAAGCGATGATCGCGATGCGGGCGCTCTCCGGGCCGGGTCAGCGTGACTGGCATGTGGCAGTCGGCGCAGGTCTGCGCCGCTGCGCTAGACGCAGCGTGCTCGCTGACCGTTGACTGCATGAGCAGCGGGCTCCTGCGCAGCGCGGAGTCAGGAAAGGCGAACTCGTGGCAGTTCTTGCAAGCGCCGGCGGGTGACGTCGCGAGGCTGCGCAGCACCGGGTGCGCAGCTGAACTCGCCGCAGGCTCCTGGATATGATTCCGCGCGGGATCTACTCGTGGAGGTGGGCGCGGTGCGCCCGCCAAGATTTGATCGCCGACCACATGACAGGTCACGCAGCCCACCCCCAGCTGGGCCAAGCTCGGGGGCGGTTCACGGCGCGAGTCGGCTTCGGGTGCGTGACAGCGCCTGCACCAAGCGAGGGGCTCCCGGGCCAACGCGCGCTGATACGCTGGCTCAACATAGGCTAGCTGGTGCATCGAGCCGCGCCACTCGTTGGCTATTTCTGTGTGGCAAGCTTCGCAGCCGTCGTTCAAACCAACCGCCCGCGACCCGCGAGCAGGGTTGGGGGTGGGGGACCAAGCCTCGGTGGCTGAATTAGCTGGTTGCGCAGTGCGCGGTGAGCCTAGCGTCGCGCGCTGCGGGTCGGGTGCGCTGCGTGCGGCGGTGGCGGCGGTCGACGGAGACGCGGCGGAGCACGCCACCCACCAAGGAATGAGCGCGCACCCCGCGAGCCAACGGGCAGGCCAGGCTGGTTGCTTCACCTGGGTCAAGCGTCGCACGCTGGCCATGCTGCACCGCGCGCCACGCGCTCCGCAACCCGTGTGATGGCCATTGTGGACGCGGAGGGGAAGGTGTAATCTCATGCCGACTCTCACGGGACCGGCCGGTCTCGGGGCACGCGGACGCTTCGCGTGCGTCGCAGCACGGCCCGCCCAGCTCACTACAGGAGATGAGTTGTGTGTCTATGTTTCGTTGGATCAGCCTGCTCGGTATCACCTGGTTTGCGTGTGCGCTGGGCGCGTGTGGCGGCTCCGATGACGCCGAGTCTTCGTCCGGCGGCAGCTGCGATGCCCAGTGCAATGGCGGCAAAGTCGAGTGTTCCGCGGTTGGTAGCAAGCTGACGGCGCTTAGTGCCTTGCACGCCGGCGAGTCCGCTGCCCAGTCGATCCTGGACGCCACTCCAGTCTGGATGGGTGGCTTCGCCGGTCTCCAAATCACCCGCGACGGGACGCCGTCCCAGGAGCCGTTCGAGAGCGGCGGGCTCCAAATCTATATGTCGGGTTGGGTCTTTGGGTTCTGCGCCGGCATGAACCAGGTCGGTTTCGGCGCTGGTCCGCAGGTGAGCTCTGCTGAGCTGACGTGCCAGTACATCGACTGCTCTCAGGTCACACCGACGGCCGAGCTGGGCGTCGACTCTAAGGCCGCGATTGAAGCGGCCTTCCCCAGCGACGCGGCCGACACGCAGTACAACGTAGACTTCATGCCTGCCGTGCATAACAACCAGCGTGTGTGGACCGTCACCAATCGGACGACGCAGGTGGTGGTCAACGTCGACGCCGATACGGGCGCTGTCGTGCCTTAGCCTCGTCACGGCACCGGAAGCGCAGAGCAAACGAAGCCAGCGACCGGGATCGGCAGGCGTGGTTACGGCAAAGTACCAGGGATGGGGTTGACCTTCGACCGTCGCTCAGCTTTTTCCCGCGTGGATGGGGGGCGGGGGCAAGCTCGGAGCCCATGACCACGCGTGGCGCGTGCTTAAGAGATCGCAGTCGTTCGTTGCCTTGAGGATCGATGGCGAACGCAGGCCCGTCGAGCTAGGTGCCCGCCCCTACCAAACCAAACCCGGCGCCACACAGCCTCCGTGCCTGGACAGCGTCTGCTACACCATCTCGAGCCTGAAAACACCGTTCAGCCTCACGCTGGGTGCTAGACTGCCGGGCGCATGCCTTGGTCGAAGGAGAGTCGGGGACTAACAGGCGCATCGAAGTGAACCTCCCCCGGTTCCGTGGACAGCATGACTATGTTGCTGCCTCTACCGTC
>CAZKDY010000023.1:0-112846 GCA_964551615.1 uncultured Polyangiaceae bacterium
GAGCTAAGGCGCTCGGGCTGCGAAGGCGTCAAGGTGGGCGAGGAGCGTCCAGTGCCATCGGCTCGGCGAGCCTGACCCGGCCTGAGCATGTTCAGCGTTGACGCTTGTTGAGCTTGCTCCGTCCATCCTCCACCCCTTACCCGGCTTACCAGAAGCTGGGTGATGAGTGAATCAGGATCACCGCGGCGTCCGCGAGGTACCGCGTCAGCATGAGCCCCCCAAGCGCTAGGCATCAAGCGCCCACTGGCTCAGCGAGCGTTCAAGACTGGCGGCGTGTCGCTGTTCGTGGAGGAGTTTGGCAAGCTCGGCAACGTCAGTAGCCCGGGGCAGCTCGTTATGGAACAGAGCCTGCGCGACCACCTGGCGCGCATCGCGTACCAGGGTGGCCAGGCCGTGCGCCTGTAACCCATGCGGCGCCCGATGCAGCCTAAGTTGATCGTGATTGACCCCAAGCTCGGGTACGGCAGGCCCGTGCTGCGCGGCACCGAAATCCCCGCGCAGATGATCGCCGATCGCTTCCATGCCGGGGACTCCACCGCCGCTCTGGCTAGCGACTACAACGTAGGGCTGGAGCTGATCGAAGAAGCGCTCCGCGCAGCTCACACCCTCCACCCCCACATGTGCTGCTTCCAGATCCTTTCCGTTAGGATCTATCTGACGTGCGTCGGCCAGCATCATCAGCCAAGGCTGAACGCTAGAACGGATTGGCGAGCCGCAGCGCCTGGGACGCTCGGTAGAGCACCGCGAGCTCTGTTTGCCACTCGGCGGCCAGCCCCAACTCCATCCCAATCCGGAAGAAGACGCTCCCGGCATCACCTACCCATGGCAGAGGGTCTCGCTGCTTCTCGCCGAGGAACAGCAAGAGGCTGCTCCTGATCTCGTCCCATGCGGCGCCATCGGCCACCACCACGTCCAGATAGCTTCGGACCCGATTGCCCGGCGGCTGTAGCGAGAGGCTTTGTGCGATCAACAAGCCGGGATCCTGATCAGGCACTCCCTCTGGTCGAACATCCCAAGCCCGGGAGCCATGGGAGTACAAGAACGAATTGATCCCCGCCCGGCCTGAGTTCGGAGCCACCACGTGGTGAGATGTCAGGTACATCAGGCAGCGCTCCGCGGAACCTGCATATCACCCGCGACGCAGTCAACGACCGCGAGGTCAAGCGGAGCGCGAGGATAACACGCGCTCTGAAGTTCTGCCTCGAAGCGTTCTTGGTCGGCCTCCGAGAGCCGCCACCAAACGTCGTCCAAGCGGTCAACGAACGCCGACTCGATCTCTAGCGGCAACGTCCCCCCCTCAGCGGCTCGAAAGAAGAGATGTTCGTTCATGAGTCGACGATAATCGTCTAGCAGGCTCATAGCACGACCTCGCTCCACTCCGCACGGTCGCCACAAAGCAGTGACTGCAGCCCAGACAGCGCCATGGTCTGCGAGGGCTCAATGAAGACGTGCTTACGGGGATACTTTGAATCACGCCTCACGCTCAACCCGTGCGTCACTTCGCTGACCCGGATCCGATAGACGGGCAGCTTTCCCCATCCTCCGAGCACTGGTGGACGCAAGTGCGGCGGTAGCTTCTTTGGGTCGTCAGGTGCGCCGGACATGCCCCCAGACACTGGATGCACGTCTCCAGATCCGTCGACCTTGATATCAACCCCCGGTCGCACGCCCAGGTGGTTCGTGCGGGAACCGCAGACGGGCCACTCGTCTGCCGCTCGGACCATCGTACGGAACACAAACTCGGGGACCGGCAAGCTGCTCACCCTTCTAGGATATTCCTAGCGCACTCAACCGTCCAGCTGGCCCTGCGCGACCGCCTGGCGCGCATCGCTTCAGCGCCGGGGACGCCACCGCCGCTCTGGCTAGCGACTACAACGTAGGGCTGGAGCTGATCGAAGAAGCGCTCCGCGCGGCTTGATTTAGCGCCTCCTCGACACGGTGCTCCAGGACGAGCCCGAAAGTGTTGCCAAGGCGTGGACTGACGAGGCGGTGCGGCGCGCAGGCGCCCTCGAACGCGGCGAGGTAGAAGCTCTCGACGGCGAGGCCGCGGTGGCGGCCCTTGAAGTGCAGCTCCCACGTATCCGCCCTGTCGCATGCGAGAGGAACCCAGTGACAGCGACGCCCTCGCCAGCGCCTTCGTGACCGTCCTGGGCGAGCCAGATCCCGCCGGGCGCGATCGAATTCCCACGCGATCAGGGGACCTGATGTGCGTGAACCTGCGGGGTGATATACCGCGCCTGATGATGCCGCAGGAAATCACAGAGCAGTTGAAAGACCTCTCCGAACAGTGGTGCACGACGGAGTTCATCCAGGAACTGCTAGGGATCGACCTGCCCACTGATCCCCGTCTCGCCGGGGCGTTTCGGGCATGGTCGGCACGCTTTCTCGGAAAGGCAAACGTGGTGAGCGGCGCGGGTGCAGGACTCCGCGTCGATCGTCACGCCCTTGAAACGTTCATCCTCCAGAACGGGTGGGTGTCGTGGAAATCTGCCGCGGTTCATCTCGCTCTCTCCGAAGGCAATCTCAAGACGGTCGTAGAGAGGTTGCAAGGCAACGAGCGCTACGGGCTGATTCCGCAACTCGCCTCGGGTGTCTCGGATCAAGTGGTCCGACAACGTGAAGCTGCAGCGTTGTACCGGCTCTTCCCCGCGATACGCATGAAGGTATTCGCGAGTCATTCGGGCATGTGCCGGGCACTCCACGCCGAAATCAAGAACGAACTTGGGGTCGAAGTGGAGCCGCTCCTGTGCGTCACGTCGGTCGCTCTCGCAGATGACGAGCCGGATCTCGCCGACGCGTTCGACGCCATCACCCTCGAACCGGTAGGGCTGCGGTACCAGGTGTGGCTGGATACGAAGAAACCAGTCAACCTGCGGCCTGACGTCTGCTCACTCAAGTTCTATGCGATGCACGAGGCTCAGCTCAAACCGTACGTGATGGAGGGAAGCGAGCCGTCGGCGATCGATCCGAAGCTGCGCGACGCGGCGTGACGTTCACACCGGCGCTTGAGCAGCTTATCTACACCATCCGAGGTCGTCACTCGGGTCGTGTTGCGTTTCCGCCGCCGTTGCCCGAAGGCGCCGCGCGACGAAAGGACGGCGAATCTGCACAGCTCTGGATAAGCCGGTGCATAGAGGCGGTGGGCGGTGTCGGGCAGCTAGTCGTAGAGGATAACCTCGCGATGATCCTCGTCATCAAGGTTCACGAACAACAGCTTGAGTACGCAAGCTTACAGGCGCTTTGGGCGGAGGTCTCCATCGCCGATTTCGCTGCCGGAGATGGTACCGCACGGCACCAATACCTGCGGGCGGACCACGACACGAGCGCGCTTGGCCCGCTGCTTAAAGAGTCGCTGCCCCACGTCCACGCTGCCGCCGAACGAGCGCCGAGGTTTCCCATCTTCTTGCCAGCTGGGGGCGACGTGGTCAGCTGGTTCATCGACTTCGTCTATCGTAACTTCTTCTACGATCACTGGATCGCTTGGGCAAAGCGAGGGTGGGCCGATTGGTGCGTCGAGACGAGCCGCGTGAATCGCTGGGAGCGTCTCGTTCAAGCCTTCGACCAGAGCAAGGTCGAACTGATCGAAGGCGATCAGGACCTCCGCGATGATCTTCACGAACTGAAGCGCTGCCTGCTAAACCGCAGACGAGAAATCTTTCCAATCGAGGTCAACACCGCTCGGCTCCTGCTGTTCGGGCACGACCAATCCGAGTAAGTAAACCCGCCCGGCAACACGCGCTGCGCACGGGATCGGGAACCGACTAAATTACTTCACGGAAACGCCATCCCGCCCAGGTCAAGCCGCGCCAGCTGCCTCCAGCGCAACCACCGTCCGGCGGTACTCCTCCGCCGTCGCTTCCAACTGGAAGCTGACGAGTCCGTGCAGTTCTTGAACCTCCGCGCGCACCATATCGAGGCTGACCCGGAAGTACTCTTTGCGCGCGTTCACCGCGTTCACGCGATGGGCTGCGAAGGCGTGATGCAGCGCTCCTTCCAGGGCCGGCGCGTCCTCGGAGAAGATGATGGCGTGCACATCAAACGGAAACGGCACTGAAGCGTCGCCAAGCTCCGCGACACGCTCCAGCGGGTCCAAGCGGCGAGTCAGCCCAATCTTGTACACTCCATCACCGAAGGCCCCGATGTTCGACAGCACGTACACGTAACCCGACTTGGTGAGCTGCGCCCGCGCGATGGCTTTTGCCTTGCGGTCGAGGGCGTCTGCAAGCTCGGTCTCGAGGCGTGAGACCAACCCCTCAAGCCGCTCGTGCTGCTGCTCCGTCGCGATAGACGCTTCGAGCTCGGCGCGGAGCTTCGCCAGTTGCGCCTGCTTAGCCGCCTCGGCTTGGTCGGCCGCAGCCATCTCCTGCTCAATCTCCTCGCGCGCCTTTTGCTCCTCGCGCAGGCGCGCCTTGTTTTGCGCCAGCTCTTGCTTCTCCTCATGCACGCGCTCCCGATGCTCGTGCACTAGGTGTAGCTCGGCCAGCTTCAGCTCCAGGTAGCGCCGCGAGATGAACACGCGCTGCACTTCAGCCAACTTGTTGATGGCGTCGTACGCCTTCTCCATCCGCTTCTCGAGCGTGGTCACGTTGCTGAACGTCACCTTCGCCACCGCCGCGTCGCACTCACCATTGAATGCCCTCAGCATCAGCTTCACCTGCTGCCGAATCATCTTCTTGCCCTCTGCCGCGCTGCCCCGAACGGTCCAGTTGAGGTCGCACGGCGCTGCCTTGCCGTCCTTGATCAGGCTCTTCTGTTCCTCCCGGATACTCTTGAGTCGCGCTACGTAGTGCGCCGACGACTCAAAGCCATAGCGCGGCTGGTAAAAGCCAAACGACTGGATGTCGAGCGCCTCCTCTACGCAGCTGAGCTCCGCACGCGCAGTCTCAAGCTGCTGCTCGACCACACTCAGCTCAGCCTTGAGCTCAGCAAGCTGTTCGGGGCTTAGGTCGGGCGCTGGTGACGCTGGGGCTGGCTCGTGCCTGGACGATGGGGGCGGGGGTGGTGGGGGCGGCTGCGGCTTGGACGCTGGTTCAGGCACCGGAGCCGGTGGCAGTGCCTGTTCACGTGCTTGCGGCGGCGCTACAGCCGCTTGCGAAAGCGCAAAGCCAGGGATTCGGCGGACTGACGCCGCACCGGCCGGAGAAATCGAGAGTGGAGCGCGTTCCTCGGGTGGAGGGGCTGGCAACGGCGGGAGCCACAGCACCATACCGTAACCGCCCTGGTTGGCGGCCGAAGGTGGATCAACCGTCGCCTGACACGCGATGCTGTGTCCGTATCGCGCAGCCAAACTCTTCAACACAGGCTTCCAGCGAGCTGCTACTGCCGTGGGGAGATAACCCACTTTTCCGCCGCTCACCCAAACCATAATGGCGTTCGCATCGAAGCGATTCTCAGGCTCCTCTGAGAGCCAGGCGGGCAGCACGTGATCCGTCCGAGCGTGAACCTGGTGCACGATGCGCTGCATCTGTTCACGGTTGTACGCTTCCCCTGCGACGTCACAGCGCGTACACGTGGGCCCCGCGATCCAAACCGCTGGCTGGCTCTCGACCGTTGTGATGACGTGCGGAATCGCCGTAGTGATGTCGCTCATGCTGCCGTTCTCCCAGACGTGAGCCTTCAAGCGTAACCCATTCGGCGTAGGCTCGTCAGCCACTCGCGACGTGTAATCGTCGTTGCCGCGCGCAGCGAACTCATCCCTGGGGGTGAGCATCAGAGATTGCACAGGCGGCATCCCGCGCTGGCTTAGCGGGCCCAATGCCCAGCGGGGCACTCGGGACAGGACGCTGGGGCTAGCTGGGGCTAGCTGGATATTGTGTGGCTCTACACGGGCTTAGGCGTAGACTCCGAAGATGGCAGAGCCTGCTCTAGACCACCTGGCCCCTCTGGAGGCGTTCGCGAACTACTTGAGCGTCGATGGGATCGTGCCATTGGCCGAACTCTCCAGCCTCGTACCGCAACCCATGAAAGCCTGAGCTATTCGGCATTTGAAGGACCACGCCCCAACTTCAGTTGAGGACATCCCGCATCTGCTTGGGTTCGCCATCCTGGATGTCAAAGAAGCGCTGAGCGCCCTAAAGGCACACGATCGTGATCACATTTTAGCACCAGCCGAGATCCTGGAGCCGGGGCCATTGGCGGTGCGGTTGTTTGGGAGGGAGGGTGCAACGAGTGCAACAGGACTCACGCTCGCTCTCCAACACCTGCCCTGGGTGGCGAAGGCGATCCAGGCCATCCAAGACGATCAGGACCACAGTACCCGTCAGCTGTCGGCGCTGGTCGTGTCCGCGGGCGCCTGGTCACTCTACGGAGGTGCTCTGCCGCTGCGAGTCTCGCGGCTCGCTACCGGCTTCTGGGAAGCTCTGACGGCTCTCACGCTGCTTATCGGAACAGCCGCACGCAACCGCGCGGGCCTGTGGGCGCCCGCGCCCGGCCGTGGGTGGGGGAGGGGCGCTGCCCCTCAACACACAACAGAAGGGCTGAGCCAGATCTGTGGCATGCGGCTGGGGCGCGCGCCGCGCCGCACCCCGCTGGGGTGCGGTGCGCGCCCCAGCCGCAAACGCAGGCTCAGCATGACATCGGCGCTGCCCCTCAAACAAACTAGCCCTTCACGCTGCCCGCCGTCAGCCCACTCACCAAATGCCTTTGCGCCACATAAAACAGCGCCATCACCGGCAGGCTGACTACCAGCGACCCTGCGGCAAAGCTTGCCCAGTCGGCGTCGTGTTCGCCGACGTAGCGCTTGAGCACCACGGGCAGGGTAAAGGCGCTCTCTTGGTCGAGGATGGTCACCGCCAGCACGAACTCGTTGTACGCGCTCATAAAGGCGAACAGGCAGGTCACGGCGATGGCTGGCCTGGCGGCGGGCAGCACCACGCGCCAAAAGGCGCCAAAGCGCGTCGCGCCGTCGACCATGGCGGCCTCCTCTAAATCCCTGGGGATCGCGTCAAAGGCGCCCTTCAGCTGAAAGATGGCGAAGGGCACCGCCGTGGTGGCGTAGCACAGCACCAGGCCGCTCTTGGTGTTCAGCAGCCCCAGGCGCTGCAGCAGCAAGTACAGCGGCACCGCGCTGGCCACCATGGGGAACATCTGGGTGGCTAGCAAGAGCCGCGTGCCGCTCTGCTTGCCCACGAACTGAAAGCGGCTCATGGCGTAGGCCGTGGGCAGCGCGATCAGCACCCCCAACAGCGCCGTCGCCGCGCTCACCACCAGGCTGTTCAGCACCTGCACGCCAAAGTGCGGCGCCGTCACCACGTGGCTCAGGTGCTGCGTCGTAAACGGCAGCGGCAGCGGCAGCACCTGGCGCACCGGGCTTGCACCCGCACGGAAAGCGAGTGAGACAACCCACAGCAGCGGGTACAGCGCGAACCCCACCCCCAATAAAACCACCAAGTGCGAGCCAATGGACTCAAGCCAAGTTGTGGCGCGCCCGCTCTGTTCACTTCGGCTCACGCTGCGCCTCCGGCCCGGCTTTCACGCTGCGCACTTTGGCTCATGCTGCGCCTCTCGCCGCCAGCTCACGTCGCGCACAATGCGTCACGCCACACCTGCCGTGGTGCGCCGCGCCATCAGCCGCGAGCCGACGAACAACAGCAAGAAGATCAACACCGAGTAGGCCGCCGCGTAGCCATACTGCGCCTGCCGCGTAAACGCCCAGCGGTACGCCTCGGACACCAGCGTCTCGGTCGAGCCGTCCGGCGCGCCCGCGCTGACCAAGAACACCACGTTGAACATGTTAAAGGTCCAGATCGAGCCGAGCAGCACCGCGGGGCCCAGCACCGGCGCGACCATGGGGATCGTCACTCGGCGCAGGCGCTGCCAGCGCGTGGCGCCGTCTACCTCGGCTGCCTCTAAGACGTCCTTCGGCACTGACGTCAGCGCGCCCAAGGTCACCACCATCATAAACGGAAAGCCGAGCCACACGTTGGTGGCCACGTTAGCCGAAAACGCCGTCGAAAACTGCGCCCACCAGCTAAACGGCGTGACGCCCAGCGCCTCTAAGATCGCGCTGACCGCGCCGAACTGCTTGTCGAACATGCCGCGCCAAGCCAGCGCCGTGACGTACGAGGGCACCGCCCAAGGCACGATCAGCAGCACCCGATACAGCGGCCGCAGCCGAAGGTTGGGCCGCGACAACAATAACCCTAAGGCAAATCCGATCAGCAGATGCAGCGCCACGTTGACCAGCGTCCACAGCAGCGTGACCAGCAGCACCACGTAGAACGAGCCGGTGCTGAGCAGCGGCCCGCCGCGCGCGCTCAAGATCTCCCAAAAATTCGCCAGGCCCACGTAGTGCATCTCGCCCTGCGGCCCGGCGTACAAGCTGGCCAGCGCGCCCACGAAGATCGGCACGAACACCAATAACCCCACGGTAACGACCGCGTGAGCCACCCAGCGGTACGCCGGCAACGATTTGCGCAGCGGCTGCCACAGCTCACCGCGCTGCGCCTTGCTCCACAGCCGCCACGCCCCAAACAAACAAAACGCGCCCAAGAACAGCAACAGCGGCGTCGGAGATCGCGGGTGTGGAGGGGGACGCAACATATCGTTGAAGCGCCGCTCACCCTCCTCGAGCGCCACATCCACCGGCGCTGCTCCGCTCAGCGCCTTCTTCAGCGCGCGGCCTGCCGGCTCCCAGCTGGTGCGCATGCGCTCACTGCTCGGCATCGGCACGGCGTGCTCAGCCTGCTCCGCGACCGCGCTGATCAGCGCGTCGGAGCGCGCCGCGCTCGGCAGCTCACGGCGCGCCACCAGCTGCCGCGCTACGCGCACGCGGATCTCAGCGCTCTCAGCGCCGGCCAGGTACTCGAGCAGCTGCAGCGCCCGAGGATCGGCGGCGCCGTGGGGCGTGAGCGCCGCGGCCTCAACGGTCAAGAACGGCGCCAGCGGCGCGCCCGCGACGTCGAGCATCGGCAGCGGCACCACGCGGAAAGGCACCTTGCCGCTGAGCTCGCCAGCGCTCCACGGGCCGCTGATGTACGCGGCGGCGCGGCCGCTGATGAACAGCTCCTTGACCACTGAGCCGCTGGCCTCTTCAGGCACCACGCCGCGGCTGACTAGCGAGCGCACGAACTCCACGCTGCGCGCGGCCCGCGCGCCGACGAAGCCATAGCTGCCGTCTGGGTTCAGCTGGCGCGCGCCGAACGCATGCATAAATGCCGCGTGGTAATATTGATCGGTGGCGTCGTAGACCAGCGGGAACACGCCCTGCGCAAAGCGCTGGTCTAGCAGCTGCTCTAGGCTACGCGGCGCCGTAGGCAGCAGGTCCGTGTTGATGAACAGCACCAAGGTCTTCAGCGCCAGCGGCAGACCGTACAAGCGCCCGTCCAAGGTCAGCGCGGCGATGGCTCCCTGTGGAAACGCTGTAACCTGTACGCTGGCAGGCAGCGGCTTGATCACGCCGCGGCGCAGGTAGTCGCCAAAGCGCTCGTGGGCGTCGATGAACACGTCGGGGCCCGCGCCGCCTGGCGCCGCCGCCGCCAGCTTCGACGCGAAGGCGTCGTGGGGCAGGCTCAGCACCTCCACCTGCTGGCCGCTCTGCTGTTCAAAGCCGCGCACCACCTGGTCCAGCGCCTGCTGCTCGGCGCCGCGATAGGCGTGCCACAGGCGCAGCGGCTCGCCGTCCCGCGCGGCTGCGCCATGCGTCCAGCTGAGCGCGACGAGCAGAGTAAAGAACCAGTGGAGGCGGTACATGGGGGCGCAGGCGACCGCTACGAATCAACGCGGATGGCATGCCCAGCGCCCGCGATCTGCCAGCGCCCGCAACCTGCCGCGTGCGATGGTACCTGCTCGCCTCAGTTGGCAAACACCCGCAGTACCGAGGGGCAGAACTCATTCAGATACTCATGGCTTCTCTGCTCACAGATTTTGCTAGCAGCCGTGCAACTGCGCGCTGGGTGGGGCACAAGCTGGCACAACTAGGGGCGTCAAAAATCACACGGCAGCGGCGTGCTTTGGCCAAATCTCGCGTTTGTACGGCGTTTGTGCGGCTCCCCGAGCTGGCCCAAGGGTTGCTTTGAGCAGTCCCCGATGGCACACGAAGATCTGACGTTGGGCGAGGCTGCTGAACATGTGTTTGGTTTACCGAGCCTGGACTCCGCGTCAGACTCCCAGCCAATCGCCGTCAAGCCCCAGGCGGCAAGGAGCGAAAGCCACCCCGTGAAGAGCCCCTCCAACGACTCATCCCCGCGAGCCTCCGGTCAGCGCAAGAACAAGCGCCGCAAGGCGCGGCGATCCCGACGGCCCGAGGTCGCGAAGCCAGCCAGCGCTGCGCGCGCTGAGAGTGCTGCTGCGCGCGGTGACTCCAGCGCGCCGAGCGCCGCGGCTAGCCCCAGCGAGCGGCCAGCGGCGGCCAAGCAAGATAGCCCCGCGGAAATTACGAAGCAGCGCGTCGAGAGCGGCGCGCGGGTCGACGCAGTAGCCGCTGAAGCCGCTGAAGCCAGCGCCAGCTCCGAGCCTGAGGCCAAGCCGAAGGCGACGCCCGAGGCGACACCCAACGCCGAGCCTAGCTCCGAGCCCAGCTCAGGACCCGAGGCAGAGCTCACGGTTGGCTCGAAATCAACCGGCAAGTCCGGCTCAAAGTCCGGCAAAAAGTCAGAGGCCAAGGGCGACCCCAAGGCCTCCGCCAAGACCTCCGCCAAGACCAAGCGGAAGCAGACGACCCGCGCCGACGACGCCGACGACGCTGACCCGTACGATCCTGAAGAGGCGGCCTTCTTTGAAGAGGGCGTGCGCAAGAGCGAGCACGACGCGGCGCGCGCTAGCTTGCTGCCCGAGCTAGAGGACGATTTTCACCAGGTGGTGCCCCTCAGCCCCGTAGAGCACCAGCACCGCAAGCGCTTCGTGCCCTACGTCGCCGCAGCGGTCGCGGGCCTCGGGATCTTAGCCGTGATCGGGATGTATCAGCGCGGAAGCGAAGCGAGCCACAGCACGAGCTCAGCCGAGATCGCGAAGCGCGAGGTCGCGCCCCCGACCACCCAGCACGCGGCAGCCAACAAGCCTGACTCGGAGCTGCTCGCCGCGAACACGCCCGCGATCCAGGAGCCCGCCGCGCCGGAGCCCACACCCGCGCAAGCGGAGCCCGAAGAGCCGACCGCTGCAGAGCCGACCGCTGCAGAGCCCACTGCGCCCGAGCCCGCCGCGCCAGCGCCCGCCGCGCCAGAGCCCGCGCCAGCGCCCGTCGCAGCGGCTCCCGCAGCCGCGCCGAAGCCCCCCGCTGCAGCCAAGCCCGCGGCGCCCAAGCCGAGCCCCGTCGCGCGGGCGATCCCGAGACCCGCGGCACCTCCGCCCGCGGCGCCGCCGCCTGCTCCTGCTCCGCCGCCCGCCGTGGCTGAGCGCCCGCCGACGGCCAGCTTCCCCACCAACTAGCCGCTGGGCGCCCGCAGCGCGCGGCCGGTCTGTGGATCAAACACGTGGATCAGCTCAGGCGCTGCGCTCAAGCGCAGGCGGTCGCCGGCGCTGACCTGCGCGCCGGGGTCCAGGCGCGCCACCACGACCTCGCCGCCGACGCTTCCGTGCGCAAACGTCTCACTGCCCAGCGCCTCCACCACGTCCACCTGCAGCTCGAGCCCCCGCGCCTGGTCTGTCACCCGCAGCGCGTGGGGGCGGATGCCCAGGGTCGCGCGCTGCCCGGCTTGCGCCTGCCCCAGACACGCCGCGTCCAAAGCCAGCTCCACCCCCGCCGCGCGCGCGTACCAGGCGCCGTCCAGCTGCGCCAAGCTCACGCTCAAAAAGTTCATGCTGGGGCTGCCCAAGAACCCAGCCACGAACTTGGTCTGGGGCCGGGAGTAGATCTCCAGCGGCGAGCCCCACTGCTCAACCTGACCCTGGTTCAACACGAACAGCCGATCAGCCAGCGTCATCGCCTCCACCTGGTCGTGGGTCACGTACACGCTGGTCGCGCCGAGCTGGTCGTGCTGCTTGCGGATGTCTACCCGCACCTGAGCGCGCAGCGCCGCGTCCAGGTTGCTCAGCGGCTCGTCAAACAAAAACAGCGCCGGTCGGCGCGCGATGGCGCGGCCCATGGCTACCCGCTGACGCTGGCCACCGCTCAGCTCCTTAGGCATGCGGTCGAGCAGCGGCCCCAGGCCCAGCATCGCGCTGACCTCGCTGACGCGCTGGTCGATCTCGGCCTTGGCGGCGCCCTTGAGCTCCAAGCCGAACGATAGGTTCTTCCGCACGGTTAAGTGTGGGTACAGCGCGTAAGACTGAAACACCATGGCGATGTCGCGCTCACGCGGCGCGGCGCGGGTGACGTCGCGCTCGCCAAAGCAGATGCTGCCCTGGTCGCTGTCTTCTAGCCCGGCGATCAGCCTGAGCAGCGTAGACTTACCGCAGCCGCTCGGCCCGACCAGCACCGCGAACGCGCCGTCCGGCACGTGCAGGTCGACGCCCTTCAGGACCTGGGTCGACCCGAATCGCTTCGTCAGCCCGCGGATATCTACCGCGACCACGCCGCGCCTCTCGTCGCTTGAGCGCCGCACGGGCTACGCCAGCGGCGGCTAATTCCGCATGGCTTCATTCCGCGAGCTCTCCAGCCTGCGCGGGGCTGTGCCCGCGCTGCCCCTGCCAGCGCAGCCAGTGATCAGCCAGCACGATGGCCACCATCGCCTCGGCCATGGGCACGAAGCGCGGCAACAGACACGGGTCGTGGCGCCCGCGGGTGGCGATGGTGGTCGGCGCGCCGTCGCGGGTCACGGTGTCTTGCTCTCGCGAGAGGCTGCTGGTCGGCTTGACCGCGGCGCGCAGCACGATGGGCATGCCGCTCGAGATGCCGCCCAGCATGCCGCCGTGGCGGTTGGTGCTGGTGACGATGCGGCGCGTGCCATCAGGCAGCGTCTCCGTGGTGAAGCGATCGTTGTTCTCGGTGCCGCGCAGCTCAGCGCAGCCAAAGCCGACGCCGTACTCCACCCCCAGCACCGCGGGCAGGCTGAACAGCGCGTGGGCCAAATCAGCCTTGAGCTTGTCGAACACCGGCTCACCCAAGCCCGCCGGGACGTGGGTCGCCACGATCTCTGCCACGCCGCCGATGGAGTCCTGTTGTTTCCGTACGCTATCAATTAGCGCGATCATGCGCAGCGCCGCGTCGGGCACCGGGCAGCGCACCGGGTTAGGGCTCCCGTCGGGGAAGTACTCTATCGACGCCAGGCTGAGCTTGCTGGGGTCCTCAACCTGGGCCTTCACGTCGCCGACCTGGCTCACGTAGGCCAAGACGCTGCCGCCAAAAGCCCTGCTAATCAGCTGCTTTGCGACGACGCCCGCTGCCACACGGACGCTGGTCTCGCGGGCGCTAGCCCTGCCACCCCCCCTAAAGTCACGTAGGCCATACTTGGCGTCGTAGCTGTGATCCGCGTGGCCCGGGCGGTACTTGTCTTGAATGTCGGTGTAGTCGCGGGAGCGCTGATCTTGGTTGCGGATCAAGATCGCGATGCTGGTGCCGGTGGTGACGCCGTCGAACACGCCGGACAAAATCTCAGGCGTGTCGGCCTCTTGGCGCTGGGTGGTGAGCCGGCTCTGTCCGGGCCTGCGCCGCGCCAAATCGCGCTCTAGATCAGCCACGCTGAGCGGCACGCCCGGCGGACAGCCGTCGATGATCACCACGTTTCCGGGCCCGTGAGACTCACCCGCGGTGGTGATACGAAACGCTTGTCCGAAGCTATTTCCAGCCATTCTTAGCCGTGAATGCCCGCGCAGCGTGCGGGCCACAAGAGCTGATTACGCCCCCCGCCGATTGTGCGCCGCTCGATGCCTCAAAGTTTGGGGTTTTGGGCCGGGCCCTCGGTGCCGCCCTCAGCGGGAGGCGCCGCGAAGCGCGCGTCTACCTCGGCCACGCGGCGGCGTAAGCCCCGGGGCAACCTGCGCGTCAGCAAATCGTCGAGGTACAGCCGCGCGCGCTGGTGAATGCCTAGGCGCGAGTAGCCGATGCCGAGCCAGGCGTGGATCTGATCCACCTCGCGATCGGCCTGGGCCAGCTTAGAGGCTTGCTCCAGTTGCTCGATGCCCAGCTGCAGGTGGCCGAGGCAGATCAGCGCCGCGCCTTTGACCACCAAGGCCCTGGAGTCTTCTGCGTTGAGGCCGAGCGCTAAGTCTGCCAGGCGCCGCGCGTCGAACAGGCGCTCGCGGGAGCCCGCGACCAGCGCCGCCTCCGCGCCAGCCAGCAAAATCTCCCCACGGATAGCAGCGTGCTGGCGCTCCAACTCGCCAAAGCGCTCCAGCGCCGCCACGGCGGCCGCGTCGTCGCCCAAGTGCGCTAAGCAGCGCGCCCGCGCCAAGCGCAGGCGCGGGTGCTCTGGTAGCTTGGCCAGGGCCTCGTCGCACAGCCCGAGGGCCGCTGCTGCCTGGTCTTGGTCGAGCAGGCGCTGCACCCGATCGACCCAGGGCGCGGCCAGCTGCCACTCAAAGCTATTCCGAGAGGCAACAACGCTGAGCAGCATACCCAAGCCGTCAGACACGCCGCCCCGAAACGAGATCGGCGCCAGGTTGATCACCGCGCCGAGCAGCGCCGTCACGCACAGGCTCTGCAGCGCCACGCTGGTGAGCGCGGTAGAGCGCTCGAGCAGCGCGGGCCCCACCGCGAGCCAGATCAGCAGCACCAGCAACAGCTCAACGCCTGGCCCCGCGAAGTAGACCAGCGCCTGCTTCACCCGCGCCAGGCGCAGCTGGGTCGGCACGGTGCGCACGTAGCCGGTCAGCGGCGCGAGCTTGATGCTGACGTGAGCCGAACCCACGCGGAACTGCAGCACCTCACGCCCCTGGCCGATCACCACCTCATACACGTGCCAGCCCAGCGCCTTGGCCATCAGCGCGTGGCCGAGCTCGTGCAAGACCAACAGCGGGAGCCAGGCCAGCACCACGAACACCAGGCCGAGCTTGAGCGGGGTGAAGTCGCGCAGCAGCTCCGCGCCCAGGGCGCCGAAGAACACCAGGAAGAACAGCGCCGAGATCCACTTCTCGTCGCGAGCCAGCGGGCGCTTGGGCGCCGGGTCGTAGAGCGGCGGCAGCTTAGGGCTCCGTCACTGCGGCGGCTGCAGTCAGTGTGGAAGTCGCAGTCACTGCGGCCATTGCAGTCACTGCGGCCATTGCAAGCGCTGCGGACATTGCAAGCACTGCGGCCACTGCAAGCACTGCGGCCATTGCAAGCACTGCGGCCATTGGCGTCACTGCGGCCATTGGCGTCACTGCGGCCATTGGCGTCACTGCGTCACGACCTGAGCCTTGGGCACTAAGATCTTGCCCGCGGTGGCTGGCACCTCGAGGCTGATGCTGCCGTCGGCTGCGACGCTGTACTCTGCGCGCTGAGGGTCCAGCACGTCGACCAACACGCTGCCTCCGGGCAACGCGACAGGCATGGCCGCGCCTTCAAACTCGGTGTGGCTTGAGTGGCCCGCGTTGGTGTTGAGCACGACCAGCGCGTAGCTCTCACCCGCGGCGCCGCCGCGGCGCTCAAAGGCCAAGATGCCGGCGTCCTCTTCGGCGCCCTTGCGATCCGTGACCCAGGTAAAATTGAGATCGCCGTGGGTCAGCGCCCGGTAGCTGCGCCTGATCTGCGCTAAATGGCTGATGCGCTGGTAGACGCGGTGCTGGCGATCGTAGCCGCTCTGCCACAAGTCTTCACGGTTCGCGGGGTCGTTTCCGCCGCGGAACCCTTGCTCGGTGCCGTAGTACACGCAAGGGATGCCGTCTTCGGTGAACAAGAACAACAGCGCGTTCTCTAGCGCCGCGAGGTCGTCTCGGCCGTACAAGAAGCGGGCGACGTCGTGGTTGTCGATGAAGTTGACCAGCGCGCGGTTCGGCGCGACGCCGATGCCGCCCGGCTGAGGCTGGGTGCCGTACAAGCCGCCGTTGTCGCGGACGTCGAACAGCGCGCTCACCTGACTGGTCGCGCCGCCGCTCTGGAACACATCGCGGAACACCTGAAAGTACTGGGGAAAGAAGAAGGCGCTGTCCACCTCTCCAGGCTGCGTATACGGGCCGACCACCTCATTTCGGCCGTCAAACGCCTCGCCAAACATGAAGAAGTTGGTCTTGCCGCCCGCCGCCAGGCGCCTGCGCACCTCGGGGGCGAACACCCGCCAGAACTCGTGCTCGACGTGCTTGAGCGTATCAATGCGGAAACCATCGAGATCGGCCAGCTCAACCCAGCGCACGAAGGCGTCGATCAGCGCGCGCTGCACCGCCGGGTTGAGCGTGTTCAGGTCCTTGAGCCCGCCCGGGAAGTCGCCCTTCTCGGTCTGCTCGGTGATGTCGTAGTCCCACACCCGCCCCCGGCGGTTGTACGCCTGGGGGCTGCGCAAGATGGCCGGGCTCGGCGGCATGTGGTTGGTGGCCGCGTCGCGCTGAAAGATGATCGGCGCCGGCCCCGCTTCACCCAGGGAGGTGAACGCCTGCACGCCGCGCGGATCATAGTCTGGGTCGTACTCGTTGATGGCCTTGAGCGGGCTGGTGGTGCCGTTGCCCTCGATGCGCTCGTCGGCTTGGCCGTTGAGGTTGATGTCGTAGTAGAACATCTGACCCATGTGGTTGGTCACGATGTCGAGGATCACCTTCATGCCGCGCTGATGAGCCGCGTCGACCAGCCGCCGCAGGCTGGCGAGGTCGCCAAAATGCGGGTTGAGCTGGGTCAGGTCTTGGGCCCAGTAGCCGTGGTAGCCATCGACCCCCGCGTCGGTCTCCACGTTCTTGACGATGGGCGAGATCCAGAGCGCGGTCACGCCTAGCTCGCTCAGGTAGCCGAGGTTGTCTTCCAGCCCACGCCAGTCGCCGCCGTGGTAGCGCGCGGGCGCGTTTAGATCCACACGGTAATCGTTACCGCGGTCGCCGTTGGCGAAGCGATCCACCATCACCTGGTAGATCACCTCGTCGCGCCAGTCGCTGACCTGGCTGGTCATCGGGCGCTCACCCTCGAGCCCCTCAAAGTCCATACAGCCGGCGCTCAGCACGCCCAGCGTGAGCGCCCCCAGGCTGGACCACAGGCGGAGCCTATCGCCACCAGAGGCGATTTTCCTTAGGGATAGTTGGCTACTCATCGTTCACTGCCCGTAGCTCGAAGAGTTGAACCACCACTCCGCGCCCACGCCGAGGAACTGCTCGGTCGTGCGCCGCGCGAACGGGTCGGTGTTGGGGTAGAGCGAGCGCGCGCCGTCGTCGCGCGCCGTGACGGCGTAGATCAAGCGTAGCCTAGGTCGCTTGAAGCTGCCGCGCCCCGCGGGCGTGAGGAACGGCATGATCCCAAAGCGCCACAGCCCCGCGCTCAGCGGCTGATTGGTGACGGTGCTCAGCACGCCGCGCTGTTGAGCCTGAAAGGAGCCCTCGACGGCGACGCCCGCGTGCTGCCCGAGATACACCTGAGGCCGCAGCACGAAGATGCCTTCGTCGACGTTCTCAAAGCGGAACGGCTCCGGCGAAGCGCCACGGAACGAGCGGAAGTAGCCCCCTCCGAGCACGCTCAACACGCCTTGCTCCCAGTTGGCGCTGAGGCCGATCAGCACTTCGTGAGCGCCGCTCGAGTCTGCATCTTGCGAGTCGCCGCGCGGGGTCGAGAACTCACCGTAGGCCGCGAGCCCCGTCGAGTAGCGAGCGAACAGGTTCGCGAAGTCGCCAGAGCTTGAGTCGTAGGCGCCGAGCTGGAGCCCCCCCACCACCCCGCTGTCGCCAGGCAGCTGCTCGCGCAGGCCGTCCGCCTCTTCGCGCTCGCCGCTGGGCAGGCGGTGCACCTCGCCGTACAGCGCGACCTTGATGCCCCAGCTTTTCCCCATGGAGCGTCGCGCCCGGGAGGCGCGAACAGGAACGAGGTCGTGGGTGAGCTTGAGGCTGCTGATGCTGCGCGGACGATCGAGCAGCGCGACGTCGGTCACCCCCGGCTGGTTCTGCGCCGCCGGGCGCTGCACCGTCTGCGCTTGAAACGGATCGCTCACCAGGTTGAGCCCGATGTGCCACGCCACGCTGGTGTGGTCCGCGTTGAAGCGAAACTTGAGCCCGCCCCCCACGGTGTTCAAGTTGTCGAGCGGCCAAAAATCCAGCAAGTAGATGTCGTCGCCGCGGTACATGCGCGAGCCGGCCCAGGCGCTCAGCCCCGGGTCGCCGATCCCCCGCTCCTCTACATAAAAATTCCGCAGGGCTATTTTAGCGTCAAACTGGCCGTCTGAGTGGAAGATGGGCTCGGCCAGGGCCAAGGTGCTGACGATGCGCGTGTGGAGCCCAGGCTCCCACTCGTCGTCACGCACCAGCTCGAGCTCCCCGTAGGTGCCCTCGTCTATCCGGCTGCCGTGCGCCACGATGTCGGCGTCGCGGCCGCGTGAGCCTTGTAGGTCGCCGGCCGCCACCACGCGCCCGTAGGAGCCGAAGCTAAAGCTACCTCGCGGAAATGTTTCAGGCCCCGCGGCGCCCGCGGCCTCGGGGACCGCGCCCGCGGCCTTGGAGACCACGCCTGGGTACCCGGCCCGCGGGGCAGCGCCGCGGTAGCCGGCTTTGCCAGCCTGGGTCGGCTGGGCGTGGACCAGCGTCAGGCTGGCGGTCGAAGCGCCCAGCGCCAAGGCGAACGCGACCAGCCAGCGCTCGCCTCGCCATGGGGTGCGCGAGGGCCTGACAACCAGAGGGGGATATTCGCCTGACATCAATCGCTCACTCTAGAGTTGCTATACCGAACCCAGCAGCTCGCCGCGCCTTGAATCTCGGTCCGTTGCCCACCCATGGCGGTATTCGGTCACTCAGCCGCGACGCGCGCAATGGCCGCGCGAGGCGGTCGGCTCGGTTGGACCACGGCGCAGCGTGGTACGATGGCGCGCCCAGCCCCCAAGCCGCGGTCGCGCCAGGGGATCTCCAGCCCAAGGCGCGAGGAGCAACAAGCTATGGCCACACTGACCTCCCAACACCGCCCAGCCGTCGCCCCTAAACCCCCGCCCCAGCGTCCAGCTCGGCAGCGCGCGCTGACCAGCTCGGCCATCGCGGTGGGCTTGGCCTTACAGCTGGTCGGCTGTGGCTGCTCATCCGAAGGCGAGACGGTCGGTGGCGACACCAACTTCGGCGGCAGCGCTGGCGGCGGCGCTGGCGGAGGCTCTAGCGGGGGCAGCGCGAACGGTGGCAGCGGCGGGCTGATCGAAGGCGGGGTCGGCGGGCAGGGCTGCAGCTCCGACACCGACTGCGACGGCGGCGTGTGCAGCCCAGGCGGCGCGTGCTGCGCCTCAGCGGCCCTGGCCTGCGCTGCCACTTGCTGCGCGGAAACGGAGTTCTGTAGCTTCGAGCGCTGCGTGGTCCCAGGCAAGACCTGCCAGAACCCCGCGGACTGCGCGCCAGGCGAGTACTGCGAGACCTCCCTCGGCGAAACGCCAGACGGCGGCGGCGGCAGCTCTGGAGGCGGCGGCGCTGGCGGCGGCGCGGCGTGCACCCAACCCATCCCAGCTAACGGCCGCTGCGTTGAGCTGCCGCCAATATGCCCGCCATCCGGCGCCGGCGGAGCAGGCAGCGGCGGCAGCTCTGGAGGCGGCGGCGCGGGCAGCGGCCCGTGCGTCGAGAACTGTGAGTTCCGTCCGGAACCAGGCAAGCTGGACCCCATCATCGAGTGGCAGTGGGGCTTGCCCCCCAACACGCCCACCAAGTACCCCGCGTTCGCCGACGTGTGGACGACCCCGACGGTCGCCCGCGTGTACGACGCGAACTGCGACGGGCGCGTCGACGAGAGCGATCCGCCCAACGTGATCTTCGTCTCGGGCAACAACGAGACCACCTGCTGCCACTGCAACGGCAAGACGCCACACTCTTGCCTGACCGGCGTGCTGCGGGTGTTGGATGGCCGCAGCGGCGCCGAGATTTGGAGCCTAAATAAGGCCAAGCCGGGCGCGTTTGGCTTCGCGGGCACGAGCGTCGCGCTGGGTGACGTGGACGGCGACCAGCGCGTCGACATCATCAGCATGACCGGCGACGGCTACATCGCGTGGATCGACGGCGACGGCAACATCAAGGCGCTCAGCGACTCGCCGACGGACAGCGCCGACACCGCCAGCTCAGCCTTCGGTTGGGGTGGAGGGCTGGCGCTGGGCGATATGGACGGCGACGGCACCGTGGAGATCGCGTACGGGCGCACGCTCTGGAACATCGCTGGCGGCCAAATCGTGCGACAGTGGATCGGCGCCCACGGGCGCGGCGGCACAGGGCCGCAGACCGCCCTCAGCTTCTTCGCGGATATTGACGAAGACAACCAGCTCGAGCTGATCGCCGGCAACACGGTCTACAAGCGCGACGGCGCGGAGCTGTGGCGCAACGCGGCGGTCAGCGATGGCTTCCCTGCGGTAGCGGATTTTAATGGGGACGGCAAGCCCGAGGTGGTGCTCACCGGCAGCAACCGCGTGGATATTCTAGAAGGCCTCACGGGCGCCTCAGTGCTGACCACCGCGCTGCCAGACAGCGGCGGCGGACCGCCTACGGTGGCCGACTTTGACGGAGATAAGCTGCCAGAGATCGGCGTGGCGCAGAAGAACGTCTACGTGATGGTCAAGCCGAACTTCAGCACCTCGACCATCGACGTGGTCTGGTCAGCGCCCAACCACGACCTCAGCTCCAACGTCACAGGCTCGAGCGTGTTCGACTTTGACGGCGACGGTAAGGCCGAGGTGATTTACGCCGATGAGTGCTTCTTGTGGGTGTACGACGGCGCGACGGGCGCGGTGCTGCTGGCGGAGCCGACCACGTCGTTTACCGGCACTGAGGCCTCGGTCGTGGCGGACGTAGACGGCGACGGTCACGCGGAGATCGTGATGGTCTCAAACGGCGCGGACCCCAGCGCCTCTGGCTGGAAGTGCGATGTTGCCCCATGGAATCAGCCAGACCCGGCCATGAACCGCAAGGCCTGGGTCAAGCCCGCCGGCGCGCCGGCCTACCGCGGGATCACCATCTTCGGCGACCGCGAGTCGAGCTGGGTCGGCACGCGGACGCTCTGGAGTCAGGCTGCCTACTTCGTCAGCAACATCTGCGACTCCCGCGACAGCGCGTGCCCAGCGCCGGCGACCTACGGCGCCATCCCAGCAGTAGGGCAGCGCAACTGGGAGCTCAGCTGGCTGAACAACTTCCGGCAGAACGTGCAAGATGGCGGGCTGTTCAACGCGCCCGACGCGGTGATCAGCCTGAGCGTGCTGTGTACGAGCCCGGTGTCATTTCAGGTACGAGTCCAAAACCAAGGCCTGAGCGGCCTGCCAGCCGGGGTCAACGTCGCGGTCTTCGACGACGCCACCAATACTCAGGTCGCCAGCGGCGTCACCTCACGAGTCCTGCTCCCAGGCCAATCCGAGACCCTGCTGCTCACTGCCAGCGCCACGGCGCTCACCGCCAAGGACACCTTCGTCGCGCGGATCATCATCGACCCCATGAACCGCACCTTCAATGAGTGTCGCGACGCGAACAACCAGAGCGCACCCGCGACTGGACGTTGCGGACCGTCTTGAGGTCTTGGGTCAAGTGGCAGCGACGACGGCCTAGCGCGCGAAGAACGCCAACGCCGTGTTGAAGCGCGCTTGTTCGTTGGTCACGATGCGCCGGATCCCCGACACGCTGGTCTGCTCCAGATCGACCGGCACCGCCACCGGCTGGGGGTTACCCGCAGAGTCCGTCACCAAGCGCAGCGCCGGGCGATGGTAGCTCGCGTTGCTCTTGGCCGCGGACACGATGGCCCACTCGCCTCCTTCAAGCTCGACCACCGTCCCGGTTGGCAGCACACCGAGCGCGCGAGCCAACAGGCGCACCACGCCATTGTGCAGCTCTGGCGCGCGGATCAGCGCGCCGAGCGCCGCGGGGGGAGCTAGCCCAGCGGCGCCGCTCGCAGGCGCGACCTGCGCCAGGTACGCCCGAGCGACCACCAACAGCTGAGAGCTGAGCAGCCCGTTGGCTTGTCCGGCGTAGAGGGAGCCAAACTCGTCTTGGCGTTCAAGCCAGGCGACCTCAAAGGTCGCGACCGTGCGTAGCCAGGCTTGGGGCTCCCAGCCACCGCTCAAAATCATCACGGCGCTGGTCGCCTCCAGGCTGCTCGGCTCGCCCTGGTTGGACACCTGGGCGGCCCCACAGCCCGCGACCTTGACTCGGCCTACCTCGGCCAGCAGCGCCGCCAGCGCTAACTCCCCAAGGATACGTCGATCTTTGGTGAGCAGGCGCGCCATCGCGAGCAGCAACAACGCCGAATGAACGCAGCGCCCGGCCACGTCGCGGTGGGTCTTCGCCAGGGTGGCTAGGTGCAGGAACGCTTCTTCGCCGCTGAGCGCGCTCATCACCCAGCGCTGCGCGAGGCGCTTGACCCGCTTGGGGAGCAGCGACGAGCCCTGCGCGATGTTGGCGTAGTAGCCGCGCATCACCGCGATGCTCACCCCGTAAAGCTCCAACATCCGGCTCGCCGGATCTTGCTCTGCGGAGCCGAGCGGCAAGTACCCGAGCGCAGGCACCGCGCGCACCTCGACCCGCGGATTACTCCACTGGGTGAGCTTTTCAAGCCGGACCCCGGAGGGAGTCCCGCTGGTGGCGGTCCCAGTCAGCACCGCGTTCCAAGCGCCGACCAGCTGGATCAAGTCGTGGCCGGAGACGCCGGGCGCGATACAGATCTCGTTGGCGCCAGCGCTGCGCAGCAAGTGTCCGACCTCGCGCGCCGCCTCGTAGGTGATCCGCCCGGCGCGCAACAAATCGCCGCAAACAAACACTAAATCATCGACGAACGTCAGGCGCACGGAGCGGCCCGAGATCTCAGCAAAGCGCCTGAGGGCCGCCGTCGCTTGCTCGGCGGAGAGCAGCACCGCGGCGTTGTCGATGCGGTGGACGCGCGCGTTCTTGATCAGTCGAAACAGCGCCGTGATCGGCTCTGCCGCTTCCGCACGAATCCGTGAGCGGTTGCTCTCGGGCGGCAAGCTCGAGCGCTGCTGCGCCGCAGGGTGGCTTGAGCGCTGCTGCGCCGCTGGTATAGATGGCGCGGTCGGCTGCTGCCTCGCGCCGGGGGCTGGAGTCAAGCCGCCCGCCAGGGTCTCGCGCCGCGGTTGGCGCGCGGACACCGGACCGACGTGCTCCACCGCTGGTGGTGCGCTCTCGAGCGGGATACGTGGCTCAGTAGGGCGCTCGCGAAAACTGTCTGACATCAGCTGTCCCCCTGTGTGTCACCCGTGACGGTACGCTGCCGCACGGTATCAATCGCTCTAGAAGCAGCCTCGCGCACGCGCTCGCTGTTGCGAAAGCGCCTGCCCACCTCGCGCTGCAGCGCCTCCAGCGCCGGAGCCCCAGCGCCCACGCGCCCCAGCAGCTCCGCCGCCAGCTCACGGCTCTCATCGTGGGCGCGGGTGGTGACCAGCTGTGACCTGCCCAAGAGCTCGAGCGCGATGTCCGCGGCTCGCGATGGCAGCAGCTTCTCGAGGGTGGCGAGCGCCAGCTCGCGCTCCGCGCGAGACAAGCTGTCGAACAACTCCGAACGGATACGCAGCGCCAGCGCTGGCCCGACGGCTTTGACCTCATGCTCTCCGACGCTGTGCAGCACGCCGAGGCGCACCTCGTCGCTCGGGTCTTCAAGCAGCTGCTTGAGCTCAAGGCTTACGCGCTCTGAAGAAGCGCCGAGCGCGGCCAGCGCCTCCAGGCGCACGATGGGCTCAAGGTGTCGGCACGCGTCTAACAGCGCGGCGCGCCCGGCGTCGCTCTTGAGCCCACCCAGGCCGCGCACCAGCGCCAGCGCGCCCGCCAGGTCGGCGGCCAGGATCGCGGCACCCAACGCGGCTTCGCTTCCGCGTGCATTCACTAACAGCTGCGCCAGCAGGTCGCGCTTCAAGCGCGCGCTGGCCACTCGACACAGCCCCTCGCACAGCGTTGAGCTATGGCTGGCGTCCAGGATGCGCCCCAGCCGCGCCCAGAGCAGCCCGCGCTGCTCATCGGGCAGCGCGTCGAGCTCCATCAGCGCGCTCAGCAGCAGCTCAGGCGTGAGGACTCTGGCGATCAGCGTGCCGCGCAGCGTCGCGTCGCGGCCCGCGATCTCGACCAGCCCGAGCGCGAACTCTAGGCGCAGCAAAGGCGCCGTGCGCGCGAGCGCCGACAGGCAGCGCTCGAGCTGCACCAGCATCGGCTCCAGCGTGCCCGCGCGCACGGCGTGCATGAGCCCGCTGCTAGCCACATACACGTAGCGGTTGACCCCCGGCTCGCGCTCCTTCTCTAGGCTCCGCCCGACCTCCGCCGCGCGCCCGGCTTCTTGCGCCAACACGTCTGGCAGAGCGCGCTCGTTCGCCCCCAGCGAAGCCTCCAGCTCCGAGCGCCAGCCGTCCGCGGCGCCGCTCGGCTGCATGACCGCGCTGCCCCGGAGCTGTTCCCAGCAGTCTTGTAGCTGCATGCCGGTGTCGAAGCGCGCGACCGCCGCAACTTGATTCCTTACGGATTCAAACTCAGCGCGCGCGTCGCCGTCGCCCTCGACGAAGATGTCCACGGTCTGACACGTCACGTGCGCCAGGTCGGCGTCCCACAGCAGCGTGGTGAAATCATGCAGCGGATCTTCATCCAGATCGCTGAGTAGGCAGGCTGACAGCTGATCCCACTCGTGCCGCTCAAGGCCGCGTCGCAGCCCCAACACGCGAACACCGTCAGCGAACAGCCGATAGGGGATGCGCGCGAACGAACCCTTGGGTTCCCAGACGGCTTGATCGGCCAGCACGAACGCGTAGGGGGTGAGGTTACACAACAGGGCGCCGTCGCTCGCGGCCAACCCCTCGTCCACCGCGGCCCAGGCGCGATCGTGGGCACGCACCGCCTCGGGGTGTTGTGCGCCGTACTGGACCTCGGCGCGTAGCGCGCGCTCCCAATCGGCGAACACCTGGCGCAGGGCGAGCACCTCGTGATCGGTGACGGGAGCCAGCCCCGGCGCTGAGCCACCCAGCTCATCCCCTCCACCCCCTCGCCCACCAGGCGCGGGGGCTGACGAGGCGGCGGGTGCGATGGAAGCTGCACGACTGGCGACTCCAGACGGGCGGTCCGAGCTGAGATCCGGCAACCTCGGTGCCCCAGGGATATATGTACCGAGCAGGCTGGCGTCCACGTCCCGACCGTCAGCGGGTCGCTCGGTCTGCGCGACCGCCCCCTTGAGCTGGCGAACGCTGCTCGCGAAGCGCCCTAGCTCGGCGAGCTCTGGCGCCCGACCGGCGCGCCGCACAGCGCGATACATCGCGGCAGCCGACTGGTAGCGCAGCTCGGGGTCACGCATCAACGCGCGGTCCACTAGCTCGGCTAGCTCAATCGGCGCCTCGGGCAGCAGCTGAGCGAAGCTCGGGCGCTCAAAGCTGCCGCGCCCGGCGATGGTCGAGCCTCGCGCCAGCGGCGTCTCGCCGGTGAGCAGCCTAAAGCAGATCGCCCCAAGCGCGAACAGATCGCCCCGTTCGTCCATGGCGCCGGTGCCATGGCTCAAGCGCTCTGGCGCGACGAACGCAAGCGACGCCGCCTCACCGCCCAGCTCACGCAACCGCGCGAAACCAAAATCACGGATGCAGAGCTCCCCCGAGTCGAGCACGACCAGGCTCTGGGGCCGCAGATCGCGGTGGATGATGGCTTGACCATGAGCGACGTCCAGCACCTCGAGGGCGCTGCCCATCCAGCTCAGGCACTGCGCCGGGCTGACCTCTTGACCTGCCTCGAGCAGGTCCGACAGCGCGACGCCACCCACCAAGTCGCTGACCAGATACGGGGTACCTTCGTGCAGCCCGGTGTCGAGGACGCGCCGGCACCCTGGGTGCTTGATCTGGTTGGCGATCAATGGATCCCTGAGGAAGCGCTCGGTCAGCTCAGGGATCTTGGCGAGCTCCGGGCGCAGCGCGCGCAACGTCGCGCGGCGCCCCTCTGGAGCCTCCACCAGGTAGCCTCGCGTGAGCTCGCCTGAGCCGAGGGCCTCGAGCACGCGCCATTGATCCCCGATCACGCTACCGACGGCGTAAGGCGCTTGACTGGAACTGTTGCGCAGCAAAGGCATAGACAAACCGAGGCTAGAGAGCGGGCAGAAAGCGAAGCTGCTGGTGGGGCCACCAGCTGGGAATCAATCAATGCCCTCGAGGTCCCCAACCCCAGAGTTGCCTAACCAGCGTGGGCCGGGAGCCCCCACCGAGACGGGGACAGACAACGATTTGGGGGCACCGAGAACTACCAGGCTGGCGTGTAGCGAAAGGTCGTACGTGGAGCTTATACGAGTCCGGCCGAAGATACCAAGCGGTACCTGCTCAGCAGGCAAGAAAAAGCGTCCGCTGCACCAACCACCGAACCACGGCCGTTAGTCCTGCGCTCCGAAAACCCCCACAGGGCACCAAACCGAGACACCGCCCAACGCCGGGGATAAACGCTTGGCGTGTCGTACTGGGCCTTGCAACGACAGCAAACCCAGGTAATGGACGGGTCGTGATGGACAATGGCTTAGTGAACTTGGCTGCGATCGTAGGCTCCCTCGTGTGCGCGATGAGCTTGATCCCCGTGATCTTTTTCCTGAACTCCAAAGGCGAGACCGCGGAGCCGGCAGCTAGCAAGCAGTTTGCCTGGAAGGACGAAGAGGACATCTGAGCCATTGCGACGCGGCGGAGCGCACCCAAGGCGGCTCAGCTTCGCCCGCGCGCGGGTGTTCGGTCTCGCCGGCTTGGCCCTGCTGAGCAGCTCGGCCAGCGCTCAGGTCTCAGCCCACCGATCGGCGACCACGTTGGTCTCAACCAACGGCCGCAGCGCCGTGGTCTACTCGGTGCCCGACCAGCGCGTGCAGGGCTTCTTGGAGCACATCTACCGCTCCCAGAGCAGCGGCCAGCAGACCCGCGATTTTGCCTACGACAGCTACGCCGGCCTGCGCGTCGGCGCGGACGCCCAGTGGCTGACCGACGTCACGCCGTCGCTGGTTGAGTACGAGACCGGCACCGGCATCATCCATATCCGCCGGGAATTACTGGACGTCAGCGTGGACCAGTACGTCTTCGCGCCGATGGATCTGGCAGAGCACGCGTACATCGACCTGGTGCGCGTCACCCGGGGCGGGGCGACCGCCGCCGCGGTTGATGGCTTCTTTCTGTACAATTTCCACCTAGGAGTTGGCTCACCAGAGCCCAGCGCGAGCGGTGAGACGCTGGCCTGGCACAGCGAGAGCGGCTCGTTCTTGGAGTGGGGCGACAGCGGCGCCGCCCTTGGGTACGCCGGGGTGACGCCGCCGAGCCATCATGGAGCGTCTCCAGAGGACCCCTTCGCGCGGCTGTTAGCCGGCTCAGACCTTGGCGACAACGCCGGCAGCGGCGGCGCGATGGATGACGCCGTGGCGGGGCTGCAGTGGTCACTGGGCAGCCTCTCGCCAGGCCAGAGCGCCTGGTTTGGCGGCTTCGTGGTGCTCGACGCTGCGGGGGACGTGGTGCCCCGGGTGCGCGAGGTGCAGCGCTTTATTTCCTCACGGACGCCCGAGCAGGTGCTGCAGGCAGAGCGCGGCGCTTGGACCACCTGGCACGCAGCGGGTGTAGCCCCGGCTGGCAGCGCCCTCGAGCAGGGCCTGCTGAAGCAGTCGCTCGCGGTGCTGCGCATGGGTCAGGTCGCGGAGGCGGGGCGCGGTAACGGGCAGATCCTGGCCAGCCTGCCCACTGGCATGTGGAACATCGCTTGGGTCCGCGACATGGCCTACGCGGTGGCCGCGCTGATCCGCAGCGGTCACCTGGCCGAGGCGAAGCGCGCGCTAGAGTTTCAGCTCAACGCCGACTCGGGGCACTACGCGGCCGAGGTCGGGCGCGCCTACCAGATCTCGATCACTCGTTATTTCGGCGACGGCGTGGAGGAGACTGATTTCAACGAGTTCGGCCCCAACATCGAGTTCGACGGCTTTGGCCTGTTCTTGTGGACCCTCCACGAATACGCCCGGGCCGGCGGCGATATGAGCTTGATTGAGCAGCGCTGGCCACAGGTCAGCCGCGACGTGGCCGACGTGCTGCTGAGCTTGCAAGAGCCGTCAGGCTTGATCGCCGCCGACTCGTCCATCTGGGAGGTGCACTGGGACGGGCAGCAAAAGCACTTCGCGTACACCACGCTGACCGCGGCCAACGGCCTTTGCCGTGCGGCACTGTTGACTGATGCCTTGGGCGACGCCGCTAGAGCCCAGACATATCGCGACGCAGGCCGCGCGGCTCAGCGCGCGCTGCTGACCCAGCTCAGCACAGCAGACGGCAGCATCGCCCAGAGCTTAGAGGAGCTCGAGAGCAACTCGGGCTTCTTAGACGCCGCGGCCATTGAAGCGGTCGGGCTCGGCTTAGTTGACCCCCGAGGCCGCGCGGCCAACGCGACCTTGGCCGCGATGCGCAGCGCGCTGGTGCCAGCGAGTCGACGCGGCTTCTTCAGGAACGACGACGGCGGCTGGTACGACAACCAAGAGTGGGTGTTCGTCGACCTGCGCACGGCGCACGCGCTGCGCAAAATGCGAGACACCGGGGCCGCAGAGCTGCTCAGCTGGGTGACCGCTCAAGGCGCCGATAACTTCAACCAGATCGCTGAGCTGCACGACGAAAAGAACGCTGATTACCGCGGGGAGGTACCAATGGTCGGGTTCGGAGCGGGAGCATATATTTTGGCGCTGCGAGATCGCGAGGCGCCTGACGATCTGATCCCGTGCGGCGTGTACGCTGACGCAGCGGGTGCTGCGGGCAGCTCAGGCGCTGGCGGCGCAGGCGCTGGCGGCGCAGGCGCTGGCGGCGCAGGCGCTGTGGCCGGCGCCGCTGGCGGCTCTAGCGCGGCCAGCGAGGCCGAGTCAGGCTGTGGCTGCAAGCTCAGCGCACAGCCCACGCGCCAGGGCCCCAGCCGGCGCCAGCCATTCAGCTTGTACGCCCTGTTCGGCCTCAGCGCCCTGGGGCTGCTTCAGCGCCGCGCGGCAGCACCGCGAGGCGCGTCGTGAAGGGACTGCAGCTCGCCTTCTGCATGGCGTTGCTCGGCGCCGGGTGCGGAGAGTCCGCGCCGCAAGAGCCACCGGGCTTTAGCTCAGGTGGCGCCGCGGGCTTTGGGGCAGCGGGAGGCGCGGCTGGCAGCGGCGCCAGTGCCGGCGCCGGGGGCAGCGGCTCACAGCTGTGCCCGGTGTCCATCCGCTACAAGCCCACCGCTGGCGCGAGCGTGAGCCAAGTCGCGGTCGCAGGAGACTGGAACCAGTTCGACAGCGGCCGAGACGTGCTGACCGGTCCTGATTCCGCAGGGCAATTTAGTATCGCCTTGGCGCTCACGCCGGGGATGCACGCCTACAAGCTGGTCTTAGACGGCTCCAATTGGACCCTCGATCCTGCCCAGGGCTACCGCAGGTTCGTTGACGGCACCGAGAACTCTGGCTTGCCGGTCGCAGACTGCACGCGGCCGCAGCTCAGCGTCGAGCGCGCCGTGACCAGCCGCTCAGGCGCTGGCGCGAGCTTCGTCGCCGACGTGCGCATCACCCAAGCTGTGTCTGGCGCCGCCAGCGCGCTCACCGGGGTGCAGCTCGCTCAGCGCTTCGGCGCGAGCACTACCCAGGTGCCGGCCAGCGCGCTCTCACTGACCGGTGATTTGTTGACCATCAGCCTGGGCGACCTGCGAGACGGCAAGCACACGTTGACCCTCAGCGTGACCGACGCGGCCGGCGCGCGCTCACCTGATTTGGTGCTGCCGTTTTGGGTCGAGGCACGAGCGTTTGAGTGGCGTGACGCGCTGATCTACATGGCGGTGACTGATCGATTTCAAGACGGCGACTCCAGCAACGATCCACCCCCAAACTCGGCTGTCACGGATCCTCGCGGAGATTGGTCTGGCGGTGACCTGCGCGGCGTCCGCCAGCGCATCGCAGACGGCACGCTGGATCAGCTAGGCATCCGGGCGCTGTGGCTCACGCCGTTTCAGACCAACCCGCCTGGGGAGTATCCGGCAGCTGACGGCGTGCACCAGGTCACCGGCTACCACGGCTACTGGCCCGTGCAGCCGCGCGAGGTCGACCCCCGCCTAGGCGGCGCGGCCGCGCTGCACGCCCTGGTGCAAGAAGCCCACGCCC
This sequence comes from uncultured Polyangiaceae bacterium, assembly GCA_964551615.1. Taxonomy (GTDB): domain Bacteria; phylum Myxococcota_A; class Polyangia; order Polyangiales; family Polyangiaceae; genus JAHBVY01. The sequence continues at coordinate 29,981 of CAZKDY010000023.1, forward strand.
ACGGCATCCGGGTGTTGATGGACTTCGTGCTCAACCACGTGCACCAGTCACACCCCTACGTCAGCCAGCACCCCGACTGGTTCCGCACGGGCTGCGTGTGCGGCGGCCCGGGCTGCGACTGGACCGAGCGCCGGCTAGATTGCTTGTTCACCGACTACCTGCCAGACGTAAACTGGACGGTCAACGCCGCCTCAGACCAACTAGTGGACGACGCGGTCTGGTGGCTCAAAGAGTTCGACCTCGACGGCATCCGCGTCGACGCCGTCAAGCACGTTGAAGACGCCGCGATCGCCAACCTGAGCACGCGCGTGCGCGAGACGTTCGAAACCGCCGGCGCGCGCTACTTTTTAATGGGTGAGACGGCGATGGGCTGGAGCGACTGCGGGCTGGAGTGCAACCAGGCGCAGTACGACACCATCTCGAGCTACATCGGACCCCATGGTCTAGATGGTCAGTTCGACTTCGTGCTGTACCACGCGGTGCCCTACCGGGTCTTCGCCTACGACGACAACGGCATGAGCCACGCCGACTATTGGACGCAGCAAAGCCTTGTTCAGTATCCGCCGGGAAGTATCATGACGCCGTTCATCGGCAGCCACGACTCATCGCGCTTCGTGACCCTGGCGACCTACCGCGGGCAACCAGGCTTCGATCGCGGGGTCGCGTCCCACCAGTGGAGCGACCTGCCCGGGCCGCCCACCGACGGCGAGCCCTACGCTCGACATCGCTTGGCGCTGGCCTGGCTGTTGACCCAGCCGGGCGCGCCGCTGTTGTACTACGGCGACGAGTACGGCGAGTTTGGCGGCGCAGATCCAGGGAATCGCGCCATGTGGAAATCAGGCGGGTTGACCGCCGAGCAACAGACCACCCTCAGCTTCACGCGCGCCCTCGGCCAAGCGCGCCAGGGCTTAGCGCCGCTGCGGCGCGGGAGCTATCGATCGCTCTACGCCACCGAGGACTTCTTGGCCTTCGCTCGCGAATACAACGGGCAGGCGGTGATCGTCGCCCTGTCGCGCTCCCAAGACCCAACCCAAACCCGTGTCAGTTTGCCCCAAAGCCTCGGCTTGGCCGACGGAACCACGCTCCGCGACCAGCTGAGCAGCCAGGTGACGACCGCTCAGGGCGGGCAGATCGACATCGACCTAGGGCCGTACGGCGCGGCGATCTTGGCGCTATAATCCGCTGCGCGCTTGCCGCCAGCCGAGACTGAGCGCACAACGTAGCGGGTCCCGCTGAGCCAGGATCAGCGGGCGAGCGCCTGGTTTCGCTGGGCTGCCCACCTGCGGCCCATATGCCGAGCATCTGAGGTTGAAACTCTGGCAGGCGCCAAGCGTACAAGCCGGACCCCGCTGGACGTGTGTTTTCAGCGCTAACAGGAGTGGTGATGAACCGACGCATTTTGACGCCGATGATTGTGCTCAGCCTAGCGCTAGCTGGCTGTGACGATGGACCCTCGAAGAACGCTGCGCCAGTGTCGTCTTCGCTACAGGCCGCGGCAAAGTCCAGCGCGGCGAGCACCTTCGTGGTAGCCAGCGAGGCGTCAAAGGTCAGCTTCTTGATGGACGCCCCCATCGAGAAGATCTTCGGCGACGCGCCGGGCTCAGCGTCCGGTGAGTTCCATGTGGATCTGACGGACGTGACCAAGTCGACCGGCCTGCTCAAGATCGATCTAGACAAACTCGTGCTCTCTCACCAGAAGCGCGAAGACGAGGCTGGGGAGTTCAAGGAGCGCAAGCAGGACGACACCCAGAACGCACACGCGAGGGAGTGGCTTGAGATCGGCCCCGGCGCGCCAGCAGATGTCAAAGCCAAGAACCAGTTCATCGAGTTCAAGATCACGAAGGTCGCGACCTCGGGTGAGAAGGACATCGGCAAGCTGACCGGCGCCGAGCGCAAGCTAACCGTAGACGTCAGCGGAGACTTCCGCCTGCACCAGCGCAGCGTCGAGAAGACCGCCAAGCTTGAGCTGACGGTCAAGTACGACGGTGACAAGCCAAAGAGCATCAGCGTCAAGAGCCTTGACACGATCCCCGTGGATCTGGAGAAGCACGACGTGAGGCCTCGCTCCGCGTTCGGCAAGCTCGCCGACGCGACCCTCGCGACGCTGAGCAAGAAGGTCAACAAGACCCCTCAGATCAGCATCGAGATCGAGGCCACCGCCAAGTAGCGCGCGAGCTTGGTGGAGCAGCGCCGCGAGCGTTGGGCCGACGCCCTTGGCAGGTAGCTGCTGGGCGTGCTTTTTTTAGCCTAGCGACTGCGGCGCCACGCTGCTTAGGCGTCGTCACTGACGATTTTTCGCTGGTGCTGACCGGATCCGAGCGATCACGGCTCGCACTTTGGCGCGCGGTTCTTCAAACTGCGGGGTACCCTTCGAAGCACGCCGCGGCGGGTGCGAACGATGCCAGACGCTCGTGCCGTACTCGTTCCGCCCTAGGAGAGCCCCATGAGAATCCTCGCCTGGTCAGCAATTGGCCTACTCGGTTTGTGTGCCTGTACCGCCAAAGAGCGCGAGCGCGACGCGAGCGCGGGCGGCGCTTCAGGCAGCAGCCAAGGCGGCGCGGCGGGCAGCTCGGGTAACGCAGGCGGCGGCAGCGCAGGCACCACGGGTGGCTCGGGTGGTAGCTCCGCGGGGAATTCCGCAGGTGGTAGCTCGCCAGGGGGAGCCGGAGCTGGTGGCGGAGGAGCGGGCGGAGGCGGCGGCGCTGCCGGAAGCGCTGGCGCCGGCGGGAGCGGTGGCAGCCCACTCACCTGCACCACGGGGCCAGTGTATCAAGTGCCTGCAGCCAGTACGGGGCCGAGCGAGCCTGACGTGGCGCTAGTGGCGTGCAGCGACACCGCGTACGCGGTTGTTTCCACGGGGAGTGGGATTCAGATCAGCCGAGTTCGCCTCGCTACTGACGGCAACCCCGTGGAGCAGAGCTGGCTCTACCCACCAGGGGACTACCGTGTGCGCGGCGCGACCTGCGACGCGAACCAGCTGAAGGTCCTAGCCACGGGTGACACGGGCTTCGCGGAGCTGAGCTTCGCTCGCTCGGGGCGAGACCTGGCGAGCCCCCTCAATCCTCAGATCCAGGCGCTAGCCACACCAGCCGAATGCCGGGGACCCAACGGCAACGTGTTCAACGTGATCGCGTCCTACAATGGCGGGCTGCACGCAGCCTTCGACTGCGCCGACACATCCACCGCGACGCTGTTCGTAGGCTGGCCGCCCATCGAGGTAGAATCGGCTCCACTCAGTGACAAAGAGCTGCGCGCGGCAGGCTATTCGTTCGCGGGTGGGGTTCATTTCGTGACCAACGAGAGCGGCCAGGGCTGGGTTGGCGCGACCGCCGCGCAGCTGGGCGTCCGGCAGCAGCTCAACTACGAAGATCCGCTCACCCGGCCCACCCTCGGCGCGCTGGTTGGCAGCAACAGCGGCGGGTTCCAGGTCGTCGGCATCACCACCAACCCCCCACCCTCGCTGCTCCCAGGACGTTTCTTCACGGGACCGGTGCTGCCAAGTGAGGTCAACCAGTTGTTCGTGGGGGGGGGTGGACTGCCCGCTGCCGTTAAGCTGCGCCGTGAGTTCACTAGCGCGGACGATTTCGGTCCAACCAGCGCGCTCTCCACCCGCGCGGCCTCTAGCTTCTTCTCGTTCATCGCCTTGAGCGCCGACGTCAGGGCGACGATCCTGGCGGCTGACGGCTCCATCCTCACTTGGGCGCACCCAGTCTACTCGCCGGTGGACGACACGGTCCGGCGCACCTACGCCATCCATGACGGCGCTGGCTACGCTGTGGTTTGGGCCGAGTACGACAAGGCCGGTGACTACTCCGTCAAGGGCCGCAACCTGATGTGCTTCTGATAAGCGCCAGGTCACACGTCAGCGGCTGGCGCTGTTTGATTCCCTGGGGTAAACGCCCATCGCGCGGCCTGTCCGACGCTGAGCTCAAACCCGCGCTCAGCGTCGCACTTGTTCGCGGCGCACGCGCAGGCTGCGCTGAGCCCCGGCGCGCTCGATCAGCAACACCACGTCGCCCCGCACGGGGCCGCTCATGCGCGTCCGCGCCGCGGTCATGCTGTTGACCGCTACGCCGTCTACCGCCAGCACGAAGTCCCCACGCAGCAGCCCCGCGCGCTCCGCCTCGCTGCCGGCGGTCACCTGAATCAAGACCACCACCACTTCGTCCTCGAAGTCCCGCTCGCCTAGCGTGACCGCCAACGAGCCGCTCGCCGCGGGTTCAGCGTCGCCGACAGGTTCGCTCAGTACGATCTTGAGACCCCGCGCGGTGTCACCCTCGCTGACCTTGATCCGCGCGCGGCCGCGACCGACGTCGGCTGAGTAGGCTTCGACCACGAGGTCTCCAGCGCCGACCCCGCGCAACACGAAGTGGCCGCGCGCGTCGCTCAGCGCGACCCCAGCGGGTAGCGGGCCAGCGGGCAAGAACGCCGGGGCGATGTCCAGCGCCACGCGCGCGCCCGCGACGGGATCACCGCGGGGATCTACGACCTCCCCCTCCAGCGTCGCCGGCGCGCTCAGATCAATGCTGGGCAGGACAAACGGGCGGTCGCGGCTGGTGCGCTCAACCACCACGCTGCGCTCCACGCGGGCGTAGTCTGGGTGGCTGACCACGACGCGGACTGCCCCAGGCGTGGCGCCTTCGATGCTGTAGCTGCCCTCAGCGTCGGTGCGCCCGCTGCGCTGCTCGCCGGCGCCGATCACGACCACCGTCGCGCCCTCCACGAACTGGCGCCCGCGCACGGCGGTGACTTGTCCGCTGACGGTCACCGCGAGCTCGAGCTCGAGCTCCAAGCGCTCCCCCGCGGATTTAATCTGCTGCTCCGCCCGCGCGAAGCCGGGGGCCACCACGATCACCTGCAGCGGCAGACCGCGGGCGTCTTCGACCTCAACCTCACCGCGCTCACTGGTAAAGTAGGTCGCGCGCAGCGGTTGATCTGGATCTAGGCTCAGCACCGTCACCTGCGCGAGCGCGACGGCCGCGCCGTCAGGGTTTTCTACATAGATAATAACAGCGTCGCGGCGCTCCGGCAGCGTGATCTCAATTTCTTTGCGCTTACCCTCAGGCACCTCGAGCACCTTCTTAACAGCCACGCGGTCGAAGTCCTCGGGTCGATACACATTCAGCAAGATCTGCTCAGGCACCGCGGCGAAGGCGAAGCTGCCGTCGCTGGCGGTCACGGTGGTGCGCTCCAAGCTGCCTTCGAGGGCCACGATGTCCACCCGCGCTCCCGAGACCCCATACCCCGCGCTGTCCACTACTTTGCCCTCTAGGGTGCCGCCCGCCTTGAGCACGACCTCCACCTCTGCTTGACCACCGGGTGCCAGCACCACGACGTCGCTGATGCCCTCGACGTAGGCCGGGTGACGCACGATGGCGCGCAGCCTACCCGGGGTCACCGGCCGCGCCGTGAACCGCCCGTCAAGACCCGTCACCCACGGGATGTAGTCCGACGCGCGCGCCGGGTCCGCCGTGCCCGCTTGTATCCCCCCGGCAGCGATAGCCTCAGCAACAGCCGACCAGTCCTTAGGGATAGGGGGTATAGGGCCAGGCATCACACCCAGCTCTCCAGCTGGGATGAGCGGGCTGGGGCCCGCCAGCGCCCAGGAAAAGTGAGCGTCTCGAAACGCGGTGAGCTGTGGTGTCTCTGCGACCGGCATGCCGTCTACATCCGTCCCCACCACCTCAATCGAGGCTCCGTCTACCGTGTTGCCCGCGCTGTCGGTGACCAGGCCGAGCAAGGTCGCGCCTTTGAGCAGGATCACGCGCACCGGGCCGTCGAGGGTCTCCGGCACCGCGACACCCCCGCGGGCCACGAACCCCGCCGCCCGCGCTGAGACAGCAGCGGGCCCCGGCGCGATCGGACCAAGGGCCACCGCGCCGTCGCTGCCCGTCTGCCCCTGCAGCGGAAACGACGAGAGCCCGAACTCGGTCAGCACCACGTCCGCGCCGGGCACCGCCGCCGCGTCCTCCTCCGCGCCTCCCACCACCAACACCCGCACCATGCGACCAGGCAGCAGCTGGAGGGTGAGCTCAGTGTGTTCGCCGCGCGTCACCTGATGGCCGAGCACGGTGTGGCTTACCGCGTTACCCAGCTCCGCACGGACATCATACGACCCAGACAACAGCCCGCCGATGCGCGTGATGCCCATCGCGTCGGTTTCCGCGCGGCGCGCGGGCCACAAGCCCGAGCCTGAGATCTGCACGTTAGCGCGCGCCGCCGGCCCGCCGTCTACACCGATGACCTTGACGCTGAGTGAACCCAGCCGACGCAAGGTGAGCGTGAGCGCCGAGGTGACGCCAGACTGGGTCACCGATTCGTAGCCGCGCGCCGAGGCCTTCACGGTCCACGGCGCGCGGCCGAGCCGGTCGAAGCGAACGCTGCCGTGCGCGTCAGTGATGCCGCCGTGCGGTAATGGATCACCACCAGTCGCCAGGACGGTGGCCTCACTCACCGGCTCGCCCGCCTCATCCTGAACGCCCACGGTGAGCGCCTGCGCTGGCTCCAGCACGACCCGCGCCAGCCGAACGCTCTCTGGCGCTTCATCGCCTTCAACCAAGATCTGCGCCGAGCTGCGGGCGTAGCCTGGAGCTTCAACCAGCACCCAGGTGACTCCGCGTGGCAACTCATCAAGCGCGAGCTTGCCAGCGCCATCTGTAGCGCCCGCGCCGGCCGCGTAGTAGCGATCTCCCAGGCGCAAGTACAGCCGCACCTGAGCGTCGCTCACCGGCGGCGCTTCGCTGCAGTCAGCGCCGCGCGGCTGAGCTGTAGCCACGGCGCCCGCGTCGCTAGCGCTGGCAGGGCCAGCGCCTGCTGCGCCAGCGTCGCGCCCGCCCGCTGACGCCCCCGAGGGCGCCGGCTGCGTGGGGCGGCAGCCACGGCCATCGACCACGAGCACGACCAGCTTGCCGTCACGGGCTTGGCGCGAAACCGGCGCTGGTGGCGCGAACGCCGTGACGTCGGGCAGCGGCAGCAACCGCGTGTCCATCAAGCCGCCGACGAACAGCAGACACACCACGGCCGCCAGCCAGTAGAGCCACGCGAGCGAACGCGAGCTGCGGTGCGGCGGCGGGGCGGCTGCAGGCGGGGCGGCTGCAGGCGGGGCGGCTGCAGGCGGGGCGGCTGCAGGCTCGGTGCCTTGCTCACGCGCCGCGTCTGACGACGCGCCAGTCGAGGCAGGCTCAGCGCGCTCGCGCGCCGCGTCTGACGACGCGCCAGTCGAGGCAGGCTCAGCGCGCTCGCGTGAGCTGGCCTCAGCGTCGCCGCCACCTTGAGCTGTAGGGCGGGTGGGCGGATGCTTCGAGCTCACGGCCGCCCACGATACCTCCCTTCTGCTGCGCCGCCACTTTGCGCAGCAGCGCTGGGACCTGTAATGTTTGCAGTCTGGTGAAGTGCGTCCGCATTGCAGCCGCCCTCGGCGTACGTTGGGGCCTGATCGCCCTGTGCGCCGGCCCCGCGGCGATGCTCGCCTGTGGTGGAGATGAGCGCCTGCCGCCCCCGACCGTGGACGTGGAGCACGCGACCGACGCCGGCTTCCTCGACGCTGGCGGCGGCGGTCCACCCCCACTTGACGCCTCAGGGCTGTGCGGCAACGCCCTGATCCCCATCGTGGACGAGCGGCCGAACCTGTACTTCGTGGTCGACCACTCAGGCAGCATGAACCTGAAGCTGGATGGCCAAACCCTCGCGGAAGCGACCCACTCTGCGATCTTCGATCTGCTCAGCGTGATCGGGCCGCACGTCCGCTACGGCGCCGCGGTGTTCCCCAACCCTACAGTAGGCGAGTGCGCGGCCGGCGCGGAGGTCTTCAAGCTCAGGCCAGGAGATCCGCCCACGGAGACAGGGGAGCCTGGACCGAGCCTGCGTGGGCTGCGTTCGGCGCTCAAGTCCGCTCCGGTGACGGGCGGCACCCCGGTGTCGTCGACCTTCCAACTCCTGAACTCGACGCTGGGCAAGCTGAACCGCCGCACCTACGTGATCCTCGCGACCGACGGCGGCCCCAACTGCAACCCGGAGCGGGCTTGTGGCGCCGACGGCTGCCAGCTGAACATCGAAGGCGCGAGCCTTGGAGATCAGAAGTGCGCTGGCAGCGTGAACTGTTGCGACCCAAGCTTCGGGCTCGGCGCGCAGCTCAGCTGCTTGGACGATGACCCCAGCATCTCCGCGGTCGCCGCCCTGCGCGCGAAAGGCATCGACACCTTCGTGATCGGCATGCGCGGCAGCGAACGCTACCAAGGCACCCTGAACAGCCTAGCCGTCGCGGGCGGCCGCTCGCGGGCGACCAACCCACGCTACTACCCGGCAGACACGCCCAGCGCGCTGAGCGACGCGCTGATTGAGATCGGCCTCGCCGTCGCCATCAGCTGCGATATCACCCTAGATGAAGCTCCGCCGGACAAGAAGTTGGTCAACCTATACTTCGACTCCACCCTCGTACCGAGCGACGCCGTCGACGGCTGGGTGTGGATCGACGCGACCCACTTGCGCCTGGTTGGCGCCGAGTGCGCCAAGCTGCAGCGCGGTGAGGTCGCTCAGGTCCAAATCGTCTCCGGCTGCCCAACTGAAGTGAAGTAAGCTCGGCGGTCGTGGACCCAGAGCTAGCAGCGCTGCGTGCCGCGATCGACGAGCTAGATCGCGAGATTTTGGAGCTGATCGCGCAGCGCGTCGAGGTCGTGCTGCGGGTGGGTGACTACAAGCGCGAGCGTGGAATGAAAGTGTACGATCCGACCCGTGAGCGTGAGGTGCTGGAGGTGCTGTGTACGCTCGGCAGACCACCGCTCACCAGTTCGACTATTCGCCGCGTCTTCGAGCGCCTGATCGATGAGAGCCGGCGACTTGAACAAGGCCACGTGAGCGCTGACCCGCCTCGAACCAAGTAGCTATTTCCTTGTGGCTATTGAATGCCCCACCCCGTGGCCCACGCGCGTCAGTGCAGCGTGTGCCAAGATCCGTTGATCTGAACCTGTGGCACCCGCTCACTGGGCGAGGTGATGTCGGTGGGCGTGGCGTCGAGATCTGGGTCCTGGACCTCGAGCCGAACCGCGCCTAGTTCGCGCAGCGCGATGCTCGACTCTGCGCCGGGCACCATGATGTGCACGCGCACCGCGTTTTGCGCCACGGCGCGCCGGCGATCTTCCTCCGCCTCCTCACGCTCCCAGCGCAGCAGCGTCTCATGGTGGTGACGCCGCCGCCGCCGCCAAGCCATGCCAAACAGCACCAGCGCGCCCGCCCACACGAAGCCGCCGCTGAACAGGATCGGCCAGAAGGTGTAGCGCCTGGCCGCGTCGGCCTTCCACTCGTGCTCCAGCTGCTTCAGATCGGCGCCGTAAGCCTCGCGCAAGGCCACCTCGAAGGGCTGTGCAGCGCGCTCGCCGCGTGGGTTCATGCGGTCCACGAACGAGCGAAAACGCTCTGACTCCTGATTGCGGAGCAGGTAGCGCACGATGTCAGAGCTCTGCGCGTAGGCCACGCTGGCCCGATCAGAATCTGCGGGGAAATTATAGTCGATGGCGCTCAGCGGGATCAGCTGATCGGCCACCGTCGCCGTCCACAGCGTTTGTAGGCGCGCCATGGAGCTCTCTCCAGACACATGGATCGCGAAGCCCTCGTTGAACCACCGCGGCACGTGGGCGCCACCCAGCGCGTCGTAGACAGCCACGTGAGCCAACTCATGTCGAAACACCTCTTCTAGTGAGTGCAGCTGGCCAGGAGCCACTGGGTCAATGGTCAGCAGCACCAGCCCGATAGACGAGTACGCGACGCCGGACGCATACTTGGGCGGCGGGTAGCCGTCAGGCGCGAGCGATGCCATCTCCCCAGGGGTACGCGCTACGATCACCCAGACGCTAGGCTCCTTGTCCTTAGCCAGCAGCACTGGGCGACCAAAGAACGACGTCAGCACGTTCCTGAAGCCATCCGCCTCAGCGATCAGCGGCTGCACCTTGTCGCGCATGGCCAGCGGGTAGGCGATGGTCAGCCACCCGCCCTGATAGCTAGTGTATCCGGGAGGAACACGCCGCGCGGCGGTGAGCTGTGGCGGTATTTGCGGGGCGTCGTGGGGGTGGGCGACACCAGGCTCAGCGGGCTCAGTTACCGGGACCGCAGGCGCTGGTCCAAGCGCCGGCGTGTCCGCCAGCGCGGGCGCCGACGTCAGGCCAACCAGGACAACCAGCAACCACCAGCGCAGCCAGCGCCACACGCCAAGGCGTCGAGCGGGGCTGGCCGCGACGCGGCTTGGGTCCAGGGCTGCCGTGCGCACAGGAGATCAAAATTAGGGACCGAAGCGGGCGACGTCAACGGAGGGCGCGTCACCAAAATGGGTCGGAGGGCAGCTTCCACGGCTTTCGCTGCGCGCATTCACAGTGCTCGACGCCGCGCTGCATCCCTCGCGGCCTGCGCTCAGGGCCGCCCCAATCCAACAACCCCACGCCGAACTAGCGCCGTCTGCGCGTGCCCCGCCTCAAAACAGCCAACCGAGCCCCAGGCAAACCGGGGCAACGCGCTGCAGCAGACCAAGGCCTTCACTGGGCCAACTGAGCAGCACCGCGCAGCAGCCCACCACCAGACCTAGCCACACCGCCAGCCCTGCGCGCGCGAGCGGCCCGCTCACCCGCGGCAGGCGCCAGACGGCCAGAGCAACCGCGCCGCCGAGCAGCACCAACCCCTCAGCGAGCCAGACGCCCGAGCTTGAGAGGACGGGCAGCGCCGCGTAGCACAGGCCCAGCGCCCCCAGCACGGCGAGCCCGCGCAGCAACAGCAGACTACGCTTCCCCGCGAAAATAACTGGAGCTGACCTCCGGTCGTCAGCGGCCCAAACGCCCAGCCGACCCACGACGGCTAACAGGCCCAGCGTCACCAGCAGCGCGAGCACGCTGTAGGTGGCGGCTCCTAGCGGCCGGTGGTTGGTGCTCACCTTCAGCACACGCATCAACACGGCGCACAGCGGCGCCGCCAGCCCAACGCCGGCGACCAAGACGCTGAGCTGAACGCCGCCCTGCGCGCGGACCAAGCGCCTCAAGCTCAAGCTAAGCGGGAACAGCACCGCAGCTGAGCCGCCGATCAGCGCGAGCCACGCCAGCGGCATTGATAACCCCGCGGAACCGGCGCGCAGCGCGCCAGGCAACGCCGCGACCAGCGACACCGCCGCCGCGGCCCACGCCGCGCTGCCCAGCGTGTCGAGGTCGCTGCCCCGCGCCAACGCTGGCGACGCAGCCGCTGCGCCGCTCGAAGTCACCGCTGCGCCGCTCGTGGTGATGTCCTTCCCGCGGGGGGCGCCAGAGGGCTCCTCGCCGCCCGTGGAGGCAGCAACGGAAGACACAGCAGGCTCGGGGGTCGCGTCGTCGGTCATGCGGGTCCACGTACCTAGCCGCGAACCGCCAGCGCCCGTCAAGCGTCGTCACGGCGAAGATACCGGGGATGGCCCAGAGGCTATCGCTGCTCTGCGACCGCTGCTCAGCCTCCCAAGCGGTTCGGGTCTTGGGCCTAGCCCCACACGCGACGCGCGATCAACAGCCGCGCGGAGCCTTCAAGGCGCTCTGCGCGGCGCGGCGCGCAGGCGCGGGCACCTCTGGCTTGAAGAACGGCTCAAGTCGGCTCTTTAGGTCCTGCGGCTGCAGCCGGGCCAGCGAGACCAGGGCCGCTGCCGCGATGCCGCGCATGTTTGGATCGGCGTACGGGTTTGCCAGCTTGACCGCGTAGCTGGTCAGCAAATCTACGCTGGCCTTGGCGCACATGCGACCTAGCGCCAGCGCCGCTGCGCTGCGCACGTCTGGCAGCTCATCGCGATCTTCTAAGCGCTGGCTGACAGCCAGCGCGTGGGCCACCCCACCGCGCGCTCCCAGCGCCAAGAGCGCTGGGCGACGCACACTGGACGACGAGTCGCTGAGCGCCGATGCCAGCGCTGCATCAATGGCGGCCGAGGCTGGCAGCGACGCCAGGCTGCGCGCCGCCGCGCTGCGCACCATGGGCCACTCGTCTCGGCGCAGCCGTGAGATGAGCGCGCGCGTGGCGAACCCTGACTTGGCGCTGGCCAGCGCCATCACCCCTGCCTCACGCACCCTCACCTCATCGTCTTGCAACGCGTGGAGCAACGCCGCTGGGGAGAGCTGCGGCGCTACGATCGCCGCGGCCGCAGCCGCGCGGATCTGCGGGCGCTGATCGCTGGTGACCAGGGCCTCTAGCTTGCTTCGGGCGACCTTTGAGCTCGCCGACAGCGCCGCGAGCGGCTGCACCAGCAGATAGCGGGTGCGGAAGTCGGCGTCGGGCGTGAGCAAGCTGAGCACGCCCTGCTCAGCGACCGCGCCGAAGCTGGGCAGCTGGTCGCTCAGCGCGCGCAGCAGATCGATGCGCGCTTTAGGGCTGAGCTCAGCGCTGGCGAGCAGCGGCTCGACGCTCTGCCTAGCGGCCGGCTGAGCCGCAGCCACTGCGATCGCCGCGCGGTAGGTCGCCCGCTGGCGCGCGTTCTTGCGCTCCGCCTTGCTGCGCTTGGTGCCAGCCAACCTGCTCGCGCGCTCGAGGCGCTTGACCAGTTCTTGGATGGCCTGCGCCGGGGCGACCGCAGCGAGCACTCGCGCGGCTTGGGTCGCGCGCGCGCTGTCGCCGTCCAGCGCGCGCACCAGCGGCGCCACGGCCTCTGACCCACAGCGACGGATACGCTGCTCGGCGTGGACCCGATGGGCGTGCTCGCGCGACAGCAAAGCGGCGACATAGACCGGCGCTGAGTCAGCGCACTCAGCGTGATCCATCACGTCGAGGGCCACCCGGCGGCCGCCAGCGTCTAGGGCCTCAAACCGCTTCCGTATGGCTTCAAACGCTGGCTTACCGAGGCTGCGCAGCAGCGCGCCCGCGGCCTGTGCCCGCTCACCGCCGCCGGCCAGCGCCCCCACCAGCCCGTCAAGGTTAGTGAGATCAAAGTCGCTGCGCGCCGACAGCTCCGCGAACGTCACCTGGACGGCCTTGTGGTCGCTGAACGCGTCGTCCGTAACCAGCGCCACGCAGTCGGTGGTCACTGGCGCGGGCAGCTGAATATTGTAGCGGCGGCCAGGGAACCTCCAGGCGTCCTCAGGCATCTCCACGCGGAACAATTTCCCGGTGACCGCTATAAAGAATGTCTTCGGCGCGACGGCGTGGGGGATCTCGCGCAGCGGCGGCCGCACCACGAGCTCAAACGCGGCGATGGGCAGCTCGGGCGGCGATAACATCAACACGAACTCACCGCGCCCTGCGCCTCCGCGGTTCTCCGCCCAGGTGGACTCGAGATCGGAGTCCGTGAGCGCGGAGGGGTTACCCACGGCGCTGCTCGCGGAGACCGCTCGCAGCAGCGGCGCCGCTGAGGCCGCCCCTGACATGACTTGCGCCTGAATGGTCGGCGCGCCGGCCCGCTCCTCGCCGCTCAGGCGCTGTACTTTGGCGGGGTGAAGCCGCAGATCTCCAGGCGTCAGCAGCTTGGGCGCGACGACCGCCGGGCGACCGCACAGCGTCATGCTCTCGTTCATCTCCCCGACCACCACCCGGCGCGAGCCGTCCGCCGTCGGCGGCGAGATGGTGATCCGCGGACCGCTGCGCTCGCCCTCCGGGCCATTCACCGGCCCGGTCTCACCTGAGAACAGCACCGATACATTTCCGCTGGGCAGCGCAACCAGCAGCGCCTCCCATGCGCGCTCGGCCTCGACCCGTGGCACCAAGGCGTGCAGCGCGTAGCGTTTGTTTCCCAGCGGAATAATGGTAATGCGTGACTGTTCAAGCCGCTCGCGCAGGTCAAGCGGCAGGCCCAGCGCCTGCCCCGCGTCGACGACACACGGCGCGGCGCGACAAACGCTCGCGCGCAGCTCACCGCTCGCGTCGACTCCAACCGCCAGGCTAGGCTGCCCTGGGTTGGCGGGCGTGGTGGCGAGGGGGGCGGCCAGCGCAGCCGCGGACCAGCCGAGCGCTGCACACGCGGCGCTGATCCCCAGCCAGCGCCGCATGCTTCGTTGCCTGGGCAGGCGTTCAAACACGGGTCGGCACACGACGAAGCGACTCACGCCCAAGGCCGTAGCGAGCCCTCCCGCGCAGCGCAAGCCCCGGCACAGGCTGACCCAGGTCGACCGGGTCTAGATGTCTTGATCTCGACCGCTGGGACCGTCGGGCTGCGAGAGCTTTCGGCTCCACAAGAACGCGTCCTTGCGCTCTCCCTTGACCAACAGGTGCCCCTGCAAGAGCCCGCTGCGTTTGAAGCCGTTGACCAAGAAGGCGGCGCCAAGCTCTGGGTCGTCTACCGCGCTCAGCGCGAACGCGCTCACCATGTCTTGAGCCAGCAGGCGCTCGCACACCTCACCGATGGCGCGAGTGGTCAGCAAGACTTCCTTCTCTGTCCGCGGCGCCTGCACCAACTCGACGAAGGCGTTGGAGTAGCAGGGCTGGCTCTCCACGCTGATCAGCAGCGAGAACCCGCCGCGCCCAGTGCACATGAACGCCTGACGCTCCACGTCGCGCCCGAACGGCTCGAGGTGTGAGAGCACGCGCTCTGAGCGCTCGGCAGAGGCCAGGCAGCGCGCGACGTCAGCGTCCCGCCCTGGCTGCACGCGCACCAGCGGACGTGGCGCCCCCTCGCGCTCCTTCGCGAGCTTCCGCGCGGCTTGATATTGCGCCGCGATTGCCCCGCTCGCGACCGCCGCCGAGTAGTCTAAATAGGCCGGACGTGCCCCTGACTGATGCGGGGAGTCCTCATTTCCACAAGGTACCATAGCGCCCAACAGGTGGGCGTCGCTGCGCTTGTAAAACCCCGGGATACTGCCCTCCTTCAGGAACCCCAGGCGCGCCCACGACGACACCTCTTCGCGCTCGACCAGGGTGTACACGCGATCGATGCCCTCGCGCTGAGCCAGGCTCATCACGAAGATGCGCTTGGCCGGGCTCGGCCCGGCGCGGAAGTCGATCACCCGCATCGTCCTGGCCCGACGATTCACCATCAGACACAACGACACGCGGTCGTTCTGAAAGAAAATCTCCTCGCTTGTCAGACTCGAGACGTCAATCTTGGTTGCCATCAATCCCCCCGGAGTTGAAACCCCTCCGCCGCGAGCCCGGACCTCACACGCGGAACCCGCGACACCGCGGACACAGCCACTTCCCGCCCTGGTGCTCGAAGCGCTCACACCAGCCCTCAAGTGCTTAGGCGGCGCGTGCAAACCCACAGCCTCGGCACCTGATCAGCCGCCACCCCCGAACCCACCCCCGGCGACCTTTTGCCACCCGGTGCCAAAGTAGTTTCGGCCACTTAGCTCGGCCCGAAGCATTCAGACCTTTCAAACTTGCAAGCTCGATTACCACGCTCGCCCAGCCCGAGCAATCCGCGATGCAAGAAAGCTGACCGCACAGAGCGACAGTTTATCCCCATCCTCCGCACAACCTAGAAACAGCTGCTTACGTGTTCACCTCAGGCGGCGAGATCGCTAAACGCCTGAGCAAGCGAAACGCAGCCTTCCTGACACGCGGTGCCATCGCCGCATTTCCACGACGTTATTGCGACGTCGTGAGCCACGCGCGGACCGCCGCGGGGTCGTCACCGCGCAGCGAGTGGCAGGCTATTCGAAGTCGTGGACCACGGCTGAGTCCACGCCCAACGCCTTGAGCACCATCTCGAGTTGGTTGCGCTGCACGCTGACGCGGGTCGGCATGCCGCCCTGCAGCCCGAACAACTCCAGGAAGTTGTAACCGCTGTCGTAGGCAGCCGCCACCGAGACGCTCATCGAATCGAGCACGATGCTGACCGGCTCACGCTGCTGCCCCATCAAGAGCAACAGGGTCTTATCGACCGCACGGAATCCTGTCGTGATATCTACGATCGCCACCCCCGGCGCGTATCTCACGTAACCAAGCGCAGCGCGCCGGGTCTCCTTCTCGATGGGGATCAGCTCACGCGCGGCCTCGTCGATGGTTGTCCACAGCTGCTTGTCGCTGAGCCCGCCGATCAAGTGGCGCACGATGAGCCCAAACAGACCGGTGTCCCGCGGCCGCGCGCGCAGCGCACGATCGATGCGCTCTGCGGCCTCGCTCGGCTTACCGATGCGGGTGTCTATGGCGTGGGCGTCTAGATCGCAGCCGGGGTAGGGCTCCACACCGCCCCGCGCCCACTTCGCGGCGCTGGCCAACCCATCAAAATCCGTGTGGCAAACAATGGTGTCTACGGGGCCGATCCGGCGGACCAGCTCCGGGTCGATCATCTCTGGGCAGGCTCCGTGCTCAGCTTTGGTGGCCAGCACGAAGCGCGGATCTTTTCGGTACTCTGCGTGGAGCTCGTGGTCGTGGTGATCCACCCAACCCACCAGGCGCTCGCCCAACCCCACGATGAACGGCTTGGTGATCTTCTCGAAGCCACCGCCGCCCATGCCAGCGAACGCGATGTCCAAGACCACGACGCGACCGCGGAGCGCCTTGGGTTTCGGCAACTTGCGTGGGGTTCCGAACGCCAGCTCGGGGCTGGAGATGCTGGCTGAATCAGGGGATGAATGGGGCATACTGGGTACCGGGGCGAGTTGCCCAACGACACAGGAGAAACGGCTGCGCCAGCGCGGCGTGGCATACTGATTGACTTCAAGCGCCGTCTGGCTCGTCTGAACCCAGCCAGGCACCAGAGACCCTAGCGCACTAGGAGATAGCATGACGCACAGGAAACAAGAGCTAATCCGTGGCTCACACACCCACCAACCCGCGCGCACCCTGAGCGGCGTCGCCGCCGGACGTCGCGTGCGCCTAACCTGGCTGTGTGCGATCGCCGGGGCGACGGTAGGTGGCTCGAGCCTGAGCGCGCTGACCTCCGCCGCAGCCCAGCCTGCGCCGGGCCACCAGGCTACGCCGCTGCAGGCCACGGCGGGGGCAGGGCCTAGCAGCCCAGCGCAGCCCCAAGCTGAGCCGCAAGCCGACGAGGCGGCGACGGACAGCGGCGCTGGTCCGAATTGTGTGATCAGCGGCGCGACCGCGCCGCCCAAGGACCTTGAGATCTACGACAAGCAAGCTGGCGGGGTCGTCGTAGCGAAGCTGGTGGGCGTCGAGACGCCGCTCAAAGCGTTTGAATTTCCGACCGGCAAAGACGCACGTGCCAAGCTCGAGACCGGCACTGGCAAGGGCCATTTCCGCATTGAAGGCTACGTCCACGCCAAGCGGCTGCCGATGTTCACCACGAAGTCACTCAGCGTGTCACCGGGCCACCTGTGGATCGGCGCCCAGCGCGAGGTCCATTTTGACGGCGCGACGCCTGGCCGGCTGCGGGTCACCAAGCACATGACGACGCCGCTGTCGCAGACCTTTCGGACCTGGACTTCGTGCAAGAACCTGACCTTTGACGAAGGCACCCCGCCCGCCTGGAGCGTCGACGGCGACGCTCGCGGCTACCGGATGAAGAGCGACTCGATCGTGCTCTACAATGACTACAGTCGTGACAAGTCTGAGGTGGTCACGCTGAACCGCGCCAGCGGCGCGGAGATGCTGTTCTGGAGCACCAAGCGCCACGGCAGCTACGTGCAGGTGGCCTACCAGGGCGAGATCATGCTCGAGGCCTGGGCCAAGGCATCGGCGCTCAAGGCGTTGCCACGCGGCGAAGTCATGGATCAGGCGGTCGCGCCCAAACGTCACGTGACAGGCGCCAAGCTCACGCTGCAAGGCGACGCAAAGCTGATCAAGACGACCCGTGAGCATTACATCCGTGCGGAAGCTAAAGAGGACGCGCCAAAGATCGGCCGCATCGAGATCGGCACCGAGACCTACGTGCTAAACGTCGTCGCGGGCTGGGCCAGCGTCGTGCCAAAGAACGCGACCGTGATGCCGCCCGAAAACGGTCAGTTCTGGGTCAACGCGGAGGACTTGGGGCTCAACCCCACGCCGGCGAAGCCGGGGCCTGCTCCTAGCCCTGCCGAGTAGTCGGCCAGGCGACACGCGTCAGGCGACGAGCGCCAGCCGACGGCGCGGCAAGCGACGGCGCGGCAAGCGGTCAACGCCTCACAGGCCTAGGTTCTTGCGCATGCGGGGCAACGGGTCCTCGAGGTTCGGGACGAACTCCAGGCCCGTGATGGTCTCGACCGCCTCGATGTAGCGCTTGACGGCCTCGACCTTGACGTGATCGGGGATGACCGGGATCGGGCCGTCGCCCGTAAAGCCCTGATCTTTAAGCCAGCGCCGCAGGTACTCCTTGTCAAAGCTCTCTGGCGACTCGCCAGCCTGCATGCGCGCCTGATAGGTGTTCGCGTACCAAAAGCGCGACGAGTCTGGCGTGTGGATCTCGTCGATCACCACGACGCGCCCGTCCTTCGTCTTGCCGAACTCGTATTTTGTATCCACGAGGATTAGGCCGCGCTCGGCGCAGACGCGCTGACCAAACGCGAACAGCTCAGCGGCCATGCGCGCGGCGGTGTCGAAGTCCTGGCTAGGCATTTTAGTCAGCGCCAGGATCTCTTCCCGAGAGGCCGAGACATCGTGATCGCCGTGGGCTGCCTTGCTGCTCGGCGTCAGGATCGGCGCCGGCAGCGCTTGGTGCTTTTGCATTCCGTCAGCCAGGGCGTGCCCGCAGAAGCTGCGCTCACCGCGCTCGTAGTGCACCCAAATGCTAGTGCTGGTGGTGCCTGTCAGGTAGGCGCGCATCACCATCTCGACCGGGAGCGGCTCGCACTCATGGGCCAACATCACGTTGGGATCCGGCACCCCGATCACGTGGTTGTCAGCGATGTGTTTGGTCTGCTCGAACCACCAAGCGGCGATCCAGTTGAGCACCTGGCCCTTGAGCGGCAGCGTGCCGAGCACGCGGTCGAACGCGCTGATGCGGTCCGTCACCACGATGTAGCGCTTGCCGTCGGGCGAGCTGTAGTTGTCACGGACCTTGCCCTCGTACTTCACCCCCAGCGCGTCGAAATCGCTGGCTGCGAGGGGACTTGAGAGCGCCTGTTTGATGGTGTCGTCGGTCAGCACGGCGACCGAAACCTACCGAGCTTTGCCAGCAGCAGCAATGCACAAACCCCGACAACCCACGGGCCCAGACGCCATCTAGTTCTGCTGATCCCGCCTCCGAAGCGGGAATGGCGTCCCACCACCCGATCCTGAGAGCCTCGCGCGCTGATTTGACTATCCTTGCCGGCATGTCGAACCGGGTTTGGGTGCTGGTGATCAACTGCGGCAGCTCATCTATCAAGCTGGATGTGCTGGACCCGTCGACTGGAGAGCGCTGCCAGTCGCGCGCTGGCGACGGACAGGCGCTGCGCGAGTTGTGCGGCAAGGTCGACCGCTTGGGTCAGCCGGGGTGCGCGCTGCAGCTCGGAGACACGAGCCTCGCGCTGCCTGGCGCCGATCACGCCGCGGCGCTGGCGAAGGTGCTGCCCATTTTACTCGCTGGCGTCGACATTGCTGCCGTGGGGCACCGCGTTGTGCATGGCGGCCCCAGCTTCAGCGCCGCGGTGCGCATCGACGCCGAGGTGGAGCAGCGGATCGACGAGCTGTCGAGCATGGCGCCGCTGCACAACCCAGCCAACCTGGCGGGGATCCGCGCGGCTCGACGCCTGCTACCGGACAAGTGCCACGTGGCGGTGTTTGACACTGCGTTCCACGCCACCCTGCCGGCCCGCGCCCGGGAGTACGCCTTGCCCGCCGCGCTGCGCGAAGAGCACGGCATCCGCCGCTACGGTTTTCATGGCCCCTCCCACCGCTGGGTGGCTGAGAGCGCCGCGCACTACTTGAAGGAAGACATCCGGGATCTGCGCCTCATCACCTGTCACTTGGGCAACGGCGCCAGCGTGTGTGCGATTGAGTACGGGCGCAGCATCGAGACCAGCATGGGCATGACGCCCCTAGAAGGGCTGGTCATGGGTACCCGCTCAGGCGACTTGGACCTGGGCATCGTGCTTGAGCTGCAGCGCAAGGGCTACAGCGTGGAGCGCCTAGACGAGTTGCTCAATCGCGAGTCAGGCTTGGCGGGCCTGAGCGGCGTCGGCAACGACCTGCGCGACATCGAGGCGCGCGCCGCCGAAGGCGATGACGCGTGTCGCTTGGCGCTGCAGGTGTTCACCCATCGCCTGCGCAAGTACATCGGCAGCTACGCGGCGGTGCTCGGCGGCGTAGACGCCATCGTGTTTACCGGCGGGATCGGTGAGAACTCAGCGCTGGTCCGGCACCGCACGCTGCAGCGCCTGGAGTTCTTGGGCGCGCGCCTGGACGAAGACAAGAACCGTGACGCGAAGCTCACTTCCGCGCGGCCATGTGTTGAGATCAGCAGCGACCACAGCCGCACCCGCTTGCTGGTCGTGGCGACAGATGAGGCGCGCGCCATCGCCGGGGACGCGGCCCACCTCGCCCAGCTAGATGACCAGGTTCAATCTGGCCTCAGCATCCCCATCGCCATCTCGGCGCGGCATATTCATCTGACTGACGCGGCGGTGGAGAGCCTGTTCGGCAAAGGACACAAGCTGACCCCCAAGAAGCCGCTCAGCCAGCCCGGGCAGTACGCCTGCGAAGAGCTGCTGACGGTGGTCGGCCCCAAGGGTCAACTCGAGAACGTGCGGGTGCTCGGCCCCACCCGCAGCAAGAACCAGGTCGAGGTGTCACGCACTGACGAGTTCAAGCTCGGCGTCGACGCGCCGGTGCGCGACTCTGGAGACACCAAGGACAGCCCAGGGGTCACGCTGGTCGGACCGGCTGGCAGCCTCACCTTAGACAGCGGCTTGATCTGCGCGCGGCGGCACATCCACATGACGCCCGAGGACGCCACGCGCTTTGGGGTGAAGAACAAGGACGTCGTCGAGGTCGCGGTCGACTCAGACGGACGCGACCTGGTGTTTGGCGACGTGTTGGTGCGCGTCAGCGACAATTACCGTCTGGAAATGCACTTGGACACCGACGAGGGCAACGCGGCGCACATCGCGCCGGGGATGGCGTCGGTCATGCTGCCAGATCAAGATACGTTCGCGAATGGCGCGCTGATCCCCACCAAACGCACCGCGCGCCTGAGGCGAAGAAGCACGCGCTTCGACTGAGCTAGCTGCTACACTTGCCTGCTGCGTTGGGCTCCCGAGCGGCCAGCGCTCCCTTAAGGCGACAGTCGCCCCCCTACTTGAGATGACACCGATGACTCGAAGCGCTTCTTCTTCATCCAGCACGCCTTCACCAGGCACGCCTTCAGCGCGCGGCCCTTCGGCGCGCCGCGCGCTGCGCTGGTTCTCAACCGTGGCCCTGGGGGTGAGCTTCGGGCTCGGCGGCTTGCAGGCCTGCTCGGCGGCCGATTCTGACCCGGGCTCAAAGGCGGCCGACGGCGGCGGCAGCGGCGGCGCGGGTGGCGGCGCCGGGAGCGCGAGCGGAGGCAACGGCGCGGACACCTTCGACGCCTCGGTGTCGGACGCCAGCCTGCCGGAGTGCGCCAGCGATTTGTACAGCGGTGACATCATCCCCCTCGATCTGTACCTGCTGCTCGATCGCTCCGACAGCATGCTCGATCCAGATCCCCAGGGCATTCAGCGCTGGAGCGCCATCACCCAGGCCATCAAGAACTTCGTCGACGCCCCAGGCAACGGGGGGATCGGCCTCGGCCTGGGTTATTTCCCCGTGGGACTCACGAAGCCGCTCCCCACCAGCTGCGTGGGCCCCAGCGCTGACGATTGCTTCCCCTACGTGGCTCAGTGCTTGCTTGGTTCGTGTTGCTACGGCAACCAGTGCGGCGAGAAGCCCATCAGCAGCTGCCTGGCGTCGGACTACACCACGCCGGCGCTGGCCATTCAGGCGTTGCCGGGCGTGGCCGTGGCCGTAAAAGACTCGATCAACGCCACCAACCCTGAGGGCGGCACGCCCATGGGGCCAGCCCTCGAAGGCGCCATCGACTACGCCCAGACCTGGGCCGCCGCGCACCCCGATCACCTGACGGCGGTGGTGCTGGCGACCGACGGCGCGCCGTCGGGTTGCAACCCAGAGGGCACCGACATCGTGGCCGCGCGGGCCGCTGAAGGCAAAGCCCAGTCACCTTCGGTGCTGACCTTCGTGATCGGCCTGGGCGAGCAGCTGTCGACCCTGAACGCCATCGCGATCGCTGGCGGGACCAAACAAGCCACGCTGGTGGACTCGGGCAGCAACGCGGGAGCGGAGTTCCTCACGGCACTAAATAAGATCCGCGGCGAGCTCCAGTGCACCTACGCGTTCCCGACGCCGACCTCAGGCACCGTGGACCCAGATCGACTCAACGTGGGCTTCCGCAAAGGCGGCAAGGCGCCGGTGTTTGTGCCTCAGGTCCCCGGCGGCGCCAACTGCGGCCTGGGCGAGCTGGCGGGCTGGTTCTACGACAACCCCAGCAACCCAACGCGCATCACGCTGTGCAAGCAGGCGTGTGAGGCGGTGCAGGGCGGCGGCATCCAGGTCGAGGTGATCTTGGGCTGCAAGACCGTCGTCAAGTAGCGGCCGCGCGGCACTGATACCTGCGCTCGGTACCGTACGGCACCAACAGGTGCGCACGCCAGCGCTAGCACGTCCAAGGCTCAGGCGCGGGTCGCCACCATCAAGCGCTCCCACGCGCGCACACCTCGTCGCTCCTTGGCTGGCCAAAAGCGGGCGGCCCAGGTGTGGGCGTCGCTGTCCTCGTCGACGCGAAAACCTCGGCGCTCGACGCGGCCGCGGGCCTCTTCTGCCGTCATCTCACCTAGGATCGGCTCGCCAATTTGGCTGGCGAGCAGCACGCCCAGCCCCTGCATCAGGCCGCTCTTTGGGGCGATGTAGGTCATGCACAAGCGGCTGCCCACCGCGCTGTACAGCGCCACGGCGTCCAGGGTGGCGTCGATGGCGCCGGGGGTGAGGTACATGGTCACGCCTTCCCAAATCCACAGACTGGGTAGCTCGGTCTGAAACCCAGCGCCGCTGAGCACCTCGCCGATGGCCTGACGCTCAAAGTCGATGGGGCAAAAGTTGACCTCCGCCGCCAGCGGGTCGAGCGCGCCAATACGCCCCTGCTTGTAGGTTTGGGTTTGGGGGTGGTCGAGCTCAAACACGCGCACGCCCTCGAGCTCTGGTAAGCGATAGGCGCGAGCATCCAGCCCTGCACCCAGCAACACCAGCTGACGCGTACCCGCCGCGACGCTCTCACGCAGCGCGGCGTCGATGGCCGCCGTGCGCAGCGGGACACCGCTGCTCAGACCGAAGGTCGCGCGGGTCAGCGCCCGGTGCGCGATCCGTGACAACCCCGGGCGCCCAAGCGCCAACACCAGGGTCGTCAGGGGCAGCGGCAACAGACTCGACGCGACCGGATCACTCGCGACGTCCAAGTCGGCGGGGGTTTCGCTGTAAAACGCGCGCAGCGTCGCGACCAGATCGCTCGTCAGGCTCCGATGTTGCTCTCGCACGCCGCGATACTACACGAAGCTGAAGCGCGGCCTCAAAGCTGCACGCAAAGCCCGATCCAAGCGGGTGTTTGGGGACCGCTGGACGTTTGGGGGCTGGTGAACGCACCCAGCGCGCGATATGTCCATGGCATGACTCGAGAGGTTTTTGTGGTCAGCGCCGCGCGCACTCCGATTGGCTCTTACCTGGGCGTGCTGAGCGGCGTCACGGCGCCCGCCCTGGGCAGCGTCGCCATCACGGCGGCGCTAGAGCGCGCTGGCGTCGCGCCAGACCTGGTCGAAGAGGTGTTCATGGGCAATGTTCTTTCCGCAGGGATTGGGCAAGCCCCCGCGCGGCAGGCGTCGCTAGGCGCCAACATCCCGAACACCGCCCCCTGCACCACCGTGAGCAAGGTGTGCGGGTCAGGCCTGCAAGCCGTGGTCTTCGGCGCCAAGACGCTGCTGCTGGGCGACGCGGACATCGTGGTCGTGGGCGGGATGGAGTCGATGAGCCGGGTGCCCTACTACCTAGACAAGGCCAGAGAAGGCTACCGCATGGGCGACGGCAAGCTAGTCGACGGCATGATCCTCGACGGGCTGTGGGACCCGTACAACAATTACCACATGGGTAATGCCGGCGAGCTGTGCGCCGCTGAGTTCAAGCTGAGCCGCGAAGCGCAAGACGACTACGCGAAAGAGAGCTATCGCCGCGCCATGGCAGCCCAACGTGAAGGCCTATTCAAGGCCGAAATCGCGCCCGTTTCCATCCCACAGCGCAAGGGAGACGCGGTGGTCGTCAGCCAAGACGAAGAGCCCGGCCGCGGCAACCCGGACAAGTTCGGTGGGTTGCGCCCGGCGTTCACCAAGGACGGCACCATCACCGCGGCCAACGCCTCCACGCTGAATGACGGGGCGAGCGCGCTGGTGCTCGCCTCGGGCGAGGCCGTTAAAGAGCACAAGCTGACCCCGCTGGCTCGCGTCGTGGGCTACGGCGGCGCGGCTCAAGCGCCTGAGTGGTTCACCACGGCACCGGCTAAGGCCATCGAAGCCACCACCAAGAAGCTCGGCATCGACAAGGCCAGCATCGATCTGTGGGAGATCAACGAAGCCTTCAGCTGCGTGGCCATGGCTTGCAACCAACTGGCTGGGCTGGATCCCAAGACGGTCAACGTGCGCGGCGGCGCGGTCGCCCTGGGTCACCCCATCGGCGCGTCGGGCGCGCGCATCCTGACCACGCTGCTCTACGCCATGCAGGACCACGACAAGCGCCGAGGCCTGGCCACGCTGTGCATCGGCGGTGGTGAGGCCGTCGCGGTGGTGGTCGAGCGCTGAGCCGGCAGCCCCTGGGAGCCTTCGAACGCTGGATCGGACGCCGCCGACAGATGGCGAGGAGCGGGCTGGCTTCGAGCTGAGTTGAGCACTAGAACCCAAGACGTGTCAGCTTCTGGGCAGAGCGCGCCGCTGCGGCCGGTGGCCATCGCGCCCGGCGTGGTCGGGTTCGCCACCCGCACGCCGACGCTGCCGCCGGCCACTCACACCAACAGCTACGCGCTGGGTGAGCGCGAGCTGCTGCTAGTCGAGCCAGCCAGCCCCTACCCAGAAGAGCAGCGCGCGTTCGTCGAGTGGGCGCGCGGCTTGGAGAGCCAAGGCCGCGAGCTGAAGGCCATCTTCCTCACCCACCATCACATCGATCATGTGGGTGGCGCGCTGGCGCTGAGTCGTGAGCTTCAGCTGCCGCTGTTGGCGCACCCGGCGACCGCCGCGCACCTAGCCGCAGCGTGGCCCGCGGACGGCCGCCAGCTAGACGACGGAGAGACGCTGCTGCTCGACGGCGCGGTACCGCAGCGCTGGCAGGTGCTGCACACCCCCGGCCACGCGCCGGGCCACCTGTGTCTGTACGAAGCAGCGCTCGGACAGCTGGTCGTCGGCGACATGGTGGCCAGCGTCGGCACCATCTTGATCGAGCCGGGCGACGGTCACATGGCCACCTACCTCGAGCAGCTCAAGCGGCTCTCAGCGTTAGGCGCGTCCCTGGCGCTGCCAGCGCACGGCGATCCCATCCGTGCGGTCGAAACAGCGCCAGGGCTCTCAGCTGCGGCGACGCTAGGCCCAGCCCACGCCACGCCGACAGCGGGCGTTGACCAGCGCCAGGCGTCGGGCTCCTCAGCGTCCCCCAGCGACTGGTTCGACTTCTATATTTCCCACCGGCTACGCCGTGAAGCAAAGGTCCTCGACGCGGTGAAGCGGCTGCGCGAGGCTGATCTGGACCAGCTGGTCAGCCTCGCCTACGACGACACCCCGCCCAGCGTCTGGGGCCTGGCCAAGCTGAGCTTACACGCACACCTGATCAAGCTCGTCGAAGAGGGGCGCGTCTGCTCCAGCGAGCGCGGGTACCGCCCCGGCGTCGCGACCCTAGCTGAGGACGCATGACTGAACCAAGGCAAGACGCTTTTCAGCACGGATACGTGGCTGCCGCCTACCTGTTAGGCCGGCGAGGAGTCGCGCTGCTAGACGGCCTCCCAAACCCCTCGGCCAGGGTCAGCGCCCTCGCGGCGGCGCTGGGCCACGCTGACCGCGGCGTCCGCGCCGCCGCGCTCGCCCCAGAGCTGGCCGCGCTCACTCAGGCGCTCGACGCCCGGAGGCTCGGGTGATCACCAAGCCAGCGCGCCGCATCCCTCGTGAGCAGCTGCCGGCGCGGCTCACTCCGTTCGCTACCGCAGGGCAACAACAAGGCCAGCGCTTCGCCCGGGTGGTGCTGCGTCAAGAGGTCGACGCCGAGGCCCGCGCCTTGGCGATCGTAGAGCGCGCCAGCGCTGAAGCCAGCCTGATCTTAGAGCGCGCCGAGCAAGCCGCGAGCAGCGTGCGGCTGCTGGCAGAGGCAGAGGGTCGCGCCAACGGCGCCGCAGCGGTCGCCGCCCAAGCCATCCGCTTGGCCACGCTGGAGCGCGCCGCCGACACGCGTCAGCTCGAGCGCAGCATCGCCTTGGCGCGGGTGCTCGCCGAGCGCTTGCTCGGCGCAGAGCTAGCGCTGTCACCTGAACGCATCTTAGAGCTAGCGCGGACCGCGCTGCGCGAGAGCGGCGGCGCTCGCCAGGTGGTGATCCACGCTCACCCAGACGACGCCCAAGCACTAGAAGCGGGCCGCGAGAGCCTGGGGTTGGCGCCAGATGCCGTACGCATCGCCAGCGACCCCAGCCGCACCCGCGGCAACCTACGCCTGGACACTGAGATCGGCGTGCTCGATGCAGAGCTCGCGCCTCAGCTTGAACGGCTGGCGCTAAAGCTGAGAGAGACCCTAAGCGGATGAGCAACCCCTACACCCCGCCTGCGGAGTTCCCGCCTCCGCCGGAAGGTTACACGCCTCCGCGCCTCGAAGCCCGCGCCGGCGACCAAGACGACCAGCACCCTGACTCTGACGGCGGCCCAGCGCCGTTCGCGCCCAACCCAGTCGTCAACCTGGTGCTGTTTCTGGCCACCGTCGCCAGCGTGTTTTTCGTGGGGGGTGGGTACGTCGCTGGACACTACGGGGTCGAGTCCAGCCTCGCGGCGATAGGCGCGGCCTGGATCTACGCGGTGCCGCTGCTGGCCATCTTGCTCGCCCATGAGTTCGGCCACTATATTGCCGCAAGGATACATCGCGTACCAGCCTCACTGCCGTACTTCTTACCGCTGCCGATCCTGAACCCGTTCGGGACGCTGGGCGCGGTGATCATCATGCCCGAGCGTATTCGCTCTCGAAACGCGCTGATGGATATCGGCGCCGCCGGACCGCTGGCTGGCATGGTGGTGGCGATCCCGCTGATGATCCTGGGGATTCGCATGTCTTCGCTGGTGCCGGCGATGGACAAGGGCATCGTCATCTATGAAGGCGACAGCCTGCTGTACTGGCTGCTCAAACGGCTGACCTTAGGTGAGCTGCCTCCCGGATACGACATTCAGACCCACCCCCTGGCCATCGCCGCCTGGGTGGGCTTCTTCGTGACCTTCTTGAACCTGTTTCCGTTCAGTCAACTGGACGGCGGTCACATCGCGTACGCCTTGTTTGGTGAACGCCAGAACCGCTTCGCCCGCTGGGTGCGCTACGCCCCGCTGCCGCTAGCGCTGTATAACTTCGGCGCGTACGGGGTGCCGGCGATCCGGCGCTACCTCGACAACGGCGAGGACACGCTACACCTATTACCGCTAGGAACCGCGGTGAACTGGCTGATGCTGTTTGGCTTGCTGTGGCTGATGACGCGCCGAGTGGGCTCAGACCATCCTCCGGTAGACGATCGCGGCCTCTCGCCGGGGCGCAAGATCGTGGGCTTGATCAGCCTGGTGGTGTTCGTGCTGGTGTTCACGCCGACGCCGTGGCTCCAGCACGTCTTTGATTGATCGCCCGCTACGCGCCGCACAGGCGCGCAACCAGCGGGGCTAAGCTCGACGCCGGCGACGACGCACCAAGCCGGCGCCCATCAGACCGACGCCGAGCACGAAGTAGGTGCCGCTTTGGCCGGCCGGCGAGCGAGCCAGCGAGCAACCGCTGTCGCTGTGCACATAGGTCGGCGGCATGCCGGCGCCGCCGGTCGCGTCGCCGCCCGTCGCGCTGCCACCCGTTGCGTAACCACCAGCGCCTCCCACTGGCCACCCTCCACCCCCTGATCCGCCGTTCGACCAGCCCGCGCCGCCGCTGCTGTCACCCGCCGCGCCGCCGCCGCTGGCGCCGCCTGCGCCGCCGGGCTCTTGGATGGTCCAACACAGGTAGTTGTCGTCCCAGGTGTGAGGATCTTGAGGTTCATGAAAGCGCACGCAGTCGCCGGCCGGCTTGCCCGCTGCGCTCCAAGTGAAGACGTAGGGTGAGTCGGGCGGCACGCACAGGTAGTTGTCGCTCCAAGCGTTGGGGTCCGCGGGCTCCGTTACCGCGATGCAACGCATACCCGCGATTGGGCCGGCGTTGGACCACTGCAGGCCCACGTCTTGTTCGGCGCACAGGTAGTTGTCGCTCCAGCTATCCGGGTCGCTCGGCTCGCTGATCTGAGTGCAGGTCAGGCCCCCGAGGGCACCGGCGCAGTCCCAGAAGAACGGCGCGGTCCCGCCCGCGCATTCGACCGGCGGCTCTGGCTCTTTGCAGCCACCCTTGGCGAACCCATTGGCCGGGCTCTTGGCCAGGCGAGCCTCGGTTTGCGGCCCGTAGTCAGCGTCTTCGTCGATCAAGTCGCCGGGGTTGTTGATGTTCCACAAGCGTTGAAACGCCAACACCGCGTCAGGGCGACCGTCTCCACCCGGGCAGTCGAAATGCACTGGATCTTTACTGCCGAGCCAGGTGCAACCCGCCGCCTGCAGCGCGCTGCGCGCGGCGCTGTAGTTGTTCACGTCCACGGCGCGGCCCGACTGGTGGTTGCTGGCTCCTGGCTTCGCGGCCAACCCGCAGCCACCGGAGTAGTACAGCACGTACTGGTCTGCCAGCGTACGGAACGCGCTGTTGATGGTCAGCGGGGTCTTGGCGGCAGCGGCCCACAGCGCGTCTCGCGCGCTAGCTTGCAGGTACGGGCGCACGCCTGAGCTGCTGAGCGAGATGCCGGCGTGGGGCGCGAAGGTCACGAACGCATCCGGGCGGAGACACATCTGGGCCTCGGCGAGTTGATCCGAGATCCCCCCCAAGCCCGACGTGCTGCACTGCCCCCGAGCCGCTAGGTCAGCGACGGTCTGAGCTTGGACTTCAGCGCTGGCCAGGCCGACCGCGCTGAGCACCCCAAGCGCTGACAGCACACGCAATGTAACGTTACCGCGCGGCAACAAGCACGGCGTCTCGGGGGGCGTGGCTCGTGCCTGCCTGGATTGATCGGGGTAGGTCATGGGGGGTCGGTTCATTGGGTAGTCCGCGGGCCTCGGCCGTTCGTCCTGCACGTAGGATGCCAGGTCCAGGGGGGTTTTGGGACCGCAATTATCCGGCTGAGCGCAGGTAAAGCCCCGGCGACGACGCGCCACGGCTGCTTTAGGCCGCACAAGTTGTGCAGAGTTGTGCAAGGCGCGGTGCAGTCCTCAGCCAACTGCTAGGCGAACTTGCCCCGCATGGCTTCACACACTTCAGGCGGGGCATAGCGCGAGACATCGCCGCCGTGGCTCGCGATCTCCCGGACCAGGGACGCGGAGATGAAGCCGTAGTTCGCGCGGGTGGGTAAGAACACCGTGTCGATCTCAGGCCGCAGATCAGCGTTCGCGTGGGCGATCTGCAGCTCGTACTCGAAGTCCGTTGCCGCACGGAGACCTCGAACGATCACCCGCGCGCCCACCGCCTTGCCATAGTCGACCAGTAAGCCCTCGAACGAGCGCACGCGCACGTTCTGGTAGGGTCGACACACGACTTCAAGCAACGCGATGCGCTCAGCGACGCTGAACAGCGCCTGCCGCGTCGGGTGGATGCCGAGGGCGACGATCACCTCTGGAAAGAGCAGTGACGCGCGCTCGACTAGATCCAGGTGACCGTTGGTCGGCGGATCGAAGCTGCCGGCGTAGACCGCGAGCTGGGACGGGCTCATTGCCCCAACCTTAACATCCGAGCTTGAGCTTGTTCACCCACTGGTTACGCGCGGCGCGCTACGGCGCCGGCGGCTTACCAAGGGGTTTAGCAGGCGGCTTGCTAGCAGGCGGTTTGCTAGCAGGCGGTTTGCCTGTGGGGGGCTTGTCACTCGGACCCTCGGCCGGCGCGTCAGCTCCGGGCGGACCAACCGGGACCTTGGAAGGATCGAGCAACTCACCGGCCTCGCCCTCCATGCTGCTCTCCGGCTCAGCCGGCGACTCCAGCGGAGCGGGGTGATCCTCCAACCACAGCGCCCGGCCGGCGTCGAACAGCGTCACCCGGAAGGCGGCAAACAGCGGCGCGCCGATGGTGCCGTCGATGTCGATCTCAAGGTCTTGGGGTGCGTCTTCGAGGTGCACGACCTCGACCTTCGGCAGTTCGAACGCGCCGATCTGCATGAACGGCACCACGCCGCGCTTGAGCTGCGGCGCGCCCGGCACCGGGGTGAGGCTGCTCAGCGCCACGCCCGCCTTCTTCCAGCCGGCGGCGGCGAAGGCGAAAGGGAAGTTCATAGACGTGTCGATGAACAGCGCAGCCTGAGGCGAGTCCGCAGCTGAACCCAACGGGCTGCGCAGGACCATCCCGCCGCCACGCACGTAACTGAGGCGCACCGTGGTCGCTGCCGGAGGCGGCGGCGGCTCAAAGCTACGCACCACGAACTGGCCGCCTTGGAAGTCGAACGTGGGGTGGATGTGCCGCAGCAAGTTCACCCCAAGCAGCACCTTGATGGGCGCGTTGAGCTGCCGAGACAGGCCAGACAGATCTTTGGTGATGGCAGGCACATCCTTCACCTCTAAGTGCGAAGCGTCGGGCTGGCGAGAGTCACCGAAGCGCAAAGAGATCCAAGCCGGATCGCCGGCGCCATCGATCACGGTCTCGGCGTAGCCGGTGTGGACCAGGCCGAGCGCCTCTTCGCCGTTTACTTCCAACGGGATCACCAAGCTCATGTTGGTCGCGCTGATGCGGGGCATTTCTCCGTAGCCCAGCATGTCGCCAGCCAACTTGAACGGCGTGCGTCCGCCGCCCCGCCGCGCGAGCTTTGCGACGTTCTCCGCCCACTCGTCGCGGACCTCAGGATCTGACAGCAACGCCTCGAGCTCGTCGGCGGCCAAGTCGATGCGGCCCGAGTACCACAAGGCGCGGCCACGCACGGCGCGGGCGTCTTGAGAGTCGATGCCCTCTAGCAATTTGACCGCGTGGTCGTAGTCGAGCTTCGCCAGCGCCACTCGGGCGCCCAGCAGCTTGACCTCCGCCTTGTTCGGGGTGATGCGCAGCGCGTTGTCGATGGACGTCTCGGCGTCGGCGACGTCTGCCGCGCGGTAACTAACGAGCGCCCTGTCGTACCACTTCTTGCTGAGCGGAGGCCAGTCGGCGCCAGGTCCTTCGCCGCTGCCCAGGGGGGTACACGCGACGCTCGGCCACAGCACCACCCCCAACGCCAGCGCGCGGCCCAGGCGACGCATGGCGCCAGGCGTTCCGTCAGCCAGGCTGCGTGGTGGGGTTACGGGCGGCGCTTGAGTGATTGACTTAGCTTGCAAGGGATCCTCCGAACCAGCCACCTGTTCAGGTACGAGGCTGGTGGCGCGGTGCGCGCGACTGTCGTGCCGCGAGGCGCGACCAACACTGCCGGGCGCGGCCAGCGCCAGGAGGCGCCTCGCATAGCGTGCTTAGTCCCAGCGGTCGAGTGAGCGTCAGGGCAAGCGCAGCTGCGCGTCACGCAAGCGCCCCACCCTCCACCCCCAAAATCTTGGTTCGCGCCGAGCGCTGCTCGCCCACTTGGCCTGTTTTTGCGCGGCGTTGCGGGTTTGGTGGGTAAGCCGTCAAAGCCTGCTCGGGCACCCACGAGCCACCCGGCGCCGGTCTCCGCGAGCCGCCCTGGCCCTGGCTTGCCGGCGCCTCAACCAGGCGCTGCGCAGCCGAGCACGGGTCCCGTCCGAACCGCCAACGCCGCGTGCTAAACTCCCGCGACGTGAGTACGCACCGGGGGAAGGCCGCCGCTCTAGCCGAGCCACCAAGCCCAGCGCGGGGTTCTAGGCCCTCGCGGAACGGTAGCGCGCGCTCCAGCAGCACACGTTCTGCCAACCCACGCTCGAACGCCGCGGAGCGGGCGGGCGGCGCGGTCAGCCAGCTACACGGGATCGATACGGAAACGCCCACGGAATCAATTCGACTCGACGCCCAGCCGCTGGAGCACACACCGCGCGGCAACCCAAACGTGCTGGCCTTGCCGGTGCTGGTGCTCAACCGCTATTTCGCGCCGGTCTGCCTGACCACGGTGCGCCGCGGGATCGTGCTGATCTACAGCGGCGCCGCTCACGGCCTGGATGACAGCGGGGAGCTGCTTGGCTTCATGGATTGGCAGCGGCTTGAGCTGCGCCCGACCGACGACGTGATCCCGACCCTGAGCGGCGGCCTGCGAGCGCCGAGGGTCCTGCACCTCAGCCGCTACGAGCGCAGCCCAAGCCTTGATGTGCGCCTGACCCGCCGCAACCTGCTGCTGCGCGATGGGCAGTGCTGTCAGTACTGCGGCGCGCGGCCGGCGCTGCGTGATCTGAACGTGGACCACGTGTTGCCTCGCAGCCGTGGCGGCCCAGACAGCTGGGAAAACTTGGTGATTTCGTGCCGGCGCTGCAACCTCGTAAAAGGCCAGCGCACGCCTCAAGAGGCCGGCATGCAGCTGCGCGCGCTGCCTCGCAGGCCGCGCTGGTCAAAGACCAAACACATCTTGTTGAGCGCCGCCCAGCCCTACTCCGAGTGGGCGCCATTCCTTCAAGCCGGATAGCAGCCGCCGGTGATATAACCTGCGCATGCACAGCTGCGCGCTAACCAACTTGGTCACTGGCGGTCTCCTCGGGTTGCTTACAGCCTTCGCGGGCTGCACCACGCTGCGCAGCACCGCGCCGGTCGAGTCCTCTGAAGAGCAGGTCGCGCGCCCAGAGCCCGGCACCTCGGGCACCGACGCGCCCAGCGCAGCCAAGCCGCCCGGCGAAGCAAATGCTCCCAGCGAGGCAGCTGAGAGCCCAGCGCCCAGCGCCGCGAGCGCTGACGCCAAGAGCCGCACCTTCTGCCCCCTAGACACTACCGACGGCTCGAAAGCCGCCGAGACCGCGGGCGTGGCGGGTCAACCCCGCACCTCAGACAGCATGGCGAAGATCGTCGCCGCCCACCGCGGCTGCGTCCGCCGCTGCTACGAAGCCGTCGAAAAAGACATCCCGGGCCTCAAAGGCGATCTGACCATCACCCTCAAAATCACGCCCAAAGGCGCGGTGACCGAGGCGACCTTGAACCGCGAACGCAGCAGCTTGTTCGCGCCCAAGATGGTGGAGTGCGCCGTCGGGATCCTGAAGCAGCTGGAGTTTGGCGCCCACCCCAAGGGCTTCGAGAGCACGCTCAACTACCCCTTCAACTTCCAGCCCTGATCACGCCAGCCCGCATCAGCGCCGAGCTGCCCAACGTCCGGCTGACCAGCCAGCTCGCCGCACAGCTCCCCAAGCAGGGGGTGGAGGGACAGGCACCAACAGGCGGCGCGGCGTCGCGTCGACATCCCGGCCTGAACCTGCTAAGAGTGCGCTGCTTCTACGTCCCTGCGATTGAGCGGCGCGCGCCTCCCGCATGGGTAATGCGCCGGCATGGGTACTGCATTAGCGCGCTGCACCTCTGCTCATGCATGATAATCCACTAGCGCGACTGCACCGCTGGCTCGCGGCGATCCAAGTCAAACGCCCCTGGCTGGTGCTGTTTTGCGCCCTAATCAGCCTCATCCCCGCGGGGGCGCTGGCGAGCAAGCTGACCCTCAGGTCGAGCTTCAAAGAGCTGTTGCCGGACCACAAACCGAGTGTGGTCGAAATGCGACGCGTGAACGAGAAGCTCGCCGGGGCCTCCACGCTGACCGTCGTCATCACGGGCTCCAACGCAGAATCCCTCAAGCGCTTGATCGACGCGCTGTCACCCCGGCTCCGCGAGCTGCCCCCAGAGTTTGTGGTCGCGGTAGATGACGGCACCCGCGCGGTGCGCGCCTACTTCGAGAAGAACAAGCACCTGTACGCCGATCTGGAGGACATCCAGAAGCTGCATGACGACGTCGAGGAGCGCTACGACTACGAGGTCCAGAAGGCGGCCGGCACCGCCCTCGATTTGGACGACGACGCGCCCCCCGATCTGAGCGCCGAGACGCTCAAGAAGCGCTTCGAACACAAGGTCAAGCAGGCGGAGAAGAAGACGCCGGGCACTGACGGCTACTACATCGGCGAGCAGGGCAAGCTCGGGGCGATTTTGGTGCGGACGCCGCTCAGCAGCGGCAGTCAGAGCGCGTTCGAACTCCGGCGCCGCATTGAGAGCTTGGTCGCAGAGATCAACCCGCAGCGCTGGGACCCTGGGCTCGAGGTCAACTTCGCCGGCAACCTGATCACCAGCTCTGAAGAGCAAAAGGCTATCACCGACGATCTGATCAGCGTCGGCGGCTGGGGCGTGGGCTTGATCTTGGGCGTGGTGTTCCTCTTCTTCTTGCGTTTCCGCACGCTACTGGCCACGGGGGTGACCATCGCGGTGGGCTGCTTGTGGTCCTTCGCGTTCGCCTACCTGACCGTCGGTTACCTGAACATCGCGACCGGCTTCTTGGGCAGCATCATCGCAGGCAACGGCATCAACTTCGGCATCATCTACATGGCGCGCTATATCGAGGCGCGCCGCGACGAAGACCGCGCCGTCGAGGACGCCGTGCTGGTCGCGCACCTGGAGACGTATCGCGCGACCCTGGCCGCGTCCCTCGCGGCCGGCATCGCCTACGGTTCGCTGGCTATCACTGACTTCAGAGGGTTCAAGCACTTCGGCATCATCGCCGGCCTGGGCATGGCCCTGTGTTGGACTGCCACGTACTCTCTGTTGCCGGCGATCTTGGTGCTGAGTGAGCGGGCCAGACCGATGTACGGCGCTGGCAACGCGAGCTGGCGGGACAAGCTGCGCGGCGTGTATGGCTACCCGTTCGCGTGGTTAGTACGGAAATTTCCGCGCGGTCTTACCGTCGTCGGCAGCGCGCTGGGCGTGCTGTCAATGTTGCTCACCGTGCGTTACTTCGCGGACGACCCGATGGAGTACAACCTGAGCAACGTCCGCAACGAACGCATCCACCCCTCTTCCGCAGGGTTGCTCTCGGTGCGGGTCGACAAAATCGTCGGCAGGTTGGGTCAAGATGGCAAGGCCATCGTGACCGACCGCTTGGATCAAGTGCAGCCGCTGGTGGCGGAGCTGAACCGGCGCAAGGCCGCGGCGCCAGACGACGCCAAGCCGTTCGAGAAGGTGGTGAGCATCTTCGACGTGCTGCCGACGCAGCAGGCGACCAAGATCAAGCTGCTCAAAGAAACACAAGATCTGCTAAAGCGCGCGAGAAAGCGCGATTTTATCTCGGATAAAGACTGGAAGGAAATCGAAGCCAACATCCCGCCACAGCTGAAAGAACTGGGCATCGCTGACCTACCAGAGTTGGTGGCGCGGCCGTTCACCGAGCGAGACGGCAGCCGCGGCCGCGTCGTCTACATCGTCCCCAAAGAGGGGCGCTCAGTGTACGACGCGCACTACCTCATGCTCTGGGCTGACAGTTACCGTGAGGTAACGCTACCGAACGGCGACGTGATCCACGGCTCAGGTGACTCGGTGATCTTCGCCGACATGCTGATCGCGATCGGCGAAGACGCCCCGCTGGCGGTGCTGCTCAGCCTGGTCGGGACGATCATCGTGATCTTGGTCGCGTTCCGCGGCCGAGCAGCGGGCTGGATCGCGCTGCTGACCCTGGTGTGCGGCGTGGCCTATCAAATCGGGGTGCTGGACGCCCTGAGCATCAAGCTCAACTTCTTGAGCTTCGTCGCCGTCCCCATCGGCATCGGCGTCGGCGCAGATTACTGCATCAACATGATGAAGCGCCGCGAGTTGACTGGCGACGCTGATTTGGAGCGGCTGCTGGTGGAGACGGGCGGCGCCGTCGTGCTGTGCTCCCTGACCACGACCCTTGGTTACTTGGTGCTGATGACCAGCATCAACCGCGCCGTGCAGAGCTTTGGGCTCGCCGCGGCGATCGGTGAGATCACCACGATCTTGGCGGCTGTCCTGGTGCTACCAGCCGCGCTGCGCTGGCGGGCCAACGTCCGCGCCGCCAAGCAACTCGCGGCCAAGAGCGGCCGCGCCGCCGCCCCCACGTAACCGCCGACGAGCCGCCCGCGAGCGTCGCGCGGCGCGGCCTGGATGGGTCCTGCTTTCATTCAGCGACGAAACCTGAGACCGTCCCGGTCGTGATCGATTCGCTTCCCCCGCGGAGCCTGGCGCCTTCCAAGCCCGATACGGACGCCTATGACGATCTCCTCACGCGCACTCGGGGGCTCCAGCGTGAGCAGCGCGCGCAGCGGGACTTCTGGTTCTCGAGCCTGCCGCTGGAAGCCAAGGACGACATCCTGTTTGAGCTGGAGATCGTGCTCAAGAGCGCGGCGTGCTTCGCCAACCCGCGCAATCACCCGGGTCCTCCACGCCGCGCGCCGGTCGTAGCTCAGGACTTTCGTCAGCACATGCTGCTGTTCCGCGATGGACTGCAGCGCTCAGTGGATCTGCAGCGTCAGCTGCTCGGCGCGCGCGACCGCACGCTGGTCTTTCAGCGCTACCTCGAGACGGTGATCCCCGAGGATTCAATGCGCACGCGCCTCGTACACAACGCCGAGTCACAGACCACCCCCGAAGAGAGCCTGGTGGCGCTGCGCACATCGTTGACCGGGACGCTCGAGATCATCGAAGGCATCCTGCGCGCGCCGCGGGTGCCATTTCGGCTGTTCTACTCCGTGATGACTGGGGTGCAGCGTGACGTGGGACGCAACGTGTTCTTCAACCCCTTGACGGCGCTGGAGTTCCGCCCGGAGTTCGATCGCATCAAGAGCCGGCAAGTCCTAGACCTGATCCGCAGCGTCCCCGGCGAAGAGGCGCATCGCCTGGTAGCGCTGACCTTCTTGAGTCTGTTCCGCATGCTGCGCTACCTGCGCCTGCTGGAGCGCACGCTGGTCACCGCGCCAAGACGCCGGGGTTACGCCGGTCGCACGCACTTGGTGCTCAGCGTGTTGCGCAGCGACGCGCGGGCGCTCTCCGACTACTTGCGTCGCCGCTCGGGTGCGCTGCTGGCCGAGAGCTTCGAGCGCGATCTGTTCCGTGTGCGCGCCAGCGAGCTGCAGCGACGTTCGGACTCGCTGCGCGCGGCGGGTCACCGGCTGCTTGGGATAAAGAGCGCGCTCGAGGGCATCTCTGGCAATATCCGGTTGGAAATGCGGCGGGCGTTTCAGCATGATTTGCCGCCGCCCGACGCGATGGTCAGCGACGCTGAGCTGCGCGACGCGGTCAACGCGAGCATCGGCAACCTGCGACCAGCCATCCGCGGAGCCATCTTATTCTTAGGCAAAGCGCTCGGCGTGAGTCT
Organism: uncultured Polyangiaceae bacterium; assembly: GCA_964551615.1. Classification (GTDB taxonomy): domain Bacteria; phylum Myxococcota_A; class Polyangia; order Polyangiales; family Polyangiaceae; genus JAHBVY01. Next base: position 67,293 of record CAZKDY010000023.1, read on the forward strand.
GGAGGGCGACGGCGTGTTCGATGACGGTGCCGCGCAACGCGAGACCAGCGAGCGCCTGCGCCGAGACATCTGGATGTTCGCCCAAATCGTGCGCGCGTTCTCGTCCAAGGCGCAGCACTCACCCACCGAAGACCGCTGGGCGCAGGTCTACAATTTTCAGTTCGTGCGCGAGTTCTTGTCTTACTTCCGCGCCATGGGCTACTCGCTGCTGCGCGCGAGCGACTACCCACGCTTCGATGCGTTCATGCAGGCCATGGGCCGCTTAGAAGACACCGATCTCGTGGACCCCACCCGACTTGAAGCAGCCATCGACGAGTGCATGGCCTTCCACGGCTTCCTGCTCAAGCTGTTCGACGACATCTCCAAGCGAGACGTGCTCGCTGGGGTCGCCTTCGACCGCCGTGCAGCTGCGTCATCGCTGAAGCTGTACCTCGGCGACTAAGCGCCAGGCACCGCCCGGCTCTCCGAGAGGACACGGTAGTAACAAAAGCCAAAGAACCGGTAATCGATACACAACCACGGTTCACGCGGCAGCACGTGCCGCGCGGCAGTCACCTGGTGTGTAGTGTTACCGGCTCTCCGCTGAAGCCGCCCACGCTCACCACGTAGACCTAGCCTAGGCTTGGACGTGGAGATGAGCTCATCAGCCTTTGGCTGGTGCGACGCACATCACGCGAGTGAGCCAGGGTGCTTGCAAAGCCGAAACGACTGCCACGCGTCGCCGCGTGAAAGCGTGAGCCCGAAACACTGGCGCCCCTCACGGCACGAGTCCGACGCGCCTTGCTGCCCGCCGTCACGCGACTCGCACGTGATGAACCCCCAACCAAACCCCTCGCTACCTGCACTACCCAACCCCTGCGACGGGGACCGCCGGTACAGGTCGTTGCGTACGCAGGCCCGATGGCGATATCGCCACCGGGTACCCGCGCACGCCCCAACACGCTCCGCGTCCTAGTGTGGTGGGTCCATTGCCGACCGGGCCTTGCGACCCGAGCCGGCGTCCGCCCTCCTCATGATCTGAGCCCCAGTCTGATCGCGCCGCGAAGGCGGGGACAGACTGGGAGTTGAGTTCGGAGGACCAACCATCCCCTCTGCTCTTCTTCGGTGGAGAATCGATCGACTCCCCACACTAGAACGCGAACAGAGGCCAGCCACTGGGTTGGCTGCAGTCAACTCAAGCCGGCTTGGCAGCCTTGCGCTTAGCGGCTTTGCGCTTGGGCGCCTTCTTGGCGACCTTCTTGGCTGCCTTCTTCGCGGGCGCCTTCTTGGCGACCTTCTTGGCTGCCTTCTTCGCGGGCGCCTTCTTGGCGACCTTCTTGGCTGCCTTCTTCGCTACCTTTTTGGCTGCCTTCTTGGCAGGCGCCTTTTTGGCTGCCTTCTTCGCGACGCGCTTCTTAGCGGTGCGCTTCTTAGCAACCTTGGGGGCTGCTGCGGGGGAGCTGGTCTTTGCCTTGGTCTTGGTCTTTTTTGCGGCCATGTCTGTGCCTCCTACGAACGTTCTCAAGAGCAGCACCGAATGAACTGATCCCGAGGTATGTTGCACGACGTATATTGCCACCTATTGTGATGTGTCAACGAAAAACTTTCACGAAGGGTTGCAACCACCCATGAAACGTGGGGTGGTGACCCCGCAAAGACTGCGGACCAGCCACCTGTTCAGACGGCTCTGCTGGACCCCGTAGCACCTGTTCAGCGTCGCGCGGGTGGCGTCCCGCGAACGTCAAAAAACCCTATCAACACGCTGGCTTGACGCGGCGCAGCTGGTGGCGCTAAGGCCATCGACCCACCCCCTGGAGATCGCCCCTGCATGTCTTTCATTGTCTCGAAATCTCGCCCTCGCGGACTGCTGATTCTATCCCTGCTGAGCGCCGGATTTTTTTCTTCGGCGTGCGGCTACAGCCAGGACGAGTGGGACCAAAAAGTGCGCGAGCTGGAGGCTGCGCGCAATCAACTCGCCGCGCAGCGCACCGCCAACAAGAAGTGCGAGCAAGATCACTCGGACGCCGTCGCTGAAGTCGATCAACTGAAGAAGCAACTGCGCGAGCGCGGGGTGAACTTGGACAACCTCAGCGCGTCGCTGAAAGAGAACATGAAGGCGCTGGAGGAGTACAAGCGGCGCGCCGAGCAGCTGGATCAAATCCGCCAGCGCTTCGAGAACTTGCGCACGCGACTCAAGAAGCTCACCGACCTTGGGCTCAAGGTCGAAGTTCGCGACAACCGCATGTTGATCCAGCTGCCAGGCGACGTCCTCTTCGACTCTGGCAAGGACTCACTCAAGCCGGACGGCATCAAGATCTTGGAGCAGGTCGCTGAGGTCGTGAAGAACGACCCTGACCTCTCCAAGCGTGAGTTTCAGGTCGCAGGTCACACCGACTCGGCGCCGCTCAGGGGCGGCTTCTTCAAGGACAACTGGGGCCTGAGCGCGATGCGTGCGCGCTCGGTGCTCGTGTACCTCACGTCGGCTGAGCCTAAGGGCGGCGGGTTGACGCCAAGTCACTGGAGCGCGGCGGGCTACGCCGACACCGATCCTGTCGCCAGCAACGACACCGAAGAGGGCCGCGGAAAGAACCGCCGCGTTGAGTTGGTTGTCCTGCCCGACGTCGAAGAGATGCTCAACCTGAACAGCCTGGCCAACTGAGCGTAGAGGTCCACGCCTTGAGCTCAGCTGAATCACCACGGCGCGCAGCAGCCATCGATATTGGCACCAACTCAGTGCTGCTGGCGATCGCCGATCGCCTTGATAATCAGCTGGTTCCTCACGTCGAGCGCGCGACCATCACGCGCTTGGGCCAGGGCGTAGATGGCACCCGTCGGCTGGCGCCAGAGGCGATTGAGCGCACGTTGCTGTGCCTCACGGAATACGCTCGCGAGCTCCAGGCGGCGGGCTCGCCGGCGCTGCGCGTCGTGGGCACCAGCGCGATGCGTGACGCCGCAGGCGGCGCGGAGTTCGTGACCCGCGCCACGAAGATCCTCGGGGTAGCACCCGAGGTTATCTCTGGGCGCGAAGAGGCAGAGCTCACCTACACCGGCGCGCTGAGTGGGCTGGGCAGCGCCCGAGGTCAGCCACCTGGCGACGTCGTGGTGTTCGACATTGGTGGTGGCAGCACCGAGGTGATCATCGCCGGCAGCGACACCCAAAAGTATTGCGTGAGCCTAGACATCGGCGCCGTGCGCCTGACAGAGCGCCACGTTAAGAGCGACCCGCCCGCCGCCTCCGATCTCGATCGCCTCCGTACGGATATACAAGCGGCGCTGGGCGCGCTCCCCGCGGCGCCACCGGGCTCCCGCCTGGTCGGCGTGGCAGGGACCCTGACCACGCTGTGCGCGGTTAGCCTTGACCTCGTGCCTTACGACGCGGCGCGCGTACACGGAGCCGAGCTTAGCCTTTCGCAGCTGCAGGACGTGGCGTCGAGGTTGAGCCAGCTGTCCGTAGAGCAGCGTCGGCAGATCCGAAGTATTGAGCCCAAGCGCGCGGACGTGATCGTGGCCGGCGCCGTGATCGCGTGTGAGGTGATGGCGTGGAGTAACGCCGAGCGGCTCACGATCTCAGATCGCGGCGTTCGGTGGGGAATTTTGGAGCGTCTCCTCAGCCGCTAGGTTGTTTCCGTGCCGATCTGACATTCTGTTTCCTCAGGAGAACAACTGAGCACAGCGGGGGGCACAGCCACAGGGCCGCGGCAGACCGGCCGCGCGCAGACCAGCCGCGTGCAGAGCCGGGGCGCCCTCAGCAGCTGTGCCGCACCCACCCGAGCGGCGCGCTCCTCACGCAGCTCGGCCGCGCGCAGCCCCAAGCCAGGTGGCAAACTCCACGGGCGCGAACAGGTGCGATGTAGTAAGCTTCACTCCCACTCGGAAACGACCGCCTACTCGCCGGGCGCGGCGCTCAGGCCACCGGTAGCGCAGGCGGAGGACGCGCGGCGGTTTCGCTGTGCCCAGATCAACTGTTGGATGATCGCCTAATTTTGGCGGGTTTCTGTGACTCAGGCTCACCTCCGCTACAAAATCTTGACGACTTGGTCGTGGCTGACTAGAGTGGCGCGCCTGGCGGTCCTCTACTCTGCGCACAGTAGGTTGCAGAAGTATGGCCTCCAGAAGACCACACTGCAGCAGCTTCGGGCTGCTGTGAAGCGCGGTCGAGAGCCCGTCGCCTATCGGAGGCAGCTCTGTTGTCTGTTCCCGCCCGCGCGGGTGGGAATTGAAAGGATTGAGCGCCACCGTCAGCAAGCTTCAAGGGAGTCCGCAGGGCGCGAACGAAGCGGTCGCAAGCCAGAACACCGCCGGATTAACTCGCTTCTTATGCTTTACAGAGACCTCGTCCGAGCGCGAGAGGTCAGCGAGCGCCCCGTTACCTTGAGGTCTGGGGCGCAATTGGTTTTATCCGCCCGAAACGCCGCTTGGCCGAGCCCCGGCTCGCTTTACGCGCTCAGCGCGCGCTAGCTCTTAACGCCGTCTAGGCTGACAATCACACAGCTTGAGCGCTGCTTTTTGACATACGGGAATAGATCCCTAGCCCAGCAGTTGAGCGCTCACGCGCATCAGCCGCGGGCAGTTGGTACGAAACACACATTGGCCGGGTTGTCAGCCGAACAAGCGACGACCCCTGGCCCCACGATTGGAGACGACATGCAGGCAAGCCCCGAAGTTGAGTTCAAGGTCGGTGACAAAGCCGTCTATCCCGCTCAGGGAGTGGCTGAGGTTATCAGCATCGACGAGAAGGACATCGCAGGGCAGCGGCAACGCTTCTACGTGCTTCGCATCCTCGATACTGACCGCAAGATCATGGTCCCCGTGTCCAACGCAGACGCGGTCGGCCTCCGGCAGGTAATCAGCGAGACAGAGATCCGCGAGATCTTCGACATCCTCAAAGAGCGGACCATCGGGTTCGACACTCAGACCTGGAACCGCCGTTATCGCGGCTTCATGGACAAGATCAAGACCGGCTCCATCTACGACGTGGCTGAGGTGCTGCGCGATTTGTACCGCCTCAAGGCCAACAAGCAGCTCTCGTTTGGCGAGCGGCGCATGCTGGACACGGCGCGCTCGCTGATCGTGAAAGAGATCGCGATCGCGCGGAAGCAGACCGAAGAAGACGTCAGGACCGAGATCGAAGCCATCTTCTTCGCCAATTGAGCCGCGAGAGCCTGAGCGCCGCAGCAGCCCCGCTGCGCTGGCGCTCAGCGCGAACCTCAGGGGCTGCATAGCGCTGGCGCAGGCTTGGGTAGCACTCCGTCCCAGGCAGCCAGAGTCAGGCTAGCGCGCCCTATCAAGGCGCCACCTCATACGTGGCGCCTTGAACATTTTGTGCGCTCGGCTGCCGCTGGTTCCGCGCCCGCTAGCCGTGTGCCGCCGTGGTGCGAGCGCGGCGCTACTCCTCGGTCTTGCGCTTGCGGATCGGGGGCGGCTCTGGGACGTCGAGCACCACCCTCCAGCCGACCTCTTCGCGCACACAATGCACGTCAAATCGCTCGCCTGGCGCAGAGCCGATCACCGACACCACGGCGCGCTGGCCCTCCACCCGCGAGCGGAAGTGGCGTGGCGTGAAGCGCAGCGAGAAGTGCGAGGGCGCGAGCATCTCCTCGGGCCCCAGGTTCCTCCCGATCACCGCGCTGGCGCGCTTGGCGCGCTCAGTGAGCACGCGCTGAGCGTCAGACCAGAGCAGGTCGTAGGCGGCTCGCGAGTTCTTTGGATCGCCATGCACGCTCTCCATGCGGTCAATGAACTGCTCGACGACGAACTCGGGGGTCTGCTCCTCGGGGTCGCTCTTGCAGCCAACCAGCGAGATCACGACTAACAGCAGCAGGCACCGATAGATATTTCCGTGGGGCACAGGCTGTCGCCGTGAAGCCCGGCTGACCTGCCCCGCTGGGTCGCCCCCCACGCTGCGCGCGGCCAGCTGGCTGGTCATCGCGAGTGACCGCTAGTGCCAAGGCCCATCGCCCCTCGCACGTCGCCCATGGTGCGCTCCGCCAGCGTACGGGCGTGGTCGCGCCCCTGATCGAGGATCTTCAAGACGCGCTTGCTGTCCGCTGACAAGTCCGCGGCGCGCCGCCGGATCGGCTCCAGCTCGCGGTTCAGGTTCTCAACCAGCTCCGCCTTGCACGCGCCACAACCCAGCGCGCCGCTGCGGCAATCTCGGTCGATACGCGCCACGTCTTCAGGCGGAGTCACCGCCTTGTGGATGGTGAAGATATTGCAAATGCTAGGGTTGCCCGGATCACCCTCGCGCAGCTTGTTAGGGTCGGTGAACGCGCGCTTCACCTTCTTTTCAACGACCTGCGGCGGGTCGAGCATGTCAATTGTGTTTCCGCGCGATTTGCTCATCTTGGACTTACCGTCGATGCCCATGATGCGCGGCGCCACAGATAGCAGCGGCTCGGGCTCGGGGAACAGCGGCTTAAAGCGCTGGTTGAAGCGGCGCGCGATCTCCCGGGTCAGCTCTAGGTGCTGCACCTGATCCTCACCCACGGGGACCGCGCCCGCGCGGTAGACTAAAATATCGGCCGCCATCAAGATCGGGTAGGTGAACAGGCCCGCGTTCACGTTCTGCTTGTTCTGGTCGCTCTTCTCTTTGAACTGCGTCATGCGAGACAAGTCACCCATCGGAGTCACTGCCGCGAGGTACCAAGCAAGCTCCGTGTGCTGCGAGACGTCGCTCTGGACGAAGATGCTGCACTTCTCGGGATCGAGCCCCGCCGCGATGTAGCTCACGGCGGCGTCTAGGATGCGCTGCTTCAGCTCTTTCGGCTTGTAGTCCACGGTGATGGCGTGGGCGTCCACGATGCAAAACAGCGCCTCGTACTGCTCGCTCTGCACCAGCGAGACCCAGTTCTTCAGCGCGCCTAGGTAGTTGCCGATGTGGAGGCCGCCAGTCGGCTGCATGCCAGAGAGCAGGCGAGGGCGCTTGGCGCCGCTCACGGCCGTGGGCGAAGAGGGGCTAGCTGAGCTCATGGGGGGATGGAGGTAGCCCCACCGCCGAGAGCGAGCAAGCCATAGCCGCCCGTGAGCGAACGCCGCGTGAGCCGCGATGTGCCGCCTGAGCTGTTGAGCGCCGCCCGTGAGCCGGGCCCTCCACCCCCGGGCTGGCGTCACAACAACTTGGCCCCAGCGGATCGCGGCTGCGTACGATTTCAAACACACATGAGCGTGAATCAACCAACAGTGCGTTTGAGCTGGGAAAATCGGCCAACCGAGCCCAAGCTCGCGCCGAGCCGACTCGAGATCACGCGCCCGGGGCACCCCTCCAGCATGCTGATCGAGGGCGACAACCTGCTGGCCATGTCCGCGCTCGCACAGCGTAGCCCCGCGTCAGCTGCGCTGATCTACATGGATCCACCGTTCTTGACCGGACGTCAGCACCACCAAGTGGAGCGCCAGCGCGACGCTAGCGGCCGCATCCAGCGCCAGCAGCAGCCAGCGTTCGACGACCGCTGGAGCGGCATGCACGACTACCTGAACACGCTCCACAGCCGCGTGTGCGTCGCCCGCGACCTGCTCAGCCCGCAGGGCAGCTTGGTGCTCCACGTCGATCCAAAGACCAGCCACTACGCCAAAGTGCTGTGCGACGAGGTCTTTGGGCCCGAGTGTTTCGCCAGCGAGATCGTGTGGCGCTATCGGCGCTGGCCCGCCAAGACCAAGAACTTTCAGCGCGTCCACGACGTGCTCTTGCGCTACGTAAAGGACCCGAGCGCGGTGCCGCGCTTTAACCAGCTGTACGAGCCGCTGGCGGCCTCGACCCGCGCCACCTGGGGCACACGGAAACAGCGCGCGGTAACGGACGAAGCCGGCCGGCGGCAGCGCTCGAGCAGCACCGAAGAAGAGAGCCCTGGCACCCCGCTGGGAGATGTGTGGGAGATCGGCATCGTCGCGCCCATCGCGCGCGAGCGCACCGGCTACCCGACGCAGAAGCCGGAGGCCTTGTTGCAGCGCCTTGTCTCCGCGCTGACTCAGCCTGACGACCTGGTGGTCGACCCGTACGTGGGCAGCGGCACCAGCCTGGTCGCTAGCCGCAGCCTTGGCCGCCGCGCCATCGGGATCGACCAGAACACCGCGGCGCTGACCCTGTGCCGGCAGCGCCTGGGCCAGCTCGGCGTCGAACCGCTTGAAGAGCGCGTGTGCGAGCAACGCTTGAAGAAGACCGAGCCCACCAAGCGCGGGCTGGCCGTCGCCAGCTAGCGCGCGGCCTAGACCGGCTAGCGCTTGCGCCCATCGCGTGGGAGCGGGCAACATGCTTGGGTGACCAAAGACCGCCGCGCCAGCCCAGACGCCATCGAGAAGCGGCGCGCCGGCAGGGCGCTCAACGACTTGTTGACTGGGCGCGGCCCCGGTCGCCTTGATGGCCGCACCGAGAAGCGTCGCTTGCGCCTGCTCGAGGAGCTGAAAGAGAACAAGCGGCGCGGCTCAGGCGAAGAGCTCAAGCCCCTCGAGGTGCTCAGCCATGCCCACGAATTGCTAGAGCTGGGCGAGACGCTGGTCGGCTTGAAGCGCCTGTGCACAGCGCGAAAACCGCCAGCAGAGCGAGAGCAGCTGGTGGAGGTCGTGCGCCGAGTGCACGAGGCCTACGCGTTCCGCGCAGAAGTCTGGAGTTTAGTGGGGGTGGGGGACGAGGTGCTGCGCGCGGCGGGAGTGCCGCTCCCGGGCTGAGTCGGCGCCCACCTCGGCTGCGCCAGTGCTCGCCGCGCTCGCGCGCGCGGCCCCGGAGCGCCGACGACTGTGCTACGCGAGGTGCTGTGACGCATCTCCATCAAAGTTCGTCGCCATCCTCGGCGCACGCGTCTGGGAGCTCAGCCAAGCCAGCGGCGAGTGAGCTGATCCTGACAGCGCTCTGGCGTCGAGCATCACGGGGCAACCAGCGCGTTAGCCTGCTGGCCGCTGTGTGCTGCGCAGGGCTGGTCGCGGGGCTGGCCCACAGCGCCGCCGCTCAGGGCGACGACCCCGTCGTCGTCACGGTGGGCAGCGCCGCGCTCAAGAAGAGCGACGTGGAGCGTCGACTGGCGGACGTGCCCCCGTTCAAGCTCGCGCAGTATGGCACGACGCCGCTCGAGCAAAAGCGCGCGTTCATCGAGCGCGACCTGGTACCGGAGTTGTTGTTCTCTCTCCACACGGACAAGGCAGAGCTCGAGCGCTCACCCGCCGTCCGCGCGGAAATTAGGCAAGCAGAGCTGCAGGCGCTACAGCGCGCGCTGCGTGAAGAACTGGTCAAGGCCGGCGGCGTGACCGACGCGGACATCGAGAAGTACTACAAAGACAACGAGAGCCGCTTCAAGACGCCGGAGCGGATCAAGATCTGGCGCATCTTGTTGCCGAACGAGCAGGCCGCGGCGGACGTCCTCAAGCAAGTGCGCGCGAAGGGCGACGTTAAGACCTGGAGCAGCGTGGCCCGGGAGAAATCCCTAGACAAGGCGACCCACATGCGCGACGGAGATCTGGGATTTGTGCTTCCAGACGGTCGCACTAATGTCCCGCGGGTGCGCGTCGAGCCAGCGCTGTTCACGGCAGCCAGCGCGGTCAAGAACGGTGAGCTAGTGCCCAAGCCCGTGCCGGAAGGCGAGAACTGGGCGGTGGTCTGGCGGCGCGGCAGCCTGGCGAAGGTCGAGCGCAGCCTGGAGACCGAGGCCCCGAACATCCGACGACTCCTAGAGCGCTCCCGTACGGATCAACAGCTCAACGCGTTGGTGGCTAAGTTGAGCGCCGCCCACGTGTCCGAGCGCCACGACGAGCTGCTAGAGAGCGTGGATCTCGACAAGATCGGCAACCTGGGCGCCAACCGCGCGCCTGGCTTGGTGGAGCCGCACAAACCAGAGGGCAAGGTCCGTCCCGCGCCGAGCAGCGATCAGAGCGCCGGCGCTGGGGAGCGCTAGCTCTAGGTGATGACCGGCAAGCTCCAGCCCAGCTGCTTTAGTACCCCGCGGAAAATGCGCTCCTCTTCGCGCGCCTCCAGCTGCTTCTTGAAGAAGTTCGCGTTGTCGCCCTTGGTCGCGAAGTACGTGGCGCGCTCATAGTGCTCTAGCAGGATCAACAGGTGCGGGTGGGCTTCGACCACCTGAGCCGGCACTTGGGTGTGTCGCGCAGAGCTCAGCCGAGCGACCGCTTGGTCGTGTACTAGCTCGGCGAGGTCCTTGTCAGACAACCGATCGCGGAGAAAATCTGCCTCCTTGCGCGCGTGGTGGACGAGCAACGCCGCCCGATCAAGGTAGCTCCCCGCGAAGGCCTCGCTGGCCCACGCCAGCGCGCCCAGCGGCAGCGCCATGAGCAACGCGCGCCGCATGGGCATATGTCCTGATTTAGACATCTTGTTCATCCTTCCGCCGGGGCTTTTATTTCCTCGAGGTTCCATTGCGTGCTCGCTAGGGCGGCCTGCGCGGCGGCGCGCTCGGCCAACCGCTTGCTGCGCCCACGGCCAACGCCGAGGCAACTCTCGCCCAAGCTCACCGCGACTTCAAACCAGCGTTCATGGGCTGGGCCACCCTCGTCCACCACCTGGTACGATGGAACGCTCTCGCCCGCGCGCTGGACGCGCTCTTGCAGCTCGCTCTTGGGATCGCGACCAGAGCTTGAGCCGAGCTCAGCCAGGCTCGAATCGAGCATGCGCCGGCACACCTCACGCGCCAGCTCGAAGCCGCCATGCAGGAAGGCCGCCGCGATCAGCGCCTCCACCGCGTCAGCGACCACGTTCATGCTTTGGCGCAGCCCAGCCGCAGCGGCACCCTTACCGAGGAGCAGCGCGCCGGAGACGTCTAGATCGCTACCAATGCGTTGCAGTGACTCGGCGTTGACGAGCTGAGCCCGCATGCGCGTCAGCGTGCCCTCGTCAGCGTCAGGGAAACGCTCAAACAATAGCTCGCTGGTACACAGGCCAAGGACGGAGTCGCCCAAGAACTCGAGGCGCTGGTTGTCCCCCACCCCCGCGCGCTCGTTCGCGTAGCTGGGGTGAATCAGCGCGTCGCCTAGCCAGCTACAGTCCGCTGGCAGACCCAGGGCCGCTGCGAGCTGCTCCATGCTGTGGTGGTCGTCTTCTGCCATCTGTTGTCTAACCGCGGCTGATCGGCGGGTGATGTGCCACGCCTAACGCATCGCGCAAGCTTGGTACCCCTAGGAGCTTCACTGAAAGCGCCGTGGAACCTCAAGGCCCGCGCATTGTCGGCCCAACTTCGCCGATGGGGTATGCTGAACCTGTGAGTCGCCTGCTCGCCTGTCCGTTCTGTCGCGAGCTGTACACTCGCGATGAGGCCGTGCGTTGCCCCGAGTGTGACGTCGATCTCATGGCGCTCGAGAAGCTGCCTCCGTCTGCGGAGGCCCTCGCCGAGGCTGAGCTCGAGGCGGGCGCAGCGCCGCCCCCGCCGATCCCAGCCCTCGACTACCCGCTGCCCTGGAACTTTACCGGCCGCGGACGGGCGGCGCTGGTGGGGGTGTCGATCCTCGGCCTCGCCGCGTTCTTTGCGCCCTGGGTGTCCGTGGTGAAGCCCGACATCAGCCTGCTGAGTGGCTTTGATCTCGCGCGAGGCCGGGCAGGTTGGTTGTGGGGCGGGTTCGCAGCCTGGCTGACCTTGGTGCCGCTAGTGGCCAGCCGGCGCAGCGTGAACCAGATGCGCGGCGTCCGCGCGATCTGCGCCATGTTCGCCAGCATGACCCTGGTCGAGACGCTGATGCTGATCGCCAGGCCGCCCAAGAGTCATCCACGAATTCCTGTGGAAATTCATTGGCAATGGGGCCTGTACGCGAGCATGGCCCTGGCGGCGGTCGGGCTGCTGCTGAGTATTCGCCTGGGCGGGGGCGTGGACGACATGCGCGATCTGCCGCTCCCTGGAGCAGCGAAAGACACCGACGAGACCATGCACTAGCGGCGCGCGGCGCGCTGCCGCCGCGCCTGAAGCAGGGCAGCTCTAGAGCCCTTGCGTCGGCGGTGAACGCTCGCTGAATCTCGCCTCGGCTGCCTGGTCGTGCTAGCGCTGGTACATGGTGCGACCGGCGGATCTGCGCTCTGAGCGGGAGCTCGCGGCTGAGGGCCGTGACTCGCTGCGCGAAGCGCCGACCGCAGATCAGCCGCTCAGCAGCACCGAGAGCGGGCGCCATCGGGCGGCGTTTGACTCTGAGCGCTCCGTTCCCATACCGAAACAAGTGGCCCTCTCAGCCGACGAGCTGGCGGAGCTTGAGCTGACCGACGTGCCGGCCGCGGTAGTTGAGATCCATCCGGCTGACGACTACACCCACAGCTCGGGCGTGGTCGTGATCGTGCCGTGGGAGCGACCGCTCAGCAGCTTTTGGGCGCGCTTGTGGTCAACCGCGAAGCTTAGCACCCAGCACGGACAGACCTTCTTCGCGCGCTTCCCCGACGGGGACTTGTCCAGCGCCGTCCGCTTCGCCCTGGCAGCAGAGGTCATCGCGATCAGCGGGCTGTGCCTGATCGCCGGCCCCGTGGCTTGGCTTGTGGTGCCGGGCCTGTCTGACCTCGCGGCAACTGACCCCATGTTGCGGAGCACGTTGCTGCGAACGGTCGTGGCCGGCGTGCCCACGCTGGCTATCGCCATGGCAGGTCTCCACGCGATCTACGGTGTCGGCCTGGACTTAGCTGCGCGGCGCCAAGGGGCTCGTGGACGGCTGGGCCACGCGGTGCGCTTTGGCTTGTACACGGCGGGCTGGGACCTGGTGACCATGCCCCTTGGCCTGATCGCCCTGGCGCTGTCCGACGGCGTGGGGAGCGCTGGCGCTGTGGCGCGGAGCACCTGGTCGCTCCCCAGAGACTGCTCTCAAGCATTTCTGTGTGGTATTTATGGGCTCAGCCGTGAGGCCGCGGCGCGCGCCTATCGAGCGGCCATGCTGAGCACCTTCGCCGGCCTAGCGCTGGGGATTTGCGTGTGTGTCGCCTTAGTGGCGCTGCTCTAGCGCACCGCGCCGCACGAGCACCGCGCTGCGCTAGGGCACCGCGCTGTCAGAATATGGCGCCGAGCTCGATGATCACCGACCACTGACGGTCCTCACCCTGGAGCGCCTCTTTCGTCGCGTCGTCGCTCTGCGCGTCGGCGGGGTCCACGATGTCGGTGATGAACTGGCCACCCACGCTGACCATCTCGTAGCGGTAGTTGAGGCCGAACATCATGCGCTGGCGCTTGATGCGCGCCTTGTCGAACACGACGTTGTTGTTGAAATCGAGGGGGTTGCCGCCACGACACACCGGCTGGCCGTCGTAGATGTGGGTCGGGTTGCCGCTTGGATCCACCGGGTTCTTCGAAGGGCTCCCAAGATCAGGGTTACCTGGGACGTTGGGCCCGGCGTAGTTGCAGAAGCCAATTGGGTCGGTGGCGGGGGTGGTGTCGATCAGCCCTGAGTCGCCGAAGATCCACACGTACTGGTAGCCGATCCACGGCGTCAGCACCTGGGAGTCTGCGATGGGCAGCGGCTTAGAGATTTGCATGTCGAGCGCGGCCACCGTCAGCTGAAACTGCGGCGTGCCGGTCACGGTGCGCACCCCACCCCCGACCGCGAAGTCGGGCAAGATGCCGCCCACTCCCGTGCGGAAACCTTCCAGCAGGCTCATGCGCACGTCCGCGCCGCCGGAGATGATGCTGGTCTGAGGGATGAAGCCGACCTGGCCGGTCATCTCCAAGCCGAACCCGAAGCCCTTGCGCAGCTTCACCGAATAGGTGTTGAGGGTCCCGTCGGGGCTGGGGTTGCGGACGGACGCCTTCTCGGACGACGGATCGCGCGGGCCCTGAGTACCGAGCTTCCAGTAGTCTTTGTCTTCGCTGATGTCGTGGATGCCCATCTCCAGCGCGAGGTTGAAGCCGCCGAAGCCCGTGGTGCGCGCGGAGTGCATGGCAGAAGGCGCCACCACCCAGCCCCACTGGCTCATGGCGCGCTTGAAGGCTGCGTGATCCGCACGGCAAGCCGTACTGTTGGTGATCGAATCCTGACTGATCGCCCCTGTCTCCGTGTGGCAGCCTGGGTCAGTGACCAGCCGCTCAATCGCCGGATCCATCGGCTCGGCGGAGGCGACGCTGGGCGCGAACGCAGCAGCCGCGAAGGCCAGCGCCGCGAGCGCCGCGAGCCCACCCCGCATGGGCGCTCCGGAGCCCAAGAACTGCGGGCCCCCGTCAGCACGCCGCGGCACACCCGACGGCGCGTCAGCGAGCGCCGCGACCTCCGAGGAGGCGACGAGCGAGACGGTGCGCGCCTGGGTAGGCGAGCACCGAACAGAACTTCGTGCACTAACGGCGCGAAACAACGACTTTACCAAGAATCAGGCCTCCGCCGAGGGGAGGCTACTGAGCCAGGGAAGCTGGCGTCAAGCTTGGGGACCGAAACCAGCACTCAAGGCAGGAATCCCAAGCGCCAGGTTGGCAAACTCGCTAGAACCCCGAGCGATGGCTACGCCTGATCGCTTGCGCGCAGCGCCGCTCCCCGCTCCCTTTCACGTGGTGCTGGTCGAGCCCGAAATCCCGCCGAATACGGGCAATATTGCCCGGCTGTGCGCGGCCACCGGCGCGCCACTCCACCTGGTGGGTCAGCTCGGCTTCAGCATCGGCGCCAAGGCCGTGCGTCGAGCGGGCCTCGACTACTGGCATTTGGTGGAGGTCCACACCCACAGCGATTTGGCCGCGGCTGAGGCGGCGATCCACGCGGCGTACCCAGACCGCGCCGCCAAGACCTGGCTGTTCAGTGGTCGCGCGCGGCGCAGCTACGCGGACGTGCGGCTCGCCCTGGGGGACATCTTGGTGTTCGGCAAAGAGAGCGCTGGCCTGCCAGCCGAGCTGCTGGAGGCGCGGCAGGATGAGCTGGTCGGCATCCCGACCCTCGGCGAGGTGCGCTCGCTCAACCTGGCCAACTCAGTGTCCATCGCGCTGTTCGAGGGCTTGCGCCAGAACGGCGCGCTGGCTGTGGTTGAGTAGCCCGGCGTCACCCGGAGGCGCGCGCCCTGCGTAGCCTCTAGCGCTGAATCACGCGCGGGGTGACGGCGGTGAAGTCAGCATGTAGCGTGCGTGATTGACCCGCCAGCAAGCGGATCTGCGCCGGCACGCTCTCGCCCAACGTAGGATTGGTGAACACCACCGCGTAAGAGCCAGGCGCCAAGCGCAACCCCATCAGCGGTGTGGTGCCGCGCGGTCGCCCGCCAAGTGTCACCCGGGACGGCGGGATTGATGTCAGGCTGAGGGTCGCGCTCTCAGCGGCCGCGCTGGCGCTGGGAGCAGCGCTGCTCCCGCCGCTAGCGCCGGACGGCGACGCCGCGCTGGCTGGCGTACCGACCACTGGCCGGGCTGGCGCCTGCGTTGAGCCGTTGGGCGCCGAGCGCAACCCGGCTGCGTGGGCTTGCACCGCCAAGGCTGGAGAGCCAGCCGACGCTGCGGCGCCCGCGCCGTCAGCCGCTGCGCGCTGCGTTGGCTGAGGCAAAGCCCCAGAGGATGAGCTGCGAGCTTGCGAAGCGAGCGCGCTAGGGTGCATGCCGGGGCCGCCGCTCACCGCGGGCTCAGCGTCCATGCCACGCCGCACCACCAGCACCGCCAGCACCCCGAGGGCGAGGGCAGCGAACCACAGCGCTGTTTTTTTCCCTGTGGATTCTTCTGCGCTTGGCCGCTCAGGCGCCGGCTTATCGGTAGCTAGCGGCCGCTCAGCGTCGCGATACTCCGCCGCAGCGTCGGGTGGCGGCGCTGGCTCCGGCAGCTCGATGCGTCGCGTCTTGGGCCCAGTAGCCGCCATCGGCGGGGTGCGGTCAGGATCGACGAGCGCCGGGGCCTTGGGTGTCAGCTTCTCCTGACCTAGCAGCTGGTCAACGTCTTGGTCCACTCCAGCCACGCCCTCGACGCGTCGGGTCCAGAGCTCGATCTCTTGATGCGCCGCGAAGGTCTGCGTGCTTCCGTCGGGCAGCGTGTAAACCTGCCCGCTGCCCTGCGAGCGCCCAAGATCGGGGATCGACGCGACGGAGCCGGCCGCGCTGCGCCGCGCCTCGCGCACCCGCGCCCCTAGGCGCCGCTCGACATCCCGGCGGTCAAAGCTACGCAAAAAGTCCCGCAGCGGGCGCCCAAGCTGCTCGGCGTCTTGAGGCCGCTTGGCCTGGTCCGGATCCACCGCGCTGGCGATCAGCACGTCCAGCTCGCTCAGGCTCGGGTGCGCGCTCGAAGCGGCGGCCGGCGGCTCATTTAAGACCGCGGCGTGAGAAGCCTTGCCTGTCGCGCGCCGAAAGGGCGCGACGCCGCTCCAGGCTTCGAGCAGCAGCGCCGCAGCAGCGAACACGTCGGTAGCCGGCGTCACGCCGCCACGCAGCTGCTCTGGCGGCATGTGTCCTGGCGACCCAAAGGCTTCAATCGCCTCGCCGTCGCTGCGCACCGGCGCTGCGATGCCGAAGTCGATGAGCCGCACCGCGCCTTCTTCGTCGATCAGCACGTTGCGCGGCGTGACGTCGCGATGCACCACCTGAGCGCGCCGATGGGCGTAGTCGAGGGCGCGACAGATCTCGACGCCCAGGTACGCGCCCTCATCCGGCGCCAGTGGTCCCGTCGCGCTGAGCAGATCGCCCAGGGTGATGCCCTCGCAAAACTCGAGCGCGATGTAGTACACGCCCTGCTCAACGCCGAGCTCATACACCGGCACGATGTTGGGGTGGTTGAGCTCAACGGTGGTCTTGGCTTCTTCAACGAAGCGCTCAACGAACGCGGGATCTGACGCCAGCTCAGGCCGGATTTGCTTGACCACCAGGCGCTTCTGAAACCCCACGGCGCCGCGCAACATCGCCAGGTAGACGTGCGCCATGCCGCCAGACGCGATCTCTCGCTCCAGCACGTATTTCCCAAAGATCTGGGGGAACATCTCGTTCGACTCCAGCGTCGCGGTCTCGGTCAGAGCTCAAGCCAGTGGCCTCCACTCGCCGCCAACCCAGCGCGATGCTTGGCCCTCACTCCAAGTTGAGACACTAGTATCCCTGAGGGACAAGGCCAAAGCTTGCGCCGAAGCCGGCCCTGACGCCTGCCCATCACCCGCCATCTACGATGCTCTCCCCGGCTCTTCTGCCCCAATCGACCCGGCGCCGCGCGCGACGCCAAGCGCTGGCGAGCCGCTGCACGACCCTGAGCTTCGCGCTGATCGGCGGCGGCTGCGTGCTCGGCACCCAGGCTTGCGGTCCAGACCCTGAACCCGATCAGCTGACACCCATCGCGCTCCACACCTGGGCCGGCTGCCCTGTGAGTCGCGACGCGACCCTCGATCTGACCGCCCTCGGCGACTTCGCGCCGAACGTCAACGGCGCTGAGTCGCTGCCGCTGAGCGCTGATGGACGCGGGCTCGAGCTGCCCCTCGACACCCAGGCGCTGGAGGCCAGCGCGACCGCGGCGAGCGGGGCGTGGCTCGGCGTGGGCCCCATCAACCGTACCCGTGCGGATATAGTTCTGTGGGACGCCCTCGCCACCTGCCAGCTCGCCACGGCGGACAATTTCCCGCTCCCCACCAGCAGCCTGGGCGTGCACCCGGGCACGAATCAACTGCTGGTCGTCGGTGGCTTGATCGCGGGACCGGACGCCGCGCGCGCGCTGCTGGTTGACTTGAACACGGGCGCAGCCCACGAAATCGCCGGCGGCATCTTGCCCGCTCGGGCCGGCGCCCAGGTCACCGCGTTTGGTGACGACATGCTGGTCAGCGGCGGCATCGACCCGCGCGAGCGTGGCGACGAGCAGTTCGACCTGGCCACGCCCCTGGGCAGCGCAATTCAATACCGTGCGGATTCTGATGCGTTCGACACCAACAACGAGATCGTGATCTCGCCGCGCGCCGACCACGCGGCGGTGGTGCTGCGCAGCGGTGAGTCGCTGTTGATCGGCGGGCGCTCGCCTCAGAGCCCCGCGCTGGCTTCGCTCGAGGCCGTCTCGCCAGACACCCGCGCGGCACGCATCGCAGGCCTAACGCAGCTCGTACAACGCCGCAGCGCGCCCCAGGCCTTCGTCCTGGACGATGGTCGGGTTTTTGTTGGGGGTGGG
Organism: uncultured Polyangiaceae bacterium; assembly: GCA_964551615.1. Taxonomy (GTDB): domain Bacteria; phylum Myxococcota_A; class Polyangia; order Polyangiales; family Polyangiaceae; genus JAHBVY01. Next base: position 85,247 of record CAZKDY010000023.1, read on the forward strand.
TTCAACGCCAGTAAGCAGCCTGTGCAAGGCGTTGAGTGGCTGAGCGTCGACGCGACCCAGCACCTCGGCAGCCTGCAGCTGCAAGTCAGCGCGAGCGCGCGCTTCGTGCCGCTGCCTGGCAGCTCCGTCTTGGCGGTGGGAGCGTGCGCCGCTGCCAGCCTGTGCGGCGCGAGTGAGCTGGAGCGCGGCGTAGTCTGGGTGGCGGGGGAGCGGGCGGTCCCGCTCCGGCCGCTGGCCGCGGCGTTGGAGCAGCCGGCATTGATCCGCGCGGCACGGGGTGCGGCCTGGTTGATCAGCGGCAGCGGCCCAGCGCGCAGGAGCTTTCGCTTCTCCGCGTGGGACGCGCGGTTCGTCCCCAGCACCTTCGACATCAGCGCGCTGCCCCCGCCCAGCGCCATCGCCGTGGATGCCGGCGCCATCGCCTGGCCAGCGCTGGGTCAGCTGCTGGGTCAGCGAGCGGATCGCCGAGGGCGCTTCGCCCGCGACGTGGGACCGCTGCTGCTCGGTCAGCCAGGCTTGGAGACACCCGTCACGCCCGGCCAGCCGCCCAGCCTAGAAGCGCTGGACGCGAGCGTCAGCTTCACCGCCAGCGGCCTGGGGCTAGCGGCCGGCGGTTCCGTATGGTTGAGTGATTCCAGCTACGCCGGCTTTGAGCTGACGCTGCAGCACACCGCCGGCCCCAGGCCGCAGATCATCCTGCTAACAGAGACACAACCAGGGGCTGGTTCGTACATCGCAGGCGCCGGCGCCTGCCCGTGGCCCGCGGGGGACAGCGAGCAGCTTAGCCTGGTGCGCTCCGGCGCAGAGCTTGAGCTGCGCGTGGGTGACCACGCAGCGACCTGCGCTGTCCCAGCCTTGGGCGCTGAGCGCGTGCGCCTGGGCATCCGTGCTCCTGGATCGACCTCGCGGATCCGCAGCTTCGAGATCTTGCGCCGCCGCTAGGGCTGCTCGCCTACCTGCACGGCTACCAGACTGCCGCGCCCGCTACTTGTCGCGCTTGAACAGCTTGCCCCAAATTTGGCCGATGTCGCTGTTCAGGCCCTTGCCGGGTGGGCTGCTGGAAGTGCTCTTGGTGCCAGCTCCCGAAGCGCCCTTAGGAGCGCTGGTCTGGCGGCGCATCTCGTACAAGCGCACCTCGCGCATGGCGTCGACGTGCTTGGGGTTCTTTTCGAGCACCCAGCGAAAGTCCTTGATGGCCTTGCGGTCGTCACCGGCCCGCTTGTGCAGCTGACCACGGTACCAGCGGCAGCGCACGTTATCTGGCTCTAGGGCGACGCAGCGGTCGAGCAGCTTGAGCAGATCATCGAAGTTCGTCGACTCGAGGCGCTCGGGTAGCTGGCTGGTCACCCAAGCATAGAGCGCCAGGTAATCTGCTTGCTCTGGATCTTCATCGGCGGCCTTCTTCGCGAACTCTGCGGCGCCCTTGAGATCGCGCTTCTTCAGCAGCACCTCCGCCTTTTGGAAATTTTGAGCGGCGCGGAGCACGACCTGCACCTTCTCTTGTTCGTCGTGGCTGGCGCCGCCCTCGCGCATTAGCCGCTCGTACTCACCGCGCTGCGTTTCGTCGCTCAGCACCTGATGGGCCTCGCTGATGCGCGAGAACAGCTTGTTCACTTGCTCGCGCAGCTCGGGCAGCTGGCCTCCGATTTTGTCCGGATGGAAGCGCTTGGCGAGCTGAAAGAAGGCCGCCTGAATGACGGCGGTGGACACGCCCTCCGGGACGCCCAGGATTTCGTAGTAGTTCTGAGAATCGACCTGTGCGTGGCGTTCAGTAATTTCCTCCCGGATTCGTTCAAGATCTGGGTCGGACTGCCTGGGGCGCGCGTCCGCGGGGCGCGCGTCCGCGGGGCGCGCGTCCGCGGGGCGCGCGTCCGCGGGGCGCGCGTCGGGGCGCGGGGTGGTCGGGCCGCTGGCCGAAGCAACGTGGGGCGGCCGCGTGCGACTTGATGCTGCTGCGCGCGGCGGGGGCTCATACTCGGGGCGCTGGGACGACGCTGGCCCCGCGTCGCCACCGATCGGATCGCCCGAGCCCTCACCCAGGTCCAGGTGTCGCGAAATCAGCAAACAATAGAACAGCCGCTGCACCTTCACGGGGTCTAGGAGGCCAGTAGCCATCAGCGAGGAGAGCGGCTGGGGCTTCGCTCTCACCACGTCTACGACGCTGCTCTCCGCGGCGCTGAGCCCAAACTTCTTGATCGCCGCATCCGGATGGAAGCGCAGTGCACGATCACCGAGGCGCTCTAGCGCCTGTTCGACCACGGCGTCCGGGCCGTGCCTCCGGACACCCCGCCACAGCGCGGCCAACGGCCGGATCGGCGTGGGCTCACCCCCAAACCCCTGGAGAAAGTCTGTGTCTTGGTAGAACCCGTAGGCTGTCTCCCCAGGGAGCCCAAAGAGCCACTCGAGCTTGCGCGTGACCTGCTCTTGCAGCGCCTTGATCAGATCCTCGCGGCTGATGTGGCCCGCCTCGACCAACAGCTGTCCGTGCAGGCGCTGCTCCTTGACCAGCCGGGTCAGGCTGCGCGCTTCTGCGTCTTCATCGATCAACCCCTGCTCGACCAGCAGCCGGCCCAGGTAGATCACGGGCTCCGCCGTGCGCACCTTCGCGGGCACGCCCCGGATAAAACTCACCGCGCTCTTGCCGCCGTCGCTAGTCTCCAGCACCAACGTGCCGTTCAGCTCGCGGTCCAGCAGGTAGATGATGAGGTTACCAAGCGGCGTCTTGGCAAGGCGCCCTGACGCGATCGGCCGATGCTCGCTCATGGATGCACAAGCCTACAACCAGCAGCCGATGATGGGTCGCAAATCTGCTGTTCTCAACGTGACCCTCCACGCCAATCGCGTAGGCTCAGTAAATGCCGCGCGCACACCTGTTGGTATTAGACGACGAGGTCTCAATTCTGAGCACGTTGAAGAAGGCCCTGACCCTCGAGGGCTACTCGGTCGACGTCGCGGGAGGGGTGGGGCTGGCCGCCGAGCGGCTGTCCAAAGGCAGCTACGATTTGATGATCTTGGATGTCGCCCTGCCCGACGGCGACGGCGTCGAGTTGCTCGAGCGACTACGCGCCGAAGGTAACGAAACGGCAGCGATTATGATGAGCGGCCACGCGACCATCGACGCCGCGGTGCGCGCCACGCGCCTTGGAGCCTTCGATTTCCTGGAGAAGCCGCTCTCCACCGATCGACTGCTGTTGGTGGTCGAGAACACGCTGCGCCTGCTGCGCGCCGAGGCCGAAGCCAAGGAGCTCAAGACGCAGGCTGGCTACTTTGATGAGCTGATCGGGGAGAGCCGCGCGATGCAAGAGCTCCGCGACCGCATCGAGCGCGCGGCGCGCTCCCAGGCGTCGATCCTGGTCAGCGGTGAGCGCGGAACAGGCAAAGAGCTGGTGGCCCGCGCTATCCACCGTGCTTCCACGCGGTTTGCTGGTCCGCTAGAGAAGATCAACTGCGCGGCGGTGCCAAAGGACCTGATCGAGAGCGAGCTGTTTGGGCACGAGGCCGGGGCCTTTACTGGGGCGACCAAGCTGCGCCGCGGCAAGTTCGAACGCGCCGGCGGCGGCACGCTGTTCCTGGATGAGGTGGGCGATATGCCCCTCGACATGCAAGCTAAGTTGCTGCGCGTGCTCCAGGAGCACGAGGTAGAGCGGGTGGGCGGCAGTGAGACCTTCAAGGTCAACGTGCGCGTGGTCGCCGCGACTAACCGCAACCTGATCGAGGCTTGTGATGAAGGTCATTTTCGCGCTGATTTATACGACCGCCTCAACGTCGTCCCGCTGGCGCTGCCGCCGCTCCGCGCGCGCCGTGAGGACATCCCACTCTTGGCCGCCGGCTTCCTCAGCGCTGCAGCGCGACAGAACGATCGCCCTGGCGTGAGGCTCTCGCCTGAAGCGGCTGAGAGCCTGGGTCGCCACTCGTTCCCTGGCAACGTGCGCGAGCTGAAGAACCTGATCGAGCGCCTGGTGATCTTGAGCCCCGACGACACCATCACCGGCAGCGACGTAGAGCACGCGCTGGGCATGGGCGGCGCGCCGAAGCCCACCGGCTTGTACCGCCCGGACGTGCCGTACCGCGTGCTGGTAGAAGAGGCCGAGCGCACCATCCTTGAAGAAGCCCTCGCGCAGAACGCCGGGCAAATGACGGCGACCGCCCGCGGCTTAGGCCTGGAGCGCAGCCACTTGTACAAAAAGGCCAAATCCTTGGGCCTACGCGGAGACTAGTGACCCACCGATGGCCCCGCTGACCACCCAGCTCGCGCAGCGCATCGCCGCGGGTGAGGCGCTGGACGCCGAGTTCGACGCGCTGCTACCCAGTGCCGCGCGGCATCTTTCACGCCAGTTTTGGACGCCGCTCGGGGTGGGCTACCAAGTCGCAGAGTGGCTCGAGCTGGGCGGCGCTAGATCACTGCTCGACGTGGGTTCGGGGGTGGGTAAGCTGTGCGCCTGCGTCGCGCTGCGCAGCGCACGATCAGGGCGCACTCCGGGCCTCTGCGTCGCGGGCATCGAGCAGCGCGCGAGCTTGGTGGCGATAGCAGAGCAGGTCGCGCACGACCTCGAGATCCAGGTTAGTTTTACTACCGCACGGATAACGGACACCCAGTACGCGACCCCCCGCGACAGCCGCGATGGACAGGCTGGCAAGGTGCAGCTTGCGGCCGCTGACGCCTACTACTTGTACAACCCATTCGGTGAGAACTTGACGGGCGCTGCCCCAGCCACGACCTCGGCGGGCGCCCAGCACGAGGGCGCGTGGCCGGACCACATCGACGACGAATTTCAACGCGACGAGCGCGCCTTTCTGGACAGCGTGCGCGTGACCGAGCGGCTGCTGCAGCAGGCGCGCTCCGGGACGCACCTGATCACCTTCAACGGCTTTGGCGGCGTCGTCCCGAGCGCATACGACGCCCGCGCGTTGCAGCGCCACGGCCTGAGCGATCTGATCTGGTGGACCAAGCGTTGAGGCGCTGACGCGCCCGCAGCGATTCCGCTCCCAAGACCCGGCGACGCCAAAACGGCCCAGGGATTACTCCCAGGGCCGCTCGGGCGCGCTTGGTCAAGCGCAGCGGCTGCATACCGCCTGACGCGGGCAGCGGCTGAGCGCCTACTTCTTGCCGAGGCGAGCTTCGCGCTCCTTGACCTGCTCTTTGACCTTCTCCACGATTTGGCGCGGGCAGGTCGCGTAGTGGCTGAACTCCATCACGAACTGACCGCGGCCAGCGGTGGCGGAGCGCAGATCGCCGATGTAGCCGAACATCTCGCTCAGCGGGCATTCCGCACGGATGTGCACGTTGGTCGCAGTGGGCTCTTGGCTCTTGATCATGCCTCGGCGGCGGTTCAGGTCGCCGATCACGTCGCCCACGTTGGCGTCGGGCACGTAGACATCGACCTTCATCACCGGCTCAAGCAGCTCAGGAGCGCACTTGGGCATGGTCTGGCGATAGGCGGCGCGGGCCGCGGTCTCGAACGCCATCTGTGAAGAGTCAACCGCGTGGAAGCCACCGTCACGCAGCGTGACCTTGATGTCGACTACGGGGAAGCCGCACTGTGGGCCCTTGTCGAGCATGGTCTTGAAGCCCTTCTCGACTGCGGGGATGAACTCCTTCGGCACGTTGCCGCCGACGACGCCGGACTCGAACACGAAGCCCTCACCCTGCTCGAGCGGCTCGATGGTGTAGTCGATCTTCGCGTACTGACCAGAACCACCGGTCTGCTTCTTGTGCACGTAGACGTCGTCCACGGCGCGCGTGATGGTCTCGCGGTAGGCGACCTGCGGCTCGCCCACCGTCGCTTCGACCTTGTGGGTGCGCTTGAGGATGTCGACCTTGATGTCCAAGTGCAGCTCGCCCATGCCCTTGAGGATGGTCTCGCCCGACTCTTGATCCACTTCCACGTGGAAAGACGGGTCCTCGGCGACCATCTTGCTCAGCGCGGTGCTCAGCTTCTCGCTGTTGGCCTTGTCCTTGGGCGTGAGCGAAACCGAGATCACCGGGTCAGGGAACACCATCGGCTCGAGGGTCGCCGGGTTCTTCTCGTCGGCCAGGGTGTGGCCGGTGCGCACGTTCTTCAGGCCCACGATGGCGATGATGTCGCCAGCCTGAGCTGAGTCGACCATGGTGCGATCGTTGGCGTGCATCTGCACCATGCGCCCAATGCGCTCGGTCTTGCCGGTCGCGGTGTTGAGCAGCGTGTCGCCCTTGTTGATCGTGCCAGAGTAGACCCGGGTGAAGGTCAGCGCGCCGAAGCGGTCGTCCATGATCTTAAAGGCCAAAGCGCGCACCGGACCGCTCGCGTCGACGGTCGCCACCTTGCCGGTGGGGTTGCCCTCGAGATCAACCTCGGGCTGCGGCACCACCTCGGTCGGGTTCGGCAGGTACGCGACCACGCCGTCCAGCACGTGCTGCACGGCCTTGTTCTTGAATGAGGAGCCGCAAAAGGTCGGGAACCACTTGAGCTCAATCGTACCCTTGCGGATACAACGCTTGAGGGTGGCGATGTCGGGCTCCTCGCCGTTCAGGTACTTCTCCATCGCGTCGTCGTCCATCTCGACGGCCGACTCCACTAGCTCCGCGCGGTACTTGTCGACGAGCTCCACCATGTCCGCGGGCACCTCTTGGATCGTGAAGTTCTCAGGGATCCCGGAGTTGTCCCAGACGTAGGCCTTCTTCTCCAGCAGGTCGACGACGCCGCAGAAATCACCTTCGATGCCGATGGGCAGCACCATCGGCAACGCGCGAGCGCCAAGCACGTCCTTGACCTGCTTGACTACACGGTAAAAGTCAGCGCCGACGCGGTCGAGCTTGTTGACGTAGATAATGCGCGCGACCTTCGAGTCGTTGGCGTAGCGCCAGTTGGTCTCCGACTGGGGCTCGACGCCGCCGGAGCCGCAGAACACGCCGATGCCGCCATCCAGCACCTTGAGCGAGCGATACACCTCAATCGTGAAGTCGACGTGCCCTGGGGTGTCGATGACGTTGAAGCGGTAACCCTTCCAAAAGCAGGTGGTCGCCGCGGACTGAATCGTGATCCCGCGCTCTTGCTCCTGCTCCATGAAGTCGGTGGTCGCGGCGCCGTCGTGCACCTCACCGATCTTGTGGATCTTGCCGGTCAGCTTCAGGATGCGCTCGGTGGTCGTGGTCTTGCCCGCGTCCACGTGGGCGAAGATGCCGATATTTCGGTATAGGTTCAGGTCCGTCATGCTTCTCGATTTCTTCCGGCCCGGGACGTTGTTCAGGCTCGGTCCGGCTGGTGTCCAGGCGCCTCGCGCGCCTGAGCGGCGCGAGTAAGCTGCGATTGGTGGGGCCCGCACGTAATCGATCTTCGGCGTCCAGTCCAATTCAGACTCGATCTGGCTGCCGAGCCACCAGCCGACGCAGCACTAAACTGCCCGCTGCGCCGCCAAATCCAGCACACGCCGGAGGCGCGACACGCCGTCCGACGCTGGCAGAAAGCGACGCTCAGCACCCGAACTTGCGGCCTTCGGCGCGCCTGGGGCAGCATTCCGTCACGATGTTGGCCGCTCCCGTTAGCGCAAACCCGACCGAGCTCCCGTGTTCACCTGTTCAGACGCTGACAGTCTTCGTCAGGCGACATTCCCGCCCCGGGGGCGGGGTGCGCAGTGTTCATGCCTGCTCATGCCTGCTCAGTTCGGCTTCGCCAGTAGCTGCACCAACACGTATGGCTGCACCACCAGCGCGAGCCACGCGGGCCCGCTGATGGCTGCCCAGTTGAGCCGCTCTTGCGCGCCCGGCTTGCGCAGCTGACCGGCGTCGATCCAAGCGCCCACTTGCTCGACGCGGTCCATGGCCACGGAAACGCCGCACTCGATCAGGGCGATCTCGGCGGCGACCACGAACACCGCGTCACGCTCTAGGTGCGCCCGCAGATCGCTGAACAAAATGGGGCCGACGATCTCTTCCAGCCGCGTGCGCACCGCGGCCTCCAGCTGCATGGGTTTAGACACGGCGCGCAGTCTGAAGGCAAGCCGAGTGTCGCGCAAGGCTCGCTTGGGCGCCGATCAGCGTGGCTGCGGGCGACGCCCTGGAGCGCGCCCTCCACCCCCGCTCTCTACGCCTCCGCGCTGCATGAGGCAGCGCGAAGTCGGCGCCCGGGGGCGCTGGAGATCTGGTGCCCTGACGCGGGTAAGAGTCATTGACCCCTGACTGCCTAGACCCCGTGGAATCGTGGTTTGCATCTGACCCGGCTGCTGGCGCTGTGAGACAGGCTGGGCATGCAGGTCGTCAGAAGGCTCAGCCTAGTCGTGTTGCCCTGGCCGGCACCGTAGGCCGCGGGCGTCAGCCACGGGGCGCTGCCTCGGGCGACGAGACACGGAGCGTAGCGGCGTCCGGCGGCGGGACCGCCGTCCTGGCCGAGCAGCAGCAGCAGCAGCGACGCCGCTGGTCACCGACTCGACAGGCGAGGCGCAGCGGGCGAGGCGCTGCGGGCGAGGCGCCCACGCGGCGGCGACACCAGGCAGGCAGCCATCCAGCCAGCTTGAGCGCCCGACAGCCGTCACTCATGCGAGGGAAGACCGCCGTGGTGTTCGGGTATCATCACGGGCTATGGTCACCCCGCGCTCCCACGCCGCCTTCTCGCGAGTCGGCGCATGCCTCGCAGTACTTATCGCGTTCACCGCCTGTGGCAGCTCAAACTCAGGTGGCCTGGGTCAAGCTGGCGGCGCCGCCGGCACCGGGGCGAGCGGGGGTGGCGGGGCAAGCGGTGGCGGCGGTGGCAACGGCGCACGCGGCGGCAGCGGAGGCGGCGGCGGCCAAGACAGCTGCGTGAACAGCCTCGATTGCGCGCAGCGCAGCGATGGCAAGACCGTGTGCGACAGCTCACGCTCGGTGTGCGTCGAGTGCGTGGGGCAAGCTGATTGCCCCACGGATCTATTCTGCTCTGGTAACGTGTGCGCGCCAGCTTGTCAGTCGGACAAAGACTGCACGCCGCTCGGGATGCTGTGCGACTTCAGCCTCGGGGTGTGCAAGCCCCCAGGAGGTAGCGGCGGCGCTGGGGGCAACGGCGGCAGCGGCGCGCAAGGCGGCTCTGGAGCGCAGGGCGGCAGCGGCGGTACCGCGGGGAATGGCGGGTCGTCTGGCAGCGGAGGCAGCGGAGGCTGTAGCGTGCCGAGCGGCTGGCAGTGCAACGTCGGGGACAATTGCGGTTGTTCTGCGGGCACCAGCTGTGACTACGACGGCGCCAGCGGGACGTGCCGCACGCCAGGCGGCGCGCCGCTGCACAACGACTGCAGCTTTGACCCCAACGCTTGCGCCGCAGGCCTTGGCTGCATTGACAACCTGTGCAAAGCGTGGTGCACGATCGGTGGTAACGAGTGTGGGAGCCGACCGTGTGGTCAGGTCACCAGCGGCGGCGTGGCGATCCCTGGCCTCGGCGCCTGCGCCGATCAGTGCTCGCCTCGCGCGCCAGCTGCCGTGTGCGGGCCCCACGGCTGTGAGCCGACCACCAGCGGGGAGTCCACCACCTGCGTTCCCGCAGGGAACAGCACTACCACCTGCTCGACAGGATATGAGTGCGCGCCGGGCTACCACTGTGACGGGCTCACGTGCCAGCGCTGGTGCCGGGTTGGTACTAGCGACTGCGCGGTCTGCAATACCTTCGCGGACTCGCCGACCATCGCCGGCGTCACCTTTGGGCTGTGCGGCACAGACTAGCAGCGCCCCGGCCAGCGGCGCGTGGCTGCGTGAGCGAACGTCGCGGGCACAAGAGACGCGGTCACACTTTGCGCTGCAACCACGACCCCACCCCCAATGCCTGAACCTTCGAGCCAGCACGCGCGGGCCGGCGTCTCGTACACCTCGTGCAACCAGCCCACGCGCGCGGCGCTCACCGTGCTCCTGCTGCTGAGCACCTGGCCGGCATCCGCGGCGCCGCCAACACCAGCGTCGAAACCAGGCAAAGCTGCCGCATCCCAGGCTACCGCGGCTAAAGCTGCCGCGCCTAAAGCTGCCGCGCCCAAGGCCCTGGCCAGTGAACCGACCTGGAGCGACGATTACCCCGCGGTGCGCGGCGACCTGGAGGCCGGCAAGCCGCTGGTCATCCACGTCAGCGTGCCGCTGTGCTCCAACGCGCAGATCAACTGCGGCGCGAGCTGGGCAGGACAACCCGGCCGCCTGTCCACCAACCTGTACTGGGGCGCGATCTTTGGCGCGCGGCGCATCTTCGATGGCAAGCGCAGCGGCTGGGAGCGGCTGGAGATCACCCAGCGAGACGACGTGTACCTGGAGCGCGTAGTCTATCGGCGCTACGTCTCGGCGCAGCGCTGGAGGCTAAAGCGCTGCGCTAACCAGCCCAACTGCCAGGTTGAACAACTGGTGGTGCTCCAAGCCATCCACGGCTCGCGCATTGACCAAGCCATTGACGACTTGTGGGCGCACGCGACCCGCGGCAGCACGCTGAGCTTCAGCGACCCAGCGTTGCCGAGCGGCAATAGACGCAACGTCAGGTTGCACGTCGCCGGCTACGCGGGGCACAACCGCTTGATGGACGGCAAGCGCCTGCCCGGCCCCCCACCCCCTAAGGAGCGAGCCCGTCCAGAGGCGCTGCCGGCGTTTGTATTGGCTTGCTACTCGGATCGCTACTTTAGCGGATCGCTGGCTGGCGCTGGCTCGAGCAACCTGGTCTCGACGCAGACCTTGATGGCGCCAGAGGGCTACCTGATCGACGCCGTGGCCAAGGGCTTAGGCGAGAACGACAGCCCAATCGAGCTGCGTGAACGCACCATCCGCAGCTACGCCAAGTGGCAACGGATCAGCGTCGGACAAGCGCGCCGTACCTTTCAGGCCGCCGGCAAGCGATCTACGCCTGCGCGCTAGACGTCACAGCCGCGCTGTCTGAGAATTCAGATTGGTGAGGGCCGGAGGTTCGGCTAGCATGCGGCATGCTAACGATGCTGCGTCCCCGCTCTACGTTGCGCGCCCTAGTCGGCGTCGCCAGGCCATCATTTCCGCAATCAGCGTTTCCGCGTGCGACCAGCCTAGCGCTGAGCTGCTTGGTGTTGGCGATCGCGCCTGGTTGCGACGACGAGAGCGGCAAGAAGAACGCGCGCGGCAGCGACGCGGGCGTGGGCGACGGCTCAGTCGACGGGTCAACCGGCGGCGTCGCTGGCTCAGCTGGCAGCGCTGGCTCAGGTGGTGCTGGTGGGACGGCGGGCAGCGCGGGCTCAGCGGGCACTGCTGGTGTCGGGGGCGCTGGCGGGGCGGCGGGCAGCGCTGGCGCAGCTGGCACCGGCGGCAGCGGCGGCGCGGGCAACCCCGGCACGCTAGTCATCGACACCTGGGGCGATCCGCTGCACTCCGCTGCGACCTACATCGCCGTCTCAGACGCGGCTGGCTGGACCACCTACTCGCCCGTTGCCCTGGGGAATACAATCAGCCACCCGTTGAACGGCTCTGGCTCTTACCTGGCTCTGATTGGGTGCGGCGACCCACGAGCTCAAGCACGGCGGGTGTTCGTGGTCGCTGGCTCGTTCGCCGAGCTACCCCTGGTGCGCGTCACCTGCGACAAATACGCTGACCAGAGCGCCACCGTCGCCCTCGGGGGCAGCGGGCTGAACGTGAGCGGCGTCGCCTTCAGCGTGACCGCCGGCCGCGAGACCGCCTACGGAAACGGCTCCAACTCGTTTACCTACTCGATGCAGCTCCCGCCTGCTACCTACGACTTAATCCTCGCGGAACGCCAAGACACAGGCGGGCCGTCAAAGGCCGAGGTCATCCGCCAGCAAGCGCTGCTGGCCGACGACACCTCGCGGGTGCATGACTTCACCAACGTGCCAGCCGTGGTCAACCGCACCTTCACCGTCAACGGCTCTACTTCTCAGATGGGCAGCGTGTACGTGTGGACCGCGGGCGGCAGCTTCTTGGACACCAACTTTAGCTACTATTTGCCGATGGATTTCTGGGAACCCGCGAGCTTAGCGGCTGGTGACGCCATCCTGGCCCTCAGCGAGGAATACGTCGCCGGGGGCAGCGTGCGGATGTTCGACTTCTCTGGCGGCGGAGACGTCAGCATGACCCCGCCTGCGCCGATGGGTCCTGCCAGCTTACAACACACCGGCTCCGTCGCCGCTAACACGCGTTTAACGTGGAGCGCGGTGAGCGATGCCGGCGTCTACTGCGGCGAAGCCTACGGCGATTTGGCCGGGACCTTCTGGTATTTCAGCGTGACCCCCAGCCAAGCGGGCAGCAGCCCCAGCTTTCAAGTACCCAATCTCACCCAGGCTCCGGATTTTGTCACGCAAGGGTTCGACATCGTCTCCGCGGACGTGAGCACCACCAGCGCGTGCGCTGTGCAGACGCCGCTGGCCAACGGCGTGCGCGGGAGCCGGCTCAGCGCGTCCCAGTTGGGCGCGGTGACCTACCCCGAGTACTTCTACACCGCCGCCGCACCTCCGGACCGTGGGCGCTACTTCATACAAACTCGCTTCGGCGCCGGCGGCACGTAGCGCGAGCGCGGGGCCCGACCAAAGTATATTTCCGTACGGTTTGCATTTGCTAGGGTCTCGCCGGGCTGCACCCGATCGGCGGCGCCAGCGCGCGAGCCTAAAGCGCCGCGATCTGCTTTGCGCGCAGCGCCTGGGCTACAGGGCGCGCCGGGCAGCCCTCTACGTGGTCATTCACCAGGCCCATGGCCTGCATGAAGGCATAGACCGTGGTCGGCCCAACGAAGCTGAAGCCGCGGCGCTTGAGATCTTTACTCAGCGCCTTGGACGCTGCGCTGCTGCTCATGGCCAGCAGCGCGGCCTTTGTACAGCGCTTGGGCCGGCCCTTAGCGTGGGGGTGGGGGGTGAAGCCCCACACGTAGCGTGAGAGCGAGCCAAACTCCTCTTGCAGCGCTAACGTGCAGCGGGCGTTGTTGATGGTGGAGACGATCTTGCCCCGATGGCGCACGATGCCTGCGTCGCTCATTAGTCGCTCAACGTCTTGGTCACCGAAGCGCGCGACCTTCGCGGGCTCGAAGCACTTAAATGCCTTACGGAAATTCTCACGCTTGTTGAGGATGGTCAGCCAGCTGAGCCCGGCCTGAAAGCCTTCTAGGCAGAGCTTCTCGAACAGCCGGGTGTCGTCAGTGACTGGCTTGCCCCACTCGGTGTCGTGGTAGCGCTGATAGATCGCTGGCTGCGCGCCCCACCAGCAGCGCACCACCTGGTCCTCACCCCGCACCAAGCCATCGGCCAACTTCGAGTTCACGGGGCGAGCGTGCAACACATCGCAGGGCGGCACCAGTTTGCGAGGAGCGGGGCTGCGAGCAGCGGCGTGGTGGCTCGGTCAGCTCGCTACGGCGCGGGTCATGACGGAGCCGGCACAAACTAGTGCCTGTCACGGGCCCGTGCGACACTGCGGCGGATGGGGGGCCTCGGTGACTACGCGGGAAGAGCCGCTGTTCAGGCGGGATCGCGGCGGAGTGAACGCCGAGCGGTCTGGGTGGCGCTGGCCGCAGCGCTGGCAGCTGCAGCCTGTGGCCCCGCCGAGCAGCCCAGAGCACGGGCGCCCGGCGCGGGGGCCGTAGAGCAGCCAGCGGCCGGCTCCTTAGCCACCAGCTCCGGCCTGAACGCAGACACTGGCGCAGCCAGCCAGGGCTCCAGAGAGGGTCAGCCGGGCGCGGCCCTCGACGCAGCGGCCGACAGCAAACCAGACCCACGAGCGGCGCTACCTTCAGCTCCGTACGGATCAGTCTACAGCGTGCGCTACATCTCGTGGATCTGGGTGCCTCGGGACTCCAGCGATCAGAAGTCGAAGCTGGTGAAGCAAGGGTCGATCAGGGTGGGGTACGGCGTCCCGCTCCGCGAGCCCGGCGCAAAGCCGGGCAACGGCGCCTGCCGCAACGGCTACTACGCGGTGGAGCCGCGGGGCTTTGTGTGCGCCGACTACACCACCACGACAGATCCGCAGCACCCCGTCGTGCGCGCTACGCGCGAGCTGCGCGATAACATCAGCTCCGGCAAAGACCGCATTTTTCCATATACATATGCGTTCAGCATCGGCGCGCCGATGTATGAGCGGGTGCCGACAGCGGAGCAGCACCGGCTGGTGATGATGCGCTTTCGCGAGCGCCCCTTGAAGCACGGAGACTGGGCCCGTGGCTTTGAGGACCTAGCGGACGCGACCCCCATTCAGGCCGACGGACCGGCGCCGAGCTTCCTCAAAGACGGCGGACGTAGCCCGCTGGGCGGCGACGGCCTGGTGCGAAAAAGTCTGCCACACGGAAGCATGGTATCGTACACCCGCGCCTTCGAGGCTGAAGGCCGCGTGTGGCTGGTGACCCCTGAGCTCAGCCTAGTGCCGGCAGATCGCGTGCGCCGCTACCACCCCACCCAGTTCAAAGGCGTGGAGTTGGACGCAGCAGGGCTTCAGCTGCCCCTCGCCTGGGCGCGGAAGCAACCCCGCGACCTGTATCGGCAGCAGGGCGAAGGCCTAGTGCCGAGCGGCGCGCAGCTAGCCGTAGGACAGGCTCAGGCGCTGAGCGGTGAGGAGCGGAAATTTGAGGGAGATCGCTACGTGGCGACCCGGAGCGGCCGGTGGCTGCGGCGTGACCACGTCCGCATCGCCAAGCTGACCAAGCCGCCGAGCGCCGTGGCTGGCCGTCGCACTTGGATCTATCTGTCCAGCCGCGAGAACACGTTGGTTGCTTACCGCGGGGTAACACCGGTCTACGCTACAGCGCACTCGCCCGGCCGCGGCGGGGTGCACCGCGGCAAGGGCAGCGTAAAGAACTACACCACCCCGCTGGGCGCCTTCCCCATCAACTGGAAAGAGCGCTGGGGCAGCATGAGCCCCGACCCCGGCGCGCCCACCAGCTTTTGGATCAGCGACGTGATGTGGACCCAGTACTTCAAGCAGCCCTACGCGCTGCACGGCGCGTACTGGCACGAGTCCTTCGGCGAGAAGATGAGCGCCGGCTGCCCGAACCTGTCGCCGCTGGACGCGCGCTGGCTGTTCGACTTCACACAGCCAACGCTGCCGCCAGGCTGGCAAGGCGTGGCGCCAGCGCTGGACTCCGCCCATGGGCCCGATGAGGCCAAGCCCACGTTGGTGGTGATCGGGAGCTGAGCTCCGCTGAAGATGCCGCTAGCCTAGGCGCGGCGCTGGCCTAGGCGCGGCGCTGGCAGGTGCGGCGCTGGAAGATGCGGCGCTGGAAGATGCGGCGCTGGGACGCACGAACTAACCGCTACTGGCAGTCGCTGTCCTTTGCCATCGACTCCATCATCATCTCGCAGCTCTTCTTCACGGCCAGTGGATTGGCGTTCTTCTTGAAGTTCGCCTTGCTGACTTCCGCGCTCGTCTTCCAACTCTCGGCCTTCACCTTCCCGGCTGGGGTCCCCTTGGCGTTCGCCTTGCCGACGCACTCGTCGACCTTCGCGAAGTAGGCTTTGCACTCTTTCGAGTCGAGGCCGCCGCCGCCGAACAGGCCACAGCCCGCGGACATGCTGGTCAGGATGATCGCCCCACACAGGATTTTCCCCCCGCGGAGGCAGGCCCAAGATCCAATTCGAATTGCCATGCCAAAATCCTTTCATTTCACGGACCGTCCTGTCAACACGGCCACGCGTGTTTTACGGGGTTGACCGGCCCGCAGCGGCCAAAGTCGAAGGTCTCTCACATTCCGCGCGGTTATCTGTCGCGCGGCGCACCGCGCTGGGCGTCCTGCCTGTCCAGCGCTTGAAGGCACGATGAAACGCGCTGGGCTCCGAATAGCCTAACAGGTACGCGACCTCTGCGATCGCGATGCTCTGATCCCCAAGGTAGCGTAACGCTAGGTCAAGTCGCAGCCGCTCTAGCAGCGCGTCAAAGCTGGTGCCCTCGCCCGCCAGGCGCCGCTGCAGGCTACGCTCGCTGAGCCGCAGCTCCGCGGCGACGGCGGTCAGCGAGACGTCGCTGCTGTTGGCGTTGAGCGCCTCGATCAATACCCGCTGAACCCGCTCGCTGGTGGTGTCCTGAGGCGCTGGGCGGGCCGCCAAGAGCGCTTCCGCGTGGCGCTCGATCACCCGATACAGCGCCGGATCCGCCTGGGGTAACGCGCGGTCAACCAAGCTGAGCGGCAGCTCAATGGCGTTCACGTCGCAGCCGAAGCGCGGCTCTACACCGAACAGCTCGCGCAGTGGCGGGAGCGCTCGTTGGTCCGGCCGGTGCCGCAGCTCAACACACAGTGAGCTAAATTCAGGGCATGACGAAGCACAACACCCGGCTCAACCACCTGCGCGTTGCGCTGGCGTTCGGCGCCCTGCTGTACGCCAGTCCAGGTATCGCCCAGCGCATGCCCCCCCACCCCCAAACCTCCAGCGCGCAGTCGGCGCGGCCCACGGGCGCAGTGCAGAGCAACCGCGACGTAGCGCCTCGCCCCGACGCACCGCCCAGGCCTGAGCTGACGGCTTGGCCCAAGGCGGACGTCGAGGTGGACCCCACGGCCTACGTGCTAGACGGCTATTCGCTCCACGTCGGGATCGCGAGTGGGCACCTTAGGCTGGACTTGGGGGCCTACGCTATCGCCATCCCGGAAGCGATTCACGGAAACGCCGACTTTAAGCTCTCGGCGTCGGGCTACGGCGCGAAGCTTCAGTGTTACTTCTCGGAGCGACGCGCGGGCGGGTTTGTGGGGGTGGACAGCGGCTTCATCCGCACCCTAGCCCGACGTCAGGGCAGCGACCTAGCGGCGCAGGATGACGCCGTCAGCGCAGGCGTCAACGCCGGCTGGCGCTTCAACATAGTGAGCGGCTTCTACGCCACGCCGTGGCTCGGCGTGAGCTATAGCTTTGGTTCCGAGGACATTGAGCTTGGCGGCGAGACGTACGAGGCGAACCCTTGGACGCTATTCCCTGCGGTACACTTGGGGTACGCTTTTAGGTAACAAGGCCGCCCTCCGTGGGCCTAGTCTGCCTTAGGCTTGGCTTTCACCCTGGCCCGGTCTCGCGCGGCCTGCTCACGGTACTTGGCCGCTGCTTTGGGGTTTGGCACGGCGTCATACGCCTTCGCCAGCTGGTCGAGCACCCGCAGCTTCTCCTCTGGACGCCCGGTGCTGAGCAGCGCGCTGTGCAGCTCATAGATGGCGCGCGGCACCATCTTCAGCTTTAGCAGCACTTCCGCGAAGATACGGTGGGTCTCCATGCCCTCCATGTCGACGAACAGCGCCGCCTCGCCGACCTTGCGCGCCTCGGCGTACTCTTTCTTCTCCAACAGGCGCTGCATCAAGCGGCGGTAGATGCGTGGATCGTGCTGCTCTAGCTTGGCCAGCTTGCGCAGACCATCAAGCTCTGCGGCCTTGTCTTTGCGCTTGGCGGCTAAGTCCACCAGCGCCTGCAGCGGCTCTGCCATGCTCGGGTCAAGGCGATGAGCAGCCTCGAGCTCGCCCTGCATGGTCTTCAGATCGCCGCCGCCTTCGGCGACGTCAGCCAGCGCCATGCGCACGCTGTAGCCGTCGCTGCCATCGGCGATCAACTGCTTGAGCAGCTTGCTCGCGCTCGCGCCGTCGCGCTTGGCCATGGCGATGCGCGCCTGAATATACAGCGCGTCGGGGTACTTCGCGTCGATGGCCAGCGCGGCCGCCAGCGCGGCCTCTGCTTCCTTTGCCTTGCGGTTACGCAGCAGCGCCAGGCCGTACACCGTCTGGTGCTTGGCGCTGGCCGGGTTCTTCTTCGCCTCCTCCTCCGCCTTGTCTAGCGGTCCAGTGCGGCTGATGGGCACGAACTGCGTCGCGTAGCGCGCCAGCAGCTTGCCGGTAAAGGCCTTGAACTCTTGGTCCAAATCCGTGCTGCTCTTGCCCAAGGCGTGCTGCAACACCTCTGGCGTGCGCTCGCCCTGGCCCCACAGCTGCAGCATGCGGTTCAGCTTGCTGCGACCGTATTTCTCCGCCAGCATCACCAAGATTTGGCTCGAGGCGTAGTACGCCGTCGCGATGTCGCTCAGCTCTTCCGCGCGGGTAAAGGCCTTGTTCATGTTGCCCAGCTTAGGCAGGCGGTCATCGCGCAGCGCGGCGAACAGGTCGGGATCTTGCTCGCGCTGCCACTCCTCCCGCGCCACGATGGTCTCGTACTCGGCCATGCCTTCGGTGAACCAGCGCGGCACGTGGCTCTTGGACATTTGGATGTGAAACACGTGGGCCAGCTCGTGCCACAGCGTCATGCCCACGTTAAACGTCTCGTTCTTGGGGCTCATGCTGGCCAGCGTCTTGCCAAAGCACACGCCTTGAATCGCAGTACCTGGCAGCCCGCTGGTGCGGATGGCGAAGTCTTGGCGATCCGCATACAGCTCAACGCCGACCGGCTGGGTCGGCGTGAAGCCATAGTAGCCGACCATCGCCTTCCAGGCGTCGCGCATCATGCCTGGCAGGTAGCGCTCCAAGATCGCCTTTTCTTCCTTGTGGTAACGAAACGTGAACTGCCCCTCGGTCACCGTCACGTACTGCTGCGGGATGGTCTTCTCGTACAGGTTGAGCGTGTTGTACACGCGCACGTTGAAGCCGTCTTTGTCGAAGGCTGACTGCAGCGCCTTCACCCCGCTCGCGTCGTCCCCGGCGCGGATCAAGTTCAGCCCGAGCTGCGCCTCGGCCTTGGCGTCTTCTGGGTCGATCTCGAGGGCTTCACGCATCATGGCCACGATCTCGTCGTAGCGGTGCTCCCACTCAGCGTAGTCACCGACGATCTGAAACATGCGCGAGAACTGCGGGTTCAGCTTGAGCACCTTGCGCTTGGCGGCGTGAAAGCCCTTGTCATCATCCGCAAGGAAGCGCGTAGCGGCCTTCATGCTCAGCAGATCCAAATCCCGCGGGTTGTACTTGAGCCCTACGTCCAGGTGGTCGTCAGCCTCGGCCAGCTCCATGTCGCGCAGGTTGATGCCCGCCAGCACGAAGTGCGCGTTGCCGAGCTTGGGGTTCACCTTCAGGGCAAGGTTCGCCAGCCGCGTGGCCTCGTCAAAATCCAGCGCCTGCGCGAGCTTTACGTGGGCCAGCCAGACCAGGGCCTCGGGGTGGTTCGGCGCCTGAGCTAGCACCTCCTTGGTCACCTCCTCTGCGTGGCCAGGATCGTACTTTTCCATGAACAGCTCAGCGCGCCAGAGCAGCGTCTGGATGTCGCCCTTGTTCGCGCGCTCGGCCTGGTTGAAGGCGTCGTTGGCGTCGCGGGGCGAGCGCAGCAAGTGCGCGGCGCGCCCCACCAGGGCCAGGCCTGGGCCGTCGGTCTCGGTGATGTGATCGCTGTTGTAGTCCTCGATGATGGTCATCAGCGCCGCCTCGGCTTCAGCGCGCTGCCCCTTCTCGAGGAGGATTTCTCCCTTGAGCAGCTGCGCGCGGCGCCTGGCCGTCAGGGTCTCAGCGCTAGGGTCCTTTGGCGGCTTCATGCTGGCTAGCTTGCCGAGCCAGCTCAGCGCCTCATCGAGCTTACCCTCACGCCTCAACGCTTCCGCAGAGAAGCAAATCGCCTCAGGGCCCCAGACGGGGCTCTTGGCCACGCCACCGGCCAGGCTCAGCGCGTCATCGTAGCGCCCCGTGGTGACCAACAGCTCCATCAAGCGCACGCTGGCCTCGAGCTTGCCCTTGCCCACCAGGGCCGCCCGCAGGTTGGGCTCCGCTTCTGCGTACTGGCTCTTGAGCAGCAGCTCTTTGCCTAGGCTGAGCGCCTTGGCGGGATCTTTCGCCGCCTTGGGCAGCGCCTTGGCGGCGACCGGCGTCGCAGGCTTGGCCTGGGCGCTACCACACGCGCAGGTGCCGAGGCTCAACACCCCGGCGCTGAACACAGCGCAGCCCAGGGCCAAACGACTCACGCGGTGACGGCGTACTGAACGGCTCAACATGACCTCATACTGTCGGACCCAAGGCGCGCTGGCAAAGCCTTCGCTTCAGCGCGAGCCAGCGCCGCCCGAGGCGAGCAGGCTCACTCCACGCGAGGCAGAAAGCGCTGCGGCGCGGCGTTTCCACCGAGCGCGGCGCCGCGGGCCGTACTAGCGTTGGGCGCATGCTGGTCGTCAACACCGAGTCCATCGCTGGCTATGAAATCCAGCGCGTCCTCGGGCTCGTTCAGGGAAACACCGTGCGCGCCAAGAACTTTGGTCGGGATTTCCTGGCCAGCCTGAAGAACATCGTGGGGGGAGAGCTCAGCGAGTACACCGAGCTGCTCACCGAGTCGCGGCTCCAGGCCACCGAGCGCATGCTGCAAGAGGCGCAGCGCCTGGGCGCCAACGCGGTGGTCAACGTGCGCTACTCGACCAGCGCGGTGGCCGCTGGCGCCGCAGAGCTGTACGCTTACGGCACCGCCGTGATCATCATGCCCGCGCGCTGAGCTATGGAAGCGCTGTTCGGACTCGTCAGCGTCAGCCTCTTGCTGGTGGTTGGCTGGTACTGGGGTACCCGGCGCGCTCAATTCCACCTGGCAACTCTCGAAGCCCGCGAGCGTGAGCTGGCCCACATCTTCATCACCAACTCCAAGCACTTCACCTCGCCCAGCGAAACGCCGGGCCGCGATCCGCGCATGATCACGACCCAGCTGGTGTGGGGCGTCGATCGGTTTCAGACCTTCCTGGCGGCCTTCGTCCAGTTCTTCGGCGGTGAGGTGAGCAGCGTCGGCGACGTGATGGCGCGGGTGCGCCGCGAGGCGATCGTGCGCATGAAGGCCGAGGCCCAGGCGGCCGGCTACAACGCCCTGGCCAACCTGAGGCTCGACACCGCCGAAATCGGCGACGACCCGCAGCGACGCCAAGACCTGAAGATCGCCCTGCTGGGCAGCGCGACGGCCTACCGCCGTCAGAGCTGACACAGCGCAGGGTTCGTGGCGCAGCCTAGCCGCGCTTGAGCAGCTGTACGCGGCTGCCCAGCGCGAAACCGAGCGCGCCCTCCACCCCCTGGGGCGAGGGGAGAGGCGGCTCGATGTCGCGGGTCAGCTCGCGCCGGGCTCGCATCGACTCGTTTAATTGCCGCACGGCATTGCCGTTCCGCGCTGCGATCTCCAGCGCGCCGAATGAGTTAACCAGCGCGCACAGCTGGCCGTCTGCGACATCCGAATAGGTGCGCACCAGCGGCAGGCAGAGCTGTTCAACGCGCGCCACGTAGCCCTCTGGGCGCTGTAACGCCTCGGGGCACAGCTCCTGCACATACAGGTTGGTGATGCAGTTGCCAAAGTGGTCCACCACCACGACCTGCGCCTCGAACCCGCCCTGCACGCGCTTCTCCGTGGAATTGGGGCTGGGTAGCGGGGAAGCCAACTCGGGGCCTACCTGGGAGGCGCGCAAGCCAAGCGCCAGCGCGGCGCCCACCGGCGCGAACACGTCGCGGCCGTGGAAGGTCGCGCTGCTGAGCGTCAAGTTGAGAGCGGGGTCAGCAGTATCCACACGGTAGCTGGCGACGCGGGCGCCTTGATCGGCCGCCAGTTTGAGCACGTCGCCGAGCAGGCCGTTGTCTGGCGCGACGAACAGGTGACCGAGCGCCTGCACGACCACCGCGTGGCGCTGGCTGCCCACACCCGGATCCACCACAGCCACATGCACTGTTCCTTGTGGAAACCAACTGAACGCATGACGCAGGTAGAACGCGCCGCAGCCGATGGCCTGGGGCGGCACCTGGTGCGTGAGGTCAATGACCCGCAAGCCAGGGCCACGGCTCGCGATCACGCCGTGCAAGATCCCCACGAACGGGTCGCGCAGACCAAAGTCCGTGAGCAGCGTGACCAGCCCTGAGCGGCGCTGCATCAGGGACTAGTCCTTGTCGGCTGCCGCGGGGGCCTTGGGAGCGCGCCGCGCGTCAGGCATCACGTGGGAGTCCGCGGGCGGCGCACGCCACCGCGTGATGCGGCGGGGCAGCTGATCGGCGCGGAGCGCGAGCTGACCGGGCGCGCGGGACGCCGCGGCGTTGCGCCACGCGGCGCGCAGCATCGCGCGCAGCTGATCTACCAGCCAGTCAGGGGGGGCGTCTGTCGCTGATTGCTTCCCTACGGCAACATCTAGGAGCTGCCAGTCAGGGATGTCAATCCGGCCCGCCGCCAGCTCAAGGCACACCAAAGCGCCCCACTCGGCGTCAGGGGTAAACAGCTGGGCCGCGTAGTGCACGGCGGTCGGAGCCTGAGCAGACCCGGCGGCTGCGTCAGTCGACCCGACGGGCGCGACCGCCTCCGTTGGCTCGCGCTTGAGCACCACGCGGCCGCCCGTCTCAGGATTGGTTGCAGGAGTCACGCGGCGACGATAGCAGGCTGACCCGTCGCGCGCTGCCCTCGCGCGCGGCACCGAAGCCCGCGAGCCGTCGGCAGCCGCGTAGCAGTCTAGTCGGCCCCCGCCAGCTGGCTCGTCCTCCAGAGCCCCGCCTCCGATCCCGCGGGCAGGATCCGCGCCTTTCGCAGGCGGAGACCCGCGACAGCGTCGGCTCCACCAGGCTAAAACCAAGGGCACGCCCCCTCGCGAGGGCGCGAAGGCTGAATATTCAGGACCGGCCAGCGCTACGTGAGCTAACCTGCTCGAATGCTTGGGTGGAAATCAGGGCGCGCGCGCGGCGGGTTGGGCGCGTGGGCGCTAGGTGTCGCGGCGACCGCGGCGATCACGAGCTTTGCGCCGGCGGCGGGCGCGTTCTCCACGCGCATCCACGTGATGCTCGCGAATGATATCCGTAAGGAACTCATCGCCAGCGGCGGCGACAGCATCCAGCTCAAGCTGGGCGACTTCCGGGTCACGCTGAGCGCAGAAGACGCCCGCGCGATCCGCGACAACCCGCTGGAGTTTCGCGCTGGCGCCATCGGCCCCGACAACACGGTCTTTCCAGGCATGACCGACCCGAGCCACGCGCTGCACCAAGATCCGTTCTTGCAGTGCGAGATGCTGTACGGCGAGGCGCTCACCGACGCCGAGCGTGCCTATGCGCTGGGCTGCTTCTTGCACGGCTCAACCGACGCCATCGCGCACCACTACGTCAACTTCATGACGGGTGAGACCTTCACCCTGACGCCCATCACCGCCAACCGTGAGTCGTCTTGGGACAACGTGGTGCGGCACATCGTGGCAGAGTCACAGATCCAAGAGAAGGCGTTTGAGCAGTCTCCCAGCTCATTCGGCGCGGGCGCGCTCGCGCACACCATTCCACAGGGCTTTGTGCTGCGCACCTATTTTGGCACCGACAACCCGCTGTGGCAGTTCATGACCGAGCACCCGCGCGGCAAGTTCAACGCGGCCAAGGCGGCGAACCCTGGGGGCTCTCTAGTCTCCATCGTCAACGCCGCAGATTTAGCGGCCGCGGACCACCTGGCCCTCGCCCCTCTTTACCTCGAGGAAATAGACCGGGAGCGCGTCGGGATCCAGGCCAACGTGGATCAGCGCATCCTCGATCTTCAAGACTGGGGCACCGCGGACGGCTTTGAGCTCGGCGTGACCCCAGGCAACGACGGGCTGTTGGGGACGAATGATGATGAAACCGACTGCGCCTTTAGCTGCCCGCAGCTGTACGCGACGTATAAGACATACGTCGCGCTGGTGGTCCCGCGCTACGACGCCAACAACGCCCCGCTGCCCAGCGCGTTCACCAAGATCAGCGATAAGCTGCATGACGATCTGTTCAAGTTCATGCCTGCCTACGCCAGCACCGTAGCCGGGTTGTCCTCAGAGTTGAACACACCCCTGGTGGCTGGCGGCTCGCAGTTTAGCCTGAGCAAGAGCCGCCTGGGCGTGCTGATGGCGCCGATGAACGCCTGGGCGAACGACATCACCAACCTCGACTACGAGACCCTGGCGCAAGCGGTGTTGCCGCAGTGGTATCTGGATCTGCAGAGCAGCTTGGAGAACCTGGGCGTGAACATCCCGCCGGCAGACATCTTGTCGGCGCTGTTCGACCCCATCGTGCAGCCGATCAAAGACACCATCAAAGACAAGGCCATTGATCTCGCTGAAGACTACTTGGGTGACTTGATTGACCAACTTAAAGCGCAGGAGGCGGCGGTCACGGCCGAGTACGACCAGCGCCTAGCCGCGGCGGCAGATCCCGCGCTGGGCGGCACAGCCCTCGATCACTTTTACGAGAGTGGTCTGTATTCACACGCCTTCAACATCGCCGCGGTCAGCTTCGCGGACCACCGTATGGTGCTGCCACCCACCGCGGGGGTTGGCCCAGCTTCGTTTGACGCCAGCCACACCCCCGCCTGGACCCAGCCGGGCTTGTGTGGCTACCTGCGCCGGGTGGTGTTTCCGCTTGGCATCGACACAAACGCCCTGCTCAGCGTGCAGAGCGGCGACACCACCTACAACGCGCGCTTAACCAGCGACGCGCCCATCGAGTGTCACGGTGGCAGGCTGTCGAGCTTCGCGGTGAACGCCAGCACCAGCGACTGCGAGGTGGTCGGCCTAGACGACTTGCTGCTCGATCCCCACGGCTCGCTGAGCCGGGCATTTCCGCCTGAAAATTCTAACCAGCCGGCCACTTGCCTTAACCTCGACGTCGAAGGCCTGCCTAGCCCCCCAGCCACAGGCGGCGCGGGCGGCAACAGCAACGGCGGCAGCAGCAACGGCGGCAGCGGCGGCGCGGCGGGCAACCCCGCGAGCGGCGGCGCCAGCAACGCGGGCAGCGGCGCCAGCAGCGCGAGCGGCGCGTCAGATGACTCCGGCTGCGGTTGCCGGACCCCGGGACAAAACCAGGGTTCACGCCGAGCGCCGACATGGCCCCTGACCCTGCTCTTGGGTTTGGGGGTGGGTTACGCCCTACGTCGGCGTAGCGCAGCGAACAGGGCAGCAACGCGATGAAGACACGACCCATGCGACGGCAAACTTGGCTGGTAGTTGGCGCGCTCGGGGCGCTGATCGCGCTCAGCGGCTGCGGCGATGACGCTGGCGGTGACAGCGGCGGCGCTGGGGGCGCTGGCGCCGGAGGCGGCGCTGGCGTAGGCGGCCAGGCTGGCGGCGTGGGTGGTACCGCGGGGATTAGCGGTAGCGGCGGCGTGGGCGGCGCCGCAGGCGCGGCCGGCAGCGGCGGCGCAGCTGGAACAGGCAACGCGGGCGGCGTCGCTGGCAGCGGCGGCGCTGGCGGCAGCGCTGGCAACCTGGCGCAAGAGCTGCTGGACGCCCTGGGTAGCTCGGTGTGGAGCGGCCTGCAGACACGTAACGGGGTCGAGCGCGCCTATGAGCTGACCTTCGACGCCGACCAGACGCTGTGGGCCGAAGTGCAGAACCCGTTCGGCCCGGCGCGCAAACGCGAGATGCGGGTGTTCAGCGTCGGCGGCGACGGCGCGGCGGTGGCGACGACGGTGATCACCCCTCAGGGCTGGCCCGTACCACCCAACAACGGGGCCAAGCGCACCTTCAACGTCACGCTCATTGACGGTTCCCCGCGGCAGTTGTTGGTAGAGCGGGATGGGACGACAGAGACCTATGACGAGGGCGCCTACCCCGCGCCGCAAGCTGGGCTGACAGCGGTCGCGCGGGTGTTCTCCTCCAGCGACACCGTGCACGCCTCGCTGTGCGGCAAGGGCGTGATCGGCAGCCCGGACCGCTTGCCCATCTGGGCCTTCGCGCGAGACAACTCACTCGAGGCCGATTTGGGCTCAGACATCGTAGCTGGCGTAGCGCTCAATCGCTGGCGAGACGCCAGCGGCAACAACCAGTTCGCGCTGCGCAACGTGCCCGGCTTCGATCGCCTAGGCGGCACGGAGCTGAGCGACCAGTTCAACTTCATCGTCCGCTACTTCGGCACGTTGTCGCATCCCGGCGGAACCATCGCGATGCGCGAGCAAGACGACATGGTGCAAGACGCCATCTGGACCTGGCTGGGCGCTGGCGTCGGCAGCAGCAACACAGCCGACGTGTTCCTAGAGGTGCACGATCTGGCAGGCTTCGACCTCACCTCAGACACCCCCAGCGCCAGCTACACGGCGGGCGCGCTAGCGTTCGAGGCCATGGTGATCCGCTGCAACGACGCGCTGCAAGACATCGACATCCAGGTGCGCTTCGGCAGCGGAGCGTGGCAGGCGGTGGGCGCGGTGAGCACCCAGCCGGAGATCAACGACGCGCTGTTCCCGCCCGCGCTGTAGAGGCCGGCTTGCGCGCAAGCTCCTTTGATACGTGGAAGAACACCGCTAAGCTTGCGCCATGGCCGGTGCCGCGAAGACCCTAGCCACGTACGAGGATCTGCTCGCGGTGCCCGACCACCTGGTAGCGAAATCCGCGCAGACGCTCGAAGTCAATCCCCGCGCGGATCCACTGTGGAGCCTGGTGGCTGCCTTCGGAGGGGACACCGTCGCGCGCGTTGAGCCTCTTGACGCGATTGAGCTGGAGCTTGGTTCGACGTGGCCGGGGGTGGGCTAGGCTCAGCGCGAGGTACAATCAACGCTGATCGTGCGGCGGTCGCCGGAGCGCGGCGCCTCGATGTCGTCGCTCACGTCGCCGCGCCCGCTCCACCACAGCCGCGCTTGCTCGCGGCTCCAGGGCGCGAAGCCGCTCAGCGTCTCGACCTGACACAGTCGCGTCGGCTAGCCTCCCCGCGGATCGGATCACCGCGCCCGGAGCAAGTCGTACTCCAGGAGCAGGCGGAAGCTCGCACCCGCGGCCGTGAGATTGGCTCGCGCCGCGACCTCAAGGCTCGGTCGCGCCAAGCGGCGGCTCAGGGCAAACTGCGCGAGCGCGACGTCGATCACTTGGCCTCGTCGAAGCGCCTGTTGTTCCGCGCGCATCAGCCCTTCGGTCGCCCTAGTGGGCCGCCCGTCCAAGTCATCGAGAGCGGCCAGCACCCGGTGCCCGAGCCCGGTGATGATCGAGGGCCTAGACGCGGCGAGTCGCGCCCATCGCCGCGCCGCGCCAAGATCCCCATCGAGCGCCGCGTGGTGTGCCACGAGCTCCGTCATCGCGGCGATGGCAGCCACGATCGGACCGTACGCACCCCGGAAGATCGCGAGATGTCGCGCCCTCCGGAGCGCGAGGCGAAGCCGCTCGCGCGCGGCCACTGCTCGTCCCAGCAGGACCTCCGGTAAGGCGGAGTACGTCTCTATCAAGACCAACTGGATCGTGACCGGGTCTTCAGGCCAGTCCGCGCGGAGGCGAGCCATCGTGTCGGCGCCCTCCTCGAAGCGGCCGCGCCAGGTCGAGACCAGAGCGCGAGCGTTCTCCACGTGGCACTGGACGGCCACGTTGACGCCGTCGCGAGCGAAGGCAGCGAAGCGTGCGACAGCGGCCTCAGCGGCATCGACGCCTTGAGTGGCTAGGACGGCGCTAGTTCGAAGGCTGGTGGTCAGCTCCACTTCGAACGATCGCGCGTAGGGTGTCCCGACCACCCCGTCCAGGGCAGCGTCGAAACGATCGATGGCAACCCTGAAGTCCGCGTCACGCAGCGCGTCGTAAGCGTCCAGGAAACCGGGGAAGGAGCGCACCAAAGGGTTGCTCGCTGCTCTGCCTCCGAGCCGGCGCTCGGCCGCGCGCCGGTAGCGGAGGGCGAGACCACGCCCACCCGCGTGAGCGGACCGAGCAAAGAACGCGAGGAGGAAGTCACACCACGCCGCGCTCTCGCTCCCGTCCAGGCGTCCGAACGCCTCGCGTGCACGAAGGAGGAGCTCAAGCCCATGGGGCGTGTCGAAGTACCCGACCAGGGCGGCGCTTCGGAGAAGGGTGTGGCTCCATTGGGACGGACAAAAGTCTTACAAATTCGCACACTTCCGGGA
>CAZKDY010000024.1:0-33681 GCA_964551615.1 uncultured Polyangiaceae bacterium
ACGCAGCACGCAGCACGCAGCACGCAGCACGCAGCACGCAGCACGCAGCACGCGGGCACAGCGCCTGGCCCTCCACCCCCTGCGAACCTTGGGGGAGGCCGATGGCGCGGGCGCGCTGCTGGGAATGCGCTAGATGCGGTTGGGCGTTGTTTCAGCTGGAATGCAGGCTGCACGGCGCAGCGGGCAAGTCCGCCGAGGCGCTGTGAACGGCGCTCCAGACGCCTCGAACTTTGCAGCCAGGTGGCAGAGCCCGATACGATCTAGGAGTGATGATGCGGCGCGAACTCGGCTCGGGGTCCAGTGGCTTGAATGGTGAGTGGTCACGCTCCACCACACGCTCGGGGCGCGGTCGACTACGTGGCTGGCTGTTACCTGGCGCGCTGGTCGTGCTCGCGGCGGGGCTAAGTGGCGCGTCGACCTACGCCTACTACCGCTACCTGCCGCCTGGGCGCGCGCTGACGGGGACGTACGTGGGCGGCCGACTTCAGCCGCCAGACAAGGCCCTCGGCGTGTGGCTTGAAGAGCGCCGCCTGAGCCTGTTGTCGCGGCCGGTCTATCTGGAGGTCGACGGCGAGGTCTTCGAGCGGCGCCTGGGGCAGCTGGGGGTTGAGCTGGACGTCGCCGCGACGCTGGCGCGGGTGCGAAACCACGCGGAACAGGGCAGCATTTCCGAGCGGATGTATCGGGTGGTGGCCGCCAGCCGCGGCGAAGAAGATCTGGATTTGGTGTGGTCGGTCGACCCGCGCAAAGCCAGCGCGGCGCTGGAGGCGCTGGCGCCTGACGTGTTGCGTGATCCGGTGGACGCGCGCCTGGACTTGGCTGCGCATGAGAAGATCCACGACACGCCAGGGCGCACCCTGGACGTCGATAAGACGCTCGCGGTGCTGGAAGAGAGCTCAGCGTTCGACGAGAACCAGATCATCGGCGTTCAGACGCGGGCGGTGGCTCCGCAGGTGACCCTGGACATGTTGGCGGACATCGACGTCACCCAGGTGCTCGGCAGCTTTGAAACTAAATTCGCGGGCACGGGGGAGGGCCGCGCGGTCAACGTCAAGCGCGGCGCGGCGTACCTGAACGGCACCGTGATCGCGC
Source organism: uncultured Polyangiaceae bacterium (assembly GCA_964551615.1). GTDB lineage: Bacteria > Myxococcota_A > Polyangia > Polyangiales > Polyangiaceae > JAHBVY01. The sequence continues at coordinate 1,093 of CAZKDY010000024.1, forward strand.
CGGGACAAGTGCTCAGCTTCAACGAGCAAGTCGGCGCCCGCACCTTGGAGCGTGGCTTCACCTGGGCGCCGGTGATCTTAGACGACGAGCTGACGCCAGGGGTGGGCGGCGGCACCTGTCAGGTCTCGTCGACGTTACACGCCGCGGCGGTGTATGGCGGGCTCGACATCGTGGACCGGCGCAGCCACAGCCGCCCGAGCAGCTATGCGCCCCTCGGCCTCGACGCCACCGTGGTGTGGGGCGCGGTAGATCTGAAGATCCGCAACTCGTACGACACGCCGGTCATCATCCATGCGTTTGTCCCGACCCCGGGCATGCTGCGGGTCGAGATCCTCGGCCGACAGGCGCCCAAGGTCGACTACAGCTACGCCATCTCGCGGGCCTCAGATTTCTATCGCCGAGTCACCACCAAGCCCTGGCTCAAGGACGGCAAGCGCATCATGCGTCAGCGCGGTCGCAAGGGGTACGAGGTGGTCAGCCTGGTCAAGATCACGAGCCCCGAAGGGCGGGTCACTGAGAAGCGCTACAACAGCGGCTATCGCCCGGTGCCCGAGGTCTTTTGGGTGGGTCCAGGGCACGATCTCGATACGCTGCCGGAGCTGCCTGCGGGCGCCAAGAACGTCGAAGTCGACGGTCGCGAGCTGCCCGGTGAGTTGTTCGGCGCGAGCCCCTTCGACAGCGCTGCGCCCAGCGGCTGAGGGCTGAGCGTTGGGTGCGGCTTCAGTCCGCAAACCGACCTGGGCTTGATCTACCCGCCTCAGCCGCTAAACCCCCAGGCGTGATGGATCGCCCCTCGACGCACTGCCCGTCAGCGCCGCGCAGCCAATTTGCGCTGCGACGCTCACTCGCCTTCAGCGCCGTGCTCACGCTCGCGGTCGGCTGCAAAGACAAGGCGGCTGAGCAGCCGCTGCTGCAGGCCTCAGCGTCCGCCGTAGCTGCCGCCGCCGCGAGCGCGCCGGCGCTCTCGACGGTCGTGGTCGATCACGGCGAGCTCGACACCAAAGCGCCTGAGGACTCGGTGAGCATCGCCGCGACCCAGATCGCCACCATCGTCTACGCGCGGCCCCACAAGGAATCCCGCCGCTTGGGCTATTTGCGCCTGGGCGCGGTGGTGCATCGCGACCCAGAGCCCACCAAGGACAAAGTGGGTGAGTGCAAGGGCGAGTGGTACCGCGTCTACCCCATGGGCTTCGTGTGCACCGAGGACGCCACCACAAACCTCGAGGATCCGCTGGTGCGGGCCACCAAGCGCCGAGCGCACCTGGACAAGCCCATGCCCTACGCCTACGGGTTTGTGCGCGCGACGGCGCCTCAGTATTTGAAGGTCCCGACTCACAAACAACAAGCCGACAGTGAGTTTGGCCTGGATGACCACATGAAGTGGTTCGCCGACAACGCCGCCGAGGTGCAGAAGGTGGAGTTGGGGTCTAACGACGTGCCCCTCGACCCGCGCGGCATCGCGGTGCCTGGGCTCAAGCACCCGCCGGGCTTCAAGCTCTCTACCGAACTTAGCCGCGTGGAATTATTCGGTGGTGACAAGAGCGACACCGGCCCGCCGTGGTGGCTCGAAGACGGCCGCAAAATCCCCAACGTGTCGGGCTTTGAGGTGCCAGACTACGCTTTGTTCGCCGATCGCGTGCGGCGCAAGACGGGCTTGTCGTTCGTTGACTCGTTCATCGCCAAAGACGGCGAGTTTCAGCGCGGCTTCGCGGTCACCGTCGACATGCGGCTGATCCCCACAACCAAGGTCAAGCCAGACACTGGCTCGCCGTTCCATGGCGTCGAGCTGAGCGAAGCGACGCCGGTGCCATTCGCCTTCGTCGTGAAGCGTGACGCCACCGCGTACCAACTGGTGCGCGGCAAAGATGAGGTGCGCGCGACGGGGACCCTGCCGCGCCGCGGGATCGTGCCGGTCACTGGCAAGGCCCGGATCAAGGCTGGCAAGCGCTTTTATCAGACGCTGATCGACAAAACCAAATGGATCCGTGCGGATGATGTGGGCATCGTCGCGCCCCCCGCTGAGTGGCCAGAAGCCGCCGAAAAAGGCCAGAAGTGGATCGACGTCTCGCTGCGCCACCAGACCCTGGTGCTGTATGAGGGCAAGCGCGCCTGGTACGCGACCTTGGTCAGCACCGGGCGCCCGCGCTTCGGCGATCCAAAGACCACCAACGCCACCCCCACGGGGGTGTTCCACTTGCAGAGCAAGCACATCGCGGCCGCCATGGACTCCGAAGAGAACAGCAGCGTGGCAGGCGGAAAAAAGGCCGGGGGTGGAGGGGGCCCAGCCTACGACGACGAGACCCGGGCGACCATCGCGCGGCTGAAGAAAGCTGAGGCAGACGGCAGCAAACTCGACGCGGAAGATCAGCGGCGCCTTACAAATATCCATAAGGGAAGACACCCAGAGTACGGTGTCACCCGGCGCCGCGGCGCGGGCGGCTTCGAACTGCGCGACGTGCCGTGGATCCAGTACTTTGCCGCGGGGTACGCGCTGCACGGCGCGTATTGGCACGACGTGTTTGGTATCCCGCGCAGCCACGGCTGTATTAACCTAGCGCCCATCGACGCGCGCCTAGTGTTCATGTGGACCGATCCGCCGCTGCCAGACGGCTGGCACGGCATCAACATCGGATCGGACATGGGTGAGGGGACCATCATCTCGGTCCGGGAGTAAGCGACCGCGGCTACGCCGAGCAACCGAGTAGCGGTCTCAGAGCAACAGATCGAGGGAGCTCTGCCGGATGGCGAACGCGGCGTTGATCAGCCCGACGTGGGAGTAGGTCTGGGGGAAGTTGCCCCATTGCTCGCCGGTCTTCGGATCGATGTCTTCACTGAACAGCCCGACGTGGTTGCTGTGCCCAATCAACTGCTCGCAGGCCTCAATCGCCTCCTCCGGGTAACCAAGGCGCGCCAGGGCCTCTGCCGCCCAAAAGCCGCACACCGTGAACGTGCTCTGGGTCTCGCCGATGCCGTCAAAGTGGGTGTAGCGGCGCATCAGGTAGCGATCGACGCTGAGCCGCTTATACAGCTCCCGCACGTGGCGCTCGGCACGCGGATCTGAGGGCTTCAGATAGCCCAAGTTGACCATCATAAACAGCGAGGCGTCGGCGTTGCAGTTCGCCGGGTCGGTGGACTCGGCGTAGAAGCCAAGAGCTGGGCGATAGCACTGCGCTTCGATGATCTTGTGGGCACGCTCAGCCAGCCCCGAGGCTTTGGCCTCGAGGGTTGGATCGCTGATGGCCTGGGCGATGCGGGCCGCGAGGCTCGCGCCGGCCCAGTGAAAGAGCAGCGGGAAGGTGTGGACAGCTGGTTCCGCCCGGTACTCCCAGATCCCAGCGTCGGGCAGCTCCATGGTGGTGTTGATGCGCTCGAGCAGCCGATGCACCAGGCCTACGGCGTGCAGGTGGTTGCGCGCCGCGAAGCGCACGTCTAGGAACTGAGGCGACATGGCGGCGATGATCTCGCCGTACACGTCGTTCTGGATCTGCAGGTAGGCTGCGTTGCCGCAGCGCACCGGCTTGTTGTTGTCCTTGTAGCCCGCCAGGTGGTCCAGGGTGCGCTCAGACAGCCGGCTCGCGCCGCTGATGCTGTACACCGGCTGCAGGTTGTCCACCCCCTCGGCCAAATTCTGAGCGAACGAGACGAACTGCTCCATCTCCTCGAAGTGGCCGAGCCTGCGCATGGCGTGCAGCGTAAAGTAGGTGTCGCGCAGCCAGCAGAACCGATAGTCCCAGTTCCTCCCGGAACCATCATGTTCAGGGATGCTGGTGGTGCTAGCCGCGGTGATGGCGCCGGTGTCTTCGAACTGGTGCAGCTTGAGCGCCAGGGCGGCGCGGATCACCTCGCGCTGAAAGATGCCAGGCAAATTGGTGTGCTTTACCCAGGTCTCCCAGTAGCGCTTGGTGCGCGCCAAGAAGGTCTCACAGCTCTCCTCCAGCGCAGCCTCCAACGGGTTGCCCCAGGTCAGCGCCAGGTACGCTTCGTGTTCCAGGAGGAAAGGGCGCTCGTCGAGCAGGTAGGCCAGGGGGATGTTGGTGGTGAGGCGGATGGGACCGCCTGGGACCTGCCACTGCACGTGGTTACTGCCCACGTACGACTCGAGCTGACGCTCGCCGTAGTCGTAGACCGGGCGGCAGCAGACGCGGACGCTGGGGCGGCCAGCCAGCGGGCGCAGGCGGCGCACCAGCATGTTGGGCTTGAACGAGCGCTCGAACTGCTTGTAGCGCGGGGCGAAATCTACCAGCTCAAAGCTGCCAGACTCAGCCTTGAACTCGGTGCGCAGGATGTTGGTGTTAGGGATGTAGGCCTGCGCCGATTCGAACTCCGCCTCCCGCGGCTGCACGCTGAACGCGCCCCCGAGCTTTGAGTCGAGCAGCGAGCCAAACACGAAGCTTGAGTCGAAGCGGGGCCAGCACAGCCAGTTGACGCAGCCGCGATCGTCGATCAGCGCTTGATAGCTACAGTTACCAACCAGTGCGTGATTCACTTGACCTCGCGAGCTTTGAGGGCGCCATTCACTCCGGCTTATGACATAAGGTTACGCTCATGCGTAAGGCCAAGCTGATCGTCGCGTCAGCCCGGTTGCCGGTGACCATGTCGCACCGGCACGACGTCTGGAGCGTGCAGCCCAGCACCGGCGGGCTGGTTACAGCTCTGAAGTCCGTCGCCGAGCGCCGCCCGTTCACTTGGCTCGGGTGGCCCGGCAGCCACGTCCCCGAAGCAGATCACGCCGCCGTAGCGCGCGAGCTAGCGCTCCACGGCTCGGCGCCGGTGTTCATCCCCAAGGGGGAAATTCCTGGCTTTTACGAGGGCTTCAGCAACCGCGTGCTGTGGCCGCTGTTCCACGCGCTGAGCGAGCGCATCCACTTCGATCGCTCAGCCTGGCGCACCTATCAAAAGGTCAATCAGCGCTTCGCCGACGCCATCATGCAGCAGGCTGGGCCCGGCGACGAAGTCTGGATCCACGACTATCAGCTGGCGCTGGTGCCGGAGCTGTTGCGTAAGCGCGGGCTGGCGTGCCCGATCGGCTTTTTTCTGCACATCCCTTTCCCTTCGGCACAGACCTACCGCTCCCTGGCGGTGCGCGACGAGATCTTGCACGGCATGCTCGGCGCTGACTTGATCGGGTTTCACAGCTACGAGTATGTGAGCCATTTCCGTGCGGCGTGCCTGCGGGTCTTGGGGGTGGAGAGCGACCCGGGCGCCCTGAGGCTGCCGTCTCACCAAGTGCAGCTCGGCGTGCTACCCATCGGCATTGACCCCGCTGAAGTGGCAGCGCTGTGCGCGAGCGACGAAGCCCAAGCCGAGCTAGCGCGCCTGCGCGCGACCTACGCGGGCAAGCAAATCGTGATTGGCGTCGATCGCCTGGACTACACCAAGGGGATCCCAGAGAAGCTGAAGGCCTTCGGTGAGCTGCTCTCGAAGCACCCAAAGCTGCGCGAGCGCGTGGTGCTGATCCAGATCGCCGCGCCGTCTCGCACCGAGGTCAAGGAGTACCAATCGCTGAAGCGCGAGGTCGACGAGCTGGTGGGCCGCGTGAATGGCCGCTATGGCTCTGCCTCGCACACCCCCGTGGTGTACGTGAACCAGGCGTACTCTCGGGCGCGCTTAGCCGGGGTGTATCAGGCGGCGAGCGTGGCGTTGATCACGCCGGTCCGCGACGGCATGAACCTGGTGGCGCTTGAATATATTGCCGCACGGAGGCACTTGGGCGGAACGCTGATCTTGAGCGAGTTCGCCGGCGCCGCCCATTTTTTGGCTGGCGCGCGGCTGGTGAACCCGTACAACACCGAGCAGGTGGCCCACGAGCTCGCGGTCGCCTTGGAGAGCCCGGCCCGAGCCTCTAGTGAACTGAGCCGCCGAACGCAGCTGCCGAGCCTGGCGACCATGCTCGAGTTTGTGGACAACAACACCAGCATGCGCTGGGCCAACCGCTTCCTGGATCGGCTGGAAGAGACGGCATCTGGCGCGCGGACCAGCTTCCAGCGCTTGGCGACCAACGCCGAGCCGCTGGCGTCCAAGATCCGTGGGGCACAGCGCCCGCTGATGCTGCTCGACTACGACGGGACGCTGCGCGCGTTCGTCAACGATCCAGCCATGGCTTCGCCTGATCCGCGCATCTTGAGCACGCTGGGGCGGCTCGCTGGTCTTGCCACGGTCTACGTGATCAGCGGGCGCTCGGCGGCCGTGCTTGACGAGTGGCTCGGCGGGCTGCCCATCGGCCTGGTGTGCGAACATGGCTTGGGGATCAAGCCGGTAGGCGAAGACTGGGAGCAGCGCGAGCAGCCCAGCATCGACGCGCTGCGCCGCGTGCTCGATCCGTTGTTCTTGGACTTCATGGCGCGCACGCCAGGCAGCCGGGTGGAGTACAAGCGCGGCGGCATGGCCTGGCATTACCGTGCGGCAGATCCGGAGTTCGGCGCGTTTCAGGCCGGAGAGCTGCTTGGTTTGCTGGACGATGCGCTGAAGCGTCGACCGTTCAACGTGCTCAAAGGCAACCGCGTGATCGAAGTGCGCCACGAGTTGGCCAGCAAGGGCCGGGCGACCGCCGAGATCCTGCGCCGTCACCCTAAGAGTGATCTGTTGTTTTGCGCAGGCGATGACCGCACCGACGAGGAGATGATGGACGCCATCCCCAAGGCCTGGGCCGAGCGCAGCATCACGTGTTGGGTTGGCAGCGCGCACAGCCGAGCCCGCTATTGGGTCGACTCGAACCACGCGCTGCTCGACGAGCTGGAGCACATCGCTGGGATCTGGAGCGCACGGGCCAAGCCGCGCAGCACGCGCGGCCGCAGCTGAAGCACCCGCGGCCGCTCAGCGCGGCAGCGGCTGAGCGCGCGGTGAGCGGAACATCCAAGCCAGACATCGACATCGCCCCGCCTGGCAGCTAAATGTCTAGGGCGCGAAGTCGTTGCCCGGGAGCGCGCCCGGGCAACGACTTCGCGCTGAGCCCCCCATGCGTTTTCAACTGTTTGGCTTTCCAGTGCGGATCCACGGCAGCTTCTGGCTGCTGCCGCTCTTCCTGGGCCTCGGCTCTGGAGGCAGCACCACGCAGCTGATCCTCAGCCTAGTGGTGCTGGTTGGGATCTTGCTGGTGTCACTGCTCGCCCATGAGCTTGGGCACGCCTTCGCCGCGCGCGCGTACGGTGAGTCGCCTGAGGTCATGCTGTACGCGATGGGCGGGCGCACCTCGTGGGTTGCGCGGCAGCAGCCTAGCCGCACCCAGCAGGTGCTGGTGACCGCCGCCGGGCCTCTGGCCGGATATCTGTTGGCCATGGTCGCCTTCGTATTGATGCTGGTCGCGGGCGAGCGCGGAGAGAGCGGCCTGGTCGGTGGCATTTTGCGGCAGCTGCTGGTGCTGAACTTGCTCTGGTCGACCTTCAACTTGCTGCCGGTGGTGCCCTTCGACGGCGGTCAGATCCTGGCCGCGTTGCTCGGCCCCGAGCGGCGCCACATCAGCCTGACGGTCTCCATGGCGGTCGCCGCGCTGTGCGCCGCCGGCTTCTTGTATGTGAGCATGCCGATTGGCGCTGTGATCTTGGGTTGGGCGGCCTACACCAACTGGTCCGCGCTACGTAAACCAAAGCGGGTGGAGGTGCCTGAGACCACCCTGCACGAGACGTTGAAGCTCGCGCGTCACGCCTTGGACAACGAGCGTTTCCCCGAAGCACACGCCATGGCGCGCGCCGTGTTCGAGGCCTCGCCGGACTCCAAGCTGCGGGCAGCCGCCGCAGAGGTCGGGGCTTGGGCCGCGCTGCTCGGCGGCGAGCCAGCTGAGGCCCGCGAGGTGCTGGCACGAGCGCCGGCAGATCAGCCAACGGATCCCTACCTACTGGGCGCGGTGGCTGAGGCGCTGGGCGAAGATCAGGCGGCCCTCGAGGCGCTGGCGCACGCCCGGCGCACCGGCGACTCGCGGGTCGCCGTCGCGGCCTTGTACGTGAAGGTGTTGCTCAAGCTCGGAGACGCTGAGCGTGCTGCGCGGGTCACTGGAGATATCTTCGAGGAAATACCCACCGAGGACGCGCGCCAAGTCGCCGAAGCCGCACAAAACGCCGGCGCGGGCTTAGCGTCGGCGGTGCTGTATGAGCGCATCTTCGAGCGCAGCCAGCGTGGAGACGACGGGCTCCAGGCGGTGCGAGGGTTTGCTGCGGCGGGCCAAGTCGACTCGGCGTTGAAGGCGCTGGGTGCGGCCGTCGCCGCGGGGCTGGACCCCGAGCAGGTCCGCGCTGACGACGCGCTCAGCGCGCTGTCTTCAGATGCTCGCTTTGAGCAGGCGCTCGGCAATCCAAGCTGAGAGCCGGCCGCCAACGGCTTGGTGGGGCGCTCTTGAGGGCTGGGCAGCGTTGGGGGCTGCCTTTGCGTTCCCATGTGCTAAATAGAGAACCTGCGCGGCGGCTGCCGGTGCACCCCGGGCGCCTCGAGTCGCCGTGGGGCGCGCCCACCCCCAAACCCGACGCGCCATGGGCGCGCTGCGTCGGCACGCTGCGTGCATTCTGCTGGCTCGCGGGCTGACTTGTCTTAACAAGTTTGTCCAGCGGGCGAAGACACTGGAACCCTTACAAATCGAAAGTCACGGCTCACTGGAGCCCCGAGGAAAAGTCATGCAGCGGCGATACTGGGCGGGATTAGCGGTGTTTGGGCTGGCAGCGGTGCCGTTGTTGGTGGGTGAGGGCGCTCAGACTGCGCCGCCCGCTGCTGCCGTGGTCGTGGCCGAGCCGCTGGTCAACCGGACCGCCGCCGCTCCTGCCCAAGGGTTGGGGGAGTCGCAAGGTCGCAACACTGGGCGCAACAGTGACGTCACAGCCCCGGCCGCCGTGAAGGACGAACCCGAGCTACCGGCTGGCGCCCATCCTGCCGGCGCTGACGGCGTGTGCCCTAGCGACATGGTGTTGGTCGCTGGCGAGTACTGCACGGAGGTGCGCCAGAACTGCAAAGAGTGGCTAGACGACCCGAAGCTGCAGTACGCGCGCTGCGGCGTGTACGAACCGGAGTCGAAGTGCGTCGGCAAGCGCGTCGCCATGCGCTACTGCATCGATCGCTACGAGTACACCAAGCCGGGCGAGGAGCTGCCGCTGAATCATCAGAGCTTCGTCACCGGCAGCAAGATCTGCAAAGCCCAAGGCAAGCGGCTGTGCGCCGAGCAAGAGTGGACCTTCGCCTGCGAGGGCGAGGAGATGCGCCCTTACCCCTACGGCTTTGAGCGCAAAGCTGTGTGCAACCAGGATCGCGACGAAGACCTGTTTGAGATGAAGAAGGGCAAGCAGGTGCTGAAAGACCACCGCGAGCCGAGCGGTGCGCGCCCGGAGTGCGTTAGCCCGTTCGGGGTCCACAACTTGGCGGGCAACGTAGACGAGCCGACCTTGCGCGAAGGCGCGATCCACAACTACCCATTCCGCACGGCGCTCAAGGGCGGCTGGTGGATGCCCGCGCGTAACCGCTGCCGCCCAGCCACCACCGCTCACGATGATCACTACGAGGACATCCAGGTGGGCGTCCGCTGCTGCGCCGATGCACCGGGCACCAACGCGGGCCCGAACGGCTGATTTCTGAGTGCTCCTTCAAGCACACCCGTTGGTCAGCGCGATTGGAGGCGCGCGCTGCCGGGGGCGGCGCGGAGCAGCGCGTACATGGCATCGGGCGCCAGATCAGCGCCATTGGGCCAACAGGGCGCGCCGAACTCGTCAATGCGAACCGCAGCGAAGAGCGCCGGGTCCTTCAACGGCTCGAACATGGGGCCGAACAAGCGGGCGGAGAGATCGATCTCTCCTTCGACGCCATCGTCGAACGCCAGGACCACCCGATAGCCGGGACGAGCCTCGATCTGGATCAGCTGCGCCATGGCTCCAGAGGCCGCATGCCGAAGAACGTGGAAATCGTCGGCGTCGAGCCGGATGGTACACCGCCGGGCGGCTGGGAGAGCGCTGCGGCAGGGCTGACAGCCCGTGTCGTTTGGCCCCAAGGCGCAGTAAAATCTGCAGAGCCTGTGCAGCATCGCTGAGCCCAAAAATCGCCCCATGACGCCCACAGGCGCGCTAGAATCAAAATGAATAGTGCGCCGTAAGTGTCTAATATTACGACAATTAATTGTTGGCTTCAGGTTCTACCCTACAGGTGCACCAGCCAACCACACGCGCCCACTGAGTGTCACGAATCAGCCGCTCGACCGGGCAGGTTGACTTGACTTCATCGATCGCTCCGGCAGAATCGCGGGGCTTTGAGACCCATCCAGCTCACCCCCTGGTTGATGGTCGGAGTTCTAGCGCTGGCCGGTTGTGACCGTCCTTCGCCAGAGCCCCGGGCGCTCCAGCAGGATCCCACCACAGCAGCTACCCCTGCCGCGGTGGACGACGTTGACGAGCCGAGCGCTGCTCCTCTCGCCAACGTCGCTCCTGCCCCTGTCGCAGCGACCCCCGCGAGCGAGCCTAACGCCTGTCCGGCGAACATGGTCCTCGTCGAGGGCGAGTACTGCCCGAAGGTGAAGCAGCGTTGTTTGCGCTACCTCGACCCTCCCGGGCGGTTCGAGAAGTTCCGCTGCGCCGAGTACGCCCAGCCCGCCGAGTGCGCTGGGCCCAAGAAGAAGATGAAGTACTGCATCGACCGCGATGAGTACGTGGCAGCGGGCAACAGCTTGCCCGAGAGCCACAAGAGCTGGACCCACGCCGACCAGACCTGCCGCGCTGAAGGTAAGCGGGTGTGTATGGAGAGCGAGTGGAACTTCGCCTGCGAAGGCGAGGAGATGCGCCCGTATCCCTACGGTTTCAAGCGCGACCCCACCGCCTGCAACGCCGACCACACCGACTTGGTCGACGCCGAGGGCAACCTCAAGGACCGCCGCGTCCCGCCAGGCACCTACCCGCGCTGCGTGAGCCCGTTCGGCGTGCGCGACATGAGCGGCAATTTGGAGGAGTTTGTCACCATCGACGGCTCCACCCCGGCGCGCCCCGCCATGAAGGGCGCTTACTGGCAGCCCAGCCGCAACTTCTGCCGCGCTGCGCAGACGGCTCACGACCGCTACTACAACGGCGCCGAGACCGGCTTCCGCTGCTGCGCCGACGTCGACTGAGCGCGCTTTAGATCCGCCACGGGGGCGCCAGCGTGAGCATACCCAGCTCCTCTGGCGCCAGAACGACGCGGCCGGCGATGCGTCACGCGGCCGAGCGCCCGGTGCGCAGCACGAGGCGCTGGGGAGCGCCTAGAGCCCGGCCTGCGCGCTCCACGGCGACCTCCTGCCGCCGTAACCCCGCTGAGCACGCGCCCTAGAACGCCGCTAGCGTGTCTTCAGACGCGATGGAGTCATGCCCCGGCGCGCTGCTGATGGCCGCCGCTACGTCGGCTGGCAGCTTGAAGCGCAAGATCAGGTTGCGGTGCTGGCGCCGCATCTCGAAATCTGCTCGCAGCTTGGAGTCCTGAAACCAGCCGTGGCCGGCGGCGATCTCGCGGGCGCGGTGGCCAAGGCTGCCTTCAGGCGCGTTTTGCTCCAGGATGGTGGCGTAGATGGACACGAACCCACCCCCCTCATCGACCAGCTCCCAGAAGCGCGTTTGCATGGGGAAATCCAAGGTGGATGGCGTCATCACCTCCCAGTAGCCGCGAAAGCCCGCGTCGGCTTCGGCTTGAGGCAAGATGATGCCGCTGTCGCTGGTGTGGCCGTGGCCGGTCAGGTGCAAGAGCACGTTCTCGTGTTGGGCCAGCAACGAGGCCAGCTCTGCGCCTTTGTGGCCGCCGAGCTTGATGTCGCCGGACTTGTGGTGGCTGGCGACGAACACGATTTCGTGGGCGCTGGTCGCCTGCTCGAGCTCGGTCTGCAGCCACTGCCACTGGGCGTCGTCGATGGCGCCTTCGCTGCCCGCCACGTCGGACGACAGCGTGTTCAGGGCGATCATGCGCAGCGGCAGCCCTTCAATGGGGTTGAAGCTGTAGTGGCCGCGGCCTGCGTCTATATCCGCGGTGCTGTATCCGTGGCCGACCGGGTCGCCGTCTCCTGCGCTGATGATGGACACCAGCTCGGGCAAGTCAGGGATGTAGCGGTTCGGATCGGAGGGGGTGGGGCCGGACGTGCGCACCTCGGCGTTGGGGGTAGAGCCGTCTCGGAAGCCGCCCTGCAGGCCGTCTTTCGGGCTCAAGCCGGCAAAGTACTCGAGGCCTTGGAAGACCTGTTCGCCCACAGCAGCGTCTTGCACCTCTTGGTTGGCCTTGGCGATGCCCGTGTACTGGACCTCGTGGTTGCCGATGGTGGCGTACCAGGGCCCGTCGACGCCCAGTGATTGATAGGGGTCGTTGAAGTCGTTGCCTGGCCCCTGCACCGGATCATCATCCTTGCCGGTGTCGGGATCGACGCTGCCGCCGTTGAGGATCTGAAACACCCAACCTAGCTCGTTGCGCTGGCCGCCGTCGGACAAGTCGCCGGTGATGATGGTGAAGTCGAGGGGGCGCTGCAGCTCGTCTTGGATGGCGCGCAGGGTGCGCACTTGGCTCTCAAACGCCTGGGTCGACAGGTGATCTTGCGGGCGATAGGTGCTGCCGATGGACAGCGCGGTCACGCCTTCCAGGCGGATTGGGCTCTCTTCATCCACCACCTGCGGATCGGACGAATGCCAGAAGAACAGCAGGCTGCGGCGCTTGGCCGGCTGAAAGCTGGCCCAGTCTGCGGCGAGCTCGTCGTGCTCGATCCAGGGCTCGCCAGGGCCTAGCTCGACGCCGAGCCCGAGCTCGGCGTAGCGGTCGATGTCGGTGATCTTGAACGTATCCGCGCGGCGCTCAGCGCCGGTGCTGGCCGGTGGATCTTTGGGCAGCCAGATCTGCTGCAGGCTGGTGTAGCGCGCCTCGGTGATCGGGTAGATCGGCGGGAGGTTGGACTCCTGGGCGTCTTCGCCGCCGCAGGCCACGGCGGGCAGTGAGAGACACAACAGGAGCGTAAACCGCGAGCCAACGGACAACCTCATGGCCCGCAGGGTGCCACGCTTGGGCGTGATTTGTAACGGCTGAGTGGCAGACCTAAAACCGCTGCGACGTCTTAGCCGGTTCGCTCAGCGTGATGGGGATCCACAGCGTGCGCATCTTGGTCAGCTCGCCGCGGCGGGTGTAGCCGGCCAAGCCGTACAGCACGTTCCACCAGTGGCCGTCGGGCGTCTCGCCGTAGCTGAACAGCGGGAACAGGTGAAACTCCCAGTCGAGGCCGCTGCGCAGCTTTTTTTCGTGATAGAACACGTTGCCGACCAGCTGGCTGACCTCTTGGCGATCGCTGAAGCGCCAGTAGAACGGGAAGCCGACGGTCGCCCGCGAGCCTGGAGACGCGAAGTCCCAGAAGAACGGCGCGATCACCGTGTGGCTCGAGTTGCCGGTGCGGCCGAGGTAGACCAGCGGGTGGATGTTGGTCTCCCAGCCGGTGAGGCTGCTGGTGTGCTGGAAGAACGGCGTGATCCACGTCGTGCGGCTGACGCCGTAGGTGTGGAAGCTGCCGTAGAACGGGAACAGCGCGATGCTGTTTTCGCGCGGAGACGTCCGGCGATAGAAGAACGGGAACAGCAGCTTCTGGTCGAGGCCGATGTCAGGGTCCCGGTAGTCCCAGTACAGCGGCGTGATCATGTCGAGCTCGGTGCGGCCGCGGTAGCGCGCGTAGCCCCAAGTTAGGAAGGTCTTTTCGCCGTTCTCGCCGGTGGCGTCGAGCCACAGCGGGTTGACGAACAGCCGCTCGCGCGGGCCTTTGCGGCCGTAGTGGTAGAACGGGAAGAGCGTGGTGTGGCTCTCGTCCTGACCCCAGATGTGCCAGTACAGCGGCAACAGGTGGAAGTAGTCGCGCTCTTGGGTGTGCTTGCGGTAGTACGGGCCCCAGACGTTGAGCCAGCTCAGATCGCGGTCGTTGTAGCGGTAGTAGTGCAAGAGCGGCGGGATGACTTCGTACTTGGTGGCCTCGTTTTGGCCGTAAAAATACAGCGGGGCGATGCCCAGATCGAGGTCCTTAGCGGTGCGCGGATCGCAGCTTGGGCCGCCCTCCCAAGAGCAGAACGCCGGCCCGATCAGGTTGAAGCCGCCCTCGGCGCCGTGGTTCAGGTAGGTGAGCAGCGGCGGGATGATGGTGTAGCTGCCGCGCGGTCGAGTGCCGGTGAAGTACAGCGGCGCGAGCCAGTTGTCGGTCTCGCCGGGGGCCTGGCGGTTGACCCACGGGCCGACCACCGTGGTGCGGCTGTCTTTGTCGCGCAGGTTCCAGAACAGCGGAAAAAGCACGTCGTCGGCGTGCTCGGCGCTGCGCCGGTTGTAGTAAATGCCGCCAAACAGCGAGGCGCGGTCGGTCTTGGTGGGATCGGTCAGGCTCAGCTTCTTGCGCTCGAGCCAGACCGGGAACACCGTGGTCAGCTGGTACTTGCTCGAGCGCTCGCGGTAGTAGAGGCCGTAAAAGTCGCGGCTGGTCTCGTCTTCGCTGCCGCGGCCGGTCTCTTCGTCGTCTGGGAAATAGTCAGTCCCGATGCGGCGGCGCGTGCTGCGCTTGAGGCGTAGGGGGTTGGCGGGCAGCGACGGCTCGGTGCCCGGCGGCAATAAACTCTCACCACCGCCGCTGGCGGCGTGCTGCTCTGGGGTGCCTGGGGGCGGCGCCTTGGGGGGCGGACCTCCCGAGGACGGCGGCGCCCCGCCGCCGAAGCCGCCTCCCGGCGACACGCCGGGGCCGAAGGGATCTTGCGCCCAGGCGGCGCTGCTCAGCAGCAAGCTGAGGCAAGCGCTGGCCAGGCACGCGAGGCGTAGGCCCAGACGCTTCACGAGGTGCCTCCCAAGATCTGGCCTAGGTGCGCCACGACGGCGCAGCGCGCCACCTCGTTTTGCGATCCACCCCCTGATCCGGCTTGGGATCCGGAGGCCGCGGCGTCTGCGGGGGGGTTGTGCGCCCCAAAGTCTTTCAGCTGCACCACGCCGCGCTCTAGCTCGCTCTCGCCCAGCACCAACACGAAGCGAGCGCCCAGGTGGTTGGCCCGGCGCAGCATGCTCTTCATCGAGTTGCCGCGGGCGTCCACTTCCGTGAGGATCCCAACTTGGCGTAAGTCGCGGCCAAGCACCAAGGCTTGCGCGATGGCTGCCTCGCCCAGGGGCGCGACGAACACCAGGGATTTTTGCCTGGGCTTGGACTCGCCGAGGGCTAGCAAAATGCGCTCAAGGCCCATGGCGAAGCCAATCGCTGGGACGTCGGGGCCGCCGAGGCTCTGGATCATGTTGTCGTAGCGTCCACCGCCGCACAGGGTGTTCTGCGCGCCGAGCTCACCGCTGCTCGATTTGAGCTCGAACAGGGTGCGGGTGTAGTAGTCGAGGCCGCGGACCAACGTGGGGTCCACCTGGTAGCTCACGCCGTAGGCGTCGAGGTACTGCTTGAGCTGGTCAAAATGCGCCTGATCGGCCTGGCTGAGCAGCTCGAGCAGCTTGGGCGCGTCGGCCACGATGGCTTGATCTTCAGGCGCCTTCGAATCGAGCACGCGCAGCGGGTTCTTCTGTAGCCGGCGCTGAGAGTCCTCAGACAATTTACTGGCGTGAGGCGTGAGGTAGGCGAGCAGCGCCTCGCGGTAGCGCTCGCGGGTGCCTTGGCTGCCCAGGCTGTTGAGGTGCACCGTGACGTCCGCGATGCCGAGGCCGCTGAACAGCGAGACCAACATCTCGATCAGCTCGGCGTCGCAGGCGGGGCCGGCGTCTCCAAAGATCTCGCAGCCGGCTTGGTGAAACTGCCGGTAACGCCCGCGCTGGGCGCGCTCCGCGCGGAACATCGGCCCCAGGTAATACCAACGGCTGACCGCTTCTTGAGCCTGGACTGAGTGCTGCACGTAGGCGCGCGCGGCGCTGGCGGTGCCCTCGGGGCGCAGGCACAGCTGATCGCGGTGGCGCTCGAAGGCGTACATTTCCTTCTCAACCACGTCGGTGGTGTCCCCGATGGAGCGCACGAACAGCTTGGTGTGCTCGATCAGCGGCGTGCGCAGCTCAGCGTAGCCGTAGAGCTCGGCCTGAGTACGGAACGCGTGCTCCAGCCGCTGCCAGTCTGCGACTGCCGCTGGGTAGTCGCCTTTGGACTGAACGGGCAGGATGTCGAACATCCCTTGAACACTGCGAAAGCTCATCGGTTACGAGCACCTATGCCTGGCGGTGAGTCGCCAAGCTTTGCGGTGCGTGCGCCCGGCATGAGGGCGCGTGCGCTTATGCTCGCTCGCTTCGGGAGGGTCAAGGAAGATGGCGCAGCGCGCAGAGGAGATCGCCACAAGCCGTGAGTTCTTGCTAAAGGCGGAGCAGAGCATGCGGATCGCGGCACTCGACTACGGCAAGGTGCGGATCGGGCTGGCCGTGGCCGACGAGCTGGGGCTGATGGCGCACCCGCGCCCGCATTTGGATGGCCGTGACCCAAACCGAGCCTTGCAGGCGCTGAGCGAGCTTGGGCGCGCCGAGCAGATCACGCTGTTTCTCGTGGGGCTGCCGCGCCAGCTCGACGGCCGGGAAGGGCTGAGCGCCCGCCGGGCGCGGCAGTTCGCTCAGCGGCTCCAGGGCCGAACCGGGATCCCGGTCGAGTTGGTGGACGAGTGGCTGACCAGCGTGGAGGCCAGCGCCCGGCTACGGGACCAAGGTCTCAGTTCACGCCAGCAGCGGGGCCGCGTTGACAGCGCCGCGGCGGCGGTGCTGCTGCAGAGCTACCTCGACGGCAAGCGAGGCGAGCCGTGAGCCAAGAGCCGGGAGCGCTGCAAAGAGCCCAGGCGTTGAAGCAGGCGGTGCTGGCGCGAGGGCCGGGGTGAGCGACGCCAAGTCAAGGCGCCCGCGCAGCCGGGCGAGGTCGTCAACGAGCCGCGACGGCGCTGGGGCGCGGGATCGGTCTTCGGGGACAAAGCCCACGGCGAAGTCTAGGGTGGCGAGGCGCGGCGAGCGTCCCAAGGGCTCCCGGTTTGGGTTTAGGGCCTGGCGCTGGCTGGCGCTGCTCGGTGTGCCGGTGGTGCCGTTTGCGGCGCTGCTGCTCTGGGCGCACAGCGGCGCCAGACCCACGGAGCCCGACCTGGTGCTGCGCTTCGAAGTCGACGCCTACGAGGACCGCAGGGCGCTCGCGGAGCGCTTGCAGCGCGCAGGCCTGGTGCAACACCCCCAACTATTTAGCTGGTATTTGGCCCTGAACGGCGAGGTCGAGCCGGGCGCCCATGTGCTGCGCCCAGGGCTGAGCGCCGCCGATCTGATCGGGCGGCTGACGCGCAGCCGCCGGCGCGAGCGGGTCAAGCTGACGCTGCCTGAGGGCTTGAACCTGTACCAGGTCGCGGGGCGCATGCAGGCCGCGCAGGTCAGCTGTGAGCAAGATTTCATCGATGCCGCGAGGAAAAAGAATCTACTGGATGAGCTCGGCATTCAGGCGGGCAGCGTCGAGGGCTACCTGTTCCCCGCGACCTATGATTTTCAGGTGGACTCGACGCCCGAGGAGGTGATCCGTCGCTTGGTGCGCGAGGCGCGCAAGCGCCTGCGAGCCGTGGGCAGCTCAAGTTGGATTGAGCGCCGAGGCTGGGGCGAGCTCGAGCTCTTGACCCTGGCTTCGATGATCGAGAAAGAAGCTCAAGTGCCCGAAGAGCGGCCGCTGATCAGCAGCGTGTTTCACAACCGCCTGGACTCAGCGGAGTTCGAGAAGCGCCGCTTCCTGCAGTCAGATCCGACCAGCGCCTACGCCTGCTTCGCGGAGCCCGCCCGCGTGCCCGCGTGCGGCGGCTGGACGGGCAAGGTGACGCCAGCGCTCAACCGCGATCCCGCGAACCGCTACAGCACCTACGTGACCCAGGGCTTGCCGCCAGGGCCCATCGCCAGCCCAGGTGAGGCCGCGCTGCGCGCCGCCGTGGCGCCCGCTGAGACGGACTACTTGTTCTTTGTGGCGCGCGGCGCCGGGCGGCACCATTTCAGCCGCAGCTACGACGAGCACAAGCGCGCTATCGACAAGCCTTAGCCAGGCTGGCGCGCCAACAGGGGTTTCATCGCGGGCCGCAGTTCGCTATGGGGCGCCCTCATGCAGCCTTCAGCCCGCGCGTTTGAGCAAGCCGTTCACACCATTCAGTTCTTGTCCGCTGACGCGGTCCAGAGGGCCAACAGCGGTCACCCGGGCACGCCGATGGCGCTGGCTGGCATCACGGTTGACGTGTTCACCCGTCACCTGCGCTACCAGCCGACGGATCCGGCGTGGCCCAACCGCGATCGCTTCGTGCTCAGCTGCGGCCACGCCTCCATGCTGCTCTACTCCGTGTTGCACCTGGCGGGCTACGATCTGAGCCTGGATGATCTCAAGGCCTTTCGGCAGTGGGGCAGCAAGACCCCCGGTCACCCAGAGGTGGGCCACACGCCGGGCGTCGAGACCACCACGGGACCGCTTGGTCAAGGCGTAGGCATTGCCGTGGGGATGGCGCTAGCGAGCAAGCTGCACGGCGAGCGGGTGTCCGACGGCGCGCCGCTGATCGACTACCGGGTGTTCGCGCTAGCTTCAGACGGTGACTTGATGGAAGGCGTCGCCGCTGAATCGGCCTCGCTGGCAGGGCACCTGGGGCTCGACAATTTGGTGGTGATCTACGACGACAACAAGATCACCATCGACGGCGACACCAACATCACCTTCACCGAAGACGTCGGCGCGCGCTTTGAAGCCTACGGCTGGTACGTGCAGCGCGCCGACGGGCACAACCCGGATGAGTTCCGTGTGGCACTAGACGCGGCGGTGAGCGAAGCCAAGCGACCTAGCCTGATCATCGCGCGCACCCACATCGCCATCGGCGCCCCCACCAAGCAGGGCACTTCGGAGGCCCACGGCGCGCCCCTCGGCCACGACGAGATCAAAGGCGCCAAGCGCAACGCCGGCTGGCCCGAAGACGAGACGTTCCGCGTCGCGCCCGAGGCGCTGGAGGTGTTCGCCGCGCGCGCGGCCGAGAACCAGCCACTGTACGCCGCGTGGCAGGCGCGGGTCGCGGCGCTGAGCGGCGAACAGAAGGCGCAGTTTGAGCGGTTCTTCGCCGCCGAGGCCACGCCCGAGCTGCTCGGCCAGCTGTGCCAGGGGCTAGAGACCAAGTCCGACGCCACTCGATCGATCGCCGCGAGGATTCAGCAGCGCGTCGCCGAGTTGGTGCCTGCGCTGGTGGGTGGGTCGGCAGATCTCGCTGGCAGCTGCAAGACGACCATCAAGGGCGCCGCTGATATCGGCCGCGGCGAATTTGCCGGGCGGAATTTTCACTTCGGGATCCGTGAGCACGCCATGGGCGCGGTGATGAACGGCCTCGCCCTGAGCGGCTTCGTGCCCTTCGGCTCGACCTTCTTGATCTTCAGCGACTACATGCGCCCGGCCATCCGCCTCGCCGCCTTGATGGAGCAGCGAGCCATCTACGTCTTCACCCACGACAGCGTGCTGCTGGGGGAAGACGGGCCGACGCACCAGCCCATCGAGCAGCTCTGGTCGCTGCGCTTGATCCCGAACCTGCATGTCTTCAGGCCAGCGGACGCGCTGGAGTGCGCCGCTGCCTGGGCGCACGCCATCTCCCGCGGCAGCGGCCCGACGGCGCTAATTTTGTCGCGTCAGACGCTGCCCGAGCTGCAGCGCGAGCCTGGCTTTGACCCCGCCCGCATCGACCAAGGCGCCTACGCCTTGGTCGACCGCGCAGACGCGGACTATTGCTTGATCGCGAGCGGCAGCGAGGTCGCCGTCGCGCTCGAGGCTGCCAAGTTGATCGAGGCTCGCGGCGAGCGGGCACGGGTGGTCTCAGCCCCGTGTCTTGAGCAGTTCGCCCGGCTGTCTGGCGCTGAGCAGGCTCAGATTTTGGGCAGCGGCAAGCGCGTCAGCATCGAGGCCGGGCGCAGCTTGCCCTGGAGCTCCATCGTGGGCAGCGACGGGCTCAGCATCGGCATCGATCGCTTTGGTGCGTCAGCGCCGGATCACGTGCTCGCGCAAGAGCTTGGGATGAACGCGCAAGCGGTGGTGGCCAAGCTGCTCGGCTGAGCGGCCTTTACAGCGAGCCAGGGTGTCGCGTAGCTTCAAGCCTCGCGGCGACGCCCAGTTGCGTCGTCCTCAGCTCAAGGCGCGTGATGAGTCTTCCGATCATCCTAGTTCCGCACCCCCATGTCCGCGTCGATCCCAAGGTGCTCGGCGGCAGCCCGTTCGTCGTGGGGTCGCGGGTCCCGGTGCGGCGCTTGTTCGGGTTTTATCGCAACGGGGCCAGCGTCGAGACGCTGCTCAAGCGCTACCCAAAGCTCGGCCCGGCTCAGGTCATGGACGCGTTGGCGTTCGCCTTAGATAACCTAGAGGTCATGGATGCCGATCTGGCTCGTGAGGAGCTGCTGCTCGAGCGGAGCGGCGCCAAGCCCGAGCACGGCGCGGCGCCGCTCAAGCAAATCGCGCTGCCCTTCGAGCCTAAGTAGCGCCCGGCGATCTGGACAGCGCGTGGCGCTGAGCAGGCCGCGGCGCTGAGCCCCACGCGCCTTTTGTTGAGCCAGTCCGCGCGCTTGAGGCGTCCTAGCCGGGGTCAAGCGCCGACCGCGAGAGTCGGCGTTCGTGCTGTCCGCAGGGCGTAATCCAGTCTCCTCCAAGTGAAAAATCGGCACCCAGGGAAACTGGCTCTTTACAACTAGCTAGAATGGGGCGAAAAGCGCCCGCGGACCTAGATGGTTCGTGGTGATTTCGCGGATCACTACGAGACGGAAATAACGACCCCGAGAGCTCGCTCTCGGTTCAGGGCCAAGGAAGGCCCAGCGCAACCCGCGCGAATAAGGGTTGCAAAGCTTGCCCGAGGTATCGGATCTTCCGAGCCCTTGGAAAGACGGATGAGGGATAGACGTCACGCCGACACTCTCGCAGCCAGTGCTTGGCTGAGGGCCTGTGGGGTGACGCTGAGTTTGTAAGGCTCAGGGATGGGCCCGAGGAGGATTTTGGATATGCGTAGGCGGAACATGAATCGGCTGATCGGACTTTCGGCTTTGGTGTTGTCACCAGCTCTCATTGATTGCGGCGGCCTGCCTGGCGTGCCCGGTCTCCCACTCCCGGGCGATTGCCCAACGGATCCGGCGGCTATCGCCAGCGCATCCTGGGGCCTCGAGGCGGGGCTTGAGGCTAAGGTCAAGGGCGGGCTTCAGGCTGCGGCGAACCTGCAGGCGTTGGCCGGCGAAGTTGAGGCCGAGGTCTCGGTGGCGTGCGCCAACCTGGCCATGGACCTGGGCGCCAGCGAAGAAGACACCAAGGCCAAGGAAGAGGGCCCTGGCAAGAAGGCAGAAGCTGCCTGCCAAGCCGCCGTCAAGATGCTCGGTGAGGTCAAGGCCAAGGCCTCAGGCAGCATCAAGGTGGACGTGGTTCCCCCGAAGTGCAGCGCCTCCATGGACGCCATGGCCGATTGCGCCGCGTCGTGCGACGCGTCGATTGAGCCCGGCAGCGCCGAGGTCAAGTGCGAGGGCGGCGAGATCAGCGGCTCTTGCGGTGGTAAGTGCGAGGGCGAGTGCACCGTCGAAGCCGGCGCAGAGTGCAGCGGCGCATGCAGCGGTAGCTGCAGCGGCTCCTGCGACGCAGGCTTCAGCGGCACCTGCGGTGGCAAGTGCGACGGCAAGTGCGACGGCAAGGACAGCAAGGGCGCAGCCTGCGCTGGCAAGTGCGAAGGCAAGTGCGACGCGAAGGCTGAGGGCAAGTGCACCGGCACCTGCGGCGGCACCTGCAGCGCGTCTTGCACCGCCAAGGGCAACGCAGAGTGCAAGGGCACCTGCAGCGGCTCTTGCGACGTCAAGATGGAGGCACCCAAGTGCTCCGGCGAGCTGAAGCCCCCGGAGATGAGCGCTGAGTGCTCCGCCAACTGCGACGCCAAGGTCAGCGCCAAGCTCGACTGCGTCCCGGCGCGCGTGAGCGTGAAGATCGCCGGCGCGGCGGACGCGGAAGCGGCCACCAAGCTGGTCGCCGCCATCGAGAAGAACCTGCCCGCGCTGCTCAAGGTCACCTTGGGCATGAAGGCCAAGCTCGAGGGCGCAGTGGCCTCGGTCGAAGCCTCGGTGAAGGGCCTCGACGCCATCGTCAAGGGCGGCGCCGACGCTGCGATCAAGGTCGGCGCGTGCGTCGCGGGTGCTCTCAAGGCCCAGGTGGACGCATCGGTCAGCATCAACGTCTCGGTTTCGGCGAGCGCTTCGGCGAGCGGCGAAGCAGGCGCGGGCTGATAGCTAGCAGCTGAGAGGGCTCCAAAGCCCCAAGTATGAGACCCCGGGTAGCGCGAGCTACGCGGGGTCTCGTGCGTTTGTTCGCCTCGTCAACGCTGAACCACGATCTACGCGCGGCGCCGAAATGATGCCGCACGGATTTACCCGTGGCGCACCGCAGGCTCGCCGAGTTTGCCGTGAGGCAATGAAATCCTGGGTCAGCGCTCAGTCGGATCGCTGATCAGACCCTGAAGCTCGGCGGCGTACTGCGCCGCGATCGCGTCCAGCCGCCGCTGCCAGGCCGAGTGACTGGCGAACAGCTGCGTCCGGCGCTCCAAATTTTGGGGGTGGGGGGCGTACGCCGCGCGTAGCTGAGTGCTGCGCCTGGCCGCGTCTTGCACCCGCGCCGCGAAGGCTGGGCTGCGCTCTGCCTCGTGGATCAGCGCCTCCAGCGCGGCTTCTTGGCGCTCAAAGCTGTGGCAGATCAGCACCACGTCGGCTCCAGCGCTGACCGATTGCACCGCGGCCTCAGCCACTTCGACATGATCACTGATGGCTTGCATCTCCAAGCAGTCCGTGAACACCACGCCCTGGTAGCCGAGCTCACCTCGCAACAGGTCGGTCAGCACTGCGCGGCTCAGCGTCGCCGGGCGCTGGCTGTCTAGTGCCTCGAACACGATGTGGGCGGTCATCAGGCTGGGCAAATCGGCGCGGGCTGCCGCCGCGAACGGCGCGAGCTCGAGCCTCCTTAGGCGCGCTAGATCATGCGGTAGGCGTGGTAGCTCCAGGTGACTGTCGCTGGCAGTATCGCCATGGCCTGGGAAGTGTTTGCCACACGGAATGACGCCGGCCTGCAGCAAGCCGCTGGCGAAGGCCAGGCCAAGGCGCGCCACCTGCTCGGGCAGCGCGGAGCAGGCGCGGTCGCCGATCACCGGGTTTTGTGGGTTGCTGTCCACGTCGAGCACCGGCGCGAAGTTCAGGGTGAAGCCGCAGGCGGTCAGCTCGCGACCTACGGCTCTGGCCAGGGCCGTGAGCTCATCAGCGCTGAGCCCGCTGGCCAGCGCGCGCATCGGCGGCAGCTGTAGCAGCGGCGCGCCCAGGCGACGCACGCGGCCACCCTCTTGATCCAGCGCTACGAATGTCGGGGCCGCGCCCTTTGGCGATGCCGCACGGATTGATTCGGTGAGCTCGCAGGCCTGATTTGCGTCGCTCAAGTTGCGCCGAAACAGGATCGCGCCAGCTCTACGGCCTCGGCCTAGCGCGGTGCCGTAGTCCGCAGGCAGCGAGTGACCGCTGAAGCCTCCCAAGATCAGCGCGCCGCAGCGCTGGGCGAGGTTCGCGGACATCAGACTGGGCGACCTAGCGCGGCCGCGGGGTCGGTCTTGGCGGCGCGCAGCGCGGGGCCTAGGGCGCCGACCAGCGCGAACAACATCGCGAAACCCACCCCCAAACCCCACAGCCAGGGCGGAAAATCGAAGAATGATTCCGGCTTGAACGGGAAATCAGGCAGATCTTTGGCGGCCCGCCAGTCGGCGACGCCTGCCCCCAGCCAGGCCACCAACGCGCCGCCGAGCCCGCCCAGCGCGCCGACCACCAGCGCCAAGCTGAACAGCCAGCGGCGCATGTCCGCCGCGCTCGCGCCGAGGGCGCGATACAGCGCGATCTCTCCGCTGCGCTCGGCGACCATCACGCGGAAGGTGTGCGAGATGTTGAGGGCCCCGACCAGCAAGATCACGCTGGCCACCAGCACCAGCAGCGCCAGCACGCCGCTGATCAGCACGCTCACGTCGCGGGCGCGTGTATCCGTAGGGACTAACGTTAGGCTCGCGGCGCGCTCGATCACGCGGCTGGTCGCGCTGGGGTCGTGCATCTCTACCACGGCGCTGGAGTAGCGGGACGCGGCCTCAGCGCTGGCGTACTCGGCGTTCCAGCGGCGCACCACCTCGATGGGCAGCGTGACACCTAGATCGATGGCCCGCTCGCTGACCCCGACCACCTTGAGCTTGACGTTGCGAGTCTTTCCGCGGGGAGCCACGCCGAGCAGCGAAGCGCCGAGGGTCATGCGAAACTCGACGCCGCTGGCCTGACGGATCAGCGTGCCAGCCACCGGCGGCAGGCCATGAGAAGGCGCCACCGCGTGATCGAACACCTCGACCAAGTAGCGGCTGACGATGGCCGGCACCGGCGCTGAGCACTGGCCAGCGCTGGCTTCGCTGGGTAGCTCGCAGTACTCGCTGGCGGCGCAGTCAGCGTCGCTGGTGCAGGCCTTGCCGGGTCGCTCGAGCGGATCGGCGAACACCGCGCCTGGCTCCAAATCGGTGACCAGCGGGCTCTCGATGCCGTCGCCGATCATCTCGTGGGTGCCGATCGCTTTGCCGAAGATCTCTTGGCCGCCCCGCGCCGACGAAGGAAAGCGGAAGCGCAGCTTGGGGTACACGGCCTTGACGCCCTCGACGCTGCGCAGCTCGACCAGCGCCGGCTCCTCGATGCCGGGCGGCTCGTAGCTGCCCGCGAGCAAGCTGAGCACGCCGGTGGTGGTCTTCTGCGGTTCGAGCTCGATTTGGTTGATGGGGAACACGTCGCCCAGCAACACGCGGCGCGCGCCGAGGCCCAGCGCCAGAAAGAACACCAGCGACGCGACGCCCACCGCGATGCCAAAACCAGCGGTGATCAACGGACCCCGGGTGCGCGCGAGATCCCGGCGGATCAGCACTAGCAGCGCGCGGAAGCTCACTCAGCCACCTCGGACGCGTGGGTCGCGTACCTCGCAGCTGACACCTCAAGCGTCGTCGGCTGGGTGTCCTGCGCGCGGATCAGCTTGCCGTCTTCCAGGTGGAGCGTGCGGTTCGCGATGCGATCCAAGCGGTGTTCGTGGGTGACGATGACCAGGCTGGTGTTGAGCTCAGCGTGCAAGTCTTGGAACAGGTCGACGATGCTCTCGCCGGTCTTGCGATCGAGGTTGCCCGTCGGCTCATCGCACAGCAAGAGCGCAGGCTGACGCAGCAGCGCTCGGGCGATGGCCACGCGCTGACGCTGCCCTCCAGACAGCTCGCTCGGGCGGGCGCTGGCTCGGTCCCTGAGCCCCACGCGGTCCAGCGCCGCCAGGGCGCGAGCCGCCGCTTCGTCCAGGCTTGGACCGCCGAACAGCGCCGGGGCGGCCACGTTGTCGAGCACGCTCAGGTGCTCCAGCAAGTGAAACGCTTGAAACACGAAGCCGATGCGCTCGCCTCTTAGCTGACTTAGCTCCGCGTCGGAGAGGCGCGCGACGTCGCGTCCAAACAACTCGAGCTTGCCCTGGTACTGGCGGTCGAGACCGCCCACTAACGCCAACAGGGTGCTCTTGCCTGAGCCGCTTGGGCCAAACAGCAGCACGACCTCGCCCTGGCGCACCTCAAAGCTGACCGAAGCGACCGCCTGATGGCGCGCGCTGCCCTTGCCAAAGCTGCGCACCAATGACTCCGCACGGATAATTATATCACCCTGCGCGGGGCCGCCTAGGCGCTTCGCGCCAGGCTTAGCTGGCTGCTCAACACGCAGCAGATCCGTGGGGTCTACAGCGTCCACGGGTTGGTCGGTGGGCGCGGATGAAGCCGGCTCGGACGATGCAGCGGGCTCGCTCGTCATCCCTCAGCAGCTCACGTCGTGGCGCGCCGCGTTGGCCAGGTCAGCCAACAGGTTACCGAGCAGCGCCTCATCGGGGCCTTCGGCCATCAGGCGCAATTTCGGCTCGGTGCCGCTCCAGCGCACCAGGATGCGGCCCTTGCCTCCCAGGCGCTTCTCGGCCTTGGCTTGGGCGACGCCTAGCTGCAGCATGTCCTTGAGGGGCTTGCGCGCGGGCAGCACGATGCTCTCGAGCACTTGGGGCATGCGCTCTAGCACCTTGGCCAGCTGGCTCACCGGCAGCTGCTCGCGCATCATGATCGCCAGCACCTGCAGCGCGCCGACGATGCCGTCGCCAGTGGTGGCGTGATCCATGAACACCAAGTGGCCGCTCTGCTCGCCGCCGAAGCAGTAGCCATGGCGCCGCATGGATTCGACCACGTACCGATCACCCACGGCGGTGCGCACCAGCTTCCCGCCCGCCGCTTGCAGGGCGATCTCCAGGCCCATGTTGCTCATCACCGTGGTGACCAGGGTGCGCTTCTTTAGCCGCTTCTCGCGCAACATGCGGGTCGCGCACAGCGCCATCACCGCGTCGCCGTCGACCTGCTGACCGCGTTCATCGATCAGGATCAAGCGATCTGCGTCGCCGTCCAGGGCGATCCCCAGATCGGCCTTCTTGCGCAGCACCTCGCGGGCCACCTGAGCGGGGTACAAGGCGCCGCAGTTCTTGTTGATGTTCTGGCCGTTGGGCTTGCAACCCAGGCTGATGACCTCGGCGCCCAGCTCTGAGAAGACCAGCGGCGCGACCTTGTAGGCGGCGCCGTGGGCGGCGTCGACCACGATGCGCATGCCGTCCAGGGTAAGATCCTCAGGGAAAGTGCGCTTAGCGTAGACGATGTAGCGGCCGTTCGCGTCGTCGATGCGCTCAGCGCGCCCGACTCGAGCGCCGGTGACGCCTCGGGTGTCGAGGTCGCTGCTCTCTAGCAGGCGCTCAATCTCTAGCTCTTCGGAGTCGGGCAGCTTGAAGCCATCGCGGCCAAATATCTTGATCCCGTTGTCGGCGAACGGGTTGTGGCTCGCGCTGATCACGATGCCCGCGTCAGCGCGCATGCTGTGGGTCAGGTTGGCGACCGCGGGGGTGGGGAACGGACCACACAGCATCACCCGGCCACCCATGGCGCAGATCCCGGAGGCAATGGCCGTCTCCAACATGTAGCCGCTCAGCCGCGTGTCTTTACCGATCACGATGCGCGGCGCTCGGCCCTTGTCCCGCCCGGCCACCAGCGCGATAGCGCGCCCCAGCCTGAGGCTGAGCTCTGGCGTCATGGGGTAAATGTTGGCGGGACCACGCACCCCATCGGTCCCGAATAGTTTGCGCTCAGTCACGGAAATTCACGTACTGCAGTTCGATCTCAAATTCGCTGGATTTCAGCAGCGCCATGACTTCTTGCAGGTCATCACGCTTCTTGCCGGTCACGCGAACCGTGTCCTGCTGGATCGCGGCCTGCACCTTGAGCTTCTTGTCCTTGATCAGCTTGACGATCGCCGAGGCCGGCTCCTTGTCGATGCCCTCCTTGACGGTGATGGCGATCTTCGAGTGTCCTTTGGAGGTCTTCTGCGGATCTCCCAGCTCAAAATGCTTGAGGCTGACTTTGCGACGGATGAGCTTCTCGACGATCACATCCCACACCGCCTGCGCTCGCTCGTCGCTGTTGGCGCGCACGGTGACGGTCTGGTCGCTGTGCTCGAGCCCAGCGCTGGTCCCCTTGAAATCGAAGCGCTGGGCGACCTCTTTTTCCGCCTGGTTGAGGGCGTTCTTCACCTCAGACCAGTCCACCTTCGAAACCACGTCAAACGACGGCATGAGACTCCTTTTGCGTTCGTGAGCTGCCCAGCGTGGGCCGGAGCAACCAAGCTGCGGGCTCGGCATAGCGCGATCAGCAAGCAGGGCAAATGCCCGCCCGCAGAACACGGCACCTGGCCAGGCGAGCTACAGCTCGACCGGCGGATCTGAAGGCAAGCCGAGCAGCATGGAGCGCGCGGCGCCCACCAAGTAGGTAGAGCCCGTCACCACCACGACGCCGCGGGGCCCCACTAGGTTGCGAGCGCGAGTCAGCGCCTCAGCGACGCTGCCGGCCACGTCGCCGGAGAAGTGCTCGGCGATCTCTTGAGGATCCACGGCGTCAGCGACCGGGGGCGCCACGAAGATCTTATGGCCAGCGGTGTTCTCCAGGCGACGCATCATCGCCTTCCAGTTCTTCCGTTTCACGGCGCCAAACACCAGCGCCACCTCACGCCGCGACTCAATCTCGCCGAGCAAGCTCGGGTCGAGCACGTGGCTGAGCGCCACGGTCGCGTCCGGGTTGTGAGCGCAGTCGAGCAGGGTCAGATCTTGGTTGTTGCGGTGGAGGAGCTCGTTGCGCCCAGGCCAGACGGTGTTCTCGATCCCCTTGAGCAGATCTTGCGTATCGATGCCGAGCTCGCGGGCGATGGTGTTGGCCACCGCCAGGTTGGAGCCAAACATCGCGAGGCGGGGGTAGGCGATGCGCGCTCCGGCGATGGGCTCGGCGGGGCCGAGCTCGACGATCTCTGCGCCGACTTCCTTGGCGCGCGCCTCCACTCGCTCGCGGGCGTCGGGGTGCAAGCGACCCAGCACGACCTTGGCCCCGCGCTTCACGATCGCCGCCTTCTCAGCGCCGATCTTCGACAGTGAGTCGCCCAGGTGATCCATGTGGTCGAACGCCACGCGCGTGATCGCCACGACCTTTGGCGCGGGCAGGACGTTGGTGGCGTCCAGCCGGCCCCCGAGGCCCACCTCCACCACCGCGAGATCCACCTCAGCGCGGGCGAAGGCGAGGAAGGCGGCCACGGTGGCCACCTCAAAGAACGTCAGATCGGGCCCGGCGTCCATCACCTCGGTCAATAACTCGACCAACAGCTGATCGCTGATCGGCTGGCCGTCGATCTGGATGCGCTCAGCGAAGCGCGACAGGTGAGGGCTGGTGTAGAGCCCTACTTTCTTGCCTGAAGCCCGGGCGGCGGAGGCGACGAACGCGCACACGCTGCCTTTACCGTTCGTGCCCGCCACGTGCACAGAGTCGAATTTCGCCTCCGGGTGATCGAACTTGGCGCACACGGCCTCCACGCGCTCGAGGCCTAGCTTGGTTCCGAGCGGAACCCTTGCATACAGCCGCTCCAGCGTTTCTTTTAGCTCAGGCACGGCTTAGCTCCGGTGCAGTTGTCCAGGCTGGCCCGGCGCTGCGCGGTGTCCAGGCTGGCCTGGCGCTGCGGCGCACGCGGCGCACTGCGGGGGCGCTCGTCGTCGAGGGACGCGAACCGCCAGCCCGCCGCGAGCCGGTGGCGCCTTGGTAGACGCTTGGGCGCTTAGCATGTGGGATAACGCGACGCGCGCGAGGGCCGCGGGCGCGACGTAGGGTTGAGGTACTGACTCGGGGCACTCGGTTCCTCTGACGGGGGAGCGGGTTCTGGGGTGGCTGAGGAGCGCTCTGGCGGAGCGTGACGGCGGAAGTTCGCGTGGTTCTGCAGTGAGGGCGACACGCGCTGAGCGGAGCAGCTCAAGTCGCCAGCGCCGCGCGCCAAGGCTTCGTCAGAGCATGCACTTGAAGCGTTGAGAATTACAGGGCTTTGATGTTCTTAGCTTGGTATACCTGGGCTATGTACGGGGCGAACGTCGCGCTGACTGGTCGAGACTCGGAAATGGCGCGCCTCAAGCGGGCGCGCGACGACGTGGCAGCTGGGGCTGTGACTCGAGTGGTGACCCTGGTTGGGCCAGCCGGGGTCGGCAAGACACGCATTCTAGAAGAGCTGACCCGTGAGCTAGCGGCGAGCGCCACGCTGCCTCGGGTATTCCGCGCGCGCTCCCGAGAAGGAACGGCGCCGTTCGCTGTCTTTGCGCGGCTGCTGCGCCATCGCTTCGGCGTCTACGAGGGCCTCGAGAAAGAGGCGGCGCGGGGCCGCGTGCGCTCAGAGGTCGCCCGGGTGCTCGACGATCGCAAGGTCGAGGACGTCGCGCACTTCATGGGGCAGCTGATGGACCTGGACTTCTTAGAGAGCCCGCTGACCCGCGCCTTAGCCGATGATCCGATCCAAGCGCGCTTGGTGCAGCGCGCGGTGATCCGGAGCTTTATCGAGAGTGACGCTGAGCAGGCGCCGCTCTGCTTGGTGTTCGAAGACTTGCACTTCGCCGATGAAGACTCCCTCGATCTGCTGCACTACCTCGCGGAACACCTGTCAGCGCCGGTGCTGATCTTGTGCACGGCGCGCCCCGAGCTGTTGGCCCGTCAGGAAGACTGGGCGGAGGTGGGCGGCGCCCGCCACACGTTGCTGGAGATCGGCGCCCTCGGAGAGGCCGAATCGGTCGAGGTGGCGCGCGCGATGCTCGCGCCGTGCGAGGGGGGCGCGCCCCAAGACCTAGTGGACGCGGCGACTAATTTGGCTGGTGGCAACCCTGGGCTGCTGGGCCAGATGGTGCGCATTTTTCACGATGTAGGTGTGTTGACGGTGCAGGGAGATCCGCAAGACGGGCCCTGGCTCGTCAACCTGGATCGCCTAGCCAACGCTCGGCTCCCGCTCACCGTGGAGGACGCGGTGGCGGCTCGCATCGCGGCGCTCAGCCCCGAACAGCGCCGCGTGCTGGAGCACGGCGCCGTGATGGGCAGCGTGTTTTGGCACGGCGCGCTGCTGGCGTTGATGCGGATGGACGCCTCGCCCCCCGATCTGTGGGCGGCTGGGCGAGGTGAGGATGAAGAGCGCCTCGACGCGGTGGTGGGTGAGCTGATCGCCCGCGACTATTTGCTCAAGCTGCCCGACTCTGCGTTCCCCGGGGATATAGAGTACGTCTTCAAGCACAACCTAGAGCGCGAGCGGGTGGCGGGGCTGACCAGCGCCGCCGCCGGTCGCCGCTACCACCAAACCATCGCCGACTGGCTCGGGCAACAGGCGGGCTCTGACCAACACGAAGAGTCGCTGGTCATGCTGGGCCGACACCTAGAGCGCGCTGGAGCGCGTATTCAGGCGGGTGAGGCCTACCTGCGGGCGGGCGCCGTGGCGCGCTCAGGCTTCGGCTCCAAGAAGGCCGCTGAGTATTTCACCCGCGGCCTCGAGCTGGTCGGTGACACGGACGCGCGGGGGCGCATCGACGCGCTGCACGACTTCGGCGACGTGCTGCTGCTCGCGGGCCGCGGCGACGAGGCGCTGTCGGCGTTCAGGCAGATGCAGCAGCTGGCGTTTCAGCTGAACCTGAAGGCTAAGGGCGGCGCAGCCCACAACCGCATCGGGCGTTTGTATCGGGAGACCGGCGACCTGCAGAGCGCTTCGGATCACCTGAGCGCGGGGCTGAAGCTGTTTCGAGAGGTCAGCGACGAGCGCGGCATCGCAGCGAGCCACGACGATCTGGGCAAGCTGCTCTGGATCAAGGGTGAGTACGCGGAGGCGCTGCGTGAGATGAAGACGGCGCTGGAGATCCGTCGCCAGCTCGGCGACCGGCGTAGCATCGCGCTCAGCCTGAACAATATCGGTCTAGTCTGGATGGACCACGGGCGCGCGTCCAACGCGCAAGAGGCGCTCGACGCGGCGTTGATTATCCGCAAAGAAATTGCAGATCCGATCGGCGTGGTAGAGACGCTGACCAACTTGGGGCGCATCGCCAAGCAGCAAGGCGAGACGGCGCGGGCGCTCGAGCTGTTCACCGAGGCCCACGAGGTGGCGCGGGACATGGGCGAGCGGAGCCGCATCGCCGGGGTGCTCACCTGCCTGGGCGAGACGCGCTCGGCGATGGGTGAGGATGAGGAGGCGGTGAAGCTGCTCAAGCAAGCCGAGCAGATCTGCGACGAATTGGGGGATAAGCTGCGCTTGGGCGAGGTCAAGCGCTGCCTGGCCGACGCTTACCTGCACCTGGGTCAGCTGCGCCTCGCCCGGGAGTGCGTGAAGCAGGCGGTGGATTTATTCGGCCGCGTGCGCTCCAAGGCGCACCTGGCGGTTGGGCTGCGCACCTTGGCCGACGTCACCGCTGCTGGCGCCTGGGGCGAGGGCCATGAGGGCAAGGCGGTGGACTACTACATGCGCTCCATCGCGCTGTGCAAAGAGATCGGCAACGAGCTGGAAGAGGCCAAGAGCTACCGCGCGTTCGCCGCCTACGTCACGTCTTCGCCCCACTACACGGGCAACCAAGACATCCAACGCGAGGCGGCGCGCCTCAGCGCGATCGCTGACGAGATCTTCAAGCGCCTGCGGGTGGGGCCGCTGGGTACCGATCCGGGCGCGGGCGGCCCGCCGTCGGTGTTTTAAGGTGGCGGACATGCGAGCAGCTGTGCGGGTGATGCGGGTGGGGACGGTTCAGGTCCCGCTGCCGGCCTATCAAACCCCTGGCAGCGCGGGGCTCGATCTGTGCGCGGCGCTCCCCGAGGCGGTCGAGCTCGCGCCTGGCGGGCGCCGGTTGATCCCCACCGGGTTAGCCATGGCAATTCCGCAGGGTTTTGAAGGCCAGGTGCGACCGCGCAGCGGGCTCGCGCTCAAGCACGGCGTCAGCATCGTCAACTCGCCGGGGACCATCGACAGCGATTTTCGCGGTGAGCTGGGGATCGTGCTGATCAACCACGGCACCGAGGCATTCCGTGTGGAACCGCTAAGCCGCATCGCGCAGCTGGTGATCGCCCCGGTGGTCCAGGCGGACCTCGAGCTCGTGAGCAGCCTGGACGAGACGGCGCGCGGCGCAGGCGGCTACGGCTCGACCGGGAGCTAAGCGGCGCCCAGAGGCTAAGCGGCGCCCAGAGCTAAGCGGCGCCCAGAGGCTAAGCGGCGCCCAGAGCTAAGCGGCGCCCAGAGGCTAAGCGGCGCCCAGAG
>CAZKDY010000024.1:33781-52501 GCA_964551615.1 uncultured Polyangiaceae bacterium
GCTAAGCGGCGCCCAGAGCTAAGCGGCGCCCAGAGCTAAGCGGCGCCCAGAGCTAAGCGGCGCCCAGAGCTAAGCGGCGCCCAGAGGCTAAGCGGCGCCTAAATTCACCTTCAGGTAGTCGACCACCCGGCGCTGCAACTCGCGGCGCTCTACGTCGCGGGTCACGATGTGCCGGCTCCGCGGCAAGATCAACACGCGAGTCTCCGCGTTGACCATCGCGCGGGCCGCGCGGTCTGCGTTCGCCGCCGGGCAGAGTCTATCTCGGGCCCCGTGCACCAAGAACGTCGGACAGCGCACTTGATCGAGGCGCTCGCGCAGCCGCCGAGCCTCACGCTGCAGATCGACCGCCGCGTGGACGGGCTGGGAGGCGTAGGTCAGGTGGCTCTTGCGCAGCTCGGGATCGCCCAAGTCGCTGGCCAGCTTAGGCAGCTGAAAATCCCGCAGCCGCAGGCGCTCGGCTAAGCTGAGCGCGAGGCTCGGGAAGGGGCTGCGCAGCCACAGCGCGTTGGCCATCAACACCAAACAGCGCACGCGATCTGGGTGGCGCAGCGCGAGCTCCAGCGCCAGCAAGCTGCCCATGGACAGGCCCGACACGATCAGCGGTTTGCGGCCCGCGGCGAGGTACAGCTCGCTCAGCGCTTGATCTGCGCCGCGCAGCCAATCGGCGAAGCCTGTCTGCGCTAGGTCGCGCGGGCTGGTGCCGTGCCCTGGCAGGCAGGGCGCGCAGGCCTGCAGCTGCAGCTCCTGTGCTACGTCGAGCATCAGCTGAACCTCGATGGGCGTCCCCCCGAAGCCATGCAGGGCCAGCAGCCCGGGCGCGCCGCCCTGGATGGTCTGGGTGCTTGGATCTCCAGCGCCGAGCCAGCCCGGCGTGCCAAGCTCAACCTTCGCCACGTTTAACGCCATATGCTCGGATCTTCTTGTGCAGGTTGGTGCGCTCCACGCCCAAGGTCACCGCGGCCTTGGAGATGTTCCAGTCAAGCTCCACCAGCGTGTCCACGATGTAGGCGCGCTCAGCGGCTTCTCGATACTCCCGTAGGCTCAGCCGCTCACCGTCCGCTCCGAGCAGCACCGGCAGCTCGCTCCCTCCACCCCCTGCCAGAGCGTCTGTGCGGGGGCTGTTGTCGGCGTCGTTGTCTTCATCGAAGGGGGACAAGTGAGGATCTTCGGGCAGATCGGCGACGGTGATGACGTCGCTCGACAGGATGGCCGCGCGCTCAACGACGTTCTTGAGCTCGCGCACGTTGCCCGGCCAAGCGCGGCGCCCGATGGCTTCGTACACCGACGGATCGATGCGCTTCTGGCGCAGGCCGTTCTCTTTGCAGAAGCTCTGCACGAAGGCGTCCGCCAACAGGCGCACGTCGCCTGGGCGCTCGCGCAGCGCCGGGGCGCGGATCGGGAACACGTCGAGGCGGAAGTATAAATCCTCACGGAACCGTCCCGCGGAGACCTCTTTGGCTAGGTCTTTGTTGGTGGCCGCCAGCACGCGCACGTCGACGTTGATCACGTGCTCGCTGCCGACCCGGATGATCTCGCCGTTTTGCAGCGCGCGCAGCACCTTGGCCTGGGCGGCGAGGTCCATGTCGCCGATCTCGTCGAGGAACAGCGTGCCGCCGTGGGCCTGCTCAAAGTAGCCGCGCTTGCGGGCTTGGGCGCCGGTGAACGAGCCCTTCTCGTGACCAAACAGCTCGCTCTCGATCAGCTCGCGGGGGATGGCCGCGCAGTTGACCTTAACGAAGGGGGCGTCGCGGCGTGGGCTCAGGCGGTGGGCGGCGCGGCTGACCAGCTCTTTGCCGGTGCCGCTCTCGCCGGTGATCAGCACGCTGGCCTTGGTGGGGGCGACCTTGTCGATGTCTTGGAACAGCTTCTGCATCGCGGGGCTGGTGCCGATCATCTCGTAGCGCGCCTCGAGCTCCTCGCGCATCTGCTCGAGGGTGCGGCTAAGCCTTGCCGTGCGGATGCAGTTGCTGACGCTGACCAGCACGCGCTCGCGGTTCAGCGGCTTCTCAAAGAAGTCCGTCGCGCCGAGCTTGATGGCGTTGACCGCGTCGTGCACGGTGGCGTGGCCGCTGATCACGATCACCGGCAGCCCAGCGTTGGCCTCGTCTCCGCGCAGCTTTTCTAGGGCTTCTAAGCCGCTGATGCCGGGCAGCTTGAGATCGAAGATCGCCAAGTCGACGGGTTGACTCGGGTTACCGATGGCTTCAAGGCCCTCCTCGGCGCTGGCCACCGAGATGACTTGGTAGCCTTCGCCGGTCAGCACCATCTCCAGGGTGCGACGGATGTTCTTCTCGTCGTCCACCACCAGGACTGTGGGGCTGACCTGACCAAGTTCCTGAGGCTCGCTGCTCATATCGTGCGGCAGAGAGTGCGTCAGGCGCCGCGCTTCTGCAAACCCGTGTTTGGCGTGGGTTAGTTCGCGGCGGAGCTGGCCTTGGATGGCGCTCTGGGTGCTGCGCTGGGCGCCGCGCTCTCGCTCATCTGCTCGAGGAAATTCTTGGCGGCCAGCGTGAACGGGCTCTCTGGGTGCTGGCTGAGCACGCGACGGAAGGCTGCCTCGGCTTCTTTGCGCTTCTTCAGCTTGAGGTAGGTCTCACCGAGCAGCACCATGGCTTCGGCTTCGAGGCCCGAGCCGTCGAAGTTGCGCAGCGCGTACTGGGCCCGGGCCACCGCGGCTTCAAAGCGATCTTCCGCCAAGTAGAAGCGCGCGACGTACAGCTCGTGGCGCGCCAGCAGCCCGGTCACCACCTCGAGCATGTAATCCAGCTCGCGCTTGTCCTCGTGCCCTGGGAAGTCGGCGATGAACTTGTTCAGTTCAACGTAAGCGTCGCTGACGTTCGCCAGATCGCGCTCTTCGAGAGGCGGCAGCAAGAAGGTGTCTGAGGTCTGAGCGAACAAGCCCTTCACGATGCGCAGGCGCGCGTACGGCACCTCGGGATCGTTCGGGTAGTCGCTGACGAACGCCTTGTAGCCAGCGATGGCCTCCGCCTGCTTGTCTTGGCGGTAGGCGGCGTCGGCGATGCGCAGCTCAGCCAAGCGCGCGTAACGGGTGTAGCCGTAGTCGCGCTTGATGGCCTCAAACAGCAGCACGGCTTGCTCCCAGTCCTTGTCGAAGAACGCCTCCAGCGCTTCGTCGTAAGCGAGGCGCGCGTTCTCGGTGTAGGCGAGGGGATTGTCCGGCGGCCGCGCGGGCGTGCAGCCGGGAGCGCCGGGGGCGACGGCTGCCAGCAGCGCCAGCACGCTGAGCCAGCGCGCCGGGCCGCGCAGCGCCGAGGTCAGACAGCGCGACCCGCTCTGCGCAGCCGACGCGAGGGACAAACTAGGGCAAAATCCACGCATGTAGCAGGCAGGGCATTAGCGGTTAAGTCGAGGGAGAGCAAGACAGCATGTCGGCCATCGGCCGCAGGGCACGCGCCGGGCGCCGTCTGCCAGCGGGATCACCGCGCTCGAGCGAGGGGGTGGAGGGACCCGCGCTGGGACTCAGCGCCGCTTGGTCCGCGCGCGGGCTTTTCACGAGGGACGCTGGCGAAAGCGCTGAATCCAACGACCGAGGTTTCCTGGCCTGCGCAGGTGCGCTAGAAGGCCGCTTGCAATGGCCGAGAAATTCCCGATGACCCCGCGGGGCGCCCAGCTGCTCAAAGAAGAGCTGCAGCGTCTCAAGGAAGAGCGCCCGAAGATTTCCCGCGACATCGAGGTGGCTCGGGAGCACGGAGATCTCAAAGAAAACGCCGAATACCACGCCGCGAAGGAGCGCCAAGGCATGGTGGAGGCCCGGCTCAAGGATATCGAAGCGCGCCTCGCCTTGAGCGAGATCATCGATCCTTCCAAGCTGAGCGGCAACCGCGTGCGCTTTGGCGCGACGGTGACGCTGTTCAACATCGACAGCGAAGACGAGATCACCTACCGCATCGTCGGGGCTGACGAGGCCAACATCGATGAGGGCACCATCAGTATCTCCGCGCCGCTGGCCCGTGCGCTGATCAGCCGCGAGCCTGGAGACGAGGTGCGCATCGAGATGCCCGCTGGCGTTCGGCGCTTTGAGGTGGTCAGCGTCGAGTTCGGTTAGCCAGGGGCGGCGCAGCGCGTTCATGGCCGGCAAATCGCAGCCAGCTCCAAGTCCTGCGCCGACTCGCTGGGGCAGCTTGCCGGCCGGTATATTGGCCGGCTCACGTGGGATCCGCGCGGCATGGCTGCTCATCTCGTTAGAGCTCCTGGTTGTTGCTGCCGTAGGGCAGCAGCGCTTCGCCAGCGTGTGGGAGCTGCAGTTTGGCGCGCTGTGGCTAGGTCCCGTCGCGCTGGCGCTGGCAGGGCTAGCCGGCCTGGTTGGCTCCGGGGTGCGCGGGCTCCTCAGCCGTGGCACACCCACGGCGCGCTGGGCGGCTTCGGCGCTGTTCGGTGTTGGGGCAGCGCTGACCGGCTGGGGCGTGGGTGGTGGGCGGCTGCTGGCCGGGCCGGGGCGCCGCGCAGGCTTCGCCCTCGCCCTCGGCTGCTGCGCCGTTGGCCTCGTGTGGTGGGCGTATCCGCGCGTGACCCGCTGGCGCGCTGAGCGACCGCGGCGCTTCGCGGCGGCCATCGCCTGCGCGATCTTGTGCCTGGAGCTAGCCAACGCCTGGCTGCTGGTGCGCCTGTACCCCGCGTTTCATTTGAGCCTCGCCGTGCTCTGCGTGGCGCTCGCGGCGCTAGCGTGGCCAGCGATTTCTGGAGCATCAGTGGCGCCAACTGCTCCGCGCGGCCGCAAAGCTCGCCTGTTGGGAGCGCTCGGCGTGTGGGCGGTTTGGCTCACGAGCTTCGCCGTGGCAGCCCCGGCGGCCAAGCGCCTGGCGACCTTTGATAATTTCCGCCTGGTCTTGATGGATCGGGCGCCGCTGTTAGGGCAGGCGGTGTTGGCGGCGGGCGTGCTCGCGCCGCCGCCTCCAGTCGAAGACTGCGCAGGCGCCGCGTGCTGGGATGACAGCGCCCAGCGCAAGCTGTCGGCCAAGCTGCGGGGCGCGGCAGATCTCGACTGGCGAGGCCGCGATCTGCTGCTGATCAGCGTCGACGCCCTGCGCGCTGACCACGTGGGGAGCTATGGGTATGACCGCCCGACCACCCCCAACATCGATGGCTTGGCCAAGGCCGGGCAAGGCTACACGGGCGTGGTCTTCGACGCGGCCTACTGCCCTACGCCGCACACGTCGTACTCGGTCACCTCGCTGATGACGGGCAAGTACATGCGCCCGCTGCTGCTGCAAGGCGCGGGCGCGGACTCGGACACCTGGGCGAGCATCCTGCGCACCTATGGTTACCGTACGGCAGCGTTCTTCCCACCAGCCGTGTTCTTCATCGATCGCGGGCGCTTCGCGCCGTTCGAGGAGAGCCAGCTGGGCTTTGAGTACGCAAAGAAAGAATTCTTGGAGGGCGAGCCGCGGGTCGCGCAGCTGCGTGACTACCTGGCTAAGAGCAAAGCCGAACAGCGTGTCTTCGCCTGGGTCCACTTGTTTGGCCCCCACGAGCCGTATGAGGCGCACCCAGGGCTCGGCTTTGGCGATCGCGACATCGATCGCTACGACTCCGAGATCGCCGCCGCCGATCGCAGCATCGGCGCGCTGGTGCAGGCGATGCGCAGCGCGCGGCCAAATACTGTGGTGATCATCACCGCGGATCACGGCGAAGAGTTCGGTGACCACGGTGGGCGCTATCACGGCACCAGCGTGTACGAAGAGCAAGTGCGGGTGCCGCTGGTGATCTCAATGCCGAGCGGAAAGGGGGTGGAGGGCAAGACGCTGCGCGTGCGCCCGGTGGTGCAGACCATTGATCTGCTGCCCACGGTGCTCAGCGCCTTAGATGTGCCGGTGCCGCCGCGGGTGCGAGGTCGAGATCTGGGGCCCAGCATCGCCAGCGCCGCCGATCCCACGCAGGTAGAAGAGGCCGAGGCCGGGGGTGGGTTCGCGCTGGTTGAGACCGAGACCGAGAGTCTACTCGCTGAGGGCGACTCGCGGCTGATCTGCGAGCGTCGCCTGGGCGCCTGTCAGCTGTTCGATCTGAGCAAAGATCCAGGTCAGCTGAGGCCAATCAACGACCCAGAGCGCCTGGCTGAGCTGCATGACCGACTCAAGCGCCTGGGCGCGAGCCACGGGCGCTTTGAGCAGGCTGGCAAGCGCGCCGAAGGCAAAGGTTGGCCTGCGCCGATTCTGCGCGGAATCAGCGGAGACGGCGACGCGGCGCTGGAGATCGCGGGGCTGCTGGACGACGCCGACGTCGAGATCCGGCGCAAAGCGGCGGAGATTTTGTTCGAGCTGCGGCGCCCAGAGGCGGTGAGCGGGCTGGAGCTCGCCCTGCGCCGCGACGAAGATCAGCAGGTCAAGCGCTACGCCGCGCTGGCCCTCACGCGCCTCGGCCGCGGAGCACCGCTCAGCTACGAGCTGCTCAAGTCGCCAGAGCTGCGCTGGCGCCGACTGGCAGCGCTGGCGCTAGCCGAGTCCGGTGACGCCCGCGGTGAGGCGGTGCTGATTGCCTGGTGGAAAGACGCTCCGGCGCGAGATTTCGAGCGCTCGCTAGAGCTGCTCGCGGCCCTCGGCAAGCTGCGTTCAAAGGACGCGGTGTGGCCGCTGGTGCTGAGCCTGTCAGACGTGCGCCTGCGTCCGCACATCGCGCGGGCGCTGGCAGAAATTGGCGAAGACGTGGCTCGGGTGCCGCTGGCTAAGGCGCTGGAGCAGGAGCGCTACCAGAGCACGCGGGTGGCGCTTACCCAGGCGCTGATCGAGCTAGGCGCAGAGGCGGAGCTCGCGCGGCCGCTGATTCATTTCCTTGGGGTACCTGATCCGCTGGTCGGAGGCCTAGGCTACGCGCTGCAGGCCAAGATCCTGGATCGTATCGGCGGCCCAAGCCGGCGTGAGCTCGCCAAGCTCGAGCAGCACGCCCACCTCGGGGTGCATTTGCTGCTGGTGGTCCCGCGGGGCGGCAATGGGCAGGGTGTACGAGTTTTGGTCCGAGCGCGCAGCCCCCAGGGCGGCAAGGTGTACGTCGGCTCAGAGCAGGTGGTGCTGCGCTACAACCGCCTGGGCGAGCCCCAAGACCCGAAAGATCTGCCGCGCATCGACCCTGAGCGCTCGACCAGCGTGGAGCTGCCGCCCAGTGCCGAGCCGCTTGAGCGCTGGGCGCGACTGGCAGATAGCCTGGGCGCCAAACCTGGAAAACCCGTGAACATCGTGGTCTTTGCCGAGCGCGGGGTCGAGCTGCTTGGCTTAGCCTTGGTGCCGCTCAGCGACGAGCTACCCCCGCCCGCTGCGAAGCCGTGGAAAGCACAGGCAGGGGAGGAGCAAAAGCCGCCCATATAGCTTCCCCAGGGGGTGGGGGATGCTATATGGGCGCCCGTGTCAGAGAAGCAGACCAAGACCTCGCGGCGCGCTCAGCGGCGCGCGCGAAGCGAAGAACAAGAGCTAGACCAGCGCGAGGGCGAGGCGCAGGAGTCGGACGAAGACGAGTCGGACGAAGACGAGTCGGACGAAGACGAGTCGGACGAAGACGACGACGGGGCCGACGGCGAAGCAGAGGCAGCCGCTTCGGAAGAGGACGAAGACGCGCGAGAGGCCGCTGAGATCCGCCAGATCCGCGATCGCAACAAGCGCATGCGCGCCAAGGCCGCCGCGCGACGGGCCAAGCGCGCCCGTGGTGGTGCAGCGCCAGCCGTCGGGCTCGACGCGAGCGAGCTGGTCGACGACGTCCTGTCCCGCAGCACTGCCAAAGCAGGCAAGTTCGTTCAGAAGAACTTCAAGGTGTTGCAGTGGGTGGTCGTCGCCGGCCTGGTCGGCGTCACCGGCTGGTATATCTACGGCTATGTCCACCACAAGTCGCAGGCTGAGGCCACCGACGCGCTGATGGCGGGTGTCCGCGCGGAAAAAGGCGTGGTTGAAGGAGACACGCCGCTGCCCGCGGAGCTGGGAGTCGAGACCTTCAAAGATCACGCTGAGCGCCTGAAGACCGCGGAGGAAGCCTACCGCAAGGCGCTGCGCGAACTGAACAGCGAGGCCGGATTGGCGTTGGCGCACTTGGGCCTAGCTGGCGTGCTGTTCGATCAAGCCAAGTACGACGACGCCAAGGCCGAGTACCAGGCGGCGGTGGACGCCCCGCTGGCTGAGCTCGACACCGACGTGAAGGGCCGCGCCACCGAGGGGCTCGCGCTGGTGGCCGAAGCCAAGGGCGACAAGGCGGGCGCGATCGAAGGCTTCAAGAAGCTGGCAGAGGTCGCGGGCTTTGGTCCGCTCGGCAAGTATCAGCAAGCGCGGCTGGCCTATGCCGCGGGGGACACCGAAGGCGCGAAGAAGCTGCTGGAGGAGATCCAGTCCAAGCTCAAGGACGACAAAGAAGCGCGCACAGGCTACGTCTACGGGATGACCATGGAGCTGCTCGCGACCATCGATCCAAAGGCCGCGGAGGCGGCTCAGAAGTCCGTACCGCAGAGCCCCGAG
The DNA here is from genome assembly GCA_964551615.1 of uncultured Polyangiaceae bacterium. Classification (GTDB taxonomy): domain Bacteria; phylum Myxococcota_A; class Polyangia; order Polyangiales; family Polyangiaceae; genus JAHBVY01. The sequence continues at coordinate 42,229 of CAZKDY010000024.1, forward strand.
GAAATGCTCAAGCAGATCCAAGAGATGGAAGATCGGCTGAAGAACATGCAGACGCCGGCCAACGAAATCCTGAAAAAGCTCGGGCTCTCCAGCTCTGGACAGCCCCTCGCGCCGGCGCCGAGCGGCTCACCCGCGCCGGCGCCAGCCCCAGTCAACCCCGCGCCCTCAGGCGGCGCTGCTCCCGCCCCCAGCGGGGGTCAATGAGCGGCTGGCGCCGGCTGACGGACAGGGCGCTTGCCAACAGCAGGGCGCTTGCCAACAGCAAAGCGGCCTTCGCCGCGGCGCTGGGCACGCTGGCGCTGACGGCGACCACGTGTGAGGCGGTGCGCTCGGGCGCCAATCCAGAGCTACCGACCTGGGCGCACCGGCCCAACTGGGCCTTGGACGTGGAGTATCGGCGCTCACTGCTCGCCGAAGGTCGACGCGTCGGCGAGCCCTACGAGCGCGGTCAGCCAGAGATCGACGTGGCCCAGCGCCGCGTGTTCGTCGGCTCTAGCGATCGCGGGCTGTACGCCCTCAACGCCGTCAACGGCGACGTGCTGTGGCGCTTCGAGACGCTCGGACCTGTGCAGTGCGAGCCGCTCTACGACGCAGCGCACGACGTGGTCTACTTTGGCAGCAACGACGGCGCGCTGTACCGTGTGCGCGCGCGTGACGGCAAGCTGCTCTGGCGCTTCATGAGCAACGCCGAAATCAACAAGCGCCCGGTGTTGTCCGGCGGCGTGCTGTACGCCGTCAACTCCAACGACACCTTGATGGCCATCGAGCCAACCTCAGGGAAGCTGCGCTGGAGCCAGCACCGCGCGCCAGCGCTCGGCATGGAAGTGGCGGGTCACTCGGGGCCGCTGGTGTGGCGCGGGCTGGTCTACTTGGCGTACAGCGACGGCAACGTCATCGCCTATGACGCGGCGACCGGCGCGGAGCGCTGGCAGCCCGTCGACTTATCGGCGGAAGCCGAGCAGCTGCTTGGTGACGTGCCCCAGTACTTGGATGTGGACACCACCCCGGTGCCCCTAGACCTGGTCGACGGCCCCGCGGTTGGGGTCGGCAGCTATGAGGGAGGGGTGTTCGCCCTCGACGCCGACACCGGCAATCAGCTCTGGTCAAACCCCGCGGTCGTAGGAGTCAGCGATCTGATGCTGTGGTCCGAAGGCGCCCACGCCGATCGCGGGGGCGGGCCCGAGGTGCCAGCGCGCACGCTGATCTTGGCGAGCACAGGCACCAGCGGCTTGTGGGCGCTTGAGCCGGCGTCAGGGGAGGCGGTGTGGCACCGCGACTTGCCTGCTGGCGGCGTCTCGCGCCCGGTGCCGATTGCAGGCGCGCTGCTGTTCTCAACCACCCAACGCGGCCTGTATTTGGTCTCGCCGCTAGATGGTGGCGTGATCGACGGGATCCACACGGGAATGGGACTGTCGATGCAGCCAGCGGCACACGGCAAGCGCGCCTTCGTGCTGACCAATGAGGGGCAGTTTCTGTCGATACACGTCGCTTCCCCGCGGCGCTGAATCACGCTGTAAGGCGTGCGCAATGCTTGAGCTACGATTTGACGGTACTGGCTGTAAGGCGCGGGCGATACTACGATTCAGGCTGCGTTGCGGCTGAACCTCCACGCTGTAAGGCGGGGCAATGCTTGAAGCTACGACTTGACGGTACTGGCCGGAAGGCGCGGGCGATACTACGATTCAGGCTGCGCTGCCGCTGATCCACGCTGCAAGGCGGGGCAATGCTTGAAGCTACGATTTGACGGTACTGGCCGGAAGGCGCGGGCGATACTACGATTCAGGCTGCGGCGACGGCGCTGGCGCGGGTGGGGACGGGCGATATTACGATTCAGTCATCGCAGATGCTGCGTGATCAATCACGCGCTGCACGACGGGGTTGGCGTTGAGCACGCGGATTCGAACTTTGGGGTGCGCGGCAGCCCAAACCGCGAAGATCTCCTCGGCAAACCCAGATCCCACGCCCTCGACGCCGGTGAAATCGAGGCGCACCTCGCGCAGCTGCTCCATGCCACGCATCAGTGATTGCGCTTCCGCGCGGGATACGAAATTGCCGGTGCCTTGCTGATTCAGCACCAACAGCGCCACCCGGCCGGTCGCGCTCAGCGGGCTACTTGAGGCGGCGCGCTCCCGCAGCAGCTGCTGCGCTTCCGCTTCGCTAGCTGGATCGATCTCGCAGCCGACGCGAGTGCCGGGGACCCGCTCAATCTGACTCAGCAATTGATCCCCGCGGATGTTATCCTGGGTCCAGCGCAGGCCGTTGGCGACGATGTGAAAGCGCTGGCACGCAGCGGCCACCACGAACAAGCCGCGACCGAAATGGGTGGCCGGCATGGTGGTCAGCGGGCTCTTGGAGAGCTCAACTAGGGCGTCAAGATCGCTGGCGAGCTTGAGCTTCTCGCGCACCCGCGTGAACAGCCCGAGCCCGGTGTCGGCGAGCTCGAAGCGGATCAGATCCGGTAGTGACTGGCAGTGCAGGGTGGCGCTGGCTCCTGCGGAGTGCGTTGAAGCGTTGCTCAGCAGCTCCCCAAAGCAGAACCGCGCGAGACCTCTTGCGGCGGGCGATGCGCTACTTGGCAGCAGCTTGGGTTCGGCGGTCGCCCAAATTTCGTCGGTGTCGAACTCGCCCAGGTTGATTTGAAGTAATCCAGGCGGAAATTTTGGTAGGAAGTAGCGGGTAGCCCGCGCGCGGCCGCTAACCGCTAGCTCTCCAGCGTCTACCATGGACCGCAGGTAGCGGTGCACGGTTTGGCGTGTATAGCCGGTTTGCTCGCTGATTTCCGTGCAGTTAATCGCGCCGTGGCGCTCAATGAGCCCGAGGAGGGTGAGGCGGAGGTCAGACACTTGGAATCGTAATATCGTCAAAGTGACTGGCGGTCAAGATATCGTAGTATTGCAACCTTCAGCGGCGGGCTGGCGGAATCGTAATATCGCAATGGCGCTGAAGTGCTCGAGAAGAATCGTAATATCGCAAGTCCCGACTAGCGACCCCGGATTGTAAAATCGCAATGCGAGACGCGCCAAACACACGAATCGCAAGATTGCAGCACAGCTCGCCTCATCGGAGGCCTCTGTGGTTTGCGGTCCTGCGTCGGCGGACGCATCGCCGGCGCCTGCGTCCTGACTTGTGGCGGCAAGGCGGATCCGCGTGCAAAGCCTTGGGTTGCCCCCCCCAAACCCCCCGCACCGAACTTCGCATAAGATAGATTATGTTAACTCGTGGGTATGGGTAATACGGGGTTCTGCGGCGAAGCTTGGGCCTCCGGCAGTTTGACAACACGAGGCCGGAGCTACAATGTATCCCCATGAAATCTCGACTCGTCAGCATGGGCAACTCTCGTGGAGTACGCATCCCAAAGCCCCTCATTGAGGAGGTCGGCCTCGTGGATGAGGTCGAGCTCCATGTTCGCGACGGCGCGATCGTCATTCAGCCCGTGCGTGCCACACGAGCAGGCTGGGCCGACGCAGCGGCAGCTCTCTCCGCAGGCCTCCTCGACCCAGAGACCCCCACACACTTCGACCAGGCCGAGTGGCACTGGTAAAAGCTTCGGCCCCGCGGCGTGGCGAGGTCTTTCTCGTCTCGTTGGATCCCACGCGGGGCTCCGAAATTCGTAAGACGCGCCCCTGCCTGATTGTCTCGCCGGACGAACTGAACCTCCATCTCCGGACGGTCATTGTTGCGCCGATGACGTCCGTGGGGCATCCGTATCCGTTTCGCGCGCCGTGCCTATTCGAGCGAAAACAAGGTTTCGTCGTCCTCGATCAGCTGCGGACAGTCGATCGTGAACGGCTCGTGCGCCGGCTCGGACGGCTGCCTGCGGCGGCCTTCGATCAGGTTCTCAAACTCCTACAAGAAATGTTCGCTACGTAGCCAAAGCCCCCGGACTAGACCCCGCCACGAACGCTGCGCTGGTATCATTCCCACCCGCTCGGGTCGTTGGTGACGCCCCTGCCCCCCCACCCCATCAGAAACCCGCGAGATAGAGCCACCTGCAGACGGAGGGCGGCGGCTCGGAAAGTATTTGGATCCCCGCGGTCATGTGCGACGGAGGAAACCCAGCAGGTCAGGGTTACTGCCATCCAGCTTCCAGATCCAAGCGTCCAAGTAGTAGTGCGAAATCTGCGGCACGCTGAGCAAGGCCACCCACATCGAGAGCGAGGCTCCGTCTGGCGCGGACTCCGGGAGAGACAGCATTTCCGGCAGGTACACACGCCAGACGGCGCCGTCCCACAGCGTCTCTTCAGCGACCGCGATCAGCAGCAGCACGGCGTAGAAGATGAGCCAGCGACCACGCCGGAAGATGCTGCTCACCGCCGGAGCCGTCGCCTCTGGGTGCTTTTGGAAACGGTGCCGGCTGCGGTACCAGACGATGGCCAAGAACTGCGGGCCATGAAAGAGGTTCAAGAACGCCGCCGAGACAAACGGATGCACGCTGAGACCGATGCCGACGGACCAGCTCACCCAGCTGCAGACCATCCACAGTACTTTCCCGTGATTCAAGCGGCCACCGCCTAAGACCACCTGGATTTGACGCGCTATCCACACGACGCCAAACGCTCCCATGGTGCCGATGATTTCCGGGCGGAAGCTAGCGTCGAGGCGGAAGATGAACGACTCCCCCGCGTTGAACCAGTCGAACTGGCGCATGGGTGACGCGTGCCACAGCAAGACCGGGCCGAGCGCGCCCACCCACAGCGTCCAGCGGTCCAAGTAGTAGTCGATGTGGCTGCGCTCTTCGTTGCGGGACTTGTAGAGCGCGATGAAGCCCCACTGCTGCTGGATGAAGTGGTAAATGGCGACGTAGGCCAAGATGCTCCAGAAGAGCGTGCTTGAGTGGCTATGTATGCGGTACGCGATCACGAAGGCGAGCAGCGGCGTGAGGGTCAGCAGCAGCCAGCGCTTCCGCACTACCTCTTTGTCCAGGTACGTGACGTACAGCGTCGCCCACACGTGGGTGACGTCGAAGGCGACCACCACGAACAAGAACGCCCACAGCGGCAGCGCTCCCTGCCACGCCTCGTGAACGGTCAGCAGCGAGGCCAGCGCCACCACCAGCGGCACCAAGAGCAAGCCGATGTCGAAGCGGCGCGAAAACAGCCAGCGGCGATCTGTTGTATTGGCATCAATCGGCGGGTTGGCGATCGTCATGGTGTGTGGCCCTGTATCGTGTGGCGCCATGCTGTGTGGCCCTGCATCGTGTGCCGCACGATAGCTTAGGAATCGAGAGTTGCCGCGGCACTTTCGCTGGTCTTGGATCGAGCCGGAGGACGCAAGCCGCGCTGCTCCTTGGGTGGGCGCCCAGCGGAAATGCCAAGAACGCGGAGTAGCCAGAACGGCGGACAGCCTCGGCAATGCTATTCAAGCCCCCATCCTGAGCTGATACTCAGGTAACCGGGATGGGCGCCTTGCTGACAGCCACGCTGGTTGGTCTCGACACGGTGCGCGCGAAGCTCCTGCGCATCGCGTGTTCGTTTGAAGTGCTGCGCGCCGTGTTCGTCAATCGTGCGCAGCGCCTGTTCGTCTTGTACGTGGCATTCATCGGCATCGCGCTGATCGTCGCGACCACCGTCCCCCTCTGGCAGCTGCTGCTTGGCCCGATCTTCTACGGCTTCGCGCATCTGTTGTGTAGCGTCCGCTACTTCCACTACGCAGCCGCATCAAACGAGCAGTTCGCAGACAGTCAGCTCCGGAGCGCCTCGTACCGCTTCCTGGTTTCAGCTTCGATCGCCTACGGCCTATATCGATTCGCACGGTCCCAAGGGCTTGTCCCAGGTATCTCTGGGCGGTTTTCCGAGTGGCAAGGCGCAGCGCTCGTGGACACCGTGTTCATGTGTGTGGTGTTCGGGGGGGCTGCATACTTATACCGCAAGTCACCACCGCGGGTGGTGCTCGGTGCCGTGGTGCTCCTGCCCGTCGTGCTGTGCCTGCGCACATGGCCACTTGAGACCGCGGGGTTTCTAGCGCTCATCCACAACCTCGTCGGGTTCGCGTACTGGATACTGCTCGCGAGTCGGCCGCAGGAGCGCCGCTACGCCTTCGCGGCCCTCGGTATCTTCCTATTGGTCAATGCAGCGCTGTTTGCCGGGTCCCTCGACCCCCTCCTGGACAAGTTCGCGCGCGGCAGCCATCTCAAGTTCGCCAGGCTCGATACGCTCGAGCTCGGACGCATGATCTTCCCTTGGTCGAACAACCCCAACCTGTGGCTACACGCGACCGTCGCGTTCGCGTTCGGTCAGTCGACCCACTACTACGTATGGCTCAAGGCCATCCCAGACGAGTGCCACTACAACCGCATCCCGACCACGTTCAAGCAAAGCTACCACCTGCTCGGTCGAGACTTTGGTAGGCGGACTTCAGCGGTCATCATCTACGGTGTCGTCGCAGCCGCCTTGGTGTGGGTGTTCTTGTCGTTTCCGGAGTCTCGCAAGGTGTACTTTTTGGTAGCCGGGTTTCACGGCTTCCTCGAAATTGCCGGGCTTGGTGTGGCGCGGTATCGCCGCTCCGAGTTCGTTCGAACCGCCGGGGCTCCAGCACCCGCGCCCCGTATTTCCACGCGCTTTTGAAGAACGCTCAGCGGCGGACACGCCTGTTTGAATTCTGTGCTAACCCATTCGGGTGACTGTTGCGCGCAGATCCGGGGTGGCTGGGGCTCGGCTTGTCTGGCTGGCGCTGACGCTCCTTGGGTCCACGTGGGGCTGTTCCGGCTCACCCGAAGCAGGCGGCGGCAGCGCGGGTCAGGGTGCGCTTGGCGGAGCCGCGGGCACCGGTGGCACGGCGACTGGCGGCGCTGCGGGCACAGGTAGCACGGCGACTGGCGGCGCGGGTGGCACCGACAGCAGTGGGACTTTCTCCGTGTTGGTCTACAACGTGGCGGGTCTGCCCCAAGGTATCAGCGGCGGCAACCCGACCATCAACACGCCGCTGATCAGTCCGCTCTTGAACCCCTTCGATTTGGTTTACGTGCAGGAGGACTTCAGCTTTCACGAGCAGCTGATTTCCGCCGCCACCCACCCGTTCAAGTCTACCCCGCTGACCACTGGGGGCGCTTTGGGCGATGGCCTCAATCGCCTGGCGCGCTACCCGTTTTCGGACTTCACGCGCACGGCGTGGGACGTGTGTTACGGCACCGTGGACTCGGGCAGCGATTGTCTGACGAAGAAGGGCTTTTCCGTAGGGCTACATCAGTTCGCCGAGGGGGTCTGGGTGGACGTGTACAACTTGCACATGGACGCGGGGCACAAGAAGCAGGAGGACTACGCGGCGCGTGAGGCGCAGGCCGCGCAGCTATTGGCGGCGATCCAGGCGCGCTCCGCGGACACGCCAGTCATCGTGGTGGGCGATACGAACATGCGAGACGCGGAGGACGAGTTGGTCCTTCAGAGCCTGCTCACAGGCGCGGGACTGACCGACGCGTGCCGCGCGCTGGCGTGCGCCGAGCCAGAGCGCATCGATCGGGTCATGTTTCGTGGCAACGCAACGCTGACGCTCACGCCCAGGAATTGGCGGGTGGATGCGAGCTTCGTGGACGCGGCGAACGAGCCGTTATCGGACCACGAAGCCGTCGCCGTCGACTTCGACTGGGCGGACAAGTCAGAGCAACGCTAGGTACATCGCGCTTCGGCTTCGCCTCGCGCCGTACATTCGGCTGCCCCTAAATTGCGAACGGGCGGCACCTGCCGCCCGTTGCGATTTCACGGTCACTCCTCGACTAAGCCGAAGTCAGCGTGGTCTGTGGACGTCAATCCATGGGGAATCCGCCCATGCCGCCCATGCCGCCCATGCCGCCCATGCCACCCATACCGCCCATGCCGCCCATGGGATCCATACCGCCCATACCGCCCATGCCGCCGCCGGGCGCGTCGCCTTCGGGCTCAGGCTTGTCCGCGATCAGCACCTCAGTGGTGAGCAGCAGGCCAGCGACGCTGGCGGCGTTCTCAAGGGCGCTGCGCACGACTTTGGTTGGGTCGATGACGCCCTTCTTGATCAGATCATCGTAGCATTCCTGGCGGGCGTCGTAGCCGAACGCGCCCTTGCCAGCGGAGACCTTGGCGAGGACGACCTCCGGCTCTGCGCCGCCGTTCTTCGCGATCTGGCGCAGCGGCGCTGTCGCGGCCCGCTTCATGATCTGGACCCCGAGCCCCTGGTCACCCTCAAGCTTTAGCGCGTCAAGGGTGGCTGCCGCCCGGACTAGCGCTACGCCGCCTCCGGCCACATAGCCCTCCTCCAAGGCTGCCCGCGTCGCAGCGAGCGCATCATCCACGCGGTCCTTACGCTCTTTCATCTCGGACTCAGTCGCCCCGCCCACGCGGATCACCGCGACACCACCGCTCAGCTTGGCTAAGCGCTCTTGCAGCTTCTCGCGATCGTAGTCGCTGCTGGTCTCCTCCACCTGCCGCTGGAGCAGCGCGATCCTCCCGTTGATGTCGGCCTTCTTCCCTGCCCCTCCGACGATGGTGGTGGTGTCTTTGGATATCTCGATGCGGTTCGCCCGGCCGAGATCGGCTAGCGTAACGCTGTCGAGAGAGCGACCCAGGTCCTCCATGAACGGGGTCGCTCCGGTGAGGATCGCGATGTCCTTGAGCATTTCCTTGCGGCGGTCGCCAAAGCCGGGCGCCTTCACGGCCACCACCTTGAGCACGCCGCGGAGCTTGTTAACCACCAGCGTCGCGAGGGCCTCGCCCTCCACGTCCTCGGCGATAATTAGCAGCGCCGCGCCCGCGTCCTTGACGGCTTCGGCGACCGGGATCAGGTCCTTCAAAGACGCCAGCTTCTTCTCGTGGACCAGGACGTAGGCGTCGTCAAACTCGCACATCAGCGACTGAGGATCCGTCACGAAGTAGGGTGACAGGTAGCCGCGATCGAACTGCATGCCCTCCACGATCTCAATCTCGGTTTCCATGCCCTTGGCTTCTTCAACGGTGACCACACCGTTTTTTGACACCTTGTCGAATGCGTCAGCCAGCATTTTCCCCACGGTCTCATCGCCGTTCGCGCTGACCGTGGCGATCTGCGCGACCTCTTCGCTGCCTTTCGCCTTCTTGGTTTGGGCCTTCAGGCTCGCGTTCATGGCGACCACCGCGGCGTCGATGCCGCGCTTCAAGTCCATGGCGCCAGCGCCTGCCTCGACGTATTTCAGGCCCTGAGTGTAGATGGCTTGCGCCAACACCGTGGCGGTGGTCGTGCCGTCGCCCGTATTGTCGTTGGTACGTGAAGCCACCTCACGAACGAGCTGGGCGCCCAAATTCTGGAACTTGTCACCGAGTTCGATTTCTTTGGCCACGCTCACGCCGTCTTTGGTGACGCGCGGGGAGCCCCAGCTGCGCTCCAGCGCGACGTTGCGGCCGCCTGGCCCCAGGGTGACTCGGACTACGTTGGCCAGCGCGTTGACGCCGGCTAGTACTTCACGTCGAGCTTGCTGACGGAACAGGATCTGCTTGCTACCCATGGTCGAATACTTCCTTGTACGAGCCGAAGCGCCGCTTCAGCGGGATTGGGGGTCAGCTGCGCGAGCGGAAAGCTCAGCGCTGGCTGCCAACGGGGAGACGAGGTGCACGCACCAGGTGCGAGCCCGGGGCCGGGAGAGTAGGTCGCGGCAACGGAAGGTCAACCCCCGGCGGTAGGCTGTTTGTCCGTCCAGGAAAAAAAGTCAGGGTGCGCTTGATTTGGTGGCGATTTGAGGGTAGCAAGCGCGTCCCTTCACGGGAGGTTTCACCAACCGTGAGTGGTCTTTCTTAGTTTAAGAGCTAACGTCCCCAGTATCCGCTCGCGCCCAGCCATGGGGCGACGCGGGTACCGCGGAACCTCCAAGCTGCGCGGCGCCGAGCCGCATGGCGTGTTGGGACGCACCCTTGGGGGATCGTCTAATGGCAGGACGCAAGTTTCTGGTTCTTGTTATCTAGGTTCGAATCCTAGTCCCCCAGCCAAAATCCACTCGCAGGCTCGCGCCGCGAGTGGCCTGTTGCGCCCCCTGCCGGGCGGTAACAGGAACCACGCTCCGTTCGGGAGCTGTTGTTTTGGCCGCGTTAGCTCGACCTGATTGATTGATCCCGCTTCCGCGGGCGACATCAGGCCCCATCGTCTAGCGGTTAGGACACTGGCCTCTCACGCCGGTAACACGAGTTCGAATCTCGTTGGGGTCACTATGTTTTTTGCACGTGGGCGCCCGCAGGCCCACGTGGCCATCAGACACTGAAGCTGATGGCCGGCCCTTTATGGCGCTTGCACGTGGGCGCCCGCAGGCCCACGTGGCCATCAGACACTGAAGCTGATGGCC
>CAZKDY010000024.1:52601-79592 GCA_964551615.1 uncultured Polyangiaceae bacterium
GGCCCTTTATGGCGCTTGCACGTGGGCGCCCGCAGGCAAGCGCCGTCCGCTCCGCGCTCCGCATACAGCATCGCCAGGTGCCATGTGGTCCGCCGTGTCGGGTTATGCACCAGTGCATCATGGTCCGCGCGCTGAGATCGCGCGGCTCTGGCAGACAGCGCAGCTCCTACGCCGCTTCGGCGGCCGTACTCGGTTATGCACCAGTGCATAATCCTCCGCGCAGTGAGATCACGGCGTTCCGCCGCTGATTCGCGCGCAGCGCCGCCGCTTCGGCCGCCGTACTCGGTTATGCACCAGTGCATCATGGTCCGCGCGCTGAGATCGCGCGGCTCTGGCAGACAGCGCAGCTCCTACGCCGCTTCGGCGGCCGTACTCGGTTATGCACCAGTGCATAATCCTCCGCGAAGTGAGATCACGGCGTTCCGCCGCTGATTCGCGCGCAGCGCCGCCGATTCGGCCGCCGTACTCGGTTATGCACCAGTGCATAATCCTCCGCGAAGTGAGATCACGGCGTTCCGCCGCCGATTCGCGCGCAGCTCCTACGCCGCTTCGCGCGCAGCGCCGCTGATTTGCGCGCAGCGCCGCTGATTCGCGCACTACTAAGCGCGTGGAGCGTGCTCCCCTCACCCCCTGCCCTGTGTTTGCTGCGACATGCCTGAGCCGAACCAACACCTGCTCAGTCACGCCCTGAGCGGGCCGCTTTGGAGGCAGCTGGTTCGGCTGGCCATCCCAGCGGCTTCTACCGCGCTGCTCGAGACCCTGGTGTTCCTCGCGGATCGACTGATGCTCGGGCGCTACTCGCAGCAGGCGCTAGCCAGCATGCAGGTCCAGGGCCCCGTGGTCTGGTCGCTGTTTAGCGTGTTCATGGGGCTGTGCGTGGGCGGTGTCAGCGTGGTGGCGCGCAGCATTGGCGCGCGAGACACCGCGCGTGCTCACGCCGCCAGCCGGAGCGTGATCCGCCTCGCGCTGCTGGCGGGGCTGGTGGTCGCTGTCGTGGGGTTCGTCACCACGCCCACGCTGGTCGAGCTGGTAGGACCTGATTCCGCGCAGATCCGCGAACTCAGCGTCTCCTACTTGCGCTGGGCATTGGTCGGCTTTCCTGGCCTGTTCGTGGCGACGGGGGCCGCCATGGTGCTGGGCGCCAGCGGTGACACCAAGACCCCGTTTTGGGTCGCGCTGATCTCAAACGCCCTGAACCTGCTGCTCAACCAACTGCTGATTTTTGGATCGCCGACGCTGCACATCCCAAGTTTGGGGGTGGCGGGCGCGGCGATTTCATCGAGCCTGGCGTTCAGCGTTCAGGCGCTGCTCTTGCTGCGCGTGATGCGGCGGCCGGCGAGCCCGGTGTGTGTCATCGGCTTCTTGCAGCTCCCGACCCAGCTCGGGCAACAGGTGACCCGCGAGGTGCTGCGGCTCAGCTACCCGGTGCTGCTGGAGCGCAGCTTTTTTCATCTCGGGTTCGTCGCCTACGCGGCGGTGATCAGTCGCATGGGCGTGCTGGTCATGGCCAGCAACCAGGCGCTGATCACCCTCGAGTCGATCTGCTTTCTGTCGGTTCAAGGCTTTGGGGTGGCGACGTCCGCCGTGGTCGGGCAGGCGGTCGGGCGCGGTGATCTCAAGCAGGCGCGGCGCGCGGGGTGGCTCGGCGCGGCCCTGGCGGCGCTGGCGTTGAGCGCTGCAGGCGCGGTGATCTGGCTCACCGCGCCGGTCACCTTGGGGGTCTTCGTTCCCGCAGGGCAAAGCGCTTCGGCGCTGATCAGCGAGGCCCTAGTCGCGGTGCCGCTGCTGGCGCTCTCTCAGCCTTTCCTGGCGTACGCCGCGGTCTTGTCCGATGCGCTGCGCGGCGCCGGCGCTACCCGCCTGCCCGTAGGGGTCACGCTGCTCGGCATGTTAGCCGTGCGGCTCCCGCTCGTGCTCTGGCTCGGCCTAGGCTTGGGCTGGGGCACCCTCGGCGTGTGGACGGCGAGCAGCGCTGATTGGGTGCTGCGCGCCCTGCTGTGTATCGCGTTGTTCGCGAGCCCGCTGTGGACTCGGGGTGCCGTCGGGCGTGACACCGCCGAGCCCGCCCCCAACCCAAGCTAGGGCCACGGGCGCCGCCCGGATCGAACTGCGCGCTGCGCCTCAGTCTGAACCAGGCACCTCGACGCCCTTCAGGTGCCAGACTTGGGCGGCGGTCGGCTCGCGCTCGGCGCGCAGCCAGTCGATCACCACCTTCGCCCACCCTTGCCTTGCGGCAATAGTCGGGTGTATCTTATCGCTCAGCCGGGGCATGCCGGGGTGGAGCTTGTTGGTGTCCATGAAGCGACAAGGCGCCGAGTTGTCGCGGATCAGGTCCATCAGGCCGTTGTCCATGCCCCACAGCGGGGTCGCGATCCACACGCAGGGCGTGCCGTTCAAGCGCTTGACGATCTTCTTGATCAGCGGGACGCGCAGCGTCGGATCTTTCATGGCCATTTCATTGGCGCCCAGGGTGATCAGCACCAAGTCTGGCTTCAGCTGCGCGATGTAGGCCCCCAAATCGTAGCCGCCCGCCCAGTTGGGGATGAAGCTCGCCGTCTTAAAGCGCAGGTGACTCACCAGGCCTGCCTGCCTGAGCTCGGCGTTGAGCGGCACCCCCAGCGCACCCGCAAAAGAGTCGCCGATGTGCAACACGGTGCTGCCCTGCGGCAACTCTAAGGGTTGCTTCGGGGCGGCGTCTGGAGGCTGCGCGCTCGCGTCGGGAGCGCCGGCGTCGGGAGCGCCAGCGGTCGCAGCGCTGGGCGCGCTGGGCGGAGCGCCAGCGTGCTTAGGCTCCGCGCTCGCGGTGGTGGGCTCGCTGGCAGCCACGCCTGAGCTGGTGGGCGCGGTCGCTGGCGCTGCTGGCGCTGAGCTCGAGCAGGCGTACGCGGCGGCGATGGCGGCGAAGATCCCCACGGTTTGTGAGAGTTGTGGGTGGTTCACGGTACAGCTCACGCTGCGTCTTGCGGTGGGTTTCACGGCGTCGTCTCCTGTGTCACGGGCAGCAGCACGAGTTCCAGCCTACCCCCACGTCGCGGTTCTTACAGCCTGCGCCGCCGCTCACCGCGTTGCGCTTGGCGTGGGTGCCGCCGGCATAGCGGTAGGCGTGAGGGCGCCCGGGATAGTGGGCGTCGCAGTCGCTGTCAAAGCCAGCGCTGCGGCTGCGAGTGACCGGGCTGGAGGCGACCTCTGGAGCCGGGCCGAGCGCCTCACTCTCCAATACACAGCCGAAGCCTGGGCGCTCTTTGCGCCCCGCCGGACAGCGCGCCGCGGACGCTGCGCTGGCCTCGCGCACGCAGCGCACGCCGTTCCAAATTTCGCCCTTGGCGCACTCAAGCTCCAACACGCGGCGCAGGCAGCCGCCGTCTTCGCTTTTCCCTACGGCACAGGTCACGCCCGGCGGCGTGAGCGCGCAGCGCATGCCCAGGTGCGAGCCCTGGCTCTTGGGCGGGAAGCGGTTACGCAGTTGGGTGCGCATCCACTTGTTAAAGCGCCGACTCCAGCTGCCGCCGCGGTAGACCTTGGAGAGCGAGCCCGTGGCCGGCCACGGGTAGGTGCCAAAGCTGTCCCCGGTCCACTCCCAGACGTTGCCGGTCATGTCGAGCAGACCAAACGCGCCAGCGCCATACTGCCCCACCTGACACGAGCCGCCCGGGTGCTTCCAGCAAGTCCGGCCGTCTGGATCTTGGTTGCCCCACGAGTACGCGCGGTACTCTTCACCGCCCCTCGCCGCGAACTCCCACTCGACCTCGCTCGGCAGCCGCGCGGCGCGAGCGGCGCAGTAGTCGCGCGCTTGGTACCAGTCGACGCAGTTGACCGGGTGGTCGCCGCGACCTTTCTGGCGCAGGTTGCAGAAGCGGTGGTTAGAGCCTGCGGGCTTGCATTTGCCTGTGGCGACACAGCTGAGGTAGGCGTCTTGGGTGACCTCGGTCTTGTCGAGGCAGAACGGTTCCACTTCCGTGCGGAACCTAGGCCACTCTTCGTCGCTGCCGCTGCCGCGGGTTGAGCCGACCCAGAACTTGCTGCCGGGGATGCGCAGCATCCCAGCAGGGCAGGCGCCGCCGCTGCCGTCGGGCGCCTGGACCAGCGGGCCTGCGCTGGCAGCGGCGCTGGCAGCGGCGCTGGCAGCGGCGCTAGGCATAGGCGGGCTAGGCGCGGGGCTTGCGGCTTGGCTCGCCCTTGGCCGTGAGGAGCTTGTCCCTCCACCCCCTGCCCTGCTTGCGTCGTCGCAGGCGGCGAGGCCTGAGGCTGACATGGCGGCGAGGGCGAGGGCGATCAGCGACTGGCAGCGCGGCGCCTTGCGGCTGAGGCTTGGGTTGCCGTGCGCTTTGTGGCTAGGATGCGCCCGGCTGGCGATGAATGATCCCTCGAGCAACGTCACGGCGTTGAGCCGTGCGCCAGCGTTGGGTTGGCGCGCTGGGATGTTTGTTGCGTTGGGCGCTGAACTGGGCCGGCCTCTCGACATGAGCGGGTCGCATAGCAGCACGCGCCAGGTGCGCCGCGCAAGTCGCCGGCGCGGGGCCAGTAACCGGAGCGAGCCATGGCCGCGTCGGTGAGCCTAACCCGGGTGCGGCGGCGCTTTGCTGGCGCTGAGCAGCCTGCGGTCAGCGATCTATCGCTCAGCCTGGAGGCGGGGCAGACGCTGTGCTTGGTCGGGCCTTCGGGCTGCGGCAAGAGCACCACGCTGCGCATGATCGCGGGCTTAGATCAGCCCGACGCGGGGCAGATTTTCATCGGTGAAAAAGACATGCGCGGGGTGGCGCCCCAAGCGCGCGACGTGGCCATGGTGTTTCAGGGCTTCGCGCTGTATCCCCACATGAAGACGCGGGAGATCATCGGCTTCCCGCTCAAGATGCGCGGCGTATCCGCGGCGCAGCGCGAGCAAGCGGTGGCAGACGCCGCCAAGCTGCTCAACATCAGCCACCTGCTCGATCGGCGGCCTGAGCAGCTGTCTGGTGGTGAGCGACAGCGAGTGGCCATGGGGCGCGCCATCGTGCGCCGCCCCGAGGTGTTCTTGTTCGATGAGCCGCTCAGTAACTTGGACGCGGCGCTGCGCGGCGAGCTGCGGGTAGAGCTTGGGCGGCTGCTACGTGAGCTGGGGGCGACGGCGGTCTACGTGACCCACGACCAGGTGGAAGCGATGACGCTCGGCCACCAGATCGCCGTGATGCGGGGCGGCGAGCTAGAGCAAATGGGCACGCCGCGGCAGATCTACGAGCGGCCAGCCAGCGCGTTCGTCGCGAGCTTCTTTGGCTCTCCGCCCATGGCGATCTGCGCGGCGGCGGCGCTGGGTGGTGACTTGCAGGTCGGCCGCTTGCGCCTGCCAGCGGCGCTGAGCCAGGGCGCTGAGAATGTTTCCGTTGGGATCCGCTCGGAGAGCGTGCGGCTGGGGCAACCAAGCGGGCGCGAAGTGGGCTTTACGGCGCGGGTGGTGACCCGCGAGCCGCTGGGGGCAGAGACGCACCTGGAGCTAGATTTAAGGCGCTCAGCCGCCGATCCTGCGCTGATCGTGCGCACCAAGGCGCGCGGCTTCGACGCGCCCGAAGTCGGCGCCGAGGTGGCGGCAGCCCTCGACCCTGCGGAGCTGCACTGGTTCGAGGCCGACACGGGTCGTCGCGTCGCGCCCGCCGAGACCGCCGCGTGACGGGCGTGTCCAGCGCCAAGCGCGCCCTCACGGCCCAGCCCGCGCGTACCGGGCCACTGTCTCGGCGGCGGCTGCTGCGGGGCGTGGCGGCGACCAGCGCCGGCGGCCTGCTCGGGTCATTGACCGGTTGCGACCGCAGGTCGATCCCCAAGGATCGGCAGCTGAGTGAGCTGTGGTTCAGCTACGGCGGCAAGAACCGCCAAGTCTTGGAGGCGCTGGTCAAGCGCTTTAACCAAGAGCAGTCGAAGATCTGGGTCCGAGCTATTTTCCAGGGGGATTATTTCGAGAACCTGGCCAAGCTGCGCACCGCCGCCGCCGCCAAGGCCGTCCCAGCTATGAGCCACGTGGTCGGCGAGGTCATCCCCTACCTCGCCGCAGCCAACGTCTTAGAGCCCCTCGACGCCTACCCCGGCAGCCAAGCCCTCGGCTTGGTCAAGGCGCTCGGCCAAGCCGGATCCTGGGTCGGGGGTGGGAAAAAGCCCTTGGTGGCCCTGCCCTTCAACCGCTCGACCCCCATCGCGTATTTGAACGGCGACTGGCTGAGGGAGTCGAAAGTCAAACCACCGACCACCTGGCAGGGGCTGCTTGAGACCGCGCAGATCTTCACCCAGCGCCGCGGCGATCGCACCCTGCGCTGGGGCTTTGAGTGCCCCATCGACTGGTGGTTCTGGGCAGCCCTGGTCGGCCAAGCTGGCGGGCAGATCATCGAGCCGGACGGCGAGATCAGCCTGGGCGGCGACGCCGGAGTGAAAGCCATCGAGCTGTGGCAGCGGCTGGTGACCCGCGAGCGCGTGATGAAGCCCCCGCCGGGCCGCGACTACAGCGCCTGGGAGGCCACCAATCAGGATTTTTTGGCGGGGCGAGTCGGCATGATCTGGACCTCCACTGCGTTCTTGAAGTACCTGGAACAGAACGCAGCCTTCCCGGTGGTCGCGGCTCCACTCCCCGGGGAAGCGCGACGGGCGGTGCCCACCGGCGGCACGTTCTTCGTGGTCATGCGCGAGGCGCCGCCTGAGCAAAAGCAGGCAGCCTGGGAGTTTTTGCGCTGGATGATGGCGCCGAAGCAGACCATCGAGTGGGCGACCAGCACGGGCTACATGCCGGTGGCCCAAGCGGCGGTGGAGCAGCTTGAAGCCTCGGGCTACTACGAGCAGCACCCCAACGATCGGGTGGCCCTTGATCAGCTAGAGGTCGCGTTTCAGTGGCCGTGGTCCCGCGAGTTGTTTCGTATCCAACGCGAAATCGTGCAGCCGCGCCTGGAGCAGACGGTGCTCACGGGCACCGATGCTCGACAAGCCATGGACGCAGCGCGCGCGCTCGCCAAGGGTGAGCTAGCTGGAGGCGGGCGATGAACCTGCTGCGTCCACGCAAACCGAGCGATCCGTACTGGATGCTGCTGCCGACGTTGCTGCTGCTCGGCGTCTTCTTCTTTTATCCCCTCGGGTTCGCCGTCTACCGCAGCTTCTTCGCCTGGGATCTGTTGACTGAGCCGCGCTACGTGGGCACCGACAACTACCGCGAGCTGCTCGTCTCGGGGCAGCTCTGGGGCACCTTCAGTACGACGCTGATCTTTAGCGTGATCGTGGTGCTGGGCGCCATGAGCCTAGGCCTTGGTTTAGCGCTGCTCTGCGATCGACCGGGCAAGCTGGCGGCGTTTCTGCGCGGATCCGTGTTCAGCGCCTACGTGGTCAGCTGGGTCAGCGTCGCGCTGCTCTGGATGTGGGTGCTCGACGGCCAAGCCGGCGCGCTCTCGGCGCTGGTGCGCAGCCTGGGGCTTGAGCCCCTGGACTGGCTCGGCGACCCCGATGTGGCGCTGTATTCCCTGGCGGGGGTGACCATTTGGAAGATCGCGGGCTACGCCATGGTGCTCTACTTGGCGGGCCTGCAAGACATCCCAGAGAGCTTGTACGAAGCCGCGGCCCTGGACGGCGCCGGGGCCTGGCAGCGTTTCCGCAATGTAACGTGGCCGCTGCTCAAGCCGACCTCGGCGTTTGTGGGCACCACCAGCTTGATCGCTAGTTTTCAAGTCTTTGACGTGGTGCGGGTGATGACCCAGGGCGGCCCGGTGCGCTCGACCACCGTGTTTGTGTACGCCATCTACGAGCAGATCTTCATGAACCTGCGGGTGGGCCGGGCCAGCGCGCTGGTGGTGGTGTTCTTCTTTCTGTTGCTGATCCTCACGGCGCTGCAGCTGTGGGGCTGGCGCGGAAAGGAGGCTCCGTGAGCTTCAGCAGCGCAAGGAGCCGCGCCATGAATCGAGCGACGCCGTGAGCCGCGGCGCGTCTCAGCTCAGCCGCGTCAGCATCCACCTCGGGCTGCTGTTGGTCGGCCTGATTTGGCTGCTGCCGTACGCCTGGATGGTGTCCACCAGCTTCAAGACGTTGCCTGAGATTTTAAAGCAGCCGACGGCCCCCCTGCCCTCTGGGCTCAACTTCGAGGCCTACCAGCAGGTGTTTGAAGCATTGCCCCTCGGACGCTACTTCATCAACACCTTCGTGATGAGCGTGCTGATCGCGGTGATCCAAATCGTGGTCGCGCTGCCAGCTGGCTACGCCCTGTCAAAGCTTGGCTTCCGCGGTCGCGGCGTGGCCTTTGGGCTGGTGGTCGCGACGTTGCTCATCCCAGCGCAAGTGCGCTTCGTGCCGGTGTTCGCCATGCTGGCCGACTGGGGCCTGGTGAACAGCATGACCGCGTTGGTGCTGCCCTTTGGCGTCAGCGCGTTTGGCACCTTCCTGATCCGTCAGGCCCTGAGCAACGTGCCCAGCAGCGTGATTGAAGCCGCGCGGATGGATGGCGCGAGCGAGCTGTACATTGTGTTCAGGCTACTTCCTCGAATGATATCACCGACTTTGGTCGCGTTCTTCATGTTTAGCTTCATCTACCATTACAGCGATTACTTCTGGCCGTTGGTGATGACGACTGACGATCAAGTTCGAACGTTACCCCTCGGAATCGCTCTGCTTCGCGAGCAAGGCACCGGCGTGCGCTGGCACGTGGTGATGGCCGGCAACGTCCTGCTCAGCATGCCGGTGCTGGCGCTCTTCGCCGTCGCTCAGCGGCACCTGCTGCGCGCCGTGACCTCCCGCGGCTTGTGAGGCGCGGAGCTGTGAGGCGGAGCTGTGAGACGGAGCTGTGAGGCGGAGCTGTGAGGCGGAGCTGTGTGGCGCGAGCTGAGCTCAGCCGCACGTCGCCAGCTGCACGCACTTCCACAAGTCGGTGGAGTAGCGGCACACCTGGCTCCCAGTGCAATCGAGGTCGGACGCGCACTCGTCCTTTGCGGAGCGACAGTACAAACCGTCGGTGATTGGGCCACAGGCGGAGCCGCTCAAACCACAAGCCCAGCCATCGCAATCGCTCGATGCCGTGCAGTCAGCTGGCAAGCAGCGGTTTGCGCCCGCCCCAGGTGAGGTCAGCGCCAATCGGTCTCCTTGCGGCTCGATCAGGCCAGCGGCGCAGATGCACACGTTTCCCGGGGGGCAGTCAGCGTCTGCCTCGCATTCGTGGGTGCAGGCCTGATTCCATCCGTCGACGCACGGACGGCTGAGATCTTGGCACAGCGGCTTACCCTCGACGTCGATGCGATTCACCCCGTTCTCGGTTAGACAAGCCGTCAGCGTGGTGGCTGCCTCTTCATCCACGTGGTCGCCTTGGAACGGGTGCAATGGTGTCTCGCAGCGTTGGTCTTTCAGGCCTGAGTCGTCCGCGCCGCCTGATCCGCCTGAGCCAGCTGCGCCGCTTGAACCGCCAGAAGCCCCGTGACCGAGCTCCCCGCCGCCCTGGTTCGCGGAGTCGTTCGAACCATCGCATGCCGTGGAGAGCAGCAGTGAGGTGATGGCGCCAAGCACAAATTGTAATCGCAGATACATTGGATACATCCGTGTGGAAATTGAGGCGCTAACTTGTGAAAATTGAGGCGGCAGATCCCTTGCGTACACCAGCGCAGGATGATGGCACTACTCGCGTTTGCCGCAGATGACCTTGTTCATCGACGATCTCCCAGCGCCCAGCGTGACGCAGCTGCTGGCGCGCGAGCTGACCGTCGCGGCCGAAAACGCCAGGTCGATTCTCCTTGGCGCTCGGCACGCTCGGCAACCCTGGCCGGGATAGGCTATCGTCCGGGTCATGGTCAAGCGCAGCACCGAAAACCCCGCTCCAGAGGCTGAGTCCTCACAGGCGTTGCTCCAGCGACGTGAGTTCCTCGGTGGCACCGCAGCCTTGCTCGGCTTGGCCGCGGGCTGTTCCTCCGACGACGCCCAGGAGGAGACCGGACCCACGTTCCGGCCGGGAGATGTCCCCGAATCGACTGCGCTCTTCCCGCGCACGGTCATGGCCGGAGAAATGAAGCCCGAGTCGTTTTGGGTCAGCGGTCACGTGTCGAGCGCAGAGCGGGTGACCCTGCGGGTGTGGCAGGGCGACCCCGATGCCCGGGTGATCTCGGAGCAGCGAATCACCCCCGACGCGCGCGGCTTCTTGAAGGCTAAGGTAGAGGGGCTCCAGGGCGGGCAATGGTACGGGTACGCGCTGTTTACTGGCGAGGCGACAGCGGGGTTCGAGGCGCGGAGCTTGATCGGTCGCGTGCGCACCGCGCTGCCCGACGGATCCACTGAGCCCGTGCGCATCGCCATCGCCGCCTGCATCGGGCGGGGCGTGATCCCGGAGTACATCGACCCGGACAACCTCCAGCCGGTGGAGATCTGGGACACCATGCGCCAGGCCAGCAAGGCGGACTATGACGTGTTCATCCACCTGGGAGATCAAGGCTACCTGGACAAGGTCTACAAGGCGGGGGGCAGCCTTGAGCAGTATCTCGCTGCGTGGGGGGCGCTCCACGGCGGAGGCTACCGTGAGGTCTACCCGAGGACCGGCCTCTACGCGACCTGGGACGACCACGAGGTCACCAACAACAGCAGCGTAGATCCCTGGACGACGGATCCCGAAGAGCGAGCGCGCATCGAGAACGCCCAGCGCGCCTACTTCACCGTGATGCCCATCGACGCGGCGGACCCCAAGGTAGATCACCTGTGGCGTAGCTTTCGCTGGGGGGACACCGTGGAGTTCATCGTGCTCGACTGCCGCTACGAGCGGCAGCCCCTGGAGAGCGGCGTGTACCTGAGCGACGAGCAGTTCCAGTTCCTGCTCGATCGACTTCAGAACAGCCCCTGCCGCTTCAAGTGCGTGCTCAACTCGGTGCCGTTCTCGAACCTGGGTCTGTCCGACGTCGACCCCATCCTTGCTCAGTTGGTGGACCCAAACGATCGCTGGCAGGGCTACGCCACTCAGCGGGCAGAGCTACAGGCCTTCGTGGACGAGCACGAACTGAGCAACATCCTGTGGATCACCGGGGACGTGCACATGTGCTTCGTGGGGCAGGTCGACCCCAACCCCACGACCCGGGGCGAGGGCATGTGGGAGGTGTGCGTCACCTCGGGCAACATCAACCCCCTGGCAAACAAGATACCCGAGGAGCAGTTCCCGTGGCGCTCTGAGGAAGCGCACTTGCCGTTGATCACCTTCGATCCGGCGAGCGACAGCGTGCTGGTGGAGTTCGTCGCGACCGATGGCAGCATCGCCCACAGTCGAGCGCTGAACCTGGGCTGAGCGTCGAGCTGGCTCTGTGCCGGCCCGTCGTCGACATCACTCGGGCTGGCGGCGGGCCATGTGCCACAGGAGCCAGGCGGTGGCCGCCATGGCGCTCGCCCAGAGCAGGAACGCTACGCCTCGCGTAACGCTGGCGGTGGTTCCGCATGAGTTGAGCAGGTGCCAATCGGTGAGCAGCGTGGACCAGTCGTGCTCGGGCACGCCCCCCATGGACACCAGCGGCAAGCGCTCCTTGTTGGCGTCGTCGATATACGTCGCGAGCTCCCACGTGCTGAACGCGAGCCATGACTGGCCGACCAGGAGCCCGAACCAATCGCGCTGGCGGAGGAGTAAGTACGCGCCCGCCGCCAGCGGAATCAGGAGCTGCATGATGCTGCCCCCGAGGAGCATCAGCGTGCGGCCAAATGGCGCGAACACGATGTGCCCGAGCTCGTGGAACACGAGGGTGATGCCGGCGAACCAGCTCCGATAGAGGGGGTCGGCGACGTGGCGGACGCCTGCATACGCGAGGTAGAGGGCGAGGACGCCGCGCGCCCACGGGCTGCGACCTTGGCAGTAGTCCACTGCGTTGTCCCGGAGCGCCTCGCCGACGTCGCGGAGCCTGTGTGCGGTGTCGTCCCAGTCCATCGCGCCACGATAGCCGAACCCGCACACCTAAGCCGCGCGTTCTGCAAGCAGGCGCCGGCGGCGCGCTGGAAGACCGCTACCGTCAAGGCGGCTGTCGGCGACGAGCTCCTAGCGCCCTGCGCCGCCTGGTAAGCTCTGCTCCATGCGACGCACTCTCGGGGCGGCCAGCCTGCTGCTGGCGCTCAGCTTCACGCCCAGCGCCCAGGCCAACGGCATGCTGGGCCACATGTACACCAGCGAGCAGGCCATTTCTCACGTGGTAACGCCTGAGCTCAAGCAGCTGCTGCTCGACCACCCCGATCAATACCTGAACGGCTCCTTCTTACCCGACTCAGGCTACGCGGCGGGGGACGGCTACGGCGAGATCGCCCACTGGTCGGGCTTCGTGCAGGGCTACATCAGCTGGATCCAGCAACACTTCTCCCCGCCATACACCGAAGGCGTCGCCGCAGAACACGTCGCGGTCCTGCTCGGCGCGGCCTCTCACGGCATGGCCGACGAGGCGTTCGACATCCTGCTCTACGATCAGTCGGTGGTGCGCGACGGCGATCCCGTGGAGCTCGACACCGGCACCGACGTGTGGTTGGTCAACGATCGGGTGATTGACTACGATCCGCCGGTGGTGGTCGACGCGGCGGCGCTGAGCGAGGTGTTCTTGACCTTCACCCAGCACGCCGTCGCGCCGGAGGTGATCCTCGACGGCATGAGCAAAGCCAAGAGCGCCCACGCCATCGTGCGCAACTTGCTGGCCGCAGGCCACCAGCGTTTCCGTGACCAGTATCCGTGGGCTTCGAAAGCCTATTTGGACCCCAGCGTGCCCGGCTCCTACCCGTACAACGCCCGGGTGATCGCCGCCTACTGGGAGCAGATCTGGCGGCGCCTAAACGGCAACCAGAGCGTCGACCAAGGCCTGATCGCCGGGATCGACCCCGCGCCCGTCGGCGAGCCGGCGGCGCGCTACCTGAAGCTCGACCACACCGACCTCGGCGGCTGGATCACCTTGTTCACGGGTCACGGCATGGATCGCGACAGCCTGACCGCGGACAACATCCAGCTCCTGGATCCGTCGGGCAACGTGGTACCCGTCAGCCTGCGCCTGCGCGGGGACAACTGGGTGCACACCATTCAGCTCAAGCCCGACGTCGATCCCGAACCCCAGGTGGTCTACCAGGTGCGGGTGTCCACCGGCGCCAAGACCTTAAATGGCAGCCAGCTGGCCAGTGACTTCGTGGCGGACATTTTGACCGACTGCAGCGCAGAAGACCCGGCGCCTTGCGCCAAACCCGACGCCACGGGTGGCGCGGCTGGTGCGGGCGGCGGCGCTGGCGACGGCGTTGGTGGCAGCGTTGGTGGTGCTGGGGGCGGCGCGCCGGGCGGCGGCGCTGGCAGCTCGCACGCCGCCGGTGACGACGGAGACAGTGGCTGCTCCATCGCTGCCCTCCCCCACCCCCGATCTAAAAATCCACCCGGTAATTCTGACAGCCGTCCGTGGCTCCCCCTGAGCGTTGCGCTGAGCGCGCTGTGGCTGCTGCGGCGTGAGCAGACCGGCTGTTCAACGACGTGATACATTCCTCGGCTACCGCTCGCCCACCGCTCAGCCTGGGCGGTAGCGGAAGGTCGCGTAACCGCTGCCACCATCATCGGGAGGTCCACAGATGCGTACGAGTCAGTCTCATCCCTTGCAGATCGCCAGCGTTCAGCTCGCGGACGGCGTGGGTCGCGTCGGCGTTACCTTTTGCCCCGGAAAGGTCCAGCCGGGGGCCATGTCCGGCAGTTGGGACCGTGATCTCGGTCTTGATCTCGATGCCATCGCCGATTGGGGCGCCGTCGCCGTGGTCACATTGGTCGAGGAGCACGAGCTAGTCACCCTCAAGGTGACGGCGATGGGCCACGAGGTGCGTGCGCGGCATATGGATTGGTTTCACCTGCCGATCCCAGATGTCTCCGTGCCCGACGCGGCATTTGAGCAGCGATGGGCGGTCGTCGCACCCGACCTGATGCACCGGCTGCGGTCTGGCTTTAGCGTGCTGGTCCATTGCAAGGGTGGGCTGGGGCGCGCTGGCACGGTCGCGGCGCGGCTGTTGATCGGCATGGGCATCGCGCCCGAGGCAGCCGTCAAATCCGTGCGGGCGGCACGTCCCGGCGCCATTGAGACCAGCGCCCAGCTGGCCCATGTGCTGGCGCAGACCGCGGTACCAGAGCCGGTCCCGGACACCTCGGGGGCTGCAATCCGTGATCGCGCCATTGGGGCGCTGCTCGGCCTCGCGGTTGGGGATGCAGTCGGCACGACGCTCGAGTTCAAGGCCCGCGACAGCTACCCTACCCTCACGGACATGGTGGGTGGCGGTCCCTTCGGGCTGAAGCCCGGCCAATGGACCGACGACACCGCCATGGCGCTGGCTCTGGCCGACAGCTTGACGCACGATCCAGCCCTCGATGAGCGCGACCTGATGCAGCGGTTCGTGGACTGGCATGAACGAGGCACCTATTCCTGCACCGGACGCTGCTTTGACATCGGTATTACCACGCGGAAGGCTTTGGCTCGGTGGCAGAAGACGGGTGATCCCTTCGCGGGCTCCATTGATCCGACGACCGCCGGCAACGGCAGCCTGATGCGGCTCTCCCCGGTGGCCATCCGTCACTTCGACAACCGCGCGCTGTTGCGCGATGTGGCGGCGCGGCAGGGCCGAACCACCCACGCCGCGCCCGAAGCGGTGGATGCCTGCGTGGCCTATGCCGAAGTGCTGGCAGACGCGATCGAGGGGGCGAAGCGCTCGGATGTCTTGCGCGCCCGCAACGCGGGCTACGCGGGCAAGATCGACACCATCTCGCAAGGTAGCTGGCGGGGCAAGGCCCGCGATGACATCCGCGCGTCGGGCTACGTGGCCCATGCGTTGGAAGCCTCGCTCTGGTCAGTAGGGCGAACTGGCACGTATCAAACCGCGGTGCTCCTCGCCGCCAACCTCGGCGAGGACGCCGACACCACCGGCGCCATCACCGGGCAGCTGGCTGGTGCCCTGTACGGTGCCAGTGGGATCCCAGAGCACTGGCGCAACGAGATCGCGTGGTCCGACCGACTGTCAAAGACCGCAGCCGCATTGGTCGAGCGAACCGCTCGCCAGTGAGATAAACCACACGGTAATTCCGGTAGCGGTCCGTGGCTCGCCTTGGGCCTTGGGCTGAGCGGCGAGAGCGGCCGAGATGCGGAGCATGGACGGCCTCGAGTTCCGCGCGTACGGTACCGACGTCGTGCGCGACATCCGGGCTCCGCACGGGCTGTGCAAGAACGTCAGCTGAACGCCCCGCCGCATTCACCACCGCGCGGAATTGCCAACGCCACAGAGAGTCGACCCGACACTTTCGCGCACCACGCCAGCGCGCATCCCTGCATGGCGGCACTGACGACCAGCTACCGGCGCCGCCGAACACCGAGCAGACGGCGCCCTACCAAACGCTCCGAAGCAGGCAGTTCAACCTCCTTCTTGCACTGCCGAAGTCACAGGATTTGCTCAAGCAACGCGCCTCACCCTCCCCCTCGCGGCGTGTCGCTACTGCGCTGACTCTTCCCCTGCGGCAGCGGCGCCGCAGCGCCTCGCGAACGCGCGCACCCCCGCCCGCCGGGCGGCGGGCCCCTCTGCCAGGCTAGCGTAGTCGGCGTAGGCGCGGGTCGCGACCGGCAGATCGGCTCGCGCACAGGCCACGAACAGCAACGTGCGCAGCGCCTCTGCGCGGGCGCGCCGGTTGCTGATTTGCTTGTGGTTGGCGGCGAGCAGCCGCGGCAGCGCGAGGTCGAAGCGGCCGTTTCCGTAAAGATTCTTGCCGAGCAGGTACTCGGGCAGGCCATTTTGAGGCTCGCGCTCGGCCCAGCGCCCCAATAAGTCAGCGGCGTCGATCCAGTCGCGCGGCTTGCCGTCAGTGCCGATCAGCAGCGCCACGAGCGCCTGGCGCGCGGTGCTGTCCTGCGCTTCGCTGCGCAGCTCTAGGCTGCGCAGCTTGTCCTCACCCACGATCGCGCCCATGACCTGCTTGTAGAGTTCACTGGCTTGGCTCGGGTCACCGGCCACCAGCTCCAGGTCGCCTAGCGTCTCCAGGCCGAGGGCGCGCTGAGACGCGCTCAGCCGCTGATCGCCGGCGATGGCCCGGTAGCCGTCTCGCGCCGCACCGAGATCGCCTTGGGCGGCTCGGGCGTCAGCCAGCGTCAGGCGCGCGCCCAAATGGTCGGGCTCCAGCTTGAGCACCTCGCGGCAGTTGGCTTCGCTTCCCGACGGATCTGCACCCAGCAGGGCTCTGGCGCCCGCGAACAGGCGATCTACCGCGTGGGGACAGTGGCGGCCGAACACCGCGGGGCGATCGAAGCGCGCCTTAGCGACGCCCATGGCCTCTGGGGGGACCTCGACGGCGTCGAGGCTGCTGAGCCAGCGCTGCTCGAGCGCGGGCAACCGCTGCCCGCTCAGCTGCTCAAGGGTCTGCCCTGCGTACCAGCCGCGGAGCTTGGCTGAGCCGTAGTTGGTTCGAAACCACTCCACGAACGCGCCGGCGACGGTGTACGCGGTGGACGAGTTTTCGCCCAAGAAGCCCAAGTGAAACACCCGAGACAGCGGCGGCAGCAGCCCGAGCTCACGCATGGCCCGCGCCCACTGCTGCAGCGTCAGATCGGCGTCTTCGTCGGGGGCCGCCGCCACCGCCATGCCCTCGATCAGCCCCGGGTTGGCGAACACGCCCCACACGCGCCCCGGCACCTTGAAGGGACCTCTAGCGTAGGCGCCGGCGACCACGTGGGCCAGCTCGTGACCCAGCACGCTGTGCGGGTACATCTCCGCCTGGAGGTACACCTCGCGCCGCCACGGCTTGGCGATGTAGACGCTCATGGCGCCCATCAGCTGTTGCTTCCGGGAGGCGCTAGCGAAGAAATAGGCGGTGATGCGCTCAGGCCCCGGCGCGCCAAAATAGGCCTCCAGCGCGTGGATATGCGCGTCGCAGTCCCGGGCGATGGCGATCATGGTGTCGCGGGGCAGGCTGCGATCGTAGGCGAGATCGCAGCGGCCGTAGCTGAGCTCGCCCCCGAGCTCAGCCTTGATGTCCGCCGTGGTGTAGTAGTGGCCAAAGCGTGGCCCGCTCAGGCTGATCCACAGACTACACAGCGCGGCGACCAGCCCAGCTAAGGCGAGGCCCAGCTGGCGTCGACGAAAGCGCACCCGCCCTAGGGCATCGCGGGTCAGGTGCGCGCAGGCCGCCAGCAGCGCCAGCAGGCTACACAGGCTGCCCAGGCGGTAGCTGACCAAGCCATCGTAGTTGATCACGGTGTCGTAAATTGACCCGGAGAAATAGCCGACGAACGGGTCGTACGCGAACACCATGGGGCTGGTCAGGAAGCGCCACACGCTGATCCCGATGCTGAACAGCGGCAGGGCCACGCACAAAAAGAGCAGCGCGCTGCGGGTCGCCCTAGGGCTGCGCTGAGGCAGGCTGAGCGCCGCGCGGCGAGCCCCACGGTCAGCTAGCCACAGCCCAACCAGCGCGCCCCACGCGCCGCCGAGCAGCGTCCCTACCCCTGGACCTAAGGCCATCAGCTTGAGATCGTCAAACGGCTCACACAAGCCGCTGCGCAGCCCGTGGAGCAAGTTGATGGCGCAGAAAATCAGCCAAATTATCCCGGCGCCAAGCAGGCTGTCAGCGACCAGCCCGACGGGCGTCGCGCGGGCTTGCCCCGGTCGGTCCGCGGGGCCGCTGCGCGCTCGATTCAACACGTCGAGCGCGGCGCTCATTGCCGCAAGGAATGGAAGTAAGAGCCCCGCCACCACGGCCATCTCGTAGCCAGGTCCACCGAGCAATGGCAAGAACCCGAGCACGCCGCTGGAGGCCGCGCTCAGCGCGAAGGCGACCAACAGCGGACGCCGCCCGCGCCAAGCGCGCCTTAGCCGACCGGGGCCGCCGGGCGCGCGGCTCAGCGCCGGGGGCAGGCTGCGGGGCGCCTCGCCTGAGCTCTGCGGAGGCTCACTCACGGCGCAGGTCGTTCACGGCGCAGCTCACTTACGCGGCTGGCAGGTGCGCTTGCAGTCCTGAGTCGCCAGCTCGACCGCGCGTTTACACTGAACGGCCTCGATCACCCCGCGATCGCACTCCGGGCGTTGCCCCGCGGCGAGCACCTCGCAGTGGCGCTCGCACGCGGTGATCTCGGCTGGGCTTGGCCCCGGCTTGGGCCGCGACTCTTTATCGCCGCTACAGCCGAGCGTCGCCGCCAGGGTGAGGGTCAAGACAACGAGCCGCATCATTGCTAGCTCACAGCGCGGGCGAGCCGCTCAGTCCAGCAGGAGTGGGGCCGGCGCCAGATGACTTACCGGTCGTCGGATCGACCAGCACCAGGCTCAGGACCTCGTCCAGGCGGCTCACGAAGTGGATCCGCATGCTGTCTCGGATCTGCTTGGGGATCTCCTCTAGATCTCGCTGGTTGCGCGCGGGCAGCACCAGCTCCCGCAGCCCCGCGCGGTGTGCCGCGAGGATGCTGTCTTTGATGCCCTCCACGGGCAGGATCGAGCCGCGCAGCGTGAGCTCCCCAGCCAGCGCCACGTCCACGCGCGCGGGCGCGTCTAGCAGCAGCGACGCCACCGCGACGAAGATGGGCACCCCCAGGCTGGCTGCGTCATAGGAGCCGCGAGCCCGCGGCACATGGATGTGTAGATCGATCTTCTCGAGCCAGTGCGGATCCAGCATCAAGCGGTCCGCTTTAGAGCGCACGAAGCTGACGGCGGTGGCCGCGGATTCCTTCATTACGTCGCGTAAATTGCCCGTGACGTGGATCTTGCCTTTGCCCGGCATCTGGCTGGCTTCAACGAACAAAAGATCGCCGCCTGCCGCGTTGAGGCCGAGCCCCGTGGCCACCCCAGCCGTCGGCTCACGCTCAGCTAGTTCCGGACGGTACTGATGTACCCCGAGCACTTGCTCGATGTACTCGGCGCTGGTCTTGAGCCCGGCGACTTCGGCTCCCTCAGCCAGCTTGACCGCGACGTCGCGGCAGATTGATGCCACTTGGCGCTCCAGCCCGCGCACGCCGGCCTCGCGGGTGTATGAGTCGATCAAGAGCTCGATGCCGTCATCGGTGAACTCTAGCTGCTGCGGCGTGAGGCCGTGCTCCCCCAGCTGCTTTGGGATCAGGAACTGGCGCGCGATGTGGATCTTGTCGCTGCGCGGGTACCCGGGGACCTCGATCACCTCGAGGCGGTCTTTGAGCGCCTCTGGGATATCGCGGGGGTAGTTGGCCGTGGCTAGGAACATGATCTGCGACAGGTCAAACGGTACCTCGAGGTAATGATCTACGAAGGTGTCGTTCTGCGCAGGATCCAGCACCTCGAGCAGCGCCGCCGCCGGATCGCCCCGCACGTCGGCGCCCATTTTGTCGACCTCGTCCAAGACCAGCACTGGGTTGCGGGTGCCGACCTTCTTCAGCGCTTGGGCGATGCGTCCTGGCAGCGCGCCGACGTAGGTGCGGCGGTGGCCGCGGATCTCCGCCTCGTCCCGCACGCCGCCCAGGGAAATCCGCCCGTAGCGGCGGCCCATGGCGCGCGCGATGCTCTTGCCGAGTGAGGTCTTGCCCACGCCTGGCGGCCCGACGAACAGCAAGATGGGCCCCCGCTTGTCGGCGCGTAGCTGCCGGATGGCGGTGTACTCTACGATGCGCTTCTTGACCTGCTCCAGCCCCCAGTGGTCTTCGTCCAAGCAGCGCCGCACGTCCTTCACGTCGATGCGGTCTGGGCTGGTGCGCGACCAGGGCAAATCAGCCAGCCACTCGACGTAGGTGCGAGCCACGTTGTACTCGGCGCTCTGCGGCGGCATGCCAGACAGCCGCGAGAGCTGCTTGCGCGCCGCCTTCTCGGCTTCAAGCGGCATGTCGGCGATGGCGACGCGCTCGCGCAGCGCCTCGATCTCATCGTCGTCAGCCTCGCCTAATTCCTCGCGGATCGTCTTGAGTTGCTGACGCAGCACGTAGTCGCGCTGCGAGCGGCTCATCTCTTCTTGCACCATGGCGGTGATCTCGCCCTTGACCTGCAGGACGTCCAGCTGGCGGCCCACCATGTCGAGCACCAGCTGCACGCGCCGCTCGAGGTCAAACGCCTCCAAGATCTCTTGGCGACGCTGGATGCTCGCGTGTTCCTCGGGGAGATTAGACGCGATCAGATCTGCGAGCGCGCCCGGCTCGCGCACGTTGTCTAGGATGCTCGCCGTCTCGCGCGGCAGATCGGGGATCAGCTCGAGCACCTTGCGGGTCCGCTCGCGCAGGGTCCTGCCCAGCTCCGACACGCTGGCGTCCGGCGCGGGCTCTTGGATCCGCCGCACGTCGGCGGTCATGTACGGCTCGAGGCCGAGGTTGCCTTCGAGCTCAAACCGCGCCAGCCCGTTCAGCACCACGCTGTAGTTGCCTGGCCCGAGCCGGATCACCTTGACCACGCGGGCCAGGGTGCCGACGCGATGCAGATCCTCAAAGGTCGGCTCCACGACGTCTGAGTTCTTCTGAGCGAGCACGCCGACTAGCCCGCCGTCTTCGCCTAGCTCCTCGACCAGCTGAACGCTGCGCGGCCGCCCCACGTTGATGGGCACGACGCTCATCGGGAACAGGACTGAGTTACGGAGGGGAAGGATCGCGACGCGTTCGGAGGGCCCAGAAGCCATGGGCGGCACACTAGTCCCTAGCAGGGCTGGTGTCGATCAGCCGACGCGCCCCTCGAAGCCTCCGAGTTGCTGCCTGCTAGCGCCGGTCCCACCACCCCCCCGCCCGGCGCGGTGCTGAGCCATCGGCCGGCCGGGTCGCGTCGCTGTCGCGGAAGCACGCGCCTTGTGGTAAGGCCGCTGCTGGTGCGAGAGCGACTTTTGAGTTTGGTTGGCGCTGGCTTGTTAATCAGCGCGACGGTTGGCTGCGCAGGCGTCCAGACCGCCAAGGGCCCGCGCGAGGTGCTCAGCGACTACGCCGCCGCGCTAGATGAAGGACGAGTCAGCGACGCCTACGCGCTGCTCAGTGACGAGGCGAAGAAATCGCTGCCCTACGATGCGTTTCAACGCATGGTGCAGGAGAACGCAGATGAAGTGCGGCAGGTCTCAAAGAGCCTGCTCCGCCCATCGGGCCCGCCGCGCGTGACCGCCACGGTGGTCGCTCCGAGTGGTGAGTCGCTGCTCTTGGTGTATGAAGACGGCGCGTGGCGGGTCGATGGCTCGGCCATCGACTTGTATGGCCAGGGCAGCCCGAAAGCGGCGCTGAGCTCGTTCGTACGTGCCTTCGAGAACCAGCGCTGGGACGTCTTGATGCGCTTCGTGCCCGAGAGCGAGCGCGAGGGCCTCGACGCAAAGAAGCTCGAGACCTTCTGGACCGGCGACCAGAAAGAAGAGCTACAGCGCCTGACTCAAGCCCTCAAGGCGGCGCTGCCCACGGCCCGCCTGGAGGTGATCGGTGATCGCGCGACGCTGGCCTACGGCGCGGGTGGCACCATCGAGTTGCTGCTTGAAGGCGGCCGCTGGAAGATCCAGGAGTTCAAATGAATCAGCCGACTCAGCCAAGCCCCGGGGTGGCGCGCACGGCGCGAGTGAGCCGGCAGACCCGCGAGACTGATATCTGTGTGGAAATTAACTTAGACGGCCAAGGGCGGTCGTCCATCGAGACCCCACTGCCCTTTCTCAGCCACATGCTCGAGCAGATCGCGCGGCATGGGCTGTTTGACTTGAGCGTCAAGGCCAGCGGCGACGTCGAGATCGATGGGCACCACACCACCGAAGACATCGGCATCGTGCTCGGACAAGCGCTGCGCGAAGCCTTGGGCGATCGCCAAGGCATCAGCCGCTACGGCTCGGCCACGCTGCCTATGGACGAGGCGCTGGTGACCGCCGCGCTGGATCTCTCCGGCAGACCGTACTTCGTTTGGCGCGTGCCGCTGCCCAAGGCCAAGCTCGGCACCTGGGACACGGAGCTCGCTGAGGTGTTTTTTGAGGCCTTCGCCCGCAGCGCCCAGTGCAACCTGCACCTGGTGCTGCACAGCGGCCAAAACCTGCACCACATCGTCGAGATCACCTTCAAGGCCTTCGCCCGCGCGCTCAGAGCCGCCACTGAGCGCGACCCACGTGTGCTCGGCGTGCCGTCCACCAAGGGCAGCCTCGACTGACAGCCAACTGGCTGTGTGTATCGCCCATGAGTGACGTGGTGATCGTGGACGCGGGCCTTGGCAACCTGCGCTCGGTGGAGAAGTCAGTGGCGCGCGCTGCGGCGCTGAGCGGCAAATCGCTCCAGGTCGAGCACAGCGCAGATCCCGACAAGATCCGCCGGGCGAGCCGCATCGTGGTGCCAGGCCAAGGCGGCTTCAGGGACTGCGCGCAAGTGTTCGCGGGGCCCATCGGTGAAGCCGTGCGCGAACAGCTCACGGCTGGCACGCCCTACTTCGGGATCTGCCTCGGGCTGCAGGTGCTGCTCGAAGCCAGCGACGAGGCGCCGGGCGCAGGGCTCGGCTGGTTTGCCGGACGAGTCGAGCGCTTACGAGGCGCAGGCGACGTCAAGATCCCCCACATGGGCTGGAATCAGCTGAGGTTGAGCGCCGATCCAACGACGGCGGCCCCCCACCCCCTGCTCGTCGAAGCCGGCGGTGACGGGACTTGGTTCTACTTCGTGCACTCTTTTCACGCGGTCCTGCGCGACCAGCGCTTGGTGGTCGCGACCTGCGACTACGGCCCGAACACCGTGACAGCCGCGGTGGCGCGAGATCACGTGTTCGCAACACAATTCCACCCGGAAAAAAGCCAAGGCGCGGGGTTGAAATTACTCGGCGCGTTCCTGCAGATCTAGCCATGTTCCAGCTCATCCCAGCCATCGATTTGCTCAATGGTCACGCGGTCCGCTTGCGCCAAGGGCGCTACGACGAGGTCACCACCTACCCTACGGATCCAGCTGAGCTGGCGGCCAGCTGGCGCGGCCAGGTTGCGCGGCTCCACGTGGTCGATTTAGAGGGCGCGCAGGCCGGCCACGCGGTGCAGAGTGAGCTGGTACGGCGGGTGGTGAGCGCCTTTGGCGCAGGCGTACAAGTCGGGGGTGGAGTGCGCTCGATGCGCGCCGCCGCGAGCTATTTGGAGCTGGGCGCCGAGCGCGTGGTGGTGGGCACGCTGGCGATCCGCGAGCCGGACCGCTTCCGCGAGATCGTGCTGGCCTACCCAGGGCGGATGATCGTGGCGCTAGACGCCAAGGCGGGCCGCGTGGCCACTGACGGCTGGCTCGACGTCTCCGATCTGCTCGCGGTGGAGGTCGCCGCCAAGCTGGCCGAGCTACCTGTGGCTGCGGTGCTCTACACCGACATCGAGCGCGACGGCACCGAGGTCGGGCCTAACGTCGCTGAGACGGCGCGCCTCGCCCGTGAAGGCGGACTGCCGGTGATCGCCAGCGGTGGCGTGGGCACCCTCGCCCATTTGACTGAGCTAAAGCAGGTCTCGGGGGATGGGGTGGTGGGGGCGATCGTGGGACGCGCGCTGCACGAGGGGCGCTTTAGTTTGGCTGACGCGGTGGCGGTGTTGGCCTGAGTTAGTCGGATTGTCTGCAAGGCGCAGCCCGCGTGAGGTAGAACGGCCTGCCATGGTCCCGCCCTCCGACGACTCGCCGCATGGACCCAGCCCAGCTGGCCCAAGCGCCGCCGTCGCGCGCTCTGACCCGCACGGCGGCGGTTCACGCGCCGCCCAGGACGCGGACGGCGGCGGCTCGTCGTTTGATGGCGAAGACTTCCTGTTTCACCTGTATCGCGGCTCTGAGCTGCTGCAGGACAACCGCATCGAGGAAGCCAAAGGCGAGCTAGAGACCGCCCTCGGCATGCAGCCGAGGGACGTCGAGGGTCAAGGCCTGCTCGGCGTGGTGTACTTTCGGCTCGGCATGTACCCCCACGCCATGGGGATCTACGAGGAGCTGGTACGCAGTTGCCCCGGGGAAGTGACGCCGCGCATCAACCTCGCCCTGTGCTACCTCAAGACTGGCCAGCTGGTGCAAGCTAGGACGGTGCTTGAGCAGGTGATCGCCATCGTGCCAGATCACCAACGCGGCTGGGGGTATCTGGGCTTAGTGTTCGAGCGCCTCGGCGATCACGCCAAGGCGCAGGTAGCCTTTGAGCGCGCCGAGCAGCCCCACCTCGCCCGGCGCATGGAGCGCATCCTGGATGATCGCGCGCGTATTCCTGGGGAATCGCAACGACCCGATCGCCAAGAGATGATGCGCGCCGCGCGAGACGCAGAGGTCGAGTTAGATCGCGGCGAGGACGCGTTCAGCGTGGCCGACAACTCGGACGACGCGACGTCGCGCTCCGGCCACTGGCGCGCGATTGAGCTGGGGCAAGAGCGGTTACCGCCGCCGTCGCGCACTTTTACTCCCGGTTCGCTCACGCCAAGTCGTCCGCCCCGCGCCCCGACCATCCCCCCGACCAGCGCCCGCGGTGGCGCGCCGACGCTAGCGGCGGGGGTGGTGGTGCCGCCGCCGGTGGATCAACTAGCTGAAGAGTCGATGATGATCTTCAGCGACGACCCACGAGTGGTCGGCCACGCCGACGGCGTGGTGCTGGTCACCTCCCCGGACCGCTTCGTCTTGCGCCCCAGTTGCCTGCGCGCGGTGTTGCCGGGAGGAACTCCGCTGAGCTGCGTCGACATGTCACGCCGCGCCCGCGGCCGCGACCTAGATGAGCCGCTCGGAGAAGCCGGGGACGTGCTGGTCGAGCTGACTGGCGCGGCGCGCCTGGTGCTCGCGAGCGCTGAAGGTCGCCTGGTCGTGACCCAGCTGGAGGGTCAGTTCTTATACCTGCGCGAGTCGCTCTTGGTGGGCTTCGAAAGCAGCATCAACTACGAGAGCGGCCGCTTGCCCATCGCTGGCGAGCGGCATGAGCCGCTGGTTCAACTGTCGGGCAACGGCGCGGTAATTTTCCACGGAGGAAATCTAATTGAGGCGCTGGATTGCCGCGCGGAGCGCCCTGTCTGGGTCGCCGCCGAGGTCGTGGTGGGCTGGACGGGGCGGCTGCTGCCGCGACCGCTGG
Organism: uncultured Polyangiaceae bacterium; assembly: GCA_964551615.1. Lineage (GTDB taxonomy): Bacteria > Myxococcota_A > Polyangia > Polyangiales > Polyangiaceae > JAHBVY01. Next base: position 77,496 of record CAZKDY010000024.1, read on the forward strand.
ACGCAGGCGAGTCCTTCGGCGTGAGCAAGTTGGGGACGGCGGCCAGCGGCTCGCGCGGGATGATCAGCTTCTCAGGCGACGGCGCCGTGTTCGTGCGGGTACGCTAGCTCCATCGACCAGGTCTTGCGGTGGGCCTCTAGGGGTCGCTCATTGGGCAGCGTGGCTCGTTCGCGGCAGGGTGGCTCGTTCGGCGGCGTGGCTCGTTCGCGGCAGGGTGGCTCATCGGGCGCCAGGCGAGTAGGATGCGCGCCTTGCCTATGGCTGACAGTCCCCGCAGCTCAGACAGCGACGCGCTGCCCGACGCCGGTCCCTCAGGCGCTGGCTCGTCGACCGCTGGCTCACCAGACGCCGAGAGTTCGGCTCAGTCGGCCGGCCAGGCGCGGCGCAAGCGCCCGCGGCGCGATCCTGAGCAGCGCAAGGCCCGGCGCCAATCGCTGCGCGCCGACGCCTTGAATCTGCCGAACCTGCTGACTTTTGGGCGCATCGCCATCATCCCCGTGGTGCTCTGGTTGCTGGCGCGAGGCACGCCACAAGACTGCGCCATGGCGGCGCTGGTGTACGCTGCCGCAGCCATCACGGACCTGCTGGACGGCTACCTGGCTCGCAAGATGAACGTGGTCAGCGTGCTGGGTAAGTTCTTGGATCCACTCGCCGACAAGCTGTTGGTGATGGCGACGCTGATCTGGATGGTGCCCATGGGCCGCATCTCCGAGTGGGTCGTGATCCTGCTGCTGACCCGGGAAATCAGCATCACCGGCTTGCGCTCAATCGCCAGCAGCGAAGGCGTAGTGATCGCGGCGGGCGGCGGCGGTAAGAGCAAGACCGCGCTGCAAATGATCGGGATTTTGTGCCTAGTAATTGGCTACCCCTACCACCTCAATCTGGGTTTGTTCGACTTGGGGGTGGTGGACCTAGTGCCGGTGGGGCGCTGGTTGATTTACATCTCACTGTTTTTCAGCTTTAGCAGCGCGTTTCAATACGTCGGGCTGTTCGCCGAAGCCGCAGAAGCCAAGGAACGGCGCCACGCTCCACCCTGAATCCAGCAACAAGCTGCGTGCAGGGGCGTGACAAAACCTAGCGAGGGCTGCTAACACAGGCGCGCCATGCGCGTTCGTACCGCTCTTTTTTTGGGATTCTTTGGCTTACTTGCGACCGCCTGCTCCAAGCAGGGAGAGGGAGAGCGCTGCGACCTGCTGCTGAGCGGCGAGACCGCCGACTGTGAGTCGGGCTTAGTCTGCACTGCAGCCAATGCGCTCAGCGACAACAGCACCGATCGCTGCTGCCCACCTGAAGGCCAAAGCTTCAGCGACGATCGCTGCGCTCCTAAGAGCAGCATCGGCAACGGCGGCTCTGGTAACGGCGGCTCTGGCAACGGTGGCTCGACCAACGGTGGCTCGACCAACGGCGGTACTGGCGGCGCCGCAGGGAGCATTTCCATCGGCGGCTCTGCTGGCAGCACGAACGGCGGCTCTGGCGGTTCGACCGGCGGCGCAGCGGGCAGCGCTGGGGCTGCCGGTACGTCACCAGGCGGAAACGCTGCAGGTGGCAACTCTTCAGGTGGGACCGCTGGCAGCAGCGGCGCGGCAGGCGGCGGAGCATGAACCCGCGCGTGCTCCTGGCTGGAGTGTTCGGCTTGCTGCTCTTGCGCTGCTCGAACCAAGCCGCTGAGGGGGAGCACTGCGAACGCGCAAACGGCAACGCAGACTGTACGAGTGGGCTGATTTGTCGCTCTGGGCTGGACGTGCAGGCTGGTAAAGACGTGTGCTGCGCCCCGGCGTGGGAGACCCCCGGTGTCCAGGGTTGTTTCCCCGCGACACAGGATCTGGTGCCCGATCCCTCGGTCTCCCCGGGGTATGGCAGCGGCGGCTCGGTCAATCCCGCAGGCGGCGCCGCTGGCGCTGCTGGCTCGGGAGGCGCTGCCGCTGGCGCGGGAGGCGCTGCCGCTGGCGCGGGAGGCGCTGCCGCTGGAGCGGGAGGCGCCGCTGGACCGGGAGGCGCCGCTGGAGCGGGAGGCGCCGCTGGACCGGGAGGGGCTGCCGGCACGGGAGGCGCTGCCGCTGGCGCGGGAGGCGCTGCCGCTGGCGCGGGAGGCGCTGC
>CAZKDY010000024.1:79692-81550 GCA_964551615.1 uncultured Polyangiaceae bacterium
CCGGCACGGGAGGCGCTGCCGCTGGCGCGGGAGGCGCTGCCGGCACGGGAGGCGCTGCCGCTGGCGCGGGAGGCGCTGCCGGCACGGGAGGCGCCAACTAGTGCCTGTCTCGCAGCTGGTAGCGAATGCCCAGGAGGCGCTCCTGCTCAGCATCGCGATCTCACTACCGGTGATCGGCGCGGCAGCGTTGGCGGGCCTGTTCGTCGCTATTTTCCAGGCGGCAACTCAAGTGCAAGACATCACCATCGCGCATCTGCCGAGGCTAGTCGTCGTCGCGGTCGTGCTCGCGCTGGCTGGGCCCTGGATGGGGCAACAAGTCGCCCAGTTCGCAGCCCGCGTGTTCAGCGGTGGCTAAAGGGCGTTGGTCTGATAACCGAGGCGTTCGGTCGAGGACGCATCGCTTCTGCCCGCGTCGCTCGTCGCCCCTGATGCTGCCCTTGTCACCGCGACGAACGCTGAGCCAGTGGACGCCCGGCTCCCAACCCACGCCCCTACCCGTGACGCTGGTGCCTTAGGATGACTGCGCTGAGCGTGCTTGAGGCTGAGCGCGGGCTCGCCGCGGGGCGACTAGAACTACCGCTGTGGCTCGTAGGTCGGCTGACGCAGCTCAGCGAACACGAGCTTGAACTCGCTGACGCCGAGGTGGAGCGGAGCTACAGGCTTGAAGTACAGGCTCCTCCAGAGATCAGGGTCGGTGATCTGGTTCGCGTTTGCCTGGGTGCGCGCTCCGGCGAGCGAGTGGTGACCGCGCTTGAGCGCTGCGCAGTCGGCCGGCTGGGCGCTGGTGAGCATGGCCGACGCCTAGGGCGCAGGTTGCGCGTGCGCAGCGCCGCGCTGAGGCAGGTGCGCGCCTACTTCGATGCGCAAGATTTTTTGGAGGTGGACACTCCGGTCCGGGTGCCGGCCCCGGGCCTAGACTTGCACGTAGACGCGCTGCCCGCTGGGGACCAGTGGTTGATCACCTCGCCGGAGCACCACATGAAGCGCCTGCTGGTGGCTGGCGCGTTGCGCATTTACCAGATCGCCCACGCTAGCCGCGCGGAAGAGCTCGGCCCGCGGCACGAACCAGAGTTCCTGCTGCTCGAGTGGTACCGGGCCTACGCCGGCATGCAGGAGGTGATGGATGATACAGAGGAATTGGTCCGCGCGGTAGCACGAGTGGCGCAAGCTGATTTGCCGGAGGCTGACGCCGAGCCACAAGATCAACCACAGGATCAACTGCGCGTGGGCGAGCGGCTGATCGACCTCACGCGCCCGTTTTTGCGCATTAGCGTACGTGAAGCGTTCGCGCGCCACGCGGGGGTGACGGACGTGGTAGCGCTAGCCCGCGATGATGAAGACACCTACTTTGATTTGCTGGTGGGCCAGGTCGAGCCGGCTCTCGCGGCGCTAGATCGACCGATATTTCTGCATGGCTATCCGCTATCTCAGGCGTCTCTAGCTCGACCTGACCCTGCTGACCCCGGGACCGCCGAGCGCTTTGAGCTGTATTTGGCGGGGGTCGAACTCTGCAACGGCTTCGGCGAGCTCAACGACGCAGCCGAGCAGCGCAGACGCTACGAACAGGCCCAGCACGAGCGACGCCTACGCAACATGCCGGTCTATCCGCTCGACGAACGTTTCCTTACGGCATTGGAAGAAGGCATGCCGCCCGCTGGTGGCAACGCGCTGGGCCTAGATCGTCTGCTGATGCTCGCGATGAACGAAACCAACCTGGATCGCGTGCTGCTGTTCCCTAGCGGCTCTGAGCCCATCGGCTAAGAAATCATCCGCGAGGTGCGCTCGTTCATAGCCGTCCGCGGACCGCCGAACCCCGCCCGACCCGGATCGCTGAGCCCCGCCCGACCCGGATCGCCGA
>CAZKDY010000024.1:81650-82239 GCA_964551615.1 uncultured Polyangiaceae bacterium
ATGCACTGATGCATAATCCCCGGCGCTCCGCCGAACCCCGCCCGACCCGGATCGCTGAGCCCCGCCCGACCCGGATCGCCGAACCCTGGCGATTATGCACTGATGCATAATCCCCGGCGCTCCGCCGAACCCCGCCCGACCCGGATCGCTGAGCCCCGCCCGACCCGGATCGCCGAACCCTGGCGATTATGCACTGATGCATAATCCCCGGCGCTCCGCCGAACCCCGCCCGACCCGGATCGCTGAGCCCACTGAACCACAAGCGGCCAAGCATCGCCTGCCACCGCAACGCAACCGTCCCTATCGGCGACCGCACGGACGCGAATGTTACAATACGACAATTCGCGAACGGCGCCTGGCTGGTTCGAGCGATTCTTACAATATTACGATTCAACGAGTTCACGTTGACTGTTGCGATATTACGATTCTAGCAAGACCGGCCAGGGTTGCGATAGTACGATTCTCGATCCTCAGATCGCAACCGGCGAGCTTCAGCGCGAAGTGCCGGCAGCGCCAGCTCCCAGCGGAACCACGCCAGCGGCTGCTCAATGCGCTGAGCATCTCAACCAAAGCACGAGCATCCTGGCGG
>CAZKDY010000024.1:82339-112566 GCA_964551615.1 uncultured Polyangiaceae bacterium
CAGCGCAATGCGCGAGCTTACGGACCAACTTGCGGCGCTCCACCGGCGGCAGCCTAGCTGAGGAACCGCAGCGGCAGCGCAATGCGCGAACCGCCCGCAGCGGCAGCGCAATGCGCGAGCTTACGGACCAACTTGCGGCGCTCCACCGGCGGCAGCCTGGCTGAGGAACCGCAGCATGTCAGCGTTGGCTGCGCTGACGTCGAACACCACGAAGTGCCCATCGCTGGGCGCGGTGGGCCCGTATTGGCGCGCTCCCAGGGTGAGCACCTCTTCGGCGAAGCTGAAATTGCCGCTGACCGCGCCCGGTTGTTCCTTCAAGCTGCCGATCTTGTCTGGGGGCTGGGCGCTGACGTCTGACTTTGCCAGGTCCAGGCGCGCGGCCTGGATGTAGGTGGCCAAGGTGATCGGCGTGCTGAAGGTGTCGCCCTTGCCGTAGCTCACGAACACGCTCTTTCCGGGTTGGCCCGGCTCAGGCTCGCGTAGCAGCGCAGCAAAATTTAGTGGATCGGCGGGATCGATCCAGTGCTGAAGGAGCGTCAAGACTGGGTGGTTCGCGCCGGCGAACAGCCCCAAATTCCCGTCAAAGTCACCCAATACGAGCGGGACCGCGGCGGCGATGTTGACCGGCTGAGTCTTGGTGAGCAGCGAATCCTTGAGGCTCGCCCCGTTGCCGGAGAGCACTGCCGCGCGGAAGCCTGAGGCGTACGGCACCGCCAGGCTGCCTTCCGTCGCGCCCTGCGAGTGCCCAAAGAACATCACCCGGGTCGCGTCGACCACAAGCGCGTCGCTCCCTGTCTGGGCCGCGCTCAGCGACAAACTCTGGGCGAAGCGGGCCAGCGACAGCTGATCTGCGGCGCCTTGCAGCGGGTTGCCGCGCGCAGCGCTCGGGTTACCGAAATTAAAGAACAGGTTGTTCGGGCTGTCGGTGCTCTGCCCGCGTCGCGTGCCGTGTTGGACCTGATCGATGCCGATCACGAGCATGGGCGTGTCTGATGTGCTGAGCGCCTGAGCGACCTCTGGCCTGACGTGCGACCTGAAGTTTCCGCCGGTTCCGTGCGCAAAGACCAGCAGCGGCCAGCCCTGTGCCGGCATGCTGGCGGCCTTGGGCACGGTCATTGATAGACAGACCTGCTCGCTGCGCACAACGCTGCCAGTGATTTCACCGCCGCTGGTCAGGTACGGGGGCTCACCCGCCTGGAAGATCGGGAGCTCAATCAGCGCGTGATACTCGGCGTAGTCAGCGGCTTCAGCTTGGCAACCGCGCTCGCCCTCAGCGTCCGGGCAAGGCGACGCCACACCCAGCGCGCAGCGTGTCCACGCGCTGGCGGTGGGCACTGGCTGTTCACTCACGGCTTGAGCTAGCTCACGCATTGGAGCGCGCACGTCGTCAGTCGTGATGACGGTGGCGTTGAGCACGAACTCCGGCTCAATATTTTGATCCGCGAGGTAACTTCGTAGGCCAGCATACTTGGCGTGCGCCGCGGCCAGCGCGGGGTCGCTGGGCGCCGCTTCACTCAGCACCGCGTCCAGGTGCGGTGAGCGCTCGATCGCGTTCCCGGCTTTGTCCCGGCCTTCAGACGTGAGAAACACGGCGTAGCTGTGGCCTGGTTTGAGCGGCGAGCCGAGCGGCCGCTGGATGGCGAAATAGTCTGAGCAGACGTACTTACCTCCGGCCTCTGACGCGACCCAACGCAAGCCAGAGCTGCGCCCGAAGTCGTCGCCTGGGGTGATGTCTATCCAGCGCACCGGCGTCTTGCCGCCCTCCACGAACTGAAACGAATCGAAGTCGATGTGACCGGAGAAGCGAAAGATCACGCTCGGGTAGGTGCCCCAGCCCGAGGCGCTAGCGCTCAGCGCGTCAGCGTAAATCTTGACTGGATCGTAGCCGAGCAGGGTCGAGCCTGGCGTCGGAAACCCAGCCAGGTCGAGCTTGCCCCCAACGAACCGGATGTCGTTGGGGAACGGCAGCCTAAAGAAATCGCCAGGTTCGCCTGGGGGGTTGATCGCCCCTGGGACCTCAAAGAACGCGCGCACGCTGCCGGCGGAGATCGGCGCACAAGTCACCCCTGGGAACTCCGCTGAGCCCAAGCTTGAACCGCCTGCGGGGGGCAGCTGGCAAGCTCCAGAGACACAGCTGAGCCCCGAGAAGCAGTCCGCGGGGGTCGCGCACGAGGTCCCGAGATCGGCGTTTCCTTCGGGAACGCACTGAGCGCCGAAGCCTACGACCCCACAACGCAGTCCGCGCGCGCACTGTGCGTCCGATGCACAGCCCGCTCCCGCTTCCCCAGCACCTGCCTCCAGGCAGCGGCCGCTGATGCACTGTAGCTCGCTCTTGCACTCGCCGCTGATCACACAGGTCGCGCCGAACGACGTCGTTCCTCCTGGTACACACTTGTCAGCGTCGCAGCTGAGCCCGCTGCGACACTCGTTGCCGGTGCACGGGTCACCCACGCCAGCGCTCCCTGCTTCCTCACTGGTCGCATCGCTCGACGACGAGCACCCACTCAAGCCAACCAGCGCCAATACCGCGCCCAGCCGGGCAGCCAGACTCAGCCGCGCAGCCAGACTCAGCCGCGCAGCCAGACTCAGCCGCGCAGCGCCGCCCCTCCACCCGACCTCCGGGAACCAACCGGGGGCACTCGGCGTCATCCAGTCAGCTAAGCGCTGGCTGGGCGACGCCGTGGGCTGACTCGTCGAGCGCCCGAGGCGCGGGTTAGTGCGGCTTACGTGGCTCGAAACGCGGTGGCTCAAGAGTCCTCCTGTTTGCTAATAGTGCAAGACGCTAAAGACCTGCGACGGACCCGCCGGATCTTGCAGGCGCTCGCGTCCGTTGAGGTCGTCTAGCTCGATGATGAATGCGTAGGCGGCGACGTTGGCGCCCTGACGGTGCACGAGCTCCCCAGCGGCCGCTGCGGTGCCGCCGGTGGCTAGCAGATCATCCACCACCAACACGCTCGCGCCCTCGCTCAGGGAGTCTCGGTGCATCTCGAGCTCGCTCTCGCCGTACTCGAGTGAGTAAGCGACGCGGTCGGTGCGGTATGGGAGCTTGCCTGCTTTCCGCACGGGTACGAAGCTCGCGTTCAGGCGCGCTGCCAGCGCGCCACCGAAGATGAAACCCCGGGACTCGATGCCGACCACGGCGTCAACGTGGGTGCCTAGAAAGGAGTGCGCGAGGGCGTCCAAGACCGCGTGAAACGCCCTAGGATCGGCCAATAACGGGGTGATGTCTTTGAACAGAATCCCGGGCTGCGGAAAATCTGGGATGTCGCGGATCTTGGAGCGCACGTAGTCTAGCGGATCCAACGCGGCCACCCGGGGCGCGGCTGAACCTTGCTTGGCGCGGGGCGCCGCCGCGCTGCCCCCAGTGCTCGCCTTATTTGAAGCGCGCGGCGTGGAGCCGCGGGCAGGCTTCAGGGGTGGCGCCTTGGACTTGGCAGGTTTGCTGCGCGGTGCGGCGAGCTGCTTCGCCTTGCTTGGGTCAACCCCCCGCGGAGTCGGAGAACGCCTCGCGGGCATCGGGGTTTGCTCGTTTGAGCCTCGCTTACGGGTAGCCATGGCAGCTAAGTACCACCGTTCGCCCTGAGGCTGAAGGCGGACCGACCACCAGGGTCGATCAGCGACGACCGGCGGACGCTAGGCTCTGGGCTAGCCCGCTGTGCTCGGACCGCCATAGGTCGAGCATCAACGGCGTCACGCTGACGATCCCAGCGTCAAAAGCCTCGGTGTCGGAGCCCGCGACCAGCCTGTGCTCGACCCCTCGCCCGCCCACCCAGAGGTACTCTCGACCTCGAGGGTCGGTGCGAAAATCGATGCTCTCCAGGTAGGTGCGTGAACCCAGCCGCGTCTCTCGCACGTCCCACTGATTACCCGCGGGGAAATTGACGTTGATCAACGCCCCGCCCTGGAGCTGTTGTGCGATCAGCTCAGCCGCTAGGCGGGCGCAGACCTCGCTGGCGTGGGGCATGCTGGTGCGATGATCTGCGGAAACGGCCATCGCCGGGACGCCTTTCAGCGCGGCCTCGCGCGCGGCGGCGACGGTCCCGCTATAAAACACGTCGTCGCCGAGGTTCACGCCGTGGTTTAGGCCGCTGACCACCAAATCGGGTCTCCGCGGCAGCACCCGGGTGCCGGCGTTAAGGGCGACGTAGACCGAGTCGGCCGGCGTGCCATCGACGGAGAACACGCCGGGCTCGTGCTTCAGCAAGCGCAGCGGCTTGTGCATGGTGAGCGAGTGGCTCTTGGCGCTCTGCTCTGCGGTCGGTGCGCAGACGATCACCTCGCCAACTCGCGCGAGGCTCGCGCGCAGCACCTGCAGGCCAGCCGCGCGAAAGCCATCGTCGTTGGCTAGCAAGATCAGGGGTCGGTCGGTCATACGTGCTCCAGCGCCGGTCAGCTTGTTCGCTCAGGCCCCGAGCCGGGCGCGAATCGCCGCTGCGACGCGCGGTTTACGTGTCGAGCTGTAGTTTGTGCCCACGCGCGAGGTCTTGGCTTGTATCCTCAGCAGCCTAGGCGTGAGCGATCCCCACGAGCAACACCTGGTTGAAATTGCGGCGCTGCTGCGCGAGAGCCTCGCCCGGTTTGGAATAGCCGGCGAGATCCGCGCCGACGCCGCCCACGCCTACTTGGAGGGGCACGGGCCGAGCGTTCAGGTCCCGCTCGGCGACTTGGCGACGCGCTGGCCTGATTTGCCCCACGAAGATCGCAGTCGACGCTGCGTGGATGTCGCACGGAAACTGGTTCAGCTGAGGCGCGCGTCGCTACCACCCAGCGCGCTAGCTCGCCGGCGGCAGCTCCCAGGTTGGCTCGCGCCGTTGATCGCGTTCGCGCTGCTCGGGGGGCTAGGCTGGTGGTGGTTTGGAGGGCGCGCCAGCCCAACCGCCAGCGGGGTTGAGCCTGCCCAGTCCGCTCGGGTTGACGATGAAGTCGCGCGCCGCGCGCGGGCGCAGCGCGTGTGTGAGGCGACGCGCTCCCGGGTCATGCGCGGCGCGACGGTGGGGCCGCTGGACGTCGAAGGTTGGGTGGTGGAGCTGATGCTCCTGCGAGGCGGCAAGGCGTCGCTGGCCACGGATCCAGGGCTAGCGCAGTTCATCGCGCGGGAACCCAACGCAGGCGCTGCGCGCGTGTCATGGACGCGCGCACCAGACATCAGCGCGCTGACCGGCATCGACACGACAGCGCGGCTGGAGGAGGAAGAAATGCGGCCACCCGGGGCTGCAGCGGGACGTCTGCTGCGCCTCACCTTCGGGGGGCGCTATGTGCTGCCGTATTTCCGTGAGGACCAGCGGGTGCAGTACATCATGCTGGCGAACGCGCTGAGCACCCAGCTAAAGGCCGACTATGGCGCGCTGTTTGCCCGCTGTGAGTCCAGCGAGGCGCGCCACATCGCCGTCTGGTTTCTGGGCGCGACCCCGGGTTCTGCGCTGACCAGCTTGCTCTACTTCATGGGCACGGGGAACGACTCGCCCCACCTCGCGCCGTCGGTGCTGTTAGGAGACGCGGGGGTGTTTGAGCGCGACGCGGTGCTCGTGCGGATCGCGGCCGCCAGCCAGGGCGCTTCTAAGTCTCAAGTGGCCACCTGGGTAGGAGCCCAAGGCGGGATGATCAGCGCGCCCAGTGACGGCGACGTTCACATCACCTTCCCGTTCCGCGACTCGAACCGCGCGGCGCGGGCGAGCCGCGAGATCGCCCGTCAGCTTGGCATCGGCGTTGCTCGTTAGAGCCACGCGCCACCGGTTGGGCCGCAGCCACCGGTTGCGCCGCGGCCGGCCAGCGTGCGCCGCAGCCACCGGTTGGGCCGCAGCCACCGGTCGGGCCGCAGCCACCGGTTCGGCCGCAGCCACCGGTTCGGCCGCAGGTCCACGGCGGAGCACGCCTGCTCTAGCTCAGCTCTTGAGCAGCTTCTCCAGCTCGCCGCTGGCGTAGAGCTGATTTACGATGTCACAGCCACCGACCAACTGGCCGCCCACGTACAGCTGAGGAAACGTAGGCCACTCGCTGTACTCTTTCATGCCGTCGCGCAGTGCCTGATCCGTGAGGATATTCACGTCCTTAAAGGGCACCTCAAGGCGCTTCAAGATACCGACGACTTGCGCTGAGAAGCCGCACTGCGGAAACAGCCGGCTGCCCTTCATGAACAGCACGACCTGGTTTTGGTCGATGATGGCTTTGATCTGCTCGATCAGTTTCTGATCCATGTACTTAGTCTCTTTGTCTCAAGTTTCAGCGGGGGTTAGCGTGTGGAGGGCCAGCGCGTGGATCGGCCCCGACATGGCGCTGCCTAAAGCAGCGTAGACTTGGCGGTGCCGCGCGAGGGGCGCGCGGCCAGCGAACGCGGCGCTGACCACGCGCACTTCGTAGTGATCTTGGGTCCCCGTCAGATCGGTGATTTGGACCTGGGCGTCGGGGAACGCAGCCACGAGCAGCTGCTCAAGTTCGGCGGGCGGGAGCATGCCGGGTCTAATGACCCGGAGGCGATCCCAGGTCAACCGCCCGCCGACTTGGTCCTGGCTACTTCTCGTTCGGACGACTGCTGATGATGCGTAGCCCGCGCAGCGAGTCGTCAAAGCGAATGCGCTGCTCTTCGAGCTCCAGGCTGACTTCGATCAGGCGCTTCTCGATTTGCTGCTTGCGCTTGGTGCTGTCAGCCAGCCGCGCGACCAAGGTCCGCTTCAAATCATCAGCGAAGCGGTTCTCTTTCAGGCTCTTTAGCTTGGCGTTGTCCTCCGCTTCGAAGCGCGCCAGCATGTTGCGCTCCTTGCTGAGCTTGGCTGACTCCTCTTCCAGCAGCTTCAGCTTCGCCCCGAGCGTCCACGCCTTACGCAGGCGCTCGACGCGCTCAGCGTCTACGCCGCCGGGGCTCTTGAGGAATGCCTCGATGGCCTCGCGCGCTAGATCGCTGGTCCACGACACCCACTCTTGGGAGGGCAAGCGCTCCTCCACCACCAGCTTGCCGTCGCTGTGACCGCTCACCGTCAGCGGGATCAGGGCGTGCTGCAGGTCATCCTCGGTCCCCTTGGGCGGCTCATGCAGCTTCGAGCCGCCGATCCGGGCGTGCTTGACCAGCAGCTTGGCTGAGTCGGCGCCGCCGTTCTTCACGCTGTAGGTGGTCTCGAACACCGAGTCGCGCTCGACCATCAGCTGGCCGTTCTCGATCTTGTACAGCCGCGAGTGGCGGCGATCTTGCTTTTGTTCGGACTTGATCGCCAGGCTGCGCTCCAGGGCGAACGGCACGGTGGCCGACGCCTTGGGCGGCAGCGGCTCGACCATGCCTTGCCCCAAAAAGCTACCCTTCTGAAACACCGCGATCGGCCCGCGCTCGAGCAGCCCTTTGGTGTCATTCGTAAACCTTGCCACGCGGAAAGGGTGCGCGTACGACTCAGGCACGCCACCATCTGGTGAGAACAAGAACATCGCCTCGCCGGGCACCTTGCGCGAGATCAAGAGCACCATGGTCGCGCTCTCGTTGGGCACCGTCACCAGGTTGGGGATCGCATAGCGCGTGGTCCCGGTGTCCACCGCCACCGCCGCCAGCGCGCTGACGTTGCGCGGGGCGCTCAGCCCAGCTTGCTGAGCCTCAGCCAGCGCTAGCGAGCGCAGCGCAGCCCGTGAGCGAGGCTTGGATGCGTCCTTTTTTTCCGCTTTCCGCATGGGCGCGGACTTGGGGGCGTCAACCCGACCGGCCGGCATGGCCGCGTCCGCCAACTTCGGTCCACCCGCCCGTCCTAAACCGGCGGCGAACTCCGGGGCCTCATCGTCCTCGCCGTCGTAGTCCGCAGCAGCCTCGGCCGCTGGCGCTGGCATGGGCTCGTCTCCGCTTGATAGCGACGTGGTGTCCAGGCTGGTCAGCCCCTCGGGCACCGCTGAGATCACCTCGCCCTGGTCGGTCACGATGGGGCGCTGGGGGATCACTGGATCGCCGAGGGTCGACTCAAACGCCAGCGGCGCGCCTGCCACCAGCACCAGCTTCACGTCGGTCCAGTCTTCACCGGACAGGTTTTGAACGATACCCCAAGCTTGAAGATCGGCGCTGCCGTCGGGCTGCACCACGAGCCGGTAGCTGGGCCGCCAGACAGGTGTTTCAGCGACGTAACCGACGGCGAGCGAGTGGCGTTGTCCGTCTAGGTGCAGCACCACGTCTTTGAGATCGCGGGTTGATTTCGGCGGCAACGGCGTCGGTGGTAGCGGCTTCAACATCGAGTAGAGCCGGGGATCAACACCTGGCGGCGCCTCGTCATCCTCTATTTCTAGGGGGAAAGACGCGGAGCGCACGGAGCTGCCACCGTGCTCGACGATGGCCAGCGTCGCTAAGAAGTCGCCCACCATGCGGCTCTTCATCTTGAACCGCACCTCGGCGGCTTCGACCTCGCCCGAGCGCTCGAAGTAACCGACCCCGTTGCGATAGATCACCACCCGCGAGAGCGGTAGCTGATCCGTAGTGATGTTCGCGGTGCTCGCGCAGCCGGTGCTCAGCAGCGCTGTCAGGCCCAGCGTCAGCGCCCAAAGGCGCCGTGATGGTGTGGGGGTCGCGCTTGAGCGCGGATCATTCGAAGCCATGTTCAGTCAGTCTCCTGTTGCCAGTGTAAGTGCGTGTCTGCGCGCAGCGCGCGGGTTGGACGTGCCGCGCTGGCCGAGGAGTCTACAGAAAAGCTATCAAGCTGTGGGTTTCACCCTAAAACTGGGTCAACTCCTAGCAGAACCAGCTATCCTCGGGCGCAGTGAGTCGACCAGCGCCCCCGCCCAAGCCGCCGCCAAAACCCAGCAGACCTGAGGCTCCGCCGCCCTCTGGCGGTGCACCTGAATCGTCGCAGCCTGTATCGTCGCAGCCTGTATCCGGCGCTCCTGGTCCGCTCAGCGAGTCCGTCAAAGAGCAGCTGACGCTGCAGGCGCTCGGGCTGCGCAACGAACAGGTGCAGGCGCGCATCATCCACTACCGCGGCGATATGGAAACTAGCCCAGAGCTAGACGCCGTGACCGCCCAAGTCGTCGAGCAGCTGAAGGCGATGCAGGCTTCGATTCAAGTCGACGTCAGCGAGCGGGAATCGACGGAGACCATCGAGGCGCAGCAGATCGCGATCCTCAGCCGGCTCTTGAAGCGCGTGTTCGGTAAGGACGAGTCGAGCAGCCTAGTCACCCAGCACCTAAACAAGATCGGCCGCCGCGTGGCGAAGCTGTTCTTCGAAAGCGAGCTCCACGAGAAGACGCGCGGAGACAAAGAGAAGACCATCTATCACGCTGAGCAGGGCGTCTACTACGTGCTCAACCGCTACAAGAATCGTATCGCCGCGGAACTAGACGGCTTCGACTACGTCAACGACGAGATCAAGCAGCTGACCCTCGAGCTGATGTCCAAGATGGAGCGCGATCTCCAGGTCGGCTTCCTCACTCGGCGCTCGCCAGAGATGAAGCGCGTGATGCACGACTACACCGCCGTGTTGATCGACTTTTTCCAGCTGCACCTGCCGCCACGCGTCGAGCAGATGGCCAAGGTCACGATCCGCTCGGCAGAGACGGCTCGTCAACCGAACAGCGTGAGCTACAAGATCCACGCGGATCGTTTCCCGTATTTTCGTGGCGAGTGGGAGCGCTTGTTCGTGCAGCAGATGGTCAACTTCTGCGGCGACGCGCTGATGGCGCGACTCGAAAAGACCGACGAAGAGGTCCGCGACGAGACCGTAAAGTTCTTCACTGATCCCCACGTCTTCAGCGAGACCTGCGAGGTGATCTGCGACGCTCTGTACGATTTTTTGTGTCTAGAGGGCTTGCTCGACCTCCCCGTTGACTGGCGGGTCAAGCTCGGGCGCGAGTCGAGCTAAGGTGGACCGCCGGCGCGCTGTCGCCCTCGCCGCGGCCGGCCTGGGTGGGTGTCTGATCGCCTACGCGGTGCTGGGCGAAGAGTCACAGGAAGAGCGTATCCGTGCGGTGCTTGTTCGGTTCGCCGAGAGCATCTCGCTCGCCGCGGACCAGACCAACCCTATCGCGCGCGCCGCGCAGGTGAACGGCGCCTTCAAAGACATCGTCGACGAGCAAGTGCGGGTCAGCGTGCCTGAGCTGAGCGCGCTGCGCCCGGGTCGCGCGGGGCTCGCCGAGGCCGCGATCGCGACGGGCGCGTTGTTTCGCAGCGCTCAGGTGGACTTCTCTGAGCTGGCGTACGAGATCGGTGAGGTCGCCGCCCGCGTCAGCTGCGTAGGTCACTTGGTGGCGGTGGACCGCGGCGGAGAGCCGCGCCGTGATCAGCGCAGCGTACATTTCGAACTGGTCAAGCAAGACGGCGACTGGTGGATCAGCGCGATCGTGGTGAGTGAGCGCGCAGCCGACTAGCCACCCCGTCGACTAGGTGCTGCGCCGAGGAGGACGCACGGCTGACTAGGCGCTGCGCTGACTAGAACGCGTCATCGTCTTCGCCGAGCTCCGACGTATACGACAAGATGGCTGCGTTGCCCCCCACCATGGCCAGGGGGTTCCACGGCGGGCTCACGCTCCCCACCACGTTCGAGTTGTCGATCACCACGTAGTATTGCCCCTTAGGCAGCTTAAACTTCTGACGAAGCTCAGCTCCAGGCTGGACCACGAAGCTCGCGATGGGTGGCTGTACTGGCGCCGAGAGCACGCCGCCGCGCTGAAGTGCGTCGCGCCATAGGTCACCGACTCCGCGCGGATAAATCATCGCGTCGACGGCGACGCCGCTGAGCTTCATGCGCAGGAACAACGCTTGGTCGTCGTCTACGACTTCGAACGGACCTAGGAAATCCACCTGGTTGTTGCGGATCTCGGTGGTCTCATTGGCGAACACGTAGCGATCGCCCTTAGACGTATCGAACGGCTTCTTTGGGCGCTGGGGTGGCTGCAAAATGCCGAGGGCGAACTCGTCCCCCTCGTCGGTGTGCACCACGGTGAAGCCGCTGGCCAAGTGGCTCTGCACGATCTGGTTGCCGAAGGTGCTGGCTAGGTAGCCCACGGGTGTTTTGTTGGCGATGTCGACGAACTTGTTCTCGATGGCGCCGACCTGAAAGTTTGGACCGGTGAGGATGCGGTTGGTCTTGGCGTAGACGTACACCGCATCTTCCGCGAGGAAAAAGTCAGCGCGGTACTCAACCGCTGTATCAAAGCTGAACCCGATGCGGCCCGCCACCGGCGTCCAAGCGTAGCCCGTGCCGCCAAAGTGGATGGTCACCGTCTTGCTTTGATCGTCGACGCTCTGGCTGCAGCTCACCGGAAAGAAGCGCCCGATCACGTTGCCGTCGGGGCTCAACTTGAGCGGAGCCCCGCGCTTGAGCATCTCGGGGCACATGCGGTTCGCCCCAAAGTTGGAGAACAGCCACCAGCGCAGGTTGGGGCTAGCGTTGACGTGGTTGCGCACGCAAGGGCACCCCACGCCGAGAAACAGCGGGACAACCAGCAGCGCGACGCGCCAATACAGCTGCAGCCAGCGCGCGAGCGTTCCCCGCCCCTTCGCGGCCGCGCTCACAGCAGACATCGGCGCTTGATCTTGCACTTGCTCTTGGACGCCATCGCGCGTGGTTTCACTCATTTCATGGAGTCCTAAGTTCGGGGGTGGAGGGACCAGCGCCCTAGAGGTCTTATCAGCGCGACGTCACTGTGCGCCCTGCTCGAGCCGATCCAGTGTGCACGTTGCGGCCCTAACTTTGTCACGCTCACGCACGAAACGGGCCCACAAAGTCGCAGCGCTTCGCCAGGAGCGTCTCAGCTTGGAACGCGCCCTGCCAGAGCGTCGCCTGCCAGAGCGTCGCCGGCCGGAGCGTCGCCTGCCAGAGCGTCGCCGGCCACGGCCGCCAGGGCATCCAGGAACCTGGCGTCCGCGTTGTGGGCGCGAGGTCGAGTTAGACTGAGGCCGAGATCGGTCGCCCAGCCCTGGGCCTCGACGTCCAAGTCGAACAGCGTCTCCACGTGATCCGCGACGAAGCCCAAGGGCGCGACCATCACGTGCTTGCGCCCGGCGCGCGCCACCTCGCTCAACACGTGCTGCAGATCGGGGCCCAGCCACTCTCCGCTCGCGGCGCCTTGGCTCTGATACGCCACCCGCGCGGGTGCGCTGAGCCCAGCGTCCGCCATCAACTGCCCCGAGAGGCGGGCGGCGCAGGTCTCAAACAGCACCTGATACGGGTCGCCTCCCCTCAGCACCGCGACGGGCAAGCTGTGGGCCGAGAGCACCAATTCTATTTCCTCCGGGCAATCAACACCGCGCAGCGCCTGGCTGAGCCACGCGTAGCTCGCCGCCAAAAACGCCGGGTGTTCGGCGTAGGCGCCGACTGAGACGAGCTCGGGGGCAGGCCGCCCAGCGTCCCGCGCTTTGGTCAGCGCGTCGCGCAGCAGCTCGGTGTAGATGTGGACACTGAACGGGGCCAAGGGCAAGACGACGAGGCGCCCATAGCCTTCGAGGTCGGGCAACACCTCCTGGATGGTGGGCGACCAGAAGCGCATGGCCAAGTGGACCGGCAGCCCCAGGCGCTGGCTCAAGCCGGCAGCCTGGGCTTGGGTGATGCCCAGCAGCGGCGAGCCGCCAATCGCGGCGTAGCGCCGCTCAAGCTCCTGGATCAAATCTGGCGGCGCTAGCCGACCGCGGCGGATGCGACTCAAGAACTCTGGCAGTTGGCGGATGTCGCTCACCGTCCCGTGCCCGACCAGCAGCACGGCGTCGTTTGCGGCGCTTGGACTCATCATGGCTGCGCTACGTAACTCCCCCCACCCCCGTCGGCAATCCAGGCGAGCGTTGCTACGCTGGCTCAGCCCGGCTATCGCTCGGCCATGGCTCTGATCCATCTCAAAGGCAAGGTCGCGCTGGTGAGCGGCGCGTCACGGGGCATCGGCGAGGCCATCGCGCTGGCGTATGCTGACGCCGGCGCGAAGGTCGTGGTGTCCAGCCGCAAGCAAGCGGGCGTCGACGCCGTCGCCGAGCGCATCCGCGCCGCAGGCGGTGAGGCGCTGGCGCTGGCGGCCCACGTGGGGCACGTCGACCAGTGCAGCGCGCTGGTCGAGCAGATCCTTGCCACATGGCAACGCCTGGACGTGGTGGTGAACTGCGCTGGGACCAACCCGTTCTTCGGTCCGATGCTGAGCATCGACGAGGGCGCCTACCAGAAGACCTTCGACATCAACCTGCGCGGCGCGTTCGAGCTGAGTCGAAAGCTGGCCGAGCACGTGATCGACCGCAAGGGCAGCGGCTCGATCGTGAACATCGCCAGCGTGGCTGGGATGCGCGCGGCTCCGCTGCAAGGCGTCTACGGCATGACCAAAGCCGCCATGATCTCCATGACGCAGTCCATGGCGCTTGAGTTTGGTTCCAGCGGGATCCGAGTCAACTGCATTAGCCCAGGGCTGATCGACACGCGGCTGGCCGCCGCCATCGTCCACAGCGACACCACGCGAGAAATGGTGACCGGGCGCGCGGCGCTTGGCCGCATCGGCGCGCCAGAAGAGCTGGCTGGGGCGGCGCTGTTCTTGGCGAGCGACGCCTCGAGCTACGTCACCGGGCATAACCTGGTCGTCGACGGCGGCCTCACCATCGTCTAGCGCGATGCACGCTTGACCCGGTTTGAGCTGCGGCCGCGTGAGGCGTAGCCGCCCTAGTAAAGCCGCGGCTCAGCCGAGGAACGGGTAACGCCAGCCAGTGGGGGCGTCCAACGTCTCTTTGATGGTGCGCGGGCTGACCCAGCGCGCGAGGTTAAACGCGCTGCCAGCCTTGTCGTTGGTGCCCGACAGGCGCGACCCCCCAAATGGCTGCTGGCCGACGACGGCGCCGGTGGGCTTGTCGTTGATATAAAAATTCCCTGCGGCAAATTTAAGGACCTGGGATGCAAGCACGATGGCCTGGCGATCTCGCGCGAACACCGCGCCGGTCAGCGCGTAGTCGCTGGTCTCGTCTACGATCTTGAGCACCTGCTCGAAGCGCGAGTCCTCATACACCCAGAGCGAGACCAGGGGGCCGAAGATCTCCTCTCGCATCAGGCGCGAGCGCGGATCTTGCACCTGCACCAGCGTCGGCTCGATGAACCAACCTTGCTCGCTGTCGCCCCCACCGCCAACGACCACGCGCGCGCCCGGATCAGCGGCTGCCAACTGCTGATAGCCGCTGATCTTGGTGAAGGCTGCCTGGTTGATCACCGCTCCCATGAAGTGCTTGAAGTCTGCTGGATCGCCCACCTTGATCTCGCCGATCATGGAGCGCAGCTCGCGCTCGAGGGCTGGCCACAGGCTCTGCGGCACATAAATCCGCGAGGCAGCGGAGCACTTCTGACCTTGAAACTCAAAGCCGCCGCGCACGATGGCCACCGCCAGCCGCTGCAGCTCGGCGCTCGGGTGGGCCAAGATGAAGTCTTTGCCTCCGGTCTCGCCGACGACGCGCGGATAGCAGCGATAGCTCGGCAGGCTGTGGCCGATCTTTGCCCAGAGCGCCTGAAACACCGCGGTAGAGCCGGTGTAGTGGAGCCCCGCGAAGTCCGGCGCTGCGAGCAGCTGGTCCGTGATCTGGGCGGCGTCGCCGTTGACCAGGTTGATCACCCCCGCCGGCAGCCCCGCCTCGATAAACAGCTGCATCACGCGGTGCGCCGACAGCATCGCGCTCGGAGAGGGCTTCCAAATCACCGTGTTCCCCAGCAGCGCTGGGGCGCTGGGCAGGTTCGCCGCGATGGCGGTGAAGTTAAACGGCGTCACCGCGTACACGAAGCCGTCCAGCGGCCGCGCTTCAAGGCCGTTCCACACGCCAGCCGGTGAGCACGGCTGGTCCGCGAACAAGCGGTCGGCGAAGTGGACGTTGAAGCGTAGAAAATCGATCAGCTCACACGCGGCGTCGATCTCTGCTTGGTGGGCTGTCTTGCTCTGGTTGAGCAAGGTCGCGGCGTTCAAGCGCTGTCGCCACGGCCCCGCCAGCAGCTCCGCCGCGCGTAAGAACACAGCCGACCGCGCGGACTGCTCCAAGGCCGCCCAGCCGTGGCGAGCCGCCCGCGCGGCGTCCAGCGCTTGGCTCACCTCAGCCGAAGTCGCCAAGCTCGCCTCGGCGAGCACCCGCGCGTGGGCGTGGGGCGCCCGCACTTCAGCGCGTCGCTGCGTTGAAACGGCTCGCCCACCGATCCAGAGCGGGAGCTCCTCGTGGGTGAACCCCGCGAGCTCAGCTTCGAGCGCGGCGCGCTCGGGGCTGCCGGGGGCGTAGCTTAGGATCGGTTCGTTGTGGGGCAGTGGGGCTTGAAGCATGCAGGTCCTCCAGCCGCTAGTCGCGGCTCAAGATGTAGCTGATGTTCGTCTCGACCTCGATCTCGCCGAGGTCAAGCGCCAGCATACGCTGGCGCACCTCGTCTCCGCGGTAGCCATAGGCCGCGCCCCGCACGTCAGAAATCGCGTCTACGCTGCCGTCTGGCTTTGCTAGGTTGAAGCGGCGTTGGTCTGGCCCGTCTTGGCTGACGCCTTGGAGCGCCGCGTACTGACTGTACGCATATCCGCCTCCGTGCGGCAACAAGTTGGCTTGCTCTAGGCGCTCTAGCAGGCCGTGCTTGTGCGCGCGCTCTCCGAAGCCGGCCAGCTCAAGGGCGGCCGACTGGAAGCTCGGCTTGGGGCGCACCAGGTAAGCCGGCAGGTCGGGCGCGAGGGTCAGCGGGAAGCGCTGGCCAGCGTCCAGATCAGCCTGGGTGAAGTGGTAGCAGCCGAGGATCGCGTCGTTCATCGCCTCAAGGCCCTGGTGGGTGCGGTTGATGATCACGTCCAAGGGTCCGAGGATGGCGCGCGCCAGCGCCTCACGGCGCTTTAGGCTGAACTCTTGGCACCAAGCGTAGGTCGCGTACCAGTCACGCGCCGCCTGATCGCGTAAGATGTGGAGCTTGCCCCACGGCGTCTCACGGATCTCCAGCATGCGCATCAGCGCGGGGCTCTGATCGTAGTAGATCCCCGGTCCGTCCGGCGATGCCTCGCGGAACTCATGACCGCTGGTGTGGATGATCACGTACTGGTCGGCGTCGGCCTGAGCGCCGCCGAAGGTCTGCGTTACGTCACAAACATCGAGGAAATGGTTGCCCTCGCCCAGATCAAAATCTACGACGTGACCGTCCACCACCGGCGGGTCCGCACGGAGCTGGGCCGCCCGCGCCTCGAGCGCCTGGGGGTCGACCTTGGACTTCGGCGCGACCACGATCATACCGCAGCAGTTGCTCTTGATGTCGAGCACCGTAAAATCGCCCGTCCACTGGATGCGCCCGCCATAGCCAAAGCCTTGGCCCCAGCGCGCGCTGTTGCGGGTCACCGTCGCGTCGGTCGCGCCGATGAACGAGGCGTCTGGAGGGAAGCCGAGCTCGCGCTGTAGGTGGTGGATCTTGGCGATGCCATAGGCCATGTTGGCGGCGCACAGCGCTTCACCGACGTCGCCGACGCCCGACATGAAGCAGTGCTCTTGCGCTCGCTCGAGGGCGCGCTCGGGACTCGGTTGCATTCGGCTGACGCTAGTGTCATCTGGCGTCCGCTGCAATCTGTGGGCTCGCGTCAGCGCACCACCGAGGGGGTTGGTGTGGGGCGCGCCGCCGGCGCTCGCGCTCACGTCCCACGGCTCAGCCTGGGAGATCGCCGCCAGCCGACCCTCGGCGAAGTGCACCCAGCTGTATACAGCACACCGATCTCGCGTCGCCGCGTCCACTTCGCGCCGCCGCTTCATTCAGTGCCAGCGTGAAGCTTGGTTGCGCGCCGCCGGGCCCGCGGTAGTAAAGTAGCCCGACATGCGCCTGCGATCGAATCCTGTGGAGGCTCTGATCACGCTTCCCCGAGTCGCGGATGGCGACGAGCGACGTGCCAGCTGGCGTCAGGCCGTGGCCGCCCTGGGGCGCGCGCGTGTTGATGGCCCGCCGCCTATGGACGGGATCGAGATCTCGGACCTGGTGGCGGCTGCCCGGGTCGCGCTGGATCGAGGGTTGGCAGACGATTTGGAGTGGATCGCGCCCAGCTCCGGCGCGGTCGCGCTGTACGAAATCTCAGCCGCATTGCCTCCGGGTAACGAGCGCCGCGAGTTCGGTCGCCGCGCGTTCGCGCAGCTGTACGGCGGGACGGCCAGCACCTTCGCCGCCGTGGCTCATCGCATGGCGCTCGGCAACGCTCGGCCGCTCGACACCGCGACGCTCAGGGCCCGTGTCAGCCTGGTGACGGATCTGAGCATCGGGGCGGCGGTCAACTCGAACCCGCTGGCGTTCGCCCTGGTCGCGCGCAAAGAGCTGTTCGAGCGTTGGGTCAACCTGCCGTCAACAGGGGCGCTGCCCGCCAGGCGCCTAGCTGCTCGTTTGCTTGAGCGGGCAGCTCGCGAGGCTGTCGCGCGAAGCCACCAGGGGGACCCGTTCCCACGTCAGTTGCTCCGTGGCCCGCTGGTGCGCCCGATCCTGGACCGCCTGCTGGCTGACCGAGAGCCGCTGGTCTGGCGGCACGCCGCCGTCGCCAGAGGCTTACTCTCCGGTGTCGATTCAGAAATCCGTGAGGAAATAGACTTGCAGCTGGACGCCAGCCTGTCGCCCACCGAGTGGCGGCGCGGCGCCGTCAGCCTGGTGTCCTGCCTGAGCCACGACCCGCAGCTGGTCATGAAACAGTGCCGCGCGCTGCTCCGCGGCCCGATGGCGGAGCGGGACCCCGGCATGGCTGCCACCATGACCTGGGGGCTGCCCTATGTGATCGAGACCGAGCCCGACGCCGCCGAAGAGCTCCTCGACTGGCTCACTGCCACGCTGCGCCTGGACGTCGCAGAGGCGACGGTGGAGCTGCTGCGTGACGTCAGCAACCAGAGCTTCGCGAGTCGCGCGCAAGAGATCGTGCGCGGCGTCCTAGACGACCAGATGCGCAGCGCCGATTCGGTCACTGGCTACGTGGCGCACCGCGCCCTCCACGATCTATCGCAAGATCTGGAGGCGGAGGGAGGACTGCTACAAGGCGTCCGCCGCGCCCTGCACGCGTTCGAAACCAAAGGCGCGCGCCGCGCCCATGAGCTGGCGCTCGACGCGGCAGCTCGAGCTAGCGCCGCGATGGACCGCATCGAGCGCCTGGCCCCTGGGGGTGAGGTCGTCCCCGAGACCTTCCCGCCGCTGCTCACCTTGGACGCTGGCGCCTTGGAGCGCTCGCGGCTCAGCGATTTGCTGCTCTTAGGGCGCCGGCCGGGTGACTCGGACGCGTCGGTGCCTGAGCTGGATCAGCTCTACGAACGCCTGGGCAGCTGGTTGATCCAGGGCGAGCAGCTGAGCGAACCCGACGCCAGTGACCGCGCGCAAGTCGTTGGGACACAGCGCCGCCTGCGCACCCTGCTCCACTTGGTCGATCTGGAGACCGCTGGCCGAGACACCAGTGAAGAAGCCGCGGCTCGCGTGCGGCGCCGCGTATTGGATACCGTGCGGCTCTTGCTGATGCGGCTGAAGACTTGTCCGCGCAGCTTGCACCGCATCACCTGCGCCACCCTCGCGCGGTCATTCGACGCCGCCGTCCGTGAAGGCATCGCCGATCCCAGCGACATCTTGCTGGTGTTGGCCCGAGAGCTGGATGATCAGCGCAGCGTCGCGGCGATCGCCGAGGCGTCAACCAGTGAGGACGTGAGCGCGCCCGCGGGCGCGTGGGCGGAGTTCTTGGCGCGCGGCAGCCGCGGCGCGCTCGACTCGATCAGCGACGGGCACCTCGACTCGCTGCCCACGGGAGACGGCCAGGACGGCGTGCTCGCGGCGTCTGTCGTCGAGCTGAGCCGCCGCGTGTCTTCTACCGGGACTTACCGTGGGGAAGCGCTGCGCCAAGTCATCCTGCACATCGGGCGCGCGCTTGAGACCATCGCCGCGGCCCGTGGCCTGTCTGAGATCGTGGACACAGCCGGCGGCAACAACGCGATCGCCGATCTTGAGCAGGCAGCTGACGCCTTGCGCCGCCTGAGCACAGCCGCCGCGCGGCGCCTGCTCGATCACGGCGGCAGCAACAGCAGCATCATGATCATCGCCGATGTGCCCCCGCTGTCCTCGCTGATCGAGCGGGCGGTGACCGCTGGTGTACCGGCTAACCCGACACAGATGGCGATGGCTATCGGTGAGCTGAGCGCTGAGCTGCCCCCCGCGGTGGCGGCCGCCATCGCCACGGTGACTACGCGCATCGCGACGCTGCCCGCCAGTCCGCCCAGCGATGTGTACGCGATCCCGTTACAAAAGCGCCGTGACGCCCTACCAGACTGGTTGCCGCCACGACGCACCATCGGCGGCTTCTACGTGGTGCGCGCCCTAGGTACTGGCGGCGTGAGCTCCGTGTTCGTCGCGCGCCGAGTCGAAGAGCGCCACTCAAGCAAGGCGGAGGTGTTCGCGCTCAAGGTCCCCGAGTACGATCCGAGCACCGCGCGCTCAATCTCAGAGCAAGACTTTATGCAATTGTTCCGTGAGGAAGCTGGCGCGCTGCTCGCGCTGCCGCAGCACCCGAACTTAGCGCGCTTCGTCACGTTCGATCTGGCATCGCGCCCCAAGCCCATTTTGGTGATGGAGCTGATCCGAGGCTTCTCGCTCGACCGCATGATCCGTAGCCGCTCGCTGACCACCGAGGGCGTGCTGAGCCATTTGGATGGCATCTTGGCGGGCCTAGCTGAGATGCACCGCGCCGGCGTTGGTCACCTAGACATCAAGCCCAGCAACGTCATCTTGCGCGACGGGAGCGAGCCCGTGCTGGTAGACTTCGGGCTCAGCGGCCGTCAGCTACGTCCGGGCTGCGGGACGCTCGAGTACTGCGCTCCAGAGATCTTGGGTGTGGTGCCTGCCGGTCTCACCCCCCCACCCCAGGCCGCCGATATGTACGCCTTCGCCTGCCTAGCGTTCGAACTGCTAACGGCGAACACGCTGTTTGATGGTGACGACGAAATGACGCTAGCCTCTGGGCACGTAAGCCACGACGGCTGGCCGGAGCGCGTCGCCGAGCTTGGCCGCTACACTGAGCTCACCGAGCTGATGACGATCCTCGCCGCTTGTTTACGCAGGGATCCGCGCAACAGGCCAAGCGCAGAGGAGGTCCGCGCCGCGCTGCTCCCGCTCCAGTCGAGCCTCAAAGATCTCGCGTGGCCTCTGGCAGCGCCTGAAGCAGTCGCCAGTGCCTAGAGCCGCGCTGCTGCTGCTGGGCTTGCTGGCTGCGCTGACCGCCGGCTGCGAGGAGGCCAGCGCGCCGCCAGTTGAGCTGGTGGTCGGCGTGGGTGAACCCGTGTTGTTCAAGCCCCAAGTGGCGTTCGCTGAGTACGTCGAGCTCCCCGGCCTACGCAACGAGCTGCGCATCACCCTGGCCAGCTACGAAGCATCGTGTGAGCGCTTTATCCCACCCGAAGCGGGCCAGGCGGTGGTCACCGTGGTGATCAGCACGCCGCCGAGCCTCGCCATCCAACCCGGCAGCTATACCTGGGCGGGGCCTGAGCTGCGGGGCCTGAGCGGCAGCGTCCAGGAGCACCCTGTGGCTGAGCCAACCGCACGGATCGGCGCCAAGAGCTACTTGTTCGGCCCAGGTGGCGGCGTCCAACTCCAGGTGCTGAACCTCGATCAGTACGGCGAGGTGAGCGGCATCCTGAGCTTTGAGGGGCCAGCGGCAGCCCAGCACGGCGCGACGCGGATCAGAGGTCGATTCCGTGCGAAAATATGCAGGAGCAACCGCGCGCCGGTGAAGTGAGCATGGAGGCGCCCGGGCAACAGTCTGCTCACCCGCCAGCGCCGCCTGGCGGCCCAGCGCCTGGGCTCGGGTCCGAGGCGCGACTAGCCTGGCTATTGGGCAGCGCGCAAGCCGCAGAGACAGCGATCGACGCGCTGATCTTAGCGCGGTTCATCGAGCAGCTCGGCGCGGCGGCCTTGCCCTTAGCATTGGCGCTGCGCGCCGTGGTGGACGCGGTCGGCTCGATCGCCGCGGAGCGCGCGCTCGGCGGCGTGCATTCGGCGCGCCGCATCTCGGCCGCCCTCGGCCTCGGCTGGCTATTGTGCGGCGCCATGCTGCTCGCGCCGAGCTGGCACCTGGGGATCTACGGGGTATTTGTCTTGATCTCACTGGTCACCCGCCAGCGCGCCATCGACTTCGGCGTGCTGGCCTTGGAAGCGCTTCCTCGGGGCAAGCGCGAAGCCGCCCTACCGACCGTCTACGCCGCAGGCCGCGTCGGCTCAATGCTGAGCGGAGGTTTGCTGCTGCTCGCGGGCAGCTCCGCGCTGGTGGCGATCGGCGCCATGCTCGGCTTTGCGCTGGCGTTCGGCTGGGCTGGCCGCTTCAGCGCCGTCAGCGCAGCGGACGCGGCTGCCCCAGCGTCAGAGGTGACCGAGCACGGGCCGCGCAGCATGCTCCTGGCGCTGCTGATCGGGGCCGTGGCGCTAGCCGTGGGGCGAGTGGCGCTGGTCACCCAGAGCGGCGAGATCTTGGCCGCCGCGTTTGACGAGCAGAGCCTGGTCCGCGTGCTGGGCGCGTACAACATCGTCGCCGCGTTAGTCAGCCTCGGCCTGCAACTGACCTTCGTGCGGGGTCTGCTCGGCCGCGGCAAGTTGCCGTGGGTCAACGGCTCATGGGGGATCGGCTACTTGCTAGGTCAGCTCGGCCTGGGCTTGGCGCACCTCGCGGCTGTTGGTTGGGGGGTGGTGGGGCTGGCCCTTGGGGCGCGACTGGTGGATGGAGAGCTGCGCTCAGCGCTGCGCGGGCCGATCACCAACCTTTTGTACGAGGCGATGCCTCGCCAGGACCGGCGCCGGGCCCGCACCTGGGTGATCGGCGTCGCGGTTCCGCTCGGTGGCCTGGTGGCTGGCCTGTTGTTGCACCGGCTCGGTAGCCCAAGCGTCCTGGCCTGGGTGGGCATCATTTCTGGGGCTTTTGTGTGCGCAACCAGCCTCGCCCAAGGCTTGCTGTGGTCCAAGGCACGTCTGAGTTTGTCATCTGACCGCGAGCAGAGCTAGCGTGCCGGGTCGCATGGGTTGGGCGAAGCTAAGTGTGCGCGGAAAAATCATGGGGACGATCGTCTTCGTGTCCGCGGTGGTGTTGGCCTTGGGCGCTTGGACTGCGTACGACGCGCTCAAGTCGCAAGGCCGTGGCTTGTACCTCAAGACGCACTTCCAGCGTTTTGAACGTGACCTGCGTCAGGCGGGCACGTCTGAGTACGCAGCGGTCGGGGTAGTGGCGAAGGACCCGGCGCTGGTCAGCGGGCTGAGCAGCGGTGAACCGGCGCAGTCGCTGGAGGCGATCAAGCGTCTGTCCGAGGTGCTGGCTGGCAGCCTGGCGCCAGAGCTGATCACCTTCAGTGATGCCTCGGGGAAGGTGATCCCGGCGCCGGGCTTCGAGAGCGTGTCGGACTACCGCGGCACCCGCATGTTTCAGAACTTGAAGGCCGGCAAGGGGATCCGCAGCGAGCTCGCGGTGATCGACGGCGAGGCCTACCGCGTCTCTGGGGTGCCGATCCAGGCGCCCGGCGGTGGGGTCGTGGGGACGTTGCTGATCGGCCAGAGCCTTGGCCGTTTCCTTAAGGATTTTGCTGCCAACTCGGGTTCGAACGAGCCCGGTAAGCAGCACCGCATCGCGCTGATCTCGGGAGATCGCGTGCTGGCGAGCGCGCTGCCCGCGAAAGAGAACAAGCAAATCCTCCACGCCATCACCAAGCCACGGAGCGTGTGGGAGGTGGTGTCCGGCGAGGACGTCGAGGTCCCGGTGCTCGACTTCGACCCAGACACCACCTACGACTTCTTCAAGGGGGACGTGCGCGGCTACTTAGGCGCCGAAGACGGAGCCAAGCTGGGGACGCTGTACCTGGTCCGCTCACGCGAGCACACCAGCGACGAGCTGCGGGAGAACACCGTCAAAATCGGCGGCATCTTCGCGATCGCTGCCGCCATCGCGCTGCTCGTTGGCTATCTCCTCGCGGCACAAATCACGCGGCCGCTGCGCCGCTACATCGAGGTCACGGGTCAGCTGGCCCGCGGCGAGGCGGATCTCACCACACGCCTCGAAGTGAACACCAAAGATGAACTTGGGACGCTGGCCGAGAACCTGAACCAGGTGTTCGGGCAGATCCATGACTTGGCAGGCAGCGTCCAGCGCTCTGCGTTCCAAGTCGGCGCGAGCTCGGGTGAGATTTCATCGATCAGCCAGCAGATGCTCGACGGCGCGCGGCACCAGGCGCAAAAGATCAGCGGCTCCACCGCGGCCGTGACCGAGCTCTCGTCGTCGATCCAGCAGGTCGCCGAGAACGCGGCCAGCGCGTCGCGCAGCGCAAAGCAGTCTGGCGCCGCAGTTCAGAACGCCATCGGGCGCCTGGCGCAGATCCGCAAGACGGTCGAGGACGCCGCTGGGCGCATCGAGACCCTGGGCGAGAGCGGCAAGCGGATCTCCAACATCGTGGACGTGATCCGTCAGATCAGCGAGCAGACCACGATGTTGGCGCTGAACGCCGCCATCGAGGCCGCTCACGCCGGGGAGCACGGGCGCGGCTTCGCGGTGGTGGCTGACGAGGTCAGCAGCCTGGCCAAGCGAACGGGTCAAAGCGCGAAAGACATCGAGGATCTGATCGCGAACATCCGCGACCAGACCGGCGAAGCCGTGCGCGTGATGCAAGATGGCAGCCGCGAGGTCGAGCAAGGCACCGACTTGGTCAGCAGCACGCTGGGCGATCTGCAGTCGCTGATCAAGGTGATTGACGACACCGCCCTCGCGGTGCAAGAGCAGGCCATCGCCTCCGACGAGATCGCGCGCAACATGGACGCTGTCCAGCACATCGCTGAGCAGGTCCTCGACTCAAGCCAAGCTGCCGTCGCAACCGGAGAAAAACTACACATCCTCGCTGGCAGCCTCGAGCACAGCGTCCAGGGCTTCAAGATCGATCGGGATCGCAAGAGCCTGCCGCCCGCCGCCGGGAAGCCCAGCTTGCCCGCCAAGACCTCATGAAATTCCCTCGCTTTCGCCTCGCTCAGCGCGCGCTGACTCAGCTGCCATCGCCCCGGCCGGGCCCGCAGCAACGGCTGACGGTCACGTCCATCACGGCCGTGAGCTCCGGGGTTGTGCCTTTTGCTGCCGTGCGGTCCATGGCCCGCGCCAACTTTGGGCTGGCAGGCTGGCTCGCCCTGAGCTTGGTGGCGGCTGGGTGCAGCGACAGCGAGAGCAGCTCAAGCACTCAAGACGCGCCGCCCCCCAGTGTCAGCATCAACCGCATCACGCCGGTCGGCGCTCCAAGCTGGGCGGCGGGCGCAGACTGCGTTGAGGTGGGCCATGACGCAGACGGCTCAGTGGCCGTCGGCGTGGCCCTCACCGACGCCGAGCTACGCGCGCCCGGGGCTTGCGGCGCTCGCTCCGCTTGCGGACACTTGGTGTTCAGCATCAAGAACGCCGCTGGCTTCAGCGTGTCCAGCGCGTCTAGCAGCTTGAGCCAGACGTTCTTGTTGGCAGGGGCGCCCACCGGCGTCGCGTACGATTTCAGCGTCGCCCTAGTGGACGACGTCGGAGGCGCGGTGCTAGCCGCGGGCGCCCCAGTCAGCGCCAGCGTGAGCGTGACCCTGGCGGCTCCTGGAGACTGCGGCGGGCAAGCGCTCAGCGACGCCGGCAGCGACGCAGAGGCGCCTGACGCGAGCTCTGACGCCGGCTCTGATGCTGGCTCCGACGCAAGCTCCGACGCAAGCTCCGACGCCGGCGCTGACGCAGCGCTGGACGCGGGCTCCGACGCCGCTGATGCCGCCAGTGACGCTGCGCCCAGTGACGCCGGCGACGCCGCGGCTGAGGCAGGCTGACGCTCTAGCTCAGGGGTGCACGAAGATGATGGTGCCGCGCAACGGTAGCAGCACGCCGTGCCATCCGCGCGGAACATGTGGCTCGGTCCAGTAGAACACGCGCCGCGCGTCTTCTGGCGCCAGGTTGATGCACCCGTGGCTCTTCGGTGTCCCGAAGCGGTCATGCCAGTAAGCGCCGTGTAGCGCGTAGCCTTCTTCAAAATACTGCACGTAGGGCACGTCGCGCAGCTCAAACTGCTCACCCACTTCGTCGGAGCTCATGGTGGTGGTGACGTGCTTGGTGTGGATGCGGAAAATGCCACGCTTGGTGGCCGTTGAGGTCTTGTGATCTTCAAGGCCCGCTTCGCCGCTGCTGATCAGCGTCGCGTAGACCAGCTTGGTGCCCTCGAACAGCACTAGGGTCTGCTTGCTGAGGTTGACGTCGATCCACTTCTCGCCGTTCTTGCCCCATTTGGGCATGCGCTTGGCTGGCTCGATGCGCGAGCCTTCACGGTCGCTCAGCCAGTGGCCGTCGACGGTCTCGTAGTGGAGCACCTTGTTAAAGAAGCGCTGCTTGCCGGTGAGCTTGACGGCGCCGCCGTACGGCGCGTCTCCAAATTTGACGAGCCTGCCCTTGTCCTTCTTGAAGATGTAGTAGCTGGCGAACGGCTTGCGCACGATGGCGAAGGGAAAATCTATATCCTCCGGGATCCTGTAGCCGTGCAAATCAGACCCCTGAATCGGCCTCAACCGGTC
Organism: uncultured Polyangiaceae bacterium; assembly: GCA_964551615.1. Taxonomy (GTDB): domain Bacteria; phylum Myxococcota_A; class Polyangia; order Polyangiales; family Polyangiaceae; genus JAHBVY01. The sequence continues at coordinate 107,776 of CAZKDY010000024.1, forward strand.
CGTCGGCATCACCCGTAAACCAGGCGTCACGCCGTAGCGGCGGCCCTCGTAAAGGAACGTCTGCAGGAACGAGTAGCCGACCTTTGGACGCATCTGCTCCATGACCAGGTTGCTCAAATCGCCCTTAAAATTAAGCAAATTAGGCGCTGTGCCCGCGTTCGCGAGGTAGCTCGGGACGCCTTCGCTGAGCTTGGCCTCCCACGCCTTGCGAGGGTCGGTCGGCTCCCCTAGCCCTCCGGTCCAAACGTGCTGCGCGTACGAGGCGCCGACCTCGCCCTCGGCGTCGAGCCAGGTGCGCATGCGCTCGTCGATGTCCGATTCCGTGCGGGTTAGCTCATCAGACTTGGGCAGACGACGATAAATCGGGCCCGGGCGCCGCACCGTACCGTAGATGTACGGCAGCTTGCGCATGTGGTCGGGGGGGTGCTCGCGGGTCGCGACGACGATCGGATCTTCGGCGTCCAGCGTGGCGCGGCGGCCGACGCAGATAAAGCCGGCTGGCTCCGCGGGGTACCAACCGCCCGCGCAGTCCTGTTTGCTGGCAGGCTCCGCGCTGGTCGGGGTCGACGCACCTGCGCGGAGGTAGCCGAGCCGCCGGCTCTTGCGTGAGGGCTGTTGATAGACCCACACGCGCAGCGCGCGCGCGTACACTCGAGGCCCGGGCTTGACGACAGCCAGCGCGACCGGCCGCGCCTCGCCCGACAGATCGACCAGGGCTGGCTCCGGGGGCTGCTCCGCGATCGGATCGGGTTCGGAGGCGTCATCGCTCGCGCTAGCGGAGGTCGCCGCGCTGCTCTGCGCCCCGAGCTTGGACGCAGCCGGAGCGGAGCCTTCGGACGCCTCAGGGCCCTTGGAGCAGCCCGCCAGCCAGAGCGCCACCAGCAGAGCGCGGAAGCAACGACGCGATGAAGCGCAGCCCAGTGCCATGCCCCCTCCGTGGCACAACTCAGCCCAATTTCGCAAAATTCCCGCCTGCTTCGGCGAGAATACAGATCAATTGAGCGCAGAATCCGATCCCCCTCACGCACAAAGCGGCTAAGACGCGGCCAGAGCGAGAGATGCGGCTGATAAGCGAGAGCAGTTCAGAGCTGGTTTTCCAGGCGCGGCGCCGCGCGGGTGGAGGGATCGGGGTCGGGCTGCTGTTGCTGGTGGCGTCCACCTTGCCTCATTTGAGCCCCGAAATGACCGCCCTGCACTGGGCGACCAGCACGGGTCTGATCGTGATCGGGCTGTTGTTGATCGGCTTGAACTGGCCGCGCGCCAGCCAGATCCGAGTCGGGCTTCGGGACCACCTGATCCACGGGCCGGGCCACCCCGTGGCGTTCGCCGATGTGCTTGAGCTCGAGCTCACGGGCGTCACCGACCAGCCTGACGAGACCCCCGCTCCACGCTACGAGGTGAAGCTGCACGCCCGCGCGGGCCGCGAGCTGGTGTTGATTAGCGGCGACGATCCGGCGGGAGTGCTCCGCGATTTGGCACGGGTGCTCGAGCGCTGCGACTTCAGCCTTCGCCTTGGCTGGGGCCTGCCCGCGGGCGCCGAGCCTTGGCGATCGGCGTCGCCCACGGCGCCTGAGTCGCCCGAGCCAAGCGCTGACGCCGCCGCGCAGCATCGGGTGCTGATCGAGCCTCGGAACCCATCGCTACCCGGAGGAATCACCGCGCTGGTCGGGGGTTTGGGGGTGGGCCTGATGTGGGGCGTTGACTTGTACCGCCGGGCAGAGTCTGGCTTGCCCCTGTCAGCCTTGAGCATCCTGCTCGCGATCTTCTTCTCTGGCCTGCTCGTCCTGCTCGGCCTCGCGCTGGTGACCCACAAACTCGTGCTGCTCACTGGCCAGCAGATCGCGCTGTATTCGGTCAGCTTGGGGGTTCAGCGCCGGCGCTTCGAGATCCCTCGCGCGGCGATGCGGGCAGCCCACGCAGTGGGACCGGAAGGCGGCGACGCCTGGCACATCGTGCTTGAGACCGGCGCCGGCCCCGAATCCATTCCATGTCGGCCGAGCAGCGCAGCCGAGCTGCTGCAGGCCGTGCGACGGCTGCACTAGATTTCGCTGTCAGGGCTCATCTGGCTTGCTGATGCTGAGCGTGCCCGGTCGACAGACGCGTTCGAACACCAGCAGCGCGCCCTGCTTGGGGATGACTTGAATCAGCAGCGGCTCCCCGATCTTGCACGAAACGTCGCCGAGGAAGGGCGTGTGGCCGCGGCGCACGCCGTTCACGAACACCTCTGAACGCGGCTCGCCCGCGCTGATGCTGAGGCCGAGCCGCACCGGCTCCCCGCGGATCACGACGGGCGGGGCGGAGCGCGCGGGCGTCGTCACCGGCACCTGCTTTGGGAGTTGGAGCCCGCTGGCGGTGGGCTTAACTCGTGGTTCAGGGGCTAGCGCGGCCGCGTTAGGGTCATTCGAGACAGCCCAGGCGAAGCGCATGGCGAGCGCCAGCAAGAGCGCCGCGCCCAGGGGCTGCAGCACCGCCCGGGCGCTCTCCAGGCTGTTCTTGACGCGGATCGAGAGCGGCAGCGCGAGCGCGGGCTTCATCGGGTCACCCGCAGCACCTCAGACAGGCTGGTCTCCCCCGCCCTCGCCAACCGCAGACCATCGCGCAGCAGCGTGGTCATACCCTGGGTCACGGCTACGGCCTCGATGTCGCGGGTTGCCTGACGGTCGCTTATCTCCTCTCGGATCCGCGAGTCCACCTCGAGGAACTCCGCGATCGGGACCCGCCCGGTGTAGCCTGCGTGTTCGCAAAAGTCGCAGCCTATCGGCTCGTAGTACGGCCCGGGCGGTAGCACCACGCCGGCTTGCCCGAACGCCTCAACGTGCAGCTTCTCTGGCTCCGTTTCCCTGCGGCATGCAGTACAGAGCGTACGGACCAGGCGTTGAGAGAGCGAACCGGCGGCCGCGCTGGCCAGCACATAGGGCTCAATCCCCATGTCCATCAAGCGCGCAAAGCTGCCGGCGGCGCTGTCACCGTGGACCGTGGTGATGATCAGGTGGCCGGTTAGCCCAGCCTGCAGGGTGATGTCAGCGGTCTCGCGATCTCGGATCTCTCCCACCATCAGCACGTTGGGATCTTGGCGCAGCACGCTGCGCAGCACGCTGGCGAAGGTCATCCCTGCCTTAGGGTGCATCTGGGTCTGCGTGGCGAAAGTGAGCTCCAGCTCGATTGGATCTTCGAGGGTCACCAGCGTCGTGGTGGAGCCGCGCCCAGCGGCGATGTGCTTCATCGCTGAGTAGAGCGTGGTGGTCTTACCGCTGCCGACCGGGCCCGTCACGAACAGCAGCCCCTGGGGACGGGCTAGCGCGCGCCGCACCCCCAGCAACACCTCTTCGGAGAAACCAAGCGCGTCCAGATCGGGGACGGCGCGACTGCCGCGCACCAGGCGCAGCACGACACGCTCGCCGTTTTCGGTTGGCAAGGTGGAGACCCGCGCCTCGATCGAACCCCCGTCGAGGTCCATGACGAGCCGGCCATCTTGAGGCGTGCCGCGGACATAAGTATCCAGGCGGGCCAGCACCTTGATGCGCGTGGTGAGCAAGGGTGAGATGGCAGCGGGCAAGCGCACCACATCGTACAAGCTGCCATGCACGCGATAGGTAAGCTTCACCTCGCGAGCGCCGGGCGTTAGGTGGATATCAGAGGCAGACAGCGCAATTGCCCCACGGATCAAATCGTTGAGCGCGGTGATCACGTTGGGCGATTCGCCGGTCACCGATGCTTCCACGCGGCTCGCGACCTCCTGCACCGCGGCGCGCAGACCTTCTTGCATCACCGGCGCATGTGGCTCTGGCCCGGCCACGCGGCGCACCGACAGCAGCGCCTGCCCGACGCCGCACAGCGCAGACAAGCCGATGACGACGCCCGTGCCGCGCAGCAGCCAGGTCCACAGCGCGCCGCCATATGCGCGCCCGAGGTGAGCCAGTAAGTCTGCCTGGTAGCCCGCTGAGTCGATCGCCTGGGTGTTGAACAGCGCGATGGCGAGTCCAAGCCCGAACACCAACACGGCGAGGCCTAGCAGTGGGCGATGTAGCGATCTCACGAGCCCCACAGCGTGCCGGAGCTGGCGCGCTGAGCATACCCCTTACAGCGGCCAATCACACCGGCGCGCGCCCACGGACGTTTGCTGACAAAAACCCCGATCAAGCGGAGTTGGAGCTGGGGCGGTCTAGGCCGCAGCCGGAGCGAATCGAACCAGAAGTAAGCGACGCGAACAGACAACAGCTCCCGCGCCGGTGAGCCGGGAGCTAGCGCGGGCCATGCGGGCTAGCTCAACCCGTGGGGCTGAGCTAGCCGCCGCAAATCACTGGTAGTCGGCGCAGGTGTCGTTGGCCAAGCCCGTGCAGCTGGTGAGGGCGTCGTAGGCGCCGTTCTCACACAAGCAGGCGGTGCAGCAGCTCTTGTCGCCGTTCGGGCCGCACTCGTCCTTGTCGGACAAGCACTTGCCGATGCAGGCGGTGGAGCCGCACTCGACGGTGATCACCACGCAGGCCGAGCAGTTGTTGGCCGCGATGGCGTTGCCTGTCGCCGCGTCGATGCAGCCTTGCACGCAGGCCGAGAACCCCGCCTGCCCCAGCTGACCAATGCAATCTTTGCGACCGCAGCTGGCCGCGATGTCGCCAAGGGACTGCATCTCGCCGCCCACGTCGTACTCCGCGCTGTACTCCGTCTCCAGGTCCTTGCAGGCGTCCACTGGGTCGCCGCTGGCCGGACCGCAGGCAAGCGCCGCACCGCCGCTACCACCTGAGCCGCCCGTCGCGCCTGAGCCGCCCGTCGCGCCTGAGCCGCCCGTCGCGC
>CAZKDY010000025.1:0-109441 GCA_964551615.1 uncultured Polyangiaceae bacterium
CGCCCACCGGCGCGTGGGGCCTGGCTACCGGCGGCGGCGGGTGCGCGTGCCGCACAAATCAACGTGGAAATCCTGCTGGGCTGGCCCTGATGGGCTTCGGCTTGGCGCTTGTTTGGACGAGGCGCCGTAGGCGTCGACTTGTCGCGCAAATTGAGACGAGAGGAGCCTCGAAATGAGACCCCACGCATGGACCGCGATCCTATTCACTGGAGCCGCCGTGCTCAGCGGTGCGATGGGCTGCGCGACTGAGAGTTATTGCTTTAACGATTGTGACGGAGACGGCACCGCGAGCGGTGGCGCCGGCGGCGCTACCGGTGACGGGGGCGGCCTTGATGGCTTCGGCTTTGACAGCGGGACGGGAGGCTTCATCGTGATCCCCGACGCGGGTGACAGCGGACCGCTCCCCGACGGCTGCCTCGACCGGGAGCTGTGCAACGGTCTGGACGACAACTGCAACGGTGAGATCGATGAAGGCATCGACTACAGCCGCCCCCAGAACTGCGGCAACTGCGCGACCAACTGCACCCTAGGCGAGCACCTCGTCAACCCGACCTGCACGCCACCTGCGGTGCTCGACGGTTCGCAGCCCGGCACCTGCGGCTTTGAGCGCTGCGAGACCGACTTTTACGACCACGACTCAACTTACGGCTGCGAGTACTACTGTCCGTGGAATCCCGACGGAAGCGTGACCACCGACAGCGGCGGCACCGCGACCCAAGTCTGCGGCCGTGACGACGACTGTGATGGCACCGTCGATGAAGACGTAGACACCTGCAACGACGTACTCAACTGCGGAGTCTGCGGGAAAAAATGCGTGATCGCCAACGGCACCGCCAAGTGCGAGACCACGGCGACGGGCGGGGCAGCCTGCGATGCGACCAACACCGGGTGCAAAGTAGATCAGTGCGATCCTGGTTGGTACGACGTCGACAAGTCGCCAGACAATGGCTGTGAGTACCAGTGCGCGGCCACGACCCTCGGGCCCGAAGTCTGTGACGGCATCGACAACGACTGCGACGGCAAGATTGACAACGCCGACGTCAACGACCCAGGGACCAGCAGCGGCGGCCTGACGGCCAGCGATCCGAACGTCGGCGTCACGTGTGGCGGTGGCCAATTCGGTGAATGCGCTGCGGCGTCTCACCAAGGCGTGCGGAAATGCATTGGTGGCGCGCTGACCTGTTGCGACACCAGCTCCAACAGCAAGACCGCGACCAACCCCAATTTTCCTTCAACTGGCCTGCAGAACGGCATTTGCAAGGGTGACACGCCACCCTTCGTGCTCAAGCCCGGGGACATTCAGGAGACCTGCAACGGCAAGGATGACGACTGCGACAACCAGATCGACGACAGCCCCATCGACGCCGGCGGCACCTGTGGTTCTTCAGTCGGCTCGTGCCGTACAGGCACCCTGCAATGCGTGGGCGGCTCGCTCAGCTGCCAAGGCGCGACGGATCCCACCCCCGACCTGTGCAACGGGCGCGACGACAACTGCGACGGCGTGATCGACGGCGTGGTCGCCACACCGGCGGTTCCGTGCAGCACCGACGCAAACTGCAGCGCGATCGCTGGCGCGACTTGCCGCAACAACCTGTGCACCACCGACGCGGTGGGCATGGGCGTGGCGTGCGACGTGCCGCCGGCGGCGCCCCCTGGCTCCACATCCCCCTGCTCCCCAGGCGTCCTGCGCTGCCAGAGCGCGAGCCCAGTGTGTATGGGCTCTAAGACCGCGACCTCAACAGTGGACACTTGCAAGGTCGACGCGAACTGCGACGGCACGCTGAGTAACCAACCTGACCTGATGAACGACGTGCGCAACTGCGGCCAGTGCGGTCGCGACTGCTTCGCGGTTGCCGGCGGAAACGGTGACTGGACCTGCAACGCGGGCACTTGCACCTTCGCCGGTTGCCGCACCGGGTCCATTGACTGTGGTGGCGGCTCAGCCACCGACTGCGAGACGTCGTGCTCGGGTAGCTCGAGCAACACCGAGATCTGCAACGGCATCGACGACAACTGCGACTGCACCGTGGACAACGTGCTGCCCGCGAACAAGCCAAGCTCGACCCAGGTGTGCGGCGTCAGCCCTGCGGCGACCGATCCAAACTGCACCACCAACGTGGCTGTGGCGTGCACCGGAGCGTCGTGGCGCTGCACCTTCCCGGCGGGCTACTGCACCGGCGCTGGCCCAGGCAACGCCTACTGCACCAACCCTGACAAGACCTGCAACAACCGCGATGACAACTGCAACGGCACCATCGACGACGACTTCCAACTCGCGGTCATGGGTCCGGGCGGCAAGTACCTCGGAAAGTCGTGCTTGAGCGACGACGGTGTCGCGGTAAAGCACGGAATTTGTCGCACCCAAGGCAGCTACATTTGCGACCCAGGCAACCCAGCGCAGACCAAGTGCACCGCGGTGAAGAACACAGCGCTGGCTACTACCGAGCTGTGCGACGCCAAGGACAACGACTGCGATGGCGACATCGACGAGACGTTCAACGCCCCAGGCACCGATCCGCGCCACGTCTCGCCGGCTGTTCGTAAGCTCAACAGCAACACCTACATGTACCTGTACGAGGCCAGTCGACCTGGAGCGACCGCGACTAACCCGGGTCAGGGCAACGGCTGGCATGGCTCGCCGCCCACCACTGACACCGCCGACGAGACCCTGGCGTGTTCGGTGCCAGGCGTAGTCCCGTGGTTCAACGTTCGACCCGCAGAGGCAGCGCAAACTTGCGCCGCTGTCGGCGGCAGGCTGTGTGAGCTAAGTGACTGGCAGGAGGCGTGTCGAGGTCCTGGAGGCTCGTGCACCCGCGGCTACGCGCCAGCCAGCGCCTGCACGAGTAACGGGACTTATCCGCAAGGTAATCCTCACTGCAACATCGGGCTCTACGACTGGGACGGGGTCGCGAGCAACGGCATCACCGACGGTCTGCTGCCGACGGGCTACACCGGCGGGGCGGCGTCGCCGACGCTGACCAACTGCAGCTCAGACTGGAGTGGCACCGCTGACTTCTTCGACATCCTAGGCAACCTGCGAGAGATCACCTGGAACCGCAGCTCGAGCGGCAGCAACACCTGCGTTCCAGAAAACCCGAGCGACACGAACTGCTTGTTCAGCCTGATGGGCGGCGCGTTCAACACCCAGTCTGAAGATGGAGCCAGCTGCAACTTCAGCTTCTACACCGTCAACACCAACTTCAAGTTGTTCGACGTGGGCTTCCGCTGCTGCTTCGACAGCAACCCCATCTGACGACCGCTGTGGAGTAGACGCCGCGCTGGCCGAGCAAAGTTGCTCGGCCAGCGGCGTTTTGTGCCCCTACGACTCCGGCGCTTGGGGGACGCTGAGGCGCACGGCGCTGGCCTCGCGCGGGCGCACGCCCTGCAAGCGCTCGCTGACGGGCCTCATCAAGCGCTCGCCAAGCTCTCAGTGTAGGATGGCCCGGATGACCCCTGTTGAGCTGATCACACAAAAGCGGGACGCAGCCGAGCAGTCGCCACAAGCCATTCAAGCCCTGATCGACGGCTTCGTCGGCGGCAGCATCGCGGACTACCAAATGAGCGCGTGGCTGATGGCGGCCTACATCCAAGGCCTGTCAGCGCGCGAATGCGTCGCCTTGACTCAAGCCATGCTGCGGTCTGGTGACGTCTTGGAGCTCAAGTCCGTCACCCAGACCAAGGTAGACAAGCACTCTACAGGCGGCGTTGGTGACAAGATCAGCATCTGCCTGGCGCCACTGGTCGCCGCCTGCGGCGTGGCGGTGCCGATGATCTCCGGCCGAGGTCTGGGTCACACCGGCGGCACGCTGGACAAATTAGAGGCGATCCCTGGCTACCGTGTGGATTTGGACACCAAGGCCTTCGAGCGCACCGTCAAGCGAGTCGGCACGTCGATGATCGGACAAACTGCCCGGCTCGCCCCAGCAGACAGGCTGATCTACGCGCTGCGCGACGTCACTGCCACGGTAGACTGCATCCCGCTGATCGTCGCCAGCATCTTGTCGAAGAAGCTCGCCGAGGGCATCGACGGCCTGGTGCTCGACGTCAAGGTAGGCCGTGGCGCGTTCATGAAAGACACCGATGCCGCGCGGCAATTAGCTCGGATGCTGGTGCGCGTCGGGCGGGGCGCGGGCAAGCAAGTCGTCGCCTTGCTCAGCGATATGTCCACGCCAATTGGCCTGACCATCGGCAACGCGCTGGAGACGCGCGAGGCGATTGAGATCCTCCACGGCCGAGGCCCCGACGACACACTAGAGCTGACCCTGGCCCTCGGCGCCGAGATGCTGGTCCTCGGCGGCGTGTGCAAGCGTACAGCACAAGGTCGTGCACTGCTGAAGCAGGCCATCGCAGATGGCCGAGGTCGCAAGACCTTCGCCGCGATGATCACCGCGCACCACGGGGACGCTCGGGTGGTCGAGGAGCCAGATCGACTTCCTACATCGAAACATCAGTTCGAGGTGCAGGCCCAGAAGTCGGGCATCGTCTTCAGCGTTGACCCACTAGAGCTAGCGCTGTCAGCGTTAGAGCTTGGTGCCGGACGGAAACGTAAAGAAGACACCATCGACCCGCGCGTCGGCATTGAGCTCACCAAGCGCCGCGGTGACCACGTCGCGCGTGGCGAGACCCTGTGCCGTATCCACGTCAACCGTCCAGCCGACGGCTCAAAGCTGGAAGAGCGCGTGCGTGGCGCCTTCCAGATCAAGCGGCAGGCGCCAAGCGCCACTCCGCTGATCTTGGACCGCCTGGCGCGCTAAGGCGGTGCTGTCGCCGATGGCTCACCGCCGCAACACCGCGGGTTACCTCACCGCGCTGCTGGTGTGCATCAGCACACCAGCAGCCGCAGCAGATCCCGACCCGTGGTTCGGTCGCGACAAGGCGCTGCATTTTTCAGTTTCCGCAGGGTTATCTATAGCCAGCTATGCGAGCAGCGCGCTGCTGTTCGATGGTTACGGCATGCGCGCCGCCAGCGGGGCGAGCGTCGCGCTCAGCGCCGGCGTCGCCAAAGAGATCTACGACGCAACCGGCGCCGGCAGCGCGTCCTGGAAGGATCTGGCGTGGGACGCCGCGGGCACGCTGGTGGGCGTTGGTTTGGCGCTGGCTGTCGATTTGCTGATCCGAGGTCAGGAGCCTGCCAAGGCAACCTCCCAAGCAACCCCCGCGCTGCTACGACTCAGCTTCTAGAATCCAACAGCGAGCGCAGCGTCGAGACCCAGCGCGCACCAGCACAGCGCGCACCAGCACCGCGCGCACCAACGCAGCGCGCACCAACGCAGCGCGCACCAGCACCGCGCGCACCAGACACGGCGCACACACGGCGCACAGCAGGTTCCCACCAGCACAGCGCGCACCAGCACAGCGCGCACCAGCACCGCGCGCGGCAGCACAGCGCGCACCAGACACGGCGCACAGCAACACGCAGCACCGCTGCGCGCGATCCAGGGCTCGCTTCCAGCCGCGCGGGTCACTATCCTGCGCCGATGGGTCTCCTAGACAACAAGGTAGCGGTCATCACAGGCGCGGGTGGTGGGATCGGCGCGGCAACGGCAGAGCTATTTGCTCGCGAAGGCGCGCGGGTCGTAGTGAACGATCTCGGCGGCCCGCGCGACGGGAGCGGCAGCGACGCCAGCGCAGCCGAGCAGGTCGTCCAGCGCATCAAAGCGGCCGGTGGCACGGCCGTCGACGACGCACACAGCGTGACCACCCAAGCCGGCGCAGAGGCCATCATCCAACGCGCGGTCAACGAGTTCGGGCGCCTCGACATCCTGATCAACAACGCTGGGATCTTGCGCGACAAGACCTTGCTCAAGTTAGAAGAGGCAGACTGGGACGCCGTGCTAGACGTCCACCTCAAGGGCACCTTCTTGTGTATGCAGGCTGCCGCACGGCAACTACGCGCGCAAGGTGATGGCGGCAGCATCGTAAACACCACCAGCGTGTCGGGCATGCTGGGTAACTTCGGTCAGACCAACTACTCGGCCGCCAAAGCTGGCATCTACGGTCTGACGCGCACCGCGTCCATCGAGCTGCAGCGCGCGCAGATCCGGGTGAACGCGGTGGCGCCCATCGCCAAGACGCGCATGACCGAGGATCTGCCCATGTTCGCCAAGGTCGAGAGCATGACGCCAGCCCACGTGGCGCCTGTGCACCTGTTTCTGGCCAGCGACCTGGCGCGGGAGGTCAGCGGCCAAGTGATCAGCGTGGCGGGCGGCAAGCTGTCGATCTACAAGGTCGTGGAGAGCGCCGGTCGCTTCAAAGAAGCCGACGACGGGATCTGGCAAGCCGCTGAAATTGCAGAGCACTTCCCGTCGCTCAGCAAGCTGTAGCCCAGACCGCCCAAGCGTCGCGCGGGGTCACGGTTCGTCAACGGCGGCGCGCCCGGACAACCCAGACCCTGACGCCAACCGGGCGGCGGTGGCCGAGCGCACCAGCGCAACCCGCCACACCGCGGCGGTCTGGCTTACCCCAAATCACAGCGCGGGGGCCGCGTTGCCGCCCCTTGGGGCGAGTGATAGCTTTCCCGAGCGCAGCGGGCGCCGCTGTCGACGCCGTTTCGCGTGGGCAGCGCGAGCTCGCACCGTCCCCCCAGCACCAGCCCAATGACTCGCGAGCCGAACATCCCACTCTTCCTCTGGATCGCGACGGCAGTCCTCGCGCATCTTGCATGGGGTGGTGGGGCAGACAAAGGCGCGAAGCTGATTGAGCAGCAGCTGGACGTCGGTCAGTACGCCGATCGCGTGGGCGGCTACTTCGGCTCCGGCACCGGCGGCGATGAGCTCGAGGTCTCTCTGCTAGAGCTCCCAGCGCAAGATCCCACGCCGGCCGCCGACGACGAGCAAGCGGCCCCCGAGAACGACCAGGAGCCGACAGAGAAGAGCCAGCAAGAGGCGCCCAGAGATAAGCCTGACGGGGTGCGACCGGAGGACAAGCCTGAGCAGGTGTCGCCACCAGTCGTTGCCGCAAAGAAGCCGGAAGAGAAGCAGCCCGAGGCGAAGCCGCCCGAGGAAAAGCAGCCCCCCGCGGTGCTCCCAGATCCGAAAGGTCGCGTCTCGATCCAGCAGCACCAAGAACAGGACGATCCGGAGGACAACCCAGAAGCTGAGTTCATAGCAGAGAAGGCGCGCAAGGTCGCCGAACAGACTCAGGCGCGCATCACGTCCACCGATCGCAATGATCCTGAGCCGACTCCTGGCGGAAACCACTCAAGCGCCGCGGACAACCCGGGCAACGCCGACGAGACCGACGTGAAGCAGTCTGAGGACTCCGCCGGTGAAATGGCTCAGGCGCCGAATGATAGAGCGACCACCCCCAAACCTGGGGAAGAGGCTAGCTCAACGCCGCGCACCGCGGGCCCCGGCAGAGACGACCTAGTCGCCAAACCCAAAGCTGACCCAGACCAACGCGACGGCAAGGAGACCGGCGACGAGTCGGACAGCAAGTCACGGGCGGCGGCCAAGGGTCAAGACGAAGAAAAATCTGCGACTGCGGTGGATGGCTCCCCCGACCTCGTTACGTCTCCGGGCGGAAGCGACAGCGTCGCCCCCGGGCGCAAGGCGAAGAAGGCTCGCAAGGGCAAGAAGGCCCGTAAGCGTCGGCTACCGCCAGCCCGCGGTCACAACCGGCTGCTCGGCTTCGGCGCAGGCGGCAAGACCAAAGACGGCGTGAACCTCAACCTGCAACAAGACACCGCCCTCGACGTGATGGGGCGCGGCGAGCTCGCGCGCATGCGCAAGCTGGATGGCGAGCGGCGGCGCAGCAAGCACCGGGGCTCCTGGAAGTCCGTCGGCCTCGAGCGCTGGAAGTCAGCGATTGAGAACTACGTCGCCAAGGTGAAGCCCGGCAACCAGACCGCGCTCAACGCGGCCCGAGTGCCCTTCGCGCGCTACCTGAACGAGATCCACAACCGCCTGCACCCGGTGTTCGCAGATTCGTTCCTTGGTTCGCTGTCGAGGCTGCCCACGGATCACCCGATGAACCGCAGCGATCTGCGCACCAACCTCGAGATCATCGTCAGCCGCACCGACGGGCGCTTGATCGACATGGGGATCACCCGCCCCAGCGGCGTCACGGCGTTCGACGTCGCGGCCCTTGAGGCGGTGAAGCGCTCGAGCCCGTTTGGGACTCCACCGCAGTCGATCGTGTCGCCCGACGGCAACGTCTACCTGCACTGGGAGTTCTACCGAGATCCTTGGTACGCCTGCTCCACCTATTTCGCTCGTCCCTTCATCTTGAAGGCGAGCCCTGGCAGCAAGCCACCCAGCATCGCCCCCCCAAGCTTTGGCCCGCGCGAGGAGTCACCTGGCCGCCAGGGCTTCATGCTGCAACTCACGCCGCCTGACGCCGAGCCTAGCTGGTCAGAGCCTGCCCTGCAGCTGGGTGGCAAACACGCAGAGCACGACGCGACCGCCCACCACGCTCACCACCAGCACTGAGGTCGGCGATCGCGATTGCAGAGCTTGCTGTTTGTCAGCCGGCGTGGAGCCCACTAGCGTTTGCCTGTGCATGACTCTGGTCCGCCTCGAGCTCGCTCCGGTTCCGAGGCGGAAGCGATCGCCCAGCCTGACGCAGCAGCTGACGCGGGCAGCCTCAACGCGGGCTCAGCGCTCTGCGACGCATCACCCGGCGCCACCGAGCAGCCGCCAAGACCTGAGCCTGCAGCAGCGAGCCTGCCAGATCGCGCGGATCCTGGAGCAGCGCCAGGGGCCGCCCGGTCCAGCGCTGACTTGCCGAGCGACCGTGCGGGTGACACAGCCAGCGGCGACCTAGCGCACAGCCCCGCATCACCTAGCTCCGGTTCACCTCACGCCGCAGGCTCCATCGACGCCTGGCGTGCTCCGCCCGCCCTGCCGCTGGCCCACGCCACCGCGTGGCTCGTCCTGTTCGGGATGCTGTTTGGGCGGGCCCTCGCGCCGGCGCTGCCTGGGGCGCGCGCCGGGTTTGAGCGCTGGATCACCTGGGGCGACCAGCTGGGTTCGATCCTCACCCAGGCGGCGCTGCTGCTCGGCACCCTGACCACCGTGGTGCTCCTGCTGACCACGCTGCGCGAGCGCACGCTGAGCATCCTGTACCGCCTGATCAGCGCCGTGTTCGGCGCGGGGGTGCTGACGGTGGTCATGACCGCGCACCGCGGACGTATCCGCGCGGATTCTGTATTAGTGGTCGCCCTGGTCACCTCACTGATCGCGATCTGGGGGAGCCTGCTCGCCACGCGCAGCGCCCGCGCGCGAGGCGCGGGCTTGGTCTTGCTCGCCGCCGGCGTGTCCGCGCTCGCCCACATGGTCGCCCGCACCCTCGCGCTGTATGCATCCGAGAACGCCTTGGTGTCGCTGTTCGACGTGGCGCGCAGCATCGCCACCTTTGGCATGTTGTGTGACATCGCGGCGCTAGGGCTGGCGGTGGTGTGGGTTGCCACGAGGAGTCACACACGTGGCGTCGTCGTCGCGGCTACCGCGGCGCTGGTCGCCATCGGGCTGGTCTGGGCGGGCAGCGCCGGCGCGGCGCCGGACGCGAACCTGGTGCAGATCTTAGCAGGGCGGTCCCTCAGAGCGCTGGTTCAGCACCCCGCGCCCTGGGTACCAGGCGTCGTGCGCACCGGGATCGAGGTCTTCAGCCTGGGCCTGGTGGCGGGCGTGTTGCTCGAGCCCGCCGAGCGGCGGCTGTCGGTCTTGGTGATCGCCCTAGCCCTGCTGGCGCGGGGCTCCACCGACATCCCGCTGTGTGCCATGAGCCTGCTCCTGGCGACGTTGCTGGCGCCTAATCGGCTGCCTCAGGGTAATGAACCTGACGCCCCCGAGCCAGCGCAAGGCCGCGACCAAACACCGGGCCGCTCGATAGTCTAGGGCCTATCGCCAGAACTCTTGGGCTCACCGGTTAAGATACCGGGGATAGTCTAAAGCCTCGGCTGACCGCTGGGCCAGCCACCCCGCAGCCCGCTACGGCTCGCGCTGGATGCTGCCGATGAACGCGACCAACGCGTCGATGTCGTCTTCGGCCAGCAGCGCGCCGAACGCCGGCATCTGCCCTTTACCCACCTGGATCGTGTGCTTGATCCCCGCGGAGCCAAGTCGAGCATGCAGCGCGGGGTCCGTCAGATCTTTCGGGGGGGTGGAGAACCCGCCGCGCGCCGTAGCGCCCCGTCCATCGCCCCCATGGCAGCCGGCACAAGTGCGCGTAAAGATCCCGCGCCCTCGCTCGACCGGGGTCTTCTCGGGGTGACGGCAGGCGAGCAGGGTCAGCGAGCAGGCACAAGCCAAAGCCAACCCAGCCCAGCGTGACCCTCGCTGATCCAACTCGCGCACAGCCCTCAAGCCGCGAGGCTGATGACCAGCGCCGCGAACACCAGCACCAGATAAGGCAGCGAAGCGAAGAACAATCGCCTCGCCCACTGGGCGTCGGCGACCGCGCCGCGAGGTGCAGCGGGCCCGACCGGCAGCCATCCGCCGCCGTAGAGACCGAACAGCAAAAAGGCGGAGCCGCTGAGCGCCGCGATGGCGAAATAGACCCAACCGGCGACACCGAGGGCGGTTGGTAAGAGCGACACACCAAGCAGCACCACGCTGTGGAAGACGACGAAGCGCTTAGCTCTAGCCACCCCACGCTGCACCGCGATCACCTTGAGGCCGGCGCGTTGATATTCCGTGCGGCGAAAGATGGTGATCGCCGCGAAATGCGGGAGCTGCCAGACGAACAAAGTGGCGAACAAAAGCACCGCTTCGACGCCGACGTCGCCGGTCATCGCGGCGTAGCCGATGACCGGCGGCAGCGCGCCAGGGATCGCGCCGACGTGCAACGCGAAGTCACTCACCCGCTTGAGCGGCGTGTAGACCGCGACGTAGCTAACCAGCGCGAGGGCCGCGAGCAAGCCGCTGACCGGGTTCACGCCAAAGAGCAAGATCGGCAAGCCAAGCGCCGCTAGGAGCAGGCCGAAACGCAGCGCCTGCTCAGCCGACAGCCGCCCCGATGGGAGCGGCCGCCCAGCCGTGCGCGTCATCTTCGCGTCGACGTCACGCTCAAGGAACATGTTGAGCGCGTTGGCTGAACCCACCACCAAGCAGGTCCCGAACAGGGCCAACACGAGGGTCGGCCAAGCCATGTCCCCAGGTGCGGCCAGGGCGCCACACAGCGCGGTGACCATGACCAGCCGAGTCACGCCCGGCTTGGTCAGCTCGAGCAACGCCCGCGCGGTACCCAAAGCGCCGCTAGCCGGAAAGCGGATCTCGACGACGCTGGGCTCAGCGGCTGCGTCACGCAGCTGGTTCAAAGTGACTGTAGAAGGCGCTCGCATGGGAGGGGTTCGCCACGTTCAGCGAGTCAATATTCCCGAGCAGGTCGAAACTCACGCCTGAGACAGGCCGAAACACCCACCGGTGGCGGCGGGACGCAGAATCAGTCCCGCTTGACGGAGATCAAGTTCGGGAGACTCTATACTCCAGCGCCGATCGACTGGCCAGGGGCCCCGATGTCGCAGTTGTAGCGTGAGAATCGCTGTCGTGGTTGCCCCTCCACCCCCATGAAGAATGCACTACAACGCCAAGCATGAGGGACGCATGAACTGGCTCAGGGTCGCGGGCGTACTTGGCTTTCTCGGCGTAGCGCTCGGGGCGTTTGGCGCCCACGGGCTGCGGGGACGCGTCGCCCAGAACTTACTCGAAGCCTACCAGACCGGCGCGCAGTACCACCTGGTACACGCCGCCGTGCTGCTCGCGCTGGCGCTGTACGGGCGCGCAACCAACGCCCCCATCGGCCTCAGCGCAGGTTGCTTTAGCGCTGGCATCGCGCTGTTCTCAGGCTCGCTGTACCTGATGGCTGCGACGGGCGTGACCAAGCTTGGCATGGTGACGCCCCTGGGTGGCCTGGCGTTCCTAGCCGGCTGGGCCAGCTTGCTGACGCTGCGCTGATGGATGCGAAGACTAGGCTTCGCGTCGGGCGGCGTCTACTGCCGCGCGGATCAGCGTGAGCGCCTGCTCAACGCGCGCAGGATCAGTCGACAGCGTAAACCGCAGGTGTCCAGGGGCGCCGAACGCGTCGCCGTCCACCCCGACCACGCCAGCTTGGTCTAGCAGCCACAGACCCACGTCGCGCGCCGAGCTGAGCTCGCGCCCTTGATGCAGCACCCCGTACAGACCCGTCACGTCGGGCAACACGTACAGCCCCCCGTCGGGCACCTCACACGCAATGCCCGGGATCTGCCCCAGGCCCTCCGCGAACTGGCGCCGGGTCGCCTCGAAGCGTTCGCGAGCTGCCAGCACCACAGCCTGAGGCCCGCTCAGCGCGGCGGTGGCGACGCCCTGAGCGAAGCCGCTGACGCCAGATGTGGACTGGCTCTGGACCTTCTCTAGCGCGCGGATCACGCGCAGCGAGGCGATGGCCCAGCCTACCCGCCAACCCGCCAGCGCGTAGGTCTTGGAGACGCTGTCGATGATCACGATGCGCTCCAGCAAGTCCGGCGCGACCCGCGCCAGCGATGCGTGACCCGCTGGCCCGTAGACGAAGGCGTGATACCCCTCTGCCGACAGGATGTAGCAGTCGTGCCTGCGCAGCACCTCGGCCAGGCGCTCCAGCTCTTCAGCTGAATAGGTGACCCCGCTCGGGTTCCCTGGGGAACATAAAATAAGCGCCTTCACCTTGGGCCCCAGCGCGCGCTCGAGCGCCGCTGGTTGCACCTTCCAGCGATCGGCCTTGCGCGCTTGGATGAACTTGGGCGTCGCGCCGACCAGCTCAACCTGGGCCGGGTGGCTCACCCAGTAGGGCGCCGGGATCAGCACCTCATCGCCAGCGTCGACCAGCGCTAAGAGCGCGTTGAACAACGCCTGCTTGGCCCCAAACGTCACCGCCACCTGGGCAGCGTCGGGCCGGTAACCGCGGTCGCGCTCGCTCGCCTCGGCGACCGCATCGCGCAGCTCTGCGGTCCCCAACACAGGCGCGTAGCCGTGCGCCGACTCCAGCAGCGCCGCCGCATCGGACACGACGCCCGGCGGCGGATCAAAGTCCGCTTCGCCGACGCCGAAGTCGAGCACCAATTTGCCGCTCGCGCGTAGCTCATCTACGCGGGCGTTCATCGCCAGCGTCGCCGAGGCGGACACCTGATCTAGCCTAGCCGCAGGACCGCGCGGCTGTGCACGAGGCACCACTCAGCTGTGTTCCTCGCGCTTGCTCGCGGCCTTGGACTTGGCGGGCCGCCCCGAGGTGAGCTGTTTGGGCTCCTTGGGCTCGCTGTCCGGTTCGTCATCGTCGTCGGAGGCGATGCCCTTCTTGAAATTCTTGATGCCCTCGCCGAGACCCTTACCGATATCTCCCAGTCGACTTGCACCAAACAGCACCAGGATAACCAGCGCGATCAGGACGATTTGCCAAGGCCCAACACTCATGACGACTCCACTACCACAGGCGAAAAACTGTGGCGCTAACTGGGTGAGCCGTTCCCTATCACCCGGCACGGAGCCGGGCAACGCCAGCTAGCTCAGCAAACACTGCCCGCTGGGCTCAAATCGGCAGCCGGGCGCTCAGCTACGGCGCAGGCATCGCCAGCGCAGCGAACCCACCCCCAAAATCCAGAGCAACCCGACGCCGGCCGGCAGACCCAAGAACATCCAGGCAGGAGCCGCGCTGCGGTCGAGCAACGTGAGCAACGACAACGCCAGCAGCGAGCTGGTCAGCGCCCCCAAGCTCGCGCGACGCAGCGCCCGCCCCGCGTCGCCCACGAGCCCAACCCACAGCACCTGCAGCCCCACCGCCAGCAAGAGGCTGATGCCACGAACCAGCCCGCGGCGTCCGACGGGTGGGTGTGGCAGCCCGCGGATCGTGGCTTGATCCACCTCGATTTGCACTGCGCCCAGCGCTCCGCCCAGCAGCTTGGCTGTGGGCCGCTGGGACGGCGGAAAAAAGAGCTGGGTTCGGCCAAGCTCGACGCCCTCCAACGACGCGCCGAGGGCGGGCGCCGCAGCCCGTTGCGTGGCGAACCAGCCAGCGCCCGTCGGCAGCGCCCCCACCAGCCAGCCGGAGTCACAATCCTGGACCAGCCCACCGACTGGGATCCTAGCCAACGGCTCCGACCCACCGGCGCAAGCCACCTCCCCGGCGCGTACCAGCTGTCCGAGCACCCGCGCCGGCGCCGCCTGAGTCGTGCCGCTCACCCACGCGGCGAACACCAGCGCAGGCAGCGCACAAACCAGCAGCGACGGCAGCTGACTCCGCGCCAAGCGAGCGGGCCGGCAGCCGAGGGCGAGCAGCGCGGTCAGCTCTCCGGCCTGAGCGCGCACATGCCAAGCTTGAAGGAGCCCGATGGGCGCTCCAACCAGCAGCCCTACCTCAACCACCGAGGCCGCCAGCAGCCGCCCAAACGGCAACAGCACCCGCCACGGGACATCGGCCGCGAACATCCAAGGCAGCAGACGCACCCAAGCAGCCAATCCAGCCAGTGACGCCACCAGCAACATCCCAGCCAACGCGCCGCGCGTCGCGCTGGTATTCAGCGCCCGTCGCAGCGCGACAGCAGCCGGAGTCATCGAAGCATGCACGGTAAGCAGTGGGGTCGACGCCGCATCGATCGCGATTTTGCGGGCCGAAGTCGGCAGGCTGAGAGCGCCTGGGTTATCGCAGCGCCGCGGCGACCCGGATCGTGCCCTGACTCGGGGCACACCGCCAAGCGGTCCACACACGCTCTCTCACCGCCCACGAACCGAGCACGGATTCAGCAGGGGGTGGGTAGCGACACTAACAAACCCAAGCCCACGTGATATGCTGGGCGCCCCTCAGCGCCAAGCCGCGAGGATATGGAGGGATAATGCGCGTGTTTCGTCGATCTTCGCCCCAAAAAACCGGCGTCAAAGCTGTCGCCGCACTGATCTGTGCTGGCCTTACCTGGCTGGGCAGTCCGGCCGCGGCTCAAGCTCAGTCCAACGAGGTCTCACCCACGGGCAAGGGAATCACTGGAGGAGCGCTGCTGGGCGCCGAAGCGGTGATGTTGACTGAAGCCGCGCTGAAGGT
The DNA here is from genome assembly GCA_964551615.1 of uncultured Polyangiaceae bacterium. Lineage (GTDB taxonomy): Bacteria > Myxococcota_A > Polyangia > Polyangiales > Polyangiaceae > JAHBVY01. The sequence goes on from CAZKDY010000025.1 coordinate 14,983, forward strand.
GAAGCCCGGCTGGGCATATGCCGTCGGCGGGATCGCAGGCGGGATCGGCGGCGGCGTGGCGGGCTACTATGCGGAGCAGGGCAGCAGCGCCAAGCTCCCGTTGTATCTGCTGGCAGGCGGCATGGCGCTGGCTATCCCGACCACGGTCGCGATCCTCAGCTCTACCGCGTACGAGCCCCCCGCTGACTACACTGAAGATCGCGGCCCCAGCAACGAACCGGTGGCCGATCCAGCGGCGCCCAGCGCCAGCCGCAAAGCGCCCCAGCACGCCAAGGCAAAGGCACAGCGCGTCGCCGCGGCTCAGCGCCAAGTAGCTAGCGCGCGAGCGCGCATGCAGCAGCGCCTTGAGCTCACTCCGCCGGCGTTGGTCGGGCTAGGCAGTGGCTACCTCGCGCTCAGCGTACCTGCGGTCGAAGTGCGGGACGTCTTCGCAGCCAGCGATGTTCGTCAGTACGGCATGGCGCAGCAAACAGAAGTCCGCGTGCCGGTGCTGAGCTACAGCTTCTAAAAAGTGCCTGTGGGCCGCGCCGTATCGAGCCGACGCAGCGCCCATCGCCAGAGCTTTGTCCACCCGCCTGTCAAGCCCGGTCGCTGGCGAGGCTTGGTCGAGAACCGGAGCGGAACATACTCCAGTATTTGAGCGCCGATTGCGCAGACCAAACGAAGCCAGCGGCCGAGATCGGCAGGCGTCGTGACGGTTGAGATACCGACGCAGCTCCAGATGCGCGCATTTGGCTCGTTGCTTTGCCATCCAACGCTTGGGTTGAGTAACCTACGCGGACTTGCCCGGCGCCGCAGCCGTCGCGAGTGACTTTTATGGTAGACGCCAAGCAACAGCGCCGCTCCGACGACCCCTCACTAAACAAGGTGATAGCCGGCCGCTATCGCCTCGAAGCTCGCATCGGCGAAGGCGGGATGGGCATCGTCTATCGCGCGCGCCACGTGCTGATCGATCGAGTGGTCGCCGTTAAGCTCATTCGCCCTGACTTGCGTGGGGAAACGCACCTGCGCGCCTGGATGCTGCGCGAAGCGCGCGCCGCCAACCGCGTCGACCACGCGCACATCATCGACATCCACGACATCGGTGAGACCGACGAAGGCGAGCTCTATCTGGTGATGGAGTACCTGGTCGGCACGCCGCTGAGCGCCGAGATCGCCCGCGGACAAATGCCGATCCAGCGCGGCGTCGATATCATCGAACAAATGGGCGCGGCCCTGGCGCGCGCGCACGATCTCGGCGTCGTGCATCGCGACCTGAAGAGCGACAACATCCTGCTCACCTCCCGCGGCGGCCGGCGTGATTTCGTGAAGATCCTGGATTTCGGCCTGGCTGCGTTGGCGCACGACCCGCGGCTGGCTCCCAAGGGCGCGGTGTTCGGGACTCCAGAGTACATGTCGCCGGAGCAAGCGCGGGGCGAGCAAGCCGGCCCCCAGTCTGATCTCTACGCGCTGGGGATCTTGTTCTTCGAGATGCTCACCGGGCAGCTGCCTTTCCGCTCCAGCGATCGGGACACTCTGCTCGAGATGCAGCGCAAATCGCCCGCGCCGCGCCCGACCACGCTGCGTAAAGACTGCCACCCCGTCGCCGAGCGCATCGTGCTGCGCCTGCTCGAGAAGGACCAGCGCAAGCGCTATCGCGATGGTCATCACCTGCTCGAAGAGCTCAAGGCGCTGCAACGTTCGCTGCCAACGCAGGGCTGGGAAAAAGAGAACAGCGTAGCGCCAGCTGCTGCGCCCCCCCCACCCCCGCCTCCCCGATCTCCGGGTGTGACGGAGTGGGCCAGTCGCGCGGGCCTGTTCTCGCGCATGATCGCTCGCGCGTATCCGTCCGGCAATGCACCCCCTGAGGTCCTCCAGGGTTCGACGCGCCTCTGGGAGACCGCCGCGAAGGCTAACGGGCTCGAGGGTGAGATCGCCAGCCACACGCGAAAGCTAGAGGCGCTGGAGCGCCGCGGCAGGGCGCTGAGGGCTGAGATTGGTCGCAAGGTCGAGGAGCTGGCTCAAGAGGAGTCTCGCGGGCTGCGCGACGCCGCGTCGTTCGCGGAAGAAGAAGAGGCCGCAGGCACCGAGCTTCACCGTGCGGAAAAAGAAGCGGTCGAGATTCTAGCCCAGAGCGACGCAGCGGAGCGCGCTGGGCGCGGCTCGCGGGCCATCTTCGAGCGCGCAGGCGCCAGCCGGGCGATGGTCGAGTGCAAGCGGCAATGGCTCGAGACCCGCCGCGCCAAGCGCGAAGCCAAGGAAGCCATCGCGCGTGACCTGCGCAGACAAATCGAGGAGCTGCGCGACCAACTCGCGCGCTACGCCGAGGCGCTAGAAGAGGATCTAGCGACGGGCCGCGAGAAGGTAGCGGCGCGGGCGAAAGAGGGGCTGCGCCACGAGAAGATCTACCTCGACACCAGCAGCCTGCTGGTGAGCCACTTGAAGGGCAAGCCCGAGTGCCGCGACCTGCTAAACGAGCTCAGCTCTTCAGCTGACGAGCCCAAGAACCCGCGCTCAGCGTAGCAGCGGCTATCGGGGAGGGCGGCGCCCATCGCGAGCGCCGTGCCCCGCGCCCTAGTTCGGGAGCTTCGTCGCCAAGAACGCGCGCAGCTTCACCAGGTTCTTCTCATCACGAGCGAACGTCGGTGGGGTGTAGCTCTGGGCCCAGGCTGCAGCTTCAGCGACCAATGCATCCCGCACGGCAACGTCGTTTAACACGTCGTCAACCGTGCGACCGCGCGCTGCGATCTGCGAGAGCGCACCAACGTAGCGCTCGAGGCGCTCGTAGTCCTCTGCCATGAACTCCTGAATCAGCTCCGCGTCGGCAGCGAGCTGCTTGAGCGTGTCCTGCGGCGCGGCCTTAGACGCCGCGACACGCAGCACGAAGGCGTCGTCGATGAAGCCCAAGTCCTCAATTCCGTCGGGAATCAAATCTAGGCTCTTGAACAAGTAGTTGATCGCTCCAGCGACCCAGCGCCGAGTGTCGTTGTCGAGCTCTGCTTGGTTGAGCAGCTCGGACAGCGCGCCGACATCAGACCCCAGGGTCTTTAGCCAGTTAGGAAATGCCTCTAAACACCGTGCCTTTAGATCGCTCATTGCTGTCCCTTAGCTAGTAGAGTGAGTGAGCCCGCGCCTAAAGGAGCGAGCTGAGTGCCATTGCACGGAGCGTTGGCTCCGAGGCGACGCTAGCGCGTCGCCTGCGCATTACGCGAGCCGCCCGTCGTATCATCGGTTTGCCCTGGCCCAGAACGAATTGTTGTCGGTCGCAGCCCAGCGGACGGCGATTAGGCTGGGCGCGCGCCCTCGAGGGCTCAGCGGCGCGCGAGCAGCATGCCGAGCAGCACCCCCGCGACCAGGCAGGCCAGCGCTAAAAGCAGCGTAGCCCACCACGCGACGCGCAGCGGCGCGCGCGTCTGGCTGACCACCGCGACCAACGGTGCTGCGTGTCGGTCTTGGCCCAGCGTCGACTGGGCGGGGTTGTCAGCAGACGCACGGGTGTCAGTACGGGGAAAGGCGGTCAGGTTCGGCTGCGCAGGCTGGGCTCGGCTGACCTCGGGGTGGGCCGCATGCGTCGCAGGCGCCGCGCTGGGCGAGGCGTTGTTCGGCACCAGCAGTTGCGACGCCGGAGCTGGTACGAGCACGCGGCTCGCCTCGTTCAGGGCGGCGAGCATCTCGAGCGCCGACTGAAAGCGCTCAATCGGCTGCTTAGCCAGCGCCCTAGCGAAGAACCCGTCCCAATCTCCCAGCTCTGGCGCGAGCGCGCTGAGCGGCGTGACCGGCTCAGTCATCGCCGCCGTCATGCGGGCAAATTCGGTCGGCGCCCCAAACGCCTGACGACCGCTGAGCAGCTCGTACAAGATGACGCCGACCGCCCACAGATCAGAGCGCAGATCGCTCTCCTTCACGTTCTTGATCTGTTCGGGGCTCATGTAGCCCGGCGTGCCGAGCATCATGCCGGTCTTGGTCTTGCGACTCATGCCGCCGGCAGCATCCATCACCCGCGCCAGGCCGAGATCGAGCAGCTTCACCCGCTCGCCTAGCTCAGCGTCGGAGATCAAGAACACGTTCTCGGGCTTCACGTCGCGATGAATGACCCCGACGTGATGCACGGCGTCGAGGGCCTCGAGCAGCTGCCGACAGATGCCAATCGCCCGCGCCGGCTCAACGCGGCCTGCGTTCATCAGCGCGTGCAGCGACTGGCCCTGAAGCAGCTCCATCACCAGGTAGGGCGTGCCGTCCTCTGCGCGCTGCGCCTCGAACACCCGCACGATCCCCGGATGGGTTAGGCGTGCGGCGGCCTCCGCTTCACTGAGGAAGCGGGCCACCGTCGTCTCTTCCTCGACGAACTCATGCTGCAGCAGCTTGATGGCCCAGGCGCCAGCGGTGGCTAGGTGAGTCGCCTCGTAGACCAGCCCCAAGCCCCCCTGCCCAATCACTCGCACGAGCTTCCAAGTGCGGTTGAGCACCGCCCCGACCAGCTCTTGTGGATCGCCCAGCGCAACCATGGCGCCGGTGTATCACGGACGGCAGCAGAAGGTCTGAGTTCCAGTCAGCGCGATCTGGCCCGTGCCCACGCCCCCACTAGGGCTGCAGCTACCGCCTGCCGTCGCGCCCGACCTGAGCTTGAGCCCCCAACTGCCGAAGTCCTTGTAGCCCGAGAAGTCTTTGCAGCTCGCGGACGTCAGATCCGTGGTGTCACCGCCGCAGCCGCTGAGGTCGTAGACGCGATACGAGCCACCCGTGCAGGTCGTGTTCGGCGCGCAAGTACACACCGAGCAGCTGCGCTGCTCGGTACCATTCGCGGAAACAACGCGCTGGATGTTCCAGCCGCTGGGGCAGGCCTGCTCGCCCTGTTGGCTGATGCAGACGTAGCCCGCGTAGTCTGGTGCCGGACGCGGGACACAGACCTTGGAGCTGCAGCCAGCGCCTGCGGCGAGGCTGAAGCCGCAAATGTCGACCATCTTCTTGAATGGCTGCGGATCTTTCAGCGCACCCCCCGTGGCCGGGCACTGACCGGGCTGCGCCACGGCTGCGGTCCCCAGGTAGCATGACCCCTTGTCTCCGCCGCCCACCCGGTGGCAGTCACCATCAGCCAACTCTCCGCTCACGTCGCTCGCGCCGCTGCAGTCTTTGTTGTCAGCGCAATACAACGGCACTGGGCCGCAGCTGCCGCCGGTCAGCCCGCCACACGCGCACGGCGTACACTCCGCTGGGCTCGGTTCCGCAAAGAACCGCGTTGGCGGGACACCGCCAGCGCAGTCAAGCTTGGCCGCGCCGGGATCGTAGGAGTCGTGGTCGCGCAGGCGAAAGTAGCCGGACCAGCCAGTCGGCGCCCCATCGACACACTCATAGTTCGCGCAGTCCGGATCCGCGCAGTCGATGGCGCCGTCGCCGTCGTTGTCCTTACCGTCGAGGCAATCTTCGGCGCCCGCGCCGCCCGCGCCGCCCGCGCCGCCCGCGCCAGCGCCGCCCGCGCCAGCGCCGCCCGCCGCTCCACTACCTCCAGCCCCAGACCCTGCGGCTCCGCCGCCGCCTCCGGTGGTGTGGTGTCCCGCGTCGCCGCCGTTGCCGCCGATAGTGAAGATCCCGCCCTCTCCGCCGCTGCCCCCACCTTGCCCCCCTGCGCCAGCGAGGCCTCCATCCACGTCGATCGTGTTGGCCAGGCCCGCGCCGCCGCGCTCTAGGGTGCAGGCGGTAGTACAGAGCGCGATCAGCAGAGCCGCGCGTAGCGGTGGGGATGAGAGCATTGGATGAGCCGGAGCTTTGGGACGCAGCACGTCGGTCTATCGAACAACGTCAGCCGCTAGTTTGCAACGAGGCGGGACCTCGACTCCAGTCGCGCAGGCGATTAGGTGGGCGACGGTAATCAGGGGTGAGCCTAGCACGGCGCATGTGCTCGCACCCGAAGCAGGAGCCCCGGCGTACGCTGGCGCAGACGAACCACGGCTAGCGCGTCGCGCGCACCAACGTACGCAACAACTCGGCCTGATCCGCGAGGCTGCGGTCGCCGCTCGACTTCGCCAGCAAATCGAGGCCCTTGGCCTGCCACAGCACGGTGCCCTCCAGTCCACCCAGGCGCTCCACATCGCTGCCTTGGAACACCCGTTCCAGTCGTCGCACCATGGCCAAAGCCGACGCATAGGCGATCACGTCGCCGTGCCGGCGATCCCCGAGCACCTCGATGTCGTCGGTGTAGCGCAAGCCAAGGGTCGCGCGGGAGCGTGAGTAGGCGGTCTGACCGTGTGCGCGGTAGCGGGCGCGAAACCTCAACGTGAACGGCTGACCACTTACCCAGTTGGGCAGTGACACCCGGAGCATTTCCGTGCGCGACTCACCCAAGTTGAAGTCGCCGAGCGGAACCACGTCGCGCTCAAGGCCCCACTCCACGTCAGCGCCCGATGCCTCTAGGACGCGAGCAGGCGCCGGCGCGCCGTCAATCTCGATCTCCAGGTCTCGGATCACGACGGGGCCAGGCGGCGGGAGCCAGTCACGCAGCACCTGGGCGCGCGCGTCCAGATCGCCACCAGCGCGCACGAACGGCGCGACTGGCAGCGCGGCGCGCTCGGTGGTCGCGAGCACCAGCACGTTCGCCGCGCCGATCTGTCGCGCGAGCTGCTCTAATTTCCGCACGGGTACTCCGCGAGACGTCGCGAAGCCGATGCCATCCGAGAGCACGAGCAGCCTCCGCGCGGCCCGCTGGCTGCCGAACTGCGCCCGCGCTACGTCTAGCGCCGCGTCCAACTCAGTCCGTCCAGCGTGCTCGAACGCCAAGTTTTGCTCGATCGCGCCCGCGATCAACGCGCGGTGCGTACCAGGCAGTGGAGGCACGAGCCGCTGATTACGTCTGGCGTCCAGGACGCTCACGCGGTCCCGCGCCCCCAGCTGCTCAAGCACCTCGTAGACCAACGAGGTGCCGTCTGTGTTGCTGAAGTCGACGATCAGCACGAGCTCCGTAGGGATTCTGATATGGGATCTAAGCTCGGGGTACGCTTCGACCGGGACCGCAACATCTAGCCGCAGCAATAGCTCACCACCCCAAGTCGGCGCGTAGGCGTCGCTGCTGCGGAGCACGAAGCTCACCCCGCGGCCAGGGACGCTGATCGGCCGTGAGCGCTCAGTGAGGACCCCGCTGGCGGGCAACAAAAAGCCCGTCGGCGGTTCCCAGGCTTGATAAGCGCTGGTACGCAGCGTCGGCGAGGGGCGCGTAGAGCGGTCAATGAACTGCACGCCGTTCGCGGTGAGCACCGACGCGCCACGCTGGCCGCCTTCGCTGAACACCAACTGGCCGTCTTGGCTCAACACCGGCGCCGCGCAGCCGACGGACAGCGCGAGCAACAGCAGCGTGAACGCATGTCTGACCACGCCCCCGCCTAGCAGTTCGCGTACCAGCCCGCGCGGCGGTCAACATCCAAGCCGGGTGTGCCCACTGCCGGCGGCAGCCCTGCCAGGCGTGAACCACCTGCGGTGCAGTGACGTGAACCGCCCGGCACACCAACCCGCCTGCGCTCCCGCTGCGTCACATCAGCTTACCGGGCACCGTGGGGAGGCTCGAGCTGAGCCCGCCGTCGACGGCGATCGCCTGGCCGCTCACGTAGCTGCTGGCGTCTGAAGCCAAAAACAGCGCGACCGCGGCGATCTCAGCAGCTTGTCCAGAGCGCCGCAGCGGGTTCAACTGACCAATTTTATCTTCTCTGCCGCGAGCGCGCGCCAGCTCAAACAACGGCTGCGTCATGCCGGTCTCGACCAAGCCGGGGCAAATGGCGTTGATCCGCACGCCGCTCCCCGCCAACTGATTGGCGGTCGTCTGCACCAGGTTGATCACCCCAGCCTTGCTCGCGCTGTAAGCCGCTGGCCCCGCCCCTGACCTGAGCCCGGCGACGCTGGCTGTACACACGATGGAGCCAGCACCTAATTTCCGCATGCTTAAACATGCCTGACGCACGCACAAAAACGTGCCGACCAGGTTGGTCGACAAAACCTGGAGCCAGTCATCTGCCGTCTGCTCCCACACCGGCGCTAGCGAGCCCAGAACGCCCGCGTTCGCGCAGCACACGTCGAGCCCGCCCATTTCGCGTCGCGCACGCGCAAAGGTCGCCTCCACCGCCTCCGGGTCCGACACATCACACGCCACCGCCAGAGCGGCTTGGGTGTCAAAGTCCTGCAGATCTACCGCGACCACACGGGCGCCTTCACGCACGAAGGCATCAACGCACGCGCGCCCTATGCCGCTGGCGGCGCCGGTGACCAGCACGCGCTTGCCGTCAAGCTGCGCCACCAGCCCCGCCTAAAAGCTCCCGCTAAGGCCGAGCCTGGGACCGCCGGCGAAGCCGACGTCGAAGCGCAAGTCACGCCGCGGCGGCGCGCTCGCGGTCGCCGGCGGGGGGTTCGAGCCGCTGAGCAACCAGACCGCGCTCACCACCACGCCCACGACGCCGATACCCAAGGTCACGCCGGTGAGCATCGAATAGTTTTCCCCACGGCTTTGTGTGTCCTCGAGCGTGTCCGGACACACATCCTTGATGCAGCCGGCCTCTAGATCGTCGTTGGCCGAGTTGCGTAGGATATAAAACACACCGCTGGCGGCCAGGCTCGCGACGCCGAGGCCACCGATGATCCAAGGCATCGGGCCGCTCCCAGATGAGCTACCGACGCCCTGGTCGGCGGGCGCTGCCTCCGGCGAACTGTCGGAGGCGTCGTCCCCCGCCAGCGGCTGGATGTCAGGCGGCACGTCCAGCAAGACCTGAGAGCGCTCGCCCTCCTTGACCTGCACCGTCTTCTCGAACTTGCGCCCGTCCGCCAGGGTCACGCGCAGCAGGTGCGGGCCTGGGTCGACGTTGACTTCACGGCCGATCTGAGCCTGGCCAAGCTCGACGCCGTCAAGGGCTATCTTCGCGGAATCAACGCCTTCGCCGCGTTCGATGATCAAGCGCGGCACACGCTTCTCCAGCGACTCGCGAGCGTGGCGCACCTCCACCAACACGCTCTCAGGGACTCCCTCGGTGGTCTGCCCTTCGTGTTCCGCGAGGCGATAGCCACCGAGGGCCTCGTTCAGTCGGCCCAGGTTCTCCTTGCAGCGCGCGATGTGAAAGCGCACCTGCGGTGTCATGCGGATACGCGCGACCTTCTCAAAGCTGGCCAGCGCGCCCGCCCAGTCGCTGGCCGCCTCCTGGGTCAACCCCTGGCTATACAGCGTGCGAGCCTGCTGGATCTCAGCCTCGGGCTGGGCGTGAAGCGCGCCTGAACTCAAGCTCAGCGCGCTCGCCAACAAACAGGACAGCAGGGCGGCGGGTGGAGACAGGTTGATGCTCCCGCCTCCAAGGCGGAGAATGCGAGGTCGCGACATGAACCAGCGAGGCTACTACATCGACGCTCGTCATGCCTCGATCCAGCGCGGGGGCCGTGGACTTCGAGCGCCGCGTGTCACGCGGTGCCAGCTCCGCCTGGCGCTTCTGCTTCACAGCGACCCTCAGCAGCTACAGCCGGAGTCAGTCACGCGGTCGTCAGCCCGGCCGACGCGCGCTCGCGCGCGCTCACACTGTGGGCTGGTCGCGCCGGTCAGCTCACAGATCCGCGAGGCGGCGCGGCGCATGCCCTCCAGCGCTCGGCAGCCAACGTCACAAGCGCTCAAGGGTTCCCGCTCCTCGCCGGCGACCTCGTCGTAGTCAGCTTCGCGCCCTTCCGCTGCAGACGCCGGAGCTGGCGATGGCTCGACTGGGGCCGGCTCCGAACCCCCAAACGGCTCAGGAGCCTCTGGGCTGGCGCTAGCCGGCGCCCCCAGCTGGTCAGCTGGTGGAGAAAGCGCACCAAACCGCCCCTCAAGCTCCGACTGGTGCTGATCGAGGCGGCGCTCGAGCTCGACCAGATCGCTGGTTTGCGGCTCAGCGGGGGCGTAGGCCGCTCCACCGCAGGCCTGTAGGCAGAACACACCGACCACCAGCGCTGGCCGCCCGACTGAGTTCAGGGAGCGGCGTCTGGCGGAGCGATTGAGCGCGAGCTTGGCCATCGCGGCGCAGCATACACTGATCGTCGGGTTTCGCGTTGAACGCAGGACCGGATCTGGCAAGCTCCGCCGGCCATGATCACCTACATCGACGGAAATTACGTGGACGACGCTGACGCAACAGTCAGCGTTCGCTCCAAGGCCTTGAACTACGGCTTGGGTTGCTTTGGTGGCGTGCGGGGCTACCTCGCCGACGACGGAGAGCAGGTCTTCGTGTTCCGGATTGATGCACACATCAAGCGCCTCCAAGACGCCGGCAACGTCCTGTATCTCAAGTTGCCAGGCGACCTGCAGGCGACCAGCGACATCTTGCTCGAGGTGCTGCGCCGCAACGAGATCCATCAAGACATCTACCTGCGCCCGTTGCTGATCCACAACTCGACCCAGCTGACCCCCGTCTTGCTCGAGGACGACTCGACGTTCATCGTCTACTGCTTGCCGCTACAGCGCTACATCGACAAGGACGCCATCGACGTTTGCATTTCCTCATGGAGAAGAGTGCGGGATAACGCCATCCCATCTCGCCTCAAGCCCACAGGCGGCTACCTGAACAGCGCGCTGGCGCGCCGCGAGGCAAAAAACAACGGCTACGACGAAGCTATTTTCCTAACGGAAAGTGGCATGGTGAGCGAGGGCAGCGCCGAACACATCTTCATCGTCCGCGACGGCGTCCTATACAGTCCGCCCAGCACAGAGGACAACCTGGACGGCATCACCCGACGCTCGCTCATCAGCTTGGCGACCGAGGATCTTGGGCTAAGCTTCCAGGAGCGTTCCATCGGTCGCACTGAGCTGTACTTCGCCGACGAGATGTTCTTGGTCGGCACCGGCGCCCAGGTCACGCCAGTCAACTCAGTCGATCGCCGCCTGATCCGTGGCGGTGGCATCGGCCCTATCACCAAGCGCCTGCAGGACTACTTCCTGGATGTGTGCCGAGGCCGAGTCGAAAAGCGCCGCGACTGGCTGACCCCGGTCTGGGGCTAGCGCGGCAGCCGCGGCAGCCATGACGACCGCCACAGACAACAGCAACCTGCTGGGCTTCGAGCCGCTGCTCACGCCGACCGCCGCGAAATCGAGGCACCCGTTGTCGACGAGCGCGGCGCAGCTAGTCCTGCAAACCCGTACGGATATTCAAGAGCTGCTGAGCGGGGCGGACGAAGATCGCCTGTTGCTCATCGTCGGGCCCTGCTCCCTCCACGACCAGAGCGCGGCGTACGAGTACGCGAGCAAGCTGCTGCCGCTACGTGAAGCGCTGGCGGACGTCGCCTGCGTGGTGATGCGCACCTACTTCGAAAAGCCACGCACGACAGTCGGCTGGAAGGGCATGATCAACGATCCGCACCTGGACGGCTCGTGCGACGTCCAGGCGGGCCTGCTGCGAGCGCGAGAGACCGTGCTGCGCATCAACGAGCTCGGGGTGCCCTGCGCGAGCGAGGCGCTGGATCCGATCACCCCCCAATACATCGCGGACCTGCTCAGCTGGGCCAGCATCGGGGCCCGCACGACGGAGAGCCAAACCCACCGTGAAATGGCCAGCGGGCTCTCCATGCCCATCGGCTTCAAGAACGGCACCGACGGCAGCCTCAACTCGGCGGTGAACGCGCTTATATCCGCAGGGCACTGTCACTCGTTCCTCGGCATCAACGCGGAGGGCTTGACCAGCGTAGTCAAGACCCGGGGCAACCCAGATCGGCACGTCGTGCTACGGGGCGGCGCGCGCCCGAACTACCATATGGAAGACGTTGAGGACGCTCAGGCGTTGGTCACCAGCGCGGCGCCCCAGCTACGTCGGGCGGTCATGGTAGACACCTCCCACGGCAACTCCAGCAAGGACTACCGGCGGCAAGCGCGGGTCTGCCAGGACGTGGTTCAACAGTTCACCGCAGGGCAGCACGCCATCATGGGCTTACTGATCGAGAGTAATTTGAAGCCGGGCAGCCAACGCTGGCGCGGATCTCCTAGCGGCCTGGAGTACGGCGTGAGCATCACCGACGGCTGCATCGGCTGGACAGAGACCGAACAGCTCCTGGGCTGGATCGGCACCCAGCTGCGCGCGCGGCGCGCTGCCTAGCGCGACACCTCGACCAGACGTCGACAGGCCCTGCGCGCGCTACAGCGGGCTGGGGAACAAGGCCGCGTGAGCCATCCGCCGCAGCTCCGCGAGGTGGCGCTCAGTCGCGGTCTGCAGGTCTTCCCCAGGCGCCAGCGCGCCGGTGATCAGCGACAGGTTCCCGAGGGAAGCGACCGTAAGGGCCACGACGTGAAGCAAGTACGACTCGGGGTCTACATCGGCGCGGAGCTGGCCGACCTGCTGACCCTGCCGGATGTACTCGCCGATCACCAGCAGCCAGGGTCGCAAGTTGTCCAGCAGGTAGGTCCTCATCTCCGCGGGGCGGTCCATCATCTCGCGGGTCAGCAACAACGCGCGATCTGTATCCGTACGAAAAAATTCGATGAGCTCATGCATCAAGCTATCGAACCGCGCCTGGCCACTCGCCACAGCCTCCAGCAACTGCGGGACAGTCCGTTTCCAATGTTGAAATACGTGCTCTAGCACCGCGGCGCGCAGCACGTCCTTGGAGGGGTAGTGATACAGCAGGCTCGGCTTGCTTATCCCCACCGCTTCGGCGATGGCTTGTAGGGACGTCCCGTCGAAGCCACGCCGCGCGAACAGCTTGGTCGCTTCGCGACGGATGTGTTGCGCGCTCTGGCCTCGATCTCCCGACTTGGCTCCCAGCGAATCCACCCGGGGCCTCTACCGTTTGGTAGGCAACTTTGCAAGGCGCGCGCCCCGGGGCGTCGCACCTCAACGTCGCAACACGGCGTGCCTCCGCCATTCAACCGAAAAATCCAACGAGAGACGCGAGTCCAGCACTTCTCCAAGGCTTCCGCTGAGTTATGACGCAGCGCAGAAAACCTCTTGTCAGTTGCCTACCGGATGGTAGACAGTGCCTCCATCAGACCCGGAGTCACCCGAGCGGCGTCTCCGCCTACGCAAACACGAGGCAAGTGCAATGGGAGTATCAAATCGCCATATCCTCAGCCAGGGGCCAGTGCTGAGCGCGCTTGGGCGCGCCGCCGCGAGCGCCCTACGGGCGAAGCCAACTGGCGCCGCCCCGGTGGTCCCGGGCCCTGAGTTTCGAGCCACCATCGATCCTCTCCCCGCGGATCTAGTCCGCGACTACATCCGCCACGTGGGCGGCGACCCCAGCGCCTACAAGGGTATCGTTCCGGCGCACCTGTTCCCGCAGTGGGGCTTTCCGCTGGCCACGCGCACGCTGCAAGGTTTGCCCTACCCGCTGCTCAAGGTGATGAACGGGGGCTGTCGCATGCAGGTCAACAGTCAGCTTCCGCTGGGCAAGAAGCTCACGGTGACCGCGCACCTGCAGAGCATCGACGATGATGGGCGCCGGGTAGTCCTGCAGCAACACGTCGTCACTGGCACCGCCGATCAGCCCGAGGCCGTGGTCGCCGACTTCTTCGCGATCGTGCCCCTGCCCCGCAAGCGTGCAGAGACATCAAGCCCAGGCAGCGACAAGGTCAACAAGGACAGCGTCAACAACGACAAACTCCGCAAGCACAAGCCGCGCGTGCCCACAGCCGCGCGGGAGATCGGCTTCTGGCGCCTGCCCGCCAACGCAGGGCTCGACTTTGCCAAGCTCACCGGCGACTTTAACCCAATCCACTGGATCCCCGCGTACGCCAGGGCGTCCGGCTTTCGAAATGTTATTCTGCACGGATTTTCGACTATGGCCCGCGCCGCTGAGGGCCTGAACAGAGGCCTGTTCGCTGGAGGAGTCCACACATTGAAGACCCTAGACGTGCGGTTCACCCGACCGCTGGTGCTGCCCGCGCGTGTCGGCCTGTACGTGGACGGCCAGTCTGTCTTCGTAGGGGACGCCCCCGGGGGCCCCGCCTACCTCGTTGGAAGCTTCAACAACGGAGATGAGAAATGACCGATATCTTGCTCGATTTGGCCCAGAACCCCCGGGCACGTCAGTTCGTTCAGAGCGTCGGCCTGCCGATCCCGATGCCCGCCATTCTGCGTCGACAGCGCGGCCCTGCGGTTGAGCGTCCGCTCATGGATCAGACGGTGCTGGTCGGCGGCGAGGGTTCGCTGTCAAGCGTCCTCGCGCGCACGCTGGTCATCGCTGGCGCAGATCCGTGGCTGACCACACCCACGCTCGAGCGCTTCTTCAAGGAACCAGGTGAAGCCTACGGGCGAACAGCCAAGGTCGTCGCCGAACCTGAGCTGGGCGCGGACAAGAAGCCGAGCCTAAATGCCATGGTGTTTGACGCTACACAGCTCAGCTCTCCCGCCGAGCTCGATCAGCTGTACACGTTCTTTCACGCGTGGTTGCCCCAGCTGCGCAAAGGAGCGCGCATCGCGGTGCTGGGCAGACCGCACTCCGAGGCGACCAGCGCCGCCGCGGCGGCAGCCCAGAGCGCCCTAGAGGGTTTCACTCGTAGCCTGGCCAAGGAGATCGGCAAGCACGGCAGCAACGCTAACCTGATCCGTGTGGCAGCTGGTTCCGACGATCGCCTGCCTGGTGTTCTGCGCTTCTTGCTCAGCCCGGCGTGTAGCTTTGTCACCGCCCAGCCCCTCGACGTGAGCGCCCGCGCTAAGTTCGACGGCGAGCTGTCATGGGTGCGGCCCCTGACCGGAAAGGTCGCCCTGATCACGGGCGCTGCGCGAGGCATCGGCGCCGCGACCGCCGCGATCATGGCCGGCGAAGGCGCTCACGTGGTCTGCCTTGACCGGCCCGAGGACGACGGCCCCGCGAGCCAAATCGCGCGCAAGATCGCAGGCTCGGTCCTACTAGCTGACGTCTCGGATCCCGACGCACCCCAGACCATCGCCCGAGCGCTGCTCGAGCAGCACGGGGGGGTGGACATCGTCGTCCACAACGCAGGCGTGACCCGCGACAAGACGTTAGCGCGGATGAAGCAAGTCTTGTGGGACCAGACCATCGACATCAACCTGGCAGCTGTAGAACGTATCACCGCGGAGCTGCTCAAGGGCGCCCTGCGCGACGGGGGTCGCATCGTAAACCTGTCCTCCATCGCCGGGCTCGCGGGCAACGTAGGTCAGACTAACTACGCGGCCTCAAAGAGCGGGATCGTCGGCTTGACCCAGTTCCTCGCCCGTGACTTGGCCGACCGCGGGATCACTGTCAACGCCATCGCGCCTGGCTTCATCGAGACCCGGCTGACCGCGGCCATCCCGGTGATGATCCGAGAGGCTGGGCGGCGCCTCAGCGCGCTGGGCCAGGGCGGGATCCCCGAGGATGTAGGTCAAGCCATCAACTTCCTCTGCACGCCAGCGGCTGCTGGCCTAACCGGTAACATCCTTAGGGTCTGTGGAGGCGCGCTGATCGGCGCGTGATTGGAGACAGCATGGCAACCAAACGACGCACCAACGCGGGCAGCCGAAGCGGCAACGGCAACGGCGGCGCTCAGCGCCGCGCCGTGATCATCGGCGGGATTCGCACGCCCTTCGTGAAGGCGTTCACGACCTTCACCAAGCTGGACACCATCGCCCTCGGCGTGGCGGCGACCGCTGGGCTGCTCAAGAAGCTAGATCTCGCACACCGCGAGCTCGACGCCATCATCTGGGGCGGAGTGATCTTACCCAGCACCGCGCCCAACGTCGCGCGAGAGATCGCGCTGGATCTCCGCCTGCCGCCCAGCGTTGAGGGCATGACGGTGACCCGCGCCTGCGCGTCGGGGCTCCAGGCCATCACGCTGGCCGCTGCCGCCATCGAGCGCGGCGAAGCCGACGTGGTGATCGCGGGTGGTTCGGACTCCACCAGCAACGCGCCGGTCATGCTGCCAACCAAGGTCACGCAGAGCTTGGCACCCCTGGCGCTGGGCAAGCCCAGCGCACGCGATTACCTCGCGGCGCTAAGCCAGCTCACCCCCATCACCGAGATCCTGCCTCGCCAACCAAAGATCGCAGAGCGCTCGACCGGCGAGGTCATGGGCGAATCCGCGGAGCGCATGGCGAAGCGCAACGGCATCACGCGTGAAGCGCAAGACGAGCTCGCCGCCCGCTCTCACCACCGCGCGGCAGCGGCGATCGAGAGCGGGCGCCTCGGCCAAGAGATCACCCCGGTCGAAACCCCGAGCGGCGGCTGGGTGCACGCAGACGGGCTGGTCCGAGCCGACACCTCGGTCGAGAAGCTGAGCCGCTTGCGCCCGGTGTTCTCAAAGACAGGCACTGTTACCGCAGGGAATGCCAGCGCGCTCACCGACGGCGCGGCGGCCGTGGTGGTGATGAGCGAAGAGAAGGCGCGGTCCCTCGGCTATACGCCGCTGGCCGCCATACGGAGCTGGGCGTACGTCGGCGTCGACCCGGCTGACCAGCTGCTCATGGGCCCCGCCGTGGCCATGCCTAAGGCGCTTGAGCGCGCGGGGCTCAGCCTGGCTGACATTGGCTTGATTGACCTGCACGAGGCGTTCGCCGCGCAGGTGCTCAGCGTCCTCAAGATGCTAGGCAGCCAGGCGTTCGCCCAAGAGCGCCTGGGGCGCGACAGCGCGGTAGGTGAAATCGATCCGCTGTCGGTCAATGTCCACGGCGGCTCGCTAGCGCTGGGTCATCCGTTTGGTGCCACGGGCGCTCGCATGGTGACCACCATGGCCAATGAGCTCGCGCAAGGTGACCAGTCGTTCGCGCTGCTTGGGCTGTGCGCGGCCGGTGGCCTTGGAGCCGCCGCGGTGTTGGAACGCATCGCCTGACCCAAGCGCGAGCTTCGAGCGCTAGCTTCGAGCGCTAGCTTTCTGCGCTAACAGGGCAGCTACTCCGATCACGCCGCGCGACCGGTGCCAACCCATGGCGAGGCCAGCTTTCACGCGGCCCCAGCGCCGCGTATACAGCCGCTCATGCGCATCGAGCTGACCCATGGCGGCTGGGTCGACTGGTTCGAAGACTGGCTGCGTCCGGAGACAGCGGACGCGCTACGTCCTCAGCTTGAGGCGCAGCTCGCCTGGGAGCAGCGATCGATCAGGCTGTTTGGCAAGGAGGTTGCCCAGCCACGCCTGGTCGCGTGGTGTGGTGATCTGCCCTATCGCTACTCGGGGCTGACGCTCCCCCCACGGAGCTGGCCAGCCAGCTGCCTGCAGCTACAGCAGAGGGTGGAGGCGCACGCGGGGCTCGAGTTCAATCACCTGCTCGGCAACTTATACCGCACCGGGTACGACAGCATGGGATTCCACGCGGATGATGAACCAGAGCTAGGAGCTGATCCGACGCTGGCTTCGCTGTCATTCGGCGCCTCGCGGCGCTTCGTCATCAAGCCAAAGCCGCGCTGCGACGGCACAAAGCTCGAGCTTGAGCTTCGGCACGGCAGCCTCCTAGTCATGGGGGGGAGCCTTCAACATCACTATCTTCACGGCGTCCCGAAGCAGCCAGCGATCTGCGAACCGCGCATCAACCTGACCTTTCGCCGCCTGCTGCGCGGCCCAAGCGACGCCTGAGGTAGGGCACGAGCGACTGGCCAAAGCCGCCAGGGCGCGTGAGGCGCCTGGCCAAGTTCGCCAGGCGACGCGCGAGCCACAGCAGCGCCTGGCCAAAGCCGCCAGGGCGCGTGAGGCGCCTGGCCAAGTTCGCCAGGCGACGCGCGAGCCACAGCAGCGCCTGGCCGAATCCGCCAGGGCGCGTGAAGTGACTGGCCGAATCCGCCAGGCGACGCGCGAGCCACAGCAGCGCCTGGCCGAATCCGCCAGGCAGCGAGCCACGGCAGCGCCTCGCCGAATCCGCCAGGCAGCGAGCAAGCCACAGCAGCGCCTGGCCGAATCCGCCAGGCAGCGAGCCCCAGCAGCGCTTGGCCGAATCCGCCAGGCAGCGAGCAAGCCACATCAGCGCCTGGCCGAATCCGCCAGGCAACCCTATTTGCGAACTCCAGCGACCTCCGGGCGCCCTGACGGCGCCATTCTCACAAGAAAATAACCAGGTCTGACGTCATGGTTTACCGCGCGACAACCCAGCGCTCAACCGGCTTAAACCGCAGTAATCTGTGCACTTCACGCTGACGCGACGGGACGCGGGCTGGTGCTCCGCCACCCATCGCGGCTGGATGAACTCAGATTCTTCATTGACCTTGGTTTCAAAATCGGCCAGAAGGCCCGCGTTCTGACTCGCCTGTGCGAGCGACCATCCGGACTGCGCGCTGCGCGTCGGTACCGACCTGTATGTTTGCGCGACTGGGCGCGCGGACGAACTACACCGTGAGCGCGCCGCGTGCCCCGTGGCGCGCATCTAATGCGACCGCGCGGCATTAAATGTGCGCGGCCTTCGGCTCTAGAAGTCACGCTGAGTGAGCCCCACCGGAAGTTCCCGGTTCGGTCCTCTGAAGCCCTATTTCTCCCTGACACGCAAGCGCCGGTCACCCACGTTCACGCGAACCGCAGCAAAATCCGCCAATAACCGCCCTCGAACTCTGCTGGAGAACCAACATGCGAGCAATTGTCACAAGTGAACTCGAAGCTGAGCACGCCGCTGATTCAACCCCCCATTCCTACGTCCGCGAGTTGAAGCCCAGCGAGCCCGCGCTCCGAACGCTGGCCCCGGCGCTGGTGCCTCCGCTCATCGCCGCTCCGACGCCAGCCGCCGAGTTCGAAGCCAAGACCGCCGCAGATGGCATCGTGGACGCGCTGGTCAGCGCTGGCGTGGACACCTTCTTTGGGATCCCAGGAGGCCCAGTCTCGCCGGTCTTCGACAGCATCCTGCGCCACCCCGGCGCCCGCCTGGTTGAGTCGAGGCACGAGAGCGCCGCGGCGTTCGCGGCGACCGCCTACTACCGCGCGAGCGGGCGCGTCCCTGCGGTCGTCGTGACAGCCGGCCCCGGAGCGACCAACGCGGTGACGGGCATTTGCAGCGCGCACCACGAGAGCGTCCCGTTGATGCTGATCGTGGGCGACGTCGCGTGGGCCGCTAACGGAGGGCGCCTGCTTCAGAACTCAGGGCCCGAAGGCATCGACGTCGAGTCGCTGTTCGAGAAGATGTGCCGACGACGCGTCCGTGTCACCAGCCCAGACTCCGCCCGCTCTCAAGCCACCGCCGTCCTTGAAGCCGCGACCAACCCAGCCGATCCAGGACCGGCGCTGTTGGTGGTGCCCATCGACCGCGCCGCCGCACCTAGTTCGGGCATTCGTATTTCACGCACGGAGATGAAGCGGGTCTACGCCCCTGACCCCGAGCTCGTGCGCGAAGTCTGTCAGTGGCTCGCGGACGCGGAGCACCCGTTGTTGGTGTTCGGCGCTGGCGCGCGCGCCCACAGCGAGGCACTCCGCCGCCTCGTCGACGCGCTGGATGTCCCCTTCGTCACCACACCAAAAGCCAAGGGGGTGGTGAGCGAGGAGCACCCCAGATCTCTGCGACACGGTGGGCTGGCCGCGTCCATGTGGGCCCGCGAGTACACCAAGGTCGGCGTGGACGTCGCGGTCGTCTTGGGGACCGATCTAGACGACTGCTCCGTCGGTCCCACGCGCTACGTGAAGCCTGGCGGCCGCTTGGTGCACGTCGATCGCGACGCGACGGTGTTCAACCGCAACCTGCCGACCACCCTCGGGGTAGTCAGCGACGTCGGGGCCTTCGTGGCTGCCATGTACGACATGGTGATCACAGAGGGGCTGCGCAACACCCGTTGCCGCGCGAAACTCAAGCAGCTACATGAGAGCTCACCCTTCGACGACGCGAGCTTCGGAGGAGACACGCAGCCACTGATCACCCCGCAGCGGGCAGTGATCGACCTGCAACAAGCCGCGGGCCCCGACGCCACGTTCATCACGGACATCGGAGAGCACATGTTGTTCGCTCTGCATTACCTCACGGCAAGCGGACCGCAGGCGTTTCAAATCCAGCTCGGCCTAGGCAGCATGGGCTCAGGCGTCAGCGGCGCGATCGGCGCAGCCGTTGGTGACCCCACGCGACAAGTCGTCTGCATCTGCGGTGATGGCTCGATGCAAATGGCTGGCATGGAGCTGCTGGTCGCGGCGAAGGAGCGGCTCCCGGTCATCTTCGCGGTCTTCAACGACGCTCGGTACAATATGGTGTACCACGGCTACAAGCAGGTCTTCGGCCGCGAAGCCCCGTGGTCAACCCAGTTCGTAGATTTCGCGGCCTGGGCGCGGTCCATGGGCATCCCTGGTGTCCGTATCAATCACCCCGGGGAAATGCGCAGGCAGCTGTTCGAGCACCTCACCGAGCTCGGTGGGCCCGCGGTGCTGGATATCCGCATCGACCGCGACGTGCGCATCGCAGGAGGCGGCCGCAACGAGGCCCTCCAGCACATGAGCATGCTCTCGAACCAGGCGGCGCATTCAGACAAAGCAGCGCAGGCGCAGCAGGCGGTGCCGTCATGAAGGCGCAGATCGTAGGCTTGGGCGAGTGGCACCCAGCGCAGGTCCGACGCAACTCCGACTGGCCGGCGGCCTTCCTCACCCGCGAGCGCAGCCCTCAGAAGCGCGAGCTCGTAGATATCCCGGCGACGGACGATCCACGGGAACGACTCAGCCGTCATTACCTCGCGGCAGAGGCTAGCGATCCGTTCCTGGGCGCAACCGAGCGGCGCGTGGCGGCAGAAGACGACAGCGCGTGCGCGGCTGAGAGCACGGCGGCCGCGGCCGCCCTTCAAGACGCGAAGGTCGCTGCCGAAGACGTAGACTACGTGCTCTCCTGGGCTGGAGTCCCCGATCGCGTCGTCCCGCCCAGCGCTCCGAAGGTCGCCGCCAACTTGGGGCTCCCGCGTGCGGTCGCGCTGGGGCTGGAAGCCAGCTGTGCGACGTCAATCGCGCAGCTGGGGTTCGCGGCGGCGCTCATCGAGTCAGGCCGCGCGCGCACCGTCCTGCTGACCCAGAGCCACCTGATGACCCGGGCGTTTCCCATCATGCACCCGGCGTCACCCAACGTGGGCGACGCCGCGACGGCCATGGTCGTCCAGGCCGCAGAGCGCCCTGGCATCGGGCTGATGCACGCCGTCACCCACGGCGAGTATTACGACGCGGTAACCTGGTGTCGCGGAAAGGACGCCGACGCCCCCTGGTGGAAGGCTGGCCCGGACTACTATCCAGGGAGCCTCGCCCCCCAACTCGCCCGGGATCTAATCGCCCAAACCGTGCATATTGGCATGCAAACGGTGAATGAACTGCTGGAGCGATGTCATCTGTCCAAGGACAGCGTCGACGTATTCGCCAGCGTACAGCCAAGAAAGTGGGTCCCAACAGCGATCGCAGACGCCGCCAAGCTGCGAGCCCACGTGCCAGTGACCTTCGAGCGCTACGCACACTTGGGCGCCTGCGGCGTCGTGGTCAACCTGATTGAAGCGCGCCGCCAGGGCAAGCTCGCGGCTGGATCACGCGCGGTGCTGTTCGCCCAAGGCGCTGGCCTAACCCGAGCCGCGGTCGTCGTGGATTGGTGATCCGTCGTGGATCGGTGGTTGAGACACACGTCCGATCCGAGGTCCGCGCCCCGCGCGCCGGCCACCTCGGGTGCTTTATGCCTCCCCCCACCCGCGCGCCCAGCGCTTGAAGTACACTAGCTCGGGTGGATTCCCAGTACCCCACCGACGGCACGCAGACGCTGCTCTTAGTGTTCGAACCCGAGCGCGCCGCACACATCAGCCAGTTACTGCGTGAGCTGCCGTCCACCCGGAGTTCGCTGGTTGAAACAGCGGCGCTGCCCATCGCCGACGCGGTTCAGCACGCCCGCCGTACGCACGGGGGCTGCCCCCTCGGCGTGCTCACGCCGGACGAGTCGGGCACGGCGGTAGCGGTCGAGGCGGGCGCCGATGAAGCGGTCTCCATCCGTGACTGGGAACGCGCAGAGAGCACCCAGCAGGCGTTGCTCTCGTTCTTGGATCGCGTCAGCCTGCGGGCGCGGCTGCGACGGCAACAGGAGCGGCTCCAGACCGCCGCTGTGCAGTCAGAGAAGCTCGCTGCCCTCGGCACCGTGGTCGCTGGAGTGGCTCACGAGGTCAACAACCCGCTGGCCGCGCTGATGCTAACGGTTGAGTCCATCCGCGCTCAACTTGGGCCGCTGTTCGAAGCGCGAACCCAGCTCGAAGCATTAGCCGCACGGAATACAGGGGCCACTCCAACAGAGCTGCTGGAGCTCGGCCGGGTGCTCAGGACAGGAGTGCCGTCCCATGAAGCCCACGAGCTGGTCGACGAGGTGCTGGCCGCCTCAGAGACCATCGCCAGCGTGGTGCGCGATCTCAAGGTGTTCGCGCGCTCCGAGGGCAGCGAGGAACCACAAATCCTTCACCTCCCTGAGCTGATCGACCAGGTCACCCGCATCGTTGGCCGCGAAATCCTCCCCTACGCGGCGCTTGAGCGCGACTACGCGCCCGACCTGCCGCCGGTCGTCGCCTCGCGCACGCGGCTCACCCAGGTGTTCACCAACGTGCTGATCAACGCGGCACACGCGGTGCGCGAGCTCTCCAGGCCGGTGCATCGCATCCGAATCTCGATCCGCGCCGACGACGAAGCCGTCGCCGTGTCCATCTCAGACACCGGCCCAGGCGTCCCCCACGAGGCCATCGAGCACATCTTCGACCCCTTCTTCACGACCAAGCGCGCAGAGTTCGGGACGGGTCTTGGGTTGTCCATTT
The DNA here is from genome assembly GCA_964551615.1 of uncultured Polyangiaceae bacterium. Taxonomy (GTDB): domain Bacteria; phylum Myxococcota_A; class Polyangia; order Polyangiales; family Polyangiaceae; genus JAHBVY01. Next base: position 37,570 of record CAZKDY010000025.1, read on the forward strand.
CGCGGTCGATCATGCGCAACCTGGGCGGCGACCTGCTCGTGGAGTCGGTGCACGGCGTCGGCGCGACGTTCGTGATCATCGTCCGTAGACCTATCCGTGCGGAATTCATAGCCGCGATGCAGCAAGCCGCGCGCCTGCGTCAGGCTCCAGCCCGCCGCGAACAGCGGATCGCAGTGCTCGCCGTCGACGAAGACGAGCGCATCCTCAAGGCCTACTCGACTTCACTCCGCGAGCACTGCGACGTGCTGCTGGCAGCAGACGGCCAGGAAGCGATCGAGCTGCTCAGCTCAGGCTCCGTGGCGGATGTCGTGATCAGCGACCTAGCGATGTCCGCCGTCGACGGCCGCGCGCTGCTGGCTTGGCTAACCGAACATCAGCCCGCGCTCGCCACGCGAACCATCTTCATAACCACCGATCCTCCCCCGGAGTACGCGTCGTTCATCCAAGGCATCGACAACACCGTGCTCAACAAGCCAGTGACGCGCGCCGGGCTGCTGCGCGAGATCCAGAAGGCGATGGGGCTCGCGAGCAGCGGTTGATCAGAGCGCTGCGACGCGCGCAATCCCAGCGGAATCAATCCCAGCGGATAATCGTCGAGCCATTATAGCGATCCACGAGCTGGGTCTCGAGGCGCGCCTCGACCTCGCACGCCTGAAACGCGCCGATGGCCGCCCCTGCGATCGCCGAGCCGAGCCAAGTGTACTCGTCGGTGTAGACCATCTCAACGTGGCGTGGTCCGTGGCGCACCAACCGCCAGTCCCCATAGTTGGCTAACTGACGCCGCGCGGCCACGGCTTGCTCGGTGAGGCGGACCGGGTCTTTGGACAACAGCCTCAAGAGCGCGCGGCCCATCAGCGTTGACGCGAAGGTCTTCGCGTTGTTGCGAGAGATCTCGTACATGCCCTGCTCTAGGCGCTCAGGAGTCAGGGTCAGCGCCCCCGCCAGCGCGAGCTCAATCAGGTATTCTCCGAGCGGAAATTCTCCGAAGGAGGAGCGCTTGCGAGGAGGTACGATGCGCTCGAACTCATGCCAACGCCCCGCGTGCTCCAGGGCTGGCTTCAACGGTCGAAACAACGGTCCGCGGACGCGAGCAGACGGCGGCACGTCCGCTAGCCGGCTCTCAATGTCGCAGTGTGGGCTGACGAGCTCCATCGCGTCTGCGTATCCAGGGTCGAGTTCCATCGTTGAAATTCCGAAGGTTCCAGGCGCTCCCACGCGCTGAGCGTTCACCCCACGCTCGTAGCCTAGCCAACTCAGGCGCAAATGCACACGAGTCGAGTACCTGCGCCCGTGACCGCGTAAGGCGCGATGCCAGCCGCGCCGGGCGCGCACCCAAAGCAACCTCGAGCGCTTTGAGCGGGCGGCGTACTGGAGCTACGTTGTGAGTCGGGTTACTAGCCTTCTAGGGCCCGCGGCGTAGACGTCAACTACAAGCAGGCTACGGCGCTGGACGCATTAGGCCCGAGGACCATGCGTGTGCAGGTCGGGCGCCGCCCGGGGGAGCCGCGCATCCGACACCCCGTCCGGCCCTGGTCAGCCCGGAGCTCTGCCCTGGTCTCGACGGGCGCCACCGAGTTAGTCGATGGCGGTGACCTTCAAGACCTCGTCGAAGCTGGTCTCGCCCATCAACATTTTCCGCACGGCAGCTTCCCGGAGGCTGAGCATGCCGTCAGCCCTGGCTTGGTCGCGGATGGCATCGGTGCCAGACGCCTGCATGATCAGCCGCCGGATCGGCTCGTTGACCTCGAGCATCTCGAAGATCCCGCGCCGCCCCCTAAATCCCGTGTTGCGGCACTCAACGCAACCCGCGCCTTGCCGCACCATGGGCAGCGCACCTCCAGTCGCCTCCAGCAGCCCGCCGAGGTGCCCGAGCTCTTCTTCGCTGAGGGTGCGATCTTCCGCGCAGGCGGGGCACACGCAGCGCACCAAGCGCTGAGCGATCAGCCCACTCAGCGTACTGGCCAGGAGGAAGTTCTCGATGCCCAAATCAAGCAGGCGGGCGATGGCGCTCGGCGCGTCGTTGGTGTGCAAGGTCGAGAACACGAGGTGCCCTGTCAACGCGGCCTGGATGGCGTTGCGCGCTGTCTCGAGATCGCGGATCTCGCCGACCATGATCACGTCGGGGTCCTGGCGCAGGATGGTGCGCAAGGCCGAGGCGAAGGTGACGCCGATGGTCGGCTGGACCGCCGTCTGGTTCACTCGCTCAAAGATCATCTCGATCGGATCTTCGATGGTCGTGATGTTGACCGCTTCGGTCGCGAGGCGCCGGAGCGCGGTGTACAGCGTCGTGGTCTTGCCAGACCCAGTGGGCCCAGTGACCAGTATAATTCCGTGCGGTTTTGTTATTAGCCGCTCAAACAGGTTGTGCTCACGCTCAAAGAAGCCGAGCTGTGACAGGTCATCGTGGACCACATCCGGATCAAAGATGCGCAACACCGCCTTCTCACCGAACGCGACGGGCATGGTCGAGACGCGGAACTCCACAGGCTTCTCCTGATACTCGGTCTTGATTCGACCGTCCTGTGGCCGACGCTTCTCGCCAATATCGAGGCGCGCCAGGGTCTTGATACGATTGATCACCGCGCGGTGTACCACCGCTGGCAGCTTGTTCACCGAGTGCAGCGCGCCGTCGATCCGAAAGCGCACCAGGCTCTCGCTTCGCTTGGGTTCAATGTGAATATCGCTCGCTCGCTGCTGAAAAGCGTAACTGAACAAGTACTCGACGGCGTTCACGACGTGCTGATCCGAGGCTTCAATCTCGCGCTCAGACTGCATGCGCACGAACTGCTCAAGGTTGCCCATCGTGAACGATTCGCTGAGATCTTGCTCAGCGCGCTCCACCGACCTCTGAAAGCCGTAGAACTCGGTGATCAGGTGCTGGATGTCCGTCGGCGTCGCGACGACCAGCTGGATCGGCTTGCGCGCCACGTCCTTCACGGCCTGCAACGCCAAGGCGTTGAAGGGATCACTGGTCGCGACCGTGATGCTGCGCTCGTCAGCGTCAACCATCAGCATGCCGTGGTTGCGCGCGAAGGGCTTGGAGAACACTGAGGTCACGACCGCCGCGTCCAACTTGAGCGGATCCAAGCGCGCAAAATCGAAGCCAAACTTGCGCGCGAACAACTCCACGACGACGTCTTCTCGCAGCTGCTCACCATCGGTGCCCCGAGCGCCGAACGAGCTCAGCAGCTCGAACGCGGAAACACTTGGCGCGAGCCGTCGCTGCTCGTCGAGTGAGGGCACACGCTCCCCTGGTCGCATGCGCACGGCGGTCATGCGTTGTCGCGGCTCCTGATCCAGGAGCAAGCGCGCTGTGTCAGCGGCCAGCATCCCGGCTCCCACGAGCATCGTCAGCAGCTCATCGAAGCCGAGTGGTGTGGTGCGTTGGGTCATGCTGGCATGTACCCGATCACGTACGCCGCCGCGCTGATGCGTCCAGCACCTCACGCACTTTGCTCACTAAGCGTGAAGCTGGAAACGGCTTCGCCAGCAGCGGCTCCCCCACCCCCTTCAAGCCCAAACTGACGTGCGGAAACTCCAAGAAACCCGAGATATACAGCACGCGCAGCTCGGGCCAGCGCGCCCGCGCGCGCTGGATCAGCTCGGGACCGCTCTCCTTTGGCATCACCACATCGCTGATGATCAACGCGATCTGGGCGCCGTGCAGCTGCAGCTGCGCCATGGCTGTCGGGGAGTCTTCGGCCTGGTAGACGCGGTAGCCGTGCGCCTCGAGCACCCGGGCCAAGGTGCCCCGCACGTCCGCGTCATCGTCCACGAGCAGCAGCGTCTCGTTGCCAGCGCCACCCGCGCCAGGCTCTTCGGGTTCGGGCAGCAGTGATTGCCCCTGCGCCGAAGGCAAATACACCTCGAACGTCGTCCCGGCTCCGACGTTGCTCTCCACCTGCATGCGGCCGCCGCTCTGCTCGACGATGCCGAACGCCGTGGACAAGCCGAGCCCAGTGCCCTCACCTGGCAGCTTGGTGGTGAAGAAAGGGTCGAAGGCGTGGCGCAGCGTCTCCGCGTCCATGCCCACTCCGTCGTCCCGAACCAGCACGTGAACCGCCGAGCTCCATTCGACCCCGAGCGCGTCGCGTTGCGCAGCGCTCAACTCGAGGCGCTGCGCTGCCAACTCGATGCTCCCGCCGGTGGGCATGGCGTCACGGGCGTTGAGCACGAGGTTCAAGAAGACTTGCTCAACGCGCGTAGCGTCAGCCACCACGAGCAGCGGCGCGTCACGGATCGTCACCGTCAGCTTAATGTCCGCGCTGAGTAACCTGCGGAGCAGGTTCTCCAGCCCTGGGATCACGACGGCCAGGTCAAGCAAGCTAGGCTCCATGATCTGGCGCCGACAATAGGCGAGCAGCTGCTGCGTCAACGCAGCGCCACGCTGGGTGAGCGCTTCGATCTCTGTGAGGTGCCCGTCGACCGCTCGACCGTGAGCAATATCCCCACGGATTAAACTCGAGAGCATATCTAGCGCGGTGAGCAGGTTGTTGATGTCGTGGGCGACGCCACCCGCCAGGCGACCCAGCGCGTCCATGCGCTGAGAGTGCGCGAGCTGCTCGGCGAGCTGAGTGCGCACGGTGATATCGCAGATGATCGAGTGCAGCAGCCGACGGTCCCCGTACTGCACTGGCCCAGAGTAGACTTGGACGTCGCGCACGACGCCGCTCTTGAGGCGATGCTTGAACTCAAAGTACGAGCGCTGCTCCGCGCGCGCCGCCTCAAGCTCGCGCAGCACCAACTCTGGCGGCAGGCGGTTGAGATCGGTGATCTTGAGGCTCGCGAACTCCTCACGCGAATAGCCGTAAAAGTCCCGCGCGGCCTGGTTGGTGTCGACGATCTCTCCGGTCGCTGGATCGAGCACCAGCTTGACCGCTGACGTCGCCTCGAAGGTCGCCTCCTGACGGCGTTCCAACTCTTCGACTCGACGGCGCAGCGCACGGTTTTCAGACGCCAGCTCGCCCTCTGCTCCCTCCTCCAGATCCACGACCCAAGACTAACGCGCTTTGCGGGGCCGAGCGCGCGCTGTTCGGTCTTCTCCGTGCGTTCTGGCTCCAAATCGGGCTGGAAGAGCAGCCTGCCGCGCCCACGGGCCATGCCTGGCGTCATGGGCGCCCCGCGCAGGCGGCGCATCCTCGACCGAACGCAGAAGTCGCCCAGGCGTGGCGCCTGGCTCGCGACGAGTCTCAGCGTCGTCGCTCAGCGCTTGATGCGTAGCGGCAACAGCATCGCCTGCTCGGCGTTCGCCGAGTCGTACAAAAAGGCGTAGGCCGCGCGGCTCGCCAGCACGCGCTGAGTGTAGCGGCGAGTCTCGGTGTAGGGGATCGCCTCGACCCACAGATCAAAGTCGAGATCCGGGCGGTCTTTAAGCCAGCGCCGAGGGCGCCCAGGGCCGGCGTTGTAGCCTGGGATGGCGAGCAGCGGGTGATCGGGGAAGACCTCCGCGAGCTTGGCCAACGCCCGCGACCCCAGCGTGATGTTGATGCTGGGGATGCGCAGCGAGCGGGCGTCGTAGGGCAGGCCCTTGGCGTACAGCTTGGCCGTCGGCACGATCAGCTGCATCAGCCCGTAGGCCTTGGCCGGGCTCTCGGCGTTCGGGTCAAACGCGGACTCTTCACGCATCACGCCATAGATCAGCGACTCCGAGACGCCCGCAGCAGCAGCGTGCCGCTTCACCAACGCGAGGTGGGGTCTTGGGAAAGCGATTTCCCACGGCTTAATCCAGTCACCAGCCGGCCAGCGCTGAGGCCAGTCAGTCAGCAGCCCCCGCGCCACGCCGTGGCTCAAATTGGCGGAGCCCGCGCGCGCGTACAGCATCGCGACGCCCCACAGTACGCCAGGCGCGGCGCCTCGCTTCGCGATCCCGAGCGCGCTGATCTCGCGGCGCGCGTCCGCCAAGTCACCGACCCGCGACAGCTCCAGCGCGCGCACGAAGCCAGGCTCCTGGAACTCTGGGCGCCGCTCAAAGCTAAACGGCTGCCGTGCGGAATTATCCATCGCCTGATCGCGGATCTGGCGCGCGGCGCTCTGGTCCATGGAGAACAGCCGCGAGAACGCGTGCAGCATGTAATACGACAGCGGGAGATCCTTGACGATGGACTCCAGCTCAGCGCGGGCTCGCTCGGCCTCCCCAAGCTGCAACAGCCCGCGCGCCAAAAAGTAGCGCTCACGCCCCGCGTACTCGCGCCCGCGGGCTCCGTCACGCAGCCGCCCGAGCTTCGCCGCGCGCTCGAGGACCTGCACCGCGCCCTGCCAGTCACCACGCTCGATGCGACGCAGCGCCAAACGAAACACGCCGTCCAGCACCATGTCGCCGTCGGGGTAGTCTTTGTCCATGCTGCTGAGCAGCTCGGTGAACTTCTTCTCCACCCCCAGCTCAAAGAAGCTGAACGCGGCCTTCATGCGCGCGTCATCCGCGAGGCGATGGGTCGGCACCTCGCGCTCGAGCTGCGAGAAGCGTTGCACCGCCTGGGTGTGCCGTCCGTCGCGAGCAGCGTAGACGCCCGCCAGGTAGAGCATGCGCGCGCGCAAGTCATCTCCCTTGCAGCGCTTGAGCGACTCGACCAGCGCGTCGGCAGCTAAGCCGTGCTTGCGCTTGGAGCTGAGCGCCTTGGCCTTGAGCAGCTGGATCTCACAGCCGGCCTCCGAGTAGCGCAGGGCTGGTGGTTGCTGCGAGAGCACCGCCTCCGCGGCCTCGTCCGCCGCCGCGTCGAGCCCGGCGTCCAGCAGCGCACGCACGCGAACTAGCTCGAGATCTAGGCCCAGCTTCGCGTGCTGCTGACGTTGGTCGGCGGGCAGCGCCGCCAGGGCCTGAGCCTCCAGGCGCTCAGCGGTCTTGCGCTGTGCATTTCCTCGTGGATTTTCAATGCGCACGCGCCGCGCCCAGGTGAGCGCCATCACTCGATCCTGCTCAGCTGTCTCGGGCCGCTCCGCGGCGCGCGCGAGCAGCGCTGTCGCTAGCCTGAGCGCCACGTTCAGTCGATCAACAGGCCGCTCGCTGGCTTGCAGGTGCTTGGTCCAGTGTGTGATCGCGCTGTCGAGCTTACCTGCCCCTATGCTGGCCTCAGCGATCAACAGGTCGAGGTCATCTTCGATCGGGGCCTGGGGTTTGACCTTCTCCAGCCACAGCAGCGCCTGGTCAGGCTTGCCCGCCTTGGTGAGTAACCGCGCGGATGACAGCTTAGCGTAGTTGACGAGCGGCCAATCGCCAGCTGAGGCCGCTTGGTAGGCGATCAGCGCTGGCTTGAGCTCAGCGGCCTGTTCGCGCAGCCGGCCAAGGAGGAAGGTCCAGCTGAGTTGCTGCTCAGCGCTCAACCCAGTCTTTTCCGCAGAGAATACTTTTTCGAGCTCTGTCGCCGCCGCGCCGGGCCGCCCCTTCTCAAGCTCGGACCGCGCCTTAGCGAGCACGGGCAACGCCATCAGCGGCGTAAATTGCTCCAAATCAAAGGGATCAGGGGGTGGTTCGAGCGCGGCTAAGGCAGCGGGAGCGCCAGCGTCAAGGCCGATTGGCGTCTGGACACCGTGGCTGCCTGGAGGAGCCGTAGGACCAGAGCAAGCGACCAGAGCAAGCAACGGCAGGACCCGCTTCAAACGCGCCCCCGCGGGCGGGCGCCCCATGCCTCAAGGGCCTGCTCTTCGATCTCCAGCTCCTCAGCGCGACTGACTGCGCTCGCCCAGGCAGCCTTGTGGCGCTCCACAGCCTTCAGCTCAGCCTCCTTGGCGGCGAGCTCCGCGCGCGAGCTGACCTCTTGCTGCTTTTCACTGGCGAGCTTGGCCATGGCCTGACGCTCCCGCGCGTGGGCCTGCTCAAGCTGCCGCGCGATCTCGGTCTCCCAGGCGGCTTGGCGGGCCAAATCTAAGGCGGTGGCTTGGCCGTCATCCAGGCGGGCCGCGTGCTCGCTGCGAGCGTTGCGCAGCTGCTGCTGGGTGCTGAGCCGGGCTCGTGAGGCTTGCTCGGCCGCGCGCTCGGCCGCAGCCACCCGGCGCACTTGGACCGCGACCCGCTCGGTCTGATCACGCAGGTGCTGCTCGCGCAGCCGCCGCAGATCTTCGAGCGAGTAGCGTTTCACCACGCCTTGAAGCTAACCCATCACGGCGCTTGTTTCGAAGTTGCTGGGATAAAAGACCCCCTGGGCGCAGCAGGGGTCGCAAACTTTGCCCGCGACGTAGCGCTAAGCGAGCATCAGCTAGGCACCCCCACGCGAGCCGCCTCAGCACTCGATGATGTTCACGGCCAGCCCGCCGCGCGCCGTCTCTTTGTACTTGGTCTTCATGTCGGCGCCTGTCGCGCGCATGGTCGCGATCACCTTATCGAGGGAGATGCTGTGCTGCCCATCGCCCTGGAGCGCGAGCCGCGACGCGTTGATGGCCTTGATCGACCCCATCGCGTTGCGCTCGATGCACGGCACCTGGACCAACCCTCCCACCGGATCGCACGTCAATCCTAGGTTGTGTTCCATCCCGATCTCGGCGGCGTTCTCCACCTGCTCGGGAGTGCCACCCAGCGCCTCGGTCAGGCCGCCAGCCGCCATCGAGCACGCCACCCCCACCTCCCCCTGACAACCCACCTCAGCTCCGCTGATGCTCGCGTTGAGCTTGTACAGCATGCCGATCGCCCCCGCTGCCAGGAGGAAGCGCACAACTCCGTCTTCATCGGCGTTCGGGCAGAAGCGCATGTAGTAGTGCAGCACCGCGGGCACGATACCAGCGGCTCCGTTGGTAGGCGCCGTCACCACGCGGCCTCCAGCGGCGTTCTCTTCGTTGACCGCTAGCGCGAACAGGTTGACCCAGTCCAACGCGGTCAGCGGGTCGCGTTCTCCGCGGGCGTCTTGCTTCAGCCGCCGATACAGCGACGCTGCTCGACGGCGTACCTTGAGACCGCCGGGTAAAATCCCCTCACGCTCACAACCCCTGCGCACCCCGTCCTGCATCACCTGCCAGCGGTCGAGCAGACCACGCCTGACCTCAGCTTCGGTCCGCCACACCTTCTCGTTTTCGAGCATCAGCGTGCTGATCGACAGCCCCGTCGCCTGACAGGCGGCGAGCAGCTCAGCGCCCGATTTGAATCCATACGGCAGCGCACCGTCAGCGATCTCGACCAAGGGCGTGTCTTCATCCACGTCGCCGCCGACCACAAAACCCCCGCCAACCGAGTAGAACTCGCGCTGCCTGATCGCGACCTGCGCGGCGTCGAACGCCGTAAAGCGCATCCCGTTTGGGTGGACGGGCATCCGCTCTCGGCGATGAAATACGATGTCTGTTTCCATGCGAAACCGAATGTCGTGCGCACCCAGCAAGCGCAGCGCTCCGCTTGAGCGCACGTCGGCCAGCAGCTTGGGCACGTGGTCAGGCTCCAGCGTCTCAGGCCGTTCGCCGAGCAGCCCCATGACCAGCGCGCTATCGGATCCATGGCCCTTACCGGTATGCCCCAGCGAGCCAAACAGCTCGAGCTTGACCTGAGCGCAGGCGGCTAAGAGCCCGTCTTTCTCAAGCCCCTTGGCGAACCTGCGCGCCGCGCGCATCGGGCCCATGGTGTGAGAGCTGGAGGGTCCGATCCCGATGCTGAACAGTTCAAAGACGCTGATGGCCACCCGCAGAGCCTACACCTGCTTGATGGCGCCAGCTCAACCGGAGACTGAAACCGCGTTGACTAGGGACCCGCCTGACGCGGAGCCGTTGCGTCCGCGCGCGCCTCGCGCGGCGCTGGGGACGACAAGCGACGCGGGCAGGGGCGACGCCTCCTCGACCGCAGGCATGAGGCGCCCGTCTTCGGCCCCTTCTTGCACTAGACGTGAGCCCGCAGCTGCCGTAGGGCGCGCGCCGCGGCTTGCTTCAGCCAGCGGCTTCCGCGCTGCGGCGATGCCACTCCTGCAAGCTCCGCACCTGAGCGCCCTGATCACCGATCAGATCCTGAGCCTCGAGCGCCGCGGTCGCCGCCAACGCAGCCGCCATCGTGGTAAAATACGGGATATTGCCGAGCAACGCGTTACGCCGGATGGCGTAGCTGTCGCGGATGCTCTTCGCGCCATGGGTAGTGTTCACCACCAGTTGAATGGTGCCGTCAACGAGGGCGTCGACGACGTGAGGCGACCCTTGCTGGACCTTGTTAACGATATCCGTCGGGATACGCGCCGAGAGCAGCGCGGCCGCGGTGCCGCGCGTGGCCACCAAGCGGAAGCCGAGGTTGCGCAGGCGGCGGGCGACCTGAACCGCGGCCGCCTTGTCGTCGGTTTGGACGCTGATGAAGACACGTCCACTGGTTGGCATTCGAAAGCCAGACGCGACCAGCGCCTTGCCAAAGGCCAGCGCCGTGTTGGTCGCGATCCCCATCACCTCGCCAGTCGAGCGCATCTCGGGCCCAAGCATCGTGTCGACACCCGGGAACTTGTGAAACGGGAACACGCTCTCCTTGACGGACATGTGCGTGGGCTGACAACCGTCGTTGATGTCCAGCGAGTCGAGGCTGTGGCCGACCATGAGCTTGGCGGCGATCTTGGCGAGCGGCCGCCCGGTCGCTTTCGACACGAACGGGATGGTGCGCGACGCTCGCGGGTTCACCTCGATCACGTAGATCTCGTCGCCTTTGACGGCGAACTGGGTGTTCATGAGCCCCACGACACCAAGCTCCAGCGCCAGCGCCTTTGCTTGATCTTCAATGCGCGCGACGACGCTTGGCGACAGCGAGTGCGGGGGCAGCACGCAAGAGGAGTCACCGCTGTGTACGCCCGCTTCCTCGATGTGCTGCATCACCCCGCCGATCACGGCACGTTTCCCGTCGGCAATGCAATCGACGTCCACTTCGATGGCGTTCTTCAGGAACTCATCGATCAGCAGCGTCTGGGTGCCCGCCTCACGCGCGGCTTCCATCGCCAGCTCCGCGTAGGGCACCAAATCCTCTTCAGACCAGCAGGTCATCATGGCGCGACCCCCGAGCACGTAGCTTGGCCGCACCAGCACCGGAAAGCCGATGCGCCGCGCCACGCTGAGCGCCTCCTCCACGCTGCGCGCTATGCCAGCCTCTGGTCGCTTGAGGTCAAGCTTGGTCAGCAGCGCATCAAAGCGCTCACGGTCCTCCGCGCGATCGATGGCGTCTGCTCCCGTGCCTAACAGCTTGATCCCGTTGGCTTCTAGCGCGACCGAGAGCTTCAGCGGCGTCTGCCCACCGAACTGCACGATGACACCGAGCAGCTCGCCAGATGCTGCTTCCTCACGGCAGATCGCCAACACGTCCTCCAGCGTGAGCGGCTCAAAATACAGGCGATCGGAGGTGTCATAGTCCGTCGACACCGTCTCCGGGTTGCAGTTGACCATGATGGCCTCGAGGCCTAGCTCGCGCAGCGCGAACACCGCGTGGCAACAGCAATAGTCAAACTCAATGCCTTGGCCGATGCGGTTCGGTCCACCCCCCAAAATGATCACCTTGCGCCTACCGGTGACCTCGGCTTCAGACTCTGTCTCGTAGCTCGAGTAGAGGTAGGGCGTGCGGGCGACGAACTCCGCCGCGCAGGTGTCCACGCGTCCGTACACCGCGTTCACCCCGAGGGCGCGACGCAGCTCGCGGACGCTGTCTTCGCTCACGGCCCGCTCGCTGGCGATTTGAGCGTCACTGAACCCCATGCGCTTGCTCTCGAGCAGCAGCTCTGCGGTCAACTCTTCTGCCCCGCGGATGCGACCCTCTTGCTCAACGAGCTGGGCAAACTGCGCCAAGAACCAGGGATCGATCGCCGTGAGCTCGTGCAGCTCGTCGCAGCTCATCCCGAGCCGCATCGCGTCGACCACGTGAAACATGCGGTCAGCCGTGGGCACCGCCACTAACTCAGCGACCGAGGCGCGCAGCTCAGCGTCAGAGGCTGGCGGCAGCGTCGGGCGCGGCTTGATCTCCGGCGGCGCGTCGTGCTTTAGGTCACGCCCCTTCTGTGGCGAAGGCTTTTCCAAGCGGTAGTCGAGGGTGCTCCTCAAGCTAACCAGGCCCGCGCGCCCGTTCTCCAGCGACCGCGCGGCCTTTTGTATCGCTTCCGCGAACGTGCGCCCGATGCTCATCGCCTCGCCCACGCTCTTCATCTGCGTCCCGAGGCGGGTGTCAGTGCCAGGGAACTTCTTGAAGTCGAAGCGCGGCCACTTCACCACCACGTAGTCGATGGTTGGCTCGAACGCTGCGCTGGTGCCGGTGATGTCGTTCTCGAGCTCGTCCAGCGTGAAGCCAACCGCCAGCTTCGCCGCCACCTTGGCGATGGGGTAGCCCGTGGCTTTGGACGCCAGCGCGCTCGAGCGAGAGACCCGGGGGTTCATCTCGATCACGATCACGCGGCCGTCTTTGGGGTCGATCGCGAACTGGACGTTCGAGCCACCTGTCTCGACGCCGATCTCGTGCATCACCGCGCGCGCTTGATCGCGCAGCCGCTGGTACTCGCGGTCGGTCAGCGTCATGGCGGGGGCGACGGTGACTGAGTCGCCCGTGTGCACCCCCATCGGGTCGATGTTCTCGATGGAGCAGACCACGATGAAGTTGTCCGCGGCGTCGCGGATCACCTCCAGCTCGAACTCCTTCCAGCCGAGGATGCTCTCTTCAACCAACACCTCGTGGGTGGGGGACTGCTCCAGCGCCCAGCTCACCTTCGCGTCAAACTCGCTGGGGTCATCCACCACAGCGCCGCCGGCGCCACCCATGGTGAAGCTCGGGCGCAAGATGATCGGAAAGCCGATCTCCGCCGCCACCGCCCGCGCCTCTTCCAGGTTCCGCGCGAAACCACTGCGGGCACACTCAAGCCCGGCTGCCAGCATCGCCTCCTTGAACAGCACGCGATCCTCGGCCTTGCGGATGGCGTCGACGTTCGCGCCGATCAGCTTGACGCCGTACTGCGACAACACACCGGCCTCGTTCAGGTCCAAGGCGAGGTTCAGCGCTGTCTGTCCGCCCAAGGTGGGCAACAGCGCATCTGGTCGCTCGCGCTTGATGATCGCGGTCAACGCCTGCACGGTGAGTGGCTCGATGTACGTGCGACGCACCAGATCCGGATCGGTCATGATGGTGGCTGGGTTGGAGTTCACCAGCACCACGTCGTATCCGATTTCTTTCAGCGCCTTCGCGCCCTGGGTGCCCGAGTAGTCAAACTCGCAGGCCTGTCCGATCACGATCGGCCCAGAGCCGATCAGCAAAATTTTCCGAATGTCTTCGCGGCGGGGCATGTCGGAGCGGTCTGGTACCACAGCTAGCCGTGCTGGTAACGCGCACACCCAAGATTGTTGGCGCGCTCTCTCCGTCCCGAGCGCCTTGGAGCGCTGCCTGCCCGCGAGGTGTGGCGGCTACCCCCGCTTCTGGTTATCGCCCCATGGGAGCCGCAAGCCCCCCAAACATGGGGGCTGTGCTAGCGTCGTCGGGGCGCGCACGCAGCCTAGCCTGCGCGCGCGGGAGGGTGCGGATGGGCGATGAGGCGCAAACGGGCGGCAAGGTGCGAACGGGCGACAACGTGCACAGGCACGACGTGGTGCTCGCGCTCCTGAACGGCGCGTTGAGTGAGCACGAGGCTGCGGAACGATGCGGCGTCACACCGGAGGCCATCCGCAGCTGGAAAGCTGTGTTCTTGGCCGCTGGTACGCGCGCAGTTCAAGCCATGGACGACCCCGGCGGCGAGCGCGCTCCAACCGACCGTTCAGCTCCACGAGCCGCCAAGCCGCAGCTGTGGCGTCGGCCTGCTTGGCTGGTCGCGCTGCTGGGCGTGTGCGCGATGATCGCGATCGCCCTCTTCGGCTGGCAACACCTGCAGCAGCGCCGCTCGGCGGTCGCGCAGCGTTGCGACGATGGGGTAGCGCAGCTGCTCGCCGGGCTCGAACAGCCACTGACGCTGCGGCTAATGGTCACGCCACTAAACCAGCAGGTAAAAGATTTCGCTCACTCGCTCGATCGCCTGCTCGGCAACTGGGCAGAGCGCGCTCAAGGCAAGCTGGACTATCAGCGAATCGACATACAAACCGAATCTGACGGGGCGAAAGCCCACGAGTACGGTCTACAAGAGAGCAACCTCACCGCCGCCAACGCCGACGGCGTAGTCAGCCTAGGCGGCACTGGGTACTTGGGCCTGGCGCTCGAGTACGGCGGCGAGCGCGCGGTGATCCCGGTCCTTGATCCCACGGCGGCCGGCGGGTTGGAGTTTTGGATCGCCAATAAGATCCGTGAGGTCGTCGCCAAAGCCGATGACCGGTCGATCACCATCGGCCTGGCGACCAGCGAAGGCGGGGTGAACCCGCGCGCACCAGAGCTGACAGCCGCCCAGTCTGGCGCGGCCAACTTGGTGACCATCTTCAGCCAGAACCTGCCGTTCTACAAATTCGTCGACGCGCCACTCAGCGCTGAAATCGACGACGCTGTACGCGTCCTGCTGCTCACTCAGCCAGGCCACGCGCTCACCGGACCAGAACGCAAGGTGGTCGACGCGTTCCTCATGCGAGGAGATCGCACGCTAGTCGTGGTGGCCAGCGCCGTGAACCTGACCGCGGGCGACGCCACGCTCACAGCCCGCGTCGACGCCATGGGAATCGACGCGCTGCTGCTACCCTACGGCATCGAACTCGAGAGCGAGCTAGTGGTCGACCAGGCTGCCGCCCTTCAGCTACCCACGATGAACCAAGCCGGTGACTTGACTCAATTCAAGCCACAGGGCGTCCTGCTGTTGCGACATGACGCCGCAGCGACCGACGCAGCCCAGCCACTCGACGCCAGCTTCGCCCCATTTTTCCAGATGCCAGAACTGGCTTACCCCTTCGCGTCGGGGTTGGCCGCCCACCCCGAACGACAAACCGGCATGCGCTTCAGAAATGTCGCGCAGAGCAGCGCTCAAGCCCGCGGAGTGCGAGGCCCTAGCCTCGACCTCTCACCGTCAGCCGCCACGTTAGTCGGCGAAGCTGCAGGACGCCGAGTCCTCGCCATCGCCGCAGAAGGCACGCTCAAGAGCGCGTTTGGCACCCGCTCAGCCAGCGCGAGGTTGCTGGTGCTGGCTTCCTCACGGTTTCTTGCCAATCCCCTCGCTCGCGCGGGCAACCCGATCCGAAGCCCAGACTCGCTCCAGGTGCAGGACGCGAATGCAGGCGATCGCACGCTCCAGATGCTGTCCGGCGCGTACGCCCAGCGCCACTTAACCTCGACCATCGTGGCCCTCAAGAACGTGCTGGATTGGAGCAGCGCTGACGAAGACCTGCTGGCCTGCTCTGCGCTGCCCGCGCCAGCGAAAAATTGAGGTCGAGCGCGGATCGCGCAGGTTGAAGCTCACGCTCAACTTGGGCTGGCAAGGCAGTTGCTAGGGCGACGCGCTAGGCGCGACAAAGCGACGCCGGCGCCGGCCCAATCTGTGCCGTCCTGCGCCGCCACTAGTAAGCTCACCCCACTGCACGCTCAAGCCGCACGCATCACGGATCGCAATGCTGAAACCACCTATAATCGCCCCCGCGCCCCGCTCGGGTCAGCCAACCCAGCCCACGACTCGTGATATAGCCTTGATCATGAGACGCGCGTTCCGTGGCCGTCGCAAGCGCTGGCTCGCGGGGTTGGTGTGTGGCGCCCTGTTCACGTGCTCCGTGCCGAGCTTCGGACAAGCAACCCCCGATGACCTCGCCCGGCGGCACTTCGAAAGCGGCGCCGCTTATCTAGAAGAGAGTGACTACGCCAACGCCCTACAAGCGTTCGAGAAGGCGTTCGAGCTCTCCAAGCGACCCGCGATCTTGATCAACCTGGCCACCGTGCAGGAGCGCATGGGCAACCTGAAAGCCGCCATCGCCGCGCTAGACAAGTACCTCGAGTTGGCACCTGAGGGTGAGCACCGCGGCACCGTGGAGCTGCGCCGGGCTAATTTGCAGACGCGCCTGGACGAAAGCGCACCCGCTGTCGAGCCGCCCCCGGCGCCTCAGGTGAAACCCAAGGCGGCACCGGTGGCCGCCCCAAAACCCACGCCCAAGCCGACGCCACCAAGACCCATGCCTCCGCCGCAGGACGAACTCAACGTCCCTGCCTGGATCCTCCTCGGGCTGGGCGGGCTGTCTGCGGGCGGGGCCGTGGTGACCGGCGTGCTCGCGCAGGGCGAATACAACGACGCGAAAGCCAGCTGTGGCCCGCGCTGCCCCGAGGATGAAACATCCACCGGGCGCACCCTAGCGCTGACCAGCACCGTGCTCACCGGCGTCGCGGTGGTTGGTTTGGGTGTCGGGCTCACGCTGCTGCTGTCTGATAGCTCACCGCCCGTCAACGCCGCGAGCTCGGGCAAGCCACGCGGCTCCGTCGCGGCGCTCCGACCAAGCTCATTTCCGCAAGTATTTATCGGAGGTGACACCAGCGGCGCCGCCGTCGACGCCCGGTGGAGGTTCTGATGCATATCCGTAAGGCAACTAAGGCCGCGCCCCGCCTCCAGCGCTCGGCCCGGAGCGCTGGGGCGCTACGCCAAGCTGGCGTCCTACTCGCGTCGAGCATCGCGCTCAGCGCCTGTTCATTCCTGCTGGACTTTGACGAACTGAGCGCGGGCGACGAGCAAGCCGCAGGCGGCACTGCAGGCACCGGGAGCGGCGGGTCGGGAGCGACCGATGGCGGCAGCGCGTGCGGCGTGTGCGACGACAAAGACCCGTGCACCGTCGACCTGTGCGACACCAGCGGCGACCAGCCCCGCTGCGTCTTTGAACCACAAACGTTGGTTCCCGACGGAATGAGTGTAACTCAGGAGTTCGACGAGGTCCACCACCTGAACCTGGTCTCTGCCGGCGGCAGGTTCTACTTGTCCACCTTCGCGCGCGAAGGCGCCACGGACGACGTCACGCTGTGGACTTTTGGCAGAGACGGCGACCAGGACCAGTTCAAAGCAGGCGCGCGCTTCAGCCAACTGGTCCAGGGCACGCCGCTACAAGGCAAGCTCCCCGCCAGCGGGGCTGGGCTCCTAGCCAAGGTGCTGGGCTTCAAGACCCAGATCTACGTCGCCCTCGCGGTTCGTGATGCCGCCAACCTAGACGCCAACGTGTACCTGGTTGGACTGGATGAGGAGTTCAAGCCGCTGGATGATTTTGGGCAGCTCAGCCAAACGCGCACTTTTGCTGTGCCGGACTTGAAGCGTCAGCCCATCCTCTGGGAAACAAACAGCATCATCAACGTGGGCTGGCTGACCCGCGTCGGCGCTGTGTTCTTCCCGCTGGTGGACAACGGCACGACCTACGTCGTCACCGCGGCGAACGCTCAGGCCATCGCGCCCATCGACAACGCCCAGGTGCCTGGGGTGCTGGTGGTGTCGGACAACAGCGTGACCACGCAGCTCGCCGACAAACCAGAGGCGCTGGTCGAGAACTGCATCGGCAAGGGCATGCCTATCACACGCGCTGGTTCCGCACGAATATCACTGAACTTTTGGTACACGTGGTGGTCCAGGGCCAGCGGCCAGGGCGCGGCGTCCGACATCGCTAGCTTGGCCTGCGGGCAGAACGCTTGCGCCGCCGACCGCTGCGGCAAGGGCGACCGAGACCACGACGCAAGCGATGGCGTGCGCAACCCCGACTACGCCGTGGTGGTGCGCGAGACCACCCCAGACCTGCTGACGCTGGTGGGCGCGGTGCCGAGCGTCCAAGGGGAGCGCGCCAAGTTGGACCTCACTTTGAACACAGTGCGCCTTTCGGGAGGCACGACCCAGCCCGTCACCAGCACCAGCGTTCAGTTGGTTGACGAAGCCACAAGCCAAGGCTCGGGCGGCCCGGACTACCCGCGCATCGCGGTCAGCGGCGAAGACCGCCTCGCGGTCGCCTGGCTCGAGACGGCGGGCTCCAAAGCCCAGCTACGTGTCGAGCGCTACCGGATGTGTTATCCCGCCGAATAGGCCCCGGCTTCTACGACGGAAGAGCCTGTTTTAGATCATGGACCAAGTCGCCTTGACTAGCCTGCGCGCATCCGTCATAACGCGCGGCCCCACGAAGCCTTCGACGTGGGGTGTGGGATCTCGTGCCTCTTCGCGCCCCACGCGGATCACGAAACATCACAGTTTTGCAAGTTCATGAGCGCCTGTTCAGGGCCGCCGTCGAACAGACAATCGAGTTCATGCGCGCCTGCTCAGGCGCACCGGGGACCACGCGCCAACCAAGCGTGCCCCGCTGGAGTCAATCATGCCCAAGATGAAGACCAACCGCGCCGCAGCCAAGCGCTTCAAGCTCACGGGTACCGGCCGCATACGCCGCTCCAAGATGGGCCTGCAACACGGCATGATCGGCAAGTCACGCAAGCGCAAGCGACGCCTACGCGACAACGACATGGTAGCCCCCGCAATGGAAAAGCGCGTCAAGCTGCTTTTGCCCTACGGTTGATCGTAGAGGAGTCAGACTGAAATGCCCCGCGTAAAGAGAGGCCCTAGCCCCCGCCGTCGGCACAAGCGTGTGCTGAAACAAACCAAAGGCTTTTGGGGCGGTCGTAAGAACCGCTTCCGTCAGGCGCTACGCGTCCTGTGGAAGAGCTGGCAGTACGCCTACATCGGCAGGAAATTGCGCAAGCGCGACTTCCGGCGGCTGTGGATCGTACGCATCAACGCCGCAGCCCATGAGCACGGCACTAGCTACTCGCGCCTGATGGGTTCGCTCAGGAAGGCTGGCATCGAGCTGGATCGCAAGGTGCTGGCTGACATGGCGGTCAATGACCCCACAGCGTTCAAGTCATTGGCAGAGCTCGCGGCGCAAGCCAGCTGAGCCCTGTCGGTCCGCAAGAGGAGCGCGCGGCGATGGATCCGACCGCTGAGATCGAGAGCGGACTCAGCGCGTTTGGCGATGATTTCCGCGCGCAATTTGCTCGCGCTGACTCGGAGCAGAGCCTGCGCGCCGCCCGCGCTGAGTTGCTCGGCAAGAAAGGGCGCCTGACCCAGCTGCTCAAGCTGATGGGCAAGGTGCCAGCCGAGCAGCGTCGAGAGATCGGCGAGGCGGTCAACGCGACCAAGCAGCAGGTCGAGCTGAGCTTCGAGGCGCGCTTGGCGCAGCTGGCCAGCGCAGCACGCCGCGCAGATCTAGAGGCCAACCCCTTCGACTTGAGCATGCCTGGACGGGTCGCGCCGCGGGGCCACCTGCACCCGCTGACTCAGGTGCGCGACGAGATCCTCGATACGTTTCGTGATCTTGGGTTCGTCGTGGCCTGGGGACCGCAGGTAGAGCTTGAGTCGAACAATTTCACGAAGCTCGCGTTCCCGCCGGACCACCCGGCCACGGACATGCAAGACAGCTTCTGGGTTCAGGTCGCTGGCGCTCCGAGCAGCGCGCGCGTGCTGCTCCGCACTCACACCTCAAACGTCCAAGTGCGGGAGATGAGCAGCCACGAGCCTCCGATGGCCGTCGTCAGCGGCGGCAGCGTGTACCGTCGTGACGACGACGTGACGCACTCGCCGATGTTTCATCAGATCGAGGGTTTCCTCGTGGATGAGAACGTCAGCTTCGCGCACTTGAAGGGCGTACTGACCGCCTTCGCGAGGCGCATGTACGGCGACGCGGTGAGCGTCCGCTTCCGCCCGAGCTACTTCCCGTTCGTTGAACCCGGGGCGGAGCTCGACGTCGAGTGCGTTTTTTGCACGGAAATCACACGGGGCAACTGCCGAGTGTGTAAGAGCACTGGTTGGCTCGAAGTGCTGGGCTGCGGCATGATCCACCCGGAGGTGTTGGAGCATTGCCACATCGACTCGGAGCGCTACACGGGCTTCGCGTTCGGGTTAGGGGTGGAGCGCGTCGCGATGTTGCGCTACGGAATCCCTGATATCCGAGTGCTGTTCGAGAACGATCCGCGCTTCTTAGCGCAGTTCTAGGGCCTACCCAGGCTGATTAGATATTCAGCCTGCGGTCCGCCAACCCGAGCGGCGCGGGGTCGTGGCTAATAATTATCAAGCTGCGCTTGCCCTTTAAGCGCCCAAGCGCTTGGTACAAATGCGCTCGCGCCGCGCCATCCATGCCGGCAAACGGCTCGTCGAGCAGCAGCACGGGTTGCCGTGTGGCTACGGCGCGCGCCAGCGCGATCAAGCGTCGCTCCCCCCCGGAGACTTCACGGCCGCCCGGGCCGAGCAACTGTTCGCCGAGGCGCTCAGGCAACCAATCGGCCCCGAGCAGGTCGAGGGCGCTCCGCGCATCGATCTCCGAAGCGCCCATCAAGCAGACGTTGTGGATCAGCGTACCCGTAACCAGCGGAGCATCCTGCGGCACCCAGGCGAACGGCCGCTCGCCTGGGCCCACGCCACGCTCATGCAGATCAACGCCCGCGAACTCCAGCTGCCCTCGACTTGCCACGAGCCCCAACAGCGCGCGCAGCAAGCTAGTCTTCCCGCTCCCGTTCGCGCCCCCCAATACCAACACCTCGCCTTGCGCGAGCGTCACGCCAACCCGCGGGCCGCGGGTCGCGACGCCAAACTCGCGTAGCCGAAGGTCGCCAACTCCCCACGGATCATGCTGGTGCTTTGGCATCGCCGCACCATCCAGCATCGGGCCTAGCGCAGCCAACGCAGCGTCACCGCGCACCAGCGCACTTCGGCCGTCTCCCAGATCCCGCAACGGCCGGTACGCCATAAAGAACACCGCCGCGAACGCCAACAGCGGGCTACCGCCGAGGTCCAACCCGCTGCGCTGCCAGATGAGCACCCCCACGAGGATCGCTAGCGCGGCGAGCGTCTCGTTCGCCCCAGACAGCGCGCTACGCTGCGCCTCCACCCGCGCTCCCACACTCGAGGCGCTTTCGCCGGCACGCGCCAACGCAGCGACCACGCGATCGCCCGCTCCATAGCTGCGAAATAGGTCCAAGTTGCCGACCAATTCATCCACGTGTCGGTACAGCTGCTCGGCGCTAGCCTGCGCGCGCTCTGCGGCCGCCCGCCAGCGGCGGCGTAGGCGACTGACCGCGACACTGAAGGGCGCAAGCACCAGCATCGCGGCCAGCGCCAGCGGGGCGGAAACCACGAGGAGCGCGACGAGGAGCGGGATAAGCTGGGCCACCGCCCGCAAGACGCTCAGCGCTCCTGCTGCCCCAGCCTCCACGTCTCGTATCCGTACGGCGATGCGAGCCAGCAAATGTTGCGCGGTGGCCTGTCCTCCCTGAGCGATCAGGGCCTGGGCCACGTCCACTCTCAACGTATTTCCCACCCGCCCGGCGAGCGTCACCTCGCTGTGGACCAGCGTCGCGCTGCCCAGCGCCTTGACTAGCGTGGCGACCAGCCCAATCAAGCACAGGGTCGGTAAGCTCAGGCGGGGCAGCAGCGTCGCCGGTTGACCGGCGATCCTCTGCGCCAACAAGCCGGCCGATAGCGCCACCCCGGCGTGGGCGATCCCCACGGCGAGGGTCTTCACCACAGCTGTCAGGCCAAAACTCGGCGCCCGACGCAACTCATCGGTCACACGACCGTACAAGCTCTTTGGCGCTGGCAAAACCTGGTGGGACATCGCCCCACTCCTACACCCGACCTGGAGCGAGAAGTCGCACACTTGTACAGCCCGAAACCCAAATTCCCACCAAAACTGAAATCGTACATCTCGATACTGCAAGTCTAGAAGTCGCCAAACGCCCCGTGTGACCTATTAACAGGGCGAACGCCAGCTGCCTCCATCCACGAAGTTAGTAGCCGAGACCGATCCGAAGATCAGGGGGGGACAAAGCGTTTACTCCCACCACCCGGGGCAGAAAATCACGCAAAATTTGCTCTCCCCCAAGACATCTAGGCCGAAATGTCCTCACAACCGCCGCCGCAGCACCCAAAAATTCGCCAGCGTGTGGTGCTGCGCGCTACACGCACCGGTCCGGTGCCCGAGCAAGGCACGAAGCTTGCTACTCAGAAACCCAAGGGCGATCCCCCGTGCTCCCCATTTGCAACCGCTCACGCGCGATCAGGCGTAGCACTGGCACCGCCAAGCGCAAACGGAGCTGAGTCAACTGGCGACGCCAGGGACAAGCGCCGCCCCCGGGGAATGAAGGCAGATCCTGAACCGTTGGCTGCCAGCGCCCGTCCCGCCACCCAGAACAAACTACCTGGCCTCGGCCCGCAAAGTAGACAGAGAACCATGACTGAACCCCAGGCAGCAAGCCAGCTGTATGACGACGACGGCTCTGACGAGCGCACCAGCGTGCGTCTGACCGCCGCTGCGCGAACCAGCGCACCTCAACACAGCGCACCTCAACCCAGCTCAGACTCCGGGCCCGCCTCGGAGAAGCGCACCGTGAAGGATCCCGACGCTTCGGGTGACTCGATGCTCTCGCGCTATTTCCGCGAGATGGCGACCCACCAAGTGATGGGTCCCGACGAGGAACTGGCGGCGGCGCAGGACGTGGAGAACGCCGAAGTCGACCACTGGTGCGAACTCCTATCGTACCAACCAGTCGCTGAACACGTGCTGGCTGGCATCGAGAAAGACGTCGCGGAAACGCTACAAGAGGGTGATCGCCCGCTCTTGCTCGACATCCCGAAGTTGCGCGAGCTGCTGGATACCTACCGTAAGCAACGCTCGAAGCTACACGCGGGCCAAACTCGCGAGTGGCAGCAGCACGCTGCGTCGCTGGCGCGCGAGATTCGACTCCCGGACTCGGATCGAGTCTGGCTGGCGAACGCCAACAAGCGCGCCCGTGAAGTGATCGCGCCGGATGCGGATCCAGAGGTCGTGCCCGTGGTGGCAGAGACCGGCGCCTACAAGAAGTTCATGGCCCGTGTGCGTGCGACAGATCGTCGCCAACGCGCCACCAAGAACCGATTTGTGAAGGCCAACCTGCGCCTCGTGGTCAGCATCGCGCGCCGCTACAACCGCGGCAGGTTACCGCTGATCGACCTAATCCAGGAGGGCAACATCGGCCTGATGAAGGCCGTTGAGCGCTTCGACCACAGCCGTGGCTATCGCTTCTCGACGTACGCTTCCTGGTGGATCCGCCACGCCATCAGCCGTGCCCTCGCAGACAAGGGCCGCGCGGTCCGCATTCCAGTGCACATGCTCGACACCTACAACCGGGTATCGCGCGCGACGCAGACGATCATCGCTCGCACGGGGCAGGAGCCGTCGGTGGAGGAGCTAGAGAAGGAGACCGGCGTCCCACGCGAGAAGCTCGACAAGGTGAAGGACCTCTACGCAGAGACGCCGTTCTCCCTCGACCGACCGGTTGGAGATGAGGACGGTCGCAAGTTCATCGACTTCCTCGTGGAAGAGAACGCCAACTCGCCTTACGACGATTTAGCGGCTGCGAAGTGGGCCGAAGAGGTGCGTCGCCTGCTGGGGACGTTGACCCCCATCGAGAGCCGCATCATCCGCTGGCGCTTCGGTCTGGACAATGAGGAAGAGCTCACGCTCAAGGAGATCGGTGACAAGTACAACCTCAGCCGCGAGCGCATCCGTCAGCTGCAAGAGCAAGCCATCGGCAAGATCCGCAAGCAGATGCGGGACTTCTAGGCTCCGCTAGGCAGTCGCGGCAGGCTCCGCGACCGCGTCTAAGAGCTAATCGAGCTCCGCTCCCGGGCGACCCATGCAGCAATGCGACACGGGTCGCCTGGTGGCGTTTTGTGCCGCTGATTCGGTGCCCTAGGCGCTGCCTCGCGATCTAGGTCGCGCGCGCGACAATTTGACGCAGCCGGGCTGTTACTTGATTGCGCGGGCTCGAGCGCCCCAGGCTAGGGGCGGCGATTGGTCGCATTTACTTTCGTTGAAGCGCTGAACATAAGGCTGCGCCCTCGTCACCAGGCCAAGTCTTGGTGAGCGTTCGCGCGCGTGGCCGCGATCTCCAACCTAGCTGTGTCTGGCAGGCTCCGAACACCCATGTCCTCGTCTTCCCCGACCAGAACACAGCCCAAAGGCCCGAGTTGATGCCGCGTCAGGCCATCCGCTCTGTCCGCGGTCGGAAGAATCGCCGCCATGGTCACGCAAGGGTCGCCAGCAGGGGTCGCCTCGTGCTAGCGAGGCGCCGCGAGTGCGGTTGCACGCTTCGCTGCTGCCTCCGGGGCAACAGTCTGCTAACTAGCCGCCGCCACCTTCTCTCGGGCCGCATTTCGCGCGGACCATCCAGCGACGCACTCCGCGTCATTCACCTTCACAACCGAGCGCAGCAACACGAGCAATGACACGCTTCGTCTTCCCTCGATGGGCCAATAAGGCCCGCGATCTCGCTGGCATCGTGTTGGGCGGCGCCCCGCTCTACCTGATCGCCGTGGTTTGGTATGGCTTCTCGCCCAAGACCCTCGACGTCGGGTACATGCCAGCGCAGCCGGTTCCATACAGCCACGCGCTCCACGTGGGCGAGCTGGGCATCGACTGCCGATATTGCCACAACACCGTAGAGCAAGCGGCTCACGCAGCGATCCCCCCGACGGAGACCTGCATGAATTGCCACGCTCGCCTGCTCAAGACGAGCGACAAGCTAGCGCCCATCCGCGCCAGCGCCGACAGCGGCCAGGCGGTGGAGTGGATCAAGGTCCACGATCTGCCGGACTACGTCTACTTCAACCACAGCGCCCACGTCACGCGCGGGGTTGGTTGTGTGTCGTGCCACGGCCGCGTCGACACCATGGCCGAAGTTTTCCAAGCGGAAACATTGTCTATGGCCTGGTGCCTCGACTGCCACCGCGCCCCGGAGCAGCACCTGCGCCCGGTCTCTGAGCTGACCAACATGAAGTACACGCCCGAGGGCGGTGACCAACTCGCGGTAGGCACCCGCCTGCGCAAAGAGAACAACATCAATCCCCCAACTGATTGCTCGACATGTCACAGGTGAAGAAGCCCAAGTTCTGGCGAAGCCTCGCCGAGCGTGAGAGCACCGACGAATTCCGTGCGGTTGCCGAGCGCGAGTTCTTCGCGAAAGCCGATGAAGGACCCACGACCCCTGGTCGTCGGCGCTTCCTCCAGTTAATGGGCGCGTCCCTCGCCCTGAGCGGGTGCTGGCAGGAAGATCGCCTGCTCCCACACAGCAAGCAGCCTGAGGGCGTCATCCCTGGCAAGCCTCAGGCCTTCGCGACCACGATGGAGCTGGGCGGCGTGGGTGTTGGACTCATCGCTACCAGCTACGACGGACGACCGATCAAGATCGAAGGCAACCCAGAGCACCCGGGCAGCGGCGGCGGCAGCACCACCCTGCAGCAAGCCGCGATCCTCGAGATGTACGACCCAGATCGCAGCTCCGGCGTCGCGCGCTACAGCGGCGGCAAACGCCAGGGCTCCACCTGGGCTGAATTCGAAGCTGGCTTCCTCAAGGCAGCGGGCGCTGGTCTCGCGGTGTTGAGTGACGGGTCAAGCTCACCCACGCTGGCAGACCTAAAGCGTCGGCTGACGGGTCGCGACGTTCAGTGGTTCGACTACGCGCCCATCAACCGTGACAACGAGCGTGCCGGCGCGAAGCTCGCGCTGGGCCAGGTGGTGCGCACTCAGCTGAAGCTGGAGCAAGCCGACGTGGTGGTCGCGCTGGACGCGGATCTGTTCGGTTTGCACCCGAACAGCCTGGCTCACTCCAAGGCGTTCGCGAGCCGGCGCGCTCCTGAGGCCGGCCAGATGAGCCGCCTGTACAGCATCGAGAGCTCGTTCAGCTCCACTGGCGGCGCGGCGGATCACCGCCTGCCGCTGCGCTCCGAGTTGATCAAGGCCGCCGTCGCCTACCTCGACGCCGCGATCAGCCCCCAGGTGTCGGCGCCCGGTAACGCCCAAGGCGCTCCGGCGGCTCAGTTCCTGAGCGACGCCCCGACAAAGAAGTTCCTCGACACGGTGGTTAAGGATCTGGTCGAGCACCGTGGTCGCTGCGTGCTCGTCGCAGGCGCCAATCAGCCTGCCCAGGTGCACGCCCTCGTGCATCGCCTCAACGCGATCCTCGGGAACGTCGGCAAGACCCTGGTCTACACGGCAGACGTCGAGCCCGAGGCCGAGAGCTACGTGGCGCAACTGACCAAGCTGGTCGCCGCCATGGACGGCGGGCAGGTCAAGTCGCTGCTTATTCTGGGCGGAAATCCAGCGTATGACGCGCCCAGCGACGTCGGGTTCGCCGCGGCGCTAGCCAAGGTCGGCAGCAGCACACACGCCAGCGTGTATGAGGATGAGACCAGCCAGCTCTGCTCATGGCATGTGCCCCTCGCGCACTGGCTCGAGGCTTGGAACGACGTGACGGCCTGGGACGGCAGCGTTTCACTCGCTCAGCCGCTGATCGCGCCGCTGTACGCGGGTCGCTCGGCGCTGGAGCTGTGCGCGGCGTTGCTCGGAGAAAAGCTGGACGCGCTGGCGCTGATCAAGCGCACCCACGAGGGGCGCATCGCTGGCGAGGCGCTGTGGCGCCGAGCCATCCACGACGGACTGATCCAAGGCACAGAGTCCAAGCCGGTCACGCCCGAGCTTCAAGACGTTCAGGTCACGCTGCAAGGCGCGGAGCTTGGCGGGGTAGAAGCCGGCCAGGATCTGGAGATCAGCTTCGCGGCTGACAGCAAGGTCTACGACGGGCGCTTCGCGAACCTGGGCTGGCTCCAAGAGCTACCCGATCTGATCGGCAAGCTGACGTGGGACAACGCAGCGCTGATCGCTCCGTCCACCGCGAAGGCACTGGGTGTGACCGACGGCGACGTGGTGACGCTGACGGCTGGGGGCGCTTCCGTGGAGATCCCCATCCTACAGGCTCCCGGGCAGGCCAAGGGCTCCGTGCGCGTGGTCCTCGGCTACGGTCGCACGGCGGCCGGCCAAATTGGCGGCTCAAAGCTTCACGGCGTAGCGCCAGTCGGCTCCAACCTGTACGCCCTGCGCAGCAGCAAGCTCTGGGACTTCGGCGGCGGAGCGAGCCTGAAGAAGACCGGCAAGTGGACCAAACTCGCGACGACTCAAGACAAGCACTCGATCGACGACCTGGGCGCTGACGAGATCCAAGCGCGCATCCCGACGCTGGTTCGCGAGGGAACGCTGAGCGAGTACAAGAAGCAGCCCGACTTCGCCAAGCACAAGGTCCACCACCCCCCGCTCCTTTCTCTCTGGAAATCACCGGTCTCCTACGAGGGTCACAAGTGGGGGATGACCATCGACCTCAACAAGTGCGTGGGCTGCGGTAGCTGCACGGTCGCCTGCCAGGCAGAGAATAACATCCCCACGGTTGGCAAAGAGCGTGTGCTGTTTGGCCGTGAGCTCCACTGGATCCGAGTCGACCGCTACTACAAGGGCGACCCTGAGAACCCTGGCATGGCCCAGCAGCCGCTCACTTGCCACCACTGCGAGAACGCGCCCTGCGAGCAGGTGTGCCCGGTAGGCGCCACCATCCACACGCACGAGGGTCTGAACGACATGACCTACAACCGCTGCATCGGGACGCGCTACTGCGCGAACAACTGCCCGTACAAGGTCCGTCGCTTCAACTACTTCAATTACCACATGGATATGAAGGATGACGCCAACAAGGTGAAGGGGATGATGTACAACCCCGAAGTCACCGTGCGATTCCGCGGGGTAATGGAGAAGTGCTCGTTCTGCGTACAGCGTATCCAGAACGTGAAGATCGACGCCAAGAACCACCGGCGCAAGATCGAAGACGGCGAGATCCAGACGGCGTGTCAGCAGGCTTGTCCCAGCGACGCGATCACCTTCGGTGACCTGAACGACACCAGCAGCAAGGTCCGCGCAGCGCAAGATTTGCCGCGCGCCTACGCGCTGCTCGGCCACCTCAACGTCCGACCCAGGCTGCTCTACTTGG
Source organism: uncultured Polyangiaceae bacterium (assembly GCA_964551615.1). Classification (GTDB taxonomy): domain Bacteria; phylum Myxococcota_A; class Polyangia; order Polyangiales; family Polyangiaceae; genus JAHBVY01. The sequence goes on from CAZKDY010000025.1 coordinate 65,213, forward strand.
CCAAGGTCACGAACCCGCACCCAGATCTCGAGCACAAAGAGGAGGCTGAAGGTAGCAGCACCGGCCACCACGGCTGAGCGCGCTGACTAGAAGCCAACTGGAGATCAGATGACCACCGCAGCTGACGTCAAACAGTTCAATACCGAGCTCGAATCGGAGAACCCGTTCGCGCAAATCACGGAGAACGTGTGTCGAGTCGCCGAGGCGCCGAAGCCTCCTCGGGCTTGGTACATCGCCTTCGCGATCGCTTCCGTCGTGATGCTGATGTTCTTCGGGAGCATCGGTTACGCGTTCTGGGAGGGCATCGGAGCCTGGGGCAACATGAGCCCAGTCTTCTGGGGCTTCCCCATCGTAAACTTCGTGTTTTGGGTTGGTATCGGCCACGCCGGGACGCTGATCAGCGCGGTGCTCTACCTGTTTCGCCAAGACTGGCGCACGGGCATCAACCGCTTCGCTGAAGCGATGACCATCTTCGCCGTGGTCTGCGCCGGCATTTTCCCGGTGATCCACATCGGTCGCCCGTGGCTGCCGTACTGGATGTTCCCGATCCCCAACCAAATGAACATGTGGCCGCAGTTCCGCAGCCCGTTGGAGTGGGACGTGTTCGCGGTCGGCACCTACGCCACTGTCTCCATCCTGTTTTGGTACATGGGGATGATCCCCGACCTGGCGACGCTGCGTGACCGCTCGAAGTCGACGACCCGCCGGGTGGCATATGGCCTGTTCTCCATGGGCTGGCGCGGCTCCAGCCGTCAGTGGCACCGCTACGAGAAGGCGTACCAAATCCTGGCAGCCCTCGCGACCCCGCTGGTGCTCTCGGTGCACTCAGTCGTTAGCTTCGACTTCGCGACCTCCCAGCTGCCCGGCTGGCACACCACTATCTTCCCACCGTACTTCGTGGCCGGCGCCATCTTCGGCGGCTTCGCGATGGTGATCGTGCTCGCCGTTCCCGCACGGCAATTCTTCGGGCTGAAGCGCATCATCACGATGCGGCACCTGGAGAACATGTGCATCATCATGCTAGTGGCCGGCACCCTGGTTGGGTACGCCTACGGCATGGAGTTCTTCGTGGCCTGGTACGGCGGCAACCAGGAAGAAGGCTTCACTTTCGTCAACCGTGCGTTCGGGCCTTACGCCTGGGCTTACTGGACGATGATCAGCTGCAACGTGCTGTTTCCTCAGCTGTTCTGGGTAAAGCGCTTCCGCCGCAGCGTCCCGCTGATGTTCGTGTTGGCGGTGTTCGTCAACGTCGGCATGTGGTTCGAGCGCTTCGTGATCATCTGCACCTCGCTCAGCCGCGACTTCATCCCCTCCAACTGGGGCTACTTCATCCCAACCAAGGTCGACTTCATGACCTTGATTGGCAGCTTTGGCCTGTTCTTCACCCTGTTCTTGCTGTTCTGCCGCTACCTGCCGATGGTGGCGATCGGTGAGGTCAAGGCCATCCACTACAACCACCACATGCACCACCACCACTGAGCCGGTCTTCGAGGACAAGAGTCATGACGGAGAACAAGGACAAGAGCACCGGCGCCAGCCAGCCCGTGTTCGGCATCCTGGCCGAATATTCGGACCCCGCGGTCCTGATGGAGGCCTGCAAAGAGGTCCGAGACGCGGGCTTTAAGAAATGGGACACCTACGCGCCGTTTCCGGTGCATGGCATCGATCCCGCGATGGGCATTAAGCCCACCATCCTTCCCTGGATCGTCCTAGCCGCGGGCATGACTGGGTTGGCCACAGCAGTCTGGCTGCAGTGGTGGACCAACGCGGTGGACTACCCCTGGATCGTCAGCGGCAAGCCGTTCTGGAGCGTCGCGGCCAACGTGCCGGTCATGTTCGAACTCACGGTGCTGTTCAGCGCGTTGGCCACCTTGGGCGGCATGCTGGCGCTGAATAAGCTGCCGCACTTCTCCCATCCGCTGGATCTCAACGAGCGCTTCTCTCGGGTCACCGATGACAAGTTCTTCCTGCTGATCGAGGCGAGCGACCCCAAGTACGACGCGGCCGAGGTGACCGAGCTGCTCGCAGCACATGCTGAGCTGGTCGAGCCCTTGATGGACGACAACCAGACGCCAGCAAAGATGCCTCGCGGAATCGTCTACGCGCTGGTGATCCTCGCCGCCGCCTCGGTGGTGCCGTTCGCGCTCGCGGCGAGCGCGCGCGAGTCTAAGAATCGCACTCCGCGCATCCACGTGGTGCCGGATATGGACTTCCAAACGAAGTACAAGGCACAACGGGTGAACACGTTCTTCGAAGACCGCCGCGCTGATCGGCCCTACGTAGATGGCACCATCGCGCGCGGCAACCTGCGTGAGGACGACCACTTCTACCGCGGGAAAGCTGGCGGCGGTTGGGCCAACACGTTCCCGAATCAGATCGAGGTGAACGCCGACACCATGGCCCGCGGCAAGCGAGAGTTTGGCATTTACTGTGCCCCGTGCCACGGCCTCCAAGGTCGCGGCGACGGCATGGTCTCCAAGCGCGCCGACGACCTCGGCGCGGGCGTTGACGGCTGGGTGCCGCCGACGGACGTGACCGAACCGAACGTCCTCAAGCAGCCGGTGGGTCAGCTCTACAACAGCATCAGCCACGGGGTGCGCAACATGCCCGCGTATGGGCCTCAGATTGAGCCCGCGGATCGTTGGGCCATCGTGATGTACATGCGGGCACTCCAGCGCAGCCGCAACGCAACCACCAAAGATCTATCTCCTAGCGAGATCGCCTCGCTCAAGTAGCCAAACGGGATATCGACATGGCCAGCAAGAAGGCGCAGCCCCGCAAGACCGTCAAGCAGACCGAACCGGAAACGCGTTCAGAGTCTGATGCACCGACATCGAAACCCGCCGGGGCAGGCTCCGACGCGGACGACGACGACGTCGATCAGGACAAGCACCCCACCACCAAAGAACCCAGCGCGCCCAGCGTCAGACCCGCGAGCTCCAAGGTCAGCGAACCCAAGCGGGCGAGCGCCGATAGCCAGTCGGCCAAGGCCGAAAGGTCCGCCAAGAAGACCGAGGCTGATCGGCATAACGACCACGCGGATTCGCACGCCAAGGGTGGAGACAAGGGCGGCGACCAAGGCCCTCCCGGGGAGAACATCAAGCTGGGCGACGCTGGCCCCGCGTTGATTAAAGTAGGCCTAGGGTTGGGGGTGGTCGGGCTCGGCGGTGCGGCGGCACTCGGCGCGACCCAGAATGACGGCTTCGCTCACTTCTTCCATTCGTACCTGGTGGCGTTTTGGTGGGGCCTGACCATCACCTTGGGCGCGCTGTTCTTCGTCTTGATCCAGCACTTGACCAAGTCGCGGTGGAGCCCGGTCGTACGCCGAGTCGCCGAGATCTTTTTGGGAAACATGCCTCTGATGGCGGTGCTGTCGCTGGTAGTGATTGTTCCGGTTCTGCTCGGAAACAGCGGGCTCTACGCGTGGAATGATCCGCACCAAGTCGCGGCCAGCCACCTGATTCAGCACAAAGCAGGCTACCTCAACTCAAGCTTCTTCGTGGGGCGATGGGTGCTCTACTTCGCGGTCTGGATCGGCCTGGGCACAGTGCTGGTGAAGAACAGCGTCGCGCAAGACACCAGCGGTGACCCCAAGCTCTCCAACAAGAACTTCGCGCTGAGCGCGCCGGGGATGGTGTTGTTCGGCCTCACGGCGACCTTCGGCGCCATCGATATGATCATGTCGCTGGAGCCTGAGTGGTTCAGCACCATGTACGGCGTGTATATCTTCGCAGGCTGTCAGCTGAGCTTCCACAGCGTGCTAGCGCTGTCCTTGTTTTACCTCCAGGGCACGGGTCGCCTGACCAAGAGCGTCAGCGTTCACCACTTCCACGACATCGGGAAGATGCTGTTCGCCTTCGTCGTGTTCTGGGCGTACATCGCCTTCAGCCAGTTCTTCTTGATCTGGTACGCAGATATCCCCGAGGAAACCGTATGGTTCAAGTCCCGGTTGGCGGACGGCTGGCTCTGGGTGAGCGTCATCCAGTTGGTCGGACACTTCGTCGTGCCGTTCTTCGGGCTGATGTCCCGCCACACGAAGCGTAGCCGCAAGTCGCTGGGCTTTTGGGCCATCTATATCCTCGCGGTCCACTACATCGACCTGTACTGGCTGATCATGCCGTCCTACGACGCCAAGCAGGCGCCGCTGCACGCCATGGACCTGCTAGCGCTGGTTGGCGTCGCCGGGCTGATGATCGCAAACGCAGCGCGGGTGGCCTCCGGCCTGAACCTGCGCCCCACCAAGGACCCACGACTAGCTAAGTCGCTGGCGTTCGAGAACTACTGAGGCTGGTCATGGCAACTGAAGACGACAAGCCCAACGCTGGCCTAATCGGCACCGTCGCGATCGCTGGCGCGATCTGCGTAGCCTCAATTAGCCTGGTGCTCACCGCCCTGGTCCGCACCGAGCAGGCCAACGAGGATATCCGCAAGAGCGCAGCCGCCAACACCCAGCCCCTGGCGGATTTGCTCGCGGCCCAGCACAAGGCGCTGGAAGTCGGCCCGAGCTACGTGGACGACGAGAAGAAGCGCGTCGAAATCCCCATCGACCGGGCCATGGCGGCGGTCGTAAAGGAGATCTCGGAGAACCCCGAGAGCGCGACGCCGCCACCAGACAAGCCGCCAGAGGTCGCCGACGCTGGCGCCGACGCGACCGGCACCGCATCAGACGCAGGCGACGCGGGAGCTGCAAAACCGGAGAAGCCTGCACCGGCGCCGAAGCCACCCGCGCCCGAGAAGCAGGGTGGGGCCGGTACCGTGCCACCTCCTGGACTGGCGCCAGGCAACTGATGCCTTCGCTGCCGCGGGCGCGGCGACCTTGGACCTGGCGACGATTGCCTGGGCTGGCATCAGGTAATTGATGCCTTGCCTGGGCTGGGTTCGAGCGCTGCGGCGCATGCTGGGTCTCAGCCTGCTGCTCGCGCTCAGCCTAAGCGCGGCCACCACGCAGGCGATCGAGCTCGGTGATGCGACCCCCGCTCAGCCCAAGCGGCTGACCGGGGTCGACGTTGATGAGCACCTGAACGCCCAGCTGCCGCTCGACCTCGCGTTCACCGACGACGACGGAAGCGCGGTGAAACTACGTGATTTTTTCGACGGCGAGCGACCAGTCATCATCACCCTGAACTACTCGGACTGCCCGATGTTGTGCAGCCTGCAGCTCTCTGGTTTCACCAAAGGCCTCAAGCAGATGGACTGGACGGCGGGGAAAGAATTCCGCGTCGTCACCGTCAGCCTAAACCCCGAGGAAAAGCCAGAGCGCGCACGGCAAACCAAGCAGCGCTACTTGGGTGAGTATGGCCGCCCCGAAGCCAAGACCGGCTGGCACTTCCTGACGGGCAGTGAGGCCAACATTAAGGCGCTGGCGAAGGCCATTGGCTTTCAATACGGATACAACGAAGCCCGCAAGGAGTACGTGCACCCGGCCGCGCTCACCATGGCCACGCCCGATGGTCGCATCGGGCGCTACCTGTATGGTATCGAGTATCATCCCAAGACGCTCCGGCTTGGGTTAGTGGAGTCCTCCGAAGGTAAAATCGGGGACACTATTGACAAGCTGATCCTGTATTGCTTTCACTACGACGCCAGCGAAGGCAAGTACGCACCTGTGGCCATGAACATCATGCGGGTCGCGGGTGGCGCCACCGCCTTGCTCCTGGGCGGGGTACTCACCTCGCTCTGGGCGAATGAGGCCCGGCGGCGCCGCAAGAAGCTCAAGTCCAAATTGCCCAAGAACACCAAACCGCTGGCCGACGACCAGCCACCCGCGGAAGCTGAGTCCAAGCCCGCAGACCAAGAGTCATGACGAACCTCACGAGCACGCTGTTGGCGGCGATGCAGCCAGCCACTCTGCCCAAGGTCCCGGAGAGCCCCCACTTCTGGACCCCCACCCAAAGCTCGACCTTCGCGGCCGAGACGGACTGGGTCTTCGATTTCATCACCTGGACCAGCGGGGTCGTATTGCTCGGCGTGGTCTCAGCCATGGTCTACTTCTGCGTGAAGTACCGGGCCACGGACCGCTCGAAGAACGAGCGCCCGACCAGCAACGTCGATCACAACAACACCCTTGAGTTCGTGTGGTCGGTGATCCCGCTGTTCTTCATGGTCGCGTTCTTCGTGCACGGCTTCCAAGGCTTCATGAACCTGCGCACCCCGCCGAAGGCCGCCTACGACATCCAGGCCACAGCCCAAAAATGGAAGTGGCTGTTCCAGTATCCGAGCGGCTACGTCAGCGACAAGCTGCACGTGCCGAAGGACCAACCGGTGCGCGTGATCATCGAGAGCCAAGACGTGATCCACGCCTTCTTCGTGCCTGCGTTCCGTCAGAAGGTCGACGCCGTGCCCGGCCGCTACACCTACGCCTGGTTCCAGGCCATTCAGACCGGGGAGTTTCCGCTTTTCTGCGCGGAATATTGCGGCACCTCGCACTCCGACATGATCACCAGCGTGGTCGTACACGAGAAGCTAGACTTCGAGCTGTGGCTCGCGCAGGCGGAAGAGGACGAAGAAGCGGACGCGCTGAAGAACCCGGTGGCGTACGGCGAGACCCTGTACAACCGCAACGGCTGCGCGACCTGCCACTCGGTAGACGGCAGCGCCAAGATCGGCCCGACCTTCAAGGGGCTGTACGGCAAGACCGAGACCTTCAGCGACGGCACCACGGCTGAAGTCGACGAGAACTACATCCGGGAGTCCATTGAGGACCCTCAAGCCAAGATCGTAAAAACCTTCCCTGCCAGCATGCCTACCTTCAAGGGCAGGCTGAAGAACTCTCAGATCCGCGCGATCACGGCGTTCATCAAGGCCCAGAAGTGAGCATTTAGGATGGCGAGCACCACAACGACACCCGACCTATTCGGCCCGGTGCACCCCAGCACCGACGAGAGCTACCTAACTAACGAGAGGGGCTTTCGCTCGTGGATCCTCACCCTCGATCACAAGCGGATCGGCGTGATGTACCTGATCGGGGTGCTCATTTCATTCACTTTGGGCGGCGTTTTCGCCCTGCTAATCCGCACGGAGCTACTGACGCCGGGGCGCACGATCGTCGACGCGGACACCTACAACCAGCTGTTCACCCTACATGGCGCCGTGATGGTGTTCTTGGTGATCATCCCGGGTATCCCCGCGGCACTGGGCAACTTCATCATCCCGATCCAGCTGGGCGCGAAGGACGTCGCGTTTCCTAAGCTGAACCTGTTCAGCTTCCACCTGTGGACCATCGGCGCGCTGTTCCTGGTGCTCAGCATGTACATCAGCGCGGCGGACACCGGCTGGACCTTCTACACCCCATACAGCACGACCACGACCACCGCGGTGATCCCCGCCACATTTGGCGCCTTCATCTTGGGGTTCAGCTCGATCTTCACGGGCATGAACATGATCGTGACCATCCACAAGCTGCGGCCCCCAGGCATGCACTGGTTCCGCATGCCGCTGTTCTGCTGGTCGATCTACGCGACCGCCATCATGCAGGTGCTGGCGACGCCGGTGCTGGCCATCACCCTGGTGATGCTGATGGTCGAGCGCACGTTTCACGTGGGGATCTTTGACCCAGCGCTGGGCGGTGATCCCGTGCTGTACCAGCACTTCTTCTGGTTCTACTCGCACCCCGCTGTGTACATCATGATCGTCCCGGCCTTCGGCGTGATCAGCGAGGTCATCCCGGTGTTCAGCCGCAAGAAGATCTTCGGCTACAAGTTCATCGCGCTCAGCTCCATCGCCATCGCGGTGCTCGGCTTCCTGGTCTGGGGACATCACATGTTCACCAGCGGCCAGTCGGTGTTGGCGTCGACGATCTTCAGCGCGATCACCTTCCTCATCGCGATCCCCACGGCAATCAAGACGTTCAACTGGCTGAGCACGATGTACAAGGGGCGTATCTTCCTAGATACACCCATGCTCTACGCCTTGGCGTTCCTCTGGGTGTTCACCATCGGTGGCGTCACGGGCATTTACCTGTCGGTGCTGAGCACTGACATCCACTTGCACGACACCTACTTCGTGGTGGCTCACTTCCACTACGTGATGATGGGGGGCGCGGTCACCGCGTTCTTCGCCGGGCTGCACTACTGGTGGCCCAAGATGTTCGGCCGCACCTACAACGAGAAGCTCGGGCGCATCAGCGCGATCACGGTGTTCGTCGGCCTCAACCTGACGTTCTTCCCGCAGTTCATCATGGGCTCACAGGGCATGCCGCGGCGTTACTACAACTACCTGCCCGAGTTCGCGATCTACCATCAGCTCTCCACCGTGGGCGCCTACATCATGGCCATCGGCTTCACGCTGACGGCGATCAACTTTTTCAAATCCCTACGGAAAAAGTCGGACGCGCCGAAGAACCCTTGGGGCTCGCGCACGCTGGAGTGGCAGACCACCTCGCCCCCGCCCTACTACAACTACAGGACGCCGCCCGTCGTCGACTTCGGGCCCTACGACTTCGAAGACCTGGTCTTCGACAAGAAGGTCGGCGGTTACGTCCACAAGGACGAGGTGAAGGCCTGAGCCAGTGCTCAAGCTCCACCACCCCCGCATCTCCCCGCAAGCAGCGAGCTAGAGAAGACCGATGACTGACACCACAGCCGATGCGCACCTCGACCCCGAGTATGCGGGCGACCATCACCACGATGGTCCGCGGCTCGCGCACCACTTCGACACCTATCAACAGCAGTTCGACACTGGAAAGCTGGGGATCTGGCTGTTCCTAGCCCAAGAGATCCTGTTCTTCAGCGGACTGTTCGTCGCGTACATCGTGTACCGAGCGATGCACCCAGAGATCTTCGTTTGGGCGCACTACTACTTGGACACTCAGCTGGGCGCGATCAACACCGGCGTGCTGATCGTGTCGAGCCTCACCGCTGCGTGGGCGGTGCGCTGCGCGCAACAGGCCAACAAGAGCGGCTTGGTGCTCAACATCGTGATCACCATCCTGTGCGCGTTCGGCTTCTTGGGCATCAAGTACGTCGAGTACTCACACAAGTTCCACGACGGCCTGATGTGGGGCCCGAAGGACGCAAAGCTCGAGTGGAGCCGACACAACCCCAAGGAGGAGGTCTGGGAGCTGCACTCTTTCCGCGCGCACCACCCCGAGGTGGCCGCGGCTGCTGAGGCCGCCGCCAAAGACGGCAAGAGCCCCGTGGAAATTGCCGCTGCTGCCCGCAAAGCTGGCGGGGGCAAGGACTACGGGATCGTCCGCCCCAAGCACTCCAACATCTTCTTCGGCATCTATTTCTTCATGACGGGTCTGCACGGCATCCACGTGATCGCAGGCATCATCATGTGGATCTGGCTGCTAGTCCGCGCGGTTAAGGGGCAGTTCGGTCCCAAGTACTTCGGCCCAATCGACTACGGGGCGCTGTACTGGCACTTGGTTGACCTGATTTGGATCTACCTGTTTCCGCTGCTCTATTTGATTCACTGAGTCTCCAAGCTCCGATCCTGCAGGAACTGATGATGGCAAAAGAAAAAGCCGACCAAGCCAACGCGGAAGCCGACGAGGCCAAGGCGAGTGACAGCGACGATCAGGACGCGAGCCTGGCGACCGCGGGCAGCGACGCCTCGTCCGACGACTCAGGCGCTGACGACGCGGACGACTCAGACGCTGACGAAGTCACGAAAGCTGATGGCCCCGAGGCAAAGAAGAGCGCGTCGGTTCACCCCCCTCAGGTGAGTCACGATGATCACGCTGGTGACGCTCACGGCGACGCACATGGCCTAGCCCACACCATGCCAGTCAAAGGGCTGATCGGCGTCTGGGCAGTGTTGATGCTGCTCACGGTGCTCACGGTGAGCGCTACCAGCTTTGACCTGGGCTATCGCATGAACCTTGTGGTCGCGATGGTGATCGCCACCGTCAAGGCGTCCTTGGTGATGCTGTTCTTCATGCACTTGTGGTGGGACAAGCGCTTCAACGTCGTGCTGTTCACTGGTGCGTTCTTGTTCGTCGCGCTGTTCATCGGCTTGGTGGTCAACGACCGCAGCGAATATCAGATCGACATCAACGCCTACGACGACGCCAAGGCTCAGCAGTAGCAGCAGCCAGCGTGGCTAAGATGAGCGCGGCTCACGCAGCGTACCGCACTTGACACCAGACCCGGCCACTCCTCAAGTAGACCGGGTCTTGTCGTTACTTCCTCGGCATCGCGGCCCGTGCGGCCTTGTCATCCCGGCCGTTGTGGCCTTGTCATCGCGCCTTGGCGTCACCGCCCTCGCCGCCTTGTCATCGCGGCCTTGCGGCGCTCGGCTGGCGGCGCAGCGCTACGGCGCCGCTTCGTTCATCCCCACGGAAAATCCCTTGAGGTAGCCGCGGATCAATGAGAGCGCAAAGCCCCCCACTGCAAAGTTCGCGAGGGTGACCCCAAAGAACATGCCATGCAACCCGTAAAAGTGGGCCCCGGCGATCGCGAGTGGTACCGCGAGGATAAACAGACGCACCACGATCACCAGGCCCGCGCTGAGCGGGCGGTTCATGCCGTTGAACAGGCTCACGCTGAACACCGAGACGCCGAAGGCAGCATATGAAATCGGCACCAGGCGTAGGTACCAGGCAGCGCTCCGCACTACCTCGCTCTCTGCGCTGAACCAACTGGCGATGGTCGGCGCCAGCAGGCCAAGCAGCAGCGCCACCCCAAGACCCCACGCCGAGCATGCTCTGACGCCGAAGCTCAGGGCTTTGAGGATCCGCGCGGGCCTGCGCGCGCCCAAGTTCTGACCAGCGAAGGGCGTCGCCGAGCTAGCGAGCGCCATCACGCCGATCATCGAGAGCGACTCGACCCGCGTCGCCACGCCATACGCAGCGACAGCCGAGTGGCCAAAGCTCGACGCGATGCGGGTGAGCACGGCCGCCGCCATCGGGACCAGCAGGTTAGTCGCCGCGGCGGGCAGACCAATAGCCAAGATGCTCTTCGCTGAATCCGCCATATCCGTCGGCGTAAAGTAGCGCGCGCGGAGCATCTTCTCTCGACGTGATAAGATCCACAGGGCAGCGACCAAGGTCACTAGCCACGAGATGACGGTCGCCCACGCCGCGCCCGCCAGCTCCATCCGCGGAAACGGGCCAACACCGAAGATCAGCAGCGGATCGAGCACCACGTTGACGCCACCCGCCAGCAGCATCACCAGGCTCGGCGTCATGGTGTCGCCTGTCGCGCGGATGGCGCCGTTGCCGACCATCGGCACCACCAACAGGCCCACCCCCAAATACCAAGGCAGCATGTAGGCGCGGATCAACGGCAGCAGCTCGGGCTCAGCGCCCAACGCGCTGAACAGCGGCTCGATGCTGAGCAGCCCGAAGCACGAGACCAACACCACCAGCAGCACCGCTAAGATCAGCCCGTGGGTGGTCAGGCGCGCCACCTTCCGCGCGTCACCCTCTCCGATGGCCCGCGAGATCACCGCCGTCACGCCGACGCTCATGCCCATCGCGAGGCTCATCACGGCGAACACCACAGGGAACGTGAAGCTCATCGCCGCGAGCTCCCGCGTGCCCAAGTGTCCGACGTAGACGGTGTCGACTACGTTGAACAGGATCACCGCGCCGATCCCGAATGCCGTGGGGATCGCCATGCGAGTCAGCGTCGGTCCCACGGGTCCGTTGAGCAGATCGTAGCGCGGATCTTGAACGAGCTGCTCCTGCGCAGGCGCCCCCGACGGCCCTGGGCGTGACGCGAGCGCCGCGCCGGTCTCAGCGCCGGCGGGCGAAGGCGCGGGATCGGGGCTCGGGGGTGGTGGGGACACGCTCAACGTTTCTAGCAGAGACAACCGACTGCGGGTCAGCAGCGCGCCGCGGGGCGCGCGCCCAAACGACACGCGCCCTAGCGGCTCAGCGCCACCAACTCATCGACGACGCGATCCACGCGACGACGCGCCCCGCCGTGATCGCCGATGCCGTTGACCAGGATGCTGTAGGCGATGGGTGCTTCGCCCTCACGCAGCACGTAGCCACTGAGGGCTACGACCTTGGCCAGGGTGCCGGTCTTGGCGCGCACGACGCGGGTGGCGCGCTGCTGCGTAAACCGCCCGCGGAGCGTCCCGTCGACGCCGCCAATGGAGAGCTGCGCCAAGAACTCAGCGCTCAGCTTGGGGTCGCGGTAGGCGCGCTGCAGGACGCGGGTGAGGCACTCGGCGCTGAGCCGATTGGCGTCGAACAAGCCCGACCCATTCTTGATCACGGTACCGCGGGCCTGTGGCGCCGCGGCGCTCAGCCAGTCGCTCAGCTGCTTGGCCGCGGCGGGGAAGGTTGATGGCGTCCCAGGCGCAGCGTGGGCAGCGATCGCCTTGAATAACATTTCTGCATAGAAATTATCACTGTCCTTGCCCAGGCGCTGCACCAGGACGCCCAGCGGCGCCGAGCTCCAGTGCACCAGCTCATGGCGCTCTGAGGCGCCGCCCAGCTTGATCCCGCCCTTGAGCTCGACTCCCAAGCTCCGCAACGCATGGGCCAAGGCGTGCGCCGCGAACAGCGCCGGGTCGTCGACGCGCTTGACGAAGCGCTGGCGGGGCAAGCCACTCGCCAGGTGGCCGCCCAGCTCTGCGCGCAATTTGTTACCCTGTGGCAACATTTTGAGCTGAATCGACTGACCTTTGCCCGTGGCCTCGGTCATCACCTTGCCGCTGCTAGCCACGAAGCCAGGCGGGTCGAACCAGACGCGCGCCGGGTCACCTGGCGCGGTCGGCACGACGTTCAAGGTGACGGTGTTACCCTCGAGGGCGATGGCGCTCACCGGCGCACGAAAATACGCCCACTCGTTGGGTTGCTGCTCGAACGCCGGCGGGATGTACTGGTCGTCGAAGCGGCTCTGGTCGACCAGGAGATCTCCGTCGACGCGGCGCAGCCCAAGCTCTACCAGGGTAGAGGCCAGGCGCCACACATCAGCCATACTGAGCGATGGATCGCCGTCGCCCCGCAGCACCAGCGTGGCCGCGCGAGCGCCGCGCAGCTCGCCGTAAATCCCTGTGCGGAAATTAAAATCAGGGCCGAGTAGATCGAGCGCTGCCGCGGCGGTGACGACCTTCATATTGGACGCGGGGTTGAGCGCTTGCGCCTGACCGGAGCTAGCTAGCGCGCGGCCGCTCTCGAGATCCAGCACGCTCAGGCTGAGCTGACCTTTGCCCTCCGAGACCCAGCTCTGCAGCTCGTCCACGCGCCGCCTAAGGGCCTCTGACACTGCGCCGCCGGCTAGAGCACCAGGGCTTAGCCCTGACGAGCCGGCGCTGGTCGGGTCAGCTGCTGACGACGCTCCAGCGGACGCAGGGGCCGCCGCTTGCTGTGCAAAGAGCTGAGGCGGCGCGACCAGCAGCGCGGCTAGCGACGCCAGCGCCGCCACGGCCAACAGCGGCGCACCTCGCATACCGCGCGGAGAGGAGTCATTGTCGCTCACGCCGCTGGGGCGCGAAATGGAGAGACGCTTGAGCAGCGAACTCATCGAGCGATTCCGCATGCCTGAGGTTGTAGCATCATGCTAGAGCCAACGGGTGCGAGTGATGCATGTGCCAGCCAAGCCAGCTAGCGTGGCGTGGTTTGTGCTGGGGCTGCTGTGCTTTGCGTGCGCCAGCGGCTGTGGCCAACCACGCGCCGAGCAGGCCTCCCACGCCCTAGAGCTGGTGGTGCCGACCGAGGTCGGCTCACTTGATCCGCGCTTCACCACGCGCGCTCTGGACATCAAGATCACGCGCCTGATCCACTCAGGACTCGTAGGGCTCGATCCAGACACCCTTGAGCCTGTGCCGCTGCTGGCCGAGGGCTGGCGCTGGCTAGATGCACGGCGCCTCGAAGTAAAGCTGCGTCCTGGCCTGAAATTCCACAGTGGCAAACCCCTTCAGATCGAAGATGTGTGCGCCACGCTGAGCGCGCTCGCCGATCCCACCCTGGGCAGCCCGCACCGGGTGGTGGTGGCGTCGATCGGTGAGTGCAAAGCCATCGATCAGCTGACCCTGGAGCTGCGCCTACGCGAACCGCGAGCCACCTTGCTGAGCGACCTAGAGGTGCCCATCTTGCGCGCCGATCAGGTCAAGCTGCCTCAAAATCCGCGCGGAGATTTAGACGGCCTCGGACCGTTCCGCATCCAGAGCTTTGACTGGGCCGAGGTCAAGCTGGCGCCTACTGCCACCCCCAAATCCGGGGGCGCGGTGCCTGTGACGATCCGCACGGTGCGCGACGAGAACGCCCGCGCGCTGCGCCTGATCGCGGGCAGCGCAGACATCGCACCCAACGCCATCTCTGCCACGATCTTACCGGCGCTAGCGGCGCAGCCCGAGCTAGAGGTGCGCTCACGAGTGGGCGCCAACGTGACCTATTTGCTGTTTCAGAACGATCGTGAGCCCACCAGCCGCTTGCCGGTCAGGCGCGCTGTCGGGCAAGCCATCGATCGCCAGCTGATCGTCGACACGCTGCTCGCCGGCAAGGCACAGCTGGCCAGCGGAATATTTCCTCACGGACATTGGTCAGCGGATCCTGACGCCGAGGCTTTGCCCTTTGACCTGGCTGCCGCCAGGTCCGTGTTGAAGGACGCGCCTCCCCTCACCTTAGCCACCAGCACCGATCGCGCGCGGCTGACCATCGCGCGGGCCATCGCGCAGATGCTCGGAGACGCCGGGGTCTCAGTGCGCGTAGTGGCGCTTGATCTCGGCGTGCTGCTCAAACGCCTTGATTCTGGCGATTTTCAGCTCGCCGTATTGCAGATGCCCGAGCTCACAGAGCCGAACCTGCTCAACTGGTTTTTTAATCCTCGCGGAATTCCTGGAGAAGGGGGTGACGGCAGAAACCGCGCGCGCTACCGCTCAACCCAGGTCGGCGCTTGGCTCGACGCGGCGGCCAGCGACCCACAGCGCAGCCTGCGCGTCGACTACTACCAGCGCATCGCCCGCGCCATGGCGCGAGATCTCCCCGTGTTGCCGCTGTGGCATGAAGACCAGGTGAGCGTGGTCTCACGGCGCGCCGGCGCGTTTAGCTTGGACGCCATCGGGCGCTGGGGCGCGCTGGCGGCGCCAAGCGGCGCGCGCGGTGACGTGCCCTGACCCGCGCCCGCTGTCCTCGGCGAGGGTCGCTGGCCGCTGCCTCAGCGGCATTCGCCGACTACGCTTGCTTTTCAGCGCCGATCCAGTCAAAAGGCCCGCAAGTGACTCGAGTGCTCAAGACCCGCGCCAGGCCAGCCCTCGTCGCCTCCGGCGTCGCAGCGCTCGCGCTGCTGTGCTCCGCGCCCGCGGCCGCGGACGAGCCCGTGCGCGACGAACGGCACGACCCCAGCGTGTACCCACCCAATGGCGCGCAAGCCAACATGTTCATCGCCGGCGCGGTCACCACCGCGGTCTGGTACGGCGCCGCCGTGAGCTTCTCGTATCTGTGGCCCGACGCGCCTGGCGCTCGCGATCTGCGTATTCCTGTGGCCGGGCCGTGGATGGCGTTAGCCGACACCGGCTGCGCTGACAATGATCCTGGGTGCAGCACCTTCACCGTCGTGCTGCGCGCGATCCTCACCACCCTCGACGCCGTCGGACAGGCCGGCGGCTTGGCCATCATCGCGGAGGCAGCCCTGCTGAAGAGCGCCCCACCTGGCGCGCCGAAGCGCAAGCCCGCGCAGCCTGCGTCGATCTCGCAGGCGCCGTGGGTCAGCGGTGATGTCCTTGGCTGGAGCCTGATCGGACGCTTTTGAGTCAGTGACGACGCTCACCAAGTGGGCGTGAGGTTGGTGGGTGCCCAGCGCGGCACTCGCATCGAGTAGCGCTGCGCGCAGCTAACCGCCCAGCGCTCGGCCAGGGCACACCAGGCCGAAACCATCGCGCGCGTTCCGCCCCGCGGAGAGCGCACAAAATGTAGAGCGGTTCGCGCCTCTGCGGACCGCGGCAGATTAACAAGTGCAGAGAAGAGGTAGCCGTGGTACTTCGAACGCCCGTGATGGAGAACGCACGGTGAGTCGACGAACTAAGTTCGTTCTGGTCACTGGCGGAGTTGTCTCGTCGATCGGCAAAGGGTTAGCAGCGGCGTCAATCGGCGCGTTGATGGAGGCTCGTGGTCTGCGAGTCACCCACATGAAGCTCGACCCGTATTTGAACGTCGATCCAGGGACGATGTCGCCGTACCAGCACGGAGAAGTCTTTGTAACGGATGACGGCGCGGAGACCGATCTCGATCTCGGTCACTACGAGCGCTTCACCTCCGTTCGCTTGTCGCGTGGCTCCAACCTGACGACGGGGCGCATCTACGAATCGGTGATCTCCAAAGAGCGCCGGGGTGAATACCTTGGCGCGACCGTCCAGGTGATCCCGCACATCACCGACGAGATCAAAGCCGGTATCCGCCAGGCAACGAAGGACGTTGACATCGCGATCATCGAGATCGGTGGCACGGTGGGCGACATCGAGTCGCTCCCCTTCCTTGAAGCCATCAGGCAGCTAAAGGTCGAAGAGGGCAGCGAGAACGCGCTGAGCGTACACGTCACCCTGGTGCCGTACATCGCGACCGCTGGTGAGCTCAAGACCAAGCCTACCCAGCACTCGGTGCGCGAGATGCGTGAGATCGGCATCCAACCCGACATCCTGATCTGTCGCTGCGACCGGCCTATTCCGCGCGGACTCAAAGACAAGATCTCGCTGTTCTCCAACGTCAAGGTAGACAGCGTCATCTCTGCGGTCGACGTGAGCTGCCTGTACGAGCTGCCGCTGGTGCTCCACGCTGAGGGGCTCGATGATCAAATCGCCGAGCGCCTAAACATCTGGTCGCGCTCGCCAGATCTATCCACGTGGAAGCGCGTCGCCGAGCGCTTTAAGAAGCCGAGCCACGGCAGCGTAAAGATCGGCATCGTCGGCAAGTACGTCCACCTGAAGGACAGCTACAAGTCGCTGCACGAGGCGCTGATCCACGGCGGCCTCGAGAACGACGTGAGCGTGCAGTTCGAGTACATCGACTCAGAGCAGCTCGAGGGCGGCAACCAGGCGGCGATCCTCACCGGCCTCGACGCGATCCTAGTTCCCGGAGGTTTCGGGGATCGGGGGGTGGAGGGGAAGATCTCGGCCATCCGCTTCGCGCGTGAGAACGCCGTCCCCTATTTCGGGATCTGCCTTGGCATGCAGCTGGCGGTGATTGAGTTCGCGCGCAACGTCGCTGGCATCGATCAGGCGACCAGCGCCGAGTTCAACAAAGACGCCAAGCACGCGGTGATCGATCTGATGCCCGATCAACGCGGCGTCACCGACAAGGGCGGCACGATGCGCCTCGGCGCATATCCGTGCGACATCAAAGCTGGCACCATGGCGGCTCAGGTCTACGGCACGCTGAAGATCAGCGAGCGCCATCGGCACCGCTATGAGTTCAACAACGACTACCGCGACAGCTTAGAGGCCAAGGGGCTGGTGCTGAGCGGCTTGTCCCCCGACGGCCGCCTAGTCGAGCTCGTCGAGCTCCCAGATCACCCATACTTCGTGGGCTGCCAGTTCCATCCGGAGTTCAAGAGCCGCCCGATGGCGCCCCACCCGTTGTTCTCGAGGTTCGTCTCAGCGGCCCTGCGTAGGCGCGAAGAGATCAAGCGCGCCGCCCAGAGCGAGAGCAAAGAAGCAAAAGACGCCACAGAGGCCGCGCCGAATTAGGCAGCTACCACGGCCTGGCTACCGCGGCCTGGCTACCACCTGGCTAACGCGGCCTGGCTACCACCTGGCTACCACCTGGCTACCACCTGGCTACCGCGGCCTAGCTACCGCGGCCTAGCTGCCTCGGGGAGCCAACAACCACAGCGTTGGGCCTGCGGTCACTTGGATCTTCTGAGCCTCGAGCAGATCTCCATCGAGCACCCAGGGGCCGTTACCGTCGGGAAATTGGAGCAGCAGCTGCGACGCTAGGTCGTCGAAGTTGCCTTGACCGCGCAGCGGCGCGCCGCGTAGCACCCGGTGCAGCTGCGGCCCCAGCTTACGCGGGCTGAGCGCTGATGCCACGACGTGCGGCCGTTGCCAGTCTTCGGCCGCGCGGTGGCACACGCGCATGCCAAGCCCCACGTCGGCGATCACCGAGCACAACACCAGGCTAAACGCCGGAGGGCTGAGGCGCCGGAGGTCGACCGCGATCTCAACCGGCAATGGATCCAAGATGCGTCGAGAGTATGTATCCTCACGGAATGAACCGAGCAAGGTGCGGGCGACGATCTGTGCGGCCCCGACCAGGCCATCGGCGCCGCTCGCGTAGTAGTGTTGAAAGAACCGCGCCACCAGCCCAGTTCCGAAGATGAAGCCGAGCCGGCGGTCGAGGGCTTCCCCTAGCCTGACGCTCGTTACCTCCAGGCTGGGCGCCGCCACAAAGCTCGCCTCGGCGCTCAGCGCCAAGTCGAGGCCTTGAAGTGCGTCGTCGGGCTGGGCGAACGCCCGCGCCACGGTGGCCACCGTACCCGCCGGTAGAAACGCCAGGGTCACTCGCCGCTCGGCTGCGGGGCGGTCTACCAAGTTCGCCCGGTGCAGCGCGCTCACGCCTTCCATGAAGGTGCCGTCGCCGCCGCACAGGACCACTCGGCGCACCTCGCTGGCTGCGAGTGCGCTGACCGCCCGGCCGAGCTCCCGCAAGTCTGCGGTCACAAACACCCGCGCGCGCCCGCTCGCCCGCCGCGTGATTTCGCGGATCAGCTCAGGCTGGCGACGCAAGCGGGCGGCGTTGGGATTGAGGATTAGCGCCTGCATAGGCTGTGCTAGGGTTCGAGGCGAGTCTGGACCGTGAAGCTCCCCTCAGCTCCGACGCACAGGGCCTGGGGGCGCAGCAGACTAGACCCATACCTCATGAGGGCGAGCGGAAGCATGCGAAGTGTGAGTCAGAGCGTTCGAGCCACAGCCGTACCCGTTCGCGAGTCCCAGCTCCGACCCAGGCCCCATGGCGGGCACCAGTCCTGGCTCGAAGCGGCTCGCTGGGCGTGCCTGGTAGCCCTGGCGCTGGCCACACAGGCCTGCGGCGGCAGCAACCTGGTGAACACCGCGCGCAGCGGCGATCTCCAGACCCTGCGAGCGCAAATCATCGACGGACAGAACCATGGCACCTTGGACGAAGCGGAGGTCGTAGCGGTCGCGAGGGCAGTCGCTGGCCGCGAGGTGCGGTCCGCGAATCAGGAGCGCGCGGTGGATCGCATCCACCAGGTGCGGGCCTGTGCCGGCTCGCTCCGCAACGTCTTAGAGGACCGAGCAGGGACCGCTGACGACGCGGGCGCGGAGGCGCAGCTGGCGTTGATCGACGCGGGCTTCGATCGCCGCCCGAGCTTCGTCTCCAAATATAGCCGCGCGGAAAGTGGTGCTTGGCGTGCTGTCGGCGCGCGCCTGACCAACGGCTTGGCTCACGCTGGTCTGCGCCAGCAGCTGATGTCGGACGGCGATGAGCGGGTGCGCCGCGCGGCGATCGCCGCCTCACGCGACGCCAGCGACGCCCGCGACATCGAGTCGCTCCTCGAATCTACCCGTGTCGACCCGGATCCGTTGAGCCGTAGCCTGGCGGCCCGTGCCGCAGGGAACCTCGGCGGCGAAGTCGTGGTGCAGGGTCTGAAGGATGTCTGGGCCACAGCAGACGAATCGACGCGCGTGACCATCGTAGAGGCTTGGGCGATGCCCGCGGCCTTCCGCAGCGGCGGCGAAGCTCAGCTGCTCACCGTGGTCGAGACCGGTGAGGCGATGCCAGCGGTCAGCGCCGCAGGGGCCCTAGTGCGAGCGCGTGGCGAGACCGCGCAGAGCGGCGCCGCGCTCCTCAGCCGCGTCGCTTCACAGGGACCCACCGCCGAGCGGAGCTTGGCGCTGCAGTGGCTACCGCTAGCTGACGCGGACGCGCTCAAGATCGTGCAGAAGTCTGCGAAGGATCCGGATCCGAAGGTGCAAGCTGGCGCGCTTGGGCGGTTGCTTGAAACGGCGCACCGCAAAGACGCCAAGCGTCAGCTCCTGAAGCTCGCTGAGGGCAAGTCCGACGCGGCCTTCCCCGCTCGGTTGATCCTCGCGCGCGCCGGCGTGCAGGAGGTCGCGGTGCTGCTCAAGGCCGATCTCAAAGCCAAAGCGTCTTACGTGCGCGAGCAAGCGGCGGTCGCCTTGGCTGAGCTGAAGCAGTACGCCTCCGCTGCCACCGCACTAGCTGACGAGAACCCCAGCGTACGCACCCGCGTCGCCTGCTCCATCCTGCTCGCGTCGCGCTAGCGGCGCTCAGGCTCGCAGCCCATGGCCGCTTGGCGGCGATGGCCAGCGCGTCACGCCGCGAGTCAGGCGCCTTTTCGCTCATCAACAGGTCGTTGCCGTTGTGTTTCGCGCGCAGCGTCGGTAGATCCGCAAGTCATGAGTTTTCTGCGAGGGTTGGGATCCGTGCTGCTCGCGGCGTCGTTGTCGGTTGGTGGCACAGGCTGCATCAAGAAGTTGATGCTGGATGGGCAGATCAAGGGCACGCGCGACGGGTCAGCAGCTGTAAACACACTGCACGACTTCGAGGTCGCGCGCTCTGTCGCCCAGGCTGGGGTCGGTCAGATTGAGGGCATGCACCGCCTTGCGCCTCAGAACACCGACGCGCTGTTCATGCTCACCCGGAGCTGGGCTGGGCTGTCGTTTGGCTTCACTGAAGATGACTACGAGGTCGCCTATGAAAAAGGCGACGACGTGATGGCCGCGTATCACCAGGCCAGAGCACGCGCTGGCTTCGAGCGCGCCGTGTTCTACGGCAAGGAGCTGATGGGGCACACGGCCGAAGGCTTCGATGATTCACTCAAGAACGCCAACACCGTCCGTGCTTGGCTCGTCGAGAACTACACCGAGCCCGAGCAAGCAGAAGAGCTGCTGTGGGTCGGCTACGCGTGGATCGGCCGCGTCGGGGCGTCCAAGGACATCCCGGAGATCGTCGGGGAGATGTACATCGGAGTCGAGCTCATTCGGCGCTCGCTCGAGCTTGACGAGACCGTGCAGTACGGCACCGGACACATCGTCATGGGCGCCTACCACGCGCGCACCGCCATGGCCGAGCTCGACGAGTCCAAGAAGCACTTCGACCGCGCGCTTGAGATCAACGGCGGCAAATTCCTTGCGGCAAAGTTGAACTACGCTACGCGCTACTACTGCTTCAAGCGCGACAAGGCGAACTACGACAAGCTGCTGCATGAGGTGCTGGCCGCTGGTGATGACCTGCCTGAGGCGCGGTTGCCCAACGTGATCGCGAAGCGCCGCGCCCGCCGCTACCTCGGCAATAAGATCTGGCAGGAGAACTGCGCCTTCTAGCCGGCGCGCCGAAGGGCGGCGCCGCCCAGCTCAACGCGCCGCCCAGCTCAACGCGCCGCCCAGCTCAACGCGCCGCCCAGCTCAACGCGCCGCCCAGTTTTTCAACGAGGCATCGGCGGCCAGCGCCACCCAGACCCGCGCAGCCAACCAGCAAGCCTAGACAAGCATTCAGTTACTAGCGTCCAGAGGCCTTCACAGACGTTAAAGGCAACCTTCATAAAGTCGACAAATCAGCCGCTTCCCAGGGCGTTGGGCGTGCGGCCGAAACAAGATTGATGAAATCTGACCTGCTCGCCGTCTCACCCAGGCCAGCAACCCCGGCCAATCCAGGAGGAACTCGTAGATGACCCGCAAGCTAATCGCATTGGTGCTTGCCGCAGCCTGCCTAGTCGTGTTCACGACCGGCACCGCTTCCGCAAAGACCACCCTTAAACTCGCCACCATGGCTCCAAAGCAGAGCCCGTGGGGCAAGGTCTTCACGAAGTGGACCGATATCGTCAGTAGCAAGACTGACGGCGAGGTCGTGATGGAGTGGAGCTGGAACGGCGTAGGCGGCGACGAGAAGAACGTCGTCGAGAAGATCGCGTCGGGCCAGTACCACGGCTCAGCGCTGACCGCCGTGGGTCTGTCTAGCATCGACAAGTCGGTGTTGGCCCTGCAGGTGCCAGGCACCTTCAGCAGCTGGGGTGAGCTAGACGCCGGCCGCGCGAAGATCGCCAAGTCCTTCAAGAAAAAGGTGAAGAAGGAGGGCTTCTACCTCCTTGGCTGGGGTGATGTGGGTAAGGCCCGCGTGATGAGCGTCGGCTTCGCGGTCAAGAGCCCAGAGGACCTCAAGGGCAAGAACCCAGCGATGATCCGCGATGACGTGATCGCCCCGGCGCTCTATGCCACCATCGGTGGGGTGAGCCCGGTCTTCGGAAGCATCACGGAGTTTCTGCCCATGTTGCAGAGCAAGAAGGTCAACGTGATGAACACGCCTGCCCTCGCCGCTGAGCAGCTGCAGTGGGCTTCGCGCTTGACCCACATGAACACAGGCGACGTCGCCTTCGCCATCGGCGCGCTGGTGCTGAGCAACAAGGCGCTCCAGGCGATGCCGAAAGACCAAGCCAAGATCGTCAAGCGTTACGGAAAAAAGGCCGCCAAGCGCCTGACCAAGAACATCCGCGCCGCTGATGACGCGGCCTTCGCGCGCTTGAAGAAGAAGATGACGACGCACGATCCCACGGCAGCCGAGAAGGCCGAGTGGAAGGCGCTGTTCAAGACCGCGTGCAAGAAGCTCGGCAACGAGAACTCCATCGACAAGGATACCCTCAAGAAAATCGGGGCCTGTACGTTCTGAGTACGCGAGCCACTGCCGACTAGCAAAGTCGCATCCATGATAACAAGGCCGGCTCGATGCCGGCCTTGTTGCGTTTTGTGGCTACCACGACGTCGAGCGCGCGAGGCCGCGGCGCTGGATCGTCGACTTCAGCCCTCACGATGGCATGAATTAGACGACTTTGTGGGGTCCCCCCCGTCAGCGAGGGTGACGGCAAGCCCACATTTCGCGTAGCGTGCTGGCCGCACGCGCATGGCTAAAAAATCCCGTAAGAAAGCGGCCGGATCTGGGCAAGCCTCGCCGGCTACGCCCAAGGCTAGCTCGTCCGAGGCTCACGGCTCAGACCAACTAGACCCCAAGGAGACACCCGCTGAGGCCAGCGACGCTGAAGCCAGCGACGCTGAAGCCAGTGACGCTCAGGCCAGCGACGCTGAGGCCAGCGACGCGAGCGAAGCGGATGGCAGTAAAGACGGCTCCGCGAGCGACGCTGCCGCCGCGCGGGCCTCAACCAGCGGTGGAGGCGGCAGCGACGACGAGCAGCCGCAAGCGCCGAAGCCCGCGGCCTGGGGTCGCCCACTGATGCGGCTAGACGGCTGGTTGACCAAGTTCGAGATCCGACTGGTGGTGTTCACGCTGGTGCTGCAGGTGGTCGCGATCTGTTTTTGGGTGTTCCTGAGCAGCATGAGCAAGGCGCCCCCGACCGGCGAGTTCGAAGTCTCCATCGCTGGGCTGGTGTTCCGTGGGGCAGTCGGTGCGGTCGTGCTGGGGATGCTGGGGTTCTGGGGGCTCAAGAAGCAGTCGCTCAAGGTGCGGCGGATCGCTGCGATCAGCGGCGCCGCCATCGGGGTGATCGTCGCGCCGCATTGGCTGGGCTGGGGTGTCCCCTATTTCTCCAACCTGCTCAACTGGTACGGCCAAGCGTCTACGCTGACACTGCTCGGCGGGTTGCGCGGCGTGATCACACGGCTGACGCTGTTGTTGGCGATGCTGGGCGGCTCCCTCGCCACCGGAGCTGGCAAGCACATCACCATCGACGTCGTGACCCGCTTGGTCAAGCCGGTGGTGAGGAAATGGATGGTGCTGGTTGGCTGGATCGGCACCGCCGCGATCTGCTTCTCTGCCTCGTGGGGTTTCTACGACCACATCACCATCGAGGCCTTTGGTGCTAGAAACGACGACACCGCGTCGGTCAAAATCAGCAAGACGTTCGATTCGCTGGGCGAGAAGTTCTTTATCCTGCGGAAACAGATCGGGCTCGATTTCAAGACGCTGCCGCACGTGATTAAAGGCGAGGGCTACGCCAACTGCCTGACCGGGAAAGAGTGGAACGAGTGGCTAGACAGCTCGGGCATGGCGGAGCGCTACGGCCAAGCAGAGGTCGACGCCATCAAGATGCCCCCCGACTCGACGCGCTCACCGTTCATCACGGTCCCTGGCAAGGGCTCACCGTCTGGTGAGCTGATCTCCAGCGCGAACCTGGTGGTTCCGATCGGGCTGTTCATCATTGGGCTGCGCTTCATCCTGCTCACGCTGCTGGTGTTGAGCGGACATCGCACGACGGAGCCGCAGGAAGACCACGCCTTCGACAGCGACGACAGCGGAGCCCCTCCACCCCCTGATCCCGATCCACCGAAAGACAGCTCTGAAGACGACGCGTCTCAAGACGACGCGTCTCAAGACGACGCGTCTCAAGACGACACCTCTGAAGACGACACGTCCGACGACGCGGAAAAGCAGGCTGAAGCCAGCTCGAGCAAGCGGGAGGCCGCGTAATGCCCATCCTGATATTCGTCCTGGTCTTCGCGTTGCTCGGCGCGCCGGTGTTCGCGGTGATGGCGGGCACGACGGAGCTCGCCTGGCTGCTGCACCCGAACGAGAACTTGCGCTTCGTGCGCTTCCTCGCCCCCGACGTGCTGGACTCGCGCTTCGCCGGCTCGCCGATCTTGGTGACGGTGCCGCTGTTCACCCTCGTCGGCTACATCATGGCCGAGAGCAAGACGCCTCACCGCTTGGTGCGCGCGTCCACGGCGTTCCTGGGCTGGTTGCCGGGCGGTCTGGCCATCGTCTGCATTTTTGCCAGCGCGTTCTTCACGACGCTCACCGGCGGCAGCGCGGTCACCATCGTCGCCATCGGCGCCTTGCTCTACCCGGCGCTGCGCGAGCGGGGCTACTCCGAGAAGTACTCCCTCGGCTTGGTGATGACCGGTGGCAGCTTGGGGCTGCTGCTCCCGCCCTCTCTGCCGATCCTGATCTACTCGCTGGTCGCGGGCATCGATTTCGCCAAGGCCTTCAAGGCCGCGCTGATCCCTGGGTTCTTGGTGATCGGGCTGCTCAGCGCCCACGCGATGTACATCGGCGTCCGCGAGAAGCTCCCGCGCAGCAAGCCAAACCTCAAGGAAATGGGGTCCTCGCTGTGGGAGATCAAGTGGGAGCTGCTGATCCCCGTGATCATCCTGGGCGGCCTGTTCACCGGCGTCACCGGCATCGACGAGATCGCCGGCGTCGCCGCGGTGTACGTGCTGGTGATCGAGGTCTATGTCTACAAAGACCTATCGCTGAAGGACTTCCCACGCATCGCCAGGAGCGCGATGGGGCTCGCGGGGGCGATCTTGCTGATCATGGCCATGGCCATGTCGCTCACCAACTACATCATCAGCGAGCAAATCCCGAGCAAGCTGTTCGAGTGGGTGACCAGCATGGGCGTCACCAAGCCGTGGCACTTCCTGATCACGCTGAACATCTTCCTCTACATCCAGGGCATGTTCATGGATGGCTTCAGCTCGATCCTGGTGGCGGTGCCGCTGCTGATCCCGTTCGCCGCGAAGTTCGGGCTCTCGCCTTTCCACCTGGCAATGATGTTCTTGCTGAACCTGGAGATCGCGTACCTCAGCCCGCCGCTTGGTCAGAACCTGTTCGTCGCCAGCTTCCGCTTCAACCGCCCGATGGTGCAGCTGTATCGCATCGCGGTGCCGTTCATCCTGATCTTGGTGGTGGGGCTGATCATCCTGATGGCGGTGCCCAAGCTCTCCACTGTTTCAGTCGAGGGCGACATCGCTAAGGCCAGGATCGCCGCCGGTGACGACCCACCGCGCGAAGCCTGGATGATGGAGTGTGTGCAGGAGGATCGAAACAACCCTCAGCCGTGCAGCGACGCCGACAAAGAGAAGTGGAAGCACTTGTACGGCCCCAAGGTGGACGAGCCGACGGACGCCAACCCAGCTGATGACTGGGATGACGAAGGCGACGACGACTGGGACGACGACGAAGATCCGGACGACGACGAAGCTCCGGACGACACAGACGAGAAAGGCACCGAGTCAGACGCAGGTGCGCCCGCCGTTGACGCAGGCGCCAAGCCAACCGCCGCGGACGCTGCCGCCGACGATCTAGATGACGATCTAGATGACGACGACGACGACGACGACGACGATTTCTAGCCAGTCAACCCACGCGCGACCTCGCAGATGCGGGTCGGGCGTGGTCAGTCGCGATCACCTGCAGGCAGGCGCAGGACCGAGCGAAGTCAGTGAAACCACAGCGTATCGGCGGGCCTTCCAGATCTGAGAGGCCGGCTTTTTTCTGAGTCAGGCTTGCCGCGCACACGCTGTCCGCTCTAAAGCTCCAGCCACACCCCAGCGCCTGAGCCCATCGCCGCGCGGCGCACCCAACCTATGTCCTCGAGCCCCATCGAGTCCGCTAGCCTGCGGCCAGACTCAACCTCCGAGCCTCCTGCAAGCGGGAGCAACGGCGAGCCAAATTCCGCCGCGATCGGCGCAGGATCTGACGCAGAGCGCGCAGCAGGGGGTGGAGGGGGCGCGCCAGAAGATCTCAAGCTCGACACCAGCAAGAACCCGTACGGGCTGGTGCTGCGCATCGCGCTGCCGACGGTGCTGGCGATGCTCAGCCAGAGCGTCGTCAACGAGATCGACAACTTCTTCTTCGGCTACTTGCCCGAGCCTGAGCGCTCCTACGCGCAAGCCGCGCTGTTCCCCTCCCTCGTGCTGCTGTGGCTGTTCGGCGGCTCGCTCAGCGCCATCTCCGTAGGGACTCAGGCCATCGCGGCGCGGCGCTTCGCAGAAGGCAAGCCGCGGGACTCAGGGGCGGTGCTGCTCAACAGCTGGGTGTTCTCGGTCATCGCCAGCCTGCTGGCCACGGCGCTGGCCTACGCAGTCACCCCCACGATCTTGCGCTTTGCCTTGCCGTCAAATGAGGTGCGCGAGGCGGCGCAGAGCTTCCTGAACTGGCGCCTGCTGGGCATCGCCTCCATGGTGATCACCTTCAGCTTCAAGGCGTTCTTCGACGGGCTGGGTAAGACCCACGTCCACATGGTCAGCGCGCTGGTGATGAACGCCCTCAATATCTTCCTGTGTTGGGTGCTGATCTTCGGCAAGCTCGGCGCGCCGCGCATGGGCATCGAGGGCGCGGGCCTCGCCGACGCGCTGTGTACCTGGGTGGGCCTCGCGATCATGATCAGCTGGACACTACAGACGAAGTACCGCTCCCTCTTCAAGCCGTTCGACTTTCGTGGGCTCAGCCGCAAGCTCACCTGGGACATCTTGAAATTGAGTATTCCGAGCGGAATCGCGACGATCGCGGTCATGCTCGGGTTCGGCCTGTTCAGCGTGATCGTCGGTCGCTTAGACGCCGCCGCCGCTAGCGCAACCGCGGGCACGAGCCCGCACAACCTGGCGGCGACCAGCGTGATCGTGTCCATCCTCAAGCTCACCTTCACCGCGTGCCTGGCGTTTGGCACCGCCACCGCGACGCTAGTCAGCCAGTCGATGGGCGAAGGCAAGCCTCAGCAGGCAGAGGCCTTCGGCTGGGTCTCCGTGCGCCTCGGCTTGATGATCTTCGGCGTGGTCGGCTTCTTAGAGGGGGTGGTGTTCCCCCATCAAGCCATCGCCTTCTTCAACGACAGCCCAGAGGTGATGCACGCCGCGCTGGTCCCTATGCGCATGATGGGCATCATCACCCCACTGATCGCCGTGGGCATGATCCTCACCCAGGCGCTGTTCGGCGCCGGCGAGTCGGTGTTCGTGATGTGCGTGGAGTTGGTGCTCCACTTCTTCTGCTTGGTGCCGCTGGCTTGGCTGCTAGGCATCACCCTCGGCTTCGGCTTAGCGGGGATCTGGGGGGCCGCCGTGGTGTATGTGTTCGCCCTCACCGCGATCATGGCCTGGCGATTCAAGGGCGGACGCTGGAAGCAGCGGCGCATCTAGGCAGCGTCAAAATGCTTCCGTACGGCAGCTAGCCAAGCGACAGCGGGGTAGACCCCAGCCCAAAACAAAAGCGGCCTCCTAAGAGGCCGCCCTGGTCGCTCCACGCTTTGGAGCGTGCGAGTGAATCGCCGCTCAGCGCAGCGCGATGGCCTGCTTGCCGCCGTACATCTGGAGCAGCTGCTTGGCCTCCGTCGACTCTGGCTTGTCGCGCAGTAGATCCCCAAGGGTCTTGATGGCTGCCTCGCGCTTGCCCACGGCGCGCTGCATGCGGGCCAAGTGAATGCGCGCCTCGGCGCCATCGTCCACCTCGGCCCACTGCCGAGCCACGCGGTGGGCTTCGCCCCACGCCTTCATGTTGGCGGCGGCCTCACTCCAAGCCTTGAGCACGCTGGTGTCCTTGCGGTTGTTCTTGCCGAGCTTGCGCAGCAGGTTAAAGCCCTTAATGCGTTGCCCCGAGGTCATCATTTGTTGGGCTTGAGCCAGCTGCTCATTCACCGCGGCCGCTTTCGAGATGTCACTCGCCTTCAGCGCCGCGGGCGCCTGCAGCGCCGCGACGGGGGTGGCTACAGGATCCGCGTCGTCACGCACCTGGGCGGTGGGGTCACCAGCTGGCTGGTCAGCGTCCACGTCCGCAGCCGCCAGCGCTGGCTCGCCTTCTGCCGTGGCCTCGGCTGCCGGGTCCTCATCGACCTGGTCGCCCATCTCGCCCTGCTCGGCTTCAACGTCGGTGTTATCGGCGACCTCGGCTTCGGCCGCGCCCTCAGCCGGAGCCGCTTGATCGACGTCTTCAGTCGGCTCTTCGCCGACGGGGGCCTCCTCGAGCACGGCCACGGCCTCATCTTCAACCACCGGGGCGGGCGCCTTGTTGCCCAGCATGGCCAGGGCTCGGCCGCGGACATCGGGGTTTTGCGCCACGAAGATCGCGCCACCGGCCAGCGTGATGCCCAGCGCGGCGACGATGCCCGTGGCGATGGCTCGGCGCCGCCGCTGCCGCTTTACGGGCTCGGCCAGCGCGCTCTCTAGCGCCTCACGCAGCTCGTCGGACGACTGGTAGCGCTGCTCGGGATCGGTGGCTAAGGACTTCTGTACGGTCTTGTCAAACATGGCGGGGAAACCTCGGGTTGGAGCCCTACGACGTAGATTCTCAGGCGTTTGGTGCAGTTTCTTGTCGAGTAAAGCGACGGTGGTGGAGGCGACGTGCGGGAGGCGCCCGCTGGCAAGTTGGTACAGGACAGCGCCGAGGGCGTAGATGTCGCAGCGCTCATCCACTTCGCCCTGGATCTGCTCGGGCGCCATGTACTCGGGGGTGCCCACGAGGTGCAGCGCGCCGCCCTGAGCGGCGATCTCCGCACCCAACTTGGCTACGCCGAAGTCGAGTAGCTTGATGCCGCCTTCTCGGGTTAAGAACAAGTTTCCGGGTTTAATATCCCGATGGATAACACCGGCGGAGTGAGCGCAAGCCAGCGCGGCGCAGGCCTGGATCGCGATCCGGGTAGCCTGACGCCAGCCGACGCTGCCCTCGCGCTCGAGCAGCTCACTCAGCGTCTCGCCGTCTAGGAGTTCCATGGCGTAGTACGGCCGCCCGTCGTGGGTCACGCCGTAGTCGTACAGCGTGACCAAGTTCTCGTGCCTCAGGTTGGCGACCGAGCGCGCTTCGCTGGCAAAGCGCTGGAGCTGAGCGTCAGAGGCTTTCCCCGCGGGAAGCACCTTGAGCGCGACGCTGCGGTGAAGGTCCACGTGTTCGGCTTCGTAGATCTCACCCATCTGACTCTGAGCGATGCGCCGCAGCAGGCGATAGCGTGTGCCTTGCAAACACCCAGCTTCGC
Source organism: uncultured Polyangiaceae bacterium (assembly GCA_964551615.1). Lineage (GTDB taxonomy): Bacteria > Myxococcota_A > Polyangia > Polyangiales > Polyangiaceae > JAHBVY01. The sequence continues at coordinate 94,771 of CAZKDY010000025.1, forward strand.
TAGCTGGCTGCGCAGGCTGTCCGCTCGCCGCCTCAGCGTGTGGCGGGGCGTTGGCCGTGACCGCATGGCCCGCAGGTGCCACAACTTCCTCAGCCTGGCTCCCGGCCCGCGCGAGGACCGCGCTCTTCGCTGGCTTCGGCGGAGGCGCCCCAGGTGCGACCGAAGCCGGGTTCAGGGGTGGTGGGCCCGGCGCTCGCGAGGCACTGGCTGGCGCAGCCTCGCCGACCGGCGCGGCCTCGACCACCGGGCTCGCCGGTTCGGGAAGCGGCGAGCTGGGCAGCGCCGGCGGCAGGCTCTCGGCCCGACGCATCACCGCGATCAAACGCGCGAACTCTGCGCGGCTCTTCGCCGGCTCAGCTGGGTACAAGCGGCCCATCAGGTGCGCGATGCGGGAGCGCACGCTGGTGTCGCCGTTGGCCATGCTGGGTGCCTTCTTGAGCACGCGCAGCAAGTCGGTGACAGCCTGTTTCGCGCTGGCGTAGCGCTGGTTCAGGTCCGGAGCCGTCATGCGCGCGATGATCGCGTCCAGCTCGCGCGGGACCTGGTGCTCCTCAGCCAACGGCGGCGGGTTGCGCTCGCCAGCGCCGACTCTGGCCATGTGTTCGCTAGCGTCGCCCTGTAAAAAGCGGCGCCCGGCGATCAGCTCCCACAGGATGATCCCGGCCGCATATATATCCGCAGGGATTCCGCCAGGCGTCTCGTTGGCGACCTCGGGCGCGACGTAGCCAGGCTTGGCGAACACGATGCCCGCGACGGTCTGGCAGCGCCGGTTCTCGCCGCGCGCGGTCCCGAAGTCGATCAGCTTGAGGTCGCCAGCGTAGCCCAGCATGACGTTCTGCGGGCTCAGGTCACGGTGGACGATGCCTAGCGCCCTGCCCTGCGCGTCAGTGCGCTCGTGCACGTGGGCCAGCGCGTCGCACAGCGTGATGGCGACGGCCAGCGCGTCAGCCCAGCTGATGGCTAGCTTGAGCTGGATGGCGCGGGTGCGGACCTCGCCCAGGTTGCGCCCCTCGACGTACTCGACGACCACGTACGGGTTGCCTTCAGTGTCCTTCGCTGCCTCGTGGATCTGCGCCACCCCAGGGTGCTGAAGCTGAGCCTGGATGCGCGCTTCGTCCAAGAAGCGCGCGAGGAAGGAGCGGTCACCAGCGTGGTCCCGGCGGATGATCTTGAGGACACACGGTCGCTCAGCGCCCTCGATGCCACCGGCGGTGGCCAAGAAGACCTCGCCCATTCCGCCACGAGCGATCTGCCGAAGCAGGGTCAGGTGCGCGAAGCGGCGGGGCAGGCCCTGGGCGGCCAGAGCCTGGGCAAACGCGGTGTCCGCCGCGGGCGCTCCGCTGGCCGACGGCGATCCGGCGCCACGAAGCCGCCCGCTCGACGCTGGATTATCTTGTGATTTCGGGGCGTTTTGCGCTGGATGGGGGGCCGGCATGACCCCAACTTGCATGATGTAGGATAAAGTGGTCAAAAAACATGTGCGCTTCTTCGGACCAGCGGCCAACGCGAGGGTCGGCGCTCGCGGCGGGCACCGGTTGATTGGCCACCCTGGGACCCTGAGAAACATCCATGGGCTGGGAATGCGCCGGATCCCTTCGCGGTTGCAGGTCCGCGTGCGGGCTGTATGCTCCCGCAGCTTGAGGTCGGTCTTGAAGGGGCACATCCACCCACAGCTACAACCACTGGGTTCGCACCAGCGCCGCTGGCAGCCGCGCCCGGCTGCGCGCGGCGCACGCTTGCTCGGCTTGGTGTTGGCTTGTTGGGTGCTGTTTGGCGCCAGCGTGAGCTGGGCAGGGACCAACGCCCCCATGTGCGGGGCAGACGCCACCACGATGGAAGCCCCACCCCCTTCCCCGAACGCAAAGAGCGGGAAGATCTCAGCGCTGTGCTCCCCAGATCTGAAGCGGCTGCTGGGAGCCGCAGATGAGGACTCAGACCAAGGGAGTGCGATCTGGGTGAGCCCTGCGCAGGTGGATCACGCGGTCTTGCTCGCGACCGAAGCGCAGCTGTTGCCGCTGCCCCAGCTGCTAGCCCCCACTCCGCCGCCGAGCCTCGCGCCGGCTAAGGCGTCCGAGCGCATCTATCGCCCCCCGCGAGGCTGAGCTGTTTGCAGGGCTCGAGCCACAGCGCACGCGGCGTCGCCGGAGTGGGTTCGCTCGCGCTGCCCCTGCACCTCATGGCGACCAGTCAACGCGGCCGCTGGACGGTAGCTGGCCACGTCACTGGCCGGGCCCGCTGTCCTCAGCGTCGCGCCACCACCCTACGAGCGATCACGGAGCGTGCCCTGCACTTTCCGTGAGGATTCGATGAGCTCGCGTCGGGGTGCTCTTTGCAACTTGAGCACCCTGACCTGGGCTCCCGACCTATCGGACTCGCGCCTCACGCGCGACCAAGCAACAATATCAGGAGAAATCATGAACAAAGGCACAGCCATCGTCGGCTTCTTCCTCTGCTTTCTAGCGGGGATGGGGCTGATGTACTCCGTCGATCGGAGTAAGGGCGTATCAATCGCCAGCGAAGGCGCACACGCAGAAGGCGGCGCCATCGCGTCCCACGCGTCTGCGGCCATCCCAGTCACCAAGGATGATCCGGTGTGGGGCAACGCCGACGCGCTGGTCACCATCGTTGAGTTCAGCGACTTCGAGTGCCCCTTCTGCAGCCGCGTCGGGCCAACCATGGCGCGCATCAAGCAAGAGTACGGCAAGGACAAGGTGCGCGTCGTCTGGAAGAACCAACCGCTGCCGTTCCACAAGGATGCGCGCCCGGCGGCTGAGGCAGCTCAGACCGTCTTCGCCTTGGGCGGCAGCGACGCGTTCTGGAAGTTCCACGATAAGGCCTTCGCCAATCAAAAGGCGCTGACCGAGGCCAACTTCGAGGCCTGGGCCGGCGAGGCTGGCGTAGACGTCGCCAAGTTCAAGGCGGACTTTGCCGCGAAGAAACACGCGGCGGTGATCGACGCACAGATGAAGGTCGCGGCGGCGGCGGGCGCGAACGGCACCCCCGCGTTCCGCATCAACGGCGTGACCCTGTCTGGCGCTCAGCCTTACGAGAAGTTCAAGGAGATCATCGACGCGCAGCTAGCCGAAGCCAACAAGCTGGTCGCCAGCGGCGTGAAGAAGGCCGACCTGTACCCCAAGCTGGTGGCAGAGAACGCCAAGGCTGCCCCCGCAGAGGCCAAGAAGCCCGACGCGCCGCCGGCCGAAGACGACAAGACCGTGTTCCGCGTCCCGGTGGAAGCTGACGACCCGGTAAACGGCCCGAAGGACGCCCTGGTCACCATCATCGAGTTCAGCGACTACCAGTGCCCCTTCTGTAAGCGGGTAGAGCCGACGATGAAGCAGGTCATGGATACCTACGGAAACGACGTGCGCATCGTCTGGAAGGACAACGCGCTGCCGTTCCACCCCCGCGCCAAGCCAGCCGCGACCCTCGCGCGCGTGGCCAAGGAGAAGAAGGGTGACAAAGGCTACTGGGCCGCGCACGCCGCGATCTTCGAGAGCAACCCCAAGCTAGAGGACGCAGATCTCGAAGCGATCGCCGGCAAGATCGGCATCCCGTGGACCGAGGTGAAGAGCGCCATCGAGTCCAACAAGTACGACAAGGCGATCCAGGACGACATGGATCTGGCTAGCGAGGTCGAAGCCCGGGGCACTCCCCACTTCTTCATCAACGGTCGTCGCCTGAGCGGCGCTCAGCCTTTCGAGAAGTTCAAGAGCATGATCGACGAGGAGCTCACCAAGGCCAAGGCCATGGTCGCCGCCGGTACGCCCAAGGCGAAGATCTACGACGAGATCATGAAGAACGGCAAGGCACCGCCGCCCCCCGAGAAGAAGGACGTCGGACCAGCCCCGGCTGGCGCACCCTTCAAGGGCAAGAAGGACGCGAAGGTCGTGATCCAGCAGTTCAGCGACTTCCAGTGCCCCTTCTGCAGTCGCGTCGAGCCGACCATCGACGAGGTCGAGAAGGTGTACGGATCGAAGGTCAAGATCGTGTGGCGCAACCTGCCCCTGCCTTTCCACAAGGATGCAGGCCCGGCAGCTGAAGCAGCCCTTGAGGCGCAGGCTCAGAAGGGCAACGCCGGCTTCTGGACCTACCACAAGAAGCTGTTTGAGAATCAGCAGAAGGGCCTCGGCCGTGAGACCCTCGACGCCATCGCGCAAGAGATGGGCCTCGACATGGCGAAGTTCAAGGCCGCGATGGACCAAGGCACCCACAAGGCCAAGGTCGAAGCAGACAAAGCAGACGCCGAGAAGGCTGGGGTGCGTGGCACGCCAGGCTTCACCGTCAACGGCTACTTCGTGAGCGGCGCGCAGCCGTTCCCCGCGTTCAAGAAGGTCATCGATCTGGCCCTCAAAGAGGCGAAGTAGAGCAGCGGCGCGGGTGAGCAACGGACATGTCGGTGGTGAGCGCCACCAGCTAGTCAGCTGCTCACCGCGCGCCGCACAGCGCTGCGCCTAAGCGGAGCGCTGACGCTGCAGCCGTGAGGGCCTTGGCCTCACGGTCCGCAGCCCGATAGCCGCGGGGCTTTGCCTCGCGGCTTGTGTTTTTTGTGCGAGGCTTGAGGTCACACCTGCCGCAGCGCTGCGGCTCGTCCTGAAACGTTCAGCTGGATTGGGTTTGATTGATGAGAGAGATGACCAGCGCTCAGCGGGCGCTGCTCGGTTGGTGCGCACCAAAGGAGCGCGGGCTCCCGCGGCCAAACGACCTGCTACGTTGGCTGCCGCTGCTGTGCTGGCTGCCGCTGCTCTGGCTCAGCGCGGCTTGTGCGCCCCTCGGCCAAGCCGATCCTGCGGCCCCCCCGGCTACCGAGATCGACGTCGCGACCTCAGCCGCCACCGATCCCGAGCCGCCGTCGGCCCCGGCACCAGCCGCGCGGGCAGCCACCGCCCAGCCTAGCTCACTGCAAATCCCCGTGGAACCAGATGACGCGGTGTGGGGCAACGCCGACGCGCCGGTGACCATCGTCGAGTTCAGCGATTTTCAGTGCCCCTACTGCGCCAAGGTCCAGCCTACCCTGCAAGCCATCAAGCGCGCGTATGGCCCAGCTAAAGTGCGCTTCGTCTACAAGCACCAGCCGCTGCCTTTTCACGAGCAGGCGCTGCCCGCGGCGATGGTCGCGCAGGCGGTGTTGGCCAACCTGGGAGACGAGGCGTTCTTCCGCTTCGCGGACCGCCTGTTCAAGAGCCAAGCCAAGCTCGACACAGACAACCTGGTGATGATGGCCGCCGAGGCTGGTCTCGACGCGCGAGTGCTCATGCGCATGCTCAAGTCGGGGGTGCTCGAGCAGCAGATCGAGGCGGATCAACAGCTGGCTCGTCAAGTCGGCGCCGACGGCACGCCGGCGTTCCGCATCAACGGCATCACCCTGTCTGGCGCGCAGCCGCTGGAGCGCTTCACTCAGCTGATCGACGCCGAGCTTCAGGCCGTCAGCGCCCTGCGCGGCGTCGGCCGGCACGAGGTGTACGCCCAGCGCGTACAGGCCAACTTCGCGGCCCCAGAGGCCAAGCAGCCCCGCCCAATCGAGCCGCCGGATACGACCGTGTGGAAGGCTGATATCGCCAAATCACCCGCGCTCGGCCCTAAAGACGCCCTGGTCACCTTGGTCGAGTTCAGCGACTTCGAGTGTCCATTCTGCGCCAAGGTCCAGCCCACGCTCAAGGCGCTGCTCAAAGAGTACCCGCGCGAGCTGCGCTTGGTCTTCAAGCACAACCCGTTGCCGTTTCACAAGCGCGCGCCCGCCGCCGCCAACCTAGCCATCGAGGCCTACAAGCAGAAGCGCGACGCGGGCTTCTGGGCCGTCCATGACCTGCTGTTCGCGTCGTCGCCGGAGCTAGGTGACGACGCCTTGCTGGACGTGGCCAAGCAGGCAGGCTTGCTCACCGCGCGCGCGAAGCTGGCGATCACCAAGCTCCCGTACGCCTCGTTGATCCAGGTCGACGAGGACTTGGCCGACGACCTCAAGGCCAGTGGTACGCCGCACTTCTTCATCAACGGCAGGCGCTTGACTGGCGCGCGCCCGATCCACGAGTTCCGTAGCCTGATCGACGAAGAGCTAGCCAAGGCCAAGCAGGCGGTGAGCAGCGGCGTACCGCGCGGTAATTACTACGCGCAGCTGATGAAGACCGCACAGACAGGCGTCAGCTTTGAGGTGAAACAAGCGCCCGCGCCGACCAAGGCCAACCCCAGCAAGGGCGCTGCCCGCGCGCCGGTGGTGATCCAAATCTTCAGCGATCTACAGTGCCCGTTCTGCTCGCGGGTGCGCCCCGCGCTGGCGCAGGTTGAGAAGAAGTACGCGGGCAAGGTGCGCTTCGTGTGGCGCAACTTACCCCTGCCATTCCACAAGCAAGCAGAGCCCGCGGCCGCGGCCGCGATGGAGGTCTTTGCACAGAAGGGCGCGCCCGCGTTCTGGCGCTTTATCGACGCGGCGTTTGACGCTCAGCGGGCAGGCCTCGACCGCGACACGCTAGAGCTGCTGGCGAGCAAAGAGCAGGTCGACGTCCAGGCGTTCAATCAAGCGCTCGACGACGACAAGCACCTACCAGGTATCCAGGTGGATAAAGATGTCGCGAAGGCCGCAGGGGTGCACGGCACACCTGGCTTCATCATCAACGGCTATTACCTGTCAGGCGCTCAGCCGTTTCGCAGCTTTCAACACGTGATCGATCGCGCGCTTCAAGACGCGCGGCTCGGCCGCAAGCCGGCGGCTTCGCCCTAGAGCACCGATCACCGCTTCTCGATGGCCTCGATAGCGCGCTTCAGCTGGTCGTCTTTGCGCAGGCAAGGGTTGCAGTCGCCGCGACCGCCTCGTCCGCAGCCGGTCGGCTGAGCGAACCGGTGCAGGTAGGTGAGCGAGCGCTTGTCACCGGCGTTTTTCGCCCGCATCAGCAGGCCGGATCGTTGGCCGCAGCTCTTGGCGTTGCGGAGCGCGACCGCGATGTTCAGCGCAGGCGATGAGTTCTGCTGAAACTCATCGCTGGCCAGCCACTTTTCCGCGCGGCTTACCACTTTATGGCGCACGCCCGCGGTGACGACGAGGTCGTAGATGATGTCGGCGCCCTTGGCCTTCATCGGCCCCTGCAGCAGCGCGAACGCCTGATCTTGACTGCTGTCATCCTGCGCCGCGACCCACAGCGTGCTGGCGGCTCCTGGGTCCTTCGCGATCTCAGGCTTGAGCGCGAGGGCTTTGCCGATCAGCGACACCGCGTCGCTGCGGCGCTGCTTGAGCACGTAGGCCCGGGACAGCTCGAGCATCACGGCGGTGTCTTCGGGGTACAGCTTGCTCAAGCCTTCGAGCGCTTCGACACCTTGCCGACGCGCGTCGGCGATCTCGTCAGGCCCCGCCTGGGTCCGAGGTACGATTTCTGGCTCTGAGGACGGCGTATCTGCGGCGCTGGCGGTGGGCCCTGGCGCGTGAGTCGCCACAGCACCGACCAGCAGCAGCACCACCAGCGCCGCGAGCACCAACAGCCCGATCGGCGCACCGACCAACACCGCGGTCGGCATTTCACGTAGCTGGGGCGGCAGCGCCGCCCGGTAGCTCTCGAGCAGATCGCTCCCTCCACCCCCTGCCCTACCTGGCGCTGCCGCAGGGAAATCTAGGTCGAGGTCGGGGAGTGATGGGGTTGAACCCGCCAAGTCTGGCTGGGACAGCTGCGCGGCGCCGGACGCCAAGGTGTGCGGGGCTGAGGGCTGCCCGTCGCTGTGTGGCGGCGTGGGGCTGACCCCGAAATCTAGCGCTGGCAATGCGAGGTCGCTGCTTGTCGCGCTCTCGTCAGGGATGGAGCCAGCATCCGGGATGGAACCGAGGCTGGCCTGGGAGCCCACGCCAGGGATGGAGCCGAGGCCAGGGTACGACCCCGTGCCGGGGATCGAGCCAGGCACGCTCATCATCTGCTCGGGCGCGAACTGCGCGAGCAAGCTGTCGATGGCCCGCGCGACGTCCAGCACCTGGCTGGGACGCTCTGAAATCTCGCGCTTGAGCAGCTGCCTGACCAACGCCTCGACGCTCTCGGGCACCTGAACCCCAGGCGCACGCTCGGCGATCCGCGGCACGGACTTGGACAGCTGCTGACCGAGCACCCCGAGCTCACACTTATCGTCGAACGGACGCAGCCCGCTCAGCAGCTCGAACAAGATGACGCCCAGCGCATATAAATCCGCGCGGCTATCTACCTGCTTGCCCAGCGCCTGCTCAGGCGCCATGTATTCAGGGGTCCCGAACACCATCCCGACGCGGGTGATCGCCACCCCGGTTTGGCTGCCGGGTGAGGCCCCGGCGTCGACCGGTACCTTAGCGATCCCAAAGTCCAGCACCTTCACGAAATCAGGATCGTGAGCCTTTTGTACCAACATCACGTTCTCAGGCTTGAGATCGCGGTGCACGATACCTTGCGCGTGGGCTGCCCCCAGCGCGCCAGCCATCTGCCGCACGACGTGCAGCGCGCGGCCCAGCGGCATCGGGCCCTTGAGCACTTCCTCGCGGAGATTACGCCCCTCAACGAACTCCAGCACCAGGTAGATCGAGCCGTCGTCTAGCTTGCCAAAGTCAGTCGCCGCGGCGACGTTCGCGTGATCGATGTTCGCCGCCGCCATCGCCTCACGCTCAAAGCGCCCGACCACCTCCGGCACCCGTGTCAGCTCGGCGTGGAGGATCTTCACCGCGACGCGCTTGCGCATCATCACGTGCTCCGCCAAGTAGACGCGCCCCATGGCGCCCTCTCCCAAGAGTGAGTCCAAGCGGTAGCGGTCGGACAGCACTTGGCCGATGCGTGCGTCGGTAGGCGCGGTCGATTCGTCGGGTGGAAGCATGAAAGCGAAGGAGTTTAGGGCATCACCGAGGGCGAGCGCAGGGACTTCTGTTTGTGGGGCGCTCCGACACCGAGAACCCGCGCAGCGTGAGGCTGGTTCGGCGACAGGCAAAACGCCGAGTGGCGTGGTATAGCCGGGCGCGTGGCGATATTTAGCTTCCCCGTGGGCCCGCTCGGTTGCAACTGCTCGATTGTCGCCGATCTTGAGGCAAAGCAAGCGATCTGTGTGGACCCTGGAGGCGATTTCCCTGCCATTCAGCGCTTGCTCTTGGAGCATGAGCTAAGCGTCACGGCGATCGTCCACACTCACACCCACATCGATCATGTAGGTGCTACCCGTCCGCTGCAGCAGGCTACAGGTGCTGAGGCGCACATTCATGAAGCTGATCGCTTCTTGTATGACATGCTGCCGGTGCAGGCGTCGATGCTAGGCATCGCGGTGCCTGCCAAGGCCGAGCTGCTGGGCACGCTGGTCGACGCCTACGCCGTGCGCGCCGGCCGCTACGAGCTCGGCGTGCTGCACACCCCAGGGCACACGCCAGGCAGCGTCTCGTTCTTGCTCAAGCATGACGACGAGCAGGTGCTGTTCAGCGGGGATACGCTGTTTCGCGGCAGCATCGGCCGCACCGACTTGTGGGGCGGCGACGGTGAGCTGATCTTGCGCTCGCTCACCCAAAAGCTGATGACCCTCGACGCGAACACCCGCGTGGTCACCGGGCACGGGCCAGACACGCAGATCGGCCTTGAGCAACGGATCAACCCGTTTTTGCAGAGCTGATCGTGCGCGCTGCCCAAGCTTGAGCGGCGCAGGGATCAGACCGCGCGGGCCAGCTGACGGACCACCAAGACCGCGACTCGACGCGCCGCTCGCTCCTGCGGCCGTGAGCGGCGGTCTAACGGGCGGCGCTGCTCAGTACGGGTTATCGCTGCCACCGGTAGGCTGAGGCTTGGGCGTGGGCGCTGGCGTCGGCGCTGGCGTCGGCGCCGGCGTGGGCGCTGGTGTGGGCGCCGCCGTCGGCTGCGGCTTGGGTTGCGGCTTGGGCTGCGGCTTGGGCTGCGGCTTGGGCTCCGGCTTGGGCTCGGGCTTGGGCTCGGGCTTGGGCTCCGGCTTGGGCTCGGGCTTGGCGGCTGCGGCGTCGGGCGTGGCTGAGCCAGCCGCAGCCGCATCGGTGGCCGCAGCTGCGGCGTCCGGCGTCGCTTCGGCTTCAGGTTCAGGCGCTGCGCTGGGCGCCACCGTCGCGGAGACCGCTACTGTTTCCGTGGGGACGGGAGTTGGCGCCTCAGGCGTCTTGTTCTGGGTCAGGAAATAGATCAGCGAGCCAGCTGCCGCCACTCCCAGCAGCAACACCACGGCCTTACCCATGCCCGAGCTCTCCTGAACGGGGAACACGCTGGCAGCGGCGGGCTCTGCTGGGGCCGCCTTGGTTGGCTTCTCGCTCGCGACCTTGGCCTTTTCAGGGGCTTTGTCAGCCGCCTTGTCTGCCGCTTTGTCTGCCGCCTTGTCGGATTTCGGCTTGGCCGCGGCGGGCTCAGCCTTCGGTTCGCTCTTGGCGACCGCTGCGTCCTCAGCCTTCGCCAGCGCGGCGGGCGGCGGACTGGCCGCCTGCTCGCTGACCTTGTGAGCCACCGCCGGCGCTGGGGCGGTCTCCTTCTCGTCTTCGTCTTCGTCTGCGGCAGCAGGCGGCGGGCTAGACGCAGGCTTGGCCTCAGGCGTGCCCAGGTCGTCCAGCGACCCGCCAGCCTCGCGGAGCGCGTCTTGCAGCAGCTCGGCAGCCTGTTTCATTACCGTACGGTCTTCAGGCGCAGGCTGCTCGGGCTCGCCCTCAGACTTGGGGAAGAAGCTCGACTCTTCAGCCGGCGGCGGCGCCGGCGCTTTTGTCGCGCTCACCGCGCCCAGGCCGATCATCGTGGCCTTGCGGACCGGCCCGCCAGGGGGCTTGGCCGCCGCGCCCTCAGCGGCCGCGGCGCCTCCACCGCTAGTAGCCGCAGCAGGCGTCACGGGGGGAGCGCTGGCCTTTCCGTCGGAGCCAGCGTCGTACTCATTGGTCCCGGTCTGCGCGTCCACCAGGCGATCGATGACGGTCTTGGAGTCGCCGTCGATCTTGATGAACTTGACGCCCATGCCCGACGGCGAATCACCAGCAGAGTCTCCCGCTTCACGCCTCCACACGACGCGACCCACGCCTTGCATGACCTTCTGCTCTTCGGCGATCTTCAGCTCGAACTTGAGCAGCGTGCCCGAGGGGAAAGGCGACGGGGTCTTTATGAAGATGCCTCCCCGACTCACGTCGTGGGAGTGGTGCTCGATAAACTCATCGATCGTCGCGCTCTTGTAGCGGACGGTCATGGTAAGCACTTTTGCGCGGGGATCCTTGCGGGTGTCCTGTGCCATCAAAGCCTCCGGCGCCGATTGAGCGCCTGAACTCATCGCTCACGCCGAAGCGTGAACAATCAAACCTACGTGGCTCAGGCGTGAGCGGCCTGACCAATTCAATCGCGCGCTGAGGCGCGAACTAAACCCATTCGCTGCTTGAGCGAACCGCTTGTCTACTACGATCAGCCGCGAGCATACGCCGAAATGCGCCTGCCCCGCTGGGATTGGCTGCGGCATGTTACCCGACGCGTGGCGACACCCCAAGTAGGCTGCAACGCGAGGCGAAACACACCCAAACTTTCAGCCTCCTGGCGCACTTAACGAAGTGCGCCAGGGGGCAGGCCCTGGGCGCCAGAACCAGCGACGAGCGCGGGGTCAGCCGCGGTCACCACCGACTCCGTGCCTCGCGCCACATCCGCCTCGGTCGTTCAGCTACGCGCTCAAAGCCGGCGCAGCTACGCGGCGTCCGCTCAGGTGTTCATGTTAGGCTACGGCGCTTGCCCTCCACCCCCAACCAACCACGGGACCACTTCCGCGCGTACGGCCGCCGTAAGGTGCGGCTCAGCACGCAAGTCCGCGCGGATGACTGGCGCCGCGAGGGCGTGATCGTCAACTTGGGCGTCGGGGGCGCCTGCATCGAGCTGCCAGATCCAGTACCGCCCGGCACCGTCTTGGTGTTGCTCATCAACGCACCCAACCTGTGGGACGCGCTCCAGCTGGAGGCGCGCGTCGCGTGGTCCGAGCTGTTAGATCCCCGAGGTCTGACTCGGGCTGGCGTCGAGTTCAGCCATAGCAGCGGGCGCGGCTTGACGCCCCTGGTCGAGCTCTTGGCGACTGATCCGTACGCATGACCTCAGCCAGCTGAAGCCACAGCTCAGATCGGTGGCAGGCCGTGCAGCACGCGGTCGTGGTACAGCAAGAGCTCATACGCGCCAGGGCCGCGGTTGAATTTGTAGCTGTGGTCGCCAGGCACGATCAACAGCGAGTGCGCGACGTGCGCCTCGTCCAGGGCCTGGCTGATGGCCTTGGTGGAGCCCAAATAAAAGTCGCCCACGCTGGTCAGCAAGCGCAGCTGAAGCTTCGGGTTCCTTTTCCTCGCGGCGAGTGTCCGCCGCGTAAGCTCTGCTGCGTCCTTCTGGTCGAACGCCGGTTGCAGCCCACCTACCGCACCAAACGCCTCAGGTCGGGTCAGGCCGACCAGCAGCGCGGCGCGGCCGCCTAAGCTCACGCCGTCAACGCCGGTGGTCGCCGGTGTGCCGACGGCGGGCGTCTCTTTGTATACGCGCGGTAACAAGGTATCGACCAAGAAGGTCGCCAGCGGCTCGGCCAAGCTGAACGGGCGATCGCCCTTGAGGATGTCGGGGGTGTAGGGCATCACAATAATCAGCCCCTGGTACGGCTCCTTGCGCAGGCCGGTGTTGATCAACCCCAAGCGCTCGCCAGCGAAGCCGCGCAGATCGCCCGGGGTGATGGGCGGCGCCTGGAGCCGCTCTAGCGCAGCGCCTAGGGCGTAGTCATCTAGCCAGCCGCGAGCGCCCTTCTCGGGGCCTTTGCGCGCCTCACCCAAGCCGTGCATGGTGATCAGCACCGGCAAGCGCTGCCCCTCCAAGTGTTTCGGTACAGAAACAACTACCTGCATCTCACCGATCGGCGTGTCGGGCCACCGCCAAGTCGTCTCCGCTGCCGCGACGGCCTCTTTAGCGGGGGTGGGCGCGCTGGGCGCGGCGGCGCGCGCCGTCTTGGCCGCTGGCGCAGCGCTAGCTGAAGCCGCCACGCGCTGAGCCGTTGCGCTGCCGGGCGACGCCTTGGAGGCAGCCTCGCGCGCGCTCTGCGCGCTGACGGAGCGCGCTCCAGCGGGGTGCTTAGTGACCTGGCTCTGCTCGTCCCGACAACCCCATAGCGTGAGGGCCAGGCTAGCCGCGACTAGGCGACGTGGTACGCGCTGCATGGCCGGGGTCGTAACACTCCAAGGCGAGGCGCGACAGCCCGCATGGAGTCGCCGCCCGGGGCGCTCGGGAGCGCCCAGTGAGGGAGCGTCGCGCTCAACGCAGCGCCTGGCACCCCGCGAGGTCCGCGCTAGGCAGCATGAAGCGCGCTGAGCTGTCGGTGACGATCCAGCGCTGCCAGAACTTGACCTCGCTGAAGCCTGCGACGGGGCCGCGCTCAACGCTCGCGCTGACCTCAAACGGCGTACCGGCGCGCACCACGCCCACCTCGGCCAGGCGGTTTTCGCGCTCGGCGAACAGCGTCAGGGGTCGAGGGCAAGCGGTGTATTGGATGTGGGTCTTCATGCGGTGATGGTCAAAGCCCATGCCGCTGCTCGAGCCACCGCCGCCGCGCCCGACCCGCGCCGCCCCCACGGATGACTCGGGCACCCACCCGAGCAGCAGCTCCGTCTCAGTATCCATGCGGATTTTAACCTGACCAGCTCTGCGCTCCAGCTCATCGACCAGGATGCCGCTCCCCAAATCTAGCTGCAGGCTAGCGGGTCCGCCCGGCGTCGCGCTCACCCCGAGCTTGCCCATCAGCTGCACGGGGGTGCCTGGGGGCTCTGTCTCTGCGCGCACCTCATAGGCTTGCGTGTTCAGCGTGATGTCGGCGCACGCCACGGCTTGCTCGATCGCCGCCCGGCCGAGCTCGGCGCCGGTGACGTACTGCACGACCTGCCCATGACCGCTCGCGGCGAGCGCGAAGATCTCTGCGTGGGGTTGCGGGGTGATCACCCCGCCGAGCGCCAGGGCGCGGCGCAAGTGCAGCGGCCGCTCCACCGCGTCGTAGGGCGTGCGCAGCATGACGCCGCCGCGCTCTAGCTCGACCACGCGCGGGTCGCTGTCCAGGTTGAGCCGCGCTTCAGCGTCACGCAGGTTGGCCAGCGGAGCGCCGCGGGCTTCGAAGCGCAGATGAATCCAGCCATCGATGGGCGTTTCCGTGACGATACAGCCTGCCGTAGCGCGCGGCGGGGCGAGCGCCCCGCTGTCTGGGTCAGCCTCCTGCGCCGGCGCTGGCGCCACCTGGATGTTCGCGGGCGGCGCCGCTGGTGGCTTAGCAGAGCAGCCAGCGCCAAGCGTCAGCGCGAGCGTCAGGCAAGCACGAGCCCAACGACGCGTGGCTGCGCCCAGCTCAGCACCAGACTCAGCGGACAGAGAGAAGTCAGCAGGCACGCCGCCCAGTCTACGGGTGGCTGCGCCGCCAGGCGAAGCCCCCGCGGCAGACTCATCAAGCCAGCCAGTTTCAGCCGCAAACCACCACAAGCGCCAAACCCTTTGCGCCGAGACCAGCCTGCGCTAGACACGCCCTCCTCGCGCCACTAGCTCAGCTGGATAGAGCGTCGGCCTCCGGAGCCGAAGGTCGAAGGTTCGAATCCTTCGTGGCGCGCAAATGATTCCGGGCACTTAGGTGGAAGGATCGGGGACCAGGGCGACGGGATTGGCGACGGGCTTCGGCGTCGCCTTTAGATTGATCCATTCCGGCGGCGAGGAGAGATCCACCC
>CAZKDY010000026.1:0-30064 GCA_964551615.1 uncultured Polyangiaceae bacterium
GGCGGCGGCGGCTACGGCGGCGGCGGCGGCGGCGGCGCTGGTGGTCGCGGCGGCGGACGCGGCGGCGGACGCGGCGGCGGCCGTGGTGGTCGCGGAGAAGGTGGCGGCGGCGGCCGCGATTGGTGAGCTAGACCAACAATAAACAGCGTCGAAGGCGGCCCTCGGGTCGCCTTCGCGCGTTTTGTGGCTCAGCGGGCGCTCCCCTGCCTCCTTCACCCACGCTGTCGTGAGTTAAACCCAACCCCACAACTCACGCACTAGGAGCCCGAGCCCCAGGCTCGCCCCGTTGAGCACGAACGAGACGGCGAGGGCTCGGCGCGCCAGCAGTGAACTGATGCCTGCCCAGTAGATCGTCGCCTCGACCACCACCGCGAAAATTTCCGCGAGGATTATGGCAGGGACGTAGTCCAGACCGATGAACGGGAACACGAACCAGACGCACGGATGCGTCACCGCGCTGGCTACAAAGAGCAACACAAGCCTGCGCGGAAGCGCTGCTTCAGCGCGTAGCAGCCAGACGCCGAGGCCTACCTCAACCGCCCACGTGAAGATCAGCGCCTTGAGCCAAGCCGTTGCGTAGCCGCTCAGGCCGAGCGCCGCCGGCAGATCGATGAGGGTGCAGCCGAGCATGTCTTGGAGCGTACGCAGCACACCTAGAGCCCCGGTTCACATAGGCGTGAAAGCCTGGCAGGCTGAGGCTGCCGCAGCGCGCGGTCAGAGCGCGTCATCCAGGTGCCTAAATCAGTGGCTGCCGTCAAGCCGTGAACGCCAGCGAGCGCTGAACTCTCGTCGCCGCCAGCCGTGGGGTGGGTGCCGTGCAGTCCGCTACACGCCGCCTGGCTTGAGCGGCGAGTCGTGGCGCGCTACGAGTCGCCGCCCGTGTCTTTGCCCAGCTCTCTCGCCCTCGGCGTGGCCCTGCTCAGCAGCGTGTCGTGGGCCATGTTCGACGCCTCGCGAAAATCGCTGGTTCGTCGCCTGAGCCCAGAGGTCCTCCTGATGCTCTTCGCCGGTGGGCAGGTGCCGTGCTTCCTCCTGGCGTTGGGGGTGGGGGGAGCGCCCCAGCTAGACGCGGGCTACTTACGCCCGGGGATGACTAGCCTGGTAGCCAACGTGGCCACCAACTTACTGTTTTTTCACGCGGTAAAAATGTCATCCATGAGCCGCTGCGTACCCATGCTCGCGCTGACCCCGGTCTTCACGGCGGTCATCGGGTTCGTGTGGTTAGACGAACGACCCAGCGCCGCGCAGCTGCTTGGCATCTCGCTGATCGTCGGCGGCGCCCTCGTGCTGGGGCTGCACGCGGCGAAGCGACCAGCTCTCGCCGATGCCGCGCCAGCCAGCACTTCAGAGACCACGCGGGACTCTGCTGGTGGTCCGGCGTTGATGATCGTGGTGGCGCTGTGCTTGGCTGTCTCTGCGATTAACGATAAGCTCGCGTTGCCCCACGCAAACGTCGCATTCCACGCCAGCGTCCAGACTGGCGGCGTGATGTTGGTCGCGCTCGGTTGGCTGGCGCTGCGCGGACGCGTGGGGGAGCTGCGTCTCGCCAAGCCCCACCTCGGCGCCGTGGCGTTCGGCGTACTGGTCAGCGTCGCGGCGCTGGGCTTGCAGTTGATCGCGATCCAGAGCGTGCTCGTGAGCCTGATGGAATCGATCAAGCGCGCCCTTGGCGTGCTCGCCTCAGTGGTCAGCGGCCGCGTGCTGTTTGGAGAGCCCGTCACCCGCGCCAAACTCGGCGCGTGCTTGCTGATGGCGGTGGGCGTCGTGCTGGTCGTTTGACCGCGCTCAAGGCGTCGCCTCCGGTCGGTGCGGTGAGCCACCCGAGCCCTTAGGCGACGCCGTTCGGCTGTTCGTCTAGCAGGGTGTCCAGCAAATCGTTCACGCTCTCGCTCCAGCGCAGCAGGCGGTGGTGCGCAGGCTTGATAAATCCTTCCGCTGCCGCATGGTCTAGCCACAGCGCGAGGTGTCGGTAGTAGCCGCCGACGTTGAGCACCCCGATCGGCTTATGGTGCAGCTCAAGCTGCGCCCAGGTCGCCACTTCAAACAGCTCTTCGAAGGTGCCGAGGCCACCGGGCAAGGCGATGAAGGCGTCTGAGAGCTTGGCCATCATCGCCTTACGGCTGTGCATGTCTGCGGTCACGTGGAGCTCACGCAGCCCTTGATGCGCTAGCTCTTGAGCCTGGAGCGCCTCGGGGATCACACCGATCGCGCTGCCGCCTGCGTCGAGGATCGCGTCTGCCACGGCGCCCATCAGACCCACGTGGCCACCGCCGAATACCAAGCCATGCCCGCGCCGCGCCAGCTCAACACCCAGCTCAGTCGCTGCCGCTCGATAGATGGCGTTGTTGCCTGCGCTCGAACCACAAAATACGCACACGCGCTTCATGGCCCTGCTTGGTAGCAGAAACATGGCGCCCTGGGCATCGTCGCGGCACGGCGTCGTTCGCTGGCCTAACGCCAGCGCGGCGTGCTTGGCCTAGTCAACTTCCATGAGGAATCGGATCAGTGGCGCCAGTGGAGCGGAGTTTCGGCGCGCTCCGCCAGGCCGACAGCATCGCCACTTCACCCGCCAAGCTGCTAGCGCCGGCGCGCTGCGCGTTTGCTACGCAAATCGGGTGAAATACGGCGAAATGCGCGGCGCGGGGAATAAATGCCGCACTTTACAGCTCGGCTCACGGACTTAAGTTCCGCGCACCCCCCACCCCCGAGTCTGCCGCTTACGCTGTTGGTTTACGCTCAGCACCCCAAGCGGCTTGAGTCTGGCCCAAAGGCAGCTACCTTCCCGTTTCGAGAGGGACCACAGAGTTATGAATCAGTACAATCCGTACCAGTCTCCGGCCATGCCGGCCCAGGCGCTGGTCAACGAACGCGCTCAGTTTATCGTCCGCACCTACGGACACTTGTTCGGAGCCATCCTCGCCTTCACCGGCTTCGAGGTCCTCCTGTTCAAGACCGGGTTGGCGCTCCCCATCGCCCGCGCGGCGCTGGCGGGCAACTGGTTGCTCGTGCTGGGTGCGTTCATGGTGGTCAGCTGGATCGCCACCCACGCGGCTGGCACCGCGTCGTCCAAGCTCGGCCAGTACGCTGGGCTCGGTTTGTATGTCGTGGCGCAGGGCCTGATTTTCGTGCCGCTGCTCTACATCGCCGAGATGAAGGCGGAGGGCATCATCGCCAGCGCCGCAGGCGTTACGTTGCTCGGCTTCGCTGGGCTCACCGCGGTCGCGTTCGTCACCCGTAAAGACTTCTCGTTTCTACGCGGATTTATCATGTGGGGCGGCATCGTGGCGCTGTTAGCCATCGTGGGCAGCGTCATCTTTGGGTTGTCGCTCGGCACCTTCTTCAGCGTGGCCATGGTCGGCTTGGCCGGCGCGGCGATCTTGTATGACACCTCCAACATCCTGCATCATTACCCCGCGGATCGCTACGTAGGCGCTTCGCTACACCTGTTCGCCAGCGTGGCCATGATGTTCTGGTACGTCCTGCGCATCTTCAGCTCGCGCAACTGAGCGGGCTTGAGCGCGCCGACCGCGCCTCGAGTCAGGCCTCGAGTCAGGCAGCCCGCCTCGGCCGTAGCCGGAGCGGGCTGTTTTTGTACTGCGGAAGTCGGACATTCCTTGTCAGTCCGAGGCGGGCCGGTTGGGCTAGAGTCGGCGCATGTTGTCGTTCTTGCGCATCCAAGGGCTAGCGGTGATCGACGAGCTTGAGCTCGAGCTCGGTCCGGGGCTCAACGTACTGACGGGGGAGACCGGCGCGGGTAAGTCGATCTTGGTGGGCGCGCTCAGCCTGCTACGTGGAGGCAAGCTGCGGGGCCAGGCGGTGCGCGCAGAGCGCGCTCGAGCGAGCGTTCAGGCGCAGTTTGTTGTACACGAAGCGGCCCCGCTCACGGCGCTGCTCGGGCGGCTTGAGCTGCCCGCTACCGGCGACCTGGCTGGTGGGGTCGAGGTGCTCTTGGAGCGCACGCTGCCGCGTACGGGGCGAGGGCGGTCACTCATCCAGGGGCAGCTGAGACCCCACAACCAGCTAGCTGAAGTGGGCGAAGAGCTGATCGACATTTGCGGTCAGCATCAACAGCACTCGCTGGCTCACCTGCGCCGCCACCTCGAGTTGCTGGACGAGCACATCACGCGGACACAGCCTGACCCGTCACAGCCTGACCCGTCACGGCCTGACGCATCACGGCCTGACCCAAGAGGCGGGCGCGCCAAGCAAGGCTTTGAGCGCGCGCTGCTGCGTTACCGTGAGGAATACGAACAGCTGCGCAGCGTCGAGCGCGAGCGCCAGCGCTTGAGCGCGGTGTTGCAGGGCGACCCCGGCGTGGGTGATTACCTGCAACACCAACTCGATGAGCTCGAGCGCATCAAGCCACAAGTAGGTGAGTGGGAGCGCGTCTCCGCGGCGCTGCGGGTGGTGCGTCAAGGGGTCAGCTTGGCGGAGCTGGTGCAATTGGTTGAGCAGATCCTCGAGGAGGGGGAAGGCGCGGTGGTTGAGCGCGTCACCTGCTTGGAGCGCAGCGTGCGCGCCCACGGCGCGGCGAACGCGTCGCTCGCTCCGCTGGCAGCTGAGCTGACCGCCATCCAGCTGGCGTGCGATCAGGCGCTGCAGGCGGCGCGAGCTCTGCGCAGCGCCGACACAGACAACCTAGACGCGGACGCGCTGGAGCTGCGCTTGCATCAGCTGGCGGTGCTGCGCCGCAAGCACGGCGACGACCTCCAAGCCGCTACGGCGCGCATCGCGGCGCAGGTGGCCGAGCTGCGTGGGGCGGCTGAGCGCCTCGAGGCGCTGCAGCGCGAGCGCGACGCCATACAGCAGCGGGCGCTGGCCCACGCCCGCAAGCTACATCGGGCGCGGCGGCAGGCGGCGCTCGAGCTAGCGCGCGGCGTTGAGGTGGAGCTCCAATCGCTGTTCATGCCCCACGCCCGCGTCGAGATCTCCGTTGAAGAGCTGCCGGTCGAGCGCCTGCACCCGGCGGGTCTGGATCGAGTCGAGATCCGTGTCGCAGCAAACCCCGGGGAAGCGGCTGGCCCGCTGGGAGACGTCGCCAGCGGCGGTGAGCTGTCGCGCATCTTGCTGGCGCTGCAGTCGGTGTCTCAAGGTCGCGGGGGCGTCTCGACCTACGTGTTTGACGAGGTGGACGCGGGGGTGGGGGGAGCGGTGGCGGACGCTATCGGCCGGCGACTCCTCAAGGCGGCGCGCGCTGGCGGCGGAGCGCAGGTGATCTGCATCACGCACTTGCCTCAGGTGGCGGCGTTCGCTGATACCCACCTGCGGGTAGAGAAGCAGGTGGTGGCGGGGCGTACGCACACCCAGGTCGTGGCGCTGGATTCAGCCGCGCGCGTAGAGGAGCTGGCGCGCATGCTAGGCGGCGCATCGGTCACCGACAGCGCCCGCGAGCACGCGCGGCGCTTGCTGGCTGAGGCGGCCGGCGGCGCGCAGCCGGCGGCAGCTGCGGGCGCTGCCGGGCCGACACCTTCGCCTAGACTGCGGAGCGGCGCTAGCACCCAGCGTGCTACAGCGAATAGTGCTGCCGCGGGGCAGCGAAAGCGGCGTACCCGCGCGGCGTAGCGCGCGCTGCGCGAGCGCGCAGACGCGGGCCGTGGCTAGCCGCTCGCTAGCCGCTCGCTAGCCGCTCGCTAGCCGCTCGCTCGCGGGCTGCGGCGCGCCTTGCGCGGCGCGCGGCGACGCAGCGCAGCTAGGCCCAAGCCCAAGCCCAAGAGCAGCGCTTGAGTTGGCGGGCCTCGCCGGCTAGTTCGGCAACCGCAGCCGCCGTCGTCGCCTGCCGCGCTCGCGTTGGTGGTGCCTGCGCTGCCGCCCGCGTTGCCCGCGTCTGCGTTGCCCGCGCCCGCGTCGCCTGCGCCACCGCCACCGCCGCTCTGAGCCCCGCCGTGGCCGCTGCCAGCGTCGCCGCCGCTACCGGCGTTGCCGGTGCCGCCCACGCCCGCGTCCGGTGGCGTCACGCTTGGGTCGTGCCACTCGTAGGCCCCTACGTCAAAGGCGCTGCCTTGTGGTCGTGGAATACGCTCGATGTCTTGGAGCGGCGCGAGGTCTGAGCTGCCTTGGTCGATGGCCGGTGAGTCGTCGAGGAGGTGCAGGTCGTAGGGTGGGTTGACGAAGTACTTGGAGAGATCGTCCAGCACGACGTTGTGATCTTCGGTCACTCCGGTCGAGGAGCTAGTGAAGGCCGTGGCCAGGTTGTTGCGCACGACGCAGTTCTCAGGCGGCGTGCCGTCTTTGTGCTCGGTGATCTTGATCCATGGCGGCCCAGGTGAGTCTGCGTTGGGGTCCAGCACGGTGTTGTTCACCACGCGTACGTTGCGCGCGCCGTACAGGCTGATGCCGTGCCAGTGATCGGTGATGATCACGTTGTTCTCGACGACCCAGTCTACGAACGTACCATCAAAGCAGCCGATGCCCTGCAGCGGGCCGCGCAGCGGCTGACTTGGGTCTTCGTAGTTGATGATGATGTTTCCGCGCAGAACAATGCCGGTGACCTCGCCGCTGCCGACCCCGCCAGGGCCGTTAGACCACGACTGAAAGCCGTCGTCGTGGTTGTCGTTTACGTCGTAGCAGTTCTTCACCACGTTGTACTGAAACGTCGTGTGGTCACCGAGGCCGCGCATGCCATCGCCGGAGAATGAGTCGACCGTGTTGCCCTCGATCAGCGAGTCGGTGGCCGACACGCTGATCCCGAAATTGACGTTCTTCAGCTGGTTGCCGCGGATCGTCATGTTGCTGCCGTCGACGTCAAACCCGTTGCTGGCCAGGTTGTCCCAGTCACTGGCGCTCCAGCCGCTGGCGTCGGCGACGGATGACAAGCTGCAGCCCTCCACCACCACGTCCGAGACCGGGCCGCTGTAGTTGTGGCTGTCCAGCGTGAACATCGTGCCGCGCTGGTAGCTCGGCGCGTAGTCCTGGCTGATCAGTAGGCCACGGATGATCCAGTTCTTTCCCGCGCGGATCAGAGCTGAGGCGAGCCGTGGTGACTCGCCAGGGGCGGCGGCGATAGTGATGTCGCTCGGGTTGTAGTAGCCAGTCAGATCGAGCCTGCCGTGATAGCCGGTCTTGAGCCACAGGGTGTCGCCGGCCTTCACCGGCGCCCCGGCGTTCTTGGGCTGCAGCGTCGCACCAGCAACGTAGGGCAGGCTGCTCCAGTTCTCGGTGGCGATCAGGTTGGCTGCCACCACCTCTTCGAGCGTGCTCCACGGTCGAGCCTGGCTGCCATCACCCGCCATGCTGCCAGCCGCCGGATCGACGTAAAAATCTGCTGCGCGGCTGATGTTGGAGACGCCGAAACAGCCCAGCGCCGTCGCTAGAGACAGCAGCCAAGGCGCGCGAAGTCGTGAGGTCATGGCCTAGGATCAGTGGCGGCGGGTCGTTTGCCAAGTCGTACGGCACGGTTCGCGAAAGACGCGCCGCGTCGTACCCGGCGTGGCGTGGGCAGGCGCTCAGGTTATGCTGCGGGATATGCTCACGATTTCTCAATCGATGCAGCGCAGCCTGCTCTGGCTGACGCTGCTCTGTCTGTGTGGGCTGCTGCTCGGTTGCTCCAAACCTCAGCCTCCCACCATCACGCCCAAGCGTGGCAGCATCACCAGCGTAGGCCCTGATGGCGTCGGCTTGCGCTTAGAGTTTGACGCTTACAACCCCAATGGCTTCGCGATCAACGTGCGCTCGGTGAAGGCGCAGGCGACCTTTGACTCCAGCATCAAGCTAAACGAGGTGAGCTCAGTGACTGCGATTTCATTGCCTGCCAAGCTGACGCGCCCGCTGTCGATTGACGTGAAGGTGCCGTGGAACAGCCTGCCTCAGCTGATGGTCCTGGCGACCCGCAAGACCAAGGTGCCATACACTGTCGCGGGCAGCGTCTCGGTGGGGGGCAAGAACCTGAACGTCGATATCCCGTTCACGATGAGCGGTAGCGTCACCCAGCAAGAGTTGGTGACCGCAGGGCTCAACAGCCTGCCAGCGATCCCGGGTTTGCCAGGGCTGGTGCCATGAGCGCCGAGCCCATGCTGCTGACTCGCACGACGCCCCGCCTCGCCTACCAGGTAGTCGATGCCGCTGGGAAACAAAGCAACTCATCGCCGGTGTTGCTGGTGATGGGCTTCGGCATGCCCGGCAAGATGTGGGAGGCACAACTCGAGGGCCTCAGCCCCACTCACCGCGTGGCTTGCTATGACCACCGCGGGATCGGGCAGAGCGAGACCCTGAGCGGGGTGTGCCGCATCCGTGACTTGGCCGCGGACGCGCGGCGCGTGCTGGATGAGCTGGGCTGGGACCAAGCTCACGTGGTGGGCGTGTCGATGGGCGGTATGGTGGCTCAGGAGCTGGCCCTAGCTGCGCCGGAGCGCCTGCTCAGTCTGTCGCTGATCGCGACCCACGCCGGCGGCCCGCTGGGCATCGTGCCGACGCTGCAAGGGCTCAAGCTGTTCGCGCGCGCTAACTTGCTGCCGGAGAAGGACCGCCCCAAGGCGCTGGTTGATCTGCTGTATCCCCCGGTCTACCGCAGCCAGGTCAAGCTTGAGCTGCTGAGCGACCGCCTGCAGGCTGGGCTCAAGAGCCGCGCGGAACCAAAAACGCTCAGGTCGCAGCTGTTCGCGGTGGTGACCCACGACACTCGGCGTCGCCTCGACCAAATCCGCACGCCGACCCTGGTGGTCAAGCCTGAACAAGATCTGTTGGTGCGCCCGCGCCACAGCGAGCTGTTGTTGGCGCGCATCCCTGGCGCGCGGCTGCTCAGCCTCCCCGAGGCTGGCCACGGTTGCGTGTTTCAGTGCGCCAAGCGCGTGAACGCCGCGCTGCTCGAGCACTTCGCGAGCAACGAGCCTGCACAGGCTCATGCCCCAGCGCTCTAATGGCCGTGTCAGAGCCGACGCTGAGCGCGACCGCACCTGTGAAGCTGGCTGGGCGCGACCAACGGCTGATGGCTGCCATCACCGATGGCTTATTGGTCATGGTGTGCACCGCCTTGGGGGTGGCCGCGGCGGTCGAGTGGTTCGACTTTCGCCTCGCGGACCCTGACTCACTGCTGGTTCTGCAGGGCGTGATCTACGTCAGCGCGCTGCCCCTGATGCTGGTGCAGTGGACGCTGGTGGCCAAGCGCGGTCAGAGCATCGGCAAGTACACACAAAAGATCCGCATCGTGCGCATGAACGGCGAGGCCGTCGGCTTCTGGCACGGGGTGGTGCTGCGCAGCTGGGTGCTGGGGGTGGTGACAGCGGTGATCGGCTTCGTGCGCCTGGTCGACTACCTGTATATTTTCCGTGAGGATCTTAGATGCATCCATGACCTGCTGGCCGACACCCAGGTCATCGATCTGAACCCGAGCCAGCGAGCGCCCGGCGGCGACTGACGTGGCTACTCGGCCGGGCTAGCCTCCGCCGCGCTGACCACCAGAGCTTCCGGAGCCACAGGTTTGCGGTGGCTCGCCAGATCGAGGGGCGTGGTGGCGCCTGCGAGTAAGCCGACGCGCACCGCCTGATGGGGGAAATGCGCGTCGCCGAGCACCGCCTCGACCACCTCGCTGGT
This sequence comes from uncultured Polyangiaceae bacterium, assembly GCA_964551615.1. GTDB lineage: Bacteria > Myxococcota_A > Polyangia > Polyangiales > Polyangiaceae > JAHBVY01. Next base: position 9,526 of record CAZKDY010000026.1, read on the forward strand.
CTTGGCGGAGCCGGTGCTGGTGATCTCGATGATCACACGCAGGGTGACCACATCACCGATGAACCCAGCTTTTTGTAGGGCGTCTTGGGCCTGGCGATCGCCCAGGGACAGCGCCAGCACGTAGCGGCGCACGTCGACGCGCTTGCCGATGCCTTTGATGCTGCGCAGCACCAAATGGCTCTCGCTGGCGTTGAAGCCAGCGATGCGCTGCGCTAGCGCCGTGGCTCCGCCGATGTCATGCAGCGCTGAGCGCGACAGCGCGATAACATAACTCCCTGCGGTAACGATTCTTGATAGGCTAGGGTCGCTCGGGCCGAGCCGCGCGCAATCGAGGAAGCGCAAGCCCCCGGACGCGGACTGGTTGAGGCGCGCGAGCATCGGCTCACGCTCGGGTGCGTCGATCAACTTCAGATCCATGTACTCGTCCAGCGTGGGCACTCCCAGGCTGAGCGCCGGCCCATAGCTGAGCTCCGGTTTGGGGCTAAAGCCCTCGGAGTAGGCCACGCGCAGGCCTGCCCGCTTGAGCACCCGCGCGAGCTCGCGCCCCATGTCGAGGTGGCCCAGCAGCGCGGCAGGCCCGGTCTTGCTAAAGCGCAGGCGATAACGCTCGGGGGGACTGCCGGCGCGCACGGGGCGCAGCGCCTCAGGGTCCTGACGCTTCCGCCGTCCTTGGGGCTTGGGCTGATCATACAGCACGGGGAGCTTGGCGCGCTGCCCTGGTAGCTCGGCGCCCATGGCGCTCAAGAAGCCGACGCGCTTGCTGCGCATTTTGCTCATGTCGCACGCTACGCCGCAGTCGTAGCAGACCAGGCGCCGCTGATCGGCGTCGGCCTCTTGTGTGTTGGTGTGGTGAACGACTTGGCCGACTGCTTTTCCGCACGGAGGACTGAGGCGGCTGCGCAGCGCCTTGCGATACTCTCGCGCCAAGAAGCCCTCCTCGAGGCCGACGTCGATGTGATCCCAAGGCAGGCGCGCGTCAACTGGGATGGTGCCGAGGAACTTCTCGGTGTTGATGTCAAAGTGCTCAAAGGCTTCCTGCCAGACGTCCATCTTGAGCAGGTTGTCCCAGCTGTCGAAGTGCGCGCCGTTCAAATAGGCGCGCTCGATGGCCGGGGCGATGCTGCGATCGCCGCGCGCCAGCACGCCTTCGAGCACGCTAGAGACGGAGCTGTGGGTGCGCAGGCCGAGCTGCTTATCGCGCCGGGCGGCTTGCTTGAGCAGCTGCTGCTTGCGCGCCACCTCGTCGACGTGATCCATGGCGCACCACTGAAACGGCGTGTGCGGCTTGGGCACGTGGGTCGAGACGCTCACCGTCACCTTGGCGCGGCTGCGCGCATACTTTCTGCCTACGGCGAGCGCGTTGAGGCCCACGTTGACGATGCCCTCGACGTCCTCGTCTTCTTCCGTCGGCAGCCCGATCATGAAGTAGAGCTTCATTTTGTCGAAGCCCTTGGCGAACGTGCGCTCGGTGGTCTCGAGCAGCAGCTCTTCGGTGACGTTCTTGTTCACCACGTCGCGCATGCGCTGGGTGCCGGCTTCAGGGGCGAAGGTCAGCCCGCTGGCGCGCACCTTGCGCATGTCATCTAGCAGCTCGTCAGATAAGCCGTAGGCGCGCAGGCTCGCGACCCCAAGGCTGACGCGCTCTGGCGCCGTCTCTTCTACCAGCTTCTTGATCAGCGGGCTGATGCACGACACGTCAGCCGTGGACAGCGCGGTCAGGCTCACCTGGTCTTGACCGCTCTTCTCCAGCGCGGTCAGCACGGTCTGGACAACATCCGCGGGGTCTCGTTCGCGCACTGGGCGGTAGATCATACCCGCCTGGCAGAAGCGGCAGCCCTCCGTGCAGCCGCGCGCGACCTCGATGCTCATACGGTCAAAGATCGCCTGAGGGCCGCCGACAGGTCCTTCCGCAGGGAACGGAAAGTCATTCAGGTCCTTGACCAGTCGCCGCTCGATCGGGAACGGTAGATCGGGGTGTTTTGGGCCGATCACCACCTCGATGCCGGTGTCCGCCTGGACGGCAGTCTCATACAAGCTCGGCACGTACACGCCGGGGATCTTCGCCAGCTCAAGCAAGCGCTCGTCGCGCGACGCGCCCCGCGCCTTGCCCCTCACCCAGGCCAGCGTGAGCTCGGTCGTGACCTCCTCGCCGTCGCCGATCACCACCGCGTCTACGAACGGCGCTATGGGTTCCATGTGGGTCGCGACGGGGCCACCCACGACCACCAGCGGATCGTCGTCGCTACGATGTTCCGTGCGGAGAGGAATCCCGCCCAGATCCAGCATGCGCAGCAGGTTGGTGAAGGTCAGCTCGTACTGCAGGCTGAAGCCAACCACGTCAAAGTCGCACAGCGGGCGGGCGCTCTCTAGGCTCACCAACAGCTGGCCATGATCGAGCAGGCGCTGCTCCAGATCGACCCACGGCGCGTAGCAACGCTCCGCCAGGGTGCGCGGGTCATCGTTCAGCAGCTTGTACAAGATGCGAAACCCGAGGTGACTCATCCCGATGTCGTAGATTTCCGGAAACGCCAGACACACGCGGGCCTCGACGCCGGCCCAGTCCTTCTTGCGCGTCCCGTGTTCGGCGCCGGTGTAGCGGTTGGGCTTCTCCACCTCGTGAAGGAAGCGCGCGTAAGGGTGATCGAAGAGCTGCATGATTTTTTCGGGGTGGGGGGCGGGCAGCGTGGCGCGCCGCGAGGCCAGCGTGCGCCGCGAGCAGCGCGGGCGCTGGGAGCGTGCGCGTGGCCTAAGCGCAACACAGCGCGCAGCTAGCTGGCTGCTCACGCGTCGGCAGACACGTGACCGCCCTCGGTGCGCTGAGGACCCATTCGCAGACCTAACGCTGCGGAAGGTTTGCCCTGCAGGCAGCACAAGTCAACCGTTGGCGGCGCGACGCCGAGCGGCCGAGCGCCGACGTGGCGGGAGCGATTGACGGCTGCGCGAGGCCCATGCGTTGGTCACGACCCGCCTGAACGAGGCCGGCGAACCGCTGGGCCGCGGCCAGCAGGCTCGCCCGGTCCGTCTGACAGCCCTGAGCACCAACGGCTCAGGGTGCGCCGCGCCGCGCTACTTCTTCTCTTCGGCCTGGGGCATCAGCATGGTGCCGCCGAACTTATTTGGCGCGGGTGCAGCCGGTGCGGCCGGTGCTGCGGGAGGCGCCGCGGGTGCTGACTGCTGGAAGCTCGCGGGGGGTCCCATCGGCGCGGGTGACGGTCCGCCGAACCCAGACGGTGGCGCACCGAATGGCGAGGGCGCCGGCGCAGACTCCGCTTGGGCTGGCGGCTGCGCCCCCGGCGACTGCGGATTGGGCGGAGGCGCTGCATAACCTTGCTGCGGCTGCATGCCCTGCTGCGGCTGCATGCCTTGCTGTGGGTCGTAGCCTTGCTGTGGCTGCATGCCTTGCTGCGGCTGCATGCCCTGCTGTGGGTCGTAGCCTTGCTGTGGCTGCGTGCCTTGCATGTTTGGATCACCCATGGGCGCGCCGTAGCCTTGCTGTAGCGCTAGCGAGTCACCTTGCGGCTTGCGTGCGCCGGCCACAAAGCCGCCGACCAGCGCGCCGGCTCCCAACAAAAAGCTGAAGCCGCTGCCCACAAAGCACACCGTCCTGATAGTGCTGTATTCCTGATATTTTCTGTACGGAATATCCGCTAGCGACGAGCTATAGCCGACGTAGCTGCCGACGGTGTTGTAGAGGCGGTACGCTTTGCTGGCCTGGTACTGGAAGAAGCCACCCACCACCCCCAGCAACAGCCAGAACAGGAGCAGGCCACCGCCCATCAGCTTGAGCACGAGGGGGAGCTTACTTTTAGGCGCGGTAGTTTGCTGCATGTCCCCAGGAGAGTATCCGGCTCCGCTCCGCGGTTGCAGTGAAATCACCCGCGGAGGGTGAACTCAGCCAACGCTTCGGCGCTCCGATGGTCTGGGCTGAGTGGTCCCCCTCCGCGCGATCTGGCCTGCTAGAGCCATCGCGCGGCGTCGGCACACACCTGGGCTGCAGCTGGTCTCAGGTCTGGTTGGGCTCGTAGCGGCCCACCGCGCGCCGCCGCGGCGCTGCAATCCGCGCGGCGAATGCAGTATGCATGTGAGATGCAGATCGCGGGCAAGCATGTGCTGATCACGGGCGCGTCGTCGGGGATTGGGGGGGCGCTGGCTAGCGAGTTCGCCCAGCGGGGCGCTCGCGTCAGCCTAGCGGCGCGCCGGCTCTCCAAGCTTGAGGAGTTGGTGGCGCGGCTTACAGCCTCGGGCGGCAAGGCCGCCGCGCTGCGCGCCGATCTCTCGCAGCCTGGCGCGGGTACGGAGCTGGCCGAGCGCGTGCGCGCCGAGCAGGGCCACGTGGATGTGCTGATCAACAACGCTGGCGTGAGCGGCGGCGTCAGCTTGTTCCTCGATAAAAACCCCACGGAAATTCGTGAGGCCATCGAAGTGAACTTCGTGCAGCCCGTGGCGCTGGCGCGCCAGCTGATGCCTGCGATGGTGGCGCGCGGTTCCGGCGCGCTGGTCTCCGTCGCGACGGCGTCGGTGTTTCTGCCGACCACCCTCGGGTCAATCTACATCGCCACCAAGCGCGCGCTGGACTGCGTCGATGAGGTGCTGCGCATGGAGCTAGCTGGCAGCGGCGTACATGTACTCACCGTGTACCCAGGACCTGTGAACACCCCGATGCTGCAACACACCATGGCCAGCGACGCGCGCGCGAGGCGCGTACTGGAGCCGTTGATGGGCACGACGGCTGAGCTCGCGAGGCGCTGTGCTGATGCCCTAGAGGCGCGCCGCACGAAGCTGATTTACCCAAGCAAATTTGGCGTCGCGCGCTGGCTCTCACCGCTGGTTGCCCCGCTGATGACGCGCTTTTCTGCGCCATTAGGGCTGAATCGTTAGGCTGGTCGCTGTCGTCGGCGCATAAATCCGCCCGTCGCTTCGTATCACTGAGGCGCTCAGTTTTTCGCTCCAGGATGATAGGTTTAGGCTAATGACCCAACGACTCACCCCCAAGACGGCTCGCTGGTGGCAAGGTGGAACACCGCTGGCTGGCGTCAGCGGCGCAGCGCTCAGTCTGGTGTTGGTCAGCGCGTGTACGCTGCAATCGGGGCGCAGTCGTCAGTCGCCGGCTCCCCCGCCGGGTCAGTACTCTGTGCCGGCCAACGCGCCGCCGCCCGCCGCGCCGCCGCCGGTTCGCGCCGCCGCGCCGCCGCCCTTGGGCTTCACGTTGCCGCCGCCCATCAACATCGCGGAGCTCCCGCTGCCTCCGGGCTGGGTGATGGTAGGCGGGCTCCCGATGCCGAATATCCCTGGTATCACCCCGCAACCCGCGGCGCCACCAGGCCAGCCTGCGCCTCCCTCCACGGCGGCGCTGTCTTCGTGCGGAAGCGTAAACGTCGCTGGTAGCCCGATCTTACTCGACTGCATGAGCCCGCAGTATGGCTTCGTGCCGACCGCCTCCAAGCCGCTAGTCCACCGCAAGCGCTTCGACGCGGGGCCTGGCTACACGGGCGCTGAGCCGCTCCCTACCAGCATCGATCATCGTGCCGCAGGGAAAGAGGGCCCGGTGCGCGATCAGGGCCCCGTCGGGGCCTGCACCGCGTTCAGCCTGGCGACCGCCGCGGACCACGCCATCGCTCAGGCCGGCAGCGCGCCAGGCAACGTCTCGGTCATGCAGATTTGGGGTCGTTACCACACGCCCAACATGCAGGCCGCCGCAGACTTGAACCGCGATCGCCCGCTGAGCTTCGAGACCAGTTGGGCCTACAAGGCGAAGACGGCGTGCTCTTGGTACTCTGGCGGTGACTGCGACTGCGGCTCGATCACCGGCACTAGCTGCAACCAGCCCGTCGATAGCAGCAAGCTATCGAGCATGGATAAAGCGTCCAACGCCCGCATCACCAACATCACCGAGATCAATGCGATGGACCCTGCGGAACTAAAGGGCGCGCTGGTCAAGGGGCAGAACATCTGGTTCGCGATGTACGTGGACAGCCGCTTCCAAGACGTGCGCGGCCCCAACGCCGTGATCCCCGACGGAGACTTCAGGGCCAGCCGCTCGGGCCACGCCATGGTGATCGCAGGGTACAAGACCCAGGCTAACGGCACCTACTACCTGCTCCACAACTCTTGGGGCACGCGCTGGGGCGACGGCGGCTACGCCTGGATCCTGGAGAAGACGCTGCTCACCAACATGAAGTACGGCTACCTCGTCGATGTCTCGACGACGAACCCCAGCCAACCCGAGAAGCCCAACAGCCCTGGCGAGCCGACTCCTCCCGTCCCAAGCCCTGGCCTGTGCCCGGCTGGCCTGGTGCCGGACAGCGGTGTCCCGCTGTGCTTGCCGCCGTGCGCCGATGGCAGCCCGCGCCACTTTAACACCTGCCCCTCACCCCAAGCTCAGAGCGGCTGTGGCCCGGGCGAGGTCAACATCTTCGGCTTCTGCGTGACGAGCCCCGTGGCGGGCGCCGGGTCGGACTCAGCCACCGGCGTGCGCTACACCTGCGGCGCCGGCGGTTGCTCCTACTTGGTTCCTGGAGGAATTGGTGGCTGCCGCTCCGCGCTGTGCACGCGCTCCTGCCCGTCGCCTAAGTTCGTGCTCACGTCTGGCGCCACCGGGCTCGGTTGCTCGGAGTGATTGAGGCGGGCTATGCGAGTGGACGCGCCCATCAGGCTCGGCTGCCTCAGCCTAGCGCTGCTGCTCTGGTGCTGCGGCGGCGGCGAAGCTGACAGCGTCGGGCTGGTCGCCCAGGGCGGCGGCGCAGGCGGCGTAGGCGGCGGCAGCGCTGGGGGTGCCGCTGGCGCAGCAGGCAGCGCTGGCACAGCTGGCAGCGCAGCAGGCGGCGCTGGCACAGCTGGCACCGGAGCGGGTGGTAGCGGCGCGACGGGCGGCAGTAGCGCCGGCGGCAGCTCTGCAGCGGGTGGAGCCGCTGGTAGCGCTGGCGCTGGTGGTGTCCCTTTCCCTGCGGTGAGTGACTTCGCCGCAAAGGGGCCGTTCGCCACCCAAGACGGGGGTGAAGGGCCTAGCTGCACGCTGTACAGGCCCACGTACCTGGGGCTTGGCGGCGTGCGCCACCCGATTATTCTCTGGGGAAATGGTACCACCGCGACGCCGCCCATCTACGCCGGGGTGCTCAACCACTGGGCGTCCCACGGCTTCGTGGTCGCGGCAGCCAACACCTCCAACGCCGGCACCGGGAAGGAGATGCTCGCCTGCCTCGACTACCTAGAGGCCGAGAACCTGCGTCCAGGCAGCGAATTCGTGGGGCTCCTCGACGTGACCCGGGTCGGCGCCAGCGGGCACTCTCAAGGTGGCGGTGGCGCGATCATGGTGGGCGCAGATCCTCGCGTCAGCGTCACGGCGCCGCTTGAGCCATACATCACGGGTCTTGGACACGACCCGGCCTCTCAGCTGAACCAGCATGGTCCGATGTTCTTGATGAGCGGCGGCCGGGATGTGATCGCGCCGCGGGCGAACCAGCAGCAGCCGGTGTTCGAGAACACCAACGCCTTGGTGTTCTGGGGCACGCTGAAGGCGGCGGATCACCTGTTCAGCGCGGTGGGCGACATCAGTGACTTTCGAGGGCCGGCCACGGCTTGGCTGCGCTTGCACCTGATGGCAGACGAGAGCGCCCGCGGCTTTTTCTATGGGTCGAGCTGCAAGCTGTGCACGGACAGCGCTTGGACCGTGGAGAAGAAGGGGATCCCGTAGCACTGCCGCTGCACAGCGCAGCGACTTGGAGGCCTAGCAGCTACCGCAGGGAACTACGAGCGCTTGCGCCGGCGCGCGGCGGCGCCGAGCAATAGGCTAAGCCCCAAGGCGAGGGCCGCCGGAGATGCCGGGCCGCTCGTCGTGGTCGCGCAAGCGCCGCAGCCCGTGGGCTTGGCCTCAGCGGGCGGTGCAGCGGACTGGCCTTTACACCACACCTCATGCCACACGGAGGCGCCGCTGCTGCGGCAGCTCTGGGTATACCCCTGGGCTGCCAACGACTTGCACTTGTCCGGTTCCGCGTGGTAGGTGTCGCACTGGGTGCAGTCGCTCTTGCCTTCGGCCTGCGCCGCGGCGACGCTGCACTCTGGCTCGTCAGGGCTGGGTGGAAGATCGGCGCTCGCGCTGCCAGCGCCGAGCCACAGGCCCAAGCCTAGGGCGACCGCGACGAGCGCGCTACCAAGCCGAGTGGTTTGGTGACGCGGTGCTTGTTTGTGCGCGCCCCTGCGAGCGCTGGAACCGTGGGCTGCTGCCATGTGCCTGAGCATACGGGATCCTACGCTACTTCCAGAGCAGATCTGCGCTGTCATCCAAAACACATCGCCGCTGCCCGCGCCGTTCGCGGGCCTCAGCGTCGCGCGGCCCAGCCGGCCTCAGCCGCGCGGGATCGCTGAGCGCACCTTAGCTCGAAGTGGTGGTGCGCCGCTCAATCGCCCAGAACACCGCCTCTGGAGTCGCGGGGCTGGCCAGCGAGACCGGCTCTCGTCCCTCGCCGAAGCTCGACACCGCTTGCCGAAGCGCCTCGCGGGCGCTGATTGCGAGCATCAGCGGCGGCTCGCCGACCGCCTTCGAGCCGTAGATCACGCTGGGCTCGGCGGCGCGCTCGAGCAACTCTACGTTAAAGATCTGCGGGCACTCGCCGAGGCTCGGCAGCTTGTAGGTGGAGGCGTTGGACGTGCCCAAGCGGCCGTCTTGTGTCCACCACAGCTCCTCTTGAGTCAGCCACCCCACGCCTTGGATGTAGCCTCCTTCGACCTGACCGCGGTCGACCAGCGGAGACAGCGAGTTGCCCACGTCGTGGAGAATATCCGCGCGTAAAAATTTGTACATGCCAGTGAAGGCGTCCACCTCCACCTCCGTCACCGCGGCGCCATACGCAAAGTAGTGAAACGGCTTACCGCGCCCCTTGGCCGAGTCGTAGTGGATCTCAGGCGTGCGGTAGAAGCCGGTCGCCGACAGCTGGACGCGGTCCAGGTAGGCGCGCTCAACCACCTCGGCGAAGGCGAGGCCGCCCGCGTCGCCCTCGAGGCTTGGCGGGCTGCCTACCCGCGCCACCACCCCGCCCGCGATGACCAAGTCTCCTGGATCTGCGCCTAGCATGCGCGCCGCGACGTCGAGCAGGCGAGCGCGCAGGCTGCCACAGGCGTCGGCCACCGCCGCGCCGTTCAGATCGGTGCCGCTGGACGCCGCGGTGGCCGAGGTGTTCGGCACCTTGTCTGTGCGCGTCGGCATCACGCGGATCGCCTCGAGGGAGACGCCGAGCGCCTGAGCTGCCACTTGGCGCACCTTGGTGTGCAAGCCTTGGCCCATTTCGGTTCCGCCGTGATTCACCTGGACGCTGCCGTCGCGATAAATCAGCACCAGCGCCGCGGCCTGGTTGTAGTGCTTAGCGGTGAACGAGATCCCGAACTTGACCGGGGTGATGGCGATGCCGCGCTTGACGTGGGTGTGCCGTTGGTTGAACTCCAACATGGCCTGCCAGCGCGCGCTGAGCTGGCTGGTCTGTGACAGGCGCGTCCAAATTTGCGTGATGCGCTGGGCGTCTTTTACAGGTTGGCCGTAGTGGGTGGTGTCGCCTTCGCGGTAGAAGTTCCGCTCACGCACCACGTGCGGCGCGAGCCCGGTGGCGCGCGCGACGGCGTCGATGGCGTCCTCGATCATCAGCATGCCCTGGGGACCGCCGAAGCCGCGGAACGCCGTGTGGGAGGTGGTGTGGGTCTTGGCGACGCGGCCAACCACCCGCAAATTGGGGATGTTGTAGGCGTTGTCACAGTGAAACAGCGCGCGGCCGAGCACCGGCACCGACAGATCTAGGCTGTAGCCGCCGTCGCTGACCAATTGCAGATCAAACGCGGAAATAAGCCCAGCGTCGTCGAAGCCTACCCGGTAGCGCCCGAGGAACGGGTGGCGCTTGCCGGTGATGGTCATGTCGCGCGCGCGATCGAGGCGCACGCGCACTGGCCGCCCGCTGAGCCTGGCGCCGAGGGCGGCCACCGCCGCGATCGCGTTGGCCTGCACCTCTTTGCCACCGAACGCCCCGCCCATGCGCAGCGACTGCACGATGACCTCGTTCTTGGGCACGCCGAGCACGCGCGCGACGATCTCTTGAGTCTCCGTGGGGTGTTGTGTTGAAGACTGCACCATCACCGAGGCGCCTTCGTCGACGTAGGCGATGGCGGCTTGGGTCTCGAGATAGAAGTGCTCTTGGCCACCCGCGAACAGCTGACCGCTCAGGCTGCGTCCGCCGCGCAGCGCTAGGTCGACATCGCCGCGCTCGATGCGCGCTGGCTCGGTCAAGAAGCTACCAGCGGCCTCTGCTTGCTCGATGCTGAGCAGCGCTGGCAGCGGCTCGTACTCTACCTCGACCCGGCTCGCCCCGAGGATGGCTTGCTCTAGGCTGTCCGCTAGGACCCACGCCACGGGCTGGCCGTGGTATTCAATTTCTTGCGGAAACAGCGGCTCATCGCGCCGCGCGGCGCCGGTGTTGTTCTCGCCGGTCACGTCGCGCGCCGTGAGCACCTGGCTGACGCCCGGGGTCGCCAAGGCTCGCGCGGTGGTCAGCCCCCGCATCCGCGCGTGGGCGTGGACGGCCTGCACCGGCCAAGCGTGGAGCAGATTTGTAAAGCGCGTACACAGGTCGTCGGTGTACAGCGCGCGGCCGGTGACGTGTCCGAGAGCGCTCTCGTGAGGGACGGGGCTGCCGACCGGCTCGGGCCGGCTGGTCTGGTCGCTGCTGGCCTGCTTGCTGCTAGCCTGGTCGCTGACTCGGCTGTGGCTTGGGCTGCTCATGCTGCGGGCTCCTCGCTCTGGCCGGCCCTCGGAGAGTCGTTGGCGGTCTCGAACCAGAACTTTTCAAACAGCTTGGTCAGCATGCGCTGTCGATACTCCAGGCTCCCGCGCTGGTCGCTCAGCGGCTTGAAGGCGGCAGCCAGCGTGGGCAGCGCCGCGTCGAGGCTGGCTCGGTCCCAGGCGCACCCGATCAGCTGGGCTTCAGCGGCCGAAGCCCGCGCTGGCGTGGCCGCCACGCCACCGAAACACAGCCGCGCGCGCTTGATCTCCTCGCCCTCGAGATCGAGCGCGAACGCCGCGGCCACGGTGGAGATGTCGTCTTGCTCGCGCTTCGAGACCTTGTAAAATTTGGTCAGCGTCGGCAGCGGCAGCGGGATCCTTACGGAACGAATGATCTCGTCAGCTGCGCGGGCCGTCTGGCGATAGCCCAGGAAGAACTCTGCCAGCGGTAGGCTGCGCTGCCCACGCTTGCTGACCAGCACGAGCTCTGCGTTCAGCGCTAAGAGCACCGGCGGCGAGTCCCCGATGGGGGACGCCGTGGCCAGGTTGCCGCCGAGCGTCGCGCGCGCCCGGATCAGGCGAGATGAAAACAGCGGCAGCAGCTGCCCGAAGATCGGCACATCGGCGCTAAGCTCTGCTTCGATTTCTCCGAGCGACACCCCAGCGCCGATCTCGATGTGCGCTTCGCTGCGTGAGATGCCGTGGAGCCCCTCCACCCCCTCGAGCAACAGCGCGCGCTGTAGGCGACGGTGCCGCTGGTTCAGCTCCACCACGACGTCTGTGCCGCCGCTGATCAAGACCGCGTCTGGATGATCCGCGAGGTAATTGACGGCGTCGCTGAGCTGGGTCGGGCGAAACAGCAGGCGCTCCTGCGCCTCAGGGGTGGTGTAGCTGAGCTCAAGGGGCTTGAGCTTTGGTGGGGCAGCGCTCAGGCGCGCGGCGTACGCGTCTGCCGGTTGGACCACGGGTAGGCTATGCCCCGCGGAGACGATTGGGCGGTACCCGGTGCAGCGACACAGGTTGCCGCCCACGCTCTCACGGTCAAAGCCCGTCGCCTCGCGGTCTTTACGATAGTACTCTGCGAACAGGCTGACCACGAAGCCCGGCGTGCAGTAGCCGCACTGAGACCCTGCGGTCGCGATCATGGCCTGCTGGACCGGGTGAGGCCCTGCGGCTCCGAGCGGCCCTGCGGCTTCAAACGACCCTGCGGCTCCAGCGTGGATGCCTTCCACGCTGAGCAGCTCTCGATCTGCCGCAGACGCTAGCAACAACAAGCAGCTGTTCAGCGGTTGGTAGCGCGACGCGCCTGCGCCATCTGGGCACAGCATCAACACCGCGCACGCGCCGCACTCGCCCTCGGAGCAGCCCTCTTTGGTGCCGGTCAGGCCTTGCTGGCGGAGCCACGACAACAGCGTGGTGTTGGGGTCGACGTCTCGGGCCTCGATTTGGGCGCCGTTGAGCTTGAAGCGGATGGTCTGCATGGTGTCTTGATCAAAGGGTGTCGGGGTCACTCGGTGACGGCGAGCATACGGGTCAGGCCTTCAGCGTCCACGCGTAGATGAGCACCCAGGCTGCGGTCGCGGTGCTTGGCGCTGCCACCGCTGCGCAGGGCGATCAGCTCAGCTACCAGGCTCACGGCGATCTCATCGGGGGTGACGGCGCCGATGTTCAGGCCGACGGGCGTGTACACCCGCGACATGTCGGGCAGGCGCTCGCGAGCCTGCAAGCGCTGGATGATGCGCGCGACCTTACGGCGACTCCCGATCATCCCGAGGTAGGCGTGGGGCAACGCGCCGTAGTGCTCCAGCGCCTGCTCATCTAGTCGATGATCGTGGGTTACGATCAGCAGCCAGTCGTGGGGCCCAGGCTCGAGCTCGCGCCGCGCCTCAGCGGGCTCCAACAGGATGCGTTTGCATGTGGGAAAGCGCGCTTCGGTGTTCAGCTCTTCGCGGGCGTCGACGATCCAAGGCGAGAACCCGACCCGGCAGGCTAGCCGCGCGGTCGCCTCGGCGACGTGGCCGGCGCCAAAGATGATCAAGCGCGCGCTGCTCTCGATGCACTCCATGAACACCTCCATTTGACCTCCGCAACACATGCCGAGATCCCGCGTCAGGTCCCAGGTCAGCTTGCGTGGCTTGCCGTCGCTCAGGCAAACCTGTAGCTCACGCAGCACCGCGTCCTCAACCGCGCCGCCACCCACGGTGCCGACGAGTGAGCCGTCGCTGCGTACGAGGAGGCGCGCACCGGCGCTCTGCGGGGTTGAACCACTGGCTCGCACCACCGTAGCCAGGGCGCCGCGCCGACCTGAGTCGAGCAGCTGCCCTACGGCGCGCAGCACGTCAGCCACGCGCTGGCAGCCGGCTATGGAGTTGACGGCGCCACGCGCGCGACCTGGTCTGCGCCCGCGTCATGCAGATGGGTCGGGGACGCTGTGGGGCGACACCAAGCTGTCCAGCTCGTCGGCCAGCCGCTGTACGCCTTGATCTTTGTGGACGAACACCCCACCGTCCGCCGCGCGCAGCCAGATCCGTTCGTCGGACGTGCCGCTATAGAAAACGGCGCTGGCCACCGCCCCAGAGCCTAGCAGCGTTTCCGCGACGTCGATCCCGTCGCCGTCTGGCAGCACGATGTCGAACACCCCGCAGTCGTAGGGGCCAGTGCAAGCCAAGGCAGCTGTACACGACGGTGCCTCGGTGACGCTGTAGCCGCGCCGAGCCAGCTCGCGGCTGAGCGTGCGCCGCATCACCGGGTCGTCTTCGAGCAGCAGAACACGAATCACCGCCTGGTTGTGCCCCGGGTAGCCGGCCACCGCAACCGCAGAAAGTCGCCGGCGCGAAGGCGTGACGCAGCGCTCCCGGGCTCGCGGGTGGCGCAGCTCGCGGCCCAGCGTCCTGCTCCTGCTTGCCGGCTGACCTGGCGTGTGGGGCCGGCCTGTTTGGTGGTGCGGCTTGCGCCTGCGAGGGCGTGGGTGGGTCGTGGCCTGTGCGCGGCTGCGCAGGTTTGGTCACACGCCGCGGGTTCGCCTGGGTGTTGCCCGAACGCCTCGAGCCGACTACGGTACAGGTGAACAGGAGGAGCTGGAGCAGGTTTTGCGCAGCGCGGCTTCGACGCTGCGTTAGTTCGCCTACGACCACGCGGAGATGCCATGCGGATAGCACTGGCAACTAAAGATCAAGAGCTGATCGAGCAAATCAGCGCGCTGGCGGCGCGCTCTGGCTGCACGCTCGAGGCGCTAGAGCCGGCGCGTGTGCTCGGCGACGCTGAGTGTGAGATCCGGCTGATCGAGTGCGCACAGCTCGCCCCGACGCAGCGGAGCTTGGCCGGGCTCAGCCTGGGAGGCGACGATTGGCTGCTGATGCTGCGTGAGCGCGCGGCAGACAGCGGCGGCGACGCGCTTCAGCTCATGGTCGCCCCCAGCGAACGGCGGGCAGAGCTGTTGGGTAGGCTGGAGGACGCGTTGCCTCACCGCGCCCTGACTCGAGACGCAGCCGAAGACCTGCTCGGCATCACTCCAGGCATGGCCCAGGTCAGGCAACAGATCCGTCGCATCGCGCGTTTCCGTGATGTCTCCGTGATCGTGATCGGGGAGAGCGGGACCGGCAAAGAGCTGGTCGCCGAGGCGATTCACAAGCTCGACAGCGGTGATCGCGAGCCATTCTTCGCCATCAACTGCGCGGCCATTCCCGCCGAGCTGTTTGAGACCGAGCTGTTTGGCTGCGAGGCGACCACCGGACCCGCGTCAAATGCGGCGCGGGTCGGCCTGCTCGAGGCGGCGCGAGCGGGCACGGTGTTCTTGGATGAGGTGAGCGCCATGCCGCTCAGGCTCCAGGCCAAGCTGTTGCGGGCGTTGGAGACCCGGGAGTTCTGCCGGCTGGGCTCCGAGGTCAACATCCCGCTCGGCGCCCGGGTGATCAGCGCCACCAACCGCGCGCTGGCATCCGCAGGCGGTGCATTGCACCCCGATCTGCGGTTTCGGCTCGCAGGCTTTACGATCATGATCCCGCCGCTGCGCGAGCGCCTGGACGATCTCGAGGCGCTGGCGAAGCACTTCGTGGCTGCATTCGGCGCGCGGCAAGGCAACCCGAGCTGCAGCATCTCGGGCGAAGCGCTGCTCGAGCTGCGGCGGTTCGACTGGCCAGACAACGTGCGCCAGCTGCGCAGGACCCTGGATCACGCCGCCATCCTCAGCGCGCCCGGGGAGATCGATGTCCAGAGCGTGTTGGCGGCGCGGCAGCACCTGGCCAGCCTCAGCGCCGATCGTGAAGCCCGCGCAGCCGCAGCGCTGGCGGCGTCCCAAGCGCGTGCTGAGCCGCGGGTGGCCCCTGGCGGGTTGGCCAGCTTGGAATTGGACGGCGCGACCGGCGCGGTGCGAGTGCGCGGCTTGCTAGCGGAGGGCGGCGGGCTCCGGGACATCGAGCGGGATCTGATCCTCGCTGCATTTCGCGAGTCTGACGGCAACCTCAGCCAGACGTCGCGCCTACTGGGGCTGCCGCGCACCACCCTGCGCGCCAAGCTGCGGCGCTACGGCGCGTTGTAAGCTGAGGCTTGGCGCAGGCAAGCGCTGGCTCAGCGTGTAAAGCTGCGCGCCGAGATGACTGACACTGACCAGCGAACCCCGGCGCGCGTCGCGCAGCCTGCAGCCGAATGGTCGCCCTCCAGCTGGCGCGACAAGCCGCGGGCGCAGCGCGTTGGCTACGCGGATCCCGCTGAGCTTGAGCAGGTCGTCGGGCAGCTGCGGGCGCTACCTCCGCTGGTTACGCCGTGGGAGATTGAGCGGCTCAAGCAAGAGCTCGCGGACGCTCAGCAAGGTCGCCGCTTCTTGCTGCAGGGCGGAGACTGCGCGGAGACCTTTGATGATTGCCGCGCGGATATAATAACCAATCGCCTGAAGATATTGCTGCAAATGTCGGTGGTGCTGATCCAGGCGGGCAAGCGCCCAGTGGTGCGCGTCGGCCGCTTCGCTGGCCAGTACGCCAAGCCGCGATCTAACCCCGTGGAAGCGCAAAGCGGCGTGGAGCTGACGAGCTACTTTGGTGATCTGGTGAACCGCCCAGAGTTCGACGCGGCGGCGCGGCGCGCCGACCCCAAGCTGCTGCTCGAGGCCTATTGGCACTCGGCGCTGACCCTCAACTTCGTGCGCTCGCTGGGCAGCGGTGGGTTCTCTGATTTGCACCACCCAGAGTACTGGGACCTTTCGTTCATCGAGCGCGACGACATGGCCGATGAGCTGAAGCAGAACTACCGGCGCACGACGGCTCAGCTGGCCGAGGCGCTGCGCTTCATGGAGGCGCTGGGTGAGGCGCGGGTCGGCGACCTGACCCGCGTGGATTTTTATGCGAGCCACGAGGGGCTGAGCCTCGACTACGAAGCCGCCCAGACGCGCCGCGTCGATCATCACGCCGGCTACTACGACCTCACCACGCATTTGCCGTGGATTGGTGAGCGCACCCGCGACCTGGACGGCGCCCACGTGGAATTTTTCCGTGGGGTCGAGAATCCAGTGGGCGTGAAGCTCGGGCCAAGCGCGGACTTGGACGCTGTGCGGCGGCTGGTCGATCGCCTGAACCCCAGCAATCAAGCCGGCAAGTTGGTGTTGATCACCCGTATGGGAGCCGAGGGCGTGCTGGAGGCGCTACCGCCGCTGGTGAGCGCGTTGCACAGCGACGGCGCTCGAGTGCTGTGGGTCTCTGATCCGATGCATGGCAACACGCGGGCCACCAGCGCGGGCATCAAGACGCGTAGCTTTGACGACATTCGGCATGAGGTGGAGCGCTCATTCGATGTCCACGAGGCCCTGGGGTCGAGCCTAGGAGGGGTCCACTTGGAGCTGACTGGTGAGGACGTCACCGAGTGTACCGGGGGCGGCCTGTCTGAAGCGGATCTGGACCAGAACTACGCGAGCCGCTGCGATCCCCGCTTGAACTACCGCCAAGCGCTCGAGATGGCGTTTTGTATCGGGGAGCGCATGAGCAAGAGCCCTCAGGCGCGTCAGCGAGTGCGTAGCCAAGCGTGATCTCACCGCCCTACAGCGCGCTGTTCAGCTTGGCTTGGACGCTGGCTCTACCATCCCTGGTCAGCGCTCAGTCTATGCCGCAGGGAACCAAAGCAGCCCAGCAACCCCCCGCCGCGCCACCAGCCCCAGCGCCAGCCCAGTCTCCAGCCCCAGCGCCAGCCAAGACTCCAGCCCAGTCTCCGGCCGGGCCACGCCTGGCCAGCGGGCAGTTCGAACGGGGTGGAGGGGCTAGCCTTGTATGGAAGCCAGAGTGGAAGCGCTTTACGGTGGGCAACGGCGTGCTGACGGGCATCGCCATGACGGCGCTGGTCTCGGCTTACGCCATCGGCCCCGATCAAGACGAGCCGTGGCGCCGGCAGCTGGGCGTAGACGAATCTGTGCGCGACACGCTGCGCGGGCCGAGCCGGCGCTGGCGCCAAATAGCGGAAGACGCTAGCGACGTCGGCCTGGGCTTAGCGGTCACCTACCCGTACCTGGTGGACGCGCTGATTGTCTCCTCGTGGTATCGTGACAGCCCTGACGTAGGCGTGCAAATGGCGCTGATCACCACTGAAGCCATGACCTTCAGCACCGCGATCCAGGCGCTCGCCAACCTCGCCTCCGGGCGCGAGCGGCCGTACGGCCGCACCTGCGGCGAACAGCGAGACGCAGAGAACAGTGACTGCGTGAGCAGCAACCGCTATCGCAGCTTCTTCAGCGGGCACACCTCGCTCAGCTTCACCGCCGCCGCGGTCAACTGCGTGCACCACACCCAGTTGCCGCTGTACGGGCCAGGCACGGCCTTTGCGCCGTGCTTCGGCGGCTTTGCGCTGGCGGGTGGGGTCGGGGCGCTGCGTATCGTGTCTGACTTCCACTACCTGACCGACGTGCTCACTGGCGCGCTGGTCGGTACCGGTGTGGGGCTGGCGGTGCCGCTGGTCTTGCACTACCGAGAGAGCCCGAGCGACTTGGCGGAGGTTCCATCTGTATCCATGCGGTTGATTCCAATGCCCGGGGGCGCCGCGCTGATGGGGGCGTTCTGATGGCGTGGCGTGGTGTTCACGTCCCCGTCGCGGTAGGCGTGGCGCTGCTGGGCCTGTGCGCCACGGCCCACGCTCAGGTGGGGGTGGGCGGCCTGCCCAGCGACGCGGAGCCCGCGGTCCCCCCGGGGAGCCCCCAGCGCCAGCTGCAGGGCCATGGCCTGTTCGTCGCGACGGCCGTGGACGTTGGCTTTCAGTACTTACGTCCGCGCGGTTCCGTGGGGTACGGTAATCCATGGGGCTCGTGGGTCGGCGTGGACGCCAACCCGTTGATCAGCGGCACGGCTGCCGGCGGCTATGCTGGTCTGCGTGTGTCGCTGCCACCGTTCGATCTGCGGCTTGGCAGCCGCTTCGTCTACTCATTCAACAAGTCGTTCTTGCTAGCCAAAGACAGCTACGACCGTCGCGATATTGAGTTTGATGACGGCGCGCGCGCGCGCTACCGCTCGTGGGAGGCTGAGCTGACCCTGACCCCGATCGTCGGGCCGGGGTACGTCTTGAGTGAGTCGTCGGTGACCTACCTCACCGGCGTACCGGCTGATCGCTTGGTCTACAGCGAGCAACTGCGTGTCGTCGCCGTGGCGCCCTGGGTGCTGCGTCAGCGCCTGGGTTACGTGTTGCCCATCGCTGCCAAAGGCGCGCTCAGCCTGGGCGTCGTGGCGGAGTACTTGCGCGACCCAGATCGGGAGACCGACACGCTCCGCGCCGGTGTGCTGCTGCGCATGCGCCTGTTCGATGACCTCGAGGCGCGTGGCAACCTGGTGCCTGTCTGGGTCAGCCCCGACCAATTGGGGATTAAGGGCGGTGATTTCGGTCAGCTGGGTGTGCGCTGGACCTGGGCTGAAGGGCTCTAGCTTGAAGCCCAAGGCGGCTGCTGGAGTTGGCGCGATTGCGTGATTCACGTGGCCGTCTCTGCTAAGCGTCGAGCGATGGCACTCACACGCGTCGGGTTGGTTGGCTGGCGGGGCATGGTTGGCTCGGTCCTGATGGATCGCATGCAGAAGGAGAACGACTTCAACGGCCTGGAGCCTAAGTTCTTCTCAACCTCTCAGATCGGCCAGCCCGCGCCGGAGGTCGGCGTCCCTGCGCCCGCCCTGGCTGACGCGTTCAAGCTCGACGAGTTGAAGGACCAGCAGGCGATCATCACCTGCCAGGGCGGGGACTACACGGCCAAGGTGCTGCCCGCGCTGCGCAAGGCTGGCTGGGACGGCTACTGGATCGACGCCGCGAGCACCAAGCGCATGGACGACGACAGCGTGATCGTGCTCGATCCGGTTAACCGTACGGTAATTGACGCGGCCATCGACGCTGGCATCAAGAATTATATTGGGGGTAACTGCACCGTCAGCTTGATGCTGATGGCGCTCGCTGGTTTGTATCAGCGCGGCTGGGTCGAGTGGGTGAGCAGCATGACCTATCAGGCAGCGTCCGGCGCTGGCGCGGCCAACATGCGTGAGCTGGTCGCTCAGATGTATCAGATCGGTATGGACGCTAAGCAGCTGGTGGAGGACCCCGCGGGCTCCATCTTGGAGCTCGACCGGACGGTGGGTGCGACGCTCTTGGCGGACTATTTCCCCAGGGAGAATTTCGGGGCGCCGCTCGCGGGGAGCCTGATCCCCTGGATCGATCGCGGGATGGAAGGCGGGGAGACCCGCGAGGAGTGGAAGGGCCACGCGGAGAGCAACAAGATCCTGGCCAACGACCCGCCTATCCCCGTGGATGGCATCTGTGTCCGCATCGGCGCGATGCGCTGCCACTCGCAAGCCATGACCATCAAGCTAAAGAAGAACGTGCGGCTGGACGAGCTGGAGAGCGTGATCCAAGAGGGGAATCACTGGGTGGACGTGGTCGCCAACAACAAGGAAGCGTCCCTTGAGCGCCTAACGCCTGCGGCGGTCAACGGGACCCTCAAGGTGCCCATCGGTCGCCTCCGCAAGCTGCGCATGGGGCCGGAGTATTTGGGGGCGTTCACCGTAGGTGATCAGCTGCTCTGGGGCGCGGCGGAGCCCCTGCGCCGCACGTTGAAATTGCTGCGCACGCACCACGGCTGGACCAGCCGCAGCATGCTGCCGCCCGCCAGCTGATTCCGCGCGGCAGCTTGGCGGGCAGCGCCGTGCTGTTTACGAAGCGCCGTGCTGCTTACGAAGCGCCGTACTGGGTCAAGCTGGACACGGCGGTGGGCCCGGCATGCAGCTGGCGCCGCCCGGTTTTGCTTCGCAGTAGGTGTTCTTCTCACACTCACTGTCCGAGAAACAACCCCCGGGGTAGACGCAACTGAGGATCGGGCCCGCGCAGCATGGGTTGGCTATCGCTGCGCACTTTCCGCCCTGATCCTCGGTGCAGTCGCTGTCTTTGGTACACAAGAACTCCCGGCAGCTGGCGACCTTATGTCCGAATACGCCTGCTGGAACGCAGATCGATTTTCCCACGCAATCGGCGGTGGACGTGCACTGGTCAGCTGCGCACACGTTGTGCTCGATCGGAGGCGCGCCACCGCAGGAGGGGATCAGGGGCGTCGCCAAACACGACGCCCCGCCGCTGCACTCAGCATCTGAACAGCAGGTGTCGTTTGTATCGATGCAGCGGCTCGCGTGCTCGACCGGCATCGCGCAGGCTTGAAAGCCGTCAGGCGAGAGCCGGACACACTGGCCCTTTCCGCAGTCGGTATTTGCCTCGCACTCCCATCGCCTGTCGTCGCCACCCGCTCCGCCCGCGGCTGAGCCACCCGCTCCGCCCGCGGCTGAGCCACCC